>NZ_LJRO01000074.1 GCF_001401155.1 Pseudomonas tremae
TGTGGTGCGGATCAGCGGCGGGCTGGCTGGTCTATTCAAACGGCGGGCCAGCAAGGGGGCGAGGCTGGGTTCCTGCCGCGGCGCCAGCCACAGCGGCTCTTCCAGCGCCTCGGCCACACTGCCTTGCGGCCATACCTTGAATTCGGCCAGGCGCCTGAGAACCTTGTCGCGCGCCAGCTGTGCGCGCTGCGGGTGACGGTCCGGGCGCAAGCGGCTCGGCGCCTGCGGCAGCACCGCCAACAGTGCAGCCTCAGCGCGGGTCAGGTTCTGCGGCGACTTGCCCAGATACGCCCAACTGGCGGCAGCCACACCTTGCAGCGTGCCGCCGAACGGCGCCCGGTTCAGGTACAGGTCAAGGATCTGATCCTTGGATAAATGCCACTCAAGCTGCACCGTGCGCCATAACTGGCGAAGCTTGCCGGGCAGGGTACGTGAATGCGGATCAAGCAAGCGGGCAACCTGCATCGACAGCGTGCTGCCCCCTGAAAAAACCCGGGCCCCACTGAGGTTTTGCCAGCTGGCACGCCCCAGCGCCAGCGGGTTCACGCCGGGGTGGCGGTAGAACCAGCGGTCTTCGTAGGTCAGCAGCGCTTCCAGGTAATACGGCGAAACCTGTTCATGAGTGACCGGATAGCGCCAGACGCCGCTGGCATCGGCAAAGCGCCACAGCGGCGTGCCGTCTTCAGCCAGCACGACCCGCGCCAGATCATCCTTGGGTAGCGGCAGTGGCCACACGCGATCAGCCAGCCAGAGCAGCGCGATCAGCAGCAAAGTACCGCCTGCCAGCCATTTGAGTTTTTGCATGAGGCGCAGAAGAAATTCAGGTTTCAACACAAAGAGCCTTTATGATCCACGGAACCTGACACGCCTGGCGACGGCCAAAGCGAGCAGATCATCTTCTTCACGACCCCAATCAGGACGCACATATGCAGGTAGAAGGCTTTTTTGAATGGCTCGGACAAGCCATCGGCGCGGTGATTCGCTTCTTCATCGATGGCCTGGCGTGGCTGTTCAACGGGTTTACCCATGCCGGCGGAAACTTTGTCGACGGTCTGTCGCGTACGCTGGGCATGGACACCTCGCTGATCAGCATCGTTGCGCTGATCATTGGTCTGATGCTGCTGTATTCGGCCGTCAGGGCATTCATGCGTGCTTCGATCATCCTCGGGATCATTTGGCTGGCCCTGGGCCTGTGGTTGCTGAGCTGGATTATTCATTGATGGGTTGAGATGTCACCAGTGCGCTCCCTCTGCGGGAGCGAACGTGTTTGCGAAGGCTCTATTGCGACCGGTATATCTTCAGCAGATGTACCGGCCCTTTCGCGAACACGCGAAGCCTCGCCTGGTTCGCTCCCTCAGTTACACATTCGGATAAATAAATTAGCGATCATTTCCCCTTCACTACCATCTGCGCAGGCGTTTCACCCAGAGCCTGCCAGTTCGGGCGATACATCGACTCCACTTGCGGCGGCGGTACGCGGTAAGTGCCGGGCGTGACGGCCCGTGCCAGGTAGAGCAGATGCACGCTGCTGCTGCCGTCGATATCCAGCGCGGCCACGTAGCGATCGCCGCGGTATTCCTGATGCTTGATTCCGGCGTTTTCCATCGAAGCCCGGATGGTCTTCACCTCTTCGCTGGCGTCTTCCAGGCTGGCCGAGCTTTGCGCCAGGTTCTGGTTTTCCAGTTCCAGGCCTGCCGGCAGCAAGTCCACTACCAAGGCATCTGGCACACGCTGCTTTGCACCGATCTCCAGATGCACCAGCACCAGTTGCCCGGTTTTCAACGCGCCGACATTCAGCGGCGCGCCGCTCAGGTTTAGGTATTCTCGACGAATGCTCAGGTTCTCACCGCCGGACGCAGGTGCCTGGGCCGGATAGCCCGAGACCGTCAGCTGCTGATAGAGCGGCTCGCGTGCCTGGTTGTGAACCGACAGGGGCGAGGCCAGCAGAGCGCCATCCAGCTTGAGGCCTGGCTGCTTGTTGCTCAGTTCGCGGGTTTCGGTGCCGCTGGCGATACTTGCGGTCCAGTCCTGCTCCGGTTTGCTCAGCAGGTTACGACCGGCGAGGAACAGCGAGTTGCTTTCCTGAGTGGACAGGTAGCGGTTGGCCGCGACTTCATCGGCCAGGGCAAACAGACGCTCTTCGCGCTTGTCCTTGGCAAGGTCGTTCTCTTCCAGCAATGCAAGAATCAGCGCCTGATCGCGTAGCGAACTGCCATAGTCGGCCAGCCACTCGTTCTTGCGACCAACCGCCAGACCTGCAGTCAGGGCCAGATCGGCACGCGGCTTGTCGCCCATCTTCTCCAGCGCAACGGCCAGCTGCACCAGCGGCAGACCTGAGCGCGCATCGCTGCGGCGGTCGAACAGGCTGCGTAGCGCCGCCAGCGGCGCCTGTTGACTGCGCGACAGCACCAGACCTGCATACGCCTGGACCGCAAAGCGCGTATGTTCGGCGTTCTGGCTGTAATTGACCTGAATCTGCCCTGCATCCTGCAAATAGCGCAGCAGGCGTTCGTTGGCTTTTTTCAGCGCATCCGGCGGCACGGCAAAGCCCTGATCGCGGGCGCGCAGCAAGAAGTCCGTGACGTAGGCAGTCAGCCAGTACTCTTCTTCGCTGTCCGAGCCCCACAGCCCAAAGCTGCCGTTATAGCGCTGCATGCCCAGCAGGCGCTCGATACCGATCTCGACTTTGCGCTTTCGCTCGGCCTCCGGCTCGCCAGTCAGGCCCAGACGCTTGAGGGTTGCAGCGTCGGCATACAACGACGGGTAGAGGCCGCTGGCGGTCTGTTCCAGGCAACCGTATGGATAGGCTTTCAGTGCCCGGATCTGTTCGCCAAGGTTCAGCGGCGGACGGCTTGACAGCGACAGCAGCGCTTCACGTCCGGCAGGCTCGAAGGCCTCCAGCGCGCCTTCCGGCAGGCTCCAGGGCTGATCATTGAGAGTGGCACGGTAATGTTTGAGCATCGCCGGGTAGGCAGGACGCACGCCGACGGTCCATTCGCGGGTAAAGGCCGGCAGGTTTTCGCCCGGCAGATCGAGGCCTTCTACCTGCACCTTGATTTTGCCCTGACCCAGGCCGCCTTGCGCCAGCACTGGCACTTTCAGGGTGATGCGCTGGCCCTGTTTGAGCTGCAAGGGCTTGCTCTGATCACCCCCAGGGATGCTCAACTGGCCTTCGGCACTGATTTTCACGTCCAGTTTCTGCGCTTTGCCCGACAGGTTCGAAATATCCAGCGCAACGCTGGTCTGGTCGCCACCAGCCAAAAAGCGTGGCGTCGACAGTTCGGCGATGATCGGCGCAGCTACCACAGTTTTCGCTTCGGCCATGCCGTAACGGTCGTCGGTCCAGGCCTGAGCCATGATGCGCAGCTCACCGTTGAAGTCCGGTATATCGACGCTGGCTTCACCTTCGCCCGCCTCGTTCAATGTCACCGGCGCACTTTGCAGCGCGACGATGGTGACACTGGTATCCGGGCGTTTACCGCCCTTGGCCAGCGCATCGCCGCCAAACGCCATGCTGGCAAGACGACCCTGGCCCGCTTCGATCAACTGGCCATAGATATCCAGTTGGTCAGCACCGTACTGCTTGCGCCCGAACAGGCTGGCAAACGGATCGGGCGTTGCATAGCGGGTGATGTTGAGAATGCCGACATCCACTGCCGAAACCAGTACTCGTACCTCTTTGGGCACGCTGCCGTCAGCGTTTTTGGCGACAACCTTGAGCTTGAGCGGCTGTTTGGGACGCATCTTCTCGGGCGCGGTGACACTCAGCGCCAGTTTGCGCTGCGCGCGGTCCAGCGGCAGATGCAGCACGCCCACAGCACGCTTCGGCGTGACGTTGGCCTTGCGCTCGCCGGGACGAATCACCAGTGCGGTGACATACAGGTCATGACGCGTCCATTGCTTGTCCAGCGGGATTTCATACGACTTGCCTTCCGCAGGTACGTCGATTTCCTTCCACCACAGCGGGCCTTCGCTGGACTCGATCAACAGATAGCCCTTGCCCGCGGCCGGAGGCGTAACCGTCACTTTGGCGGTATCGCCATCGTTGTAGGCCGGTTTATCTAGCGCCAGCTTGACCTGATCCGGCCTGACCGCGCCGCCGTCGGTGTTGTCCTGCCAGCGATAGCCTGCCCAGAAGCGCAGGCTGCTGACCATGCCGGTGGACGGGTCTTCCACTTCTACGCGGTATGGACCCCATTCGACCGGGAAGCTGATTTTGGCGCTGGAATCCTTGGCGACAGTGAGGGTTTCCTCATTCAGGTTGAGGAATTTCTCGTTGAAATGGTAACTCCAGCCATCATCGGCCGAGTAGTTCCAGTAGTAGTCGCGGCGTTCACGTATCAGCCTGACCTTGACGTTATCAGCGGCCAGCTTGTTGCCCGCAGCGTCAGCCATCACGATTTCGAACTCGGCCGGGCCATCGCCATTGGTCTGGGCTTCGCCCTTTCCGGCTTCGTCGTCGTAATCGTCGTCGCCAGTGCTGCTGCCGAATAGCGCACGTACGCCGGGCAAATGCTCGGCGGGCCAGATTGGCTGCACCAGACGGCGGGTAATCGGACGACCGCCGGACTCCTGCAGGCTGGCCTGCAGAATCAGTTGCAGCGGAGACCGGGCCTGTGCCCATTGGCTCTGCACGGAGAGCGTCGCGTGACCTTCGGCATCCAGTGTGAAGGGTTCAAGCTCCAGGTCGTGCTTGAGGTCTGCTTCGGTGATCGAGCCGAACTGATAGCCCGGCAGTTTGCCCACCGCTTCGCGCAATGGACGGACGTAAACCTGGCCTGTCAGGGTGTTGCCTGAGGCTGGCGCGCCGTACAGGTAGCGCCCGGTGACGTCGAATTGAGGATTTTCAGCTGGCGCGACTGGCTCGTCGCTGCCTTTGAGTTCCAGCGCCAGGCGCTCTGGAAGAAAGTCTTCGACCTTGAACTCGTAGAGCTGAGGCTTGCCATCACCGAGGTCGAACACCAGCTGCCAGCGTCCGGTCGGTGCCTCCTCGGCAAGCTGCAATTGATATTGGTAGAAACCATTGCTGTCGGCTTCCCAGACAAACTTGCGGCTCACCTGATCGTCAGGACGGCGAACTTCGACGGTGATCGGTTGTGGTTTGACGTTTTTGCCATCGCCGTCGCGCAGCAGGCCGTTGAGCAGCACGGTTTCGCCGGGGCGATAGAGGTCTCGCGGTCCGAAAATGAAGAATTGCAGCGGATGTGCCTGCGGGCCGGAGATGTCGAACTCGGCCAGGTCCAGCGCCGAGCTGTTCAGGCGCAGCATGCTGGTCTGTTCATCCTTGTGCGCCAGCACCACCGCAGCCTTGGCAGGCAGCGGCAGTTGCGCATGGCCATCGCTGTCGGTCTTGCCCTGAGCGACGACCTTGCCACTGTCGTCATACACATCGACGTTGATATCGCCCAAGGCCTTGCCGCCCTCAAGCGCCTGAGTGAACACATCCAGGCGATTGCTGTAACGATGCACCGACAGACCGATATCGCTGAGGGTAAGCAGAGTGGCCGGTTGCGAGTAGCTGTAAGTGCCCGAGGCGCGCATCACCGCCAGGTAGACGCCTGGTTGTTGCAGGGCCTTGATACCGGCAATCGGCAGCAGTACGGTTTCGCGGGTATTGCGCGCGGGCTTAAGGTCGAAACGGCCGCTATAGACCAGATCGGCCATGGGCAGCAGTTCTTCCGAACTGTAGCTGGACAGGCTCGACGCGCCGTCCCATTGGGCAAGGAAGTTCGGCATCGAGTCGGGTTTGACCCGGAAGAACTCGACATCCACTTTATCGACGTTCAAGGCGATGACCGGCAGACCTTCAGCCAGTCGGGTCGGCAACAGGCTGCCACGGCTGGCAAAGCCGACGGTGGCTTGCAGGTCGCGGGTTTCCAGACGGCTGATGTATTCGTTTGCCAGTCCGGCCTTGTTGACTGCTTGCAGGCCTGCATCGACGGTCAGCACCAGCTTGCGCTGCGGCTCCAGATGGCGCAGACGCAGCTCCATGAGGTTGTCCGACAGCTCCCAGGCGCCATCGACCTTGCCGCTCTTGCTGTCCACCAGATGAAGTTTTTCAGCGAACTTCTGTTCCGGGTCCAGCGGCACGGAAAAGCTCACCGACAGCGCGCTGGCGCCGTCCAGCTGTATTTCCGATACGTCGATGACAGTCAGCTCACGACCCGCGTAACGCTTGCTGAGCGCAGCGAGGTCGACAGCGGATTTGGGCTTTGTATCGGTGATCGCTGCCTGTGTCGCAGGCGCCCCGGCGGCGGACGGTTTGTCCGTGCTGGAAGAATCACAGGCACTCAGCAGCGCGAGCGCGCAGGCCAGAAACAATCCTTTGTTTAACATGGGGCACTCGTCGGCAGCGGTGGAGAGGAGGCGACTATATAACAGTCGTGATGACAAGTATTACTGTCAGATTCAGCAGTCTGTGCCCGGACGCAGTTGCGCAGAGCGTGGGAAGGGTAGTCGGGATTATCTTTCCTTGCGCTCCAGCACAGGAATGCCTTGGCTGACGCTCTACGTCACAAATCTGCGCTTCCTCGTTACAATGCCCGCCTTGCCGGGAGTTCTTATGTCCACGTTGCTCACTGACTGGCGTCATCGTCCAACCCATCGTCGTGTCTGGTCGCTGGCGACGCCGATGATTCTGTCGAATATTTCCGTTCCGCTGGTGGCGCTGGTCGACAGTGCGGTGATCGGCCATTTACCCCATGCTCATCAGTTGGGTGCCGTGGCCGTCGGAGCGACGCTGTATACCTTTCTCGCCTGGGCGATGGGCTTTCTGCGCATGGGCACTACCGGTTTTGCCGCGCAGGCGGCGGGGCGTGGGGACAGTGCAGCGCTGCGCCGGATTCTCTTGCAGGGGTTGCTGCTGGCCGTCGGGTTGGCGTTCCTGCTGGGCGTTATCGCCTTGCCGTTCAGCCACCTGGCGCTGGCAATGATGCAGCCGTCTGCCGACCTGCAACAGATGACCCTGGATTTCTTCCACACCCGCCTGTTCGGTCTGCCTGCGGCGTTAGCCAGTTACGCACTGGTTGGTTGGTTTCTGGGCGCACAAAACGCCAGAGCGCCACTGGCCATTCTGCTCGTCACCAACCTGGTGAATATTGTGCTCAACCTCTGGTTCGTGATGGGGCTGGACTGGGGCGTGGTTGGCTCTGCACGTGCGTCCGTGCTGGCGGAATGGACCGGTGTGGTGCTCGGTCTGGTGCTGGCTCGCAAGACACTGCGCGCTTGGCCGGGCCGGATTGTATGGTCGGCCCTGAAGCTCTGGAGCAACTGGCGACCGTTGCTGGCGGTCAATCGCGACATTTTTTTGCGCACACTGGCCCTGCAATCGGTGATGTTTCTGATTACCGTGCAGGGCGCTCGTCTGGGTGACGCAACGGTTGCTGCCAATGCGCTGCTGCTCAACGGCCTGCTGTTGACGGCTCATGCGCTGGACGGGCTGGCGCATGCGGTCGAAGCGCTGTGCGGCCACGCCATAGGCGCGCGTGATCGCGACACCTTGCGGCGCTCGCTGGTAGTGGCGGGGGGCTGGTCGCTGATTGCCAGCGTGGGGTTCGCCTTGCTGTTTCTGATTGGCGGGCATGGTTTCGTCAGCCTGCAGACCGACATTCCCGAGGTCCGGGCAACGGCGATGACGTACCTGCCTTATCTGGCGCTGATGCCTTTGCTGGCTGTCTGGAGCTATTTGCTGGACGGTCTGTTCATCGGTGCCACTCGCGCCCGAGAAATGCGCAACGCGATGTTACTCAGCGCGGCAGGCATCGCGCCCTTCGCTTGGCTGGCTTCGAGCCACGGCAATCACGCGCTGTGGCTGACATTCCTGGCATTCACCCTGCTGCGCGGCCTGAGCCTTGGCATGATCGCCTGGCGTCTCACGCGCAAAGACGGATGGTTCGTTCACTGAGGCTTCGGCTTCGATTCTTCGGCTTCAGCATGTGTTTGAGGGGTGTGTTTGACGAACATGTCCACTTCGTCGGCCACCGGCGCCAGGCGACTCAACAGTTTGGCGAATGCGCCGACCAGCGTGCCGTGATTGGTGCGGGAGAAATACAGATCGCGCACCGGAACGCCCGCAGCACGCAGCTTTTGGGCCAGACCGCCGGTGTTGCGCTTGGGGTTGACCAGCGAGTCGGTGTTCGAGGCCATCAGCAGCGCAGGCGGCGCGTTGGCCGTAACGTGGTTGATGGGCTGCGAATCCGGCGGCGAGGCGGGAAAGAAGAACACCGGTTTCACGTCCGGGTTTTCGATGGGCAGGAAGTCGTAAGGCCCGGCCAGCCCGATCCAGCCGCTGAGAATGGAGGGTGATAACCCTTCACGAGCCAGCCAGCGAGGATCGAGTGCCAGCATTGCAGCGTTGTAAGCGCCTGCGCTGTGGCCCATCACGTATAGCCGGTCTGGGTCGCCGCCGTAGGTTTTTGCGTTTTTGTGAGCCCAGGCCAAGGCCTTGGCCGAGTCCTCCAGAAAACTCGGGTAACGCACCTGCGGATAGAGCCTGTAGTCGGCAATCACAACCACCATGCCACGTGCCGCTAGCGCTTCTCCGACGAAGGCGTAGTCGGCTTTCGAACCGCTGTTCCAGCTGCCGCCGTAAAAAAACACCACGACCGGCGCGTCGGCCGGTTTCGATTTAGGCGTGTAGATATCAAGCGAATTGCGCGGGTCCGGCCCGTAGGCGACGCCGTAGACGTGGTCGACCGGACCTGTCGGATTCAACGAATTAAGCAGCTTCAGCGGTGAACAGCCGGACAACGCTGCCAGTACTGCACCGGTCATCAGTGTCAGGAAAATCGCTCGGATCATGTAAAAGGGCTCTGGCAGGTAGTTCGGACAGTTCTGAGACAACCTCTCTGCGCCTCAGTGCCAAACAATTACCCCCTACGTCATTGGCTGGCTTCTGGATCACTTTCGATGTCGTTCGTTTTGCTGGTGAAGCTGATGCGCGGGCTGCTCAGCGTCATGCCGTCATGGTCGATGTGTACATGGCTGGCACCTGTGTCTACCGTCAGGCTGCTGCCTTCGTCGAGGTATACGGTTGGACCGTCGCCCAGTTGCAGCTCGGTCCCGGAGGTCAATGGCCAGTCGAGATGAATGTGCAGGTTGTCGATAGATTCTGAAGTAGCCTCGACAGGAACCTCGAGTGCCTGCTCTGGCATGTAACCGATGATCTGTGGCGGCGTTCGGTCGGCGTCGGGAAAGCCTATCAGCACGGCCATGCCGCTCCGGCATTCAAGGCTCAGGCCCGGAGCAAGGTGCAGCCAGCAGCTATCGGGTTTGCTTGCAGGCTGCGAGCACCATTCGAGGTGCACCGGTACGCGGCCCGAGGTATCAGGCCGTGTCGGTTCATCGCGGGTGCCGACGATCCAGCCCTGCTGCAAGGGCGCAACCGGATGGCGTGGCAGCGGTGCCGGCGTGCTGAACCCTGCTTCCCACGGTATGGCTTCAAACCGGTTCAGGTAACGTTCGGCTCCGCCTTCAGTAGCAGTAAAGCGGTGCCGGACCCCGGTGATCAGCCACAGACGATTCCAGCTTTTTTCCGGGTGCCCGGCCAGCGGCAGCAGTTGCCCGCAGGACACAAATGGCAAGGTGCTGCGCCCGGTGGCGTGCTGGCCTGCGCGGCTGCCGGGAACAGCGCTGTGCGCATCGGTGACGGCAAAGCGCGTCACCCCCGACTGCCCGGCAAACTGGCGCCAGGGTGCGATGGGGCTTCGCTGAAACCCGTGCAGGCCTGTGCCGAAAATCAGTTCGTGGCGGCGTCTGGAATGAATAAAGAGGTAGTGGATGTTTTCTTCTGCACACAGGCGCTGGACCAATTGCAGGTCGGACTCTTGATACTGAACGCAGCTTTCGCGTTCGTGGCAGTCGGTCCGCAGGTCAAAACGGAAGCTCTTTTTCAGGCCATGTTCTTCCATCACCTGAGTGATGATGCGAACGGCGCTCATGTGCTGGAACAGGCGCGAGTTGTGACGTAACCCGAGGCAGTTCAGACGTGGCCCCAGCCTCACGGTGTAACACTCCGGCCCGCTCTGATAATGCTTGCGTGTCGCCGCCTGGATCTGCCCGTGTGTGCCGTGCTGGTTGCCGAAGTTCAGGAAGGCAGGCAGGTACATGATGCTGGTCAGGTCCAGATAGAAGCCGTCGCCGATAATCTCTATCTCAAACAAAAACGGCTGGCTGATGGCTTCGGTCGCAGTGAATGAGAGCACTTCAAAACGGCGCTGCAGCCGGGCGATTTCCAGGCAAAGGAGCGGCACGCTGGCTGGGTCGGTCATAAAAGGTGTCTCTTCCGGGAATGCGGTCGAGGATTCTGGCGGAGAAGGCGGGTGGTGCAGCGCGAAGCGAGGTAGAAAAGGACGTTGCCTACAGAAATGGAGGCGGGGGACTACGCTGAATGGCTTGGCGAGCGGGACGAACGAGAAGCGTCCGGGGGGAATTCTCGTTCCCATCAGGCATGGGAACGAGAAATGACGAGCCTTTCCCTTAAATAGGGGGTCAGGACGACAGGTACGATGAACGCGTCAGCCCCAGACGCAAGGCGTCGAGGAAGTAGGTGCGCTCGCGCGGGGTGATCTTGGCGCTGGCGACTTTGTCCCGGTAATGGGTCATGAGTTCTTCCGGCGACAAATGCACGTAGCGCAGCATGTCTTCGATGGTGTCGTGGGTTTCGATACCGGCGTGGTAAACGCTGCCGTCCGGGTTCTGGTAGATGTTCACCGAATCGGTGTCACCGAACAGGTTGTGCATGTCGCCCAGAATTTCCTGATACGCGCCCACCAGGAAGATCCCCAGCAGGTAGTCTTCGCCTTCGTTCAGCGAATGCACCGGCATGCTGGTCTCGATGCTCTGCTCGTCGACGTATTGCTTGATCTTGCCGTCGGAATCGCAGGTCAGGTCCTGAAGCACGGCGCGGCGTACGGGCTCTTCGTTCAGGCGGTGCAGTGGCAGGATCGGCAGCACCTGGCCGATGGCCCAGGTGTCCGGCAGGCTCTGGAACACCGAGAAGTTGCAGATGTACTTGTCGGCCAGCTTGTCGTTGAGTTCGTCCAGCACCTGACGATGCGAGCGCTGACGGGCTTTCAGCGAGTTGTACAGGCGGCGGCAGACGGCGAAGTAGCATTGCTCGCCCAGTGCCTTTTCGGCCAGGCTGATCTTGCCGTCGGCATACTGGGCGGCGATGTCGCTCATGTAGTGCGTGGCGCGCCAGTAGGTTTCTGTGACCATCTCGATGTCGGTCGGGCCCAGCAGATCAACCAGCCATTGCACGGTTTCCGGCAGGCTTTCCTTGTCGGCGATTTCCGGAACTTCGTCGTTATGCTTCTCGACGTCGGTCACCTGAACCACCAGCATGGCGTGGTGAGCAGTCAGCGAGCGACCGCTTTCCGAGAAAATGTGCGGGTGCGGCAGGCCCTGCGCGTCGCAGAACTCCTTGAGCATGCCGACCACGACACCGGCGTAATCGTCCATGTCGTAGTTGATCGAGCTGGCGTTGCGCGAGTGCGTGCCGTCGTAATCGACGCCCAGACCACCGCCAACATCGATGTAATCCACTGGCAGACCAAGTTTGCGCAGTTCGCCGTAATAGCGGATCGCTTCCTTGAAGCCGTGCTGGTAGTCCGCCAGGTTGGCGATCTGCGAGCCCATGTGGAAGTGCAACAGACGAATGCCCTGATCCAGGCCTGCCTTGCGGAAACGCTCGACCACTGACAGCAATTGCGCGGCCGACAGCCCGAATTTGGATTTTTCACCGCCGGTGTCGGCCCACTTGCTGGACGCCAGAGAAGACAGGCGCACGCGAAGGCCGACCTGCGGGGCGACTTTCAGCTCGGCGGCTTCTTCGATGACCAGCTCGACTTCGGATTCTTTCTCGATGACGATGAAGACGTTGTGGCCCAGCTTCTGGCCCATCAGTGCAAGACGGATGAACTCGCGGTCCTTGTAGCCGTTGCAGACGATGGTGCCGCCTTTGGGAGCCAGTGCCAGCACGGCCATCAGCTCGGGCTTGGAGCCGGCTTCCAGGCCAATGGACACGTTTTGCGTGGCGATGATGTTTTCCACCACCGCTTCCTGCTGGTTGACCTTGATCGGGTACAGCGCGGTGTACTGGCTCTGGTACTCGAGGCGTGCAATGTTGCTGTCGAACGCCCCGGTCAGTTGACGCACGCGGTCTTGCAGGATGTCTGGGAAACGCACCAGCAAAGGCAGCGAAAGGCCGCTCTTGCGCAGGTTGTCGACCTGCTCGTAGAGGTCGATCGGCGAGCTGTCTGGCCCATTGGGACGAACTTCAACGCGACCGGCCTCGTTGATCGCAAAATAACCAGCGCCCCAATGGCGAATGCCATAAACGCTGCGGCTGTCTGCAACGGTCCATTGGCTGCCATCGTCTTTACGTGTGCGTCGTACGGACATCGAAGTCCCCTATAAAAAGTCGTTGCGCCAGCCTCAAGCCGGCTGGGCGCATTGTAATGAGTTGAAATGACGATTTGATTCGCGGGTTCAGCCGCCGGACTTTTTAGCCTTGAAGCCTTTCTTGACCAGCTCTGCCAGCAGTAATTCGACATGGTCGCCCTGAATCTCGATCACACCGTCCTTGAGCGATCCGCCAGTACCGCAGCGCTGCTTGAGGGCCTTGGCCAGCTCCTTGAGCGGCTCTTCGGCCAAGGGCACACCGCTAATGGTCGTGACAGTCTTGCCGCCACGCCCCTTGCTTTCACGGCGGACACGGGCAACACCATCGCCCTCCGGGAGAGCCGTCTGTTTGCACGTGCAGTCGGCAACGGGATGACGACAATCGGGGCAATGACGCCCTGCGTCGGTCGAAAATACCAGGCCACCCAAGGCAGCGAGGGAAGCGGCTTTTTTAGCCACGTAACATCCTCTTGTTGAGGACTGAAGACGGGTCGGGCCTTTAACAGCCATCGACCGCGAGGCCCCACTCTGGCAGGGGCAGCGCTACTGCAACGGCAGGGCCGATACAGTTTGAAAAGGTCGCGCAGTGTAACGGCAAACAGGCCCGTTGCTAAGGGGCGCAGGGTCCAATTTACTGAACCGCTGCTTTACCGGGCACTTCTTTACTGCCCCACCGGGATTTGCACCAGATAACGCTTCAGCGCAGCCAGCGAGTCCGGGCAGTAAGGCATTTGCCCGGCCTGACGCAGCACTTCAGGAACAGGCATGAAACGCGCTTCCTGCACTTCTTCAGGCTGGAGTATCAAAGGGCCGTCCCACACCGCCGAAAAGACCGCGCACCACAGGCGGTTACCCGGCTGATCAAAGAAAAACCGCTCATGTGCCTGCAACAGCACGTCACGTACACCCAGTTCTTCTTCCAGCTCGCGAGCAGCAGATTCGGCGTAGCTTTCATCAGGCTGGACCATGCCGCCGGCTGCCACGTCCCAGTAACCGGGATAAATAGCCTTGCTGAGGGTGCGTCGATGAACGCACAGTTCGCCTGCACTGTTGAACAGCAAAATGTACGTGCCGCGCCCGATCAGGCCTTGGTCGCGCAAATCGGAGCGAACCATCGGACCCAGCAGACGATCCTGCTCATCGACCCACGCGATTTGCTCGGCGTCCGAGGCGGCGCGGTGCGCGGCCTCGTTTGGCGGGATAGGCATCAGCCCTGGTTCAGCAACTGGCGAAGGTCGATCACGGCAGCATTGGCGCGTGAAATATAGTTAGCCATCACCAGCGAGTGGTTGGCGAACATACCGAACGGGCTACCGTTGAGGATCACCGGACTCCACATGGGTTCCTGCGAGGCCTCCAGCTCACGGATGATCTGGCGCACGCTGACCGTCGCGTTCTTTTTGGCGAGCACGTCCGCGAAGTCGACTTCGATGGCGCGCAACAGATGCGAAAGCGCCCAGGCCTGACCGCGTGCTTCATAGAACACGTTGTCAATGTGCAGCCACGGTGTTTCGACAATCTCTTCGTCCACCTGCGGCACTTCGCCCGGCTTGACTGAGATGTTGCTTTCGGTCTTCAGCGTACTGTTGAGCTTGACCCGGCCAACACTGGCCGACAGGCGTTGCGACAGCGAACCCAGGCGGGTACCGACATCGCCCAGCCAGTTGTTCAGGTTGTCGGCACGAGCATAAAACAGCGCGCCTTTTTGGTTGGGATCGGACAACCGCGCCTGATAACGGCTGAGGGCCTTTATGCCTTCTGCGTACTGAGACTCGCTGGACGGGAACATCCAGGTATCGTCCTTGACGTTGAAGAGCGGTTCGGCGCGGGCCAGATCGCTGTCTTCAGCAGACTGGGACTGCGAGCGGGCGAAGTCCTTGCGCAGCGCACGGCTCAGGTCGCGAACCTGGACCAGTACGCCGTATTCCCAGCTGGGAATGTTATCCAGCCATACGCCCGGCGGCAGCTTGTCATTCAGCAGGTAACCACCCGGCTTGTTAAGCAGGGTGCCGGCCACGGACTTGAGCGTCTCGACCGTGGTGTAGCCGATGACCATCTGTTTGCCTTCGCGCTCGGCTGCAGCCTGTGCATTTTGCTGCACAGGGAAGAGGGCGGGTTCCTTGCTCCAGTACCAACCGACCAATAATGCGACCAGCAGATAAATCAAGATCAGGGCGCCCAGAGCACGGCTGTAGAACAGGTTGCCCAGGTAACCGCGGCGTTTGACCGATGACGTATCAGCGGTGCGCTCACCCGCGCTGCCTGCGCGGTTTTTCCAATCCAGCATGGTAGGGTCCTTTCGATCTGATCTTGAGTTTAATGCTTCACGTGGTGTTCGACCGCAACCTTGTCTCAAGGTGCCAAGGTATCGAGTTTCAGGCTTGAAGTGGCAAGCCGGCAGGGCGATTTACTTGCAGCATTATTCTTATAGTCAAAGCCTATCAGCTCATTGATTTTGAGTAATGGCCAAGCGCCATCAAAATGTTGTCAAATAACTGGCTCACGACATCTTTAATGCGTATCCAAGGTGCTAGCATAGCGCCATCCTTCATCATGCCCAGCAAAACCACAGTAGCCCGAATATGACCGAGCCAGAAGATCCTAGCCGAGATCGCCTCAAGCATCATTTTGCACAACGGGTCATACACCAGGCGCGCCAGATTCTGGAAACGTGGCAGCGTCTGCAAAAAGCCGAGTGGTCGGCATGCCACATGGCTGAGCTCAAGGAATCGACACTGCGTCTGCAGCGTTTTGCCGAGCGTTTCGAACAGGCTGAACACATCGCTCTGGCGAACGAAATCTCTCAGGTGCTGGACGCCGTCGAAGCCAATCGCGGGCGCTTGAACAGCCACGTCATCACCGAACTCAATCGCTTGATGCAGCGGCTGTCGCGCACCGGGCTGCGGCATGGTGACAGGCTTGAGCAAACCTCGCTGCCTCCATTGCGCAAGCCTGTCTATATTGCGTTGCAGGACCATGAGCGCGCCGAGCGTCTGGCCAGGCAGCTCGAATTCTTCGGCCTGGCTGCCATGTCGTTGCACACGGTTAGCGATTTTTTGCACGCAATGGCTCAACGCCTTCCGGCGGCGATCGTCATGGATGTCGACTTCAATGGGCCCGGTCAGGGGCTCAAACTGGCTTCGCAGGCCCAGGAAGGGCTAGAGCACAAGCTGCCTCTGCTGTTTTTCAGTCTTAATGAAACGGACACGCCCACCCGGCTGGCGGCTGTGCGGGCGGGTGGTGAAGAGTTTTTGACCGGCACGCTGGAAGCTTCGAGCCTGCTCGAGAAGATTGAAGTGCTGACCTGCGTGGCCCAATACGAGCCTTACAAGGTGCTGATCATCGATGACTCCCGCGCTCAGGCGATGCACACCGAGCGCGTGCTGAATGCCGCCGGGATTGTCACGAAGGTCTTGCTCGACCCGATCAAGGCAATGTCCGAGCTGGCTGAATTCCAGCCGGACCTGATCATTCTCGACATGTACATGCCAGGCTGCACCGGGACTGAACTGGCCAAGGTCATTCGTCACAACGACCGCTACGTCAGCGTGCCGATCATCTACCTGTCGGCAGAAGACGATCAGGACAAACAGCTCGATGCCATGAGCGAAGGCGGCGATGACTTTCTCACCAAGCCGATCAAGCCGCGACACTTGATCACCACGGTTCGCAATCGTGCCGCCAGAGCGCGAAGCCTCAAGGCGCGGATGGTTCGCGACAGCCTGACCGGGCTCTATAACCACACGCATATCCTGCAATTGTTGGAAGATTGCAGTTTTAGAGCGCGACGCGAGGGCAAGCCGCTTTGCTTCGCCATGCTCGATATCGATCACTTCAAGAAGGTCAACGACAGCCATGGTCACCCGATGGGCGATCGGGTGATCAAAAGCCTTTCACTGTTTCTCAAGCAGCGCCTGCGCAAGACTGATTTTATCGGCCGCTACGGCGGTGAAGAATTCGCTGTGGTCATGCCGGACACCGATATCCATAGCGCTCACAAGGTGCTTGATGAAATCCGCCTGCGTTTCGCAGAAATCCATTATCCGGCGCAGCCTGCGGACCTGTCCTGCACCTTCAGCGCCGGGGTGGTGTCGCTTGGCGCGCATGTCGATAGTCTTAGCCTGGCATCCCAGGCTGACACGGCTCTGTATCGGGCCAAGCATGCGGGTCGCAATCAGGTGCATTCAGCCTTGGCGAGCGTGACGTTTCACACGGCGCGGTCGGAAATAGAGGCCTGAACCCGCTCAGCCCTGGCTTTCGGTCAGGTTATGCCGTTCACCGGACTGTCCCGGCGAAAAGGCCAGTGCCAGCTGGGTACGGTTGTGCATGTGGGTCAGGCGCAACACCTGCGATACATAAAGTTTTACAGTATTTTCAGTAATACCCAGCTCGCAGGCAATCTGGTAGTTGGTCAGCCCGGTGCTCACCAGGCGCGCCACGTCCTGCTGGCGGCGTGACAGCTTGGCCAGCGTTACGCGCATCTGCGCGTCGTTTTCCGGGCGTGGAGCGATTTTTTTCTCAGGCGGCGGCTTGCTCTGGACGTTATCCATATTTTGATAAATGTCCTCGATCGAAGCGGCCAGAAATCGCAACTTCTCGTTAAGCAGGCTTAATTGATGGTAATTGCGTTGCCGCTCGTTGAGCGCTTCGACCTGCAACTGGACGCCCTCCAGTAACTCGTCGAGATTCACCGGCTTCTGATAGTAATCGGCTATGCCGGCTCGCAAAGCCTTGATGACGTCCTTTTTCTCGGCTTGCCCGGTAAGCATGATGGCTTCGAACAGGTGCGACTTGCCGCCCGCCATCTTCATGGCTTCGACCATCTCGATACCATTCATGCCGGGCATTTCCAGATCACAAAGCACGATGCCGACCGTACTGTCATGAATGAAATGCTCGATGGCCTCAAGGCTGGAGTAACAGCGCACGCATGTATAACCATTGCCTTCCAGAAACTCGCAGAGTTCGTCGACAATTAACGGCTGGTCATCCACCACAAGCACTTTCATGTCCGGGAAGTTATTCACGTGCGACTCCATGCTGTTAAATTCAGTCAACCGTGACCTTTATCCATTCAGCAAACACCCACCGCAGAGTTGTTGCTGTACGCGACCGTACGTCAACGCAATGCATTAACCGTAGCTCTACTTTCCGACTATGTACATAGCATTGGTTTTACGTTCGATTAATGGAGCAGCCCGGCGCTGAGTAGCAGGCCGATCAATAAAAAGGGAGAAAAGGGAAGTTTGTCCGACGTCCTCGGGTTCAGGCAGGCGTAACGCTGCGTTACCCGCTGTGGCATGTGAGGCCATAGGTGTTTTCCTATAAAAAGCCACAGCAGCAGGGCGACGCCTGCGCTAACAAAAGTGCACAGCAGGTAGGCACTGTCGGAGGCAAGCGCCATGGCTGTCATCAGTTTGACGTCGCCAGCGCCCAGCCTGCCCATCATGTACCCGGGCAGCGTCAGGGCCAGCGCCAGTACCAGTGCCAGCCCAGCCTCGCTGGCTGGCGCACCCAGCCAGGCAACCCCTGTGAAACTCAGATACGCGGCGGCCAGCACCGCGCCGCCTATTGTCAGCCGGTTGGAAATTTCCTTGCGTCGCGCGTCCTGTTCGGCGCAAATTACAAACCAGGCCAGCAGCAGAAATAATTTCATCACGCAAAACATACCGGGTTCTCTAAAGAATCTATGCTGTGCTTAATCGCCAATGTCAGGGTAGACGTTGATATGAAAACCATTCCCATACATACACTGTACCGTCAGCAACGAGGGGCCGCCGCTATTGAATTTGCGGTGGTGTTCGTGGTGTTCTTTTCAGTGTTCTACGCGATGGTGAGTTACAGCCTGCCGTTGCTCATGATGCAGTCATTCAATGCTGCTGCCAGTGAGGCCGTGCGCCGAAGTGTGGCGCTAAGTCCGGCAGCTGCCAATTACAATGAGCTGCTGGTCGGTCAGGCGCAGAGTGCAGTGATGAACCAGTTATCCTGGATACCGCCCGCGCTGGGTTTCAGTGCCGATCACACTCATGTGACCTACACTGCGGGCGTGTTGACTGTCAGTATTCAGTATCCCAAAACCAGATTGACCCAAGTCCTGCCGCTGTTGAAGCTGCCCGGCGTCGGTGAGGTCCCGCGTCTGCCGACCTACCTGACTGCACAAGCGAGCCTGCAACTTGCCCCCTGAAAAAAATCGACTGAGCCGTTGGCTGGGCCGTGGCGAAACGCCGCCCGCAAGTCAGGCGGTGCCCGCTCCGAGCGAACCCGAACCGATCGGTGCCGACCTTTACGTGTTGCTCGATGACGAGGGCGCGATCAAAAGCGTCAGCCCGCACCTCGCGGCACGACTGGGCCTGGCTGCGCCGGCCTCTTCGACGCAACGGTTAATGAACTTGCTGTTGCCCAACAGCGCGCTGGTGGTTGAAGGCGTGCCGTCTGACTGGCAGGGGCATATGCTCGATCTGGATTTCAAAAGTGCTGACGCACATACCTTGCACGCCCGTGGATGGGTGCAGGCGCGGGGCAAAAGCTGGTTGTTGCAACTGCTTGATATCAGCGACCTGATGGAAGAGGCCAGTGCCGCCCGCAGCCGCCAGCAATGCTTGCGTTTTGCCGGGCAGATGGCCGAGCGCGTGCGTGTTTGCAATGTCGATCGCTTGACGGCTGTGGTCACCGAGCAACTGGAAGAGCTGGCGCAGTTGTGGCGCATCCCCTGTGTGGCGCTGGTTTTACCCGAGGTCAGTGGCGTTGGCTGGCGCGTCTATTGCCAGTACAGCGCGCATACAGCGCCTGAGTTATGGCAGGTCGGGCAGCGCTTGGGCATCGCGCTGGATATGTTCGATGCCGATGCCACCCGCCAATTGAGATTTGCTGACGGCATCGATCAAGGGCCGCTGCAAAGTGCCTTCGGTAACGCTGATGGTTTTCTGATCCCCCACAGCCGCGACAACGTTGCCAAGGCCTGGCTGATGTTCGGCTTCTACAATCCGCAGCAGCAGGCGCCGGACCTCGGGGAGCGCGAGTGGCTTAACCTGTGCTCTGCGCTGGCCGGCCCGGTGCTGTTCCGCTTGTCCGAGCAGCACAACCGTCACCATGTAGAACGTCTGGCGGTACTTCAGGATTTGCTCGGCACAGGCTGGTGGGAACTGATACCGGCCCGCGACGAAGTATTGCTGGCGCCGCAACTGGCCCGCAGCCTGCGCCTCGGCAACCGGGTCGAGAGCCTGTCGCGTCCGGACTGGCTGGCGCTGATTCATCCGGCCGATCGTCAGGAGCTGTCCAGTCGTCTGGCGCAGTTGCGTGACAAAGGCACGCCGCTGCTGCTCTGCGTTCGTCTGGCACAGAGCGACCCAGCTCAGGACATCCTCTGGTTCCGGATTCAGGGCCAGGCGTTGATCAGCGGGCAGGTGCAGCGTGTACTCGGTTTCATGCTGGATGTCAGTGACATAAAAAATCAGGAAACCGAGGCAGCTGCGGCGCACGCCAGGCTGGACAATCTCATCGCCAGTTCGCCAGCCGTGATTTACGTGCAGCGTTACGACCACGGCAATCTGGAACCAACCTTTTTCAGTGACAGCCTCACGCCTCTGCTGGGCTGGACGTTGGCCGAGTGCGTCGAGGGGCAACTGGCGGAATACATTCACCCCGAGGACCGGGACATCTGGTTCGAGCGCACCCGGCAATTGCTGCGAGAAGGGTTGGTCAGCAGGCGCTACCGTTTGCGTGACAAGAGTGGCAACTATCACTGGCTGCTGGACGAGGCGCGATTGCTGCGTGACGACCTCGGCATGCCGGTGGAAGCAGTGGGTCTGTGGCTGGATGTGACCGAAGCAACGCTGGCGGCCGAGCAAGTGCGCCAGAGCGAAGAGCGCTACCGCATTCTGGTCGAGGATTCTCCGGCGATGATCTGCCGCTATTCTCCGGACCTGGTGCTCAGTTTCGGCAACCGGCCGTTGGCCAACTACATGGAATGCACCCCCGAGCAGCTCACCGGCGTCAATCTGGGGGACTGGCTATCGGCAGAGCAGCGCGAGGCGTTCCTGCGACGAATCGGCCAGTTGACGCCGGAAGCACCGCTGAGCACCGAGGAGATCTGTATCGAGTTGCCCGGTCGCGAGTACGCCTGGTGGGTATGGGCCGACCGGGGGATATTTGATGAGCAAGGCACTTTGGTCGAGGTTCAGGCCGTGGGCCGCGACAACACCGATGTGCGCCGCTCCAGAATGCAGTTGAACCAGAGCGCGAAGATGGCGACTTTAGGGGAGATGTCCACCGGTCTGGCTCATGAGATCAATCAGCCGCTCAATGTCATGCGCATGGCCGTGGTCAACGTTCTCAAGCGACTGGGCCGTGGCGACGTGGATATCGACTACCTTACCGAAAAACTCAACCGTATCGACACCCAGGTGCAGCGCGCTGCGCGGGTGGTGGATCACATGAGGGTGTTCGGTAGGCGTTCTGAAGTCGAGGAGCAGCTGTTCGACCCGGCGCAGGCGGTAGAGGGCACGACCTCCATGCTCGCCGAAGGGATGAAGGGCAAGGGCGTGCAGTTGCGGGTCGGGAGCATGATCGAAGCCGTGCAGGTTCGCGGGCATGTCGATCAGCTCGAGCAGGTGCTGATCAACCTGGTGGTCAACGCCCGCGATGCCTTGCTGTCACGCCGTGAAAAAGACCGGGATTTCGAGCCGTGGATCAGCGTTGACGCCGAGCGTGATGAAAATATCATTCGGCTGGTGGTCCAGGACAATGGCGGCGGCATTGATCCGCGTTTGCTGGAACGCATCTTCGAGCCGTTTTTCACCACCAAGCCGGTGGGTGTCGGGACCGGCTTGGGGCTGTCCGTCAGTTACGGGATTGTCGATCAGATGGGCGGCCAGCTCAGCGTCAGCAATGTGGACGAGGGCGCGCGATTCAGGATCGAACTGCCGATATTCAATACCGTCTGAACGGTCATCTAGCGTGGTGTTTCAGAAACACCACGCTAGATGACAAGCGTCGCCTGACCCAGATTACAACTCAGGTTGGCGCCGACGTCGGCTGGCGCTATACCTAAGCCGAGGGCTTGAAACAGTGGGTCGACTGCCGAGGTCAGCAGCGGCTTGAGGGTGTTTTCGACAATGCCGTCCAGCGCCAGGGTCAGGCTGTTCAATATCGACGCTGTGCCGTTGATGACGGTGCCTAATACGGTGCCTGTTGCAGATTTGTAGACATTCACCTTGACGCTGGATACCACGCCGTTCAGTACGCTGCTGGGTGGTGTGGTTGCGATACCTGTCTGGAAATGCGGGACCTGGGTTATTTCCGGCAGGTTGGGCGTGCTGAAGGTCCTGTCGGTTGCCGCCGGACTGCTCAGCTGCGATTGGGAGACCGGGTCGAAGCTCAGGCCGATGCCGCCACCACCAAAAGGGACGCGCGCGGCACACGTTCCCAGTCCCGGAAGGCCCAGCGGTTTCTGGCAGACCTGGGTGCCGATATCGATCACCGGGATGGGCAGGGCTGTGACTGTCGAAGGGTCGACGCTCGCAGGGAAGGCATTGCTGTCGCTGATCTGCCCGACCTTGGCACTGAGCAATGCCGCTTCGGTGTGAACCTTGAGCGACTTGACCGTATTGCTGGTGCAGGTGAATCCGGTGACGTAGCTGTCGGCGCTGGCCAGCGACAGGCTCAGGTCGATTTTCGGCCCGGCGCTCGGCGAGGTGCTCGAGGTCAAAAACTTGATGTCGGTGACCATGCAGCTGGTCAGACCCAGCGCGCACGAGGTTGAGCCCAGCACGCCGGCAATGTTCAGGCCCAGAGCGTTGTTGAGGACCGGCGTCAGGCTGCCGACCACCGAGCCAGCCGTATTGACCAGCGAGGTGATAGTGCCTAGTACCGGCAGATTGATCGACACCAGCGCACGCATCTGTGCGGTACGTACGTAGATCCGGTTGGCACCGGTCCTGGGATTGAGCGGGTCGATCATGCTCGGGTCGCCGATGGCAGACAACTGAGGCGGCTCAACCACTTGAATGCGCGTTGTTATTTGCGCCAGACCCGCCACATTGATCTGCGTCGCGGCCGAAATGCCATTTTTATCGTTGGCCAGTTGCGCGATCCCCTGAACCAGGTCTATCAGGCGCAGCTTGGTGTTCAGAGCCGCGATGTCCGGGCTGCCTTGTATCGACAGCAACTCGCCCAGCACCACTCGGGTTGTGCCGCTGGCCAGCTTCAGTGCTTGCAGGCCGGCAATCGTTGCCGTCCCGCTCAGGGTGCCGCCAGGGTCAAGCACATTGATGGCGGTCTGGATCAACTGACTGACCGAAACGGAGGTGGCCAGTACATCGTTGTAGCCCACAGCCGTTACGTTGAGGTCGGTCTTGAGACGGTTCAAGTAGTTCAGAAGGCTTACATCGGTACTGGCGATGCCTTGCCAATTGGCGATGCCGAGGTTGAGCGAGCCGCCCAGCAGGCTGCCGATGACCGGGTTCAGAATGGCTGCACGGGTGCTGTCCACTGTCACCGCGGCGCTGCGAATGGTCAGCGCCGCCAGTGGCGCAGCACTCACGGCGACCGCCGTGGCGCTGAGCGTGATGTCCGCAGGCGTCGGCGTGCTGTCGAACAATGCACCGATACCCGCTGCAATGCTTCGTGGCACCGGGTGTGCCGCGACCACCTGAATGGCCTGAGTCTGGGTGGAATCAGCAACAAATACGCGTTTGCTCAAAAGGCCGAGAGCCAGGGCGCCGCACCGGATCACAAGAGTCCGGCCATCGGTATTCGGCGTAAAACCGTTGCGGGTGGCGCTCTGGTTGGCAAATTCCGGGGCTGTGGCCGCGCTGCCACAGGTGCCTCTGCGTCCGGAAGCTTCCAGCGCCGCGATGTCCGCGATGCGTTGCAGCGAGCGCTTCTCCAGATACAGCCTGCCGCTGTCCACTACCACCAGCGCGCACAGCAGCGCCAGGCCCAGTGTCAGCGCCGCCATCAGGCCGATTGCGCCACGCTGTCGGGCGGGTGTCGCTGTGTAATGAATCAGGTCGGACATCAGCACTCCTTCGACAACGCTGTCGCTCACTCGCCTGCTTCAGGGAGTGTAGTCAACGCGTCGAAAGAGCAATGGCAAAGTGCCGGATTTGCCAACGAGTGCCCGGTTGCACGGGCACCGTCTGGCTGAATGAATCGGCCGATGTTGCTGTTCAAATGCCGCTTAGTACTGGTAGCGCAGCACGGCATGCGACAGGGCGCGAACCGCAAATATACCGAGCAGCGCGGTCATTGCCGGCACGATCAGCCACCAGACGCGTACCGACATGGCAGGCAGGGACTGCTCGCGCTGAATGAACGCCAGGCTGGCCGCGCAAACGCAGAAGGCCAACAGCATTCCTGCCAGAATGTCCGTCGGCCAGTGAACCCCCAGGTAGACCCTCGACAAGGCAATGGCCAATGCCGGGATGCCGCCCACCAGCATCCAGGTCAGGCGCAAGCGGACCGGCTGGCCACGTCCGGCCAGCACGGCAAGCGTCATGAACAGCGCAAAGGCCGCAGAGCTGTGTCCGCTGGGCATGCTGTAGGTTGTCAGCGGGTCTACCAGCACTTCAGGGCGGGCGCGGGCAAAGAAGGTTTTCAGTACGCCGTTGGCGGCAGCGGTGCCCAATGTGGCTGCCAGGGCGAAGGCTGCATGGCGCCACTGCCTGGCGACTGCCAGTACTATGACCAGCAAGGATGCCGCCAGCAACTGGGCTTTGAAGTCACCGATGCTGGTGACGAACAGCACAATGTTCTGCGCGGCTTCGCTGCGGTGTTCCTGGATGAGTTTCATCAGGCCATTGTCGAAATCCGCCAAGTAAGGCCAGCCGATGAACAATGCTGCAACCAGTGTCAGGCTGAGCGCGGAGATCAGCTTGGTGGCGTAGCGTTTCTGGCGAATGCTGCTTTGAATGCTTAGCCCGAAGAGAACCGCAAGCCCAGTGCCGACCACAGCAGCTTCAGGCCAGAAGCCCTCCGGCAATGGCAGGCGAATGGCCGCACCGGCCGCCCAGCCCGGCATCAGATAGGCAATCGACCAGCCAGCCGCAGCCAGCACGCTGACGGCGGCGAAGCGCGGCAGCGGCATGTCGCACATGCCGGCGATCATCGGCAGCATGGGGCGCAAAGGGCCGATAAAGCGGCCAACCAGCAGGCTGGCTATGCCGTAGCGATGGAAGTAGCTCTCGGCACCGGCCATCCATTCGGGGTGCGTGCGCAGGCCCGGTAGTTGACGGATATTCTGATGAAAGCGGCGGCCGATGAAGTAAGAGACCGCATCCCCCAGCAGCCCGCCAAGAAAGCCCAGCAACAGCACTTCGCTCAACGGCAGAATGCCACTGCCAGCCAGGGCTGCGATGGCGAACATGATCACCGTGCCCGGCACAACGATCCCGACAATCGCGACACATTCCACAAAGGCCACTAAAAAGATCGCCACCGCCACCCAGGAGGGGTTCGCCGTCAGCCAGCCGGTCATGCCATTGAGCAGGTCGCCCATGGGTCAGTTTCCTTGATCATCGAGAAATAGATAGTCGCGGCCTTCGACCTGACCGCGTCTGAGAGGGTTCCGTGTGCAGAAACGGGCATAGCCCGAGTCCACGAAGCGATACATCAAATGCTCGTCGCGACCGCTGGGGATGCCCAGGCGGGTGGTCTGGATAATGCGTTCGGGCCTTTGGCCGACATCCTCGACCAGCAGCTTTTGCGGATCGAAACGCCTGGCGTCCCATTCGGGTACTTTCAGGCCGAGCGCTTTGCACAGCAGGGTCTGGCCAGCGCAGAGCCGTTGCGCCGGACGGATCGCGCCGCTGGCGTCAGGATTGTTCAGTTGCATCTGTGCCAGAGCGTTTTCGTCGCTGGTCGCGTCGGTCCAGGGGAACGCCGATTTGATCAATACCGCGTTGCCCGGCCCTTCGGCGCTGAAATTCAGGGAGTCGCCGCCGCGTGCGTAGTACATATAGATGTGGCCGCCGTCGAGGAACAGGGCCTTGCGCTTTTCGGTGTAACCCAGCGATGCGTGGCTGCCTTTTTCGGCGCAGTAATACGCTTCCGTCTCAATGATGCGCGCGGCCAGCCACAGTTCGCCTACCTTGTGGCGGATGACCTTGCCCAGCAGGTCACGGGCAAGTATTTGGGCATCGCGTTGGAAGAACAGGTCTGGAAGGGCTGTGGGCATGATCAGGCAGTACGTTGACAAGGTGCCCGATCATAACAAGCACAACTTTAATTGCAGCTGAATGTGTCGGTATTAAAAACTTTGTTGTTTCTTTAAATGACGAAATCGTGACATGCCATCCTGCCTGGTTCCGCATCTTCTGTACGAGCGCCGCTTGGTCATACCGCCGACGCGGGAAGCAGGACCAAAGTGGCGAGCGCTATCGAGCGAAGTGAATATGCGCACTGATATCGACCTTCCGCCTGTCCGCGCTGTCGTTCGCGCCCTGCGACAGCTATAATCAGCCGCTTTCCTCTTTGCCAAGACCTCTGAGACCATGACTGAGTCCGTTCTTGACTACATGACCCGCCTGGGGCGCGCCGCCCGCGAAGCATCGCGCGTGATCGGTCGTGCCAGTACTGCGCAGAAGAACCGTGCCCTGCAAGCCACTGCGGCCGCGCTGGACGAGGCTCGCGACGAATTGTCCGCGGCCAATGCGCTGGACCTGGCCAACGGTCAGGCTAATGGCCTTGAGCCTGCCATGCTGGAACGTCTGGCCCTGACCCCCGCACGCATCGACAGCATGATCGTCGGGTTGCGTCAGGTCGCCAGTCTGGCAGACCCGGTGGGCGCGATCCGCGACATGAGTTATAGGCCTTCAGGTATTCAGGTCGGCAAGATGCGTGTGCCGCTTGGCGTTGTAGGCATCATCTACGAATCGCGTCCGAACGTGACCATCGATGCGGCCAGCCTGTGCCTGAAGTCGGGCAATGCGACCATCCTGCGCGGCGGCTCTGAAGCCATTCACTCCAATCGTGCCATTGCCGCCTGCATCGAGCGCGGTCTGGCCGAGGCGGGTTTGCCTGCTGCCGTGGTGCAAGTCGTCGAAACCACTGATCGCGCTGCGGTCGGTGCGTTGATCACCATGCCCGAATACGTCGATGTGATCGTTCCGCGTGGCGGCAAGGGGCTGATCGAACGTGTCAGTCGCGACGCACGCGTGCCGGTTATCAAGCACCTCGACGGCATCTGTCACGTCTACGTCAGTGCCCACGCCGACCTGGCCAAGGCCCAGCAGATTGCCTTCAACGCCAAGACCTACCGTTATGGCATCTGTGGCGCGATGGAAACCCTGCTGGTAGATCAAACCGTTGCCGCAGAGTTCCTGCCGCCGATGGCTGCACAGTTTCGCGAGAAGGGCGTCGAGCTGCGCGGCTGCGAGCGCACCCGTGAGCTGATCGACGTCATTCCGGCCACCGAGGAAGACTGGCACACCGAGTATCTGGCGGCCATCCTGTCGATTCGCGTGGTGTCCGGGCTGGACGAAGCCATCGAACACATCAATCATTATGGCTCGCATCACAGCGATGCCATCGTTTCCGATCACCAGAGCCAGATTCGCCGGTTCATGGCCGAGGTCGATTCCAGTTCGGTCATGGTCAATGCGCCAACGAGTTTCGCGGATGGCTTCGAATACGGATTGGGTGCCGAGATAGGCATCTCTACTGATAAGCTGCACGCCCGCGGTCCTGTGGGGCTGGAAGGCCTGACCTGCGAGAAGTACATCGTGATCGGCGATGGCCAATTGCGCGGACAAGCCTGACTTGAAAAGCCCCATGACAGCGCTGCCCAGACGTATCGGCATGCTCGGGGGCACGTTTGACCCGGTTCATATCGGCCACTTGCGCGGTGCGCTCGAAGTGGTCGAATTGCTCGAACTCGATGAGTTGCGCCTGACGCCCAGCGCCAGGCCACCGCATCGTGACATGCCGAGCGTTACGGCTGAGGACCGTCTGGCGATGGTCCGCAGTGCGGTTGCAGGTGTGTTGCCCTTGACGGTGGATGACCGTGAACTGAAGCGGGACAAGCCGTCGTATACCCTCGACACACTGGAATCGATGCGCGCCGAGTTGGCGCCTCAGGACCAGTTGTTCCTGTTGCTGGGTTGGGATGCCTTTTGCGGGCTGCCAACCTGGCACAGGTGGGAAGAACTGCTGGAGCACTGCCATATCGTGGTGCTGCAACGCCCGGACGCAGACAGCGAGTCGCCGGATGCCATGCGCAACCTGCTGGCGGCACGCGCAGTCAGCGACCCGAAGGCCCTGAAAGGGCCGGGTGGACACATTACATTCGTCTGGCAGACGCCTTTATCGGTGTCTGCCACCCAGATCCGTCAACTGCTGGCCAGCGGTAAGTCGGTACGTTTTCTGGTGCCAGACGCGGTACTGGCCTATATCGATGCGCGCGGGCTTTACCGTGCGCCGAACACTGATGGGTCGTCCTGAAACTGCTTTGATCGATAAGCGTTTGGACGGTCCCACACATACGAGCTGAATGAGTTTTATATGACAAAGCAAAAAATGAGCAGTGAAGAAGTCATCAATGTTGCGATCGCAGCGCTTGAAGAGGTCAAGGGTGCCGACATCCTGACCATCGACGTGCGCGACAAGACCAGCATCGCCGACTACATGCTGATCTGCACCGGTACGTCCAACCGTCAGTTGAACGCACTGGTCGACAACGTTCGTGACAAGGTCAAGGCTGCCGGCCTGAAATCGCTGAGCGAAGAAGGCAAGGGCGACAGCGACTGGGTTCTGCTGGACCTGGGTGATGTGATCGTTCACGTGATGACCGCTGCAGCACGCCAGTTCTACGACCTTGAGCGTCTGTGGCAGGGTGCCGAACAAAGCCGTGCTGCCAGCGCTGCGCACCACACTCCGGGCAACGAATAAGGCCTTGATGTGCGTTTGCGTCTGATTGCTGTCGGTTCGCGCATGCCCAAGTGGGTGGAAGAAGGTTGGCATGAGTACGCCAAGCGGATGCCCTCAGAGCTTGCGCTTGAACTGGTGGAAATTCCGCTCAATACCCGTGGCAAGAACGCTGATGTCGCGCGCTTTATCCGTCAGGAAGGCGAGGCGATGCTGGCCAAAGTGCAGCCGGGTGAGCGAATTGTCACACTGGAAGTGCATGGCAAGCCGTGGAGCACCGAACAGCTTGCGGTCGAACTCGATCGCTGGCGCCTCGATGCACGCACGGTCAACCTGATGGTGGGCGGCCCCGAGGGGCTGGCGCCTGAGGTCTGCGCGCGCAGTGAGCAGCGCTGGTCGCTGTCGCCGCTGACCTTGCCGCATCCGCTGGTGCGCATCCTGATTGGCGAGCAGATGTATCGCGCCTGGACAGTCCTGTCCGGGCACCCTTATCACAAGTAGCATCGCCTTTATTGTGAACACGGCCTAAATGTCTCAACCGATCCGCCTCAAAGACCACGAAAAAGACGCACGTCTGGTGCGCGGCAGGGTCGTGTTCGGTGCAGTGGCGGTCGTGTTGCTGGTGTGCGTCCTGATCGCGCGTCTGTATTACCTGCAGGTCATTCAGTACGACTATCACTCGACGCTGTCGGAAAACAACCGCGTTCACGTTCAGCCTATTCCGCCCAGCCGAGGGCTGATCTACGACCGCAACGGCGTTGTGGTGGCAGACAACCGGCCCAGTTTCAGCCTGACCATGACCCGCGAGCGTGCCGGTGAGTGGTCCAGCGTGCTCGACACCATCGTTGAGATCCTGCAGCTCACCCCCGATGACCGGATCATTTTTGAAAAACGCATGAAGCAGGGGCGCCGACCCTTTGAGCCAGTGCCGATCCTGTTCGAGCTGAGCGAAGAGCAGATCGCGCTGATTGCGGTCAATCAGTTCCGCCTGCCAGGCGTCGAAGTGGTTGCGCAGTTGGTCAGGCATTACCCGCAAGGGCCGCACTTTGCCCACTCGGTCGGCTACATGGGGCGGATCAACGAAAAAGAGCTCAAGAGCCTCGATCCGATCAACTACAGCGGCACCCACCATATCGGCAAGACGGGCATCGAGCGCTTCTACGAGCCTGAGCTGCATGGTCAGGTCGGCTACGAAGAGGTCGAGACCAACGCTCGTGGTCGCGTGCTGCGAGTGCTCAAACGTACTGATCCCATTCCCGGCAAGGACATCGTCCTGAGCCTGGACATCAATCTTCAGGAAGCTGCCGAGGCCGCGCTTGGCGGGCGTCGCGGTGCAGTGGTGGCCCTGGACCCTGCTACCGGAGAAGTGCTGGCGATGGTCAGCGCTCCCAGCTTCGATCCCAACCTGTTCGTGACCGGCATCAGCTTCAAGGCTTACGCCGAGCTGCGCGATTCCATCGACCGGCCGCTGTTCAACCGCATTCTTCGTGGCCTGTATCCGCCGGGTTCGACCATCAAGCCTGCCGTGGCAATTGCAGGTTTGGACTCCGGCGCTGTGACGCCTGGCTCGCGGGTATTCGATCCAGGGTATTACCAGTTGCCCAACTACGATCACAAATACCGCAACTGGAACCGTACCGGCGACGGCTGGGTAGATCTTGATACAGCGATCATGCGTTCAAATGACACGTACTTCTACGATCTTGCGCACAAAGTAGGTATTGATCGGCTTGCCACCTACATGAACAAGTTTGGCATCGGGCAAAAGGTGTCGCTGGACATGTTCGAGGAATCGCCAGGCCTCATGCCTTCGCGTGAGTGGAAGCGCGCCACGCGCCGTCAGGCCTGGTTCCCTGGCGAAACGCTGATTCTCGGGATCGGTCAGGGCTACATGCAGGCGACACCGCTACAACTGGCCCAGGCAACTGCGCTGGTGGCCAACAAAGGTGTGTGGAACCGTCCGCATCTGGCCAGAACCATCGAAGGCAAGGCGCCTGTCGACGAGAACCCGATGCCGAACATCGTATTGCGTGATCCGGCCAACTGGGAACGCGTCAACCACGGCATGCAACAGGTCATGCACGGTGCGCGAGGCACGGCACGCAAGGCTGCCGTCGGCGCGCAATACCGGATTGCCGGCAAAAGCGGTACGGCGCAGGTCGTCGCCATCAAGCAGGGCGAGAAGTATGACCGCACCAAGGTTCAGGAGCGTCACCGCGACCACGCCTTGTTCGTGGGGTTTGCTCCAGCCGACAACCCTAAAATCGTCGTCGCGGTGATGGTCGAGAACGGCGAGTCCGGTTCCGGCGTTGCGGCGCCTGTGGTGCGGCAGGTCCTGGACGCCTGGCTGCTTGACGAAAACGGCCATCTCAAGCCTGAGTACGCCGGTTCCCTGAATCTGGAGGCTGCGGCCCGTGAAGAGTAATTTCGACCGCATCCTGTCCAGCGAAGACGTGATGCGCCGCCGCGCCACGTTCCTGCAGCGCATTCATATCGACGGTCCGTTGTTGATTCTGCTGCTGACCCTCGCGGCAGGCAGCCTGTTCGTGCTGTATTCGGCCAGCGGCAAAAACTGGGACCTGCTAATCAAGCAGGCCAGTTCGTTCGGTATCGGTCTGGTCGCGATGGTAGTAATTGCCCAGCTCGAGCCAAGGTTCATGGCGCGCTGGGTGCCCGTGCTTTATGTGATCGGCGTTCTGTTGCTGGTGGTTGTGGATGTAATGGGCCATAACGCGATGGGGGCGACCCGATGGATCAATATTCCCGGCGTGATCCGTTTTCAGCCTTCGGAATTTCTGAAGATCATCATGCCGGCGACCATTGCCTGGTACTTGTCCAAGCGCACGCTGCCGCCGCACCTCAAGCACGTAGCGGTGAGTCTGGCCCTGATTGGCGTGCCGTTCATTCTTATCGTGCGTCAGCCCGATCTTGGCACGTCGTTGTTGATTCTGGCTTCCGGCGCTTTCGTGCTGTTCATGGCGGGCCTGCGCTGGCGCTGGATTCTAAGTGTGCTGGCCGCAGCCGTGCCCGCAGCAGTCGCCATGTGGTTCTTCTTCATGCACGACTATCAGAAGCAGCGCGTACTGACGTTTCTGGACCCGGAAAGCGATCCGCTGGGCACCGGCTGGAACATCATCCAGTCCAAGGCCGCCATCGGTTCAGGCGGGGTATTCGGCAAGGGTTGGTTACTCGGCACCCAGTCGCACCTCGACTTCCTGCCGGAAAGCCACACCGACTTCATTATTGCGGTACTGGGCGAGGAATTCGGGCTGGTGGGGATCTGCGCGCTGCTGATCATCTATATGCTGCTGATCGGTCGCGGGCTTGTCATTACCGCGCAGGCCCAGACATTGTTCGGAAAACTGCTAGCCGGGGCGTTGACCATGACGTTTTTTGTTTACGTTTTCGTCAACATCGGTATGGTCAGTGGCCTGATGCCCGTGGTGGGGGTGCCGTTGCCCTTCATTAGCTATGGCGGAACTTCGCTTGTGACCCTACTGTCAGCGTTTGGGGTTTTGATGTCGATCCACACACATCGTAAATGGATCGCTCAGGTTTGATTAAGGTGAACAACTCAATGCAAGCAATGCGTAACTGGGCTCGATATGCTCCGGTGGTCGGCCTGGTGGGCATCCTTGGGTCGGTGCAGGAAGCGCTGGCCGGTGACTATGACGGCTCGCCCCAAGTGGCTGAGTTCGTCGGTGAAATGACCCGCGATCATGGCTTTGCCGGTGAGCAGTTGATGGGCCTGTTTCGTGAGGTCGAGCGCAAGCAGGCCATTCTCGATGCAATTTCCCGCCCGGCCGAACGGGTCAAGCTGTGGAAAGACTATCGTCCGATGTTCATCACCGATACGCGCATCGCGCGAGGCGTGGACTTCTGGCGGCAACACGAGGCTGCGCTGGCACGTGCCGAGCAGGAATACGGCGTACCTGCGCAGATCATCGTCTCGATCATTGGCGTTGAAACGTTTTTCGGTCGCAACACCGGCAATTACCGGGTGATCGACGCCTTGTCGACACTCGGTTTCGATTACCCGCCACGCGCTCCGTTCTTCCGCAAGGAGCTGCGCGAGTTTCTGCTGCTGGCTCGCGAGCAACAGGTTGATCCGCTGACCCTCAAAGGCTCGTACGCCGGGGCGATGGGGCTGCCGCAGTTCATGCCGAGCAGTTTCCGCGCTTACGCAGTGGACTTCGACGGCGACGGTCATATCAATATCTGGACCGATCCGGACGACGCTATCGGCAGCGTCGCCAGCTACTTCAAGCAGCATGGTTGGGTCGCGGGTCAGCAGGTGGTCAGTCGTGTCACTGTACGCGGCGATCGGGTTGACGAGGGCTTGAGTCCTGCGCTTGATCCGGTAATGTCGGTTGGGGAGTTGCGAGGGTTGGGCTGGGCGAGTCATGATGCGCTGCGCGACGACATGCCGGTGACGGCGTTCCGTCTTGATGGCGATAATGGTCCTGAATACTGGCTGGGTCTGAACAATTTTTATGCAATTACCCGTTATAACCGCAGTGTGATGTACGCCATGGCCGTGTATCAGCTGTCTGAATCGTTGGTTCAAGCTCGAGGCGTCAAGTAATGCGGGCAATGCCAATCCGTCAATCATTAAAGCTGCTGGCGTTGAGTGGCCTCGCGTTGCTGGTTGCCAGTTGCTCCTCGCCATCGCGCACGACCAGTACGCAAGCGCCGAAAGGCGGTGCCGTCGTGCGCTCGATGCCGGGGCTGGACATCAACCGTGCCCACAAGGACGGCGCGCCGTGGTGGGACGTGGATGTTTCACGCATCCCCGATGCGACGCCGACCCTGCACACGGGTGTCTATAAGGCCAACCCGTATACCGTGCTGGGCAAGACCTACTTTCCGATGAGCGATTCCAAGCGCTACGTCGCGACGGGCACCGCGTCCTGGTATGGCACCAAGTTTCACGGGCAGAATACCGCCAATGGCGAGGTGTATGACCTGTACGGCATGAGTGCCGCACACAAGACCCTGCCGTTGCCCAGCTACGTCAAAGTGACCAATCTGGACAACAACCGCACTGTGATTCTGCGCGTCAACGACCGCGGCCCGTTCTATTCGGACCGGATCATCGATCTGTCCTACGCAGCAGCGAAAAAACTCGGTTATGCCGAAACCGGCACTGCACGGGTCAAGGTCGAAGGTATCGACCCTCAGGAGTGGTGGGCACAACGTGGCCGACCGGCACCGTTGCTGCTTAATCAGCCGCAGGTGACTGCCCAGGCCACGCCGCCCGCGCTGTCCACCTCGACCGGAATCGTCGAGCAGTACACGCCGCCACCCCAGCAGCACGCAGCACCCGTCGTGCCCTTGCAGGTTGACGCAAAAAAAAACGCTTCAGGACAAGCCGCTGGGCTGTTTCTCCAGGTGGGAGCCTTCGCCAATCCGGACGCTGCGGAACTCCTGAGGTCGAAACTGAGCGGGATGGTTCGAGCGCCGGTCTTCGTCAGCTCGATAGCTCGCAATCAGCAAACGCTCTATCGGGTGCGGATGGGACCGATCGACACGCCGGGTGAAGCCCAGCAGCTGCAAAACAGCGTTAGGTCGGCCAATCTGGGTCAGCCAAGCGTAGTGACATCGGATCAGTAAGTTTTTTCGACAGTCGCCCTCCGGCAATATCGGAGGGCGAAATGCAGTCGCAGGCGGCGCACATTTGCCCAAGGGCAGGCGTTGCAGGTAACTGCCACAAGGTCGTGTGTCGAACAGGCGACTTTGTCAGCCAGGGTAACAGCCTGGCGCCACGAGCCGTACCGAGGCCTTTTCGTCTCGCCGGTCTGTTCAGTTTTGCCCGCAAGGGCATGTTTGCCCATTAGGATTCTCGAGAGACGGATGAACATCACCACCTTTGCAAAACGCTTGTGCCTGCTTGTTCCACTGATAATCACCCCGGCTGCGTGGGCTGCTGAGCAGATGACGCCTGCCGCACCGCAACTGGCGGCCAAGGCCTACGTGCTGATGGACGCCACCAGCGGTAACGTTCTGGTCGAGAACAACGGTGACCAGCGTCTGGCGCCTGCCAGTCTGACCAAGCTGATGACCGCTTACATCGCGACCCTGGAAATCCGTCGCGGCCAGATCGGTGAAAACGATCCGGTGACCATCAGTGAAAACGCCTGGCGCACAGGCGGTTCGCGGATGTTCATCAAGGTGGGCAGCCAGGTAACCGTCAGCGATCTGCTGCACGGCATCATCATCCAGTCGGGTAACGACGCCAGCGTCGCTATTTCCGAGCACATTGCCGGTAGCGAAGATGCGTTTGCCGACATGATGAACAAGACGGCTGCCGACCTTGGCATGACCAACAGCCACTTCATGAACCCGACCGGTCTGCCGAATCCGGAGCACTACTCGTCGGCTCATGACATGGCGATTCTGGCCCGTGCCATCATTCACGAAGACCCGGCTCACTATGCGATCTATTCGCAGAAGGAGTTCTTCTGGAACGGCATCAAACAGCCTAACCGCAACCTGCTGCTGTGGCGTGACAAGACTGTTGATGGTCTGAAGACCGGTCACACTGATGAAGCCGGTTACTGCATGGTTTCTTCGGCTGTTCGTGACGGCATGCGTCTGATTGCCGTGGTGTTCGGCACCAACAGCGAGCAGGCTCGTGCGGCCGAAACCCAGAAGTTGCTGACTTACGGCTTCCGTTTCTACGAAACCCAGAACTTCTATCAGAAGGGCACCGAGCTTGCTCAGGCCACTGTCTGGAAAGGCACCGAGCGTCAGGTCAAGGCCGGTCTGGCTGAAGATCTGAGCATGACCATGCCGAAGGGCGACATGAAAAAGCTGTCTGCCAGCATGACCATGAACCCGCAACTGGTTGCACCTATCGCCAAGGGCGACGTAATCGGCAAGGTTGAAGTCAAGAAAGACGATCAGGTGGTTCGCACCTCCAATCTGGTCGCGCTTGAAGCCGTCGAGGAAGGTGGCATTTTCCGCCGCGTGTGGGATAGCATTCGCCTGTTCTTCTACGGCCTGTTCAACTGACCTTCCAGTAACTACTGCCGACCTTCTCGCCGCCCGCTCATGATCTGAGTGGGCGGCGTGTCCGTCGTCACGGCTTGTGAGACCTTTACTGCCATGACCGATACCGACATCAAGTCGCACAAAATCGAATTTCCCTGCAATGACTACCCGATCAAGGTGATCGGCGACACCAGTGTGGGTTTTACGGCTGCCGTGATGGAAGTGCTTGAAAAGCACGCCACGGTCGACCTCAAGACGCTCGCTGAACGTCAGAGCAGCAACGGCAAATACACCACCGTCCAGTTGCACATCGTCGCCACTGGCGAAGATCAACTGCGCGATATCAATAGTGCCCTTCGCGCTACGGGTTTCGTGCACATGGTGCTGTGATGGGCGGTGCCTTGGGCTTTCGTGATCTGGGGCTGATCGATTACGAAACCGTTTGGCACGCCATGCAGCGCTTCACCGACGGACGTGGCCGGGACGCTGCTGATGAGGTCTGGCTGGTCCAGCACCCGCCAGTCTTCACCCAGGGACAGTCCGGCAAGCCCGAGCATTTGCTGCTGCCGGGCAATATTCCTGTCGTACAGGTCGATCGTGGCGGCCAAGTGACTTATCATGGCCCGGGCCAACTGGTGGCTTACCTGATGCTTGACGTCAGGCGCCTTGGTTTCGGCGTGCGCGATCTGGTCACCCGGATCGAGAACACGCTGATTGCCCTGCTGGCCGATTATGGCGTTGCGGCAGCCGCCAAAGCCGACGCTCCGGGCGTGTACGTCGATGGCGCTAAAATCGCGTCGCTCGGCCTGCGTATCCGCAACGGTTGTTCGTTTCATGGTCTGGCGTTGAACGTCGACATGGATCTGGAGCCGTTCCGCCGCATCAATCCTTGCGGCTACGCCGGACTGGCCATGACCCAACTGAGCGATCAGGCAGAGCAGATAGAATTTTCCGAGGTAAGTGTCCGACTGCGCATGCAGCTCGTCAAACACCTCGACTACGCTGAGCAGGCGACCCTTACGGGCGGAATAAACCATTATGACTGACACCGTGCAAACCCTGATCCCGACGCTTGACGTTTCCGAGCGTGTGGCCCGTCCGAAAGTCGAAGCGGGCGTCAAGCTGCGCGGAGCGGAAAAGGTTGCGCGCATCCCGGTCAAGATCATTCCAACCGTCGATCTGCCGAAAAAGCCCGACTGGATCCGCGTTCGTATCCCGGTTTCTCCGGAAGTCGACCGTATCAAACAGTTGCTGCGCAAGCACAAGCTGCACAGCGTCTGCGAAGAAGCCTCCTGCCCCAACCTGGGCGAATGCTTCTCCGGTGGCACCGCGACCTTCATGATCATGGGCGACATCTGCACCCGTCGTTGCCCGTTCTGCGACGTGGGCCACGGCCGTCCGAAAGCACTCGACGCCGACGAGCCGAAGAGCCTCGCCATTGCGATTGCTGACCTGGGTCTGAAATACGTGGTGATCACCTCGGTAGATCGCGACGACCTGCGTGATGGCGGTGCTCAGCATTTTGCCGACTGCATCCGCGAGATCCGTCTGTTGTCACCGGGTGTCCAGCTTGAAACGCTGGTACCCGATTACCGTGGGCGGATGGACGTGGCGCTGGAAATCACCGCCGCCGAGCCGCCTGACGTGTTCAACCACAACCTGGAAACCGTGCCGCGCCTCTACAAGGCTGCGCGTCCGGGGTCGGACTATCAATGGTCGCTGACACTGCTGCAACGCTTCAAGCAGATGGTCCCGCACGTGCCAACCAAGTCCGGGCTGATGCTGGGGCTGGGCGAGACCGACGAAGAAGTCATCGAAGTCATGCAACGCATGCGTGAGCACGACATCGACATGCTGACCCTGGGTCAGTACCTGCAGCCTTCGCGCAACCACCTGCCTGTGCAACGCTTTGTCCATCCGGACACGTTCGCCTGGTTCGCCGAAGAAGGCTACAAGATGGGCTTCAAGAACGTTGCTTCAGGCCCGCTGGTACGCTCTTCGTACCACGCCGACGAACAGGCCAAGATCGCCAAGGCGATGCTCTGACAGCGAGCGCTAAAACAAAAAGGGTCAGGTAGCGATACCTGGCCCTTTTTTGTTTTATCTGATCATCGTGCCCATGCTCCGCGTGGGCATGCAGTTCTGGACGATCTGCGTCCTCTCGGTTACTGCCCGACAGGCTTGCGAAGCGCTTCCAGCAACTCATGCGTCGGATACCCGTCTGCAGGCCAGCCGAAGGATTGCTGGGCGCTGCGGATTGCCTTGCGTGTATTGGCCCCGATAATGCCGTCTGGCGCGCCTGCGTCGTATTGACGGGCCGTGAGGAGGGTTTGCAGTTCGATGCGCTCAGAGCGGCTCAGCGGCAGGTCTCCGCGCGGCCAGCTGCCTACCACATAGCCTGCGCCCTTGAAGCGGTCGGACAGCAGGCTGATCGCCAGCGCGTATGACGTGGAATTGTTGTACTTGAGGATGGCGCGAAAGTTATCCAGTACCAGAAATGCCGGACCACGGTAGCCGGCAGGCAACAGCAAAGCGGCCTGCTGCTGGCTGGCCGCAACCGGGATCGCTGAGCCGTCGGGCTGTTTCAGGCCCAGTTGCTGCCATTCGGCAAGGCTCTTGCGGGTGGTCGAGTCGGCCAGGGAATAATCGAAACCAGTGCCCAGCACCACTTCAAAGCCCCATGGCTGACCACGCTGCCAGCCAGAGCTTTGCAGGTAGTGAGCAGTGGAGGCGAGGGCGTCCGCCGGTGTATTCCAGATATCCCTGCGGCCATCACCGTCAAAATCCACGGCGTGTGTGTTGTAAGTGGTCGGTATGAACTGGGTCTGGCCCATCGCACCGGCCCATGAACCGAGCATCTTGTCCGGGGTAATGTCGCCATGCTGGATGATCTCCAGCGCGGCCAGCAACTGGCTCTGTGCGAAACCTGGGCGACGCCCCTCATAGGCCAGTGTCGCCAATGAACGGATGACGGACTGCGTACCCTGGAACGAGCCGAAGTTACTCTCCATGCCCCACACCGCGACCAATGCCTGACGGTCCACGCCATACTGTTGCTCGATTTTTTGCAGATCATCGGCGTACTGCGAGAGCAGCGCCTGACCCTTGCGCACACGCACAGCGGAAATCGCGCCGTCTAGGTATTCCCAGACCGGGCGGCTGAACTCTGGCTGGCTGCGGTCTGCCTTCACTACGCTCATGTCGGGTGTGACGCCGGCAAACGCCAGGTCGAATACGTCTGCACGGATACCTGCTTTCAACGCCTGAGCGCGAAAGCCGGCCTGCCATTCGCTGAAGCTGACGGCGGGCTGAATGGTGAGGGTGTCATCGACGACCAGCGCTGGCGTGGGGGCCACGGCAGGAGGGTTTGTCTGCACTTTGCTGGATTGAAGAGGCGTGGCATCGGCTGCAGTGGGTTTTTCTGCGCAGGCTACCAGGGCAATAAGGCTGGAGGCAGCGATGAGTTGGCGCAGCTGCGGGCGATGGGTAAAACGAGAAGGCATGCTTGAGTCCAAGGGTATTACCGGTAGGTGCAGACCATAACACGGCTAAGCGGTGGAAAGCGCCTCGGAGATGTTGCTCTATATCACGCAGCCATAAAGCAGGAAGCCTCCCAGCTTTTAGACTGGAAGGCTTCGCGGCGGTAGCTGCCTTTGCCCTTGGAGGGTTGTTCCTGACGACTGCGGAACAATGGCTGGGCGATGATCGATTTGGCCTTGTTCGGCCGTTTTGGCTTGCTCATGGCGGGTACTCCTGATGGGTGTTGTAAAGCGCCGCAAATCATCAGGCAGATCCGCGGTTGTGTCTAATAGTCGTGTGCTATGGCGATCAGCGCAGAGCGTAGGGACGAGAGGATACGCGTAGTGTCAGGTCCATGCCCTAAGTCAGGCAGGCGGCAGACTGAACTGATGAAACAGCGCCATTATGATGAGGGCCAAGATGGCCATTCCGACTCCGGTTGCCCAGTTCGCGGCCGGGGTTTCTGTAAACCAGGAGCCTTTTGCAGGGTATTTGCCAAGCGTCAGGAGTTTTACGATCGGCCATCCGACCGGATAGAAAATGGCACGACCAACGACTTCAAAAAGACCTGTAGGTATGTCGCACATGAGGCCTACTCCGCAGGCAACGCCAGTCGCTGTCCGGCCATCAGCAGCGCCAGTCTGCTCAGGCTGCTCCACGGCGAACCTGCCGCCTGGCCTTTGATCTGCGCGTCAATGCGCTGTGCATCCATCAGCAGCTGGCTCCAGCGTTTCGCCGAATGGCGTTGCAAGGCTTTGCTCATCAGCGGCTTGCGCTTGTCCCAGATCGGTGGGCGGGCCGAGCTGAACACCTTGTCGAGCGGCACGCCCTGGCTGAACTGCTGGGACATGTTGGCCAGCGCACGCAATTCGCGGGTCAGCGCCCAAAGGATCACGGGTGTTTCTACGCCTTCGCCGCGCAGGCCTTCGAGCATGCGTAACGCGTGGGCTGCTTCGCCGTTTAGCACCGCATCGGTCAGGCCGAATACGTCGAAACGCGCACTGTCAGCGACGGCAGCCTGCACCGTCTCGACAGTAATCTGGCCTTCTTCGGCCATCAATTTGAGCTTTTCGATTTCCTGCGCGGCGGCGAGCAGATTGCCTTCAACCCGAGCTGCGATCAGCTCTACCGCATCCTGGGTTGCGGCCAGTCCGGCCTGAGAAAGACGCTGGCGAATCCATTGCGGCAACTGGCCGATGTCCACTGGCCAGATTTGCACGAATTGGGTTTGCGCACCGTCGATCAGTGCCTTGCCCCATTTGGTCTTTTGCGCGCTGCCATCGAGCTTGGGCAGGCTGATCAGCAGTAGCGTGTCTTCGGCAGGCCGTGCGCAGTATTCCATGAGCGCCGCAGCACCTTTGTCACCGGGCTTGCCCGAGGGCAGGCGCAGCTCCAGAAGACGACGCTCGGCAAACAGCGACATGCTCGCGCCTGCCTGTAGCAGGGTGCCCCAGTCGAAGCTGGCGTCAGCGCTGAAGACCTGGCGTTCATCGAAGCCTTGCTGACGTGCGGCGGCGCGAACTGCGTCGGCTGCTTCCTGGCAGAGCAACGGGTCGTCGCCGCTGATCACATAGACAGGCGCAAGCGCACCTTGCAGGTGCTTACCCAATTGGGCGGGGGCGAGTTTCATGAGTCAGAGCATGTCGGGGCCAGATCACTGGCCCCGGACACTTACCTGGCCGGAACTTCGACAGGCGACTGCTGAGGCGTCTCGTCACGGATCCGCTGAGCGGCTTCCAGTGCGTCGGCTTCGGCCTTGGCAACCGCATCGGCCTTGGCCTGCAGTTCGTCAAGACGTGCCGGGGTCAGCTGTTGCAGGCGTGCCATCAGCTTCTGGATCAGGTCATTGCGCATTTCCTGACGTACCTGCGAAGCTTCCTGATCGGAACCGGTCAGGTTATTGCCGTCGTGTACGTAGGAGCGGTCCGCGCTGACTTTGCTGTCCAGCAGTACACGATCCCGGTCGCCATGCACTTCATAGGTCAGGGTGGTGGTCAACTGGTACTCGGCAGAACGGCCCGAACCGGAATAGCTGATGGTGCGCTGGGTTTCAGCTTCGTTGGTCAGGATCAGCTTGTAAGGCGCGCCGGTATAAACCTTGACGCCGGAACTGGTCAGCAGGCGTGTCAGTTGGGTCACGGTCTCGCCGTAGGCGTTGCGCGCGCTGACATCCAGCTCTTTGAGCGCAAGCTCTGTCGTACCGGTGCCACGCAGATGGAAGCCACAGGCACTCAACAGAACAGCCAGGCCCATCACCAGCAAATTGCGTTTGATCATCTTGATGCTCCCCTTGAATCCGTTTGGGCCGCAGTGCGTGCCCTGGAAATATAGTCGGCGCCCGGCATTCGCAGGGCGCCCGATCCAATCAGCTTGCGACGATGTTGACCAGTTTGCCAGGCACGACAATCACCTTGCGTATGGTCAGGCCATCAGTGAAGCGCAATACGTTTTCGTTGATGCGTGCGGCCGCCTCGACTTCTTCACGGCTGGCGCTGGCAGGCATCTCGATATGGCCGCGCAGCTTGCCGTTTACCTGGATGACCAGTTGCAGGCTGTCCTGCACCAGAGCCTCTGCGTCGAACACTGGCCAGCCCGCATCGATGACCGGCTCGCCATGGCCCAGTTGGGTCCACAGCTCGTGGCTGATGTGCGGCGTAATCGGTGCCAGCAACAGGGTGACCGTTTCCAGGCCTTCCTGCAGCAATGCGCGATCCTGCGCAGTGGCCTGCGGGGCTTTTTCCAGCACGTTCATCAAGGTCATCACTTGCGCGACGGCCGTGTTGAATTTCTGGTTCTGGCCAATATCCTGGCTCGCCTGTTTGATGGCCTGATGAATCGAGCGGCGAACGGCTTTCTGTTCGTCGGTCAGTGCTGCAACGTCGAGCGAGCCCGGCGCGCCCTGGCCGACGTGTGCCTGTGCCAGACGCCACACACGACGCAGGAAGCGATGCGAACCTTCTACGCCCGAATCAGACCATTCGAGGCTCATGTCAGGTGGCGAGGCGAACATCATGAACAGGCGGCAGGTGTCGGCACCGTACTGGTCGATCATGGTCTGCGGGTCGATGCCGTTCTTTTTCGACTTCGACATCTTTTCAGTGCCGCCGATTTCAACCGGCAGACCGTCGCTGGTCAGTGTGGCGCTGATGACCTTGGCCTTGGCGTCTCTTTCGAGGGTGACGTCGGCCGGGTTGATCCAGGTCTTCTTGCCGCTGGTTTCCATGCGGAAATAGGTTTCGGCGTTGACCATGCCTTGAGTCAGCAGGTTCTTGAACGGTTCGTTCGACGTCACCAGGCCTTCATCGCGCATCAATTTGTGGAAGAAGCGAGCGTAAAGCAGGTGCAGGATTGCGTGTTCGATACCGCCGATGTACTGATCAACCGGCAGCCAGTGGTTGGCAGCGTTCGGCTCGACAAGGCCACCTTCGTAATGCGGCGAAGCATAACGCGCGTAGTACCAGGAAGACTCAACGAACGTGTCCATTGTGTCTGTTTCACGCTTGGCCGGTGCGCCGCACTTCGGGCAACTGCATTCGTAGAACTCGGGCATGCGCGCCAATGGTGAGCCTGCGCCGTCCGGCACCACGTCTTCGGGCAGGATAACCGGCAACTGGTCTTCAGGGACCGGCACGTCGCCGCAGGTGTCGCAATGCACGATCGGGATCGGGCAGCCCCAATAACGCTGACGGCTGATGCCCCAGTCGCGCAGGCGGAACTGGGTGCGCGACTGGCCCAGGGATTTCTTGACCAGCGCGGCTTCGATGGCATCGAATGCGTCCTGAAAATTCAGGCCGGTGAACTCGCCGGAATTGATTAGCGGGCCTTGTTCGTTGTACTCGGCTTGCCACGGCGCAGGCGTTTCATCGCCAGCACTGGTGCGTACTACGGGTTTGATCGGCAAGTCGTATTTGCTGGCAAATTCGAAATCGCGCTCATCGTGCGCAGGGACTGCCATGACAGCGCCATCGCCGTAATGCATCAATACATAGTTGGCGACCCACACCGGCAGTTTTTCGCCGGTCAGCGGGTGCTCGACGAGCAACGAGGTCGGCTGGCCTTTCTTTTCCTGCGTGGCGACGTCTGCTTCAGCAACGCTGCCGCCTTTGCACTCATCGATGAAAGCCTGCAGGGCCGGGTTGCCCTGCGCAGCCAGGGTGGCCAGCGGGTGTTCAGCGGCAACGGCAACATAGGTCGCGCCCATCAGGGTGTCCGGGCGGGTGGTGAAGACTTTCAGTGCGCCTGCTTCGCCAATGGAGGCCTGATCGTACGGGAACTGCACCTCCATGCCGCGCGACCTGCCGATCCAGTTGCGCTGCATGGTCTTGACCTGTTCAGGCCAGCCCGGCAGCTCGTCGAGGCTTTCGAGCAGCTCGTCGGCGTAGGCAGTGATCTTGAAGTAGTACATCGGGATTTCGCGCTTTTCGATCGGCGCGCCGGAACGCCAGCCACGGCCGTCGATGACCTGCTCGTTGGCCAGTACGGTCTGGTCGACCGGGTCCCAGTTCACGGTGCCGTTCTTGCGATAGATCACGCCTTTTTCGAACAGGCGAGTGAACAGCCATTGTTCCCAGCGATAGTAATCGGGCTTGCAGGTAGTGACTTCACGTGACCAGTCGACCGCCAGACCCAGGCTCTTGAGCTGGTTCTTCATGTAGGCGATGTTTTCGTAGGTCCACTTTGCTGGCGCGACGTTGTTGTCGATCGCGGCGTTTTCAGCCGGCATGCCGAATGCGTCCCAGCCCAGTGGTTGCAGGACGTTCTTGCCCAGCATGCGCTGATAGCGGGAGATCACGTCACCGATGGTGTAGTTGCGCACATGGCCCATGTGCAGCTTGCCGCTCGGGTAAGGGAACATCGACAGGCAATAGAAGGTGTCCTTGCCTAGCTGTTCACTGACTTCAAAAGACTTTTGCTCATCCCAGAAGGTTTGGGCGGCGGCTTCGATTTCGCGGGGCTGATAGAGTTCGTGCATGGCTACTTTTGACTAAAGATTAGTGACCCTTGACCTCTTCATTGCTTCGCCGAGTCAGGTCGGCACCGCGGGACGGACAATTGCAACTGTCTGTGCGGTGCGTTCGGGCTCAAGAGCACGGAAGTGGAATTACAGGAAGCGCCGTAGCATACATGAGGGCCGTCTATCGAGGGAAACCCTGATTGCCTCTGACAAGGGCAAAGCCCGTCTGACTGCTCTATCTGGCCGTTGGTCGCAGTCCCCGGCCTGTTTTCGAAGCAGCGCTAAGCTCAACGTCGAGGGTGATGATTATCTTCGAAGAGGTGAGCGGATGACTGAGTTGCAGCACGCGGTAAGTACATCTGAGCTTTACGAACGTTTGATCGATCGTCTCGGGCTTGCACTTGAAACGGCACGTACATCGTTGCGGCTCCGAAACGAGTTGCCCGCCGAGCTTGAACTCCAGGGCTTGAGTTGTGCCGAGTTCGAGTGGATAAAGGCCTATCTCGAGAAGGACGTGATGGCGACCAGTGCAACTGCCAGCATCAAGGGCAGCTACGCGACATCGTCAGAGCATAGCCGGTTGATCAATGCGCCCAAAGCAACGGCCACTATCATCTGGCTGAAAGACAAGCGGCGGGCGAAGGCGACGGTGCGGCTGGGCCGTCACAGCTAAGCTTTACATTTCTGTCTATCACGCGGGCTGAGGGCCTGCTCCTTCCGGCATTGTTGCCAGGCTTCAAACATTCTAGGCTGCGGACATCTCTGGAGATGTCCTGATGCCTTTGCGCTATTTGCTCAAAACCCTCTTGCTGCCGCCCGGCATTCTTTTTCTATTGCTGATCGCCGCCTGGTGGCTGCGCCGATCTCGCCCGCGTCTGGCCGCTGCCTGCTTTATCGTCGGGCTGGGTGGGCTGTGGCTGATGAGTCTACCGGTGGTGGTGGAGTTTTCCGCTCGCCAGCTTGAGCAAACAACCCCGTTACCCCGACAGCAATGGCCGATATTGGCGCAGCAGGCCGACGCTATCGTGGTGCTAGGCAATGGGCGTGAACGCAACTCTCCGACCTGGGGCGCTGACAGGCCCACCGGTCTGGGGCTGGAGCGGCTGCGTCTGGCGGCTCGCCTGGCGAAAGAATCCGGGCTGCCGATCATGACCGCGGGCGGCCTGCATTTTGATCAGCCGCCCAGCGAGGCGTCCATCATGGCGCAATCGCTGCAGGAGGACTTCGGTGTGACGGTGCGCTGGCAGGAAGGGCAGAGCCGCACGACATGGGAAAACGCCACGATGGCCGCCAGGGTTTTGCAGCCGTTGGGCATCAAGCGTGTGGTGCTGGTTACTCAGGCCTGGCATATGCCTCGCGCTCGCTGGAGCTTCGAGCAGGCCGGTTTTACCGTGGTGAGTGCGCCGGTCGGCTTTCTTGGCGTGGACAATGCCCGGCCTTTTGGCGGCTGGCTACCCGAGAGCCGGGTGTTTACTCAAAGTGGGGTGTTGCTCAACGAAGCGGCTGGCCTGCTGGTGTACCCGTGGATCTATGAAAACAAGCACTGACCTGAAGCCGATTCCACCTGAAGACAGGCGAAACCGGCGTCATGTCTTTCACTCAGACCGTCTTGGAGATCCGTGCCGCCATCAACGCCCAGCCAAACAGCAACAGGCAGACGATTGCCAATGGCCATGAACGCCATTGCAGGTAAGGCGTGAGCTGGTGCATGGGCACCACTTCTCCATACAGCACGCCGCGCTCGAATTGCGGAATCTGTACCGTGATTTTGCCAAACGGATCGATCAGCGCAGTCACGCCGTTATTGGTGGCACGAATCATCCAGCGACCGGCTTCGAGGGCGCGCATCTGGGCCATCTGCAAGTGCTGCAGCGGGCCTATAGAGGTGCCGAACCAGGTGTCATTGCTGACTGTCAGCAACAGGTCGCTTTGCGCCGACAGGCCTGCGGCGAACTCGGGGTAAACCACTTCGTAGCAGATGAACGGCGCAATCTGATAACCCTTGGCCTGCAACAGCGCCTGATCGTTAGGGCCTCGAGCGAAGTCCGACATCGGCAGGTCGAAGAAAGAGATCAGCCCGCGAAGCAGGTCTTGCAGCGGCACGTATTCACCGAACGGGACAAGCTTTTGCTTGTAATAAGTGCCATCGCCCTGGCCCGTTACAGTGATGCCGTTGTAGTAGCGATACTCGCCACGCCCTGTCGGTTCGCGCACTGGCACGCCGGTGATCAGCGCCGCGCCACGGTCCGAAGCGAACTTGCCCATCATTGCCAAGTAGCCCTCAGCGCTTTCCTTGAGAACCGGTATGGCGGTTTCGGGCCAGACGATCAGGTCTGCCTGTTGCGAGCGGAATGTCATGTCCCGATACAGCGCCAACTGGTCGTTGAGCTTTTGCGGGTCCCATTTCATGCTCTGTTCGATATTGCCTTGCAGCGCCGCGACCTTCAGCGGTGGGCCGGAAGGGGAAGTCCACGCATGATTCTTCAGGGCCAGCCCTGTGACCCACGGGGCCAGCAACAGCAGCACGCCCATGGCCAGAAACGATTTGCGTACCCGTAAGCGGTGCAGGTTGCACAGCAATGCCGCAGTCAGGCCGAGTGCAAACGAAATCAGCCAGACGCCGCCCAGCGGCGCGAGCCCGGCGAGCGGTGCGTCAAGCTGGCTGTAACCGGAATAAAGCCAAGGGAAACCGGTAAGAAACCAGCCGCGAAACGCTTCCTGCCACAGCCATAGCGCTGCAAAGGCCAGTGAATCAGCCAGAGGCGCTTCATTGCGCCGCAGCCAGCGCGCCCAGACCCAGGCGGGCAGGGCGAAGAAAAAGGCAATGGCGGCGATGAACAGCAGCATCAGCAAGCCTGCCAGCAGCACCGAAGCCCCGCCGTAGGTATGGATGCTCACGTAGATCCAGCTGGTGCCAGCGCCATACAGACCGAAGCCATAACACCAGCCGCGCACCAGGGCCTGGCGCGGATTCAGCTCGCGCAACCCCAGATAGAACATCGCCACCGCCACCAGCACCAAGGGCCAGATGTCGAACGGCGCCAGGGCCAGTGTCGTGAGTCCGCCGGCCGCCAGGGCCAGCAGATTACCGGGCCAGCCGGGGCGGGTTATCCAGCGCATGTAGATTCCTTAAAACGGCATCAAGTTGTTGCAGACGGTGATCACGGGCGTGAGATCGGGCTTACACGCAGCAAATGAATGCGACGGCTGTCGGCGCTCAAAATGCGGAAACGATAGGCGCCTATCTCGGTGATTTCGGCGCGCTTGGGCAGATGGCCGAACGCATTCATCACCAAACCCCCTACGGTGTCGAACTCGTCATCCGAAAAGCTGCTGTCGAAGAACTCGTTGAAATTCTCGACCGGCGTCAGCGCCTTGACCAGGAAGTCACCGCTTGGCAGGGGCTTGATGTAGCTGTCTTCCTCGACATCGTGCTCATCTTCGATGTCGCCGACGATCTGTTCCAGCACGTCTTCGATGGTCACCAGGCCTGCCACGCCGCCGTACTCGTCGATGACGATGGCCATGTGGTTGTGGTTGGCGCGGAACTCGCGCAGCAGCACGTTAAGACGCTTGGATTCGGGCACGAAGGTAGCCGGACGCAGCAGCTTCTTGACGTCGTCGCTGTCACCGTCAGCCTTGAGGATAAGTGGCAGCAGGTCCTTGGCCAGCAGCACGCCGAGCACGTCGTCGTGGCTTTCGCCGATCACCGGATAGCGCGAATGCGCCGCATCGATGACCGCAGGCAAGAATTCGCGGGGTGTCTGGGTCGCCTTGATGCTGATCATCTGCGAGCGCGGCACCATGATGTCGCGCACTTGCAGGTCAGCCACCTGAATGGCGCCCTCGACGATGGCCAGCGCTTCGCTGTCCAACAGTTTGTTCTGATGGGCTTCGCGCAGCAGCTCAAGCAGCTCCTGGCGGTTTTTCGGCTCATGGACAAAGGCCTGGGTCAGTTTACCCAACCATGACTTTTGCCCGTTGCTCGATCGATCTTCGCTCATAGCCCTTACTCGTGGTCCTTGCTGGGTGTGTCTGAATGGGGGAGGTCGGCACTTTCGTCGTCGGCATAAGGGTCGGGGTAGCCCAACTCCTCAAGCAACGTTCGTTCCAGTGCTTCCATTTCTTCTGCTTCTTCATCATCGAGGTGGTCGTAACCCAACAGATGAAGGCAGCCATGAATGACCATGTGCGCCCAGTGCGCGTCGATGGACTTGCCCTGTTCGGCTGCTTCGCGGTTGACCACCGGTACGCAGATGACCAGATCGCCCAGCAACGGGATGTCCAGCATGTCATCTGGAACGTCCGCCGGGAAAGACAGCACATTGGTGGCGTAATCCTTGTGCCGCCAAGTGTGATTGAGCTCGCGGCCTTCGGTTTCGTCAACCAGCCGGACAGTCAGCTCGGAATCGGCACTGCGCTGGCGCAGGCCCATTTCACACCAGAGGCGGAACTGGGCTTCGCTGGGTGCGCTTGTTTCGCTTGCGACCTGCAGATCCAGCTCAAGCATCGCGGTTCTTGTCCCGTGAGTAGCTGTTGTTGCCCGACGGGCCATCGCTGAGCCGGTCATCGAAGCGCTCGTAGGCTTCCACGATGCGCTGCACCAGCGGGTGGCGAACCACATCCTTGGGTTTGAAATGCGTGAAGCTGATGCCCGGCACATCCTTGAGCACATCGATGACGTGCGTCAGACCCGACCGGGTGCCCTTGGGCAGGTCGACCTGGGTGATGTCACCGGTGATCACGGCTGTGGAGCCAAAGCCAATACGGGTCAGGAACATCTTCATCTGCTCGACGGTGGTGTTCTGACTTTCGTCGAGAATGATGAAGCTGTTATTAAGGGTGCGTCCGCGCATGTAAGCCAGCGGTGCGACCTCGATGACCTGTTTCTCGATCAGTTTGGCGACGTACTCGAAGCCGAGCATCTCGTACAGTGCGTCATACAACGGGCGCAGGTACGGGTCGATCTTCTGCGCCAGATCGCCGGGCAGGAAGCCAAGCTTCTCGCCAGCCTCTACAGCCGGGCGCACCAGCAGGATGCGGCGGATCTGCTCGCGCTCCAGTGCATCGACTGCGCAAGCCACCGCCAGGTACGTCTTGCCAGTACCCGCAGGGCCGATACCGAAGTTGATATCGTTGCTGAGCACTTCCTTGACGTAACGCTGCTGATTCAGGCCGCGCGGGCGAATCATGCCCTTTTTGGTTCGCAGCGAGACGCCGACTTCGGCGGCAGGGTGGTTGTCCAGGCCGTCAACGCCGGATTCCTGAAGAAACAGGTGCACCATATCCGGCGTCAGCTCGGTACCTTTGGTTTCCCGGTACAGGCGGCGCAGAAGGTTCTCGGCGGATTGGGTTTGTGAGGTCTCGCCAATGAGTTCGAACTGATTGCCGCGGTTGCGGATCTCGATGTCCAGGCGTTGTTCGATCAGGCGCAAGTGCTCGTCGAGTTGCCCGCACAAGTTGGCGAAACGATGGGCCTCGAAAGGCTCGAGGGTGAAGCGATGAGGTTCTATGGGTGCGTTCAAGGTCGTTTAATGGCCGTCCGGCGGCAATTTGAATGTATTGAAGAATACCCTCTGGCGGTGGTTGTGCGAAAGCTTTGCCTCGTTAAAGGCCGCGCCAGGAGTTCACCGTGCTCAAGGGTAGGGACCGCACAGAAACGAATTCATTCGGCGATTCGTTTCTGCGGCGGGATGCACGCCTTACTGTAGCAGTGAGCCACGCAAGGAATGAGGCTGTGCATCATCGATGTGTACATCGGCAAACTGCCCGATCAGCTGGGGATTATCGCAGCGGAAGTTGACGATCCGGTTGTTCTCGGTGCGGCCTTGCAGTTCGCCCGGGTCTTTCTTCGAATAGTCGGTCACCAGAATGCGCTGTGTGCTGCCTACCATCTGTCGGCTTATCTCGAAACCCTGCTGGTTGAGGCGATGTTGCAGGGCTGCCAGGCGCTCTTTCTTGAGGGCTTCCGGCGTGTCGTCCTTCAGGTCGGCGGCTGGCGTGCCGGGGCGCGGGCTGTAGATGAACGAGAACGAGAAGTCGAAACCCACGTCCTCGATCAGCTTCATGGTGTTCTCGAAATCTTTTTCGGTCTCGCCCGGGAAGCCGACGATGAAGTCCGAACTGATGCTGATTCCCGGCACCGCAGCCCTGAGTTTGCGCAGCCTGGATTTATATTCCAGCGTGGTGTGGTTGCGCTTCATGGCCGCCAGAATGCGATCGGAGCCTGACTGCACCGGCAAGTGCAGGTGCTTGACCAGCTGCGGCACGTCGGCATGAGCCTGGATCAGGCTGTCGGAGAACTCCAGCGGGTGCGAGGTGGTGTAGCGGATGCGATCAATGCCATCGACGGCGGCAACGGCCCGGATCAGGTCAGCCAGATCTGCGACGCGCCCGTCATGGGTGTTGCCGCGATAGCCGTTGACGTTCTGGCCCAGCAGGGTGACTTCGCGCACGCCGTAGTCGGCCAGGTGAGTGACCTCGCTCAGCACGTCATCGAACGGTCGGCTGACTTCTTCGCCACGGGTGTAGGGCACTACGCAGAAGGTGCAGTACTTGCTGCAGCCTTCCATGACCGACACATAAGCGCTCGGGCCATCGACACGAGGCTCTGGCAGATGGTCGAATTTTTCGATTTCCGGGAACGAGACATCGACCTGCGGCAATCGGGTAATGCGGGCCGCGTCGATCATTTCCGGCAAGCGATGCAAGGTTTGCGGGCCGAACACCACGTCCACATAGGGCGCGCGGTCGCGAATGGCGGCGCCTTCCTGGCTGGCAACGCAACCGCCGACGGCAATTACCATCTCGGGGTTGGCCAGCTTCAGCTCGCGCCAGCGGCCGAGCTGTGAATACACACGATCCTGGGCGCGTTCGCGAATCGAGCAGGTATTGAGCAGAATTACGTCGGCGTCTTCCGCGCGAGCGGTGACTTCCAGAGCCTGATGTTCGCCCAGCAGATCGACCATGCGCGAGCTGTCGTACTCGTTCATCTGGCAACCGTGGGTTTCGATGTAAAGCTTCTTGGCCATGCGTGATCATCAACCGATTCAGTGAACCGCGCATTATAAGGATGAAGGGCTCGGGTTCCTAGCGTTGGCTGTCCGATGGACATGCTATAGTCCGCGCCCCTTTTTCATCTCTGATCGTTACCCGCCCGTTATGACCAAACGCGAAGCTCCAATCTACAAGGTGATTTTTCTCAACCAGGGACAGGTGTTTGAAATGTATGCCAAGCAGATCTATCAAAGTGATCTGTGGGGCTTTCTGGAAGTGGAAGAATTCGTCTTCGGCGAACGCACGACTGTCGTGGTCGACCCGAGCGAAGAAAAACTCAAGGCCCAGTTTGAGGGCGTTGTGCGCAGTTTTGTGCCGATGCATTCGATCGTGCGTATCGATGAAGTCGAGCGCATAGGCACGCCAAAGATCAGCGAAGCACGCGGCACCAGCAACGTGATGCCGTTCCCCGTGCCGATGCCGGAAAAATAGCAACACAGGTTATGAACAGCGATTGCCCTGAGCGAATCAGGTCAGGGCAATGGGGAGAACGGGCTGCGACCTTCGGCGGTCTGCAGTTCGAGCAGGTATTTGCGGAATATCTGGCCCAGCACTTGAGTCGCCACTTCCAGCTCGTCACGCTGCATTTTTGCCGATACTTCGTCTGCGGCATCCAGCGCTTCTTCAGAACCGTTGACGGCGGCCATTTTCAGCACGATATACGCCTGAATGTTATTGGCCTGCACACCTTCGCCACGGCTGAACATCAAGCCCAGTTGATACTGCGCCTGGGCATGGCCCTGCAGCGAAGCCTGCTCGAAGTAACTCAGCGCCTGCGGCAAATCGCGAGGTGCATTCTTGCCCTCGTAATAGAACTCACCCAACTCGTATTGTGCCTGCGCATCTCCACCCTGAGCGGCCTGCTGACAGGCTGCGAGTGCTGCGGGCAGGTTTTCTGGCTGTGTATTCAGGGTGCAACGACCCATCGCCGGAATTAACAACGAGTTGCCGCCGGCATTGGCCAGCAGAGGATAGACAAGCAACAGGCAGCCCAATACAAGGGTGCGGCCGGTGCGGTTCATGGGAGTCGACTTACCTCTGAAAAAGGTGCGGGCATGCCCGACCAGCTAAACGGGCTGGCTGCGCATTATGAAATAAGCTGAGCCAACCTTACAAAGTCTTTACGGATTTTCTGCTGCACGGCTGGAAAAAACCCGTCTTGAGTGAGGCATTGCCCTGAACAAGACTTCCTGTGCCGTGTATTTGCAGTTTGCGCACTGCATTGTAGAAGCAAAATACACACTTAACGTTCCGTTTCATTCACAAGCTTCACGTGCGCCGGTTCAATGACACCTTGCGCACGCGAGCCTGGCGAACTTATTTCAACGCAGCAAAAGCCTTTTCAGCAGCATCCAGTGTCAGCTTCAGCTCTGCATCGCCGTGGGCAATCGAGGTGAAACCGGCTTCGAAAGCACTTGGCGCCAGGTAGACACCGCCGTCGAGCATCATGTGGAAGAAGCGCTTGAAGCGGTCGGCATCACTGGTCATCACGTCTTCGAACGTTACGATTTCGCTGGCCTCGCTGAAGTACAGGCCGAACATGCCGCCTGCCTGTGTGGTGACGAACGGGATGCCCGCTGCATCGGCGCGCTGCTGCAAGCCCTCCAGCAGGCGGCGGGTGTAATCGCTCAGTTCATCATGAAAGCCCGGACGGCTGATCAGGCGCAAGGTGGTCAAGCCGGCGGCCATCGCCAACGGGTTGCCCGACAGTGTGCCTGCTTGGTAAACCGGGCCCAGCGGGGCGATGTGCGACATGATTTCTCGTTTGCCACCGAAGCAACCGACCGGCATGCCACCACCGATGATCTTGCCGAAGGTGCTCAGGTCGGGCGTCACGCCGTAGTAAGCCTGCGCGCCGCCGAGGGCGACACGGAAACCGGTCATCACTTCGTCGAAAATCAACACCACGCCATGCTCGTCGCACAGGGCGCGCAGCCCTTGCAGATAGCCCGGCGCAGGCGGCACGCAGTTCATGTTGCCAGCCACCGGTTCGACGATGATGCAGGCCACTTCCTGACCGACCTCTGCCAGCAGCTCACGCACAGCGTCCAGGTCATTGAACGGTACGGTCAGCGTGTGTTTCGCGAAAGCGGCGGGTACACCGGGGGAGCTCGGCACGCCCAGCGTCAGTGCGCCCGAACCGGCCTTGACCAGCAGACTGTCGGAATGACCGTGGTAGCAGCCTTCGAACTTGATGATGCTGTCGCGACCAGTGAAGCCTCGGGCCAGACGAATCGCACTCATGGTGGCTTCAGTGCCCGAGCTGACCATGCGGACCATTTCCATCGAAGGCACCAGTTCGCAAACCAGATCGGCCATTTCGGTTTCCATAGCCGTCGGCGCGCCGTAGGACAGCCCGTGTTCCAGCTGGTTACGGACGGCGTCGAGCACTTCCGGGTGGCTGTGGCCAAGAATCATCGGGCCCCAGGAGCCTACGTAGTCGACATAGCGTTTGTCGTCTTCGTCAGTCACGTAAGCGCCGGCAGCGTGCTTGAAGAACAGCGGCGTGCCGCCCACGCTCTTGAAAGCGCGAACCGGCGAATTGACGCCACCGGGGATGTGTTTTTGGGCGTTGGCGAAAAGTGTTTCGGAACGGGACATGATCTGGTCTCTGCTTTGAAACGGGGAATTCGTGTCTACGCTGGGGTCAGCCGAGGCGGGCAGCTTTATACCGGGCTGCTTTATTGGGTGGCGTGAGCCAGAGAAGGCGCAGGAACGCGCACTATATCAAATGCCGGGCAGCGCATGCTTGCCCCGGTCGCTCCCACAAGAGCGAGCCGGGCAGTTATCAAGAGCGTGGGAATAGTTCGCGACGCTTGGCGAGGCCTTGTGCGCGGTTAGGCGTACTGTGTCACCAGCCCGAATATTCGTGACGCAGAGCGTCACGAACTGCATGCCAACGCGGAGCATTGGCACGATGGTCAAGCGGCTAAAGTCCATCGTGGCTTGATTGATACCATAGAATCTCCAGCTGCTTCGACCAGTGTCCCAAGCGGGCTTGCAATGCTTACAACAGTGCCGTGAATGCCTTGGCCCGCCTGGTGACTTCCCGGGAAGTCTCGGCGCCGAACAGGCCGTGCACGACGGCCAGCAGGTCTGCACCGTGCTCGACCAGTTGCGGGGCGTTTTCCAGGGTGATGCCACCGATTACCGCTATCGGCAGATGGACCTTGGTGCGCACCTGAGCGATCAGGTCCAGCGGCACTGCCGGGGCGCCTGGTTTGGTCTGCGAGTTGAAGAATCGGCCAAAGGCAACGTACGTCGCGCCGTCTGCCTTGGCTCTTTCAGCCAGATCAAGGCTGCCGTGACAGGTCGCGCCGACAATTGCCTTGTGCCCCAACAAGGCGCGTGCATCCGGCAACGAGCCGTCGGTCTGCCCCAGATGTACCCCAACCCCCAGGCGCGCCGCGAGTTCGGCGTCGTCGTTGATGATCAGGCGGGTCTTGTAGCGTTCACACAGCTTCAACAGTTCGGTGGCTTCGCGCAGCCGGCGAGATTCGTCGTGGGTCTTGTCACGGTATTGCAGCAGGGTAACGCCGCCTTCCAGTGCTGCCTCGACATAAGACAGGAACCTGCCAGTCAGCAACTGGCTGTCGGTGATGGCATACAGGCCACGTAGTTTCATGCATCGAGCCTCATGGCAGTGCGTTACGAACAGAAATCCAGTGGTAAGCGACGAGGCACAAACTGCCCTCGGCCCAGCTGCTCGGCGTCCCGCAGTGTGCGCCATGTGTAGTCCAGTGCCGACTTAACGGCGCTGACCCGCTCTTCGCCCTGTGCGAGACGCCCGGCCAACGCGCTGGCCAGCGTGCAGCCCGAACCGTGATAGCTGCCGGGCAGGCGTTCGCAGACAAAGGTGTGGGTCTGCCCACCGCGTATGTAAAGACGGTTGTGAATTTGCTGCTCGTCGCCATGGCCGCCAGTGATCAGCAGGTATTCACAGAAAGGCAGTAGTTTTTCTGCGCACTCGTCTGCTGTACCGTCTGCAAGCTCGGCGAGGATGCGCGCCTCCGGAAGGTTTGGCGTGGCAATTGCACACAATGGCAGTAGCCGCTCACGCATGGCGTAGCCCACCTCGTCCTTGCCCAACCGTCCGCCACCGCCCGCTCTCAGGACCGGGTCGCAGACCATTGGCAAATGCGGGTTGGCTTGCAGCAGTTCGACAACGGTGTCGACCATCTCCAGCGAGCCGAGCATGCCCAGCTTGACGGCAGCCACACACGAGTCGTTGAGAATTGCATTGGCCTGTGCCATTACCCATTCGCGATCCAGCACGCGAAAATCGCTGACATCTACCGTGTCTTGCACAGTGAGTGCGGTAATGGCGGGAGCGGCATGACAGCCTTGGGCGAGCAGGGCTTCGATATCGGCCTGTATACCGGCACCGCCACTAGGGTCGTGGCCGGAAAGGCAGAGGACAACGGGACGGGAACTGTAGATATTCATGGTGGGCGAGCTTATCACTAAACCTTATGACGACCGCTCGCGGATACCGTGTTTTTATCAGGCCGGTGAGGCGCGCGGCCAACTGCAAGATCAGACAAATCAGCGTGAAGAAATTTCATGTTTGCGCGCAGATGTCCGATATAGAGCTGTTAAGTCGATTTTCGAGGCGGTACTGTCTTTGCGCTATTAGCGGCTATGCTTCACTGGTATGGCTGATTATCGTCGGTCTGCAGCTTTTCTTATGGCGAATTTCGCCGGTGCATATTCACGTTCAACTGTCTGTTTGAATCATTAGCCTGTTTCAAGGATAGAAATTTGCGGGACGTCGTCATCAATGGATGGATTGAATGCGACGACCTACCTTGGGGCTTCAATGCGCTATCTGTTGATCATTCTGGCTTTTTGGCTGCCGTTGCAGGTGCATGCAGTCGAGTTTGATGAAAACACTCGTTTTCTGCCGCTGGGTCGTGCCCTTCAGGTATTTGAAGACCCGACCGGTGAAGCTACTATCGAAAGCGTCAGCTCTGCAGCGCTGGCGGATGCGTTCAAGCCCTTGCGTGGCGGGACCTTCAATGCCGGTTATTCACGTTCGGCTTTCTGGCTGAAAGTCGAGCTGTCGTATCGGCCTGTCGGCACCGAAACCCATAACGAATGGCTTCTGGAACTGGCCTATCCGCCAATGGACCACATCGACTTCTACGCCCCGGATGCCAACGGAAACCCCAGACTGACCTGGCAGACCGGCGACATGCTGCCTTTCTCCAGCCGCCAGTTCGCCCAAAACAACTACCTCTTTCAACTGGACTTGCCAGCGGGGCAGACGCGTACGGTGTATCTGCGCATTCGCAGCGAAGGCTCCGTTCAGGCGCCGCTCAATCTCTGGTCCTCGCACGCCTATCTCGAATCGCAGCCCTCCAAGATTTACGTTTTCGGCCTGATGTATGGCGTATTGCTGGGGATGCTCGTCTATAACCTGTTCATCTACGTCAGCGTTCGTGAACGCGACTACCTGTATTACCTGCTGTATGTCGCTTCGTTCGGGCTTTACCAGATGTCGATCAATGGCGTGGCGATCGAGTACTTGTGGCCTGACAGCCCTTGGTGGGCGAACGCGTGCACGCCGTTTCTGATGGCGGTGGCCACTTTGTTTGCCTGTCAGTTCTCGCGCAGCTTTCTGGTCACCGCCCAGCTTGGGCGCTGGCTTGATCGCCTGTTGCTGGCGATCATTGGTGCAGCGGTGCTGGTGATGGGCATGGCCCTGTTTCTTGGCTATGGACCGGCGCTGCGCTCGGCAACCTATCTGGTGATGGCGGGCACGCTCACGATTTATCTGGCTGGCATCGTCGCCGTAATGAAGGGCGAGCGCGTCGGACGCTATTTTGTGCTCGCCTGGTCGGTCTTTCTGGTCAGCGGGCTGATTTTCATGCTCATGCTGCTGGGCTACCTCCCCAATACATTCCTGACTCTCTATGCCTCGCACATCGGCACTGTGCTGGAAATGGCATTCCTGTCCATGGCGCTGGCAGACCGTATCAACCACAACCGGCGTCAACAGGCACAGACATTGCTGGCTGCCGGTCAGGACCTTGAACGCCTCAATCTGCAACTGGCCACCAGCAACCGGTTGAAAGATGAATTTCTCGCCACGCTGACCCACGAGTTGCGCACGCCAATGAACGGCGTGATCGGTTCGCTGGAAGTCATGCAGACCCTCGATATGGACGACGAGGTCGAGATGTATCAGCAGACGGCGGCCAGTTCTGCCCGGGACATGATGTGCATGATCAACGGCATTCTGACGCTTACCGAACTTCAGGCCGGCGTGCTGTATGCCCATTGCGACGCCTTCGCGCCGCTTGATCTGGTCGACAGGTTGCGTGATCGCTTCAGTGGCGTGGCTCAGTCAAAGGGCTTGATGCTGACCCTTGATGTGGACGATAAGCTGCCTCCAGGCATTCGCGGCGATGCCGCCAAGCTCTATCAGTGCATCGAATGCCTGATGGACAACGCGATAAAATTCACTCGCAAGGGCCGGGTGCAGGTTCGCTTCAGCGGTCATCCACGGGACCTTGAGCGCATGGACCTGCGCGTCGAAGTGATGGACAGCGGTATCGGCTTCAGCCAACTGGATGACGCCGTGCTGTATCAGCATTTCTTTCAGGCCGATGGCTCGATGACCCGCGAATATGGCGGGCTGGGTATCGGTCTGGCGATCTGTCGCAAGCTGGCGGAGCTGCAGGGCGGCGAATTGAGCCATCGTTCCGAGCCTGGCAAGGGCAGTTGCTTCACGTTGAACATTCCGGTGCTGATGGTTGTGCCGGGCGCTGTGCGCAGGGCACCGCAGTTGAAAGCGCAGTGGGGCATATGAGCGCGCGGCTGCAATAACATTCCGGTATGGCTGACCGTCGAAACCTCTGACGTTTCGGCGCCTATGCCACTGTCGCCCGCATCGGGTGCGTGATTCACTATCTGCCGGGTGCGCATGCAAACAGGCAGGAGATGACCCATGACCCTGAGGCCATTCGCTGAAACTCATCTGGTCACCAATCAGCCGCCATCGCTGGACGGCGTAAATCTCTACCGCATTGACCTGCCGCTTCAGAAATGGAGCCAGCGATACGGAGCATGTTGGGCGCAGGCGCGGATCGACGCTTATGGTGCGCTGGCGGGCGGGCCCTTGATGGCTGCGGGTTTTCTGGCAAATCGGAACAAGCCTGTGTTTGCCAGCCACGACCGTTACGGGCATCGCATTGACCTTGTCGAGTTTCACCCGGCGTATCACCAACTGATGAGTACTGCCATCGAGCATGGCATTACTTCACTGCCGTGGACCGAACCGCAGCCCGGCGCTCACGTCGCACGCGCCGCGATGAGCTATCTGCACACGCAGGCCGACCCCGGCAGTGGCTGCCCGCTGACCATGACCTTTGCCAGTGTTCCGGCGTTGAGGCAGCAGCCGGGCCTGGCCGACATCTGGCTGCCCAAGGTGCTGTCCACTCAGTACGACCCCCGCAATGTCGGTATTGCGCACAAGGCCGGTGCGACCATTGGCATGGCGATGACTGAGAAACAGGGCGGCACCGATGTGCGGGCCAACACTACACGCGCTTTTCCGGCAGGTGTCGGCGGCCCAGGCAAGGCCTATGAGCTGGTGGGGCACAAGTGGTTCTGCTCTGCGCCGATGTGCGATGCGTTTCTGACTCTGGCGCAGACTGGAAAAGGGCTCAGTTGCTTTCTGCTGCCCCGCCACAGGCCTGATGACACCCGCAACGAGTTTTACATTCAGCGTCTGAAAGACAAGCTCGGCAACTGGTCCAACGCCTCCAGCGAAGTAGAATTTCGTGGCGCGCTGGCGTGGATGATCGGCGAGGAAGGACGCGGCGTGCCAACCATCATCGAAATGGTTGCGATGACCCGTTTCGATTGCATGATCGGCTCGAGCGCCCTGATGCGTCAGGCGCTGACCCAGGCCACACACCATTGTGCGCACCGAGCGGTGGGCGGTCGACTGCTGGCCGGGCAACCGCTGATGCAGAACGTGCTGGCTGACCTGGCGTTGGAAAGCGAGGCCGCGTTGGCGCTGACCTTGCGCCTGGGCCGTGCGCTGGATCATCTGGATGATGACCACGAAAGGCGTTTCGTCCGGCTAATCACGGCAGTGGGCAAATACTGGATCTGCAAGCGTGCCCCGGCCATGATCAACGAAGCCGCCGAATGCCTGGGCGGCGCGGGCTATGTCGAAGACAGCATTCTGCCCCGGCTGTACCGCGAGGCCCCGGTCAATTCGACGTGGGAGGGCTCCGGCAATGTGCAATGCCTTGACGTGCTGCGCACACTGTCCAAAGAGCCCGGCGCACTTGATGCGCTGTTCGACGAACTGGGCGACGGGCATGGCGACCGGCACTTGGCGTTGCATATCAGCAAGCTCAAAACGGCATTTCACGACACTGGCGACATTGAGTATCGCGCCCGGCAACTGACGGAAGACATCGCCGTTGCTGTACAAGGCAAGCTATTGCTGGAAGCTGGCAATGCAGCGGTCAGTGATGGTTTTATTGCTGGTCGAATAGCGTCAGTTGGGCGGGTATATGGCGCCCTGCCACGAGGGGTCGACGTAGAAACATTACTGCGAAGGTCTTCGCCGCAGGTGGCATGAGCACGCGAACCCGTTACGATGCACGACTGCAAGATCAGACAGGACATGAAACGTGACCCAAGCCTTTGTTGTCGTAGACACCGCCGAGCAAGCCGTCGAGCGGCTTGCCGAGCTGCACGAACGTGCGACCAGCGCGTTGAGCCAGGCGCTCAAGCGCTACCTGAAAGACCGCGTCGAGCCGACCGCCGAAGAACGTGCGCAGTTCCGCTATCCGGAGCTGCGCCTGGTATACAAATGCCACGGTGAAGTCCCGCTGACGACCCGCGCTTACGCCAAGGTCCAGCTGCCGGGCACTTACAGCGTCACTGTCACGCAGCCCAAGGCATTCAAAAAGTATCTGCTGGAGCAACTGGTTCCGCTGATGAGCGACTTCACCGTGACGGTTGAAGTCGGTATGAGCGAGCAGAACATCCCCTATCCCTACGTGGTGGAGCAGGGTGACGAGCTGGCGGGCACCGGCGTGACCGCTGCTGCGCTGGCGCGGGTCTTCCCGAGCACCGACCTGTCCGCCGCGACCGATGGTATTGCCGATGGCCTTTATGACTGGGCCAATGTCGATCCGCTGCCACTGGCGCTGTTCGATGCCGCACGGGTGGATTTCTCTCTGCGCCGCCTGGTGCATTACACCGGCAGCGACTGGCGTCATGTTCAGCCGTGGATTCTGCTGACCAACTACCACCGTTATGTTGACCAGTTCATTCTGCATGGCCTGGAAAAACTCCGTGAAGACCCGCGCTTCGTGCGCATGGTCCTGCCGGGCAATGTGGTAGTGGACAAGAGCATGGGCGTTGACGAAGCCCAGGCGATTGTTGCCAGCGTGGTCTGGCACCGCTACCAGATGCCGGCTTACCACCTGATCGCCGAAGACGGCCATGGCGTGACGCTGGTCAATATCGGCGTAGGCCCTTCCAACGCCAAGAACATTACCGACCACCTGGCGGTGCTGCGTCCGCACTGCTGGCTGATGATCGGTCACTGTGGTGGCCTGCGTCAGTCGCAGACCATCGGCGATTACGTGTTGGCCCATGCCTACATGCGTCGTGACGGTATTCTCGACCGCGTGCTGCCGCCGCACATTCCGATTCCGGCCCTGGCCGAGGTGCAGCTTGCCTTGCAGGAGTCTGCTGCGCAGATTACCGGCGAACGTGGCGAAGAGCTCAAGAAGCGTCTGCGCACCGGCACCGTGCTGACGTACGACGATCGCAACTGGGAGCTGCGCTGGGCGCAGGAACGGCCGTTGATCAACCTGTCCCGCGCGGTGGCGGTGGACATGGAAAGCGGCACTATCGCCGCCCAGGGTTATCGTCTGCGAGTACCTTACGGCACGCTGCTGTGCGTTTCCGACAAGCCATTGCACAGCGAAATCAAGCTGCCGGGTTCGGCCAATGCGTTTTATGAGCGTGCGGTCAGCCAGCACTTGAAGATCGGCATTGCTGCGCTGGACCTGATGCGCACTCAACTGAACTCGCTGCACTCGCGCAAACTGCGCAGCTTCGATGAGCCGCCATTTCGTTGATGGCTGTTCGTTAATAGGTTGGTATTTGCAGAAAGGGCCACTAAAGTGGCCCTTTCTGTTTTCCGATTGCCCATTCCCATGCCCCGCACTCAACGCCCTGTTTCCCGACGCGCTACTCCCGGCCCGGCGAATGCTTCCCGCCGTGTCGCCAAAGCGCCGCCAGCCGAACCGAAGCTGATCCTGTTCAACAAGCCTTTCGACGTGCTGACGCAGTTCAGTGACGAAGGTGGTCGGGCCACGCTCAAGGACTTTATCGACATTCCCGGCATCTATCCGGCAGGGCGGCTGGACCGCGACAGTGAAGGTTTGCTGCTGCTGACCAACGACGGTCAGTTGCAGGCGCGGATTGCCGATCCGAAGCACAAGCTGGCCAAAACCTATTGGGTACAGGTCGAGGGCGAGCCGAGCGAAGCCCAATTGCAGCAATTGCGCGACGGTGTCCAGCTTAACGACGGCCCGACCTTGCCGGCCGAAGCTCGGCAACTGGAAGAGCCGCAGCTCTGGCCTCGCAACCCGCCTGTGCGCTTTCGCAAAAGCGTGCCGACCAGTTGGCTGGAACTGGTGATCAAGGAAGGGCGCAACCGGCAGGTAAGGCGCATGACTGCCGCAGTCGGGTTGCCCACTTTGCGGCTGGTGCGAGTCAAAATCGGCAACTGGACGCTCGACGGGCTGGATCAGGGCCAATATCGCGAAGTCGCTGCACAGCTATGAGTCAGCTGCGCAGGTGAATCAGCGGCATTTCCGTGCTGGCCAGCACCTGATTGAGCACGAAACTCGACTTGACGCTGGTCACGCCCTCGATACGCGTCAGGTGTCCCAGCAGCAGCTTCTGATAGTGATCCATGTCCGGCACCACCACTTTCAGCTGATAGTCCGCGTCCATGCCGGTCACCAGGCTGCACTCCAGGACCTGCGGCAGATTACGGATGTGCTGCTCGAAATTCTCGAACCGCTCTGGCGTGTGTCGGTCCATGCCGATCAATACGTAGGCGGTCAGGTTCAAGCCGAGTTTCTTGCGATCCAGCAGGGCGACCTGACGCACGATGTAGCCGTCGTCCTCCAGCTGTTTCACCCGACGCGAACACGGTGAAGGCGAAAGACCAATTCGTTCGGCCAGCTCCTGGTTGGAAATGCGCGCATCCCGCTGCAGTTCCGCCAAAATGCTCAGGTCATATCTGTCGAGCTTACTCACGGTGCATCCCTTAATGAGTTCAATTGCGCTGGATTATTCATCTGAAGTCAAAAATTGCGCAAGTGATGTTTTAATCGGCAATATTAGCAATCTTCGGCCACCGCATCGGGCCTATTCTTTTAAGCGTAATCACTGCCCGGACACAGCGTCCAGCGCGACCCGCCCAATCAGGCCGGTCGCGGCCTACCACCCGACAGGGTGTGCAAGGCCCCCGGGCTACATACTGTCCAGAAGACGGCATGCGGTGAGCCGACGTCAAAAGCGTTGCGCAGGACGACGAAATATCTCAAGGGGGCCACAGGGTCCCCTTTTCTTTGTCTGCTGATAAAGTGCGCAGAACGGCGCTACGCTTCAGCAGTCTTAATAACGTCTACCCGCGTCCGAGTGAGGAAAGCATGAAATCTGGCATCTGGCAGTTTGCGGGGGTAAGTCTGTTGTGTCTGAGCATCGGCGCTCATGCATGGGCCGACGAGCGTGATGAATCTCGGCAAAACCAGCTGTATGGCAGCCCCGGTGAAAACGGGCAGCAGCGCCAGCAGCAACAGCAACAACAACAGCTCTACCAGCAGCAGAACAATCAGCAGCGCCAGATTCAGCAACAGCAGAATCAGCAGCGCCAGGTCGAGCGTGAGCAGCAACAGCAGATCAATCAGCAACAGCTCAATCAACAACGCCAGATCCAGGAACAGCAGACCCAGCAGCGCCAGGTCGAGCGCCAGCAACAGCAGCAGATTCAGCAGCAACAGCTACAGCAGCGCAACGTCGAACGTCAGCAGCAACAGCAGATCGAACAGCAGCAGCGCGATCAGCAACGTCAGATTCAACAACAGCAAAACCAGCAGCGCCAGCAGTTGCGCCAGAGTCAAGACAATCTGCCTATCCAGAGCGGGCCGAAAGAGGTCTGGCAAAGCCAGCCACCGCGTGAGGGTTACTATCAGGACATCCCGCGCGGCAATAACCGCAACTGGCAGGCCGGTCGCCCCAATGATCACTGGGAAGGTCGTCCGGACGGGCGCGGCAACGGCTGGGGGCCAGGCCCGCAATATCGTCCCGGCCATGCGATAGATCGCGTCCCGGGCGGCTATTCGCGCATTCCCTATCGCGGACAGGATTTCTACTATTCGCAGGGCTACTGGTATCGCCCGCAAGGCCCCCGCTATGTTGTGGTGACGCCGCCGTATGGCGTTCGCGTGAGCAGACTGCCTTCCTATTCACAGGAAGTATGGGCCGGCAGCAGCCTGCTGTTTCTGGCCGCAGGTACTTATTATGCGTATCAGCCTGATACTCAGGATTATGTAGTGGTCAATCCGCCGCAGAACGACGCGGGTTATCAGGCCCCGGCCGAGCAGCAGAGCAACGGCTACGACCCGGTTGCCTATCCTCAGAACGGTCAAAGCCCGCAACAAGTCGAACTTGATCGTTACCAGTGCTACCGCTGGGCCGCCGAGCAGAGCGGCTTTGACCCGGCCAATTTTTCCGGCCAGCCGCCGCCTGACGTAGTCGACCTGTATCGCCGCTCGATGGGCGCGTGTCTGGCAGGGCGCGGTTACAGCGTCAATTAGGCTCGTCAGGCGTTACTGTTCCTGACCACTTCCTGCGGGTCGGCGTGGACCAGCACTTCGGCTTTCGGGAACTGCTCGTGAATTGCATCGGCGACCTTGTCGCACAGCGCGTGGGCCACCGACAGGGTCAACGCCCCCGGTAATTCCAGATGCAACTGCACGAACCAGTGATTGCCGGAAATTCGTGTGCGCAGATCGTGCGCCCCGAGAACACCCGGCACACTGCAGGCGAGTTCCAGCATGCGGGTGCTGACATCCGCCGGCAATTCTTCGTCCATCAGCACCGAGACGGTTTCGCGGGCGATTTGCAGGGCGCTCCACAGAATGTAAAGCGCGATGCCCAGGCCAAAGTAGGCATCCAGCTGTTGCCAGCCGAAATAAGCCAGGGTCAGGGCCACCAGAATGCTGGCGTTGAGTAACAGGTCAGAGCGGTAGTGCAGCGAGTCGGCACGAATCGCTGCAGACCCCGTCGCCTTGATGACCCGCGATTGCAGAGTGAGCAGTGCCAGCGTCAGTGCGATGGAAATAACCATGACCACCATGCCCAGCAACGGCGCGCCCAAGGGCTCGGGGTTCTGGATGCGCTCGATTGCCTGAACCGCGATCAGCACGCCACTGACGGTGATGAACAGCGCCTGTGCCATGCCTGAAAGCGCTTCCGCCTTGCCATGACCGTAACGATGATCATCATCGGCGGGACGCAGCGCGTAATGCACCGCGAGCAGGTTGAGGAACGACGCTGCACCGTCGAGCAACGAATCGGTCAGACCGGCCAGCAGGCTTACCGATCCGCTCAGCCACCAGGCCACGCCCTTGGCCAGAATCAGCGTCACGGCAACCGCCAGCGAGGCCCGGGTCGCCAGACGCAGCAGTCGGGAATGTTCGGCAGTGGTGCTCATGACGCTTTTCCTTGAACGGTATGTGTATCAGGCCGCCGGGACCAGACCCAGTGAAGCCAGCTGCTCGACGCTGCCTTTGTGCTGAATCAGGCGTGGGTCATTCAATGGCAGCGAGCGGCCCAGTTCGGTTTCGATGATGGCTTGCAGCTTGGTGTTATCGACGCTGCCGTCGGCCTTGAGCGCTTTTTGCAGCTTCTGCGGATCAATCTGCGCGTGCTCGCCTGGCGCGTAATAGATTGCACCTGTCGCGAAGTCCACTGCGAACGCGATCACACCGGGGACGATGTAGAACAACAGCGCGAACGCATCCAGCGCCGCAATGGCCGGGTCAACCTTGCCATCAATCTGACCCCGGCGGTCCGGATAGAAAATACTGCCGCAGGCAGAAATCTGAGTCAGCAACGTGGCGACCAGAACGCCACCGATCAAGCGAGAAGGAATGCGCATGGAAAGCTCCTGAAATGAAGAGGGCAACTATACAAGGCAATGGCTGCAAGGCTAAGACTATTGAGCGATGGGAGTGGTTCTGCGGCTGATGAATATCGATGCTCGTGCCTGTCCTCTGTGCTGAGCGTTACACACAAGCCTTGAACGCCCTTAAAACAGGCTTCTGCCCGCAGTGCGTTTGCTGCCGGTCCCCTGCAGATCGGAAGCACGTTTATCACAAGAGCGAGCCGTGCAGTTATCAAGATCGTCCCGACGCTCTGCGTGGAAATGCAGTTCGCTACGCAGCGCGTCGCACATCAGCCGCAACGCTTGTTTCAGGCCGCACAAGATGCAGGCGCGCGCCAGGCCTGCTGCATTCTAACGCGGAGCATTGGCACGATAGTGATTGGCGTACTCCAGCCTCAAACCAGGGATAAGCGCTCAACGGCGTCAATACTGCCCTCGACGATCATCCACTGAAAACAACTGTGCTTTGCCGATGCCCCTTACCGATCACGATTAACATCTGGTTTACTGTGCCCAAGATAATTACAAAAACCCAGGAGTCATGTATGCAACCGATTCGTCTCGGTCTGGTGGGCTACGGCAAGATCGCTCAGGATCAGCACGTGCCCGCCATCCACGCCAATCCCGCGTTTCAATTAGTGGCTGTTGCTACCCAGGGTCAGCCGTGTGCCGGGGTGGAGAACTTCAAGTCCTTGAGCGAACTGCTTGAAAGCGGCCTGGACGTTGATGCAGTCGCGTTCTGCACGCCGCCTCAGGGACGATTCACGCTGGTGCAGCAGGCGCTGGCCGCAGGTAAGCATGTGCTGGTTGAAAAACCGCCCTGCGCCACATTGGGCGAAGCGATGGCATTGGTGCAGCAGGCAACGGAGCAGGGCGTCAGCGGTTTTTTCGCCTGGCATTCGCGATACGCGCCCGGTATCGAGGCCGCGCGTGACTGGTTGTCGCCCCGTACCCTGCACAGCGTACAGATCGACTGGAAAGAAGACGTGCGCAAGTGGCACCCAGGCCAGGCGTGGATCTGGCAACCTGGTGGTCTCGGCGTATTCGATCCAGGTATCAATGCCCTGTCGATCGCAACCCATCTGTTGCCGCTTCCATTGTTCGTAGCGGCTGCCGAACTGCGCGTACCCAGCAACTGCCAGTCGCCAATTGCCGCTTCGATCAAGATGTCCGATACCCGTCAACTCGATGTCCGCGCAGAGTTCGACTTCGATCACGGCCATGATGAGCTCTGGAGCATCGAGATTCGTTGCGCTGAAGGCACGTTGCGACTGGATAACGGCGGCGCGCTGTTGAGTATCGATGGCGTGCGTCAGGCCGTTTCGGAAGAGGGCGAGTACGCAGCTGTATATCGTCACTTTCAACGCCTGATCAGCAACAAGGCCAGTGACATGGACCTGCAGCCATTGAGACTGGTCGCGGACAGTTTTTTTGTCGGCAGTCGCGTGTCGGTTGAACCGTTTTACGATTAACCGCCTCTCAGGTACACGCGGGAGCAAGCATCGTGCTGGTTCTCGCCACCTCAGCCTGACTAGAGAGTGAAACGTGGACATCAAACAGCTTTGGCCATTCAGCGAGCAAGAGTTGGTGGAAGTGCGTCGGTTCAACAAAACCCTCGCACGTCTGCCACGCTTTCGAATCCGCAACCGCGTCACGCCTTTGGTGATCCAGACATTGTTGCGTGTGAGTCAGGTTGGCGGCGCCCTCAAACCTTCAAGGCATGGCCTGCGAATCGAAAAAAGAGTGGTCAGCACCAATAACGTTCCGGTGCCGGTGCGAATTATCAAGCCGCGGGGCACGCCCAAGGCCGTAGTGCTGGATATTCATGGGGGCGGCTGGGTGATCGGCAACGCGCAGATGAATGACGATCTGAATGTCGGCATGGTCAATGCGTGCGATGTAGCTGTTGTCTCGGTTGATTATCGTCTCGCGTTATCAACCCCCGTTGAAGGCCTGCTGGACGATTGTTTCTCTGCTGCTTGCTGGCTGTTGGGCGACTGTGAAGAGTTTGCCGGGCTGCCCGTCATCGTCGTCGGCGAATCAGCGGGCGGGCACTTGGCTGCCGCCACTTTGCTCAGGCTGAAAGCCAGGCCCGACTTGCTCGAGCGCGTCATCGGTACGGTGCTGTATTACGGCGTCTACGACCTGACCGGAACACCGAGCGTGCGCACTGCAGGCCCCGATACGCTGGTGCTGGACGGCCCGGGAATGGTCAGCGCAATGCGCTCGCTCACCCCCGATATCAGCGACGAAGAACGCCGCGCCCCGCCGTTATCGCCACTCTATGGCGACCTGACCGACCTTCCGCGCGCATTGATGTTTGTCGGGGAGATTGACCCTCTACTGGACGACACGCTGCAAATGGCTGAGCGCTGGTCAGACTCGGCGAACGTTGAAATGCATCTTTTGCCTGAGTGTCCGCATGGGTTTATCCACTTTCCGACCGCATTGGCGCGCAAGGTTCTTGCGCGCACTCATGAATGGATAAACGAGCGGACTGCGGCGCTGGCCTGAGCCCTTTGCCTCAGGCTATCTCCGAGACCCACTTCGATACCGGGTCGCCGCTGCTCAAACCGGGCTGCACGAGGCCGTCGATCATGAACGTCGGCGAGACGTGAATGCCGTTCTGTCGTGCATATTTGGTGTGCCACTTCACAGCCTGTTCAAGCTCGGGATTGGCAAACGCTTCGGCCAGCGCCAAGCCGCTGTAACGTTCGATTCGCGCAATGATGTCATTGGGCGTGGCATCGAGGTTTGGCCCGCCAGCATGGTGTTCAAACTCGAACTCTTCGCGATGCGAGGCAACCGCGGTCATCACCGCCTTGGCGCTTTCCTTGCCGTCTTCCAGAGTTGCTGCCGCCAGAATGCAGCGCACGATGACCCCGGAAAATATGTGCCAAGGCTGAGATTGCAGGCGAATTTTGACAGTGACCCTGTCTTCCCCGGCTTGCGCCAGCAGCTCGTCGAGCTTGAAGAAGGCCTTCACCGAAAAAGGGCAGGTTGGCTCAAGGAATACTTCGAACAGGCGAGGCCCGTGGCCCCAGGAAAGTGAGTCTGACTGCATGCTTGTGTTTCTCCTGTCGATGATTGCGCAAGAGGCGCGTGGAGACTGATTTACGCGGTCTGTCGACCCTGCGCTTTTGAGAGCTGCTCAGGCGGGGAGTTCGATTTTCAGGCCAGCAACTCGGTTATCCACCTTATCTGCTGCGCAACCTCCTGCATTTTTTCTTCGGGTACTGCCCTCTGTGCTTTGGCAAAGCTGCTCAGTGTCTTCTGTTTTTCACCCAACAACCGTTGCCATTTGAGCAAGAATGCGGGGCTGCGCGCCTGCATCTGCAGAGGGCCGAAATACAGCTCTTTTGCGGTGTACTTCACTGAGCCAGTGCATTCGGCGACGATGATTTCGTAATCGAAACGGTTTTCCCGCAGCACCTCCTCGCCGACGATGCGGTAGCCATTCTCCATCAGCCAACGGCGCAGCGGCTGTTCACCACCGTTGGGTTGCAGGATCAGGCGCTCCTGACCGCTCAGGCGCGCCTTGCCGCTTTCGAGGATGTCGCGAATCGTCTCGCCGCCCATGCCACAGAGGCTGACTGCAGTGATCCCGTCTGCCGCCTCGATCGCCGCCAGGCCATCAGCCAGACGTACGCTGATCTGTTGATCCAGATCGTTCTCGCGCACCGTGCGCTCGGCAGCGCAAAACGGCGTCAACGCTACTTCGCCTGCTACCGCCGCCGCGATGACCCCACGGTTCAACAGTGCCACCGGCAGGTAGCCGTGATCCGAGCCGATATCAGCCAGCCGCGCGCCTTTCGGCACATGCAAGGCAACGCGCTCAAGGCGCATGGACAATGTCTGTTCTTTCAATCGCCACACCTTTTAACCGGAAACATCCGACACTGTTGGCTGGATCGGGGCCGCGATTCTGTCGGGCAACGCTGCGCATTTCAACTTTCCACGAAAAAGCCCACGACTCGACCCGCCCCTGTCGCTCGCGTAGGCTTGCCGTTTTACGTACTTGGCAGAGCAGAGACCTCATGGCAAACGCAGACATTACCTTCACTCCCGACCCGGATGCGGACTCCATTTCCTCTGATGTTGCCGATTTCAACGGCCTGCTGGTCAGCACCCAGATCCCGACTCGACCCGACGGCAGCCTGGAATTGGGCGACATCAGCGAACAAAGCGAATGCACGCTTCGCGCCTTGAAAGACGCATTGGAGCGCGCGGGCAGTTCGATGGATCGAGTCATGCATCTGACCATCTACCTGACCGACATGGCAGATCGCGCGGCATTCAATGAAGTGTACAAACGCTTCTTCAAAAAACCGTGGCCTGTTCGGGCAGCGGTGGGTGTGGCTGCGCTGGCAGTGGATGGAATGCGTGTGGAAGTGACAGCGATGGCGGCCAGGGCTGGCTGATGCCCGTCGTTTCTGATTAGTGACTCTCGTGCCAATGCGCTGGTACACATTTCAGCGAATATTGTTCAGAACTGATGAGGCTTAGCGCGACTGTCAGCGTTTAGTAACAGTAAACATAAGGAGATGTATGTGAGGTCGGGCCGCAGGCTGTTGGTGATCGCCGTTGGGGTAGTCGTATCAGGTTTCATAGGCAAAGCCGTCTATGAGGCCTTGCCCGGTGATATGGGTAGTGACCATATAAATGTCGTTTGCAATGAGGTTGTTATCGGCCGCTTCGATGGCGACGGTAGCATTGATGACACCAAAAATAAAACGCGGAAGTGCTCTTCAGGTATGCGCGCTATCTCTACTAATTATGTGGTTCTTGACGACGATGTCTATTGGATGAGTCAGGTGCGTTATAAAGAAAAGCCCTGCATTACTGGGGCCGGTGATGCCTCAGGAGCGATTAGTAATTTGTCGTTTTCATGCCTGTTCTCGAAGCAAGGTCAGATCAACTCGATCGAGGCGCGTGAGCTTCATCTGGTGGCTCATAACTCGCCTGCTTTTCAGTCGATGGAGGGCAGTCTAAAGGGGCTTACTGATTGGCAGCTTGATCAGTTAGCCTATTATGCAAAGGACGATTCTTCTGTTTACTACCGTGGACGAAAGTTAAAAGGGGCAAAGCCAAATGACTTTTCGGTAATCTTCCCTTTTGGTGATGATAAGAGATGGTATAAGTACCCTGTTGCCGTAAGCGGAAAAGAAAAGTTTATCGGGGGTATGGGCGTCGGAAATATTGATTTATATAATTTCCGTCTATTTATCCCTGTTGCCTGCCCCGGGCATGGACTCTCTGTCTGTACAAGCTATAAAGACGTAAACGTTTTTTTTGAATACGGCAACTGGGATCAAGGTCTGCTGGGGCAGGTAGGGGATGATGTTATATTTCTGTATACCTACGGCGTTGAGCGGTTCGCTGATATGGCATCTTTAGACACATTTATGTTCGCGACCAGCAAGAAAATGTATCTATACACCAAGGCACAGTTTTATGAGCTGGGTACCCAATATCCTTTTGATAGGAAACTGATACCGATGGACATGAATGATTTTGAGAATAATCGTTGGTGACCCGATTCTTTTCATTTTCAACGGCACACGTTTTTCGGCGTTGACAACAGAAGGAATCCCCACCTGCTCATCGCATTGACGCTGCCTATCATGAAGCAACCTTCGCTCGCGACAAATGTGCATGGCTGATAATTGATGGCGTCGGGATTGAACAGTGGCTAGCTGTTCACCTCAATCATGCAGATGTCTCCAGATATGGTCTTTCGCTGCTTTGGCTGTTGTATGACGAAGAAGATGCCTTGGTGAAGAGACGTTTTATCCCTGGAGCGGATGGCTCATCGACAATTGTTCCGCTGCTTGTATTCAATGAGGACATGGATTTTGACAACACGACGCTGGTCACAGAGCAGGTTATAAAAGATGACACGGTGCATTGGGTGCGTTTTGGCTGGAGTGTTTCGGATGGACTGAAAGTCGGCATTTCGACTCGATGGAACGCTGGCGGTGAGCCTGTGAGCTTTGCTCTGGACGAGTTTCGGGCAGCGCTGGAAAAGCTCGATGAGCTTATCGAAACGCACGTGCCCAATCGCTGAGTCGCCGCCCCTAAAAGTCTGATGCGAATATTGATCCCACCGTGGAACCAGATCTCGTTGCTTGCCAGCAAGGCGATATCAGTTCCCGGGGAAGCCTATGATCAACCTCACCCACATTGCGTCTTCATTGGCGCGGGCAGCGCTCAGCGATTCGACAAAGCCGAAAATGGAGCGCGCGATAAACGTCGCGAGCCACATCGCTGGCAAAGTCGCGCTGCAGATCACCAGCTCATTACTGGAGCAGAAAGGTCTGCTTAACGAGCGTCAGCAGAAAGGGCTCTCGATGATTCTCAAGGCCTTGAGCGGCAAGGAGCCGTTGAACAATGTCGAGACGCACGAAGGGGGAGGCCTATTCAATCTGGCGCGAGCCGCCTTCGACGTGGCCAGCGTTGTCTGGGAGCGCGACAAGTCGATGCATAACGTGATGAGCTTTCTGGGCGTCAGCGACAGCAAGGGCAAGATGTTGTTCTCTCTGGGCAAGAAGCTGGCGGATGCAATGGCCAAGTCTGAGCCTGGCAAGGACAACAGTGAAGCCACTAATGCGCGCCTTGCCTATTTCTCCAGCAACTTGAAACTGAACAAGTTGATGAGCGACCTCACTGACCAGGTTTTCAACAAGATTCGCCAGTCGAACGGTGCTCGCGTGCGACGATCCACACCCGGCCCATCCTGGAGACCTGACGGCGCTCAGCAGCAAGCGCGTCCTGGCACTCGCCCACAAGCCTGCAGTGCGCCGCCGCCCAAAGCAGAGCCACGACCTGCGTCGGGCCGACCTGACGGCCACCAAAAGCAGGCACGCCCGGAAACACCGCCTCGTGCTCGATCGCGGGCCAATAGCACTCGGCCACCGCTGCCGAAAGCAGAACCCAGTGCAGGCGGCGAACGGCCTTCAACGGCGCGGCCTAATAACACATCGGCTGCTGACGCATCTGCCAGGGTGGGCGATTCCGCGCCTGCCAAGCCGCCCGTCAAGCCGTTGTACGAGCACCTTGGCCTCACTGACATGTCGGTAGATGTATCCGCCGTTAAAAAGGCTTACAGAGATGCCGCGCTGAAGAACCACCCTGATAAAAACCGCTGCAACGAGGCCGAAGCGGCCTAGCGTTTCAAAGTCATTTCAAATGCGTACAAGATTTTGTCCGACCCGGAGTTGCGCAAGGATTACGACAATGGCCGTATCAATGAGGCTGGTAATAGGGCATGGGTAGATGTTCCGGTCTGACTCCACGCTCAAGGCGGCGCCGTTGAGCGGCGGGTGCCGCGCGTAAGCAGTCAAGATAACTAAACGCTGCTCTTCGCCGATCACACCGAAAAGTGCTCTTCCACTGTATCGGAAAAATGCGTGCAGTTTATCCGGGCAAAACGCTGGTAATCGCGAGTCACCGAAAACGCCGAGCCCGGCATTAGCAGGATGTTGTGTTGCTCAAGTTTCGTCATGAATGGCTTCAGGTCAGGGATGTCCGGGTGATAGGCCCATATGAACATGCCACCTTGCGGCGCCATATCAAACTTCCAGCCCCGTTCAAGTAATGAGCGCTGTGTCTGTACCTGTTGGCCGATGAGCCTTTGCTGCACATTCTGCATATGCCGTGCGTAAGTACCGTCTGCCAGAATGGTATTGACGAACCGTTCGCAAAACGCTGGAACGGCGACGCAAGTCAATAGTTTCAGGCGTGTCAGGGGTTCTATGAGGCCTTGTGAGCAAGCGATATAGCCCACGCGCAACGATGCGGAAAGACACTTGGAAAAACTTCCGACATAAATCACTCGCTCCAGGTTGTCCAGCTCGGCAAACGTCTGGCGAACCACCGGGCTGAAGTCGCCGTATACGTCATCTTCGACCACATAAAACTCGTGTTCTACGGCGAGACGCAATACCTTGAAAGCGTTATGCGGACTAATGTTGCTGCCGGTCGGGTTGTGAAAAGTGCTATTGCAGAAGAAGGCTTTAACAGTGTGCTTTGCCAAGTAACTTTCCATCTCGGCAATGTCGGGACCGTCTTGAGTCCGGCGCACGCCTACAACGTGACCGCCTGCCAACTGGATCAACCTGATCAGGTTTCCATTCCCCGGCTCGTCCACGAATACATGATCCCCCGGCCTGATCAACAGCCTTGCCACCAGGTCCAGACCCTGCGTCGCCCCCAGCGTAGTAAGAACCTGCCCCGGTCTGATATCGATACGCGTCAGGCGCTTTATATGCACGCAAAGTTGCTTGCGCATTGGAAGGTATCCGGAAACGTCGCCGTATTCGGCCAGTGAGCTCTGTTCCAGCCTCGCGGTGCGCCGAATGGCCTTGGCTAGCAATTCTGTATCTCGCCATGCCGGTGGCAACCAGCCGCATCCTAATTTGTTGTAGTGGGGCCCGGCTTGCAAAAGCTTGAATAGGGGATCCTCGGCCACCCATTCGGGCTCATTGGGGGGATTCTCGTGCGATATACCTCCCGTTACAAAATAGCCGCGTCCGGGAGACGCCGTTAGGACGCCTTCGCTTACTAAACGTGCATAAGCAGACACCACATCGTGATAGCTGACGTCAGCGGATGCGGCCAGTTTTCTGATTGAGGGCATGCGTTGCCCGCCAAGCCACTCGCCTGATTCAAGGCGTTGCTTCAACGAGTCGTAGAGAGAATTTAGGCTCATAGGGGGGCAGCAGACTGATAGGAAAAACACCCTAACAGTTACCTGGAAAGCTTGTCGACTGTGTGCCTTCAAGGCGCCAGCTAATGCCAAGATGGGTCTATCGGCGTAAAGGCCGTTAAAAACCACATCCTAAAGCCCCGCAAACCAGAAAACTGGATATCGAGATAATGCCGTATCTGGACACACAGGCCGCACGGCCTTCCAGGCTCTCTGCCACACCCGATCATGAATCATTTCAGCTAATAAGGAATCTCGTCATCGCCGCGTTACTTGAGTGCTGTTCTGTTGATGAGTTTAATGAGCTGAAAAAGACACCTCTCATTGAATGTGTTACCCAGCAGGCCCATGAAGACTTAATCATGTTCGCAAGTAAAGACCCTGCGGCAGGTTCTGATCCACTCTTTATCGCAAGAACCTACACATCGTATGCTGCAGTGATGCATTACCGGCTTGCCAGCTGGGTCAATCTTAATGCTGCTCAACTGTGCATTTTCCGTAACCAGTCACTCGCTGCTGTTATTTCCAGAAGAGGAAAAATGCTTTCGGGCGCCGAAATACACTTTCGTAGTCGTATCGGCGCCCGACTAATAATTGATCACGGGTATGGAACTGTCATTGGTGAAACCTCTTCCATTGGTGACGATTGCTATATTCTTGGGGGCGTCACACTGGGCGCGCGAGGTATTAGCAGTAATGCTGCAACACCCCGTCATCCTAGAATTGGAAATCGCGTACAGATCGGTGCGTTTGCGAGTGTTTTGGGGCCTGTGGAGGTGGGGGATGATGCTTTCATTGGTCCCGGTTGTATTATCACTAAAGACATTCCCTCTGGTGCTAGGGTACAGGTTAAAACAATGTTGCAGGTGGTGACGGCGCAATGAAAAATACTGCCATAAACCAAGATGTGTTACGCAGTACCAGAAAGCTTTACTATCAAGATCAGTATTTGATGTCTGCACGTGCCACAGTGACCCGAGTACAACTTGATGCTATTGAAGTAGACCGCACCGTTGCTTATCCGGAGGGCGGTGGTCAGGAGGCGGATTTTGGTACGATCGAACTTCGCAGTGGTTTGGTGCGGTTTATAGGAGCCAAAAAACTCTACGGCACCCCTATTCGGTTAGAAGGTTTTAAAGGGGGGAAGTTGGGTGGGATTATTCTTCATATGGTTCACCCGGACGATTTGCATTTGCTTGATAAGATAAATGAAGGCATGACTGCTCATGTTAAAATCGATATTCTTCGTCGCGCGCGATTAACCCTTTCACACACCGCTAGCCATTTTTTATATGCTGCAGCAGTGAGTTTGCGCAAAGAGCTTAAACAGTGGACCCTGGGCTGTCATATTAAAGAAGATTCGGCACGGTTCGATTTCCTTGTGGAAAAACCTTTCAGTATTGAGGAGGTCAGTGAAATAGAGCGTCGGGCGAATGAGTTGATCGTCCGCAATAAGATAATCGAGAATTATGCAGTGCAAGGATTAGAGGATGCACGGATGTGGGTTTACCAAGGCATAGAGATTCCGTGTGGTGGCACTCACTTGGACTCTCCTCAAGCAATAGGGCATTTAAGCGTTCGTCGTAAGCGCTTGGGCAAATGTAAAGAGCGACTTATTTGTGATTTTCCTGGTGCGGTGATTGATTTATCTCCGTATCATGGGCAAGCCTTATGACAAGTAATCTTCCCAAACATACATATCTTTATTTCGCCGCACAATCCATCAACCTGACCACGGCAGTTATGTCAGTGACTATGGCTGCCATTGTGGGCTCAGCGCTCGCACCTGACGCCAGGTTTTCAACGGTACCGTATGGGTTCCAGTTTCTATTTTTGATGCTCGCTACATACCCTGTCTCGCGATTGATGAGTCGCATCGGTCGTAAAAAGGCATTCATGCTTGGTGCAATCCCGTTGGTAATATCTGGCATTACGGGATTTTGGGCTGTTGATCATCAGCATTTTCCAATGCTGGTGGTTAGTCATTCTGCGCTTGGAGTTTATATCGCATTTGCCAACTTCAACAGGTTCGCGGCAACCGATAATCTAGAACAACGACTAAAGCCAAAAGCTCTCTCGTTGGTCGTGGCTGGAGGAGTCATTGCCGCCTTGCTCGGGCCAGCGTTGACTGGGTTGCTTAGGGATCTGGGTGGCTACCCTCTATTTTCCCTATGCTACGCTTCATTTGTAGGGTTGGCGGCACTGTCTTTGTTTATTACCGTATTCCTGCCAAGTGATCCTATTTTACCTGCACGTTACAATGCAAATGACCGGCTTGCCAAAAACCTCCCGTGCTCAATGAAACCACCGGTAATGGTTGCCATGACAGTCGCGGCGATAAGCTATGGAATCATGAACTTGCTGATGATTCAGGCTTCTATGCACATGAAACATCTGCATCAAGATTTTTCGGATATCCGCCTTGCGATTCAGTGGCATGTGATCGCCATGTTCGCGCCCTCCTTTTTTACAGGCGCTATCATCCAAAAACTCGGAATAAAAACTACTATCTGCGTGGGCCTGATGATGTTGATTGCCTGCGCGGCCATGAACATGGTTTCAAATGGTTATGAGACACTAACTATTTCACTCATCGTTCTTGGTTTGGGCTGGAACCTGACTTACGTCGGAGGCGGTGCACTGCTGGCTCATGCCTTGCAGGATAGCCCTGGCGCCATGCAAGTGCAGGGTAAAAACGATCTCGCCATCGCCGTTTTTGCAACAATTGGCGCCTTTACTCCATCACTCTTGCTAAGTACCGTGGGGTGGGTTGGCACCAACGTTATATGCGTTGCTCTGTGCGTAGCATTGTTAGCGGTAACGGTCAGCTTGCTGAGTCGAAAGCCGGAATCAAATGGCTCATGACAGGAGGCGACAAGTGAGCAAACTTATCAGAACGGGTGGTAGAATTTTGACAAAGTTGGAGATGAACAACCCCGGAGGTAGTCACAAATACCGTGCGGCCAGTTTCATCATAGAGCACGCCTTGCACACCTGCAGGATTATCCCAGGGATTACTACGGTGATTGAAAAGACTGGCGGTAATTTTGGATTTGGTTTGATAGCTGCTTGTCACAAGCATGACATTCCAGTTGAGTTGGTAGTGGGCCTGGGTTTCAGCCAGATCAAAAGAGATCTCTTGGAATGCTTTGGCGCCAAGCTGATTGGAAAGGATATGCTGGCCGCTGGTGCATCGCCAAAAGAGGTCGTTACCTACCATTTGAAGCATCAGACAGAAATGGGAAAGTCGTACTATTACACTGACCAGTTTAACAACTATGTCGGGATCGAAGCCCACCGTTATCAGACCGCTTCTGAACTCGCATGCCAACTGGCAGAGTCTGGTGTTGGCAGACGTTTGCTGTTTGTAGGTTGCGCAGGTACTGGTGCAAGCTTTACAGGTATAACCTTGGGTTTGAAAGATTTTGGCTTTGACGTTTCGACTGTGTTGGTTGAGCCCTCTGGCTGCGATTCGAGGAGAGGTGTTTTTTTGGAACATCGTCTTGAAGGAATGGCGGTTGGCGTCTGTCCGCCTTTTTTGGACTGGTCTCTGGTGAACGTCCGACGTCATGTTAAGCATGTGGAGATGTTAGCCGCGCAACGATGTTTCTATATGCAAAGCGGTACGTTTGTTGGTAATACCTCCGCGGCTTGCCTATCAGCCGCGCACAATCTGGCCAGCCTTCCTGAATATGCTGATACCACGCTGGTTACCATTGCTTACGATTCTGGGCTTTGGTATCACGACTTGCAAAAATCTGTAACGCAGACGGCTGCTTGATTGTTCAACAGATAATGCCGGAAAGTTCGATCCGGCCGCAAACATTGACGTGTTGTAAGCATGGCGATCAATAGTTCGCCCGATTTTTGATTCTGCGTCCTGCTATAAGCCTGCTCACTCTCTTGTACTCCCACCCCGGTATACTCCCCCGCATCTCTCTGGGAGCTCCCATGATTCAGTTACCCATCGACACCGTGCTGCCAGCCCTGCGCCAGGCCCTGACCACACGCCATGAAGCCGTGCTTGAAGCCCCGCCCGGTGCGGGCAAGACCACGCGGGTGCCGCTCGCGCTGCTTGGGGAAACCTGGCTGGCCGGGCAGACCATTTTGATGCTGGAGCCGCGCCGTCTTGCTGCGCGTGCGGCGGCGGAACGGTTGGCCAGTGAGCTGGGCGAGAAGGTGGGCGAAACTGTGGGTTATCGGATTCGTCTGGAAAGCCGTGTGGGGCCGAAGACGCGTATTGAAGTGGTCACCGAGGGGATTCTTACGCGTCGTTTGCAGGACGATCCGGCCCTTGAAGGCGTAGGGCTGCTGATTTTCGATGAGTTTCACGAGCGTAGCCTGGACGCCGATCTGGCGCTGGCCCTTAGCCTCAATGGCCGCGAGCTGTTTCGTGATGATCAACCGCTGAAAATCTTATTGATGTCGGCAACGCTGGAAGGCGAGCGGCTTTCGGCGTTACTGGACGATGCGCCAGTGGTGCGCAGTGATGGGCGGATGTTTCCAGTAGCGATGCAGTGGGGGCGTCCTTTTCAGCCGGGTGAGTTTATCGAGCCGCGTGTCGTGCAGACGGTGCTGGATGCGCTGGGCAGCGAGTCCGGCAGCCTGCTGGTGTTTCTGCCGGGGCAGGTCGAGATTCGTCGGGTCAACCAGCAGTTGGCGGAAGCGCTGGGCGAGCGCGCCGATATTCTGCTCTGCCCTTTGCATGGTGAGCTTGACCTCAGTGCGCAGCGCGCGGCCATTGAGCCCGCGCCCAAGGGGACACGCAAGGTGGTGCTGGCGACCAATATCGCCGAAACCAGCCTGACCATCGACGCGTGCGTGTGGTGATCGATGCCGGATTGGCGCGGGTGCCACGTTTCGATCCGGGCAGCGGTATGACGCGCCTCGACAACCAGCGTATCTCACGGGCCAGCGCTACTCAGCGGGCCGGACGGGCAGGGCGACTGGAGCCAGGCGTTTGTTATCGGCTGTGGTCCGAGGCGCAGCACGATCAGCTGGCTGCCTACGGGGCGGCGGAAATTCTTCAGGCAGACCTCGCCGGGCTTGCGCTGCAACTGGCGCGCTGGGGCGTCACGCCTGCGCAACTGGTCTGGCTCGACATACCGCCAGCCGCAGCTTATGCACAGGCGCAGGACCTGCTGGTACGGCTTGAGGCACTTAGCTATCAGCCGGGACAACTGCCAGCCCTGATGCCCCACGGTCAGGCGATGGCCGAGCTGCCCGCCCATCCGCGCATCGCGCACTTGCTGCTGCGCGGCCATGCGTTGGGCCTGGGCGAGCTGGCCTGTGACGTGGCCGCGCTATTGGGCGAGCGCGATATCCTGCGCGGCGGCGGTGCGGATCTGCATAGCCGCCTGACCTTGCTGGCGGGCAGCGAGCGTGCTGCGCGTGGCGCACAAGGCGGCGTGCAGAGAGCCAAGCAGCTTGCGCGGCAATATCGAGGATACCTGCGCGGCGCAGCAAACAGCCCGGTCAGCGATCCTGACCATCCACGCTGGCTGGGTGCTCTACTGGCGCTGGCTTATCCGGATCGCGTGGCGCAACAACGTCGCGCTGGCGGCGCTGAATATCGGTTGGCTAATGGTCGTGCGGCTCTGTTCGCCGAGGCCGACGCACTGATGAAACAGCCGTGGCTGGTCATCGCAGACCTCGGCAGCCGCCAAGGCCAGCGCGAAGAACGCATCTACCTCGCCGCCGAGTTTGATCCGGCATTGTTCGACTCCGTGTTGGCCGAGCAGGTCATTACCTTGGACCAGATCGACTGGGACGAGCGCGAAGGCGTGTTTCGCGCAGAGCGACAGCGCAAAGCTGGCGAACTGATCATCAGCCGCGAACCACTGATCGGACTCGACGAGGCAGCCCGCAGCCATGCGTTGTTGGCGCTGGTGCGTCGCAAAGGTCTGGAACTGCTGCCCTGGACGCCGGAACTGCGTCAGTGGCAAGCGCGTGTCGCGCTGCTGCGCAACCTCGATGTCGACAAAAACGCAACAAGCGAATGGCCCGACCTGAGCGACGCACAACTGCTGGCGACACTCGAAAACTGGCTGATGCCCTATCTGGGTAAAGTCACCCGACTCAGCCATTTCGGCCAGCTCGACCTGTCATCCATCCTGCGCAACCTCCTGCCGTGGCCTCTCCCGCAACAACTCGAAGCGCAGGCCCCGCAGACCATCCAGGTGCCGTCCGGCTCGAATATCCGTATCGACTACAACGAACAGCCGCCTGTTCTCTCGGTGCGGCTGCAGGAGTTATTTGGGTTATCCGATACGCCACGCATCGCTAGCGGGCGGCAGGTGCTGAAGCTGCATTTGTTATCCCCGGCGCGTCGTCCCGTGCAGGTTACTCAGGATCTGGCTAACTTCTGGCGGTCGACCTATATCGATGTGAAAAAGGATTTGAAAGGGCGGTATCCGAAGCTATCACGCAACGTTCATCAATTGGCATATGCGTGAAACGTTGGAGTATTGACATTTTTGTTGGAAAAATATTGCCTAACGTTTATCATTGACGTTCTAGCGAATTGGGTATTCAGTGGCTGCTTACGAAAACACAGATCATGAAGGGCGTTTAGTTCTCATCCCCCAAGTAATCGATGCTTTTGCTGATCTTTGCTTTGGCGATACACCTGAGGGTTCAATCCCTGTAACCATTTTTGGTGTTGGCAGGCAAATAAACGGCTTTCAGGTAAACGAGGCAATTGGCGATACTGCAGATAGAGCCATCTTCAACATGCCTTTTTTATTTCATCGCAATGGAGAACCTTGGAAAGAAGCAAATTCTTTTCTTCTCAGTCTTGTAAAAAACAAACATGTAAGCAGTCGTCCAGCAGACGAAGCAAGACGAAAGGCTAGTCGGTTACTCGACTATTTAATATTTACTGAGAATAATAATATCCATTGGATGGACTTCTCCGGGCGACGAATAGTTCATAGACCGACGTATAAGTATCATCTGTATTTATTCCAGCTCCTAGAGCGTGGGCCTGCTGTGGCCAATCAGTATACTAGTGTTGTTTATCAGTTTTATAAATTTGTTTCAATGCATTGGCACCCTATTGATATTGCCAGGGTTGATTCGGTTCGCGAGATAAAGGTAGCTATAGAAAATAAATATGGGTTCACCCGGCAAATCACCGTAGAGAAAAGAAGTCAAACGCAGAAGACTAACAAAGGTAAGGTGGTGCCGATTGGGTTGGTGGACGACGAAGGTGAATGCCTAAGGCCATTGACGAATCCGGAACTTTCAGATTTGCTATCCCTTTTCGATTCGGGGGGGTGGGATGCGCAAGAGCGTCTCATTATCCTGTTGCCCTTGCTGACCGGGTCACGAAAACAAACTGTTCTAACGCTTCGAGTAAAACACGTTGAGGCGTTGATGCAGGGCTTGCGTACCCCTAAGGGTACGTACCTGTTGAAGGCTGGGCCTAGGACAGGGATTGATACTAAAGGCAACAAGCCTCAGACCCTACATGTCCCGGAGCAACTAGCCGAAGACTTGCTAACATATGTTAGAAGCGCCTATGCAAAAAACCGCAGGAAACGCTTTCAGTTGAACTATGCAACAGATTATCCTCATCTTAAAAGTATTCCAGACGAAGACATGTACGTGTTTTTGTCGGAGCAGGCTAACTGTTATTATATGGCTTCAAATGACCCGCGTTTTCCATTCATTAAGACTAGGCCGCTAGGTGCCGTAGCCGATACTCTTAAGAAGAAAATAAAACGCTCTGTGTCGTCCAGTTTTCCCCGAGGTTTTACTTACCACTGGCTTCGCGCAACGTTTGCTTATCAACTTTATCAGCACTTGATTCCTCTCTTGAAGGATGGGCATCTGCTGTCTGGAGAGGATATCTCCATCATTCAGTCACGCATGCATCATGAGCGCCGCGAGACCACTGAAAACTACTTAAAGCTCTTCAAAATGACGCCTGATAAGATTCGCGCCCAGGAAGATTATGAGGGTGTACTATTCAAAATGTCGTCCTATAGCGATTTGATTTTGGTTGATGATAATGCTTGATGCTTCACAGGTACGTAAACTTCATGTTGTTCGACTTCCTGAAATTGCCGATCAACGAGAGATTCTTCACCCGGAACTGATGGCCCTCAATCTCGATCATAGAGTAAGTCCGCTCGATGTTGGGATTTATGTGTATTCTGTCCGCGCAAAGACGGATAAGCCTAGAAAGTATTTGGTTGATGTGAAATCAGTGGTTCCGAGTCGACGTAAGATGCTTTTGGCTTTTTTGGAAAAACATTATGTTTCGAACTCATCCCACAAGTCGATTGAGACAGATTTCAAGTATCTTGATCGTGCTGTTAACTGGTGTGATGAAAATGGCCATTCTGCGGTGTTCTGTAATCCTGCTGCCGCTCGAGCAGCTTACGTAGAATATTCGAATTTCCTGTTTCAGGAAATTCTTAAACCCAACGGTATGGCGCCACTTACGGCACAGCTTCGCCAAGGAATTTTAAGGCGTATCCTCCAACTTCAGTTTCCAGAAGCCAGTAAAAATATTATTTCTAGTGTTCCTCCTATTAAGACGAGGCGCGATGGGCTGACGCCGCCTGAAGATGGGGATGTAAAAAAGTACATAGATATCACCTTGAATATTGCCTTTCAGTTCTCAAGGTTTTTGGTTGACGGAGCCCCCTTCCCATTTAAATTTCAAACTAATGAATATCATGCTCATCTTTTTCCTGGCAATGGAAAGCCTATTACACCTCACACTAAGGGAAAGCATGAGTATCAGGCGTATAACTACGAAGATGGGCGTATTTTTTCCACTGAAGAATTGAAGAGTACGTTTCCTAATCTTTCCTTGGGTGAACTTAAAAAGGCTGTGGAACGTGCTCAAAACCTGATGGTCGAGGTTAATGCTGATTTATATCATCCCTTCCGGTTGCGAATCGCAACCATGGCCATGAAAGCCTACGCCTGTTTGCTGAACTGCGTGGTTGGTGCTAACTCAAGTGAGTTTATTCAGTTTCTGCATGATGATGCAGTCGAGCTTGTGAAGTCTCCGTTGAAAAACGAACTGTCGGCAGTGAAGCTAAGAGCGAAAGGCTTGAATGTCACCTATACGGTCGGGCGTGGGCCTGGTATTCAAATCTTGCGCGAGTATCTCAGGTTTCGGGAGTGGTTTTTAAACGGTCGTAAGAGTGAGTTACTTTTTTTTCAGTTGCTCGGATGGCAGTATATTCCAAAAGAACCTAGGCCGTTAGAGGAAAACTTTTCGTCCACGTTTTTTAAGCGTATTGAAGGGGTGTTCGTGCCGGAAGGCACAAAAAATATCCCGCCGGTGTTGGTTCGTAAGTTTAAAAGTCTTACGCTTCATCAGTTGAAGCATTCGCCGCTTTTGGTGGGTGCGGTTATGAATCATAGTTCGCGAACTAATGTTCAGTCTTATGCGGGAACTACGAGCGCTAATTCAAGGGCGGAGTTCGGCAAATACTGGGCCGCCATTAAGAAGGCCGCTGCGCGGATTAAAGATTCAGAGCACGCTCCAGGTGTTTCTATTGCGGTAGGACACTGTGATTCAATTGATAGTCCCGAGAAAGATGTTTCGGTAGTTGCGATTGAACCAGATTGCAAAACCCAATATGGTTGTTTATTTTGTGTTCACTATGTTGTTCATTCCGATGAGTTGGATATTCATAAGCTTCTGAGCTTTCAGTACGTAATTGAGGGCGTGAGGGCCAATGCTCCCGACTTTGAGTTTTCTGAAGAGTTCTTCAAGGATGTAGTTATTCGCATTGATTTTATTTTAGAAGCTGTTTGCAAACGCTCTCCTGAAATAGCAAGTCTAGTTGGTACTATGCGGAAAAAAGTTTTCAGGTTGGGAATCCTCACGCCTTTTTGGGAAAGGCGGCTGCAGCGTTATGAAAAGATGGGGATTTATATCTGATGGTTGACTTCTATGAAGGTGTCGTTAATGAAACTCAGCCATTCGACGCAGCGGGTTCAATTCCTGTTGATCCAACTTGGAGGCCTTCGGCTGATTTCGTCATTTGTCGCAATGTCGATGGTGAAGTTACAGCATGTTACGGCGGAGCGAAGTGGGATCTTAATCCCATAAGGCTCAAGGCAAATCGCATCGCCATGATCGGGTTTAATAGCATTTTCAAAAAGTATGACTCTGGCCAGAGTTGTCTTGTAAAGGAAGTGAGGTATCTCTTGTTTTGCTTGTTTTTCTATGTTCAGACCGGACATCTAGGAAGGATGAGCGCGGGGATGCTAGGCCAATATTTTTTGACTTTACGAACAGCTGCGCGCTATTGCTGGGATCAAGAAGCCAATCCGCTGGTAGGTGTCATAAGTCTCCAGCAGTTATTTTCTAATCCGGCCTATCTTAATGCCTATAGTAAATGGATGGCTAGGGAGAATATAGGGAGTACTCAGCGAAGGCTCACTAAGTCCCTTATTTCGCATATGGTCGCCATTGGCGAAGAGCGTCTAGGCTATAAGCTGCATGGCGTCTTTAATATTGACTTTTGCGCTGTCGCAGAAGTTCAGCATCAGCATCCAGTAATTCCGACAAAGATATATCTCGGGGTAATTAATTCTGTTGGCGATTGGATGGATTTCATTTATCCAAAGAGGAAAGCTATTGAGCATTTCCTAGATTGCTTCATAAGTCCATATTACGGATATACAGAAGCCCATCAGAAAACTATGTTCGGAGGGCCGGATGTAGTCGAGCCGGAATTTGATCAGGCTTTGCGACTACATAAGCTTGATAAGATTTTCACCGGAGATTTGAATTGCGCTGGTCGAGGTGTATTGTCTTCGGCTATTCTAAAAGTGCAATGGATTCTTAAGACGGTCATTCATATCTACACAGGTATGCGTGACCAGGAAGTAATGCTTCTGCCCTACAACTGTATCGACGTCGAGGAGGTTGTTGCTGCGACTCTTGATGAGGATGGAGTGAGTCGAGATAAACCGAAAATCGTGAAGGTGCTTTCGAGTACGACTAAATTCACTGGATATCGTAAGTCCTCGTCTTGGTTGGCTACGGATGAGGTTGTACGTGCAGTTGAAATTGCTCGCTCCATTTGTCGAGCGATCTCCAATTTATTCGGAGTTCGCCCAGAGGATATGCCTCTTTTCCTCAATCCAGCGATTATTAATAGGCGTGAAACGAAAGTAGGCGTGCCGACATGGAACGACGTGTCGAAGCCGAAGTTTCTTTTGAATCAGCTAGTAATCACAGAGTCTGACTTTCAGGAGTTGCAGGCTACCGACCCTCTCCGAGATTTCTTAAGCGCGGCAGGTTTCAGTATTGGTTCGCCATGGTCATTTACAAGTCATCAGTTTCGCCGGTCGCTGGCTTTTTATGGAAGTAATAGTGGATTTATCTCTCTCCCCACTCTTCGAAAGCAGTTCAAGCATCTTTCTGTTCAAATGACGCGCTATTATGCGAATAACTTCTCAAGGCTCAAAACTATTTTTGGGTACTACGATGAGGAGGTAGGTGACTTTGTACTGCCTAAGCATCATGTGCTTTTCGAATATCAAATTGGCATGCCTTTAAATATCGCATATGATCTTCTTTCTCACGCGTTTGGAGACGGTGCGCAACTTTTTGGGGGAACTGGAAGCTACATTTCCACTCAGCGCAAAAAGATGCATGAGAGTGGTATTCATATTGCTACTCTGAGGAAGAAGACGGAAAACCAAGCATTAGATGGCAGGATCTCTTTTAAAGTTACCTTGCTGGGTGCCTGTACATACCCTGGAAAGTGCGACTCCTATCTTTTGGGGGATATTACATCATGCTTGTCTTGTGCAGATGGCATCATTGAACGAGATAAGCTGGAAGAGGCCATCGGTGACAGCGAGGCGGATCTGTTGCTATATGAGCCTGGTTCAGGCGAGTACCAGGTTGTTGAGGCCGAGTTGACAAGCTTAAAAAAATTCCACCAGAAATTCATTGCGGTTGTTGAGGTATAGCGTATGGCCGGTACTGGATTAAATGCTTGCAGGGAGGCTTTCGAGAGACTAAAGCTCGGTCAACCTCGAGTTGCAGCCCATATGGGATTGGATCCTACAAGAATTACTGCAGGTATTGTGAGTTTCGAGGCGGGCTTTGATCGTGGCTATCTGAAAAAAGACCGCAATAATCATAAGCAGTTAATTGCAGAGGTTGAAGCGTATCGCAACAGTTTCGGTACAGTCAGCTCTTCTAAAGCGTTACAAATAAAACGAGCTAATGATAAGGCAACGAAGGCTCATGCCGAGCTCGAAGTTGTGAAAGGCCAGCTTTATCAAGTCATGACGCAGAACATTCAGCTAGTGGAACGCGTGCGTTACCTCGAAGAACAACTGAAGAGCCTTAATAATATTGCTAAGCTGAATGTCACTCAAATACGAAAGTAGCCTCATTGATGAAGTGGTGTGCGCCTCTTCTTTGCAGAGGCAAGGATGTGCCAATAGCCCCATGTTCCGCTTTCTCGTGCCGAAGCTATATGTCAGGCGTCGCCTGATATTGGTTCATGATTTTCCCGTTTTATTTACCTCAAGACCGAACTGCTAATTCAGATCCACCGGGTATACTACTCTCTTGATTTGGGAGCTCCGATGATTTCTCTGCCTATCGACCTCGTTTTGCCAGACCTGCGAGAGGCGCTGGTCAACCGCAATGAAGTGATCCTTGAAGCGCCTCCAGGTGCGGGCAAGACCACTCGAGTACCTCTGGCGCTGCTGAACGAATCTTGGCTTGGCGACCAGAAGATCTTGATGCTCGAACCTCGGCGACTGGCCGCTCGGGCCGCTGCTGAACGCTTGGCGAGTGAATTGGGAGAGAAGGTTGGGGAAATTGTCGGCTACCGCATTCGCCTTGAAAGCAAGGTAGGGCCGCGCACTAAGATTGAAGTGGTCACGGAAGGTATCCTGGCTCGCCGGCTCCAAGATGATCCTGCGCTGGATGGTGTTGGCGTGGTCATCTTCGACGAGTATCACCTGCGCAACCTGCACTCTGACCTTGCACTGGCTCTTTGCCTGAGTGGCCGTGACCTGCTACGTGATGACCCACCACTGAAACTGCTCCTGATGTCCGCAACGCTGGAGGGAGCTCGTCTTTCTAAGGTTTTGAACAATGCTCCTGTGATCACCAGTGAAGGCCGGATGTATCCGGTCTCCACGATCTGGGGCAGCCCGTATCAACCGGGTGAGCGTATCGATGCGCGAGTTACGGACACCTGCTTAGCCGCCATCAATGAGCAGCAGGGAAGCATCCTGGTTTTCCTTCCTGGGCAGGCAGAGATTCGTCGAGTAGCCGATTTTCTCGAAGAGCAACTCAGCAACCGTTCAGACGTGACCGTATGCCCGCTGTATGGAGACCTTGATCTCAATGCCCAGCGCGCCGCGATAAATCCGGCACCAACTGGCTCGCGGAAGATCGTTCTGGCCACAAACATTGCTGAGACCAGTTTGACCATCGAAGGCGTAAGAGTGGTCGTGGACAGCGGCCTTGAGCGAGTACCAAAATTCGATCCTCGCAGTGGTATGACTCGCCTCGACACTCAGCGCATCTCGAAGGCCAGCGCTACTCAGCGTATGGGGCGAGCAGGGCGCTTGGAGCCAGGTGTGTGCTATCGCCTATGGTCGGAAACGCAACACGAGCAAATAGCCGGCTACAGCACCCCTGAAATCCTGCAGGCGGATCTCTCAGCCTTGGCACTTCAGTTGGCCCGATGGGGAATGAAGCCAGAGGAAATGACTTGGCTCGACCAACCTCCGTCAGCTCCCTTCGCCCAGGCCAGAGACCTGCTGAAGCGCCTAGGCGCACTCGATGCTGCTGGCCAGCTCACATCGCACGGATCCGCCATGAGCGAGCTTCCAGCGCATCCACGGATCGCTCACCTTCTCATCAAAGGCAATGCGATGGGGCTGGATGACCTTGCGTGCAACATTGCCGCGTTGCTGGGTGAGAAAGATATCCTGCGCGGTGCAGGCGCCGATCTTCACACTAGGCTGAGTGCCTTGTCAGGCGAGCATTACTCACGTCGAGGTGGTGGTTCCTTCCAGCGGGTAAAACAGTCTGCTCGGCAGTATCGATCCCTGCTGCGTGGGAGGGCCGCCATCCCTGTTAGTGAGCCCGATCACCTAAGGTGGGTAGGGTGCCTACTGGCATTCGCTTACCCTGATCGAATCGGTCTCCAGAGGCGTGCGAATGCCTCTGACTACCGTCTCTCCAACGGGCGGGCTGCTGTGTTCTCAGAGCCTGATGCTCTCACTAAACATGAGTGGCTAGTAGTGGCCGATCTGGGTAGCCGGCAAGGGCAGCGCGAGGAGCGGGTCTACCTTGCGAGCGATCTCGATCCTGCTTTGTTCGATGGCGAGCTGGCTGACCTTGTAGGGTCAGTCGATGAGGTTGACTGGGACGAGAGGGAGGGGGTACTCAAGGCTGAGCGGCAGCTAAAGGTGGGGCAGTTGGTACTGTCCGCAACACCTTTGCCAAGCCTTGATGAGCAAGCTCGTTCGCTAGCCTTGGTCAATCTGGTGAGGCGCAAAGGCATCGAACTTCTGCCTTGGAACCCTGAGTTGCGCCAGTGGCAAGCGCGGGTTGATATGCTGCGTCAGCTGGATATCCAAAATGGCCAAGCAGAAAGCAAGTGGCCTGATCTCAGCGATACCAGCCTTCTAGAAACGCTGGAAAAGTGGCTCGCACCGTACTTGGGCAAAGTCACGAGGCTCAGCCACTTCAGCCACCTGGATCTGTCATCGATTGTCATAAATCTTCTGTCTTGGCCGCTTCCACAGGAGTTGGAGACTCAGGCACCTCTGACCATCCAGGTGCCGTCTGGGTCGAATATCCGAATCGACTATTCGCAGCATCCTCCGATCTTGGCTGTGAGGCTGCAGGAGCTTTTTGGTCTGTCAGATACACCTCGGATTGCCCAAGGTAAACAGCTCCTGACGTTGCATCTTTTGTCGCCGGCGCGGAGGCCTGTACAGGTCACCCAAGATCTAGCCAATTTCTGGCGCAGCACCTACGTGGAAGTGAAGAAGGATCTTAAAGGCAGATACCCAAGACACTACTGGCCCGAAGATCCATTAGTGGCTGAGGCGACGGCCAACGCCAAGCCCCGAAAGTCCTGACCTTCGGGCCAAATCATCCTCACGTCAGGCCCGCTTCTTCGCCTACCGTCGCAGGCAAAATAGCCTAAGGCCATTAGGCGTGGACGTCACATGTGTTTTTCCATGGCCTTGGGCATCAAAAGCGATGGAAGTAGGTGATGGACTCAAGCAATGCGGGGGGCGTACCTATGCCACGCACCTGCAGGCATTGTCTTACACGACTAAGCCGGACGCCACCGATGCGGGTAGCGTCGTAGGCATCACATCCGTCCAGAACCACAATTTCGATCCACCTGATCCTTCGCCGCTTTTTGTACACCCTCCGGTGGTAGCTACTACCGGAGGGTAGCAATCTAGTAAAGTCTAGAGGATCTAATCTGTCTTTCCTTGAGATACTTTATGAACGGTGAGTTAACTGAAGAAGAAATGCGGCGCGCGCTGTTCGGTGAAACTGCTTCCCCTATTCCGGACGTCGCCCCCACACAGGTAGAGGAGGCCGTACTTGACCGGCGACAAACCTGTCTCAGCTGAGTTTGTGGCGTCCGTGCTGTCCCGGCAACTGGATGATTTGGAGCCTACCCTGACACGCCATGGCTATCGCATCAAGGATCTGGTCGAGCAGTTCGACGCCAAGCCTACCGAGATCAAGGCACTGTTTAGTAACGCACTCGATCCGGCTCGCACTACAGAACTGCGCGACTGGATGCTGGCGGCGGGGTTGCCGATCTGAGGCTCGGGCCAGTTGCAGTTGATCTGCCCGAAGCCACGCTTGTCGCAGGCCATTGCAGGTAGCATTGCAGGACAGCGCATTCAGCTAAAGAGCAGCCATGAAAGTAGGGATAGCAGTAACAATTACATTCGGGGCTTTTGTTAAGTGGATGCCGAACTCAGATACCGGCAAAGACAAAAGCCAAGACATATACAAATTTTCGCAGGGGGCTGCGATAATAGAGCAGTTCGGGAATGCCCATCTGCGCAGAGTAAAGCTCTGGCGTCGTCCACGTTTGCGGGGAACCAAATCCGCCTCAAAGTCCACTCAAGCCTACGTCATAGGAAGATACAATAAGGGATCGGAGTTTCGAGCAGCAGAGCTATTGTGCAGAACTTGTGAGCGCCGTCATTGTGCTATGGATCAATTTTTAGAGGCCGGCATGCAAACCTATATACCCTATCCAAAAAACCCTCCCACCGTTGGTACAGTTCTGCTGACTTCCTATGGCTCATTCGCCCATGAAAACGAGATACCTAAATCTTGTGCTGCCGACGCTTTAAGAGTAGGCAAAGAGCTCGCTGATGGTTTCGATGGCGAGGTTCATCATCTAGGCGCTCTGATGCTGATGATTTCCGACTTTCCAGCAGAGCCGCTGCTGAAAGCATCTGCTGCTAAGAAAGGTTCTTTGCTAGGAATTACTTCGCTTGGCTACCTATTATCCTATGGATCTACTGGTGAAAAAGCGAAGCGAATCATCGAAGCAGGTTGTGGTATTTTTCTCGTCAGAGTGAGTGGTGATATTGAAAACCCTAAAGCAAAAATTGAAGTTTATAGCTCTTGGTCTGAATACCAGAAGTTCCTTGAACCCATTTTGAAGACAGGTGACTTTTATCCAGTGAAAACGTCGTCGTTTTCCGAATAACAGTTATTGAGGGCTGGGTTGGAATCCGGCACAAAAACGTCGCCGTTACAGGTCTAAAAAGGGGATCATTGCCACTCGATGCGCGACCGGCGCAGGCCGGGCAGCCATGAAACTGCGAGGCATCAACCTATACTCTCAGCACCAATGCAAGCTTGTATTGGTCGCTGGTTTCGGTCTGCACGTACGCCTCAAGCGTTGTCCGTAAACCCTCGTGCTGCTTGGTCGGCTCGATAAAGCCACCGTCTGGTGGACTCCAAAATCATCGATTTTTCAGTCGCATTTAATCTTGGTCGGCCGCGCTCTATTGCAGGTCGAAGCGGATGAATGCGGGTTCGTTTGCAGTCAACACTGGTTCGCGGAGCCAGATAGACTCAATTAATGTCGGTCGAAAAACGCGATGATTACAGGTCGGCGCCATTTCGATTGCAGATCGTTACAGCTACAGACTGCTATTTGGTCACCAACGAACGCCCCCGGCTCTTTACGACAAACTGGCCAGCAGCTTTAAAGTCATGGTCACACTGACCTGCATCGGAATATGCTTGCGGGCTGACTTTTCAGACAACCCTAGCACACGGCAAGGAGGATAAGACGGCAAAGGTTCGTGTGTAGTATTCAAAACCCTACACATCGAGAGGGCAGCTAGAAAAAGAATATGCTTCGTCACCGGCTCAGCTGACAGGCATGACAGAGTGACCACCAAGTATTGTCTTCACTCTGCCAGGCCATCGTCGCTGCCAAACAAGGAGGCCTGTTTCCTGTAGGCATTTGCCGTGGGTCAATCCGGGACTGCCGTCGACTGGACAAGCGCAGATTTGGATAAAGCGGACATCAATAATTTTGCTTTCTCTGGATGCGTTACATCATCTGGACCTACTTGCTCTAGAACACCAAATCCCTCTGAGTGTGTAGCTTTGGGTTTAAAGAGCAGTTTCGCCGCGCCCGGGACTGAGGCCATTAATGTCAGAAGATCATACAGGTTTAGCTCCGTCACTTTAGGCCAGATATCATCAAACGACCTCTCTTTATTTTTATCCATCTGTGCTGCTTCAATCTGTGCATTCGGCATGAACGTCCGAAAGAACCACGAGTCATCCAACCCAGGAAGCAATCCAGCTTGAATACCTTCCCAGAGGCCTTTCAACGCACTCTTCTGAACGTCTCTCAGGTATTGGCCTACTGGGTGTGCAAGCATCTCGCGCTGTGCAGAAGTCAATAACGTTGGCGCACTTTTCGATCGCTCCAAAGCTGGGCTGCTCATACTTTTTTGCTGAGGAAGTGCTGATTACACGCTACTTTCCGATGGGGTACGTGATATCTGTTTTGATTGATCTAGGATGAGGCGTGAAGTGGTACAGACTGTGGTGATAGAGGCAGCCCGTGTTCAGCACGGATGGAGTTCTCTGAAGGCTTTTTTGTAACTGAATAACGATAATTCTCTAGTCCAGCGGCGTGCAGCTCCTCTTTGCCAGAACCTGTCCGGGGATTATAGCGGGCCCCGTCATCGGCTAAGGAACTGCCACTCAAAATATGTCGAGCATTGACAAACTCATGAGCCAATGTCGTTATCTTGTCCACATTGTCCATTCCGAGGTGTAACGGCGAGCTATTTTGGTTTAAGCGGATACTTGCTTTGTTTGGTGATCAGCTAATAATCGCATTGCTTCCTTCGCCCTTAGTAAAGGTTCCCTTTCGTGAAAGGTGTGATGCAATGCACTTATTCTCGGTGAGATCTTTTGGTTTGTACTTTTCCAGTTGTCTCCTGCTCAGAACAGGTTCCGTATAGCATTGGTTATTTATTTCAATCTCTTTTAGGGTTATTTTTCTTTCTTTTTGACTGCTAAGGGTAGATATTTTTCGCAAAAGTTTATCGCCAGAGGGACCTGCGTTGGTATGGTCCAGCGCCTCCTCTGCCTTTTCTTTGAAAGCGTTCGCTGCAGTAAGATCATTGCTAAGAGGCGCAATATAGATGCCTGGGTATCGCGATGGGGTTATCATAAGTTTCCCTGATAGGTGGTCAAACTAATCTAATAAGTAAGTGATTTTTGAAGCTTCTCAATGAGCGCTGAGTGATGGATGGATCTAGTTTTCTGGTAATTTTTCGAAAGTTTATTCTAAAGCTTGTGCCGCTATTGTTTTCATAGTCGCACACTACAAGTGCATCACTGTAATTGTGCTTCTGATAAGTATGTTTGCATTTTTTGAATGATATTCCATTTCACAGGTGGCCTCATTGTTTGAAAATTAACGTGCGTCGGGCGTAACTCTTATTTAACTGCGACAATGCAGATGTGGTTTCCCTCTGGAAGCCAAGAAGCCACTTCGATCTGGATTGTCGGACGTTTCGACGTAGATGCCAATAAAGCTAGTTGGATTAATGCGGGGCATGGGGGGAGTCCAGTGATCACGGAGAGGCTAAGTGGCTCCGTGTGGGAAGATAGTTCCATCCTCCATGACCTCGCTTCAACGGAATCGCTGTCGCCTTGGCTGCTCGGCTGCTCGCAGGTCCTGTAGTTTTGTAGCTGTAGTGGCTTGCAATCGAAAACGGCAATGCTCGCAATTAGTGCGCATTTCGGATCAGATAACTATGACAATCTCTGACTCATGTTAATAGTTAGTTGATTTTGTCTAGCGGACAGTAAACCGTCCAGAGCGTCGGCAAGATGAACAACCTGAATGCGTTCTGGGCTGGCGCTGGAGAACGAAGAAAACTTACTAGTGGAACTCTACGCTTGGCGATGACCACGTATGACCACGTATGACCTTGTAAAATGAGCTAATGACCCGCAGCACATAGGATATGTAGATTATGCAAATAAAGAACAGTCATCTCTATTCAGCTTCAAGAATGGTGCAGAATACTTTTAATGCCTCGCCTAAGATGGAAGTAACTAATGCAATAGCAAAAAATAATGAACCTGCTGCGCTGAGCGCTACGCAAACTGCAAAGACACACGAAGGCGATTCAAAAGGCCAATCCAGCAATAACTCTAAATTGCCCTTCCGCGCCATGAGGTACGCTGCATACCTTGCAGGCGGCGCCTACCTCTACGATAAAACTGCCAATAATTTTTTTCTTTCTACCACTTCTCTGCATGATGGCAAAGGTGGTTTTACCAGCGATGCCAGGCTTAACGATGCACAAGATAAAGCGCGAAAGCGCTACCAAAACAACCATAGCAGCACTCTTGAAAATAAAAACTCGCTTTTAAGCCCGCTTAGGCTTTGCGGAGAGAATCAGTTCTTAACGATGATTGATTATCGTGCAGCAACTAAGATTTACCTCTCCGACCTAGTTGACACGGAGCAAGCGCACACATCAATTCTGAAGAATATTATGTGCCTGAAAGGTGAGCTTACCAATGAAGAGGCAATAAAAAAACTCAACCCGGAAAAAACACCAAAAGACTATGACCTTACAAATAGCGAAGCCTATATAAGCAAGAACAAATATTCTTTGACCGGCGTTAAAAATGAGGAGACGGGATCTACTGGTTATACATCTCGTTCTATCACAAAGCCATTTGTGGAAAAAGGCCTGAAACACTTTATAAAAGCGACTCATGGCGAAAAAGCTCTCACGCCCAAGCAGTGTATGGAAACTCTTGATAACTTACTTCGAAAAAGTATCACGCTCAACAGTGATTCCCAATTCGCAGCAGGCCAGGCACTTTTGGTTTTCAGACAGGTCTATGCGGGTGAAGACGCTTGGGGGGATGCGGAACGGGTCATATTGAAAAGCCATTATAATCGGGGCACTGTACTCCAAGATGAAGCTGATAAAATAGAACTAAGTAGGCCGTTCTCAGAGCAAGATTTAGCAAAGAACATGTTTAAGAGGAATACCAGCATTGCAGGGCCAGTGCTCTACCACGCATATATTTATATACAAGAAAAAATCTTCAAGCTACCCCCCGACAAAATAGAAGATTTGAAACATAAATCAATGGCAGACTTGAAAAACCTGCCTTTGACTCATGTTAAGCTTAGCAATTCCGGTGTGGGATTTGAAGACGCCTCAGGGTTAGGAGACTCGTTTACAGCTCTCAACGCGACGTCCTGTGTTAATCACGCAAGAATAATGAGTGGTGAGCCTCCCTTGTCAAAAGATGATGTTGTGATTCTGATAGGTTGCCTCAACGCCGTATACGACAATTCGAGCGGAATAAGGCATTCTCTCCGCGAAATTGCACGAGGGTGCTTTGTGGGTGCTGGTTTTACGGTCCAGGACGGTGACGACTTCTACAAACAGATCTGCAAAAACGCCTCTAAGCAGTTTTACAACGGCTAAAGTGTGGGGACGGTCGACATAAAGCATGCCGATCGTCCCTCCGGTCTCAGGATGGTTGTCGCCTCTCAGATGTTTCCTAGGGTTTGTCTGAAAAGTTGCTTTGAATTCCCAGAGCGTCATATCGGCTGCAGTCGAAGCCGACTTTGAAAGCGCGACGCAATTCAGCCGAGGCTACACGCGGGTACCCGCTTGGCCGCTCCTCGTGTAGTCCGGCAGATCGCGGCGACTATGGTTCAGGGGGCGGGCTGACGCGGCGAGTCGCGCACAGCCAGGTCTTGATACGGAATACGTTCGGCCAACGGAGCCTCACCATATCCAAGCTTCCGAGCCAGCGCGGGAATTGCCTCAAAGCTGGCATTCATGCCGTTGACAATCGCAGATCCCACATGGCGCAGGAACTCGCTCCGGGGAGCCAGCATTTGATGTAGCTCCTCTGCGGAAATGTTACGGTCTCCAGCTTCCATTTGCTGGCTGGCCCGCGCAAGAATGGTTTGTACCACGCGTGCATGCTTTGCATTGTCGGAATCAAATAGCCCGGGAACGTTGACACGCCCTCCTAGCGCCAACGCGTTCAGAGCGATGGCTTCGATTGGATTGAAGACGGCGCTCCGAAAAATACGCAGTACCTGTTCTGACAGCAGCCCGGTTGCCTTGTTGCTGGCAATCAGTGGAATCATCCCGACAATCGATGCCAGCCCCATGGACTTGACAGCGGTGCTTTCACCCGGAGCGATATCCAGCGCATGGCGCGTCATCCGCTCAATCGTCTCTTTGGTGTCCACCCCCTCGCCGGGATGAGCCATCACGCCGTCCTTCATGCTTTGGAACAAGCCAGCACGCATCAGCTCTTCACTTTCCTTGACCTCGGGTGGAATACCGGAGGCGGCGCCAAAGATTGCCGCTTCAGTTGTCACCGAGTTTGCGGCAAGATCGCCGACTCTGGATTTGAAGCCTGCATACTGCAAAACATTATTGGGGAATGAGACCACCGATGAGATGGCGCCGGCCTTCAACGCCTTGGGGAGTAGATCGCTCATGGACCACTCCTCACCTTTCATACCCTTGATGATGGCAAGTACGCACATGGTGTCCATGGACTCGATCATCAAAGGAGGCACCGAATCGATCCCGGCCAATTGCAGGGCATATTGACTGGGTGAGAAGTTTTTGCCGAAGATGGCATTTTTCAACAGTTCCGAAGCTCCAAGCTCCCATGCCGAGCCGAGTATGCTGCTGACCCCGATGCTGCCGGCAAGACCGCCGAGTTGAAACTCTTTCTTGGTGGCGACGTGCAACAATTCCTGTGCGCCTAGGCGTACCTTAAGATCATCGTCCCCCTTCAGCTTCTGGTTGATGAACGCTGAGAGGACATCGTCATTAGACGTGATCGTGGGAGCACACGAGGCGAGAAACGCTTTCGCGCTATTCTGGCCGATCGATGCGTTTGGGCCAAATGCCGCAGCACCCTGCTCAATGGCCTTAAGCAATAACGGGATATGGATGTCTGCGTTGATATCCTCATCTGCCCGCTCCGACGAGTTTGTAACGGACATCAGTTGCGCCTTCTCCACCGTGAAGGCATCTTTGAATTTCTTAAGTGCTTGCTCAATATCTCGAGTTGGCCGCATTTCCAGCTGGACTCCGTCAATGCTAGCGGCCTGTGGTGGGAATGCCTGGTCGGCCTGCGCGAAGGCTAGCAGTGCGTGCACTACCGGGTTATCGGAAACAAGGCTGCCAGAGTCCCTGCGGACTGATCCGATATGCACGGGCTCTGGCTGTGATGGCGGACGAGAATGTGCTCGCGAGCTCAGTAACGGACTTTCCAAGCCACTGCCATCTACTGCATCTTGTGAGAGAACGCGACTCATACCTAGATGGGTCCGTTCACTCAAGGCTGAAGATGCTGAGCCATGTGCAGGCGGTGGGCTGGGCACATCGAAGGATATGGATCTCGAAGAGCCATGCAAATGGGCACTGACGATGTCGTACTCCGATTGATCATTTAATCGGGCCTGAACCGTCAGCTCGTTATTAATCAAGCGTTCGGTTCTCACGGTATCGGTATCGGTGCTGGTGTCAGCTGGCAGGCATACTGGCGCTTTATAGGTTACTTGCTTGTCGTTACTGGATTGAAATTGAAGTGTGCCATCCTGCAGAGCGTTGCGTACCAGTGATGCAATGCGTTGGTGTTCGGCATTAGCTGAAGGGCGTTTTAGAGCCTGGTGAGCGCCTGGGCTCAATTGAGAGGGTGAAATCCTTTTAGGGTGAGATTGCTGGGCCTGAGGGCCCACAGCGTCTAATGGCCGACCGCCACTGATTAGGGGAGTTGTAATGCTGTGTTGAGTAGATTGTAGAGGATTCATAGAGCTATGAGCTGTCCCGGATGAATTAATTGGATCCCATATGTGGTCACAAGGGCTCGTGGGTTCCGAAGACAAACTCAAAACTGACGAATGCGTTGATCTGGAAGCATCACGCTGACGTGGACATGTAGTGGTCAACTCATCCCGGAAACGACATTGAGTCTTTTTTCGTACAAAGCTGGTGCGAGTCCGTTATTGAACTGGTGTCACTTGCCCACCTGGCGGCGCCTATTCCAGTGCTGGTGATACTCCAGAGCGCCTGTAGGAGCAGCTTGCCGAAGGCCTATCAGCTATCGGGAAAAAGACGTCGCTCAGCATCAGCTACCACCGGCCTGACCAAGGGAGATGCACGCGGAAAGTGCTGCAGTGCCCTTCTCGGGACACCAGGGTTCAGGAATGACCCAAGAGACGCGTCTTGGGTGAGAACGTCATCGAGCGTGCTGGCTTCGTTGACCGTCTTCTGCGGCAGCCTCATTTCCAACATCAGGACCATGCTGGAACGGAACAAGGCGTGATCATCAGTGAGCAAGATCGAAGAGCTCGGGATGGACTACGTATATCTCCAGTAAAGCGTATCCCCGGAGCACTTTTGGTCAAAATGGACGATGGGCGCTAGCCCATTACGCCTTTAAGGTCGATTCATGGTTGAGCGTGGGCCGTCTCCTTGAACGATCAGATGGCTTGCATCCCGATGCTAAGCCCATGGCGAAGGTGACTCTCTTGGAAAAAAATTATGGCACCCGCTGTCGGGTTTTTGCTTTGATGTGTGGAGGGTAAAATGAGCGCCTATCTTATTGGTAAAATGAGTATCACCGACCAAGCTCGGTATGATAATTACAAGCGGCTAACGCCTGACATTGTGAAAGCTCATGGAGGCCGCTTCATCTCGAGAGGAGGCCAGAAGTTTCTTTTGGAAGGAGAGGCTGAAAGCCGTCGTGTGGTGATTGTAGAGTTCCCTTCAGTTGAGGCAGCACAGAAGTTCTACAATTCTGAAGAGTATACAAAGGCTAGATACCTCCGCGAAGGTGCAGCCGACGAGATGCAATTGTTCATTGTGGAGGGAGTGGATAACTAGAATTTACGCCATGAGCTCTTAATATAATCATGAGTAAGAAAAATGCCACTTCGGAAGATATCTAAAGTATTAACGCTATAAGAAGATCCTCGTACTAACCTGTTTGTCTTTATGCGGCCCATGCTTGCTGCAACAAAATATCCTCCTTTGGGTTTATCCAAGAGCAGTGGCAGAGAGACCCCGAACGATGCAAGCATTATCCAAACCACTACTTAACGGGACTTAAGGAAACTCTGAAGAAGACCTGATTAGCACTGTAGATGAGATGTCCTTAGTTTTCACGATCTGCATTGGTAACTCCCTGCTCGATCTCAGGGCGCGAAAAGCTCCCTCTCCTAGTGGCCAAGCCCGCCTTGTGGCGGGCTTGGTGGTGCAGCGGTTTTTCCGTTTTCTCTGTTGTCGTCTTGAATCTGTCTTCGGAACCCCACAAGCACTTATGACCACGCATTAGGATCCAATGCCTTTCGTCAGCCAATTACTCAACCGAGATAGTTCATACAGCTATGAATCCCCTGCAACCTATTCAGCACAGCATTACAAATTCCCAAATGAGTGGTGGTCAGCAATTAGAGGCGGAGGGCTCTCAGGCCCACAATTCCTATTCCCATCCTGACAGGATTTCGCTTTCCCAATTGAGCCAAAGCGCTCACCTAGCTCTAGATCACCTTTCAACTCAGCCTAATACCGATCACCAACGCGTTGCATCACTGGTACGCAACGCTGTGCAGGACGGTAAGTTCCAACTTCAATCCAGTAACGACACGCAAGTAACCTATAAAACTTCAGTCTGTCCGCCAGCTAACGCCGACACCATGGGGGCCGCCCACTTAATTAATAACGAGCTGACGGTTCAGGCCCGATTAAATGATCAACTTGAGTACGACATCGTCAGCGCTCATTTGTATGGCCCTTCGGAAGCCATATCCATCGATGCATCCAGTCCTCCCTCGGCCAACGATCTAGCGTCCTCTGGCTTGAGCGAACGTACGCATCTAGGTATGAATCGTGTCCTCTTACGCTACGCGGTGCCCCCTCGGGAAACCGAAGACCAATGTGTTATGGTGATCGACAAAATGCCCCCCCCCAAACACGGCAAAATGTCTTTCTTCCGTACCACTAATGACTTGAGCAAACTGCCTTTGGGAATGGAGACGGGCGGGTTGTCCGACCTGAAATTGGCTGGTTGTGAACGTATTTCTTCCGTCGAGCAGGTGAAGAGTATCCGCGCAGCGCTTGGAGGCGGGCCGCTCACCGTACTAGATCTGCGCGAAGAATCTCATGCGATTGTCAACGGTTTGCCTATCACCTTACGTGGCCCGATGGATTGGGCCAACGCCGGCCTATCCCAGGTTGACGGAGCGGCACGTGAAAGTGCCATGATTACAGAACTGAAGCGCACTAAGTCTTTAACGTTGGTCGATGCCAATTATGTAAAAGGTAAAAAAAGTAATCCTCAAACGACAGAACTGAAAAATTTGAATGTCCGGAGCGAGCGAGAAGTCGTTACAGAGGCCGGCGCGACCTATCGCCGCGTGGCCATTACCGACCATAACAGGCCTAGTCCGGAAGCGACCGACGAGCTAGTAGACATCATGCGCCACTGCCTGCAGGCAAATGAGTCGCTAGTTGTGCACTGTAACGGCGGTCGGGGCCGTACTACCACGGCTATGATAATGGTCGACATGCTTAAGAACGCTCGTAACCATTCCGCAGAAACCCTCATCACGCGTATGGCCAAGCTAAGCTATGACTACAACATGACGGATCTAGGCAGCATTTCTGCACTCAAGCGGCCATTCCTAGAGGACAGACTAAAATTTCTGCAGGCCTTTCACGACTATGCCCGCAACAACCCAAGCGGATTATCTCTTAATTGGACACAGTGGCGCGCAAAAATAGCGTTAGAATGATAGGCCCAGCCCTTTAGTGTTTCTCGCGCTAGCTGTCACCAGCTCTAGGTAAGGCTCATCACATGTCCACAATTAGCCTATCTGCTGGGTACTGGTGTCGCCGCTGATGCAGAGTTGACCCAGCTGCCGAAATTTCGCTGACCCAAACTTCTGCTCCGTAAAGCGTTAGCAGGTCTGACCTTGGGCTGAATACTTATGGGGCAACGCCAAGTCGGCACATGGGTCAATTCTGCTTCAGCGGTATCATCCTACGCATCGCTATGAAGCCATGAAGCTCCTTTCATAGCGTCAGCTTGATGCGTAGGCATTTGAAATTTCTATGTACCGAGGGAACGTGTCCGCTGTTACGGCCACTTAGTACAGATATTGCTATCTACGGATGTAATCATGAGCTTATCGCCGACGCTGCAAAAGCTAACTAATATATTGGGCCCGACAAAAAATGCCAAGCCTGTCACAGAGGCTATCCAGTGGCAGGAAGGCATGGATATAACGCTGCATGTCAGCGGCGACAGCCTTACCTTACTAGCTAAAATCATAGAACTGCGTACAGACCCTAAAGACGACATTTTATTGCGCAAGCTGCTTACCCATACGTTTCCGGGCCTGCGTCTGCGCCGTGGCGCGCTTACCATCAACCCTGATGAAAGTGCCCTGGTTTTCTCTTATGAACACGATTTTCACCTTCTGGACAAAGCCCGTTTTGAGAGCCTGCTGGCCAACTTTGCTGAAACGGCGCAGGAGCTTCGAGACACAGCGACACATTTTCGTTTTAACTGAGGAAAGAGTATGTTGGATAAAGTGGGGAACAGTGCTCGTGTAGATAATGCCCCGCATGTCGAAGCGCCTGCAGGGGCGGAGCCTATGCGGTTTGATGCTGCCCGAGGCCAGAAGCCCAAAGCCCCTATGGATGCACCGTCATCATTACGTTTGCGAGCGATAGCAGGTGGCATGCCCAGTGAAGAAGCAGGAACGACTGCACCTGCTGACGTGAATCAGCCTCCACCTGCTGATGTTCGTCCAGAAATGGGTGTAGGTCCTGTGAGACTCTTCGTTAAACTGATGGTAGGAACTCTGGCGCTGTCGACAGGAGTCCGTTTTGCAAGATACCCAGGTGATTTCGCGAAGGATCCGGGAGGCAGTGTATGGGCAGCAATCAATCTGCAGCATCGCTCGAGCGTCACACATCTTGAACAAGGCAATAAGACGGTTCTTGAGCGTTTCGGTGCACATATTCCAAAAGACAGTGCGTGTTTCAAAGCTCGCGCTGACGTCACACACGATGTTCCCTCAGGCGTGGCAGGGCAGTGGAACCACAAAACCCAACGGGTAAAACTGAACCCTAACATTCATTTCGAGAGCCATCCGGCACAGGTCGCCGGACATGAGTTCATACACTGTTACACGCATCCTGAGTTTGTCGAACGCCATATAAAACATCCGCACTGGAAAGCCCTGAACGAAGGGTTGACGACTCGTTTGACAGAGAAACTGCCAGACCCTAAGCGTCTCTTGCCCATTCCCTTGGCAAAGGATCCCTATCATGGTTTCAAGCTGTCCACCGGGGACTCCTGGCCGGATGCGGCCAGGCGAATCGAAGACGAAGTTGGCGAAGATGTGTTGTTGAAAGCGTTCTTTGGCGGCGATGACCAGGCTATTAGTGAAGTAGCTAAAGCCGCTGCTCAGATCTACCCCAAGATTGCCTCACGTATTACCGAGAGGGAGTTGTATCAAGCGGGCAGCATGCGTGGAGGACAACAGCTGGCCGAGTGTTACGTAGGTGCTTTGCTCAAAAACGGTCAGAAACTGCCTGACAGTTTTACGAATTATCTGCTACCTGTATTTAGCTATTCAGATATAAGCCCTGGTCACGCGAAAAAAATACAGGCGCAAGCGGAAAAAAGTCAAAAGCGGATGGGAATTGTGTTCGATACAGCGTTTTTTTCACCTGACCTGAAGACCCAGAGACTGGCACTTGGCATGCTACGGGAGGACCTGCTGATGCACTGGAAAAAAGTTATTCCGGATAGAAAGTAAATGTATAGGGAGGGTCTGAAGTAGGCATCGATTTTTGCCGCTATCATGGCCTGAGGTTTAAAAAAAGCCCGCCCGATTAGATAATCAGACGTTTTCCGCTCTTAACTCATCGAGTTTCCTACAAACAGCACCTTTACAAGGCGTTTTTCCGCATTACAGGCGCACCTCTCACATCGCCAGCAGCCGTTTTCAAACCATCCAGAGGTTCGACAAGGCAAACAGAGTGGCCTGTTGCGCGGTGTTTTTAGCCAGCCCGCGAAACCGGACTTTCGTATAACCAAACTGGCGCTTGGTGTAGAGGGGGAGCCTACAGAATTCGGAAAAAATCGTACGCTAAGGTTTTCCTACTGTCCGTCAGGGTCAACCGCGACCCACGCTTTTGCGCCGTTGTAGTCATCACCGCCTTGTGCCATGTAGACCAGCCCGGCCAGGTCCACGGCGTATGCGCCTGGTCGTTCGCTTTCTGGATCGCGCAGTTCGTTTTTCCAGCCATACACTTCGCCTTCCCACATCGCTGGCTAGAATCGCTTGGTAGACCTGCTGGGCAACCTTCTCGTATTCGGTGCTGTTATTTACGTCGAGCACTGCGGACTCCCTATCTGCTTTTGGCGGACGCGAAACCGCGCCCTGGTACTGCCAAAGCCCGCGACTGGGCGAGCTGGTAGTGCAGCGATGGAACCGTTAACGGCCCAGCGACTACACAGCTTTTTGTAAATCCAGTTCAACTGGAGTGT
>NZ_LJRO01000095.1 GCF_001401155.1 Pseudomonas tremae
CAACCGGCTGTGACAGTGGCGCTGGTGCTGATGGCAATCTCGTTCATCTTCGGCCCGCTGCGCTCGGTTACGCTGGGACAGCGCGTGTTCACGGGGGTGGTGGTCGGCTTTACCTTCCGCATCATTCAGGACCTGCTCGGCCCGTCCAGCCTGCTGTTCGGTTTCCCGCCGTTGCTGGCCGTGCTGATGCCTGCTGCAGCCTGTGCGCAGGCCGGTGTGTATCTGCTGCGCCGCGCCGGATAGCGTCGTGTAGCTGCAGTGAAAAAGCCGACCTCGAGTCGGCTTTTTCATGGGCGTACTCATGCGCCTGCTGAGCGAATCGCACATGCAAAAAAGCCTCTGACATCACTGTCAGAGGCTTTTTATGCATACG
>NZ_LJRO01000061.1 GCF_001401155.1 Pseudomonas tremae
AAAAGTAGACCGCCACACCCGTACGCTGGGTGATTTCGGCGTGGCGCGCCATCTCTCTGCCCTGATCGTAGGTCAGTGTTTTACGAGCAGCCACTGGCATGCGATTAAGGGCCGCGCTGAAACCTTCGACTGCAGAGGTGGCTGTCGCATCGTTCATCTTGACCAGTATCAAGTAGCCCGTGCTGCGTTCGACCAGCGTACCCACCGCGGAGGCATTGCCCTTGCCTTTGATCAAGTCTCCTTCCCAATGACCAGGCATCTGGCGATCTTCCACTTCAGGCGGACGCACATGGATGCTGACCAAATCGGGAATCTGACCACGGCGATCAACCCCGCCAGAGCGCGGGCGCCGACTGGTTCTGCCTTGTCGCAGACAGATGATCAGCTCCTTGCGAAGCTCGCCCACCGGCAGCGCGTAAATGGCGTTGTAGATGGTCTCGCGACAAACGTATGTATCTTCAAAGTTCGGGAATTCCATGGCGTTGAGCTTGCCGGCAATTTGCTGAGGAGAAAAGCGTTTTCGCAACAGGTAGACGACCAACTCGAACAATTCGCTCCCCGGCAGCAGTTTTCGATTGGGCCGGCAAACGGTTCGGCGACTTCGCATGTGTTGATGGGCCTGATTGGCCGAGTATCTGCTGGCATCAGGACTGTTGCGGCGAAGCTCACGGCTGATGGTCGAAGGACTTCGGTCAAGCGCCTTGGCAATAGCTCGCTGACTCAAGCCCTGGAGCTGGCCAAACTGGATCGTGATGCGTTCTTCAATGCTGAGTTCATGATATGACATAGGTTCACCGTACCGGATTGGTCAGGTGTTGCGCTCAGTTTTTGCCGCCGCCAGTTCTTGAACTTTGGAAAGGGCCGAATTGAACAAGCGTTAAACCTGATGGCACTGGAATTCCCCACCCCTATCGTTTATGAAAAGCCCTGTCTCTTATACACCTCT
>NZ_LJRO01000142.1 GCF_001401155.1 Pseudomonas tremae
CAGTCCTGGAACCGGACAGACAGTCAGGCATCACGTAATGGCTGATGTCCGCCTGCATCAGGGTAGAGCTCCAACCATTATAATTACTGAGCCAGCCGTCATAGTCGGTTCACAGTTTCAACAGCTTCGACAGCACAATCTGACCCTTGAGGATTTGAGAAAGAGTGGTGTACCACTCTCGCACGTCGCCATTCTTGAAACGCAGGCGCAAAAAACGAAAGACGACTGCGTTATGTACTCCCTGAATTACGCAATCAAAGCCTATAAAAATGCAAATCAATTTGATGACATTCATCAAGGTCTTCAGCGTGGCACATTACCAACCGAAGACGAGTCCAGAACCAAGACCACCCTCGGCGCACTCGAAAAAAACAGCTCATACTCAATGATGCACGAGGGCACTCATGCAGCATTCGGTGCGGATTTTCTGCCAGTGGACTTTTATAAGCATGGCGCTTCGCTGACGCAGGCGAGAGAGCTAATGAAGCGGCCAGATGGACGTATGGCTGGAAGAGTCAACAGCGAAGACCACAGAGAGGCTGAAAACCTGATTCAACGCAACCAGGCATTTCGCATGACACGCAGTGTTCTACTCGACGATGGTACACCGTCAAGCACCCAATTCAGCGCGTCCATCGACGGCTTCAGACTCCAGGAAATAAAACGAGTACTGGCCGCAGCACAGCGCTAACGACAAAAAATCGCGGGCCCGGGTCGATATTGAGAACGGCGTTAAGGTGTGGATAGAGATAACAGAAAAGTAAGCGAACTCGCATTACAGGTTGGGTAACGGCAACCAGTTATGCGGCAATAACTCGGAGATCTTACTGGCGCGCTGCGTCGGCAGCCGCGTCAGCACATCTTTGAGATACGCATAAGGATCGTGCCCATTCAAACGTGCAGACTGGATCAAACTCATGATAGCCGCCGCACGTTTTCCGCTGCGTAGCGACCCTGCGAAGAGCCAATTTTTACGTCCAAGAGCCCATGGTCTGATTTGGTTCTCACACCAGTTGTTATCTATGGGTACGGCCCCGTCATCCAGGTAGCGCGACAGCGCTGCCCAACGTTTCAAGCTGTAATCAAGCGCTCTGCTTATCGCCGAGCCTTCGGGCACAAGATCGCGCTGGACACTCATCCAGGCATGCAGCATGTCCATTAACGGCACGGCTTTTTCTTGCCGTATTCGGCGCCGAATATCCGGCTCTAGGTCGCGGACTTCGCTCTCGATTTCGTACAGCAACTGGATGTACCGCAAGGCCTGCTCGGCGAGCTGGCTCTTGTTGGTCGCGTGGAGTTCGAAGAACTTGCGCCTGGCATGGGTCATGCAGCCGATCTCGGTCACGCCGAGTTCGAAACTGGCTTTGTAACCGCCAAAATCATCGCAGACCAACTTGCCTTTCCAGCCTTGCAGGAAGTTGCGAGCATGCTCACCGGCACGGCTTGGGCTGAAGTCGTAAACACTGCGGCCAAGTCCGAGAACTGGCTGGTGGCATAGGCCCACACATAGGAACGGTGGGTTTTCTTCGTGCCCTGCATGAGCATCTGCACCGGCGTTTCATCGGCATGAATAACTTGCTGCCCAAGTACCACCTCGCGCAGTGCATCGACCAGCGGCTGTAACTGCACGCTGGTCATGCCCACCCATTGAGCCAAGGTTGAGCGTGGAATCGCCAGGCCCGCTCGACCGAAGATCGATTCCTGACGGTAAAGCGGTAAATGGTCAGCAAACTTGGCGATCATGACGTGGGCCAGCAGCGCGGCGGTTGGGATGCCCTTATCAATAATCTGTGCCGGAACCGGCGCCTGAATCAGCGTTTCGCAGTCATCGCAGACCCATTTGCCACGTACATGGCGTTCAACGGTGAACACGCCGGGCGTGTAATCCAACTTTTCACTGATATCTTCACCGATGCGTTTCAGCGCACAGCCGCATGGGCAGTGAGTGTTGTCCGGTTCGTGATGGATCAAAGTGCGTGGAAACTCAGCCGGCAATGCAGTGCGCTTGGGCTTCTGCTTTTTCTCGGTCGGAGTTATCACTGCCTGCAAGCTTTGAAGCTCCGCTTCAATTGCCGCGATATCGGTATCGATCAGGTCATCGAGCAAACTGGCCTGCTCAGGATTCATCTGCTCGCTGCGTTTGGCAAATTTCAAACGCTTGAGTTGTGCGATCTCATGGGTCAGTTTTTCGATGAGTGTTTGGTCGCGGTGGATCTTCTTGCCCATAGTCTCAACGGTTTTACCCATAGTGTCGACCGTCTTGCCCAGCGTGTCGACTTGGTGGTCGAGCGTCTCGACACGCTGCATCAACTGCGCCGCCAAAGTGCGCAGTTGTTCAGGGGTAAGGTGATCGAGATTGGGGAGCGAAGTCATGGTGCCGATTTTGCCAGACCAGGCAATTCGCGGCGATAGACCGATAGGCTAATGGCAGCCGTTAAAGCAGTGTGATCGCACCACCGGAGCCCGCGCGCTGCCACGGCAGGCCCAACACCAGGGCCTGGAGTTGCTCGGTATCCAGCTCTATTTCAGAGCCATGGCGAATGCCTGGCCAGTGGAACTTACCTTGGTTCAACCGGCGAGCAGCCAGCCAGATGCCGAAGCCGTCATGCACCAGAACTTTCATCCGAGTGGCGCGGCGGTTGGCGAACAGATAAGCACTGTGCGGCTTCGCCGCACCGAACACCGCTATCACTCTGGCCAACGCGGTCTCGGTGCCTGCTCGCATGTCCATCGGCTCGGTAGCGAGCCAGATGGAGTCGATGCGAATCATCGCAGCAGGTCTCGAAGAAAGGTCGCGCACGCAGCAGCACTTTCAGTTGGCCAGTTCACTTTGACGGCGCCACGCGGGTGCTGGATCTCAACGCAGATATTCGATGATGCAGCTTGCGAATTTACTCCGGCCAGCTGCATGGGTAACGGAATAAACGCAGGTTGCGGCGCTGTGTTTTTCTGCGCTTGTACCCGAATCCATTTATGGACGAGGTTTGCGTTGAGGCTATGGCTGAGCGCGATGCTGGCAATAGAAGCGCCGGGCTGGGCACACTCTTGAATGACTTGGGCCTTGAAGGACTTGGAGTAGGAACGGCGTTGTGGCTGCATGAAATACCCGCTTAAGAGGCTAGAACTGGTGTCCACCTAAATTTAAGTGCACACCTTGTCTTGGCTTTGCGGGGTTGGGTAGATGACTTGGCCGGACGCATACGAAGCGCAAGGGTGCTCGCAACCGAAATGCGAGGCAGCGAGAGAGGTGCAAAGCTTGGCCAGTGGATGCTCAAGCACGAAGAAGCATTGAAAAAACACCCTGACCTACAAACGGCAGAGCCTCGCAGAGGCGCACTTGGGCCGCAGGAGTCACCACCGAACAGCCCATCTGGAAAAGACAAAGAGCCGCCCAAAGGCAAGCCAAATACCATGCCGCGCCATGACGTCGAATGCTTCAAGGCAGACAAGATGCCGGCCTCTAAAGTCGGAGAGTTCGAGCGGCAATTGAAGGGGCAGGAGGACGGACTGAATCGGCTGACGGTTGATGAGTATTTAGAGAATATCGCCAATCCGGCGAAGCGTAGCCAAACGGCTGCCCGACGGGCTAGAAAACATTTACAAGCCAGCTTGCAAACACGATTTCAAAGGGAATATTCGAAAACGCTAGGCCCCGTAGCTGCGAAAGCAGAGAGTGTGAAAAAAGCCAAGGAAACGATGTCGAACCTAGCAGGACTACACAACCCTGATCTGAGCGCTGGCGGGAAAGATATCATCGCCGATTTCGGTGACCGACAAGTCAACTCCAGCATAGGTCCTCAGTGGGGGCCAAAAATTACAAATTTGAAAAAGGCCGTGGAGGCAGTGCCAGCAACTTTACGTGGTGACACCTATCTCAATGTAAAGCTGCATAAATGTTAAGGGGAAAAGCTATGGATGAAGTGTTTTCAATTTTTTTGCAAACCTTTGGCGGGCCTGTTGATCGGCAGGAAGTACCAACGTCAAGTATTGAACTCTATAGAGGCAAGCTACCCAATAAGTTGTTGGAATACTGGGCCGAGCACGGCTGGTGCGGTTACGGCGAGGGGATTTTCTGGATAGTTAACCCGCAAGAATACGAAGGGGTGGTAGCGTCATGGATTGAAGGGACCAAATTTGAACAGCGCGATACCTACCACCTGATTGCCCGCAGCGCCTTTGGTGACCTGTACCTATGGGGCGAAAAAACAGGATTTTCACTTAAAATCACTAGCTGTATTTCTCGGTGTGTCATTCATGACTTTGAAATTACTAGTGATGAGATGGATAGAGAGCTACAAAACTTTCTTCTATCTATAGAAGTTGAGTATAACGATTTCGATGACTTGTTCACACCGGCGAAGAAAAAGCTCGGCACGTTGCGCCATGATGAAATGTATGGTTTTGTTCCAGCGTTAATGCTTGGCGGATCGGCATCTCTTGATCATGTTGAGAAACTAAAAACAGTGGAGCATTTAATCCTGTTGTCCCAGCTTGCAGAGCTTGAGCCATATAGCTTTTAAGGAATGCATGCGCGCATATCGCCTGGGGTATTTAATCCAGTTGCCACTTATGCGGTAGCAATTGATCGATTTCAGTCGCCCGCTGCGTCGGCAGGCGCGTGAGGACATCTTTTAGATACGCGTAAGGATCATGGCCATTCAGCCGCGCAGACTGGATCAAACTCATGATCGCCGCCGCCCGTTTGCCGCTGTGCAACGATCCTGCAAAGAGCCAGTTCTTGCGTCCAAGTGCCCATGGCCGTCAATTACATGGCCAGCAACTGGAGTCGGCTGGAGCGCTATGTCGAAGCAGGTTATTTGCCCATCGACAACAACGCCGCCGAAAGGGCGATCAAGCCGTTTGTGATCGGGCGCAAGGCGTGGCTGTTCAGCGATACCGTCAACGGTGCCACGGCCAGTGCACAGATTTACAGTTTGGTAGAGACCGCAAAGGCAAACGGTCAAGAGCCCTATACGTGGCTGCGCCACGTACTCGAGCGGTTGCCGCAAGCGCAATCGGTTGAGGATTACGAAGCCTTGCTGCCGTGGAACTGCTCACCGGAAATGCCACGGTAAGCCATAGCCTCACCTTGCGGTATGTGAGGTTTATGGAGCGCTTACTCTAAACCCTTCTGCTCTGGCACTAACGACGGCCACTGCCTATAGATCCCTACAGAGGGCCTTCAATTGAATCGTGGCCACAACCGCGATTTCTGGCTCATCTTGATCACGCTAGCTTTCGTCGCCACAAAATTCAGGTATTTGCCATGGACACCACGTGATCCATTTCTGTGAAAAATGTGTATTGTCTATGGACATCGAAGACCTAATTTAAACCCTCACAAATATTCATCCAAATCGATGTCCATGGGTTGACATCTTTCCTTTACATCGACGAGGCGTTTGCAGACCTGACCGGCATGCCTGGCAATCTGACCGATTTTGGGAGATCGATTCGAGCCAAAGTCCATCGCTGTACAGGTATTCCCGTGGGTGTGGGGATTGCACCGACCAAGACACTGGCCAAGCTGGCCAATCACACGGCAAAGCGTCTCCAGGCGCACACCGGCGGGGTCGTGGACATCTGCGACCCTGTTAAACGTGATTGGGTGCTGCGCAATACCTCTGTCGGAGAGGTCTGGGGCATCGGTCGAAAGATGAAAGCGCATCTGGAGGGCATGCGGATCCTGTCGGCCAAAGACCTCGCTATGGCGGATCCCTGGATGCTGCGCAAAACGTTTAGCGTTGTGATCGAGAAAACTGCACGGGAGCTTGCAGGCACCGAGTGCTTGGAGCTGGACGAAGTCGAGCCGCCAAGACAAGAGATTTGCTGCAGCAGAATGTTCGGCAAGCGGCTGACCGAGCTGGGGCCGATCAAAGAGGCGGTGGCCACCTACATGATGCGTGCCTCTGAGAAATTACGCGCCCAGGGATCGGTGTGCAAAAAGATCCGGGTGAGTATCCGCACCGGCATGTTCAACCCTGACGAGGCCAAGTATGCGAACGGCGCACTGGTCCAGCTGCCCTACCCCACCAACGATGTCAGGCTGATGACCCAATACGCGACGGAGGCGGTTTCGCGGATTTTTCGACCAGGTTTCAGGTACAGCAAGGCAGAGGTGCTGCTGATGGATATTTGCCAGCCAGGTGAATTTACCGATGACCTGTTCACGATCAATCAGCCGGTGAGTTCAGATCGGCTGATGGCTGCTTTGGATTCAATCAACGGCAAGTGGGGACGTGGGACTTTGCACACTGGTTCAGTGCCAATGACGCCGGACTGGGGCATGCGGCGTGAGCTGATGAGCCAGAGCTACACGACACGGCTTGATCAGTTGTGGGTTGTAAAGGCTAAGTAAACACATGGGCAATCCAGCTTCAGCTTAGCGCGCTTAAAATCCGCCTTCTGAAGCGCACCCTTATCGACAAGGAGTAGCCAGTAGGCTACAATCGAAACCATGACGGATCTCATCGAAAACACCATAAACACTACACCTGAGTTTGATGATTGGCTTGATGGTGTGAGGAATGCCCAGGGTAAAGCAGCTCTTTTGGCTCGTTTGGATCGAGCCAAAGCAGGAAACTTCGGTGATTGTGAGCCAGTGGGCGATGGTGTCAGTGAAATGCGGGTTTTTGTTGGGCCAGGGTACCGAGCTTACTTCGTTCGCACTGGCGGGACCACTTACCTGATGCTTTCGGGTAGTGACAAAACGGACCAAAAACGCGGGATCAAGGAAGCAAAAGCGATCCTTGATGCTCTTACGGGGAAAACGAAATGACTGAAGCCAAATTCAACCCCAAGGATATGCCTATCCTCGAACTGAACACATCCGGTACCAGCCGTTATGAAGCTTCGCGCTTTCTCGACAACCCGGAAGCGATCAGCGCTTACCTTGCAGAAAGCATGAAGGAAAACGACCCGGAATTGCTCATGCGGGCGCTTTCTGAAGTCGCAAAAGCGCAAGGCGTTAACAAGGTTGCCAAGGACGCTGGAGTCAATCGGGAAAGCCTTTATAAAACGTTCAAAGGTGGCGTTAAAACACGATACGACACCATTAGAAAGCTGATGGAGGCTGTAGGGGTAGAGCTTACCGTGCAGCCTATTGCCTCAAAAGCTGCGGCGGTTAGCTGGTCAGTTGCGCAGCCGCGCAAAGCATCTAAAGCAGCGGCTGCTAAGCCTGACGGTAGGCCAACCGCTAAGGCAGCAACCAAGCCAAGAGCGACTACAAGACATGTTGGCGCATGATTTTCAAAATATGAAAAGAAAAGGACAACGCTCCATGAGTGATAACCCCTATGCCGACTGGCCGTTGCATCACTTGGTGTTTGTGAAGGTGCGCGACGGCGGCGGTCCTGCCGCCATTGCGCACAGTGTCGCCCAAGTGCATGGAATCAGAGTGGATGAACTCAAGGCCCTCTGCCGCAAGACCGGTGATGAATGGATTGCTCGCGATGGCGCATTAGACCCGATCAATCAGGCAGTATACATCTGGGCGCAAGAGTAGGCCCCGCAGCGTTACGAACGGAGTTTATGTAGAATGGCCCCCTCCGAAGGCAGGGGTCGTAGGTTCGAATCCCGCCTGGGCACCAATGAATTCAGGGCTTTCAGCCCATCCAGCCTGACAGCACATACACTCGTGACAGCAGAGTAACAGCAACAGACAAAAGAAAGCCCCGATTAGATTCGCCTGGGGGGCTTTTTTATGCGACAAAGTAACCTACTCACGGAAGAAGTTGAGAGACGGTATGGCGAGAAGACACGCTTCATTTACCGAGAGTAGCTATGAAAAGGCAGAGGACTTATGGCTAGCCCTTTCTCCAACCGCCCAGCTTAGCGACGGGCCACAGAGCTATATTTATAGAGGTCAAGGCGATGCGACCTGGCAACTGATTCCGTCCATACTTCGACCTCGCAACCAGCCCCCAATTACATCTTATGAAAAGATGGTCGATGCCACTGAGATGGTTTTTTACGAACTAATCAGCCTGAGCGACTTCGTAGCTCACTGCGATGCTATCGGTATTGCCATCCCGAATGACTCTCAAGACTTCCGTGAATTCGTAGTAAATACGCAGAATGCTGATCAGTACTACAAACAACCGTCGCTTTGGCCGGACCGCAAGATATTGGACTTGATGGCAATGGCTCAACACCACGGTGTTCCGACACGCTTACTTGACTGGACAACCAAGGCGTTCACTGCCCTATATTTCGCAGCCAGCTCGGCAGTTGCTGACTACGCAAACTGGTCTAGTGAAAAGCGCATAGCCATCTGGGCAATGAACCGTGACCAGATAGGGTTGCATCCTCAGATAACTCTTCATCATTCTCCAGGCTCAATCAGTAAACACCTTGCAGCACAGGGAGGATTATTCACTGTTCATCCACACTCGGGGTTTCGTTCCGGCCCGTTTACAGTGCAGGGACTGGAGAACTATTTCGCCGATATCCCGGGGCCAATGATCAAGTTCACCCTGCCAGTATTTGAGGCAGTAAGGTTGCTGAAGCTATGCAGTCGGGCCGGATTCAGCGGCGCTCACGTCTACCCTACTGCCGACGGCGCAGGCAGGGCGGTCATAGACGATCTGAATAGCGAGGGAGCGCGAAGACACTGGAATCTCACTGAGCTCCTGGTTAGGAGCTGAAGACGTTCCACTCCTGATCCGCATTACGGTAGTTGTCGAGCAATCTGCGTGCCTGGCTGTACCGGATACCCAACCCGGCCGCCAGCAGCTCTCTCACGCGCTTGTGCAGATCGGCGTTGACCGGCCGCCCCTGATACTTGCCCTCGGCCTTCGCCTTAGAGTTTTTCGACCGTCACTAATTGCGCCTATTCGGGGTCGGTTCCGGCTGTAAGCGTCTGGCCATCACACAATAAGTCCGCCTCGCTCGATTGGGATGAAGATTAGCTCCGCTTCCTGCCACCCTGAAGCAATCGCTTCGCGCGTGAAGCTATGAACGAGTATCAGGATCTTTCGAGTGTCCGCTGTGAGGACGCATGTAGCTACCGTAAAATGGAAGCAATCTGCGATTGATCCCTGCGCAAGTCTGCACGGCCACTGTACCCTGTAATAGTCAATGCTCTTTTCTGCCGAAGCCTTCGCTGGTTTCAAGCCTTCGCCCTACAAGGAAGTCTAAGGATGCTTTGTTCCACAATATTGAACGGTAAACAGTTGCCTACGGAGCAATCACAAATGGTTGTCCCTTGGTGGAGCTTTACCAAGACGGTGTTAGCTGCGGCGGCGCTTTCTCTTGTTCGTGACGGATTGATCCAGCTTGACGATCATGTCCAAGAAGGCCAGTTCACTCTTCGGCAACTGCTCAAACACCAAGCCGGACTTGCGGACTACTCAGAGCTGGAGGATTACTACGCGGCTGTTGCCGAGGGCCAGGCGCCGTGGTCAGCAGATGAAATGATGCAACGTCTTGACGGTGTCAGATTACGTTACGCACCAGGGGCTGGCTGGCGATACTCCAACGTAGGCTACATGCTTGTTGCCAGACTGATCGAGCGAGTTACGGGGGTAAGTCTAGGAACTGCACTGACCCAACGTGTGCTGTCGCCCCTCGGTTTGACACATACTCGGCTCGCAAAAAAGCAAGAAGATCTGGATGAGGTATATCTGGGAGCCATTGAGTCATACCACCCTGGCTGGGTCTATCATGGTTTGCTGGTAGGCCCGCTCTCAGAGGCGACTATGTTGCTGAACAAGCTGCTGACCGGGGAGCTTCTTCCTTCTTCATTGCTGCATGAAATGCATAATGCAATTGTGCTCGGAGGGCCAATGCAAGGAAGGCCTTGGGCCAGTCCGGGCTATGGGCTGGGCTTGATGATCGGCGGAACTAAAAGTGGGCATATGCTTGTTGGGCACACAGGAGTCGGGCCAGGCGGCCTAATCGCAGTATTTCATTATTCAAGTGGCAATAATGCGGCGACTTGCTCTGCGTTCAGGGAGGGCAGCGATGAAGGGGGTGTTGAAGCGCAGGTCTTGGAGCGGCTTTTAGCCGCTGTCGGAACTTGTGAAGAGCGATGACCGCACTAGAGATACGTGATTCAGGGGAGCCCGCAGAATTCGGAAAAAATCGTACGGTAAGCACTTCCGACATGGGACAGGCCCTCGTGCAGCCTGGACTGTGTCCGATTGAAGTACACCTCAACACGGCGTCAGGCTGCTCACCAGCCCCCTGTCAGACTAGGATGGTTTCTGTATTTCCTGACGGATCGCCGCCAACTTCTATGACCTCAACCTGACAGAATTCACGCTAGCGTACGATTTTTTCCGTTTTCTCTATTCGCCCCTATTTGAATTCCTTAATGAATTCAGAAAGAATCCCTCAAAGAATTCAGAAAGAAAGCCTTGGGAATTCTTTCTGAATTTCTATTGAATTCTTGTGAGATATCTATCAGGATATCCTGATAGATATCCTAAAGAATTCCTAAAGAATTCACTATGGATATCATTAAGGGTATCCATAATGATATCTTCTTGAATTCCTGATAGATACTATAGGTGCTTATATGCCGGTCATATCGTTCGTGTCCCCCAAAGGCGGGGCTGGCAAGACAACATCTGCCCTTGCGCTGGCCACTCAGATTGCAAAGCGTGTGCCTGTGACAGTGATTGATGCTGACCCAAATCACCCCATAGACTCCTGGTCAAAAGGGGGGGCGGTTCCAGAGAACATGACTGTTATCTCCGGTGTAACAGACCAAACGATAAGTGACACCATTGCGGAAGCAGCAACCAAGACGCCTTTTGTAATCGTGGATCTTGAAGGCACAGCGGCGACAATCGTCGCGTACGCTATAGCGGAGTCTGATCTGGTTATAATTCCTTCCCAAGGATCGCAGTTGGATGCTGAGCAAGCCAGTAGGGCGTTTGGTCTCATCAGAGCGCATGAGCGAGGCATTCAGAAGCATAAGCCCGACTACAAATTGCCCTACGCGGTCTTATTTACGCGCACCTCCGTCGCAATACAAAGCAGGGACACACGGCATATTCGAGAGAGTTTCAAGAAAGGAGGTATCCCGTTTTTTGAGGTTGAACTCAACGAAAGGGCTGCCTTCAAAGCCATGTTTTCATATCGTCAAACCTTGGAATTGCTTCCTCGCAACGAAGTATCCAATGTAGATAAAGCCATTGATAATGCTGAGGTTTTCGCTCGCGAAGTTATTGCCAAGCTTACACCCGGCGATGCAAAGCCTATGGAGGTTGAAGCATGAGTCGAGTCGATCCTTTAGAGGGCCTGAAGAATTTTGAGCCTAAGCCTGCTGCTAGCCAAAAGTCGAAACAGGAAAGTGCTGCACTTGAAGAGCTGGCAAGCGAACATGGCTTCGTAGCCCGGCATCCAGCCCCATCAAATGCACGAGTCGATAGATCAAAGCGAAGGTTCACAACCGGCAGAAATATCCAAATCAATATCAAGGGCGATCAAGCTACTAAAGATGAGCTTTATCGCCTTGCAGATGACATTGATGCTCCCCTAGGGGAGACCCTTAAAAGGGCGCTGTCAGCACTGGCGCGTGAGCTGAATTCAAAATAGCCTGGCCAGCAGGGCTCCTAAAGGGTCAGCGTCTGTAGAGTCGAATAATTGGAACGCTGGGGCAGGGCAGGGCCTCACATTAGGACATTTACATGTTCCAGTGAGGCTCTATGTGCAGCCATTACGAAGCACCGCCACCGCACCAGGTAGCCGAAGCGTTCGGCGTAGCACCGTTCGACCAGGGCAGACTTGATTTGTGGCCTGGCTACATCGGTCCATTCCTACGTAGCGCTGACGGACGCGACGAGGACAATGAATCGCCCGCACCCGTGGAAGTGCTGACCGGCTCCTTTGGGTTGATCCCGTCCTGGAGCAAGGACAGTAAAATTGCCAGGCGCACATACAATGCTCGATCAGAGACAGTGGCCGAGAAACCGTCATTCCGGCATGCCTGGCGCCACGCGCAACACTGCATTATCCCGGCGGTGGCCATATATGAGCCGGACTGGCGATCGGGCAAGGCAGTTGTCACGCGTATAGCCCGTGCAGACGGCGAGCTGCTGGGGATTGCGGGCCTATGGGAGCAGTGGCGCGATCCGTCCACCGACCAGACCCTGCACAGCTACACCATGCTGACAGTGAATGCTGATGATCACGACTTCATGAATGCGTACCACAAGCCCCAGGACGAAAAGCGCATGGTAGTGATTTTGCCGAAGGGCTCGTATATGGACTGGTTGACCGCGCGGCCGGAGCAGAGCGCAGCGTTCATGAACCAGTACCCGGCAGATCGGCTGACCGTGGACATGTGATCATGTCTTCCCCGGAGCTGGTGGTGGACAGGGTGACTTGTCGCGCTGGACGGCAGCAGCCCCCAAGCCGCAGGCGCGGTAGCATTTTCCGTGAACAAATGCTGTGCCGGCCATCACAAGGTACGTGAGGCCAGCCCGGTCACGATTTGTACGGCCGCTATCGAACCATAGCTGCCATTGGTGGAGGGCAGCAGTCGGCCAATAGGGACGTTGACAGCTGCATTCACGAGATAAGAGCGTTCAGATGACCCCATGATTAACGTGATAATGCCTTTCCTCAAACCTGGAGAAGGACTGCTATCGACTCCACATGGCGTCCCATGTTGCAAGTAGAAAAAGTGCTTTGGAACCTGCGAGGTTCACTGCCAGCTCCGCATGACGCGGAGCTGGCTTCACGCCACCCCGTCCTTTGCCATGGGCATCACTAAGGCGATTCCTCAGTGCACCTAACCCCTCGACGACTGCCGTGCAGCCGCCCAAGATCTGTTTGAAAAGAACCTCCTCATGCTGCGCTTTTGTAAGGTTCAAGAGCGATGCCGTCTGCTTGTAGAGTTTGTTGAGATCCGGCGCGACGTCTATATTGCTCTCACCCGACTCCTCTAGAATGTGCTTACAAACCGACTCCAGCAGTGTTCGGGCTACGGTAATCGCGCCTTCAGGATCGGTAGCGCGGCGTTCCAGGGCTTTACTCCAGGCATTCCGTACATGTTCAGCGTCAAAGCGTTTTAGCGCCTCAGACAGTATTGCATCTGAAGGATGAGAATCATTGGATTCCGCGAATTCTATAAGCTTTCTGAACTCGTCCCAGATGAACGTTCGCCGTTGTGCGTATGACGGAAATTTCGGCTGTATGAAACCCCAAAACTGGTCCAGGTTGCGATAGCGCCTGACCCATGCGGGAACGAACGCCACAGCGCGAGCATCATCAAGCACGCTTTGTCTGTAAAGCGGATAGTCCCGCTCATCATCGTTGTTGCCGGGGCCCGTCGCGCGGTTGATGTAAATGGTCTGTAGGGCGTCAACACCGTCAATCAATGACACAGCGTTCACCTCTCCCTGCCTGACGCTTTGACTTTTGAACCTTCAAAGCGCAGTTAGCGGTACAGGCATAGCCGGCTGACGCTATCCGATATTGACGATAAAGGGTCCGCTTCGAGCTGCACAGTATCCGTCCTTCACTATGAAGCACTCGATCGTATGTGACCCTCTGTACGATGCGCGCTCCATACGGACTAAATTGCCTGCGGATACCGTTCCCTCTACGAATCCTCCGCGTAGATCCTTCGCCTTCTGGGCTGCTGAACCTGTGTTTACTACTTGCCAAAATACTTTGTAGGGGCGAGGCAGTCCGCTGATGGCTTCAAATCGCAAAGAGCTTCCGACTGGGACGGGATTGCCGTTATCGTCTACCGCCGTTGTACGGAAACCAGATTTGCTCACTGTGCAGGACAAAACTACAGAGCCTGATGGGACAGTCGGCCATGCCACGGGTTTACGATGTGGCGCATCAAACAGCCGCTGCATTGATCCTAGAAGTCGGCGCCCGCTGGCAGATTTTGCAACGGCACTTGGACTTATCTTCGTCGCGGCTTTCTCCAGCAACTCCCGTCCAATTCGAGGCGACAGAACGTCAATCAACTGCTGCAGGTCGGCGGTCTCACCTGCACGCGCGAAGTCGTTACGGGCGGTATCGAGCCAATCTTCAAATGCCAATCTTCGTTCCGGTTCAGCCTCCCACGCGTCGGCAAAATTTTCTTTCGGGTTGGAGGGGTTCGCAATCCAATAGACTTCCCCTCTCATCTCGATGAACTGGTGCATTGAGGAGAGAATACTGAACAGTGCCCCTGTAACCGTAGCTTCTTGGCGGTAGGCGTGAGCTGCCAAGGTTGAGATAATGATCGATGAGGGGCGACCTTCCGGCTCTTCCGAGAATCGCAGATCCCGATGACGTTTTAGGATTTGAATCGCTGACTGGAGAGGTGTTTTAACTCGGAAGGCGGGGATGTCTGCCACGTCGGCTTTGGCCTCGTTAAGAGCCATAGCTTGGCGCCGTTCCTTGAAGGCAACCTCCATACGCGACATGAACCAATCAGCGTAGCCGTGAGGATTACTCGATGGCCAGTCATCGGTGTAGTGTCGATAATACGGATGATTGCAGTCAGTGATTGATATCGACTTATCCACAAACGCCAGTGCCAGCCTGCTTGCCTCCCGAAGCCTACGCTGCCGTTGCCCATCGGGGACCGACGGGAGAACATCCATATGAAACTGAGCTGAGTCGGCGTAATTGAGCGTCCAGCAGCGGTCCCAGCCTGATGGCTCCTCCATCAAATGTCGCGCAGCGTACAACCTGAGCTCATGTCCGAGGTCGTCGAAAAGCTGCTTTTGGGTGTGTTCTCCTTTGTCTAACCCGAATTCGCACACAACATCCAAATCGTAGTGTTCTTCTCCATTGAGCGGGCGGATGACTGTCCCGAGACGAAATGAGCCTTGGATGTAAGCATTGATGTTGGTACGGGAAAATCGGGAATCCGGACGCTCTAACCATCTACAAATAGAGCGATAACTGCGATCAGCAGCTTCATAGCGCTCGCCAGGAATCTCCAGAGTGGAAGCGAGCTGGGCAATAAAACGGTCTGCAACTGAGGTTACCTGCGTCATACGTCAGCCTTACTGCGCAGGGGAGCAGGTACGAAACAGTCAATCTCGGCGTCAGAAAACGTGAACTCCTCGTTTAACTTGAGCGCTTCCTGGGCTGCTGCGTACGCTTTAGCGTCTGTTTGCGGGGCTGCTTTGTAAACTGCGCTAAGCTTTTTCTGCAGTTCGTCTCGACGATCAGATGCCTCTTGATAGGTGATGGCACCTGCTCTCAGATCGGTCAGGAGAGAAAGATAGGATTCCCGGATGGGCCAAATATTGGCGGCGGCGTCGCGATGCTTTTGTGCCGTCCCTCCTGGATCAAACCCCTTCATGTAGCCGGACAGGATCAGGGTGAGAATGGAGAGCGTGGCGGTAATGAGCTTCACCCAGTGTGGGTCGAAAGCCGCGACAATAACCGCACCAGACGCGGTCGTGGCAGACAGCACTATTTGCAAAATCTTCAGTCGCTGTAATGTGGCAGCGCAGTTGTCTGCCATCTTTTCATGAGTCTTATGCGTGTAGACAACACGGCCTAAGCACTCGCGCAATTGTCCTTCGATGTGTTTGAAGTCGCTCATATGACCCTAACTGGTTTCACACTGATGCCAGTAGTGTGCCATGTAGCGGCCTAGGTGTAACGACCTGCAATCGAAATGGCCTCGACCTACAATCATCGCGTTTTTCGACCAGGATTGATTGCGTCTATTCGAGCCAGCAAACCGGGATTATTTGCGAATGAACCTGCATTCATCTGGTTAGACCTGCAATCGACCGTCATGAACCGGAATTATTTGCGAGTGATCACTCGCCGTTTCTGTCTCATTTAAGTACACCCTTGTGAGACGCGTGGCTGAGGCGGTTTTTGCGTCTCAATAGGGTGGCTTTTCATTTTTGAGATGGTAAGTTCTCAGCTTCTAGAGCCTAAAGAGACAAACTTGACGATGGCCCTTTACGGATACGCTCGCGTTTCCACAAGCGATCAAGATTTCGTTCAGCAACGCACTCGATCCGGCTCGCACTACAGAACTGCGCGACAGGATGCTGGCGGCGGGGTTGCCGATCTGAGGCCCAGGGCATTTGCAGTTGATCTGCCCGAAGCCACGCTTGTCGCAGGCCATTGCAGGTAGTATTGCCGGACAGCACATTCAGTTAAAGAGCAGCCATGAAAGCAGGGATAGCAGTAACAATTGCATTAGGGTTCTTGGTAAGTGGATGCCAGGCTAATATACCGGTAAAGACCAAAGCCCAGACAGATGCAGATTTTCGTAGGGATGCTGCAACAATCGAGCAGTTCGGGAATGCTCACCCATGGAGTGGGAGTGATGAAATCGAAGACATCCCCCAAGCTCTGTCCCGTATTGAAGCAATAAAGGCCAAGGGGGCCGCATACATAGACGCCGAAGACCTCAAATACACTAGGAAGCAGCAGGCATTGCTCCAAGAAAGAGACACGGTACAAAAGAAGAAACAGGCTGTGATTGATGCTTACGAAAGTGCAGAAGCAGCAAAAGTAAGCAAGCGCCCAATGGGCTCGTTTGGTTCGGCCTACTACAAGCTTCTTGGACAGAATCGCTTTCAGCCGTACTTCGATGAGGAGGTACTAAAGAAGTCTGGGATACGACTAGGTGTCTACCAGCTAGACATCCCCTTTGCGGTAGTTACCTGCAACCGCTCCCTATGCGTAGCCAGCTCTGACACTTTTGCCGTTCAGCCTGCAGTAACCATCCTGACACCGCGAACGCCAGCTTTACGGCCAGGAATACGACTTCCATACGCACTTGTAGACATTATGGGTACAAACGACATTGGCGTGCTTGTGGTGCGATTACTAGCGCCCATGATGTCAGTGCCTAGGTAGATGCGTGTTGGCGCATAAGTCCCATGGCATCCGCAGTTAATTCTGGTTTGCTGCGATGCAATGCTGGTCGGAGAGTGTGAATGCAGGTTCATTCGCAAATAATCTCGGTTTGCAGGCCCGGATAGACGCAATCAATTCCGGCCGAAAAACGCGATGATTGCAGGTCTGAGCCATTTCGATTGCAGGCCGTTACACCTACCCGCAATGTGACTTTCAATCTCGGAGCGAATGCTTTCGGCGCTTTCAGCCCAGACTGAGATCAGCTTTTCGAGCATCCGGGAGCATCGGGCCTTTCATAAGGGTAGAACAGGGTCTCTGTGGTAATGCTTCTGAGGCCATGTTTTGGCAGCTGTAGTGTTCGAAACGCAACTCCCGACTTGTCACATTTTTGCAGCTGGAGCAGATACAGCATGTCTTCCGACTCGGCAACCTGGCACCCCTCGTACTGATCAAGATTTGCATAGACTACCCGACGCTTAACGCATTCTGATACCTGCTTAAGCGCTGCAGAGCGGCCATCGTTTGAAGGCAATCTCACCAGCAAAAACCAAGCAGAAATCAGCAGTCCGGCGATTATGCAGATCGATCCAACGCTTACGGCAATACCTCGGTTTTCGATCGCACGCTTGAGAACATGGGCAACCCATTTTGGGAGTGGCTGGGGCTCGCCCGGCATTTCTCTAGTTTTTTCCAATAGTAGTAAAAGAAAAGCGAAGATTCCCACTAGAGCCATGCCAAAAGCCAAAGCCCCAATGTAAGACCCAAATCTGGCAGCTCCGTAAGCCAGGATTTCCTGAGCGCCGATACCCAAGCGTTCGATAGCAACATCCATCGTCAGGTAATACTTCTCAAGGTAAGCGTACCCGCTGAGTGTGAATGCTCCGATCATGCTAGCGATGAGTAGAGTGGCTTCGAAGCGCAGGTATGTCCTGAGCCTTTTTGAGCTTGCGTCTTGCGTGGCGATGTCGGTCAAGCTGGTATTCCTGAGAAAAGGAGTAGAGAAAATTGTACCTCAGGCTTTTCATCAATCGATCGAGTGACTGCCATAAAATGTTTTAGATCTGCGCCTGAGCACCTAAGCCGAGAAAGGAGCTAGCCTCTGATGAGAGAGTCAATTCAAACAACAGTGGTTTGCCAACATCCAGGGGATGGCAGCGGTGACGTCATCATCGACTTCCATCTGGACGTCATAAGAAAAATGAACGTCGGACTCGGTGATTCGTTGAGCATTGAGCTCGCCGACGGAGCTATGGTCCTGAAGCCTACCCGTGAGGCTGATGCGAAGCCCTGAGGCTGGTTTCGTCCAAGAGCGGACATGGGTGTTGACGAAAGCTGGGCGGGCTCTAGAAACCGTTGGCATAATCATCCAACTTCAACAGGGAAGGTCAAGATGTACGAAGAACGGTTCATTGCTTTTGTAGATATTTTGGGATTTGGCAAACTAGTAGAGAAAAGCGCCGTCACACCTGATCTTCCCCAGAAGATCCTTGATGCATTGGTGGCGATGCATCCGACACAGATAGAAGCTGAGCTTGTTACTACCGTTAATTTAGAGTTAATCCCTGCGGAAGACGTAGAGCGGGTTAGAGAAACCGCTCGATACATGTCAACAATTCAGCAGCAAATGCATCCGGTTAGCATTAACTATTTTTCTGACAGCTTAGTTATATCTGCCCGCTCTGATGATATCATTGCGTCGCAAATGGTCATGGATCTACTCACTAAAATTAGCGCAATGATGTGGATGTCACATAGCCTATTGCTTCGCGGTGGTGTGACAGTCGGAAAGCTTGTCCACATCCAAGGTGGTCCAATGTTCGGGCCAGCAATGAATCAAGCATACTTCCTTGAAAACAAGAAAGCCGACCATCCTAGATTTTTGATTGATAAGCACTGCATCGAACGTTACAGGACGGTTGATACATTTAGACTGTTCGAGTCATTCATACAAAAAGATGGTGATTACTATTACGCCACTCTTGCGACTGCTTTCAGGCATATTTTGAATGACAGTTCGCTGGTCATGTCCGGTGAGAAAGTTCTTCGTAAGTTCCGACAATCAATGCTGAAAGCGCCAGCAGAGATCGAAAAGCTGCGGGAACAGTTCAAAGACGACGACAGAGTACGCCCAAAATATGAATGGCTGGCCGAAGAGTTCGAGGCAAGAATTCCTGAAGTGAATCCGCCGTATCCCTGTGAAGGCGACGCTTGAATCGCCCCAGCTTTTGCAGACACTTTATGACCTCTTTTGGCCGCTAGCCGACTTCGGCGATCGGCCGCTTTGGGTCGATAGCTGTCACCAGCCCGCCTAGGTTTTATTATTTTCCGTGAACAACACGGCACGCGGGCCTATAAGTTATCCAGCAGGCCCGCAACCAACTCTCTCAGGATCATTCGCGATTCGTCACCAATCCTGACAGAGAGCACTACGACTTTACCCAACCGCCGAGCAATATCCCTTCGCCCTGGACAATTCGATCCTTGACCACAGCGAGCCCGATTTGACCGTCGATCCCGCGATGATTCGTCGGGCATTTGAAGTTGCTTTGTAGTCATTACGAGCTTTACCATAAAGGGTAAAGTAGAACCAATTCGCAAAAGGCTGATTATTGATGGTTGATACCGACTCGGGGTTGATCGCTGGCAAGGTCGATCCCCGGCATTTTGAGCTACTTCTGGAAGGTACTTCCATTCGTGCCCCGGCGCTGATCGAGGCATTGCGAGAGCATCTTGTAGGGGGGCTTTCGGCTAGCGATGCATGGACAAAACATGGTGTGAACATGAGCCAGTTCTGGCGACGTCTTGAGGTCATTCGGGAAGAGCATCGGCGCGCTGCGTCACTTAGTGGGTTTTACCCTAAAAGGTAAAATAATGCTTGATCGTTTTACCATATAAGGTAAAACTGCCTCATTGAAGCGATTCACTGAGGATGCGGAATGAAATATCCGATACCGATGAAGCCACTTTGTCTTTGCTGCGATCGCTGCAGTACGCAGCAGCCAACGGCCAGAAGCTACACGACGGCCGGTGTTTGCTACACATTGTGCGATCCTTGCCGTGAAGAGTTTGATCGTCCAGCGACGCCGGATCGTCCTCGCGAGCCGGGAGCTTGATCTATTGATATGCCTCGACACTCCACGGTATAGGAAAATCGCTATGAAGAACAAAGATCCAATCGCCGAGGCGGCCGCAGTAGCGGCTAAATCTCACCCGACACTGATGCAGGTAGCGACTCAGGACCTGACAGCCCTGACAAGCCCAGCACAGAAAGGAATGACGAAATGGCCACAGCCACCCCTGACAGCAAAATTGTCCACGCGCTGGGCTTGATCGACACCGCTGAACATCCTACGGAAGTGCGCTTTGCCACGGCGTATGCGACTGGTTATATCGAAGCGCTGTACGACGCAAAGCTGATCACGGCTCCTGCAGTGCAGTGTTATCGCGATGACGCTCAGGCGCGCCGGGCTCGGCGGCTGACTGAACTGGGCGTGGGGGATCAGGGCTGATCAGTTGTTACCCGAGACGAGGAAAACGTCAGTGTAACCCCAAGCCTCGCTTCGTGCGGGGTTGGGTCAGTAGAAAAACGCCACTTTTGCATCGATAAAGACACAAGGAACGTCGTATGAAACTCGCAATCGCTCAAATTATTGCAGTTCTGGCTTCAATAGCTTTTGGGGAAGCATGGCAGAACACAGGTGATGTTGCGTATATCGAGGCAGGTATTCTTGCTCTCGGCTTGGCATTTGTTCTGATGCTCGCAACCTCAGGGCTCGAAATCGTGGAGTGGCTGCGTGAAAGGTCGCTGAGCCAAGGGAAAAGGTCGCTCGGCTGCACCCAAAGTCGAGGGAAAAGAGCATGAGCAAACGCAGAGCGTTCGGTGAAGTTGTCCAGGTGCAGGATGAGGACGGGCAACCCCCGTATCTGGTGAAGCTGATCCAGACAGCGGACGGAGCAGAGCCAGACGACTGCATGTACGAATGCGGCGATCCTGACTGTCGTGAGTGGCGAATTGCAGAAGTCCTCGATGACCAGGCCCTGCCCTCCGGGCAGCGGATCTATCACGTCACTGAATGCAACATGAGTGACCCAACCGGTTAAGGGAAAATCACATATGAAGACGTTCTTCGCAGCACTGATGCTGCTCACAGCCTCGGTCGCCCATGCAGCAAGCACGGGTGCCGATCAAATCACTCAGGCTCAGTATGAAGCCGGCCAGGCTCGCGTTTTGGCAGATGCAAAGCCGCTCGGGGGAAACATGACCCTCGCGGATTCCAAGGGGTGTGCTTGGGAGGTAACGGAGGTTAACGGCATTTTGAAGTTGACCCGTTATTTGAAGCCTGACGGTACGCCCGTTTGTGCCCCCGAGCAGAAAGCCAACTGACCACGGAAAATGCTGATGACAGATCACTACAACGGCGGCGGTGGTGAAACCGTTATGAGTCATGACTCGCAGATGCTGGAAACCGTGCCGTGGCAAGAAGGCTATTATGCCGGCATTGTTTTTGGGTATGACTCGCGAGATGAAGAGCATCCTTATGAAGGGCAGGAGGCCGCCGCCTGGGAAAAAGGACGAGTTCAGGGGCTAGCTGACATCTACAAGATGGAGTAAGGGCTACCGCGCCCAGGGGCTTGGTGGCTGCTGCTAACCAGGGTGACAAGTCACCCTGTCCACCACCAGCTCCACGAACAACGGAAAAACTGGGCTGATTATGCCAATGGCACGGGAGTGTAAAATTAATGAGCGCAAAGCAGAGACTTACCGAAAAATTCATAACCTCCACGGTCCCGCTTAATGTGACAGGCAATGGATATGGTCATCCTTTGTTGGTACGGATCGATCTCAACCTGCAGTCCGATGATTCTGTACTGCTAACCTCACGGGGAGGGAACACCGGAACACCAATGAATAAAGCAAAATGCGTCAGTGTTCCGTGCGCAGAATGGGAAAAATTTCAATCTGAACATACCGGCGACCTGGCCTTGGCAAGGTGGGCTTTTGCCAAAACAGGTTGGGCCCTTCGTGATGATGAATAAAGCAGTGAATAGAGGAAATTCACAATCGCTGCCAATCTACCCAATCACTGACGGGAGTTAGAATAGTGATCGAATCGTTAATGAGTATTGGACCTGTAATAGGGATTGTTCTCGGCGTAAAAGCCTTCGCGGGGAAGTATTAGATATCGAGCATTTCATAGCGGACTGGCACGAAGGTCCCGCGGGAGCAGGTATGGAGTTGCACGCGTACCTGGGTATGACTTGGGAATAATATCGACAGTGGCTGGAAGCCCCCTCGATACTTCCTGCGTTGCTAAATGCCCGCAAGAACCTGGCACCCTGGCACATTGACCACGGAAAAGTCCCAGTCTAATGCCCAAGCCCGTAGGAGAGGGAAGCTTTTTGCTCCCCAAGGATCTAGCAGGAACATCATTTATGGAAGCCAGAAAGAATATGACCGAAGAAGAAATGCGGCAAGCACTGTTCGGCTCTAGCGGGTCTACCGGACCTTTAGTGATCCCACAGACTCAAGCGCATGCTGTGGTCATAAGGCCTGAGCATTCAGTTGATCGGCGGAAGACGGCCAAGAATTTTGTATCCAAACTGATAGTCACGCTGCGTGTAGGCAATGAGTATGAAGGCAAGACAGAGCTGATCACCCACGAGGCCGATACGCTCAGCCTCCTTCAGGCTGAAATGGATGCGTTGAAGATCGCTCGCAAGAAATACAGGTACATCGAGCTGGTATCAGTCAGTTCGGCCAAATAGATCTGCAACAGGCCCCTCGTCCAGGCTGGTTAAGCGCCGGTGGCGTTCGTTGTCACCAAGTCGGAAAAATGTAGTGATCAACTTGATAATTAAATGTGGCTGAAATAGGCTTAGGACAGGGCAACTTGCTGCCCGCCCCCTCCGCCGTATGGCAAGGTGAAAGCAAGGTTTTATACCCCTAATGGTGATTCTCACCGGCAGGTCGCAATGGAGGGACGACACGCATTGCGAGCCGGTATCTTGAGAACACTCATGACCACGATTGAAACGCTCAAATCGCAGGCCAAGCGTCTGCGCGCACACCTGTCAGAAAGCAACATTCCCCTGACCCATAGCCAGGTTCTCGAAGCGGTTGCAGTCATGCATGGACATAGAGACTGGAACACTGCATCAGCTGCAGCAGCAAGCCAATATGCAGCGCCCGTGCAAGAGCCCCAACACCACAGAATGTCACTCAAAGAACTTTTAGATGGGGGCATGCAACCCGGTGCGGACATGGGGCCTGCCGATGTACAAAGAGAAGGCGCTTACAGACGCGGCTACCATCAATGCGCTGCTGAGCTCATGCACGCGATGCGCGGGCCCAAGCAGATTACGGCTGCCATGTTGGAGAAATGGGTCGAGGAGGCCGGAATGGAGTGGAGGAAAGACAAGCCACTGAATCGCATGATTTTGGCACCTGATTTTGTTGCTACTACGGAGGAAAAATGAATTTCCACTGGCAACTGCAGCAAGAGCTGGAGGTTCGGCGCGAGTGAATATTGCAGGCACCCCAGCGCTCCTGCAGGTCACCTTTCTGCAGCAGGTATAACTCTTAACGACGCTGCTTGTCGTACAGCAGCACTGCCAGAATTGCCCGATCGCGCACGCCCTGGCGCGACTCCCCATCCGGCGCATCAGATGACGCCAGAGACCGAGCGCTGACCAGTTTTCCGGGTAAAGAGGTAAATCGTATGCTCCTTCTGACTCGCCGCGAAGGTGAAAATATTATGATTGGCGATGGAATACAGATCCAAGTTCTAAGCGTTTCAGAGGACACTGGGGCTGTACGTATCCAGATTGAAGCCCCGGACGCCGTCGAAGCCCAGAGCAGAAACGTTGATAACGAAGTTACCGATGGCAAGCCTGGCCCTGTTATTACTCATAAGCGCCGGTGGCGCTCGTTGGTCACTCGGTTTGAATGACCAACCATACCAGGAGCACAAGATGGCATTGATGAGCGTTGAGCAACTGCTGAATCAAGCTGAGGACGAGTACATGAGTATAGACCAGCTGGCCTTTTTCAAAGATCGATTGGAGGTCAAAGCCGCTGGGCTTCGTAATCGCTTGCTCAGCTGTCAGGCCAGTTGCGAGATCGAGCGTCACTCGGACGAAGCAGATTTCGCTTCCGACGAGGAAAATAGAGCGGTGGCTGCAACCATGATAGAAAGGGACAGACAGACGTTGAGCGATGTGCATAAGGCCTTGGAAATTCTCGCTCTGGGCGACTACGGTTTTTGCCAGGAGACTGGCGAGGCCATAGGCATAAAGCGCCTGCTACTGGTCCCCGAGTCATTGTATTCGGTTGAGTCGATGCGAGCGCTGGAGGCCAAGGGGATGCACCAGCGCCAAGTGGGCTAGCCAAAGTCGCCGCTGCGAAGTGATCCAGAAGAAGTCTCTCAGTTGCACACAAAGCCCTGTTCAACGAAGTGAATATAAACAGCTTTGCCGAACGTTTTAACTTCTATGTGACCCCGAGACAGTAATTCGGTTAACAGGCTGCCCTCATAAGGACACCCCATGCGCATCACCCGCTACCATACCAAACCTCCCACCCAGGCCGAGGGGGATCAAGTCATCGCAATGGTCAAGGACTACGTTACCGACCTGAGCCTGGTCGCCGTGCCGCCCAGCAATTTGCTTTACGAGTTTTACCGCTGGGCGTTATCGACCGAAGTCGGGTTTTATATGGGCCGAATCGGACTGACCGCCAGCGAGCCGGTAGAACTGCTATTAGCTTTCGATAATGCGACGCCCAATGAGATTGCAGGGTTTCTCCTGTACTCCCCCATACCCACGCACCCTGAGGCGTGTGGGGCCAACTATATGGCTGTCAAAGAGTCTTACCGCCGGCGCGGCATCGGCAGTGAGCTGGTGAAGACTCTGATAGAGCTCTATCCCTATACGGAGCTCACTTGCGCAATCAAGAAGGTGCCGTTCTACCAGTCACTTGGTTTCCAAGTGCTGGATCATCACGTAACCCAGGTAGTCATGAATACGCGCACCGCAAGCTGTGACGGTGAAATGGCGATAGTCAATGTGGAATCCATCTATGAGTCGGATGAGGCAAATGCTGTAAAGCAAAGCCTGTTACAGCGCTGGGGTATGAAGGAAATTAAGAGGGCACAAAAACAAATGGAACGGCATACTGATGAGCTTTGCAGGCAGGCCGAAGCATTTTACCTTGCCTCCAAGGCATAGATATCAATAGCTGGTGTGGTTTTAAATTGCACCGTGCGAGCCCGTCTTCACAGACAACCGGCTCGCACGGCGCAGTTAATTTCCAGGCATATGATTATGGATAGGTGTAACGACCTGCAATCGAAATGGCCTCGACCTGCAATCATCGCGTTTTTCGACCGGGATTGATTGCGTCTATCCGAGCCAGCAAACCGGGATTATTTGCGAATGAACCTGCATTCATCTGATTCGACCTGCAATCGACCGTCATGAACCGGAATTGGCTGCGAGTGAGCGCACGCCGTTTCTGTCTCATTCGAGTACACCCTTGCGGGACGCGTGTCTGAGGCGTTTTTTATGTCTCAATAGGGTTGATTTTCATTTTTGATATAGTACTTTCACAAAGTCTAGAGCTCAAAGAGATAAAAGCGCTATTGGGGTAGAG
>NZ_LJRO01000226.1 GCF_001401155.1 Pseudomonas tremae
ACTTTTTCTCAAGCGCAACACGCTCGTCGATACTCATTACGACCGGACGGAAAATATCGTCGGCGGCCGTAGAGACATTTACGACACGGGTTTTGTCCAACGGCAGCAGCGACAACGCTTCTTCTCGAGCGAACTCGGAAATGGACAGCAGCAGGCCGTAGTCTTTGAAGTCTTCCACCTTGCTTAGGTAGTGCTTTTTGTAAGCGGGGTTGCCATCCAGATATTGCTTGGGGCTGACCAAGGGGATCAGGTCATACAGTGTCGAACTAACCAGTGCTCTGTTATCCAGCAGCGGGCTGCCGATGACCGCATCATCGCCATAACCCTCAACGGCACTGGTCACATGCACTACGTCAGGCTCAAGGTCACTGATACAGGCTTGACGAATCTGCTGCGCCACTTCTCTTCTGGCATTGTTGGCTGGATCGTGGCTACCCACTGGTCCTTGGGCATACCACACCCGGATATGGCTTTGAGGAAGCAGTCCCGCGAAGGCGGCTCGAATATTTTCGATACTCTCGTCCAGCATGCCGTTGAGCACCAGATAAACTTCGTGGTCCCCACGGTTACGCACTATCCCCAACGCCAGAGAAAGACTGTAACGGCCAATGCCGCGGAATCGGCTTTCGGTTTGTGCGCCCTGCATGTCAATTACGATACGCATTATTTCTGGCCCTTCATGATGGCTTCCCTGAGGGCATTCTCGATCGTGCGGCCTCGCTGGGTCAGTGGTGCGTGATCAATCACGCCGTGCTGTAGATCACTGGCAACTGTTTCAGGCGCAGGGTTCAGAGTGGCCTGGTGCATGTTGCTCAGCTTGGAATGCAGCCATGGGTTGCATTTCAGGATCGCCAGAACCGGGCGTTCGATAAGGGGTCTGCGCGCAAGCCATAGGCGGGCATGGGGCACACTGCGACGTAGTACCTGGCTGAAGGTCGACCGACTGGTACGGAATGGCAAATAGATAACACGGGCGGCGAAGCGCAATGGGGCAGTAATGCGCCAGGACGTGCTGCGGTGTATCGCTGTCAGTTGTTGCTCGTAGGCCGTAGCGCGAAGCCACCAATGGTGCGCATTGCCCAACGATGCGTTGAGTTGAGCATTAATATCGTCCAAGTGCGCCTGCGCATGTGCCTGGGCCTGTGCTTGCTCGACCTGCCCTTGGGTCAATGTGTGCTGCGTCAAATGCTCAAGCCGGATCTGGAGTTGCTCGATGACTGAAAATGCTTCATCAAGACGGGTTTCGGCCCCCTTCACATTGCCGAGCGTGTTTTCCTGCAGCAATTGCACGGTGTGAAAACGCGACTCGGCCAGATC
>NZ_LJRO01000182.1 GCF_001401155.1 Pseudomonas tremae
AGATGTGTATAAGAGACAGTGGCACCGCAGCGCGTCAGCAATTGATCAGTGCTGCAAAAATCGGGGAAGCACAGAGCCTGAACATCCGGCTGGGCTAAAAAGCCCGGTCGCCGATCAGTGCAGGACGTGGGGCACGTCATCCTTCTCGACTTCGCCCTCAGCCAGACGGCCAGCCATCTGTACGCCCACACTCAACATGGCCTTGGCGACTTCAACATGCTGACCTTGCATGAACGCTTTGGC
>NZ_LJRO01000453.1 GCF_001401155.1 Pseudomonas tremae
CGGCCGATAACCTGATCTACGCCGCCAAGCGGCGCGGTTTGCGCGTCGGGATTTTCGGGGCGCTGCACACCTATGGCCGGCGGCTCAACTGGCATCCCCACGTCCACCTGTCGGTGACCGCGGGCGGCCTGGATGAGCAGGACGTCTGGAAAAATCTGTCGTTCCACAAAGAGGCCCTGCGGCGGCGCTGGATGTGGCTGGTGCGCGATTACCTGCTG
>NZ_LJRO01000227.1 GCF_001401155.1 Pseudomonas tremae
CGATAACCTGATCTACACCGCCAAGCGGCGCGGTTTGCGCGTCGGGATTTTCGGGGCGCTGCACACCTATGGCCGGCGGCTCAACTGGCATCCCCACGTCCACCTGTCGGTGACCGCGGGCGGCCTGGATGAGCAGGGCGTCTGGAAAAGTCTGTCGTTCCACAAAGAGGCCCTGCGGCGGCGCTGGATGTGGCTGGTGCGCGATTACCTGCTGGGACAGCCGCTTTCGCAACTGACGATGCCGCCGCAGCTGGCCCACATCCTCAGTGAAAGCGACTGGCGCCGT
>NZ_LJRO01000422.1:0-36855 GCF_001401155.1 Pseudomonas tremae
GCCTGTGATTCGCCTGTGCCGATGTCGTTACAAAAAGTCATCTTCGGCGGAGAGACGCTGGACTTTGCCAGCCTGAGACCCTGGTTCGCACGTTTCGGCGAGCAAACGCCGCAACTGATCAACATGTACGGGATCACCGAAACCACCGTGCATGTGACCTACAGGCCCATAACCTTGGCCGATACACACAATCCGGCCAGCCCGATTGGCGAAGCGATCCCGGACCTGTCGTGGTACGTGCTGGACGCTGACTTCAACCCGGTTGTCCAAGGTTGCAGCGGCGAGCTGCACATCGGCCACGCCGGTCTGGCGCGGGGTTATCACAACCGCGCTGCGCTGACTGCCGAACGCTTTGTGCCGGACCCGTTCTCCAATGAAGGCGGCCGTTTGTATCGCACCGGCGACCTAGCCCGCTACAAAACCGCAGGAACCATCGAATACGCCGGACGTATCGACCATCAAGTGAAGATCCGTGGCTTCCGCATCGAACTGGGCGAAATCGAAGCGCGGCTACAAGCGCACCCGGCAGTGCGCGAAGTGGTCATGCTAGCGCTGGAAGGTCAACTGGCGGCGTATCTGCTGCCGACTCAGCCTGATCAGGATCAACAAGCTCTACGTGAAACCCTGAAAGCCGAACTCCGGGCGCATCTGCCGGATTACATGGTGCCGACCCATTTCATCATCCTCGAGAAGCTGCCGCTGACGGCCAACGGCAAGCTGGACCGCAAGGCGCTGCCAGCGCCGGACGCGAGCCAGTTGCAGGCGGCCTACGTCGCGCCGCAAGGTGAATTGGAGCAGCAGTTGGCAGCTATCTGGGCCGATGTGCTGAAAATCGGGCAGGTCGGTCGCAGCGACAATTTCTTCGAACTCGGCGGCCATTCGTTGCTGGCCACGCAGGTGATCTCGCGTATTCGTCAGCAACTGGATGTTGAACTCTCGTTACGCGACCTGTTTGAAGCCCGCGATCTGGCAGCCTTTGCCCAAGCGGCGGGCGCAGGGCAGGGCAATGACGCGCCACGCTTCATCAAGGCCGACCGCAACCAGCGGCTGGGCTTGTCTTACGCGCAGCAGCGTCAGTGGTTTCTCTGGCAGCTCGACCCTGAAAGCACCGCTTACACGATTCCTGCAGCCCTGCGCCTGAGCGGCTCGCTGGACATCGCGGCGCTGGAGCACAGTTTCAGCGCGCTGATCGCCCGTCACGAGACCCTGCGCACCACCTTCCGCCAGCAGGGCGAACAGGCGGTGCAGATCATTCATGCGCCGCGTGCCTTGACCCTGACGGTTGAATCCGTGCCCGCCGGGCAGACCCTTGAGGCCTGTGTGGAGCAGGAAATGCAGCGCCCGTTCGATCTGGAACAGGGTCCGCTGCTGCGCGTTCGCCTGTTGCACCTGGCCGCCGATGAACATGTGTTGATTCTGACTCAGCACCACATCGTCTCCGATGGCTGGTCGATGCCGATCATGGTCGATGAACTGGTGCGCCTGTACGAAGGCTACAGCCAGGGCCGCGAAGTGCTGCTCGCCGAATTGGACATGCAATACGCCGACTACGCGCTGTGGCAACGCAGCTGGATGGACGCCGGTGAGCAGGCACGGCAACTGGCGTACTGGAAGCAGCAACTGGGCGACCAGCAGCCGATTCTGGAGCTGCCTGCCGATCATCCACGCCCGGTCGTGCAAAGCCACGTCGGTGCGCGGCTGGCGGTCGAACTGGCGCCAGCGCTGATCGACGACTTGAAACAGGTCGCGCGGCAACAGGGTGTCACACTGTTCATGCTGTTGCTGGCGTCATTCCAGACCTTGCTGCATCGCCACAGCGGCCAGCCGGACATTCGTGTCGGTGTGCCGATTGCCAACCGCACCCGCGCGGAAACCGAAGGCTTGATCGGCTTTTTCGTCAACACCCAGGTGCTGCGCGCCGAATTTGACTTGCACACAACCTTCAGCGAACTGCTGCAACAGGTCAAACACACCGCGCTGCAAGCCCAGGCGCATCAGGAGCTGCCTTTCGAACAACTGGTCGAAGCCTTGCAGCCACAACGCAGCCTCAGCCACAGCCCGCTGTTTCAGGTGATGTTCAATCACCAGAGCCAGGCCAGCGCCGAAGTGCGCGCATTGCCCGGTTTGCAGGTTGAAGCGCTGATGTCGGAGAGCTACCCGGCGCAATTCGACCTGACCCTGAACACCGCCGAACAGGACGGCGGCCTCAGCGCAGGCCTGACCTACGCCACCGCGCTGTTCGAGCGCAGCACTATTGAACGCATGGCCGGGCACTGGCTCGCGTTGCTGCAGGCCATTTGCGCCAATGCCGGTCAGCGCATTGCTGATGTGCCGATGCTTGACGCTGCCGAACAAGACCAGATTGTCCGCGACTGGAACGCTACGACTGCCGATTTCCTCAGCGATCATTGCCTGCACAGCCTGATCGAGGCGCAGGTATTGGCGACGCCGGATGCCCCGGCGCTGATTTTTGCGGCTGAACAACTGAGCTACGCGCAACTCAATGCCCGCGCCAACCAGCTTGCGCATCGCCTGCGTGAAGCGGGCGTCGGGCCGGATGTGCTGGTGGGCATCTGTGTCGAGCGCAGCGTGGAGCTGGTCATCGGCCTGCTGGCGATCATCAAGGCCGGTGGCGCTTACGTGCCGCTGGACCCGGATTACCCCGAGGATCGGCTGGCGTACATGATGCAGGACAGCGGCATTGGTTTGCTGTTGACCCAGACTTCGTTGCTGGAGCGTTTGCCGGTTCAGGTGCAGAGCATGTGTCTGGATCAGGACGGCGACTGGCTGGAAGGTTACAGCACTGCCAACCCGGTCAACCTCAGTCATCCGCAGAACCTGGCCTACGTCATTTACACCTCCGGTTCGACCGGCAAGCCCAAGGGCGCAGGCAACAGCCATCGCGCCCTGGTCAACCGACTGCACTGGATGCAAAAGGCTTACGGGCTGAATGAGTCCGACACCGTTTTGCAGAAAACCCCGTTCAGTTTCGATGTATCGGTCTGGGAGTTCTTCTGGCCGCTCATGACCGGCGCACGCCTGGCCGTGGCGTTACCGGGTGATCATCGCGACCCCGAGCGGCTGGTGCAGACCATTCGCCAGCATCAGGTCACCACCCTGCATTTTGTGCCATCAATGCTGCAGGCGTTTCTGACTCACCCGCAGGTAGAAAGCTGTAACAGCCTGCAGCGTGTGGTGTGCAGCGGTGAAGCATTGCCTGCCGAACTGGTCGGCCAAGTGCTCAAGCGTCTACCGCAGACCGGTCTGTACAACCTATATGGCCCTACCGAAGCGGCTATCGACGTGACCCATTGGACCTGCACCAAGGACGACGTGCTCAGCGTGCCGATTGGTCGCCCTATCGACAACCTGAAAACCCACATTCTGGACGATGGCCTGCTGCCTGCCGCACAAGGTGTTGCGGCAGAGTTGTACCTGGGCGGCGTTGGGCTGGCGCGCGGTTATCACAACCGTGCGGCGCTGACCGCCGAGCGTTTTGTGCCGGACCCGTTCGACGAGCAGGGCGGGCGGCTTTACCGCACCGGCGATCTGGCGCGTTATCGCAACGAAGGCGTTATCGAATACGCCGGGCGTATCGACCATCAGGTGAAGATTCGCGGCCTGCGCATCGAACTGGGCGAAATCGAAGCCTGCCTGCTGGAACACGACAGCGTTCATGAAGCGGTGGTCATCGACGTTGACGGCCCGTCCGGCAAGCAATTGGCAGCGTATCTGGTGGCTGAACAGAGCAGCGATCATCTGCGCGAGCTGTTAAAGGCGCATCTCAAGGAGTCGCTGCCGGATTACATGGTGCCGACGCACTTCATCGTGCTGGACAGCATGCCGCTGAGCACCAACGGCAAGCTGGATCGCAAGGCCCTGCCGAGGCCGGACGCCACTCAGCTGCAGCGTCAGTACGTCGCGCCGTCCACTGAACAGGAACAGCAAATGGCTGCGATCTGGGCCGACGTGCTGAAAGTCGAGCGCGTCGGGCTGAGCGACGATTTCTTCGAGCTGGGCGGCCATTCGCTGCTGGCCACGCAACTGATTTCCAGAATTCACACCGGCCTGGGGATCGACATCCCGCTGCGCCTGATTTTCGAGAAACCGCAATTGAACGAATTTATTCAGGCTTTCGCCAGCAGCGGCCTGTCGCTGACCGAGGACGGCTTGTCCGATATCGAAAAAATGATGAATGAAATGGCGGGTATCTGACATGGACAAGTCTGCAGCAGAGCGTATCGCCCAGCGTTTTACCGGGTTGCCCGTGGAACAGCGCCGGCAGATCCTCGCCAAGATGCACGAGACCGGGCAAAGCTTCAAACTGCTGCCCATCGCCGTCACCCGGCATGAAGTAGCGCGTATTCCGCTGTCCTACGCGCAGCAGCGCATGCTGTTCCTCTGGCAGATGGAACCGGACACCGCTGCTTACAATGTTCCCATGGCGGTGCGCCTCAACGGTCCGCTGGACCGTCAGGCGTTGAGCGCAGCGCTGGACCAACTGGTGCAGCGCCATGAAACCCTGCGCACGCGGTTTGTTTCCGAGGACGGCGCGTTCTATCAGGAGATTCTTCAGCAGGCGCACGTCGCGCTTGAGTTCACGCAGGTTGCGCCAGCCGATATCGAAAGCCAAGTGCGTGCCGAGCTGCACAAGCCCTTCGACCTGCTGAGCGGCACCTTGTTGCGGGTCAAACTGTTTCAGTTGGGCGAAGCCGAGCGCGTGCTGACCGTGTGCATGCACCACATCGTGTCCGATGGCTGGTCCGGCGAAGTGCTGATTCGCGAGTTTGTGCAGTCGTATCAGGCGCAGGTGTCCGGTCAGTCTGCGCAACTGCCTGCGCTGGCGATTCAGTACGCCGACTACGCCATCTGGCAACGCGCCTGGCTGGAGGCCGGGGAGGGCGAGCGGCAACTGGAGTACTGGAAACAGCAACTGGGCAGCGAGCATCCGTTGCTGAGCCTGCCGCTGGACCACGAGCGTCCGCTACAGCCCAGTCAGCGCGGCGCAACTGTGCGTGTTGATCTGCCGGAACACCTGTCCGCACAACTGAAAGCTCAGGCGCGCAACAGCGGCCAGACTTTGTTCATGCTGATGCTGGCGGCGCTGTCGGTGGTGCTGTCGCGTTTCAGCGGGCAGGCTGATATTCGCATCGGCGCGCCCAACGCCGGGCGCACACGCAGCGAACTGGAAGGGCTGATCGGCTTCTTCATCAACACTCAAGTATTGCGTGTGCAGGTGGACGAGTGGCAGAGCTTTGCGCAATTGCTGGATCAGGTGAAACAGGTCGTGACCGGCGCTCAGTCGCATCAGGAGCTGCCCTTCGAACACCTGGTGGACACGCTGGCCCCAGAACGTAACCTGGGCCACAACCCGCTGTTCCAGTTCAAGATCAATCAACACGTACTGGCCGCAGATGACGGCGGGCAGAGTGTGTCAGGCCTTACGGTCGATGAATTCCCGATCGGCAGCAGCGATGCGCGTTTTGATCTGGCCTTCGACTTCACCGATACGCCCGTGGGCATACGCAGTTATTTCACCTACGCCACCGACCTGTTCGAGCCACCGACCATCGAGCGTATGGCCGACGCATTGCGCGCTGTGCTGCAAACGCTGGTCGTGGACACTGACCAGCGTCTGGCCGATCAACCGCAAACCGTTTCGTTGCCCGCCGCTGAGCAGAGCGCTGATTTTGCCTGCGATGACTTCCTCAGCCTCTGGCAACAGGGCCTGCGCATCGGGCGCGGCAAGACCGCCTTGCGTGTGGGGCAGCAAATGCTGAGCTTTGACGAACTTGAACAGCGCAGTAATCAGTTCGCTCGCTACCTGCACACGCAGGACATCCAGCCGGGCATGGCCGTTGCGCTGTGCCTGGACCGCTCTGTGGAATGGGTGGTCAGCCTGCTGGCGGTGCTCAAACTCGGTGCCGTTTACCTGCCGCTGGACAGCGCACAGCCCGCCGAGCGTTTGCAGCAACTAACCCGTGACAGCGGCGCGGCGTTGTTGATTCACGCGTCCGGCGACGACAAGGCCGCTCAATTGGGTGTGTGCCCGGTGCTGGCCTTCGATGCTGCGTTGTGGTCCGAGGTCGATGGCGGTGCGCTGAGCGTGCGCGTCATCGCCGAGCAACCGGCTTACATCATCTACACCTCCGGCTCCACCGGGCAGCCGAAGGGCGTGGTGATCAGCCACGGCGCGCTGGCCAATTACGTGCAGGGCGTGCTTGCGCGCCTGTCGCTGAATGACGGGGCGAGCATGGCGATGGTCTCGACGGTCGCCGCAGACCTGGGCCATACGCTGCTGTTCGGTGCGCTGGCGTCTGGGCGCCCGCTGCATCTGCTGTCCCACGAGCAAGCGTTCGACCCTGACGGTTTTGCCCGTTACATGGCCGAGCATCAGGTTGAAGTGCTGAAGATTGTGCCCAGCCATTTGCAGGGCTTGCTGCAGGCCGCAAACCCGGCCGACGTGCTGCCGAGCCAGTTGCTGATGCTGGGTGGCGAGGCCAGTTCCTGGGCGTTGATCGAGCAAGTCCGCGCGCTGAAACCGGGCTGCCGGATCGTCAATCACTATGGCCCGACCGAAACCACGGTCGGCATCCTCACCCATGAGGTGGTCGAGCGTCTCAATGCATGCCGCAGCGTGCCGGTCGGTCAGCCCTTGGCTAACGGCATGGCGCGGGTGCTGGACGCCTATCTGAACCCGGTCGCCGAACGTGTGTCGGGCGAGCTGTACCTGGGCGGTCAAGGGTTGGCGCAGGGCTATCTGGGCCGTGCGGCGATGACCGCCGAACGCTTCGTGCCGGACCCGGACGCCGATGGCCAGCGTCTGTATCGGGCTGGCGACCGAGCTCGCTGGGTGGATGGCGTGCTGGAGTACCTGGGTCGTGCGGATGATCAGGTGAAAATCCGCGGTTATCGGGTCGAGCCGGGCGAAGTCGGTCAGGTGTTGCAAACCCTGGAAAACGTCGTCGAAGCCGTGGTGCTGGCTCAGCCGCTGGAAAGCGACGATACACGTCTGCAACTGGTGGCGTACTGCGTCGCGGCGGTGGGTGTGCGCTTGGACGTTGACTCTCTGCGCGAGCAACTGGCGGCGCGTCTGCCGGAATACCTGGTGCCCGCGCAGTTCATGTTGCTTGAAAAGCTGCCACTGACCGCCAACGGCAAGCTCGACAAACGCGCCTTGCCCAAGCCGGGTGTGGTCAAACAGCGCTATACCGCACCGGTCGGCGAGATCGAAGAAAAGCTCGCCGCCGTCTGGGCCGACGTTCTGAAGCTGGAGCAGGTCGGCAGCACCGACAACTTCTTCGAACTGGGCGGCGATTCGATCCTCAGTCTGCAAATCATTGCCCGCGCCAAGCGTCAGGGCATCAAGCTCAGCCCCAAGCAGTTGTTCGAAAAACAGACCATCGGCCAACTGGCTTCTGTGGCCAGACTGATCGAGAAAAAGCCCGCAGCGGCGGCAGAGCAGGTCAGCGGTTCGCTGCCGCTGTTGCCGATTCAGGCGCGTTTCTTTGAAATGGGCATCCCTGAGCGTCAGCACTGGAATCAGGCGCTGATGCTCAAGCCCCTGCAAACGCTGGATGCAATCCATCTTCAAGCAGCACTCACCGCGCTGATCGAACAGCACGACGCGCTGCGTCTCGGTTTCACGCAACAAAACGGCCAGTGGCAGGCCACGTTCGGCGCGCTGAACACGCGTGACGTGCTGTGGACTCACACACTTGACAGTGTCGAGCGCCTGAGCGAACTGGCTGATGAAGCGCAACGCAGCCTTGACCTGAAAAACGGCCCCTTGTTGCGTGCAGTGCTGATCGACCTGCCGCAGGGTGAGCAGCGTCTGCTGTTGGTGATTCACCATGTGGCGGTGGACGGCGTGTCGTGGCGCGTGTTGCTTGAAGACCTGCAGCAGGCGTATGTCGCCATCGTGGTAGGCAGGCCATTGTCGCTGCCGGCGAAAACCAGCTCGCTGAAAAGCTGGGCCGAACATTTGCAGGCCTATGCGCAAAGCCCGGCGCTGGAACAGGAACTGGGTTACTGGCAGGCGCAGTTGCAGGAGGTCAGCGACGCCTTGCCTTGCGATTACTCGCACGGCGGCCAGCAACAGAAGCACGCGCTGTCGGTGGTCACGCAACTGAATGGCGAGCTGACCCGGCAACTGCTGCAAGACGCACCAGCGGCCTATCGCACGCAGATCAACGACCTGCTGCTGACCGCGCTGGCACGGGTGGTCAGCCGCTGGACTGCGCAGCCGCACGCGCTGATTCGTCTGGAAGGGCATGGCCGCGAAGACCTCTTCGACACGCTGGACATCACCCGTACGGTGGGCTGGTTCAGTAACCTCTACCCGGCCAGGCTAACCCCGCAAGCCACGCTGGCCGAGTCGATCATGACCATCAAGGAGCAATTGCGCGCAGTGCCTGACAAGGGCATTGGTTACGGCGCGTTGCGTTATCTGGGCAGCGAATCGGCACGGCGGACCCTGCAAGTACTGCCGCAAGGCAGCATCGTGTTCAATTACCTAGGGCAGTTCGACGGCAGCTTTGACGCACAAGGCGCGCTGTTCACGCCCTCGGCCGACAGCAGCGGCGCGTCGCAGAGTGCCGATGCGCCACTGGCTGCGCCGCTCAGCATCAATGGTCAGGTATATGGCGGCCAATTACGCCTGAGCTGGACCTTCAGTGGTGCGGTATTTGAACGTGACACCGTGCAGCGGCTGGCCGACGAATACGCGGTTGAACTGCAACAATTGATTGCGCATTGCACCACTGAAGGCGTGGCGGGCGTAACCCCGTCGGACTTCCCGCTGGCGCGCCTGACCCAGTCGCAGCTGAGCCGGTTGCCGATGCCTGCGGCGCAGATCGAGGACATCTACCCGCTGGCGCCGATGCAGCAGGGCATGCTGTTTCACACCCTGTTCGAGCAGGAAGCGGGTAATTACATCAACCAGATGCGTGTCGAAGTCAGCGGCCTGGACGTGCCGCGTTTCCGCGCCGCCTGGCAGGCCACGCTGGATGCCCATGAGGTGCTGCGCAGCGGGTTTGTCAGTCACTTGGAGCAGTCGCTGCAAGTGGTGTTGCGCGATGTGAGCATGCCGTTTGTCGAGCGGGATGCTCGCGGGCAAGCCAGCGAGTGGGTTGACGATTGGGCGAATGCGGACCGTCAGCAGGGCTTCGATCTGACTCAAGGGCCATTATTACGTCTGGCCGTGTTGCGTACCGGCGAGCAGACGCATCAACTGATCTACACCAGCCATCACATCCTCATGGACGGCTGGAGCAGCTCGCGGCTGCTGGGCGAAGTGCTGCAACGCTACAGCGGCCAGACGCTGCCTAGGCAGGTCAGCCGTTATCGCGATTACATCGAATGGCTGCAACGTCAGGATGCTGCGCTCAGCGAACGTTTCTGGACCGGCCAGCTGGCCGGGCTGGACGAGCCGACCCGGCTGGTTCAAGCGTTCAAAGCGCTAGAGAACGGGCAGGGGCATGGCGATTATCTGCAACTGATTGATGCCGAGAACACCCGCCAGTTGAGCGAGTTCGCCCGCGAACAGCGCGTCACCCTCAATACGCTGGTGCAGTCGGCCTGGTTGCTGGTGTTGCAACGCTACACCGGCCAATCCAGCGTGACCTTCGGCGCAACCGTGGCTGGGCGTCCAGCTGAACTGCCGGGTGTCGAAGAGCAACTGGGGCTGTTCATCAACACCTTGCCGGTGATCGCCAGCCCGCGCCCGGAACAGCGGGTGGCGGACTGGGTGCAGCAGGTGCAGGCGAAGAATATCGCTCTGCGCGAGCATGAGCACACACCGTTGTACGAGATTCAGCGTTGGGCACGCAGTGCTGGCGAGGCGCTGTTCGACAACATTCTGGTGTTCGAAAACTACCCGGTGTCCGAGGCATTACAGCAGTCCGCGCCGCAGGGGCTGGTCTTCGGCGGCCTGCACACGCACGAGCAGACTCATTACCCGCTGACCCTGGTGGTCAATCTGGGCGAAACGTTGTCGATGCGTTTCAGCTATGCCCGTCAGTCTTTCAGCGAGCTGCACATGGCGCAGTTGTCGGCGCATCTGCGGCAGGTTTTGCAGGCGCTGGCGCGTGATCCGCAGGCGGCGATTGGCGAGCTGGCGCTGTTGGATGATCCCCAACAGCAACAGGTATTGCGTAGCTGGAACACGACCACTGCCGACTTCCCGAACGAATACTGCCTGCACAGCCTGATCGAAGCCCAGGTACTGGCCACGCCAAATGCCCCGGCGCTGATTTTTGCGGCTGAACAACTGAGCTACGCGCAACTCAATGCCCGCGCCAATCAGCTTGCCCATCGCTTGCGCGAAGCGGGCGTTGGCCCGGACGTACTGGTGGGGATTTGCGTTGAGCGCAGCCTGGAACTGGTGATCGGTTTGCTGGCGATCATCAAGGCCGGCGGCGCATACGTGCCGCTGGACCCGGATTACCCTGAAGATCGCTTGGCCTACATGATGCAGGACAGCGGGATTGGCTTGCTGCTGACCCAGACTTCGTTGCTGGAACGCCTGCCGGTTCCTGAGCACGTGCAGAGCATTTGCCTGGATCAGGACGGCGACTGGCTGGCCGGCTACAGCACTGCCAACCCGATCAACCTCAGCCATCCGCAGAATCTGGCCTATGTGATTTACACCTCCGGTTCGACCGGCAAACCAAAAGGCGCGGGCAACAGCCATCGCGCCTTGGTCAACCGTTTGCACTGGATGCAGAAGGCTTATGGGCTGGACAGCAGCGACACGGTCTTGCAGAAAACCCCGTTCAGTTTCGATGTGTCGGTCTGGGAGTTTTTCTGGCCGCTGCTGACCGGCGCACGTTTGGCGGTGGCTTTGCCAGGCGATCATCGTGACCCCGAGCGACTGGTGCAGACCATTCGCGAACATCAGGTCACGACGCTGCACTTTGTGCCGTCGATGCTCCAGGCGTTTCTCACCCATCCGCAGGTGGAAAGCTGTAACAGCCTGCGTCGTGTGGTCTGCAGCGGCGAGGCGTTGCCTGCCGAGCTGGCCGGTCAGGTGCTCAAGCGTCTGCCGAAGGCAAGTCTGTATAACCTTTATGGCCCGACTGAAGCCGCGATCGACGTGACGCATTGGACCTGTACCACGGATGACGTGCTCAGCGTGCCGATTGGTCGCCCTATCGACAACCTGAAAACCCACATTCTGGATGACGGTTTGCTGCCTGCCGCGCAAGGCGTTGCGGCAGAGCTGTATCTGGGCGGCGTGGGTCTGGCGCGGGGTTATCACAACCGCGCGGCGCTGACCGCCGAGCGTTTTGTGCCCGATCCGTTTGACGAGCAGGGCGGGCGTCTTTATCGCACCGGAGATCTGGCGCGTTATCGCAACGAAGGCGTGATCGAATACGCCGGGCGTATCGACCATCAGGTGAAGATTCGTGGCCTGCGCATCGAGCTGGGCGAAATTGAAGCGCGCCTGCATGAGCATGCAGGCGTGCGCGAAGCCAATGTGATCGACATTGACGGGCCTTCCGGCAAGCAGCTTGTTGCGTATCTTGTGCCGGCCGACGTTGATCAAGGCCCGGACGTTCTGCGCGAAGCCTTGAAGACGCATCTCAAGGCTCACGTGCCGGACTATATGGTGCCGACCTGGTTTGTTTTCATCGATGTGATGCCGCTGAGCGCCAACGGCAAGTTGGACCGCCGTGCATTGCCGAAACCTGACGTGGCTCGTTCCCAGCAGGGCTATGCCGCGCCGCGTACGGAGCTCGAGCAACGACTTGCTGCGCTTTGGGAGCAGGTGCTGCAGGTCGAACGGGTAGGGCTAAACGACAACTTCTTCGCGCTGGGCGGACACTCGCTACTGGCAGTTTCGCTGGCGGGGAGGATTCGCGAGACGTTCTATATCTCCATCAAGCTGCATGATTTTCTGCTGATGCAGACCCTCGGTGAACTGGCCGATTTTATGCGTGCCGATGAGGCGAGGGTCAAATCGGCGGTCATCGCCATGAACGCCAGTCGATCGGACAACGCGCCGTTGTTCTGCCTGCCACCGGGCGGCGGCGGCACGTACTCGTATTACCCGCTGGCGGGTCAATTGAGCGACAGCCGACCGGTTTACGGGCTGGTCAACAAGGCCTATGTGGTGCCGGGCTGGTTCGATACTTCGTGGCAGGAAATGGTCGATTACTACGTCGAGCAGATCCGTATGGCTCAGCCGCACGGGCCTTATAACCTGCTGGGCTGGTCGATGGGCGGTGCGCTGGCAATCGAGGTGGCGCATGTGCTTGAGCGGGCTGGCGATACGGTGAGCTTTCTCGGGCTGGTGGATACCCAGTTGCCTTCATCGGCCGGGATGCAGTGGGTGGAAGAGGCCCCAGAGGTCACTGTGCAGAAGCAGAGCGAAAACTACTACCGCAGCCTGATCAAGAGTCTGCAGGCGTTTGTGCCGGGCTTGCAGGAAGAGGCGATTGTCGGGCTGATCGAAACGGCCCGGCATTCGGTGTCCAGCGAGGGCGACGTGATCGACTGGGTGGTCGACGAAGTTGCACAGCAAGCCGGAATGAACGTCGACAGCCTGCGCAACATCTTCCAGGACATCGCCGTGCAGGACGAGATCGAAACCGGTTACAAATTACTGGAAGCCAACGCGCAACTGAGCCAGTCGTTTACTCTGAAAACGCTCAACGTCCAGGCCGATTGCTGGTGGGCCGGGCAGAGCCGCGCGCCCGGACAGATTGCCAAAGCTGAAACGGTGCTGCTGGAACAGTGCTCGGTCAACGGGCTGCGCAGTTCGACGACGGTTGATCAGCGGCATGACAACCTGGTGCTCGCGGAAGCGTTTCTGCTGGGGCTAGCCGAGCGACTTGTGTGACGCAGAGCGTCACGAACGGCATTCCCACGCTGGAGCGTGAGGAACGATAGGGGCCTGGGCTGGCGCGTCCGGGACGATAGGTGTCTGGGCTGTTGTGTGATGAACGATAGGCGTCCGGTAGAACACCATCGTGGCCATGCTCCGCGTGGGCATGCATTTCCGGACGCTCTGCGTCCGCTCTTGATCGCAAGGAGCAAGCGGCGCTGTTAAAAGTCACCACGCAACGTCAGGACGTAGTTGCGCGGGTCGCCGTAGTAGTTGCCGCGGTCGATGTCGCCGGTGGCCTTGTAGTATTTGCGGTCCAGCAGGTTGTTGCCGTTGAGCGCTACCGACCAGTGTTCGTCGATCTTCCACGAGGCCCGCGCGTCCCAGATGGCGCGGCCGGGGTTGTCGATGCGCTGGGTTGACTCATGTTCGGAGTAGCCGCTTTGCGCCGACACACCGCCGCCAATGGTCAATCGGCGCCACGCGCCGGGCAAGTTGTAGCTGCTGGACAGGCGCAACATGTGACGGGGTGTTTCTGCTGAAATCGACTGGCCGTCGCTGCCGCGAGTGAGGTTGAAGGTGTAACCCGCCAGGGTCTGCAGACCTGGTAACGGTTCGCCACTGATTTCCATGTCGATACCCTTGCTGCGCCGTATATCACCATTCAGATAGCAGGTGCCATAAGCATCATTGCTCAGGCACTGTCCCGCATTGGCGTTGTCCTCGATGGCCACGTCTTTCTGCTTCACATAGAACAGCGCAAAAGACACGTTCAGGCGTTTGTCGAACAGCTCGCCCTTGATACCGGTTTCATGGCTGGCGCCGATCGCCGGGTCAAGGAATGCGCCGGATGCGCTGCGATAACCGCTCTGCGGCAGAAAGATATCGGTGTAGCTGGCGTACCACGACCAGTCGCGGTTCAGGTCGTAGATCACACCCACGAACGGCGTGACCTGGTTGTCTTCCTGGGCGCGGGTGGTCACGCCAGCAGACTGGCTTTGGTAGTCATACCAGCTGAGCCGGCCACCCATGACCAGACTCAACGACTCCGTCAGGCTCAGGCGCAGGTTGTTGTACACGCCATAGCGCTTGTCGCTGTAATCGGTGCTGCGCCAGGCCGGGCGCGCAGGCTCTGCAATTGCATCGTGATCGACGTTGAAGATGTCCAGCGGCTGATTGGCGTTGAGCGTGGCGTAACGGGAATCGCGCTTTTGCTCGGACCAGTTGCCGCCGACGGTCAGCTGATGCGTCAGGCCAAACGCATCGAAACGGCCGTCCAGATGGCTGTCGAGCCCGTTACTATGGATGTCGTCCGAACGGAACAGGGTCCTGACCAGTCGCGAACCGCTCTGCGTCGCCGGATCGATAGCCCCCTGTGCGTAGGCGACTTTCTGATCGAACGCGCCATCGGAGTGGGTCGCCGACAGCGTGCCGCTCCAGTTCTCGTCAAAGCGGGTTTGAAGCTCGCTGAACACCTCGTCGGTCCGGGTCTGGTGGCGATTCCAGTCCTGAGCCAGCGACGTGGAGCGCTGCAGCTCGATGGCCTTGCCGTTGCTGTAGCGAGGCAGGCCGAAAATCGAAAAGCCCTTGGTGTCCGCGCTTTGGTGGCGCATGCCAAGCGTCAGTGTGGTGTCTTCGGTGAGGTCTGTTTCCAGAATGCCGTACAGCAACGGCGCAGTTTTTTTCAGGCCGTCGATGAAGTAGCCACGGTCTTCATAGGACGTCACAAAGCGCCCGCGTACGCTGCCTGAATCGTTGAGTTTGCTGCTGACGTCCAGATCGACGCGGTACTGATCCCAACTGCCCGCACGCGTGGTGATCGATAATTGTGGCATTGCGGTAGGTCGCTTGCGCACCAGATTGACCACGCCCCCGGGGTTGCCTGCACCGATCAGCAACCCGGCAGCACCGCGCAGCACTTCTGCGCGGTCGTAGATTTCCATGTCCGGGGTCATCCAGCCGGTCACGCTGTAGCCCTGACCGGCCACGCCGTCGATGGTGTAGCTTTCGTCCTCCAATGCAAAGCCCCGCGAACTGAACACGTGAGAGCCAAAATTGCGTTGTGAAAAAGTGATACCGGGCGTTTGCGCCATCACCTCGTCCAGACCGGTGAGGTTCTTGTCGTTCATCAACTGACGAGTCACGACGGTGACGGACTGCGGGGTGTCGCGCAGCGATTGTGTTGTCTTATTGATGCTCACCCCGGTAGCGGTGTATGAAGCGCTGCCTCCGGTGCTGATGCCGGCCTGATTGGCCTTGATCGCGACCGGATCGAGGTTCACAGGCTGCGCAGCTGCCGGGACGCGGACAATCAGTGTGTTGGCCTTGAGGTTATGCGCCACATCAGCTTTTTTCAGCAGGTCCGTGACCGCTTGCTCGGGCGTCAGCCTGCCGTGTACGGCGCTGCTGAACTTGCCGCTCACGTCGTCGGGGTTGTAAAGGATTTGCAGGTCGCTTTGTCGCCCCAGCTCTTTCAGGGCGCTGCTCAAGGCTTGCGCGGGGATATCGAACTCGAACTCTTCAGCCAAGGCTTCACCCTGCACACTCAACGCCAGCGTCAGACCCACACTGCCCAGACGCAGGCCGAGCGTTTTCACGCGACCTGTGCGCAGACGGCTGGAGGATGTTTGCATGGCGGGGATGACTCGTTGAAAGGGATAGCGAAGGATAATGCATTTGCGTCAGTTTGGTCGTGCGTAGAGCTCTGCATCACAAGCCGAGACCGCGCCGACAGGACGCAGAGCGTCCGCAAAGGCATGCCCACGCGGAGCATGGGCACGATGGTGTCCCTCTGGATACCTATCGTTGCGCACCCTCCAGCGAGGGCTCGATCCTGGCAGACGGACTCAGATCAGAAATCCCCCCGCAAGGTCAGGACATAGCTGCGCGGTTCGCCGTAGACGTTGGAGCGGTCTGTGGCGATCGAGGTGCTGTAGTACTTGCGGTCGAAGAGGTTTTCGGCGTTTAGCGATACCTTCCAGTTCTCGTCCAGTTTCCACGACGCCCTGGCATCCCAGATGGCTTTGCCGGCTACGCCTAGCTGTTTGTTGAACGGTACTTCGTAGCCCGAATCTGCCGACACACCGGTGCCCAGCGTCAGGCGGTTCCAGGCGCCAGGCAGGTTGTAGCTGGTGTTGAGGCGCAGTATGTGTTTCGGCGTTTCGTAAGCTACATCCGAATCACCGTTATTGCGCAGCATGTTGAAGGTATAGCCGCCGAACACTTGCAGCCCCGGCAGCACTTCGCCGCTGGCTTCCACGTCGACACCCTTGCTGCGGCTGATGCCGTCCTGCAGGTAGCAGGAGCCGTCGGAGCTGGTCGGGCAGAGCTCGGTAGTGTTCACGTCCACGCCGGCTACATCTTTTTGCTTGATGTAGAACAGCGCCATCGACAGGTTCATGCGCTTGTCGAACAGCTCACCCTTGAAGCCCGTTTCGTAGTTGGAGCCGATGGCCGGGTCCAGTGGCGAGCCGCCAGCGGTGACGTAGTTGGCCTGCGGGGTGAAGATGTCTGCATAACTGGCGTACCACGACCAACTGTCGTTGATGTCATAGATGACGCCTGCGAACGGGGTGAATTCCTGAGTCTGTTTGGATTCGTAACTGTTGGCTGCGCCGGTTTTGACGTCGTACGTGTAGTCATACCAGCTCAGTCGAGTGCCCAGCACCACGCTCAACGGCTCGCTCAGGTGAATACGCGTGTTGGCGTACAGGCCCGCGCGTTCTTCGGTGGTGTCGATGTCGGTGGTCCAGGCCGGACGCGCGGGCTTGGCGAAAGCGTTCTGGTTGACGTCGAAAATGTTGATCGCGGATCGGGTTGGGGCAGTAGCCTGATGCGTATTGGCGTTCTGTTTCGACCAGTCGGCGCCTAGGGTCACCTGATGCTCGAGGCCGAAAGCGTTGAAGTTTCCTTCCAGTTGAGTGTTCAGGCCGGTGCTGTCCACTTCGTCTCTGCGAAAGAGTGTGTTCTGGAAGGTAGAGCCTGCCAGTGTCGTAGGGTTGACCGCTCCCCTTGCAAACGCAATAGCCTGATCAAACCCACCCTGCGAATACGTCAAAGACGTGCGGCTGGTCCAATCCTCATTGAAACGGTGCGCGACTTCGGTAAACACCTCGGTCATGTCGCTTTCGAGACGATTCCACTTCTGCGCCAGATTGGTCGAGCGCGACAGCCCCAGCGACTGGCCGTTGCTGTAGCGCGGCAGGCCGTAGATCGAGTAGCCGTTGATGACTTGTTCCTGGCGACGCAGGCTCATGGTCAGCGTGGTGTCCTCGTTCAGGTCGGCTTCGACGATGCCGTACAGCAGTGGCGTGCGGCTGTCGCGGCCGTCCAGATAAGACCCGCTGTCATCGTAGGCCGCCACCATGCGCCCGCGCAGCGTGCCCGAATCGTTGAGCTTGCCGCTGCCGTCCAGATCGACACGGTACTGATCCCACGAACCGGCGCGGGTAGTGATCGAGAATTTGTTGTCGGCGGTCGGGCGCTTGCGCACCAGATTGACCGCACCACCGGGCTGGCCCGCACCGACCAGCAGGCCTGACGCGCCGCGCAGTACTTCCACGCGGTCATAGATGGCCATGTCCGGCTGCATCCAGCCGGTGATCTGATAACCCTGACCGCCGATGCCATCGACCAGGAAGCTTTCCGCCAGCAGCGAGAAGCCGCGCGAGGTGTACACATGACCGCCGAAGTTACGGTACTGGAACGTGATGCCGGGCGTGTCTTCCAGCACTTTGCTCAGGCTGTTGAGGTTGTTGTCATCCATGACCTGCCGAGTCACCACGCTGACCGATTGCGGTGTTTCACGCAGTGACTGCGGCGCGCCCTTGCCGATACTGACCGCGCCGGTAGTGTAAGAACCTGTACCGTCAGTGGTCGTACCCAGGTAATGCGAGTCGATCGCAGTCGGGGCCAGATTGACCGTACCCGTCGTGGTCGATCCGTCTGCAGCGGTTTCCTGCGCCTGCGTGGTGACCGGCATGCAGAGCGCAAGGCCCATGGCCGCTATTGACGGCCGGGAGCAGAACATCTGACTGAGCATCAACGCTTTGCTGAGCGGGGTGAGACGTGACGGGTTGTGCATGAATTGGCTCTTTCCAGTGGGTATCGGCAAGGAGATTGGAAGCGTTGTGCAGGTCTGCGCAGTCGGGTTCAGCCATCGACAGGGCAAGCGAAAGCAACTTTTTTATAGAGCGCCGCATGGGGAAATGGCTGACACGCAGTTCGCTGTTAATGAGAACGAAAGCGAATAACGTTTATTTAATGATTTTTTCACAAACCGCGGAAAAAGATGGCGCTTGGCTATCTGATGTCGTTGGCAGGGTTGCGCTGGACAATAAAAAGCCCCGCTCGCGGGTTGACCGGGCGGGGCGTTTCACTGCGCCGGAATCAGGCGGGCGCAGCTTCGCTCTGAACCTGCTCGACCTGAATCTGCCCGGTCTGCATACGCACTAGCTGGTCGGCGATGTAGAAATAGCGGTCGTCGTGAGAAATGACGATGATGGTCTTGCCCTGCTGCTTCAGTTCCGGCAACAGTTCGGTGTAGAACACGCGCCTGAATGCCGGGTCCTGATCGGCGGCCCATTCATCGAAAACCAGCACTTGGCGCTCGTCCAGCCACGCGTTGATCAGCGCCAGACGCTTGCGCTGGCCGGTGGACAGGTCGGTGGTGGTAAACGCACCGTCCTTGATGCTGACCTTGTGCGCGATGTCTAGTCGGTCAAGGTATTTGCCGGCGTCCTGCGGCAGCGCAGCCTCGCCTTGCAACGGCTCGTCGAACAGGTAGTAGTCGGCAAAAATCGTGGTGAACAACTGGCGGTAGTCATCCAGGTTTTCCGGGGTGACGCTCTGCCCATTGAGGCGGATCTCGCCCTGTTGCGGCTTGTACAGGCCCAGCAGCAGCTTGATCAGCGTGGTTTTGCCACAGCCGTTTTCGCCGACGATGAACACGATATCGCCCTGTTTGATGCTCAAATCGACCGGGCCAAGGTGAAAAGCATCGCTGCCCTTGACCGGTGGGTAGTCGTAGCGCAGGTTGTGCAGCTCCAGCGTCTGCATATTGGCCAGCGAGTTGGGGCGGTCGCTGACCAGCAGGTGGGGTTCGGGACTGGAGAACTTCCAGGACAGTTCGGCGATGCGACGCATGGCGATCTGCGCACGGCTGATGCCGGGCAGGGCGGTAATCAGGCGTTCCAGCGGGCCTTTCATGTACAGCATCACCAGCACGAAGCCACCTAGCACGGTTTTTTCAGTGGTCGGCCACATAGCCTGGAAAGCGATGGCGATGCCGATTACGGCAAAAAACAGCATCGAACCGAAGGTTTCCGCGCTGACAAATATGTTGGCGGCGCGAATGTTCGAGCGGCAAATGTGCTCGGTGGCACCGCGAATCTTCTCGTCGAGCATATGCTGGCGACGCTTGCGCTGAATGCGCAGTTCCTTGGCACCTGCCGACAAGGCCTGATAGTGTTTCTGCAATTCGTCTTCGCTGTTACGCGCGGCCAGAATGCTACGCATGCCGAACGCATGGGCCAGGTATTGCGCGCCGGTGCCGAGCACCACGGTGAGCACGGTCAGTGCCAGAATCTGCCACGACAACAGCGCCAGATAGGTCAGGCAGCCGAGGGTGACGGTGAATGAGATGACCATCGGCGCGACCGACAGGGCGAAGGTACTGATGGTATTGACGTCATTGAGCAGCACCGGGATCAGGCGGTGCGAGCGATAGCGCTCCAGTTGCTCGATGGGTGCGACCAGCACCTTGGCGGCCAGCTCGCGGCGTAGGTTGGCAACGACGCGCTGGCCGACGTAGTTGGTCGACAGGTTGGACAGTGTCGAGCATGCCAGGGTCAATACACATAAGCCGGCGAACAGCAGCGCGGTGTGGGTGTCTGGCCCGCCGGGCATGTTCAGCGCATTGTTGATAGTGGCCAGCAGGCCGGTGACGCTCAGGCCACTGACGATGCCCAGCACGGTTGACAGCGCCACCAGCCACCAGAACGGCTTGAGGATCCTCAGGGTTTCCCGGGCGAGGCTTTCAGTTTTGCGGGTCATGGTGTGTCTCGTCAGTGTCCGTGAGTGCCGTTCGCGTACGTCGCAGGTGGCGGGGCGTATTGAATCCATCAGAGGTCGCGGACGACCCGGAAGCCCAGCCAGTCGCCACGTACGTCGGGCTGGCGGCTGTTGCGGTTGCCGGAGCGCGAGAAGATCGGCGCTTCGGTCCAGTCATTGCCGCGAATCATCTTCCAGGTGCAATCGCCGGCCAGCCACGCGCTGCCGTCAGTGGGCGCGCCGTTGTAGTTGCTGGTCTCGCAATCGGCGGTCCATTCGTAGACGTTGCCGTGGGCGTCGTAGATGCCGAAATCGTTCGGGCTGTAGCTGCCAGCCGGTGCGGTGTAGCTGAAACCGTCTTCCGGGCCGTAGGTGTTGGCGTGTTTGGCGATGCTGTACGGTTTGCCTTCGTCCATCGGGAACGGGAACGAGCCCTTGCTGCCGCCGCGTGCCGCGTATTCGCGCTGGGCTTCGCTGACCATGTGGTAAGACTTGCCGGTCTTCTTGGACAGCCATTCGACGTAGGCCTTGGCCTCGTTCCAGTCCATGCACACCGCGGGCTGGCGCGCGGTCAGCGGGTAGCGTGGCTTGCCGGCCTTACACTCGCGGCCTGGACGGGTGTCGCCGTCCGGCATTTTGTAACCGGAGCTTTTGATATAGGCGTCCCATTCGCCGGCCAGTACCTGAAACTGGCTGATGGCGAACGGTTTGACGAAGGTCACGTCATGCAGCGGGCCTTCGTCAGGCTGGCGGCCCATTTCTTCCTCGGGCGCGCCCATGGTGAACGTGCCCGCAGGCAGCACGACCATTTCCGGGCAATCCTTGCAGTCCTTGAATGTCTTACCGGGCGCGGGCGCGGGTACCGAGACGGGCGTGGCGGCGAGGGCGGTGCCTCCAAGTAACAGGCCGAGCACGGCGGAAAGGGACAGCAGTGTATTTTTCATGACGGGTCTCGATTGAAAGCGGAAAACAGGTGATTCAGTGCGTGCGCGTCAGGCGCGCTTGCCGAGCAGGGCCATGAAGCGGTCGATCTCGGCTTCGTTGTTCAGCAGCCCTGGCGCGGTACGTACCACCGGGCCTACGTCGCGGCTCACGGCATCGACGACCATGCGCTGCTTCATCAGCCAGGCAGCGACCTCGTCGCTTTCCTGACCCTTGAGCCGGAAGAAGCTGAAGCCCGCCGACAGCGCCGGGTCCATCGGTGTGACCAGTTCGACGTTGGGCTGAGCCTTGAGGCGCTGCTTGAGGTAGCTGTTGAGCTTGTAAATGCGTGCCTGCACGTCGGCTTTGCCCAGTTGCAGGTGCAGCTTGAACGCCTCGTTCAGGGCCCAACGGTGTTCAAACGAGTGATAGCCGCCGGGCGTCATGATCGTGCCGAAGTTGGTCGCTTCCGAGAACGTCGGGATCAACGGCGTGAGGTCCTTCACCTGCTCCGAGCGCGCGCACACGATGCCGGTGCCGCGCGGGCCAAACATCCACTTGTGGGTGCCGGCGACATAGAAGTCACACTTCATGTCCGGGAAGTCCAGGTTCTCGACGCCAAACCCGTGTACACCGTCGACCACATACAGAATGCGGTCTTTGTCGTCACGGTTGCGGTTATGTTCTTCGACCAGATCACCGATGGCTCCAATCGGGAGTTTGACGCCGCTGCCGGACTGCACCCACGTCATGCCCAGGACCCGCGTCTTAGGCTGAATGCTGCGTGCGATGGAACCGATGATCTCGTCTGCCGACACGGTAGCCGGGTCTTTGAACAGGCGAATCTTGCGCACCTGCGTGCCTTCGCGCTGCTGACGAAACTTGAGGATGTCACGGGTGCAAGAGTGTTCGTGTTCGGTGGTGAGGATTTCCTGGTCCGGGCGCACATGCAGGCCGCCGTAGATCATCGCCAGCCCTTCGGTGGTGCTGCCGGTCAGGGCGATCTGACCGGGTTGCGCGTTCAGGTACTTGCCCGCCCAGACGCGAACCTCGTGTTCGCGGCGCTCAGTCTCACCCAGGTCCCAATCCATCGCCAGACCGGGGTTGCGGTCGATGTGCGCGCGATACTGTTCGATAGCTTCCCGGACCGGTTTCGGGTGCGAGGTGACCAGAAAATTGGAAAGGTGGACGTAATCCGGGTCCTGATCGAACAACTGTTTCAGGCGCGCCCACTTGTCTGCCGCCATCGGCTCGGGAGTGGCGGTTGCTGTTGCTGCCGTTGCTAGACTGGAGCCCAGTGGCAGGGCTGCGGCCAGCACGCCAGCCTGCTTGAGAAAGGTTCTGCGGTCAGTCATGAGCGTTTTCGCCTGATGGTCGGGGAGCGGCGTTCGAGAGGTTGGTTTGTCGCGCATCCGCACGCGCAGAAGCCTGAACCTGCTCCCAGACGCGCAGAAAATTGCCACCCCAGAGCTTGGTAATGTCCGCTTCGGCGTAACCGCGCTCGATCAGCTCGGCGGTCACGTTGCGAATTTCGCTGACGTCGTTGAAGCCTTTCACGCCGCCGCCATCGTTGAAGTCGGAACTGATGCCGACATGGTCGATACCGATCTTCCTGACCGTGTAATCGATTGCGTCGACGAAATCCTTGACCGTGGCCTTGGGCTCTTCTTCAAGAATCGCGTACAGCTTGCTGGCGTAGGCACCGAAGCGTTGTTCGGGCCAGACAGTAATGATCGGGTCGCCAGGCATTAGCGCCATGGCCAGGTTTGGCAGTGGCGGCAGGTCAAAATCCTTGCGCAGGGCGTTGAGCTTGTCCTGGGTTTTCTGGGTCAGTGGCTTCAAATACGCCGGGAACGCCACGATCTGCACCACACCGCCGCTCTGTTTGATGAGCTGCATTTCCTCGTCACTGAGGTTGCGCGGGATGTCCACCAGTGCGCGCGGTGCCGAGTGCGAGGCGACCATTGGCGTGCGGCTCAACTGGCTGACCTGCAGCAGCGCCTTGCTCGACATCTGCGACACGTCGATGATCACGCCCAGATCATTCAGGCGCTGCACGGCTTGCTTGCCGATCTCCGACAAGCCGCCTAGCGCGTCAGGTGTGTCGTTGAGAAAGGGCAGGGGACGCGAAGAGTCGGCCCAGCTGTTATTGCCGACGTAGCTGAAGCCGAACATGCGCATGCCGCGCGCCGTCCAGTGGTCCAGCAGGTTCAGGTCATCACCCAGCGGGTAGGCGTTGAGCATGCTGATGAAGATCGCAAACTTGCCCTCGCCGTGCAGGCGACGCATGTCGTCAGGGGTGTAGGCAATGCCGACCTGGTTGGGAAAGTCGCGAACCATGCCGGTGATGATTTTGTAACGCACTTCCTGTTGATGGCGCGCTTCGTCGACAAAGCCGGGTGTCGGTCGATGTGGGGCGTTGTCACCGTTCCAGATTTCCGGCCAGCCGAACACTGTCAGTGCTGCTCCGGACAGGCGTCCGCGTGCGCTTTTCACCAGGTCGAACTGCCCTGAACCGTCCTTGTCGGCCTCGTTGCCCTCGCTGCCGAACTTCATCGGCACGGTGATGTGACTGTCGAAGGAAATGATCCGCTCTTGCAGGTCGTCAGCCTGCTTCATCACTTTGACCGGGTAACCGGCTGGCGACCAGTAATTCCAGGCTATAAAACCCGCGCCTGCACTGATTACCAAGGCCAGCGGCAAGCCGATGAAGAGAGTCTTTTTCCAACGCGGTCTTGTCATTTCCGTCTCGTTTGATTAACCGTGGCACAGCCTGCGACGGCCGTTGCTATCTGGTGGAGAACGAGCGGATGGGCGAAAAATTTAGCGCCTGACTGTCTATGGAGTCAGCCACCTAAATTTAATCGTCGGGTTTACGTTCTAGCTTGGATAACGGCTGTATCGGTGCTGGAACAGGTAGGGTAATGACGATTTCTCGACGAGGGTTCATGGCAGGGCTGGCGGTGACTGGCGCGGCGCTTCCGGCTGCCTATTACGCGCATCGTGAACTCACGCGCGTCGACGAGCCGGTAACGCCGGGCGAGGCCACGGCAGGGCCCGCCGATACCGCTACTCAGCGCCTGGCTGACAAGCTGCGTGGCGTGTGGACCCTGCGTTTCGAAGGGCGCGACGCAGGGCTTGGCGGTGCGCCGCTCGAAGGCCTGGAAATGTTTCTCGACATTGCCCCGCGTGGTCGTGGCCTGCGCGGTTATATCGACACAGCCGAGAAATTGCGCTGCGATGGCATGCCGCGCTTCCGGGTGATCGGCGACCTGCAACCGGCCAATGCCGGGAAACTGTATCTGCGGGTCATGGACGGCCATGCGGGCAATGATCCGCACAGCGACACCCCGGATTACGAATTCAGCCTGACCCTCGATGAAGTCTGGGGCGCGTTCGGCAATGCCGGCAGCGGCACGCTGAGCGGGCGTGTCGAGCGACTGGATCGGCCATTGGCCCTGCCGGAGCTGGAAAACCGCCTGATCGCCATCAAACAGGTTTTCCCCGAAGCGCGGGAGCGGGTGGGTTTGAGTCCGCCGTTTCTGGCCTGGCTGGTTTCCAGGGAGCATCGTCTGTTTCACCAGCTCTGGCATGCGTCTCGGGATAAATGGCACAAGCTGCCCGAAGACAAACGCGATGCCCTGCGCGGTATCGGTTGGCAGCCAGGGCCGCGCGCGAAAGAGCGCGATGCGCGTGGCCCGCACAAGGATCGTAACGGTTCGGGTGAAGACTTTTTTTATATGCACCGGCACATGCTGATCCAGGCCCGCAAGATTCAGAACCTGCCGTCGTGGCCGCGCTTTCCGCTGCCACAACCAGAACTGGAGCGCGACCGGCTGGGTTTCGCTCGCTACTTTGATAATCACGATGGCTGCGCCTTGCCCCCCAACTGGCTGGCGCAGGGTGATGAGGAATACACGCAGTTGGTTAGCGACATCAAAAGTCAGGAAACCTATCACACTCATTTTCAGGTCTGGGAATCGCAGTATCGCGATCCGCGCTTTCTGTCGAAGCTGACCTTGGGTCAGTTTGGTTCGCAGGTCGAGCTGGAACTGCATGACTGGTTACACATGCGCTGGGCCTCGGTGGCCCGCGACCCGGCCAATGGCCAGCCGGTGCCGATGGCACGTCGTTCGGATGACTTTGCCGAGCGCTGGTTCGAGCCGGAAAACGACTTTCTGGCCGACCCGTTTTCATCGCATGTGAACCCGGTGTTCTGGATGTTCCATGGCTGGATCGACGACCGCATAGATGACTGGTTTCGCGCCCACGAACGCTTCCATCCGGGCGAAGTGAAGCGCCTGGAAGTCAACGGCGTGCCATGGTTCGCGCCGGGTCGCTGGGTTGAAGTCAGCGACCCGTGGCTGGGGCCGGAAACCCATGGCTGCAGCACCGTGCCGGGACAGGCCGCCGGTACAACCATGGAAATGGACCCGGAAGTCATGAAACTCGCGCTACGGATTACCTTTGCGGCGGATGACAAACTGAGCAACCTGCTGCGCCGCGTGCCGCGCAGGCCTTGGTATGCAAGGAATCTGTTGCCGGAGAGGTGGTTTTAGCGAACGGTAGTCGAGATTATCGTTCCCTACGCTCTGGCTTGGGAATGCAGTACTAGACGCTCTGCGTCGTATGATAGTGGTGTTTCTATCGTGACTCGCTCAGCGTACCTGCCAACCCCCACCCAGCGCCTTGTACAGTGCAATGCTCGCCTGCAAGCGTGCGAGCCTTAACTGCACACTCGCGTCCTGCGCCAGGTACAGCGTGCGTTGGGTTTCCAGCACCGTCAGCAAACCCTCTGCACCGGCTTCATAACGGCTCTGGGCGATGCGGAAGGCGGCCTGCGCCTGTTTGAGTTCTTCTTCGTGCCAATAGCGTTGCTGGTCAAGGCCGCTGATGCTGTTCAGGGCTTTTTCCACGTCGGCGAAACTGTTGATAATCGCGCCGCGATAGGTTTCCAGCAGTTCTTCCTGACGTGCCGTGGCCTTGTCACGCTCGGCCCCTAGGCGCCCATTATTGAAGATCGGCCCGACCAGCCCTGCCGCCAGGCTGCTGAACGGTGCGCGCAGCCAGTCCTCTGCGCGGGTCGCTTCGGTGCCCAGCCTGGCGCTCAGCGTCAGTTTCGGCAGCATCGCCGCCCTGGCTACCGTAACGTTGGCCTGTGCCGCTGCCAGTTCGGCTTCGGCCTTGGCCAGATCGGGACGGCGGGTCAGCAGGTCGCTGGGCACGCCAGCGTTGATGTCCGGCCAGCTCAGACTGTCGAAAGCCTGATCGTCGAGCTCGATGTCCTGCACCGGATGACCGAGCAGCGCTGCGAGGGTGATCAACTGGTCGTTGGCCAGTTGCTGAATGCGCGGCAGTTCGCGCTGCTGAGCCGCCACCAGGTTCTTCTGCTGTGCCAGCTCCAGCGCAGTGGCTGAGCCCGAGTCATAACGGGTCTGCACCAGCTTCAGAACGTTCTGCGCATTGCCCAGGTTCAGCCCGGCAATCCGGCCTTGTTCACGCGCCGCCAGGGTTTGTGCGTAACGGTCGGCAACGTTGCCGAGCAGGGTCAGCTCCACGGTCGCCTGGTCGAACACACTGGCACGCAGGCCTTGTATTGCAATGTCGCGCCCGGCCGCTATGCCGCCCCAGAAGTCCACTTCATAGCTGGCCGTCAGGTTGCTGGTGAAGTTATTGGTGTTGTTGTCGTCGGAAGGGTTGGCCTTGCGGTCGCTGTTGCGCACGAACTTGTTACGCTCGCCGCGCAGGTTGAACGCGAGTTCCGGCAGCAGCGGCGCACCGCCGATGATGGCCGTTGCCTGGGCTTGGCGAACGCGTGCCGTCGCTGCAGCGACTTCGTGGCTGTCGCGGCTGGCTTGGCCAATCAGACGGTTCAGCTCCGGGCTGCCGAACTGCTGCCACCAACGGGCGTCGCTGCGCTGCGCGGCGGCGCGCTCGGCAAACGCCCAGCTCGCCGGTGGCTGGATGCCGCTTTCAATGCGCTGGGCAGGCGCATGGCAGGCGCTCAGCAGCAGGCAGACGGTCAGCAGGGAAAGGCATGGCTTCATCGAATGGTCATTCACTGGTAAGGGCCGCCACCGGGTCAAGCCGGGCAGCTTTGCGGGCAGGCATGAAGCCGAAAATCACTCCGGTGACGAGCGCGCAGGCAAAGGCACCGATCACCGCAGACAGGGTGAAGGCCACCGCCACCTTGCTCGCGAGCAATGCCGCGCCCATCCCCAGCGCCAGCACGATACCGGCCAGCCCCCCGACTACCGAAAGCATCACGGCTTCAGTAAGGAACTGGCGCAGAATGTCACGCTGCCGTGCCCCGGTGGCCATGCGGATGCCGATCTCACGGGTGCGTTCACGCACGGTCATCAGCATGATGTTCATCACACCGATGCCGCCGACCAGCAGCGAAATGGCGGCAATCGAGCCGAGCATCAGTGACAGGGTGTTCTGAGTGCGCGCTTCGGCCTGGATCATTGCGGCGTTGTTGGTCAGTTCGTAATCCTGCTTGCCGTTGTGCAGACGTTGCAGCAGGCTGCGAATCGCTGCTTCGGCCTGCTTGACGTTGTTGGCGTCGCGGGTGGCGATGGTGATGTACTCAGGGTCCTGCGAGCCGAACAGTCGGATGCTGGCCGATGAGTAAGGAATGGCGATGCGGTTATCGCTGTCCAGATCGCCCGAGGTCGCGCCTTTTTCCTGGAGCACGCCGACCACTTGAAACGGCACGTTTTCGATCAGGATGTATTGACCGATTGGGTCGATGCGCTCGCCGAACAGCTTCTGACGAACCTTGTAACCAATCACTGCCACGGCGGCTGCGCTTTGCTCGTCGGCCTCGCTGAAATAGCTGCCTTCGGCCACAGGCCAGTTGAAAATCGCCGGAAAGTGCGTGTCGTTGCCGCCGACGTAGCTGGAGTGATCGACATTGCCGTAGCGCACTCCGGCCTGTCCGCCGTTGACCGGCATGATCATTTTTACCTCGGGCAACTCGCCCAGTGCGGCGACTTCTTCAAGCGTGATGACGCCTTTCGGTGCGCGCGGGTTGGGTGCCTTGCCGTTGAGGTAGATGATATTCGAGCCGAACGAGGACATCTGCGCCATGACTTGGCGCTTGCTGCCTTCACCGACAGCGAGCATGACCACCACAGACGCGACGCCGATGACGATGCCCAGCAAGGTCAGCGCAGTACGGAAACGGTTGATCCACATGACCCGCCACGCCGCCTGAACCGCGTCGAGCAATTCGCCTTTCCAGGCGCCGCGACTGCCGCTGCCTTCGGTAAGGCGCTTGCGCAGATCGACGGCCTGCAACGCCGCCGGGTTGGCTGCAAGCGGCGCGGTCGTATCGCCGGCGGTATCGCTTACCACCAGACCGTCGCTGATCTCGATGACCCGATTGGCGCGCGCTGCCACTTCCCGGTCATGCGTGATCAGAATCACCACATGGCCCTGGCTGGCCAGTTCGTCCAGCAGGGTCATTACCTCAGCGCCGCTGTGGCTGTCCAGCGCACCCGTGGGTTCGTCGGCGAGGATGATGTGCCCGCCATTCATCAAAGCGCGGGCGATTGACACCCGTTGCTGCTGGCCGCCGGACAACTGATACGGGCGATTACCGGTGCGTGATGCCAGGCCCAACCGGTCGAGCAGGGCGGCGGCCCGGGCGTGACGCTCGGCGGCTGGTGTACCGGCGTAAATGGCCGGCATCTCGACGTTTTCCTGTGCCGAGCCGGACGGTATCAGGTGGTAGCCCTGAAACACAAAACCGAATGCTTCACGGCGTAGCCAGGCCAGTTCGTCGCTGCCCAGCTCGGCAACGTTTTCTCCGGCAAACAGGTACTCCCCTGACGTGGGGCGATCCAGGCAGCCGAGGATATTCATTAATGTCGATTTGCCCGAGCCGGACGCGCCGACAATCGCCACGAACTCGCCGGCGTGGATCGACAGGTCAATGCCGCGCAGCACGTTGACCAGCGGGCTGTCGCCACCGCCGTAGGATTTGCGGATACCCCGCAGGTCGATCAGCGGCGTGTGCATTCAGCCTCCGCTGCCGACGGGAGCGGGCACCAGCAGGCGATCACCTTCGCTGAGCCCATTGATGATCTGCACCCGCAGACGGTCGCTGATCCCGGTTTGTACCTGACGATTCTGGACTTCGCCGTTGGCGGCCAGTACCTGCACAGTCTTGATATCGGTCCGGGAGCCGTTTTGCAGTGCTGCAAGGGGAGCCGTGAGGGTGTTTTCGGCTTTGCCAGCGACAAAAAAAATCTGTGCGGTCATTTCTGCCATCAGCGCCTGATCACTGTTGTCGACGTCCAGTAAAACCGTATAGAGCACCACCCGGCCGCCGCCGCTTTTACGCGAACTGCTCGGGCTGCCGCCGCCCTGATTGGCCTGATCCAGCGGTCTGGGCGGCACCGGCAGAATCTGCCGCACGGTACTGCTCCAGCGCCTGTTGCCGCCGCTGAGCGTGGTGAAGTAGGTCGTCATACCCGGTTTGACGTGGCCGATGTCGGCTTCCGAGACTTCGGCCCAAACGGTCATGGGCGACAACCGGGCGATGCGCAGAATCAACGGGGTCTGTTGTTGCGCATTGAGGGTCTGACCCTCGCGGGCATCCAGCGCGACAACGGTGCCGCTCATGGGCGCGTAAATGCGGGTGTAACCCAGCGCCGCTTCGTCACTGCGCAGCGCCGCCCCGGCTTCGAGAATCTGCGCCTTGAACATGTCGACTCTGGCCTGGGTGGCGCGAAATTCCGACTGCGCGGCCTGCACGTCTTCAGCGCGAGTGGCGCCGCCCGCAGCAAGGCTTTTCTGCCGTTGTTGCTTCTGCTCGGCCAGTTCGTGCAGCGCACGCTGTTCCTGCAACTGCGCCTTGAGATTATCGATGGCGTACCGCGCGGCATCGAGTTTGGCTTTTTGTGTCGATGGGTCGATTTCCACCAGCAAATCGCCTTCGTTGACCTGGTCGCCAACTTGCGCGTGGATTTTCATGATCTGCCCGCTGGCCTGCGAGCCAACGTCCACGTAGCTGCGCGGCTGCAGAGTGCCCAGCGCGGTCACGCTGTTTTCGACAGTGGCGCGGGTCACGGTCACGGTCGATGCATTGCTTCTGGCGTCGGGCAGGATCTGCCACGCACACACGGCAATGACCGGGAACAGGCACAGCGCCACGAGGAGGGCGCGTCGAAGATGTCGAGAGCGTTTCATGCAGAGTCCTGCGTGGGGATATAGACAACGGCGCCAGAGCGGCTCTTCAAATAGGGCTGCCCTTTAAACGTTGGATGGAAGCAGGAATTTAGCGCCATGCACGGGTTGTACGATTTAGCTAAAAATCGCTGCCCGCACTTCGTTTAACGGGAGCGGCTAATTCGGGTCGTCTCGTGGAGTTGGAGTCAGCGTGATTATGTCCAGAGCATTGCCCGGTTTTCTGTTTGCAGGTCTTTCGTTTGCAGTGATATTGCCTGCACAGGCGCTGGTTGCGCATGAACAAAAGGCCGCTGGCGCCGAGATCCGGCGCACCGGCTTTGGCGTGCCGCACATCGTCGCGGACGACGAGCGAGGTCTGGGTTTCGGCATCGGTTATGCCTATGCGCAGGACAACCTTTGCCTGCTGGCCAATGAAATCGTTACCGTCAACGGCGAGCGTTCGCGCTATTTCGGGCCGGACAAGGCGACCCTTGAGCAGCGTAACAACATGGCCAGCGATCTATTGTTCAAGTGGCTCAACACGCCTGAGGCGCTGGTGGATTTCTGGAAGGCGCAGCCGCCGGAGATTCGCCAGTTGATGCAAGGCTATGTGGCTGGTTACAACCGTTCTCTGCAGGAGCAGAAGGCCAAGGGCCTGCCGCAAGCGTGCGCGGCTGAATGGCTTCGGCCGATCAACACTGATGATCTGGTGCGTCTAACGCGCCGCCTGTTGGTCGAAGGCGGAGTCGGGCAGTTCACCGAAGCCTTTGCCGGGGCCAAGCCGCCTTCTGTGCAAAAGCCCTTGCAGGTTGATCAGCAGCAGGTTCAAACCCTGCAGATGGCTGCTGTCCGCAACGAGCGCTTTACTTTGGAACGCGGCAGTAATGCAGTGGCGGTGGGGCGTGATCTGTCTGCCAACGGCCACGGCATGCTACTCGCCAATCCGCACTTTCCGTGGGGCGGCGGCATGCGCTTCTATCAAATGCACCTGACCATTCCCGGTAAGCTGGACGTGATGGGCGCAGCGTTGCCCGGCCTGCCGTTGATCAACATCGGGTTCAACCAGCATCTGGCCTGGAGCCATACCGTCGATACGTCGAAGCACTTCACGCTGCACCGTTTGCAGCTCGATCCGAAGGACTCGACTCGCTACCTGCTGGACGGCAAATCCATCGCAATGGGCAAACAGCAGGTGAGTGTCGAGGTGAAACAGCCGGACGGCAGCCTCAAGGCCGTGCCGCACATCATCTATTCATCGACGTTCGGCCCGGTGGTGCAGTGGCCGGGCAAGCTGGACTGGGACGACAAATTCGCCTTCAGCCTGCGGGACGCCAACCTGGAAAACGATCGGGTGCTGCAGCAGTGGTATGCAATGGACAAGGCTGACAGCCTCAAGGCGTTTCAGGATTCGGTACACAAGATTCAGGGCATCCCGTGGGTCAACACCCTGGCGGTCGATGCCAATGGGCAGTCGCTGTACAGCCGAACGTTGATGCAGTGAAACTCGCCAAATGCAGCGACCCGCGTATTGGTACTGAGTTGATCGTGCTGGACGGCTCACGCAGCCAGTGCAACTGGGACGTTTCCCCGCAGGCGGCGCAAGCAGGTATTTATCCTTCGTCACGCCAGCCGCAGTTGTTGCGGACTGATTTCGTGCAGCACTCCAATGACTCGGCCTGGATGGTCAACCCGGCTGCACCGTTGAAAGACTTTTCACCGCTGATCAGTCAGGACGGACAGCCGCTGGGCCAGCGCGCACGTTTTGCGCTGGATCGATTGGCCAATCTTGAAAGATCAGGCAAGGTCAGCCTCGAAAACCTGCAAGCGATGGTCATGGACAACGAGGTGTATCAGGCCGGGCAAGTGCTGCCGGATCTGCTGAAGTTCTGCGCCTCGCAGCTGGGTGACGATGCTGCGCGTCTGGCGCCGTTGTGTGCCGCGCTGAAAGTCTGGGACGGCCACGCTGATCTGAACAGTGGCATCGGCTTTGTGTACTTTCAGCAGATTATGAAGTCCATGCAAAACGTTGCGTCTCGCTGGCGCGTGGTGTTCGACCCGCAGGACCCGGTCCATACACCAAGCGGGCTGGCCATCGAGTACCCGGAAGTCGCCACCGCACTGCGCGCCGCCATGCTGGCTGCGATGGATGAGGTGGCCAAGTCAGGTCTTTCCGCCGAGAGTAAATGGGGCGACATTCAGGTTTCCAGTCTCAGCGGCAAACCGATTCCGATTCACGGGGGACCGGCGGGGCTCGGCGTCTACAACGCCATACAGACGGTTGCTGGCAAGGATGGCAAGCGCGAAGTGGTCAGTGGCAGCAGCTACCTGCAAGTGGTGACGTTCGACGAGCAGGGTCTCAAGGCGCAGGGTTTGCTGGTGTTTTCCGAGTCGAGCAACCCGCAGTCCGCTCATTCAGCGGATCAGACCGAAGCCTTCTCGAAAAAACAGTGGAGCACACTGCCGTTCACCGAGCAGCAGATAAAGGCTGACCCCGCGTATGAGGTGCAGGTCATCAAGGAATAGCTCGAACCCAGAGGCAATGGCAGCGCGTTTGGACCGTGTGGCCCAAATGCGCTGTAACGGTTTTAGCCGCCCTGAGTGTCGATGTCAGCGTCGACACCCTGGGTTTGTTGGTGGTTGCGCTGCTCCTGGGTCTTTTTCCCCTCCAGCTCGTGGTCCGGCACGTAGGCGCTGTCGCCTGACGACTGAGTCTGGCTCTGCGACTGGCTTTGGCTGGGGGCAGGGGTCTGGCCTTGTTTCTGGGCACCACCCTTTTCGGTTTCTGGCCCTACATCCGCAACCTGCGGCTCGATGGCTATATCGTTACGGTCCGGACCCGGTTCTGCAGGCGCGTCCTGATTAGGCGTCGGTTCTTTCTGGCGTTGCGGTTCAGTAGACATGAGTACCTCGCTATCTGGTTCAGAAAAATGTACTGACATAGTTTCGAGGGACTGCAGGCGGGATCGTTCGATGCATTTGCTGAGTGGTGGTGCGTGACGGAGTGTTGCGGCTGAGGCTAGCGGATACGCGATGTTCGCGAAGAACGCTGTCCAGTCCATGAAGATACATCGACTGGAACACCGCCTTCGCGAACAAGCGAAACGTTGCGCGGTTCGCTCTGACAAATACAAATTCGCGATGAGAGGTTAAAGCACCTTTTTGATCGCGTCGCAGACTACATCGATGTTCTTTTGATTCAGCGCCGCTACGCAGATACGTCCGGTGTCCAGCGCGTAGATGCCGAATTCGCTGCGCAGGCGCTGGGCTTGTGCGGCGGTCAGGCCGGAGTAGGAGAACATGCCGCACTGACGGCCGACGAAGCTGAAGTCCTGACCGGCCGGGTTGTCGGCCAGACGCTCGACCATCGCTTTGCGCATACCCTGAATACGCACGCGCATTTCGCCCAGTTCTTCTTCCCACATGGTGCGCAGTGCCGGGTCGTTGAGGACCGCAGCAGAAATGATCGCGCCGTGGGTCGGCGGGTTGGAATAGTTGGTGCGGATCACGCGTTTGACCTGTGACAGGACGCGAACGGTTTCTTCCCTTGAGTCAGTGATGATCGACAGCGCACCGACACGTTCGCCGTACAGCGACAAAGATTTCGAGAACGAGCTGGAGGCGAAGAAGGTCAGGCCCGACTCGGCGAACAGGCGCACTGCCAGCGCGTCTTCCTGGATGCCTTGACCGAAGCCTTGATACGCCATGTCCAGAAACGGTACATGGCCCTTGGCCTTGACCACTTCCAGGACCTTTTTCCAGTCGTCCAGACTCAGATCTACGCCAGTCGGGTTGTGGCAGCAGGCATGCAGGACAACCACCGAGTTGTTCGGCAGGTTGTGCAGGTCCTCGAGCATGCCGGCGCGGTTCACATCGTGCGTGGCCGCGTCGTAATAGCGATAGTTCTTTACCGGAAAGCCTGCGGTCTCAAACAGCGCGCGGTGGTTTTCCCAGCTTGGGTCGCTGATGGCTACAACGGCGTTGGGCAGAAGTTGCTTGAGGAAGTCGGCACCGATCTTCAGCGCACCCGTGCCGCCGACCGATTGAGTGGTCAACACACGGCCCGAAGCGATCAATGGCGACTCGGCCCCCAGCAGCAGCTTTTGCACGGCCTGGTCGTAGGCGGCAATACCGTCAATCGGCAGGTAGCCGCGCGGTGCATGTTGGGCGACGCGGATCTTTTCCGCTTCAGCCACGGCACGCAGCAGAGGAATACGCCCGTCTTCATCACAGTAGACGCCCACGCCAAGGTTGACCTTGGTGGTGCGAGTGTCGGCGTTGAATGCTTCGTTGATACCCAGAATCGGATCGCGGGGTGCCATTTCGACAGCGGAGAACAGGCTCATTGTGCGGCGGCTCTTGATGAAGAGTGGGAAGGGGATACACGCTGCGGCTTGATGCGCCAAAGCGGTGCGTAAACAGAGGCTAGTATAGAGAGCATCCCCTTTGCGAGCGACAGGGCGGGGCGGGTTTTTTCAAGGTTTTTACGCATATTTGCAGAACGATCGTTCGGTTAAAACCTCAATGCTTTAAGTGGATGCCTTGAAAGGCGGATATATGACTCCATCTATTAGTCATCACTTCAAAACATCGCACGTCTGCTCCCTGGCGGGAATCGGCGTCGGCGGTGTTTTTGCCCCTGCGCCACTCACGCATCGGCGAACCCTTTACGCGCTTGGGTTGCCAGCGGATCCACGCCAGCGAAGCACACGCGAATCATTCAAGAGGTAAGTTATGTCCGAGTTCCAGCTCGTCACCCGTTTTGAGCCAGCCGGCGATCAGCCCGAGGCCATTCGCCAACTGGTCGAAGGGATCGACGCGGGGCTCGCACACCAGACCTTGCTGGGGGTAACCGGTTCGGGGAAGACGTTCAGCATCGCCAACGTCATTTCCCAGATCAAACGGCCCACGCTGGTACTGGCACCGAACAAGACTCTCGCTGCGCAGTTGTATGGCGAATTCAAGGCGTTCTTCCCGAACAACGCCGTCGAATATTTCGTCTCCTACTACGATTACTACCAGCCTGAAGCCTATGTGCCGTCGTCGGATACGTTCATCGAGAAGGATGCGTCGATCAACGACCACATCGAGCAGATGCGCCTGTCTGCGACCAAGGCGCTGCTGGAGCGCAAGGACGCGATCATCGTCACCACGGTGTCGTGCATCTACGGTCTGGGCAGTCCGGAAACCTACCTGCGCATGGTCATGCACATTGATCGCGGCGATAAACTCGACCAGCGTGCCTTGCTGCGGCGCCTGGCTGATCTGCAATACACCCGTAACGACATGGACTTTGCCCGTGCGACCTTTCGCGTGCGTGGTGACGTGATCGATATCTACCCGGCCGAGTCCGATCTCGAGGCGATCCGTGTCGAGCTGTTTGATGACGAAGTAGAGAGTCTGTCGGCATTCGATCCGCTGACCGGCGAGGTGATTCGCAAGCTGCCGCGCTTTACCTTCTATCCCAAGAGCCACTACGTCACGCCTCGAGAAACGCTGGTCGAGGCGATGGAAAACATCAAGGTAGAGCTGCAGGAACGCCTGGAATACCTGCGCAGCCAGAACAAGCTGGTGGAAGCTCAACGTCTGGAGCAGCGCACCCGCTTCGATCTGGAGATGATGCTGGAATTGGGCTACTGCAATGGCATCGAAAACTACTCGCGTTACCTGTCGGGTCGTCCGTCCGGCGCGCCGCCGCCGACCTTGTTCGACTACCTGCCCGCCGATGCCCTGCTGGTAATCGATGAGTCTCACGTCAGCGTGCCGCAGGTCGGTGCGATGTACAAAGGCGACCGTTCGCGCAAGGAAACCCTCGTCGAGTATGGTTTCCGCCTGCCATCGGCGCTGGATAACCGACCCATGCGCTTTGACGAGTGGGAAGCAATTAGCCCGCAGACCATTTTTGTCTCGGCGACACCGGGCAATTACGAGGCGGAACACGCCGGCCGGGTTGTCGAGCAAGTGGTGCGGCCGACCGGTCTGGTGGACCCTCAGATCGAGATTCGTCCGGCGCTGACTCAGGTCGATGATCTGCTGTCGGAAATCCACAAGCGTGCGGCGCTGGAGGAGCGGGTGCTGGTCACCACGCTGACCAAGCGCATGTCCGAGGATCTGACCGATTACCTGAGCGACCACGGCGTGCGTGTGCGTTACCTGCACTCGGACATCGACACAGTGGAGCGCGTCGAGATCATTCGAGACTTGCGATTGGGTACGTTTGACGTGCTGGTGGGCATCAACCTGCTGCGTGAGGGCCTGGACATGCCGGAAGTGTCGCTGGTGGCCATTCTCGATGCAGATAAGGAAGGCTTTCTGCGCTCGGACCGTTCGCTGATTCAGACCATCGGCCGTGCAGCACGTAACCTCAATGGCCGGGCCATTCTGTATGCCGACCGGATCACCGGTTCGATGGAGCGCGCCATCGGCGAAACCGAGCGGCGCCGAGAGAAGCAGATCGCGTTCAACCTGGAGCACGGCATTACGCCCAAAGGCGTGTTCAAGGACGTCGCCGATATCATGGAAGGCGCCACCGTGCCGGGCTCGCGCAGCAAGAAGCGCAAAGGCATGGCCAAGGCCGCCGAAGAAAACGCCCGTTACGAGAACGAACTTCGCTCGCCGAGCGAGATAAACAAGCGCATTCGCCAACTTGAAGAAAAAATGTACCAGCTGGCCCGCGACCTGGAATTCGAAGCCGCTGCACAGATGCGCGACGAAATCGGCAAGTTGCGAGAGCGGTTGCTGACGGTTTGATCCGCAGGTCGTTATCCTGAGTGTCCAGTGTGATAAACAAGCCCTGACCCGGGCTGCCCAGGTTGCGCATGATGTACCGCGCGCCCCGATTTTGCTGCCGGTTCCCGGCAGATCGTGGACAAGTCCACTCC
>NZ_LJRO01000422.1:36875-52335 GCF_001401155.1 Pseudomonas tremae
GGAGTGGACTTGTCCACGAAGACGTTCAATGGGCATCCTGAGATGTGTTGTACGGAACTGATCACATCACCCACGCTGGAGCCTTATACCCCCGGCCTGTTAACATTCCGCGCTTGATTGACCTATTTCGGGATTTTCCATGACCACCGTTCGTACCCGCATCGCGCCATCGCCCACGGGCGACCCTCACGTCGGCACGGCCTATATCGCGTTGTTCAACTACTGCTTTGCCAAACAGCACGGTGGCGAGTTCATTCTGCGCATTGAAGACACCGATCAGTTGCGCTCGACCCGCGAGTCCGAACAGCAGATTTTCGACGCTCTGCGCTGGCTGGGCATCGACTGGAGCGAAGGCCCGGACGTCGGCGGCCCGCACGGCCCTTACCGCCAAAGCGAGCGAGGCGAGATCTACAAGAAGTATGCGCAGCAACTGGTCGAACTGGGCCATGCCTTTCCGTGCTTCTGCACCGCCGAAGAGCTCGACGAGATGCGCGCCGAGCAGCAGGCCAGGGGTGAAACCCCGCGTTACGACGGTCGTGCCTTGCTGCTTTCCAAGGAGGAAGTCCAGCGTCGTCTGGACGCCGGCGAGCCGCATGTGATCCGCATGAAAGTGCCGACCGAAGGCGTCTGCGTGGTGCCCGACATGCTGCGTGGTGAAGTTGAAATCCCTTGGGACCGCATGGACATGCAGGTCCTGATGAAGACTGACGGTCTGCCGACCTATTTTCTCGCCAACGTTGTCGATGACCACCTGATGGGCATCACTCACGTACTGCGTGGCGAAGAATGGCTGCCATCGGCGCCGAAACTGATCCTGCTCTACGAGTATTTCGGCTGGGACAAGCCACAGTTGTGCTACATGCCGCTGCTGCGTAACCCCGACAAGAGCAAGCTGTCCAAGCGCAAGAACCCGACTTCGGTGACTTTCTACGAGCGCATGGGCTTCATGCCCGAGGCGATGCTCAACTACCTGGGCCGTATGGGCTGGTCGATGCCGGACGAGCGCGAGAAGTTCTCGCTGCAGGAAATGGTCGACAACTTCGACCTGTCGCGTGTCTCGCTGGGCGGGCCGATCTTCGATATCGAGAAGCTGTCCTGGCTCAACGGCCAGTGGTTGCGTGAACTGCCGGTCGAGGAGTTTGCTTCGCGTCTGCAGACATGGGCGCTGAACCCCGATTACATGATGAAGATCGCGCCGCACGTGCAGGGCAGGGTGGAGACCTTTAGCCAGGTCGCGCCGCTGGCAGGCTTTTTCTTCGCGGGTGGCGTCACGCCGGATGCCAAACTGTTCGAGCACAAGAAGCTGTCGCCGGAACAGGTGCGCCAGGTGATGCAGTTGATCCTCTGGAAGCTGGAATCGCTGCGTCAGTGGGAGAAGGAGCGGATCATGGGTTGCATACAGGCCGTCGTCGAGCATCTGCAGCTCAAGCTGCGTGATGCCATGCCACTGATGTTTGCAGCGATCACCGGTCAGGCCAATTCGGTCTCGGTGACCGATGCGATGGAAATCCTCGGGCCGGACCTGACTCGCTTCCGCTTGCGTCAGGCACTGGATTTGCTGGGCGGCGTGTCGAAGAAAGAAAACAAGGAATGGGAAAAGCTCCTTGGCGCCATCGCATGAGGTAATGCCTGCGCTGCCAGTTACCTCCCGGTTTTGCGGGGGGGCGAATGGTAAGTGGTTGTATTACCGACAAAAAAGTTTGGAAATTGTAAAAAATAAATTTGACAGCTCTGCCACTCACGCTTAATATGCGCCCCGTCCACTTATGTGGGGCTTTAGCTCAGCTGGGAGAGCGCCTGCATGGCATGCAGGAGGTCAGCGGTTCGATCCCGCTAAGCTCCACCAAATTTAGCGTTTCAGAACTTCGCTACACTGTTCTGGGATGATGCAAGGCAGCCGGATCCAGCGACCGGTTATCTGCAGAAGAAGGTTTTGTCCCCTTCGTCTAGTGGCCTAGGACACCGCCCTTTCACGGCGGTAACAGGGGTTCGAGTCCCCTAGGGGACGCCAGTTTTACCGAGTGATGCTGTAAGGCTGATCTCCGCCGAGAGGCGAAAAATCTGGGGCTTTAGCTCAGCTGGGAGAGCGCCTGCATGGCATGCAGGAGGTCAGCGGTTCGATCCCGCTAAGCTCCACCAATTTGCCAGGGTTCACCAATCGGTGATCCTGACTGAAGGTTTGCGTCCCCTTCGTCTAGTGGCCTAGGACACCGCCCTTTCACGGCGGTAACAGGGGTTCGAGTCCCCTAGGGGACGCCACGATTTCCCGCTATGCGGGACCAAGGGTCATTCGATTATTGAATGGCCCTTTTGTTTTTCCAGGGTTTGAAAATCCTTCTTTCCGGTTTTGCTCCGTCATACACCAATCTTGTTGAGCATAGTGTCGAAATCCCGACTATCGTGCCGACGCTCTGCGTCGGTATGCCGTTCAGGATGTTCCGCGTCTTCTTCAGTCTGTGAGCGCACATCTCGTACCTGCACGTGGGAACCAGAGCCATGACCCGCTACACTCCCGCTAATCGCATTCACTCAAGCAGGAGCACGCATGGTCTGGGATCGGGCAACGCCTTTCGTCATTGACCTTAACGTCGGCGCCGAAGAAATAGACGGGCTGGGGCATGCCAATAACGCGGTATACGTTTCCTGGCTTGAACGCTGCGCCTGGCGGCATTCGCAGTTTCTGGGCCTGGACCTGACCGAGTATCGGCGTCTGGACCGGGCCATGGCAGTGGTCAGGCACGAGATCGACTACCTTGCAAGTGCCTACGAGAACGACGAACTGCAACTGGCGACCTGGATCACTGACTGGGACCGCCGCCTGAAAATGACCCGCTGCTTTCAGCTCAAGCGGCCTGCCGACAACCTGACATTATTGCGCGCGCAAACCACTTTCGTGTGCATCGAGCTATCGAGCGGAAGGCCCAAACGCATGCCGGTAGAGTTTATCGAAGGCTACGGCTCGGCGATTCTCGACAGCGACATTTCCAATCCGCACGCCGGGCAGTAAACTGCCGGACTTTTTTTCGAGTGTGATCCATGCAAATTGCTCTGGCGCCCATGGAGGGGTTGGTCGACGACATCCTGCGCGATGCCCTGACGAAAGTGGGTGGCATCGACTGGTGCGTGACTGAATTCATCCGGGTGTCCGAGCGTTTGATGCCGGCGCACTACTTCTACAAGTACGCTTCGGAGTTTCACAAGGGCGCCAAAACTGACGCAGGCACGCCTTTACGGCTCCAGCTGTTGGGCTCCGATCCGGGGTGTCTGGCCGAGAATGCTGCGTTCGCCTGCGAGCTGGGTGCACCGGTACTGGACCTGAACTTCGGTTGCCCGGCCAAGACCGTCAACCGCTCCCGTGGCGGTGCCATTCTGCTCAAGGAGCCGGAACTGCTGCACTCCATCGTCAATCAGGTGCGCCGTGCGTTGCCCCGACACATCCCCGTGACTGCCAAGATGCGCCTGGGCTACGAAAACACTGATGGCGCGCTGGATTGCGCCCGGGCGTTGGCCGACGGCGGGGCAGAGCAGATCGTCGTTCATGCACGTACCAAGGTCGATGGCTACAAGCCGCCGGCGCACTGGGAGTGGATTGCGCGCATTCAGGAAGTGGTCAAGATCCCGGTAGTCGCCAATGGCGAGATCTGGACCGTTGATGACTGGCTTCGCTGCCGTGAGATCTGCGGCGCGCGGGACATCATGATTGGTCGCGGTCTGGTGGCGCGCCCTGACCTTGCCCGGCAGATTGCTGCGGCTCAGAAGGGCGAAGAGGTTGTGCCGATGACCTGGGAGGAGTTGCAGCCTATGCTGCGTACCTTCTGGCAGGACTGCCTGGTCAAGATGACGCTCATTCAGGCGCCGGGCCGCCTGAAGCAATGGCTGGTGCTGCTGACCAAGAGCTACCCGCAAGCCACTCTGATGTTCGATTTGCTTCGTCGCGAAACCGACTGCGCGCGGATCAGCGTGTTGCTCGGTTGCTCATCCGAAATCCAACCCGACGAACGGTCGATAAAAGCCTGAAAAAGCCTCTTGAAAAGCGAATGGCTGTCCCTACTTTGGTGATCAAGCGATGCCGAAAACGGGTCGCGTAAACCACTCGCTGATAAACAGGAGAATTGTTATGGCTACTGCATTTTCTCTGGCTCCACTGTTTCGCAATTCAGTGGGATTCGACCGCTTCAACGACCTCTTCGAGTCGGCGGCACGAAATGAGACAACCAGCGGCTACCCTCCCTACAATGTGGAGCGGCACACCGATGACCATTACCGAATCGTGATTGCTGCAGCAGGCATGCAAGAGCAGGATCTCGAGTTGCAGGTTGAGAAAGGTGTGCTGACCGTGATCGGCAGCAAGCGTGAGCAAGAAGCCGAGAACGTTACTTATCTGCATCAGGGTATTGCCCGGCGTGAATTCAAGCTGTCGTTCAGGCTGGCTGACAATATCGAAGTCAAAGGGGCCGATCTGTCTCACGGCCTGCTGAATATTGACCTGGTGCGGAACGTGCCGGAAGAAGCAAAACCAAAGCGTATTCCGCTCAACAGCCAGAAAGCGCTGGAAAACTGATCCGTCAGGTGACGTTGAGTCAGCGGCACGTAACAGCAAAGGCGCCTTCGGGCGCCTTTGTTTGTTTCAAGGATGATGTGCAGGCCGTTTTAGTTGCAGCAGCGATTCGAACTCAGGACCGGGCAGCGGCTCGCTGAACAGATACCCCTGATAGTTGTAACAACCTACTTTTTCGAGAAACGCCAGCTGCTCCGGAGTTTCTACGCCTTCGGCAATGACATTCAGCTTGAGGCTCTGAGCCATTGCCACGATGGCCCGAATGATTTCCGCATCATTAGGGTCATTGGCGGCGTCCTGAACAAATGACTGATCGATCTTCAGCGTATCCACCGGCAACCGTTTGAGGTAGGTGAGCGACGAGTAGCCGGTACCGAAATCATCCATGGCGAAGCTCACGCCCAGGCTTTTCAGGCTGCGCATCTTGAGGATCGTGTCGTCCAGATTCTGGATGACGATGCCTTCGGTTATTTCCAGTTTGAGCATGGAGGCAGGCAACTGATGTTGTTTCAGGCTGTGTTCTACTCGCTCGACGAAGTCGTTCTGACGAAACTGGCGAGGACTGATATTGACCCCCATCAGAAAGCGGTCTTTCGCAACCAGCCCCTGGCTCAACAGCAGGCCGCCGATTTTACAGGCATCGTCAAGAATCCTGCTACCAACCTCCAGAATCATGCCGCTCTCTTCCAGTATCTGGACAAACTGGTCGGGAGGCAGCAGGCCATACTCCGGGTGCTGCCAGCGCAGCAGCGCTTCTGCCCCCGTTATCTGGTTGTCTCGGCAATCGACCTGAGCCTGAAAATGCAGATGGAATTCATTACGGGTCAGTGCCATGCGCAAATCGTTTTCGAGCTGCAAGCGCTTGCTGACCGCCTGCTGCATTGACACGTGGAAGAACTGTGACGTATTGCGTCCGGCATCCTTGGCGCGATACAGGGCGATATCGGCACGCTTGAGCACATCGGCCGGGGTCAGGCCGTCATCGGGAATCAGCACTATACCGATGCTCGGTGTCACCTGCAGGCGATGTCCATCGAGGAACATCGGTTCGGCCAGCAGCACGCGCAGGTTGTCGGACAGGACCCGCACCTTGCGAGTGACTTCATCCAGAGAGCCGTCCAGCCCGCAGATCAGCACCACAAATTCGTCACCGCCCAGACGGGCCACGGTGTCTTCCTGGCGCACGCTGGCTTCCAGTCGCGCGGCGACCACATTAAGCACGCTGTCACCCACCGGATGGCCGAGCGAATCATTGATGTGTTTGAAATAGTCCAGGTCCAGAAACAGCAGGGCGCCGCGCAGGTTCTGGTGCTTGAGCAGTGACAACTGCTGACCGAGCCGGTCCATCAGCAACGCTCTGTTCGGCAGCCCGGTCAGCGGGTCGTGATACGCCAGGTGGTGTATCTGCGCCTGGGCGTTTTTCAACTGACCAATGTCGCGCGCGTTCATGAGCAGGCAGGCGGTTTCGTTCAGGGTGATGAAGTCCACCGAGATATCCAGCACCAGCGGGTCGCCATTTTTGTCGCGACCGTTCATTTCCCGGTGATGCACACGGCCTTTCAGGCGCAGCTCGTCGATCATGTACTCGCGCTGCAACGTGTCGGTCCAGATACCGATTTCATGCGCCGTGCGGCCGACCACTTCCTGAGCGCTGAAGCCGGCGAGCCGGCAGAAGCCGTCGTTGACTTCCACGTAGCGTCCCGAGTCGATTTCGGTGATGGTGATCGAGTCCGGGCTTGAGTGGAACGCCTTGGCGAACTTCTCTTCACTGGCCTCAAGGGCTGCCTGGGCTCGTTTCTGGGTGATGTCCATCAGCGTGCCGGCCAGTCTCGACAGTTGACCCTGAGCGTCCCGGTATAGCCGGGCACGACTTTCGAGCAGGCGCGATGAGCCGTCTATGAGTTGGAAGCGGTAGATGATCTGCAGGTAGTCATCGTGATTGTCGACGGCCGCCTGGTAAGCATCGCATATTCGGCGGCGCTCTTCGGTGGGCAGCCTGCTGAAGAAACGTTCGGCATCATCGTCGAATGGCTGTGCGCCCATGCCATGCAGGTATGCCGTTTGCGTCGAGGCTTGCATTCTGTTGCTGACGACGTCCAGATCCCATGTGCCCATCTGCGCGAGATCCAGTGCCAGTTGCAGGCGGTCACCGGTCTCTTTCAGCAGGCGCAGCGCATCATCGTGCGATGGCTTGCCTGGCGATGAAGCAGTGTGTGGCGGGTTGGGCATGGGATCACTGGCCTTTGATTGATAAAACCGTTAGAGCGAGCGGTCCGCGTTCTGCAGCGGGGCTTATTTACTGTGTCTGCGCGTCAAGCAATTTCATGAATGCTCTTGCTGCATTTGAAAGCGTTCGTTCAGTGTGCAGGATGTAGCCTAGCTGGCGATTGAGTTGCACGCCGGGCAATGGAATACGCGCTACTTGCTCATCGAGCATGGTGCGCGGCAGAACGCTCCAGGCCAGGCCGATGGAAACCATCATCTTGATGGTCTCCATATAATTGGTGCTCATTGCAATGTTGGGCTTGAGGCCCTGAGCCTCGCACAGCTTGCTGACGATGTGATGGGTGAAGGTGTTGCTGCCCGGAAACACTGCCGGGTAACGCACTATGTCTTCAAGTTTCATCGGCCCGCCGTTGGCCAGCGGGTGTTCAGGGGCTGCAACGAAGTCCAGTGGGTCGTCCCAGACGGGCATTGCGCGGATCAAGGTATGCGGTTCGGGCGCCAGGGTGATGACTGCAAGCTCTGCGCGGCCATGCAGAATCTCTTCGTATGCCACTTCCGAATCGAGAAACTGGATGTCCAGCGCAACCTTCGGGTAGGCGCGAGTGAAGGCCCGCAGCACGGGGGGCAAGCGATGCAGGCCGATATGGTGGCTGGTCGCCAAGGTCAGGCGGCCGGTAACTTCGCCGGTCAGGTTGGTCAGCGCGCGTCGGGTGTCATCCAGCACGTTGAGAATCTGATAGGCGCGGGGCAACAAGGCGCGGCCTGCTTCGGTAAGGCTGACTTCGCGACCCAGGCGGTCGAACAAACGGACATTGAGCTGCTGTTCCAGGCCGGCAATGCGCTTGCTGATCGCAGGTTGGGTGATGTGCAGCCGCTCACCGGCGCCGGAGAAGCTTCCGGTCTCGGCGATAGCGATAAAGGCATTGAGGTTGGCGAGGTCCATAGTCGGATTCCATTTGGTTATCCAAAGCATGAAAATTATGAATTTGAGTTATTTAAGCATATTCCATACGATGAACACACAAGCCGAAAGGGTCATCATCACGATTGCCCAAGGCATATAAAGAAGCTGATGAGGAAGTACGTCCGATGGCCGGGAAAACGCTCTACGACAAGCTCTGGGATTCGCATTTGGTCAAACAGCGCGACGACGGTTCGGCGCTGATCTACATTGACCGGCATATCATCCACGAAGTGACCTCGCCGCAAGCGTTCGAAGGCCTGCGGCTGGCGAAGCGCAAGCCATGGCGGATCGACTCGATCATCGCCACGCCTGACCACAACGTTCCGACCACCGCAGAACGCAAGGGTGGCATCAATGCCATTGAAGATCAGGTGTCGCGTCTGCAGGTGCAGACCCTCGACGACAACTGCGACGAGTACGGCATCATCGAATTCAAGATGAACGACCCGCGCCAGGGCATTGTTCACGTCATCTGCCCGGAGCAGGGCGCAACCCTGCCAGGCATGAGCGTGGTCTGCGGCGACTCGCACACCTCGACCCACGGCGCGTTTGGCGCACTGGCGCACGGTATCGGTACTTCGGAGGTCGAGCATGTGCTCGCCACCCAGTGTCTGGTGGCCAAGAAAATGAAGAACATGCTGGTCTCGGTCGAAGGGCAACTGCCGTTCGGCGTGACTGCAAAAGACATTGTGCTGGCCGTGATCGGCAAGATCGGCACCGCCGGCGGTAACGGTTATGCCATCGAGTTCGCCGGCAGCGCGATTCGCGACCTGTCGATCGAAGGTCGCATGACCATCTGCAACATGTCCATCGAAGCAGGTGCCCGGGTCGGCATGGTGGCTACCGACGAGAAAACCGTCGAGTACGTCAAAGGCCGTCCGTTTGCGCCGAAGGGCGCTGAATGGGACCTCGCCGTCGAGGCCTGGAAAGACCTGGTGTCCGATCCGGACGCCGTGTTCGATACCGTGGTCAAGCTTGATGCTGCGCAGATCAAACCGCAGGTCAGCTGGGGTACTTCGCCGGAAATGGTGCTGGCGGTCGATCAGAACGTGCCGGACCCTGCGCAGGAGCCGGACCTGGTCAAGCGTGGCTCCATTGAGCGCGCCCTCAAATATATGGGCCTGAAAGCCAATCAGCCGATCACCGATATCCAGCTGGATCGCGTGTTCATCGGCTCCTGCACCAACTCGCGGATCGAAGACCTGCGTGCCGCTGCCGATGTCGCCAAAGGGCGCAAGGTGGCCGCGACCATCAAGCAGGCCATCGTGGTGCCCGGTTCCGGTTTGATCAAGGAGCAGGCCGAGAAGGAAGGGCTGGACAAAGTCTTCATCGAAGCTGGCTTTGAATGGCGCGAGCCGGGCTGCTCGATGTGCCTGGCGATGAACCCGGACCGTCTGGGTTCCGGTGAGCACTGCGCGTCCACCTCCAACCGCAACTTTGAAGGCCGTCAGGGCGCTGGCGGTCGCACGCATCTGGTAAGCCCGGCGATGGCTGCTGCGGCGGCGGTCAATGGCCGTTTCATCGATGTCCGCGACTTGATCCAGCTTTGAGGAATCCAGCATGAAAGCCTTTACCCAGCACAGTGGCCTGGTCGCTCCTCTGGACCGAGCCAACGTCGACACTGACCAGATCATCCCCAAGCAGTTTCTCAAGTCGATCAAGCGCACGGGCTTTGGTCCGAACCTGTTCGATGAATGGCGTTACCTGGACGTGGGACAGCCTTATCAGGACAACTCCAAGCGTCCGCTGAACCACGATTTCGTGCTCAACCACGAGCGTTATCAGGGGGCCAGCGTTCTGTTGGCTCGGGAAAACTTCGGCTGTGGCTCCAGCCGCGAGCACGCACCGTGGGCGCTGGAAGAGTACGGTTTTTGCGCAATCATCGCGCCGAGCTACGCTGACATCTTCTTCAATAACAGCTTCAAGAACGGCCTGTTGCCGATCATTCTGAGCGAAGCTGACGTTGACGAGCTGTTCAAGCAGGTCGAGGCAAGCCTCGGCTATCAGTTGAGCATCGACCTGCAAGCACAGACCGTCACCCGGCCTGACGGCAAGGTCCTGAGCTTTGAAATCGACGCGTTCCGCAAACACTGCCTGCTCAATGGTCTGGACGACATCGGCCTGACGCTGATGGATGCCGACGCAATCGCCAGTTTCGAGAGCAAGCACCGCGCCAGCCAGCCGTGGCTGTTCCGCGACTGATTCAGTTATCGCAACCTGTCTGTTTGCCAGCAAGGTGCCCTGCGCCTTGCTGGCAAAAGTGTTTAAGACAGGTGATAAATTTTTCGCCGCTGCGAGCGTTATAAACAGGCGTTGTTCACGACGCCGATGTACAAAATCGAGGATGTTATGAGCAAGCAGATTCTGATTCTCCCAGGTGATGGTATCGGTCCGGAAATCATGACGGAAGCGGTCAAGGTGCTGGAACTGGCCAATGAAAAGTACCAACTGGGCTTTGAATTGACCCACGACGTGATCGGCGGTGCAGCCATCGACAAGCATGGCGTGCCGCTGGCCGACGAGACCCTCGACCGCGCACGTGCAGCCGATGCCGTCCTGCTCGGTGCAGTCGGCGGTCCGAAATGGGACACCATCGAACGCGACATCCGTCCTGAGCGCGGTCTGCTGAAAATCCGTTCGCAACTGGGCTTGTTCGGCAACCTGCGTCCGGCGATCCTTTATCCGCAACTGGCCGACGCGTCGAGCCTCAAGCCGGAAATCGTTGCTGGTCTGGACATCCTGATCGTTCGCGAACTGACCGGTGGCATCTATTTTGGCGCGCCACGCGGTACTCGCGTGCTGGATAATGGCGAGCGTGAGGCTTATGACACGCTGCCGTACAGCGAAAGCGAGATCCGCCGCATTGCCAAGGTCGGTTTCGACATGGCTATGGTGCGTGGCAAGAAGCTTTGCTCCGTGGACAAGGCCAACGTGCTGGCCTCCAGCCAGTTGTGGCGTGAAATCGTCGAGCAGGTCGCCAGGGACTACCCGGAAGTCGAACTCAGCCACATGTACGTCGACAACGCCGCCATGCAACTGGTACGAGCACCCAAGCAGTTCGATGTGATCGTCACCGACAACCTGTTTGGCGACATCCTGTCCGATCAGGCGTCGATGCTCACTGGCTCCATCGGCATGCTGCCGTCGGCCTCGCTGGATACCGCCAACAAGGGCATGTATGAGCCTTGCCACGGTTCGGCACCGGACATTGCCGGCAAAGGCATCGCCAACCCGCTGGCGACCATTTTGTCGGTGTCGATGATGCTGCGTTACAGCTTCAACCTGACCGATGCCGCCGACGCTATCGAAAAAGCCGTCAGCTTGGTCCTGGACCAGGGTATCCGTACCGGCGACATCTGGTCCGAGGGCCATGTCAAAGTCGGTACGCAGGAAATGGGCGATGCAGTAGTCGCCGCGCTGCGGAATCTGTAATCTCTCTGGCCCGCCGCCTGCTGTTCACGCGCAGAGCGGCGGTCCCACTTTTATTCAAGGTGTAGTTGCGATGAAACGTGTAGGTCTGATCGGTTGGCGTGGCATGGTCGGTTCCGTGCTCATGCAGCGGATGCGGGAAGAGCAGGACTTCGATCTCATTGAGCCGGTGTTCTTCACTACCTCCAACGTCGGTGGCCAGGCGCCTTCGGTGGGCAAGGATGTTGCGCCGCTGAAAGATGCCTACAGCATCGATGAGCTGAAAACCCTCGACGTGGTTCTGACCTGTCAGGGCGGCGACTACACCAATGAGGTGTTCCCCAAGCTGCGCGAAGCAGGCTGGCAGGGCTACTGGATCGACGCGGCCTCTAGCCTGCGCATGCAGGATGATGCCGTGATCGTGCTTGACCCGGTCAACCGCAAGGTCATCGACCAGCAACTGGACGCGGGCACCAAAAACTACATTGGCGGTAACTGCACGGTCAGCCTGATGCTGATGGGCCTGGGCGGTCTGTTCGATGCCGGTCTGGTCGAGTGGACGAACGTCATGACCTATCAGGCGGCTTCCGGTGCCGGTGCGCAGAACATGCGTGAGCTGATCAGGCAGATGGGCGCGGTACACGCCTCGGTGGCTGACGAGCTGGCCAACCCGGCCAGCGCCATTCTGGATATCGACCGCAAGGTGGCAGAAGCCATGCGCAGCGAGTCGTTCCCGACCGAGAACTTCGGTGTGCCCCTGGCTGGCAGCCTGATCCCGTGGATCGACAAGGCGCTGCCGAACGGCCAGAGCCGCGAAGAGTGGAAAGGCCAGGCCGAGACCAACAAGATTCTTGGCCGTTTCAAGAGTCCGATCCCGGTCGATGGTATCTGCGTGCGCATCGGTGCCATGCGTTGCCACAGCCAGGCACTGACCATCAAGCTGAACAAGGATGTCCCGATTGCGGATATCGAAGGCCTGATCAGCCAGCACAACCCTTGGGTGAAGCTGGTGCCGAACAACCGTGAAGCCAGCATGCATGAGCTGAGCCCGACGGCCGTGACCGGTACCATGAGCGTGCCGGTAGGCCGTCTGCGCAAGTTGAACATGGGCTCGCAATACTTGGGCGCGTTCACGGTAGGTGACCAGCTGTTGTGGGGCGCGGCCGAACCGCTGCGTCGCATGCTGAGGATCCTGCTGGAGCGTTGATACTGCGGCTTTATACGAAACCCGCTGCCTGCAAGGGCAGCGGGTTTTTTATGGTCGACAGTTTTTACTTCTATGATTTCCCTATATATGGGATTGAAATTTACATATTGAGATAACTGTAACAACAGGTTTATAGTCGATCTGCACTCACTCCAATAAAACAACAGGTGAAGCAATGCAGGCGCAACTGATCGCACTCGATTGGGGGACGACTTCCCTTCGGGCTTATCGACTTGGCGAGCACGGCCAGGTGCTAGAACAGCGCGCGCTAAGCGCGGGCATCATGCAGTTGCCGACTACGCCGCGCCTTATTTCCGGGCAGCTGTGCAGTAACGGTTTCGATCTGGCGTTCGATCAGGCCTGCGGCGACTGGCTGGATGCCGAGCCCGAGTTGCCAGTGATCGCCTGCGGAATGGTCGGCAGCGCACAGGGCTGGCGAGAGGCGGCTTATCGGGAAACGCCTGCCAGCGTCAACGAGCTGAGTGCCGCCTTGCATACCGTGCGCAGCGCAAGTGGCGTTACCGTTCATATCATTCCCGGCGTGTTGCAGCGTGCAACCCTGCCCAATGTCATGCGTGGCGAAGAAACTCAGGTGCTGGGTGTGCTGGCCGGCCTAGACACTCAGGTTGATGGCCAGCCATTGCTGATCGGGCTACCGGGCAGCCATTCCAAATGGGTGCAGGTCGTTCGCGGACGCATCGTACATTTCGACACCTTCATGACCGGCGAGGTCTATGCCGCCCTGTGTGCGCATACGATTCTGGGCCGCACCATGCGGCCTGGCGAGGCGTTCGATGAGCAGGCCTTTGATCGCGGGTTGTCGATTGCCCTGTCGGATGCGGGCTCTGCCGGGCCGCTGTCCACCATTTTCAGTACCCGAACGCTCGGACTGACCGGGCAATTGCCCGCGAGCGCCCAGCCTGATTACCTTTCCGGCCTGTTGATCGGCCATGAGCTGGGCGCCATTGCCCGGCTGCATCTGCATAACCATGAACACCTGCCCGCAGTGATCCTGATTGGTAATGAGCTGTTGTGCGCGCGTTACGCACGAGGGCTGGTCGTCTGTGGGTTCCCAGGGGTGACATTGGCCGAGCAGGCGACCGAGCGCGGCCTGTGGCAAGTCGCTGTCCAGGCTGGCCTGATCGCGCGTCGTTCGTCCCAACACATTCGAGAGGTTTGACATGCTCAAGCAAGCATTGAAGGAAAACGGTCTGGTCGCGATTCTGCGTGGCCTGCGTCCCGAAGAAGCACCGGCAGTGGGCGATGTGCTGTACGAGGCCGGGTTTCGGGTCATCGAAGTGCCGCTCAACTCACCGCAACCGTTCGACAGTATCCGCTTGCTGCGCCAGCAACTGCCTGCCGATTGCCTGATCGGTGCCGGAACAGTGTTGACCCCCGAGCAAGTGACCCAGGTCAAGGATGCTGGCGGGCAGGTCATCGTCATGCCGCACAGCGATGCCAGGGTATTGCGTGCCGCCAAGGCCGCCGGACTGTTTCTGTCGCCAGGCGTCGCGACGCCGACCGAGGCGTTTGCTGCGCTGGCGGAAGGCGCGGATGTGCTCAAGCTGTTTCCTGCAGAGCAGATGTCGCCTGCGGTGGTCAAGGCATGGCTCGCGGTCTTGCCGAAGGGCACGATCTTGCTGCCGGTCGGCGGTATCTCGCCCGACAACATGAAGGTGTTCCTGGACGCAGGGGTGAAAGGCTTCGGCCTCGGTTCCGGGCTGTTCAAACCCGGCATGAGTGCTGCTGATGTCGCCGAGCGGGCCAAGGCCTATGTGGCCGCCTGGAAACAGCACAGCGCAGCGCATTCAGACTGACCGGCACTCTGGCTGCTTTAAACCAATAAGAGAATCAACAAGAGAAACCGCATCCATGAAAATCACCAAACTCACCACATTCATCGTTCCGCCGCGCTGGTGCTTCCTCAAGGTCGAGACCGACGAGGGCGTCGTCGGCTGGGGCGAGCCGGTGGTCGAAGGTCGCGCGCACACCGTGGCTGCCGCTGTGGAAGAGCTTTCCGATTACCTGATCGGCAAGGACCCGCGCAACATTGAGGACATCTGGACAGTGCTGTACCGCGGTGGCTTCTATCGTGGCGGCGCAATCCACATGAGCGCGCTGGCAGGTATCGATCAGGCGCTTTGGGACATCAAGGGCAAGGCGCTGGGAGTGTCGGTCAGCGACCTGCTTGGTGGCCAGGTGCGCGACAAGATACGTGTCTACTCATGGATTGGCGGTGATCGTCCTGCCGACACGGCGCGGGCGGCCAAAGAGGCGGTAGAGCGCGGTTTTACCGCCGTGAAGATGAATGGCACCGAAGAGCTGCAGTTTCTCGACACTTTCGACAAAGTCGACCTGGCATTGGCCAACGTTGCTGCTGTGCGTGACGCGGTGGGACCGAATGTGGGCATTGGCGTGGATTTCCATGGCAGGGTTCACAAGCCGATGGCCAAGGTGCTGATGAAAGAGCTGGATGCCTACAAGCTGATGTTCATCGAAGAGCCAGTGCTCAGCGAGAACTACGAAGCACTGAAAGAGCTGGCGCCGCTGACCAGCACGCCCATTGCACTGGGCGAACGGCTGTTCTCGCGCTGGGACTTCAAGCGCGTGTTGAGCGAAGGCTACGTTGACATCATTCAGCCTGATGCGTCCCACGCGGGCGGCATCACCGAGACCCGCAAGATCGCCAACATGGCCGAAGCCTACGACGTTGCGCTGGCGCTGCATTGCCCGCTGGGGCCGATTGCGCTGGCTGCCTGCCTGCAGTTGGACGCGGTTTGTTACAACGCCTTTATTCAGGAGCAGAGTCTGGGTATCCACTACAACGAAAGCAACGATCTGCTGGATTACGTCAAGCATCCGGAAGTCTTCGACTACGACAAAGGCATGGTCAAGATTCCCAATGGTCCGGGCCTTGGCATCGAAATCAACGAAGAGTACGTCATCGAGCGCGCCGCCATCGGCCACCGCTGGCGCAACCCGATCTGGCGTCACGCCGATGGCAGTTTTGCGGAGTGGTAGGGCGACTCCATGATCGTGCACACGCTCTTCGTTCAGCGTTTTATACAAGTCGGCTTTTGATTCTGGCCGAAGGCCG
>NZ_LJRO01000368.1 GCF_001401155.1 Pseudomonas tremae
GAAACCCGGGGCGGTTCACTCAACGTTGCGCGGGTGTACCTGCGTGTCAGTACAGAAGACCAGGACTTGCAGCGCCAAGAAGCGATTATTGGCAATGCTCGAGAGTCCAGGCTACTACGTAGCTGCGGTCTATCGCGAGAAAGCCTCGGGCGCTCGATCCGACCGTCCCGAGCTGTTGCGCATGATTGAGGACCTGCAACCGGGTGAAGTCGTCATTGCAGAAAAGATCGACCGAATCAGCCGTCTTCCTCTGGTCGAAGCAGAAAAACTTGTGGACGCGATAAGGGCTAAGGGCGCACGCCTGGCAGTGCCTGGAATCGTCGATCTATCGCAATTGACCGAGGCGTCCAGTGGTGTCGCCAAGGTGGTGTTGCAAGGCGTACAAGACATGCTGTTGCGTGTGGCCTTGCAAATAGCGCGTGACGACTTCGAGGACCGGCGAGAGCGACAGCGCCAAGGCATCGACTTGGCCAAGGGCGCCGGTCGATACGCTGGGCGTAAACCGGATACCAAAATGCATGAACGGGTCATCGCCCTCAA
>NZ_LJRO01000056.1 GCF_001401155.1 Pseudomonas tremae
ATATTCTCCAGAGTCGGTTCGATTTCGACGTTATCAAGCATGTGCACACGGATATTCTGCGCACTGAGTTGCTCGGTGACGCGCTGGGTAACCCCCAGGTTATGCATGGCGTTCTGAGTAATCAGAATTACGCTTTTGACCGGCACATCGAGCAGCGGCAGTTTTTCGCTTAGCAGGTCGAGGCTGCCGGGACCGTGGAGCACATGTTTCACAGTCTGGAAGTGGTAGGTAGCAGACATCGCGATTACCTCAGGCTTGGCGGTAGACGGCCAGCAGGTTCTGGAGTTTTTCCAGTGCGGCGGCATCGAGCGGCTGCACGGGCGCACGGCACGGGCCGACCGGGACATTGAGCAGTTGCGTTGCGGTTTTCAGCACCACCGGCATGGTGCCCAGCGCGAAGGCATCGCGCAGC
>NZ_LJRO01000201.1 GCF_001401155.1 Pseudomonas tremae
CACATGAACCCACCGAGCCAGCGCAGCATCGGAACCGACGGTTTCAGAACCTGTTTCACAGGCGCGGTGCCGAGACCTGGTCAAGGATCTGCCGAAGCACCTGATCCACCGAAAGGCCCTCAATGTCCAGTTCCGGTGACAGCCTGACCCTGTGTCGCAACACAGCCAGCGCGCAGCCCTTGATGTCGTCCGGAGTAACGAACTCACCGCCGCGCAACAATGCTCTGGCCCGCCCGCCACGCACCAGTGCAATTGAAGCGCGCGGCCCTGCGCCCTGGCTAAGACCTGGCCAGGTGCGCGTACTGCGCGCCACGCGCACGGCGTAGTCCAGCACCTGTTCATCAATGGGCAGCTCGCTGGCAATGCGTTGCAGTGCCTGAACCTCCCGAGCCTGCATGATGACCCGCAGCGGTCGCACATCCAGCATGTC
>NZ_LJRO01000050.1 GCF_001401155.1 Pseudomonas tremae
GCACCTCCAGTCAATTCAAGACCCCGGGCTACGGCATTCTGGACCTGAGCGGCTACTACAAGGTCAGCAACGATGTGACCGTCAATGCGGGTCTGTACAACCTGACCGACAAGAAATACTGGCGCTGGGATGATGTGCGCGGCTACGACGGCGTGGGCGAAGCTGGTGTGACAGCGCCCGCTAATCTGGATCGCCTGACCCAGCCGGGACGCAACTTCAGCGTCAACGTGGTGTGGGACATCTGAACCCGAAAGTAGCGTAAAACCCGTCGCCGAGCACATCGGCGGCAGGCTTTTTTACGCTTTCGGGTGCAGCTATTCGTC
>NZ_LJRO01000115.1 GCF_001401155.1 Pseudomonas tremae
CGGATCATCGTGGAATCAGTGGCCGGATGTTCATGGAATGGGCGGCCGGATTGCCGTGGAATCCGCAGGCGAGGGTGTGCGGACGGGGTGACTGGCGTGTTTCTATTGAGCTCAAGCACCCCACAAATCGCGGCGTCCGTTTATTACTGCAGTACCAAATATCTTGCAAAACGGCACCGCTATGCCTAATATCCTCCGCAACACACCCGCCATGCCAATGGTTGCTTCGGCAGCTAAGCACAAATTGAGCGGGTTTTTTATGCCCGGTAGTTTTTCAGCATGAAGCTTTTCAGCAAGCCCGCCATCGACATTCCTGCGCAACTGGCCCTGCTCAAGCAACGCGGGCTCACCATTCAGGATGAAGGAAAGGCGCACTGTTTTCTCGAGGCCGTCAGTTTTTTCCGCCTAACACCTTATATGCGCCCTTTCCAGCTTTCGGACGATGCCGAGCACGGCTTCAGGCCCGGTACGCGGTTGAAAGAGCTTACTCGTCTGTATGATTTCGACCGACGCCTACGGCTGCTGGTTATCGATTCGATTGAACGGATTGAAGTCGCCGCCAGGGC
>NZ_LJRO01000200.1:0-80065 GCF_001401155.1 Pseudomonas tremae
CGCCTGCTGGCCAGCAGGCGCCGTGGCGATACAGGCATCGCTGAGCTCGATGTCGAACAAATCCGTCAGCAGCTGCCGCTGGCCGTTGCAAGGGTCATGAGCGAAGGCTCGTTGTACGACCCGCAACTGGCTGCGCTGGCGATCAAGCAGTCGGCAGGCGACCTGGTCGAGGCGATCTTTCTGCTACGTGCTTACCGCACGACCCTGACGCGCTTTTGCGCCAGCCAGCCTATCGACACTTCGAACATGCAGCTCGACCGGCGCTTGTCTGCCACCTTCAAGGACCTGCCGGGCGGTCAGTTACTGGGGCCGACCTTCGACTACACCCATCGTCTGCTGGATTTCACCCTGCTGGCCGAAGGCGAGCATTCGGGGCCGAATGCGGCTGCGGAGGCGACGCTGGAGCCTTGTCCACGCGTGCTGGGCTTGCTGGCCAGAGAAGGGCTGATGAAGCCCGAGGTCGATGACGGCGAAAGCGTGGCGGACATCACCCGTGAACCGCTGGAGTACCCCGCCAGTCGTGCCCAGCGCTTGCAGGCGCTGGCGCGTGGCGATGAGGGCTTTTTGCTGGCACTGGGTTACTCGACCCAGCGCGGTTATGGCCGTAATCACCCGTTCGCCGGAGAGATCCGTATCGGCACCGTCGAAGTCTGGCTCGAACCCGAAGAACTGGGGTTTCCGATTTCAATTGGCGACATCGAAATCACCGAGTGCGAGATGGTCAACCAGTTCGTTGGCTCGGCGAGCGAACCGGCGCAGTTCACTCGCGGTTACGGGCTGGCGTTCGGCAACGCAGAGCGCAAGGCAATGGGCATGGCGCTGGTGGACCGTTCGTTGCGCGCTGAAGAGTTCAACGAGGAGATTCGCTCGCCTGCGCAACAGGAAGAATTCGTGCTGGCGCATTGCGACAACGTCGAAGCCGCAGGCTTTGTTTCGCACCTCAAGCTGCCGCATTACGTGGACTTCCAGTCTGAACTGGAGTTGATCCGCAAACTGCGCAAATCCGCACCGAAACCGGAGAGGGACCAATGAGTACTGCCCCCATTAGCACTGCGCAACCAGCACCAGGGCGGGACGAGGCTTACAACTTCGCTTATCTGGACGAACAGACCAAACGCATGATTCGTCGCGGGCTGCTCAAGGCGGTCGCGATTCCCGGTTATCAGGTGCCATTCGGTGGGCGCGAAATGCCGCTGCCTTACGGCTGGGGAACCGGTGGCATGCAACTGACGGCCACGATCCTCGGTGACGACGACGTGCTGAAAGTCATCGATCAGGGCGCTGACGACACCACCAACGCGGTGTCGATCCGGCGCTTTTTTGCCCGTACGGCAGGCATCGCCACCACCGAGCGTACCCCGGAGGCTACCGTCATTCAGACCCGCCACCGGATTCCGGAAACGCCGCTGCACGCCGATCAGATCATGGTCTATCAGGTGCCGATTCCCGAACCCCTGCGTTTCATCGAGCCCTCGGAAACCGAGACCCGCACCATGCACGCCCTGGATGATTACGGCGTCATGCACGTCAAACTCTACGAAGACATCGCCACCTTCGGCCACATTGCCACCAGCTACGCCTACCCGGTGATGGTCGATGATCGTTACGTGATGGACCCGTCGCCGATTCCGAAATTCGACAACCCCAAGCTGCACATGAGCCCGGCGCTGATGCTGTTCGGTGCAGGCCGTGAAAAACGCCTGTACGCCGTACCGCCTTTTACCCGAGTAGTGAGCCTCGACTTCGAAGATCACCCCTTTGAAGTTCAGCGCTGGGAGCAATGCTGCGCCATTTGCGGCAGTCACGACTCGTTTCTCGACGAACTGATTCTCGACGACGCCGGCACCCAGAGTTTTGTCTGCTCCGATACCGATTACTGCTCCCAGCGTGTCAAACAGCAGGAGAACGCACGATGATCAGTGCCCTTTCTTTGAATTCCGAGGCCGAGCGCCAGGCAGAACCTGTGCAGCCGCTGCTCAAGGTCCGGGGGCTGACCCGACTGTACGGAGTGCAGAAGGGCTGTCAGGACGTCAGTTTCGACCTGTACCCCGGCGAGGTGCTGGGTATTGTGGGTGAATCCGGCTCGGGCAAATCCACTCTATTGTCGCTGCTGAGCGGACGTTGCCCGCCGGATCGCGGCAACATCGATTATCGCGGTACGGATGGCGACTGGCTGGATCTGTACAGCGCCAGCGAGGCGCAGCGTCGCACGTTACTGCGCACTGAGTGGGGTTTTGTCGAGCAAAACCCGCGTGACGGTCTGCGCATGGGCGTGTCGGCCGGGGCCAACATCGGCGAACGGCTCATGGCCCAGGGCGTGCGCAATTATCAGCAGCTGCGTGGTGCGGCGGTGGATTGGCTGACTCAGGTGGAGATTGATCCGCAACGCATCGACGACCTGCCGCGCACGTTTTCCGGCGGCATGCAGCAACGCCTGCAAATCGCCCGCAATCTGGTGTCCAGCCCGAGGCTGGTGTTCATGGACGAACCCACCGGCGGGCTGGATGTGTCGGTGCAGGCACGCTTGCTCGATCTGCTGCGCGGGCTGGTTCGCGAACTGGACCTGGCGGTGGTGATTGTCACTCATGACTTGGCGGTGGCAAGGCTGCTGGCGGATCGGCTGATGGTCATGCGCCGCTCGAAAGTCGTGGAAAGCGGCCTCACCGATCAGATCCTCGATGATCCGCAGCATCCGTATTCGCAGTTGCTGGTGTCCTCGGTGTTGCAGCCATGAGCCAGCCGGTCCACTCACAAGAGGTGAGCTCAATGACGACGTTGATCGAGGTCCGCGACCTGTCGAAAACCTTCACCCTGCATCAGCACAACGGCGTGGTCCTGAATGTGTTGCGCGGCCTTAATTTCTCGGTGCGAAGTGGCGAATGCCTGGTACTCAGCGGGCAGTCCGGCGCTGGTAAAAGCACGCTACTGCGCACCCTGTACGGCAACTACCTGCCTGCCGCCGGGAGCATTCGCGTGCAGCACGAGAGGCAGATGATCGAGCTGGTCGGCGCTACCCCGCGACAAGTACTCGAGGTGCGGCGCAAGACTCTGGGCTACGTCAGCCAGTTTTTGCGCGTCATCCCGCGTGTATCCAGCCTGGACGTGTTGATGGAACCCGCACTGGCGCGAGGCTGGTCCCGCGAGCAGGCTCACGAGCGGGCGCAACTGCTGCTGACCCGCCTCACCATACCGCAACGCCTGTGGCCGCTGGCGCCCAGTACGTTCTCCGGCGGCGAGCAGCAACGCATCAACATTGCCCGAGCATTCATGGTGCCTTGGCCCGTGTTGTTGCTTGACGAACCGACTGCCTCGCTGGATGACGCCAACCGCCAGGTGGTGCTGGAACTGGTCACTGAAGCCAAGCAGGCCGGTGCTGCACTGATCGGCATCTTCCACGACCGTGACGCCCGAGAGTCGGTCGCCGACCGTCAACTCGACATGACCCCGGTGGCACTCACCGCCAAGGAGTTGCAGCAATGCTGAACGAACAGATTTTCAGTAACGCCCGTGTAGTGACTGCCGAGCAGGTGTTCACCGGCACTGTGGTGGTGCGTGACGGGCTTATCGCGGAGCTTCAGACCGGGAGCAGCCAACTGAGCCAGGCTCATGACATGCGCGGCGATTACCTCTTGCCGGGGCTGGTGGAGCTGCACACGGATAACCTGGAAAAGCACTTGTCGCCGCGCCCTGGTGTCGACTGGCCGTCGATGTCAGCCGTGATCAGCCACGATGCACAAATCGTCGCAGCCGGTATCACTACGGTGTTCGACGCACTGTCTATCGGCGACATCAACCCCAAGGGCAAGCGCATGCAGCAACTGCCCTCGATGCTGAAGGCAATTGCCGATGCAAACGAGGCTGGCCTGACCCGCGCTGATCATCTGTTGCACCTGCGCTGCGAGGTCAGCCATCCGGACACTCTTGATGTGTTTCGCGACCTGGTAGGCCAGCCCTTGGTGCAACTGGTTTCGGTGATGGACCACGCACCCGGCCAGCGCCAGTTCGCCCTAGAGTCCAAGTACCGCGAGTACTACATGGGCAAATACCACATGAGCCATGAGGAAATGGATCGTTTTATCGTCGAACAGGTCGCCAACTCCACCGAGTACGCCGACCGCTACCGGCGTGCGATTGTCGAACTGTGTCTGGCACGTGGCCTGTCGATTGCCAGCCACGACGACGCGACGATGGCGCATGTCGAGGAGTCGGCAGGTTACGGCATGAACATCGCCGAATTTCCGACCACACTCGAGGCAGCCAAAGGCTGTCGCCAACTGGGCATGAGTGTGTTGATGGGCGCACCGAACATCGTGCGCGGCGGCTCACACTCCGGTAACGTGGCGGCAGCATCATTGGCAAGGGAAGGGCTACTGGACATTCTCTCCAGCGATTATTATCCGGCCAGTCTACTGCAGGCGGCATTCATGCTCGCCGATCAGGACAACGAATGCGGTTTGCCGCAGGCTGTCAACATGGTCAGCCGCACACCGGCCGTTGCAGCAGGGCTGACGGATCGTGGCGAAATTCGCGTTGGGCTGCGCGCAGATCTGATTCAGGCGCGTAGCCATGGCGGTCTGCCGGTAATCGATAAAGTCTGGCGACAGGGCAAGAGGGTGTTTTGATGGTTGGCAGACTGATTTATCTGATCGGGCCGTCTGGTTCAGGCAAGGACAGCCTGCTGGACGCTGCCCGGGAAACCCTGGCGCGGCGCGACTGCCGGGTGGTTCGCAGAGTGATCACCCGTTCTGCGGAAGCGGTGGGCGAGGCGGCACAGGCAGTGACCGTCGAACAGTTCGAATACATGCGCGAGCGCGGTGCGTTCGCCTTGTGCTGGCAGGCCAACGGCCTGCGCTACGGCATCCCCATCGAGATCGATCAATGGCTGCTTGAAGGCCATGACGTGCTTATCAACGGTTCCCGAGCGCATCTGCAGAAAGCCCAAGCGCGTTATCCGAACCTGTTGGCCGTATTGTTGATGGTCAATCAAGACGTTTTGCGTCAGCGCCTGCTGGCGCGTAACCGGGAAACCCTGGCGGAAATCGAGGAAAGGCTGGAGCGCAACGCACGCTTCGCCGGGGGCTTGATGGCAGATACTCCGCAGGTGGTGCCACTGGATAATTCCGCTGATTTGCAACAGACGGTTGCGACCCTGATCGGCTTGCTGGACAAGCGACACGCATGCGCCTGACCCTGCTGGGCACCGGTGATGCGCGGCAGGTGCCGGTCTACGGTTGCAACTGTATGGCCTGTTCTGCGGCGCGGGACGATCAGGATTTACGGCGCTTGCCCTGCAGTGCGTTGATCGAATGCGCAGACCAACGCTGGCTGATCGACAGCGGCCTCAACGATCTGACCGAGCGTTTTCCGCCGCACAGCCTGAGCGGCATTTTGCAGACCCACTACCATGCCGATCATGCGCAGGGCCTGCTGCATCTGCGCTGGGGGCAGGGGTTGATCATCCCGGTCCACGGCCCGGCGGACCCGGAAGGCCTGGCTGACCTTTACAAGCACCCCGGCATTCTTGATTTCAGCCAGCCATTTGCAGCGTTCGAAACCCGATCGCTGGGCGCTATGCAAGTCACTGCGCTGCCATTGACACACTCCAGGCCCACCTTTGGTTATCTGTTTGAAGGTGACGGGCAACGCATTGCTTACCTGACCGACACCGTCGGCCTGCCCGACGTGACCCGCGAGTTCCTGCAACGCCAGCCGCTGGACGTGCTGGTTCTCGACTGCTCCATGCCCCCGCAACCTCAGCCACCGCGTAATCACAATGACCTGACGTTGGCGCTGGAAAGCATTGACCAACTGCGACCGGGCAAAGCGGTGTTGACGCATATTGGCCACACGCTGGATGCGTGGTTGATGACACAGCCTAGAGAGTTGCCGGGCAATGTGGTGGTTGGGCGTGATGCAATGGCGGTGGTCTGAGAATCCCCCTCACATCGCCCCCACCTCAGGCTTACCGCCCTTCGACCCACCATAAATAGGCGGATGCGTGACGATATGTGTCAGATCGACTCCCGACGTCAGCAGTTTCTGCAGGTCCGGGCGTGGCCGGGACAAGCGTGGGTCGTACGCCGTCGCTTGCTCAAGCGCCTGGGCGCAGGCGAGCAGTTTTGCGTCGCCACGAAAACCGCCGATCACCTGCAGCCCGAATGGCATGCCTTTATGATCGGTGCCGCAGGGCAGGGACAACGCGGGGTTGGTGGTCAGGGTGATGGTGTAACACAGCGCCAGCCAGCGGTAGTAGTTGTCCAGTGGTTCGCCGTTGACTTCGCGCAGGTACAGCTCGCTCCAGGGGAACGGCGACACCGGTGTGGTCGGGGCGAGGATAACGTCGTAGTGTTCGAATTGCTTCTGGAAGCCGCGAAAGATTCGGCTCTGTTCGCCATGTGCCTTTACGCAGTCCTGCAACGACATCGCTACGCCCATGTCGAAATTGGCTCGGGTGTTGGGGCCCAGCGCTTCCGGGTTGCGGTCGTGGGCGTCCTGCAAGCCGGCGACGAATGCTTCGGCGCGCAGGACGTCGAAGGTACGGTGGGCACTGCTCAGGTTCAGGTCGATGGCTTCGCAGGACTTGAACAGCGGTTTCAGTGCGCTGATCTTTTCCCGGAAGACTGCACGAATATGGGTGTCCACCGCGCAGGTGCCGAAATCTTCGCTGTAGCCGACCCGCAGTTGGCTGAGGTCTACCTGACGAGGAGCAAATTCGTCAGCGGCGATGGCATAGCTCAATGGGTCGGACTGCGCCAGCCCGGCGCTGGCACGCAGTTGCAGCAGGGTGTCGGCGACGTTGCGGCCCATCGGGCCGACGACGGAAATGGGGGTCCAGCCGAGTTTCTTGCGCTCGCTCGGCACCAAGCCCGGAGAAGGGCGCAAGCCGACGATGCCGCACAGCGCGGCGGGAATTCGCAGCGAGCCACCGGTGTCAGAGCCGCTGCACAGTGGCACCATATCCACCGCCAGCGCAGCGGCCGAGCCACCCGAAGAACCGCCTGCATTCAATTCAGGGTTGAACGGGTTGCCGGTTGCGCCCCAGACCACGTTGCGGGTGTTGGCGCCGGCGCCCAGTTCCGGCACGTTGGTCTTGCCGAGCATGATTGCCCCGGCAGCGCGCAGGCGGGCGACGAACAGGTTGTCCTGGGTGGGTATGTTGTCGCGGAACAATGGCGAGCCGTAGGTGGTGAGTACTTCTGCGGTTTCTTCCAGGTCCTTGATGCCGATTGGCAAACCATGCAGCAAGCCCAGCGGTTTGCCTTGCATCACCGCCTGTTCGGCGCTGACAGCCTCGCTTCTGGCGCGGTCAAAGCAGGTCGCGGCAAAGGCGTTGATTTTCGGATTGAGGGTCTCGATGCGCTCGATACAGGCGTCGAGCAACTCCACTGGCGAGATCTGTTTGCTGCCGATCAGCGCCCGCAGTTCGGTGGCGGATTTGCCGAGAAGCTCGGAAGAATTTTGCATGGGGTTTCCTCGTAGTGTTGATCGCAGCCACGCGCCACATTTACGGCTTTACACGAATCTGCTTTTGATTCTGGCCGCATGCCGTGGGAGCTTCAGGAGGTCACGACGGCTGCGATGGGCTGCGAAGCGGGCCTGAAATTGGTAACCTCGGTTGTGCCTGATGTCCTTTATATGCTGGTTTTGCTGTCGGTTCCCGACAGTTCGCGGACAAGTCCGCTCCCACACAAGCGACGCGTCGCCCGGTCTGCTCCTACCCTCATACATACCTGGCGGTAATGAGGCATCCTCAAAAATCCCCGAGCGCCAGTATCGTCGCCACTAGTGCCTGGCCTCTGGGGATCAAAGTATCAAGCTCCAGATACTCACGGTCGGTGTGCACTTTGCCGCCTACCGGGCCGAGGCCGCACAGGGTGGGGATGCCGAGGCTGGCGGTGAAACCCGAGTCGGCGCAGCCGCCGGTGAATTCGCCTTCGACAGCGAAGCCCAGCTCCTGCGCAAGGCCCTGATAAATAGCCAGCAAATCAGTGCTGTGCTTCGCTTCCATTGGCAGGAAAGTGGTGGCTTCCAGCAGTCTGGCCGATGTGCCGGTCAATTCCTCCTCGGCAACGATGGCCTGGACTGCTGCGAGAATTTCATCCCATTGCCTGAGCTCGACAAAACGTACATCGAGTTTGGCTGTGGCGCTGGGTGCAACGGTGTTGCTGGACGTACCGCCCGAGATCAGCCCGACATTGGTGGTAATACCCGCTGCATAGTTGGTCAGCGCATGCAGCTTGATCACCTTGTGTGCCAGCGCATGGATGGCGCTGGCACCGTCCGCATGATTGACCCCGGAATGCGCTGCACGGCCACTGACTTCGATGATCAGCGTAGCGCCGCCTTTGCGGGCGCTGACCACGTTGCCGCTGGCACGCCCTGGCTCCGGGTTGAGGACTGCGCGCGCCTGACTGGCGTATTTTTCGATGTGAACACGAGCGCTGGCGGACCCGATTTCTTCGTCGCCGGTGTACAGGATCTGCACGGGAAACGGCAGCGGGCCGATTTGTTTCAGTGCTTTGAGTGCAAAGCAGTTCAACACCAGGCCGCCTTTCATGTCGGCAACGCCGGGGCCATAGGCCAGTGCGCTGTCTTTTGTCTCGTCTTTCGAGTAGCCGCGCGTAGTTGTCGTGCCTTTCGGGAAAACCGTATCGCGATGACCGAGCAGCAATACAGGCTTGCCGAGGCCGCCCGGTAACTCGGCCAACAGCACATCGCCAAAACCTTCGACGGGGATGCGTTCGACGCTTATCCCGTCGGCCTGCAATTGCGCAGCGAGCAGATCGCCTACCGCATCGACACCGGCCTTGTCGTAGCTGTTGGAGTCGGTGTCGACCAGGCTCTGCAACAGGGCTTCCATCGCTCCGTACTGCTCGCTCAGCCAGTCTGTTGCCTGCCGTTGTGCTTCATTCATTGACTCAGCTCCTGTGCCCGATGCTCTCGGGTCAGCCGTGCGCCATCGGTTCCCAGGTCCCAGAACAGACCGGCCATGATTTGCAGGCTCTCTTTGACCACTGGCGCCAGCAAATGCTCGTCGGGTGCATGCTGCGAGCAGGCCGGGTACGAGTGTGGCACCCAGACCGTTGGCAGGCCCAGCACTTCAGCGAAGACATCGTTGGGCAGCGAACCACCCAGATTGGGCAGCAATGCTGGTTTTTTGCCGGTGGTGGTCGCCAGCGATTCCAGTGCCCAGCCGACCCACGGGCTGTTAGGTGAAAGGCGCGTGGCGTGCATCACGTCCATACGTGTCTGGCGCACCTCGACCTGAGTGAAACCGTGCGCATCCAGATGCGTGCGCACCGCTGGAATGAAGGCGGTGTAATCGCTGTCGACCACAAAACGGATGTGGCACAGCGCGTGGGCCTTGCCAGGTATGGCGTGCACTGGCGCGTCGGGGTTGCCGGTCTTGAATGCTAGGATGTCGAGGGTGTTCCAGCCGAAGACCTTTTCGCTGAGCGACAACGTCGGTTCCCCCCAATGCGGATCAATGTCCGGGTCGCCGGGGCCGCCGCCGACTTCGATATCCGCCAGCGCGGCTTTTACTGCGTCGGGAATGGCGGTTGGCATCAGGCCCGCGACTTTTACCCGACCGTGCTCATCGACCATGCTGGCGATGGCGTTGGCCAGGATGATGCCGGGGTTGGCCAGCAGGCCACCCCAGTTGCCGGAATGGTGCGCGCCTTCGCGCAGATTGACCGTCAGCTCGAAGTTGAACACCCCGCGTGAGCCGAGAAACAGGGTAGGGCGCGCGGCTGCCAGACGCGGACCGTCCGAGGCGATGAAAATATCTGCGGCAAGCTCTTCTGCGTGCGCCTGGCAGAACGCGCTGAGGCCGGGCGAGCCGTCTTCTTCGCCCATCTCCAGCAGCAGTTTGACGTTGAAACCCAGCTTGCCGTCGCGCGCTTTCATGGTCTGTTCGAGGGCGGTCAGGTTGATCAGGTGCTGGCCCTTGTTATCGGCGGTTCCGCGCCCATACCAGTGGTCGTCGCGTTCGGTGACCTTCCACGGCGACAGGCCCGCCTGCCACTGTGCATCGTAGCCGCGCACCACATCACCATGGCCGTAACTGAGCAGTGTCGGCATGGCCGGGTCTTCGATGCGCGTCGCGATCATCAGTGGCCCGCGGCCCGCGACCGGGTTGTCGTACACCTTGACGTCGAAACCCAGACGCTCGACGTGCGGAGTGATGAACTCGTTCAGGTAACGATAAAGCTCCGGCAGGCTCGAAGCCTCCTGGCTTTGGGTCGGATAGGCGACGCTGTCGCCGAGCAAGGCGAAAAAGTTGCCGTTGTCGAACTGCTCGGTGGCGTTTTCGATGGCATGCGATCGGCTACTCATGAGGGCATTAACTCCAGGGTTTTCGAGGTGTCGCGCAAGTGGCATCGGACGGTTCCTCCTTCCATGCGGCCAGTGCTCGGGTAGTTTTCCTTGCACACCGCCATGCAGCTCGGGCAGCGCGGATGAAAGGCGCAGCCGGACGGCGGTGACATAGGGTTGGGAAAGGTGCCATGCAGGCCCAGGTCCGGAATCCCCAGATGCGGGTCGGGGGTCAGCACCGAGTCCAGCAGCGCCTGGGTGTAAGGATGACCGGGCCTTGCAAACAGCGATTCGCGGCTGCGTTCTTCGACGATTTTGCCCAGGTACATAACCGCTACCCGGTCTGCCAAGTGTTCGATGACTGCAAGGTTATGGCTGATCAGCAGGTAGGTGAGGCCAAACTCCTGTTTCAGGTCCTGCAGCAGGTTGAGAATCTGCGCCTGCACTGAAACGTCCAGCGCCGAGGTCGGCTCATCGCAGATCAGTACATCGGGGCGCATCACCAGCGCACGGGCAATTGCCACGCGCTGACGTTGACCGCCGGAGAGCTGGCTGGGGTAGCTGTCGATTACCCGTTTCGGCAGACCGACTACATCCATCATCGATTCGACACGCTGACGGCGCTCGGCATTGCTGCCGATGTCATGCACGATCAGCGGCAGGGTGACGATTTCGCGCAGGGTTTTGCGCGGGTTCAGCGACGAGTAAGGGTCCTGAAAGATCGGCTGGATGCGCCGCGCCATTTCCTTGCGGTCGGTGCCTGCCAGGTGCTTGCCGTTGACCAGTACATCGCCGCTGCTGGGTGCAAGCAGGCCCAGCAGCATTTTCGCCAAAGTGCTTTTGCCGCAACCGGATTCGCCTACCAGGCCGAGGGTTTCGCCGCGCATCAGGCGCAGCGACACGCCGTCGACCGCTTTCAGCGTGGCGTTGGGTTTGAAGAAGCCACGGCTGATGCTGAATTCGCGGCGGATGTCGCACAGTTCCAGGGCGATATCTTTTTTGACACTGATGTTCAGGGCTTGTCGGGTCATGAGGTGATGCCCTCGCGGCACAACACGGGCTCGGCGTTCGCCGTGGCGAACAGGCAGCGGGTCATGTGATTGTGGCTGTGAACCGGCGGGACGTCTTCGGCGCAGGCTGCGACTGCCTGTGGGCAGCGGTTGCGGAATGCACAGCCATATTGCTCGCCCACCAGACTGGGCACCAGACCCGGAATCGACCCCAGCGGCTGACCCGGCTGGGTGCGTCCGGGAATCGGTATGCTCTCCAGCAGGCCGCGCGTATAAGGATGTTGCGGGTTTTCGAACAGCTCGATCGCCGGGGCGGTTTCGACGATCTGCCCGGCGTACATCACTGCAACCCGGTCGGCAATGCGCGCCACCAGCCCAAGGTCGTGAGTGATGAAGATTACTGCCAGGCCGAACTCTTTCTGAATGTCGCGGATCAGCCGCAGGATCTGCGCCTGAATGGTCACGTCCAGTGCAGTGGTCGGCTCGTCGGCGATGATCACATCCGGCTCGCACATCAGCGCCATGGCGATGATCACCCGCTGGCGCAGGCCACCTGACAATTGATGCGGATATTGGCGCAGGCGTTCGCCAGCGTTGCTGATCCCGACCTTCTCCAGCATCTGTGCAGCGCGCTGCAGGGCTTCCTTACGTGACACCTTGCGGTGCCGGGTCAGCACTTCACTGAGCTGATCGCCGATGCTGTAGGCGGGGTTCAGGGAGGTCATGGGCTCCTGAAATATCATTGCCAGACGGTTGCCGCGCAGGTCGCACATCTGCCGTTCGCTCTGGGTCAGCATGTCGATGTCGTCCAGCTTCAATGTCGTCGCGGTACGCCGGGCCTTGCGCGGCAGCAGGTCCATGAGTGCCAGCGAAGTCAGGGATTTTCCGCAGCCCGATTCGCCGACGATGCACAGCATTTCGCCGCGCTCTACCTGAAAGTCCAGGCCGCGCACTGCGTGGAGCGTGTCTTGCCCTAGAGGGATCTCGACACGCAGGTTTTCAACATGCAACAGCGCCATGTGCGTATCTCCTCTGTCAGTTGCGCCCTTCGGGCAGGATCAGGTCGCGCAGGCCGTCACCGACCAGATTGATGCCCAGCACCAGCACCATCAGAGCGATGCCGGGTATGGCGATTACCCACGGGGAAAAGAACATGTACGGTTTGCCCTCGGCGATCATTAGGCCCCAGGACGGAATCGGTGGCTGGACGCCGACGCCGAGGAACGACAATGCTGATTCCAGAAGTATCGCGTGGGCCATTTCCAGGGTGGCGACGACAATCAGTGCGCCGATCAGATTGGGCAGGATTTCGCTGGCCAGAATGCGCAGCGTCGAGCAGCCCAGGGCCTGGGCCGAGGCGACGTATTCGGCATCGCGAATCTGCTGCACGGCGGCCCGCACCACCACGGCAAAGCGGTCCCAGAGCAGGCAGCCCAGCAGGATGATCACCACTTTCAATGAACCGCCGATCAACGAAGCAGACGCCAGCGCGATCATCACCACCGGCATCGCCAGGCGCGTGGTGATCAGGTAGCTGATCAGCGCATCGGTCTTGCCGCCGAAGTAACCGGCCAGCAGTCCCATGATGGTGCCAATGACGCCAGAGATCAGCGCTGCCGAGAAACCGATGAACAATGATATGCGCGCACCGTAGAGCAGGCGCGACAGGTAATCGCGGCCCAGTTTGTCGGTACCCAGCACGTACTCCCACGTGCCGTTGGTCATCCACACTGGTGGCTTCATACGCAACATCACGTCTTGCGTATAAGGGTCATAGGGTGCGAGCCAGGGTGCGAACAGCGCACCGATCAGGATGATCAACAGCAAACACGCGCCGATGGCAAAACCGCGATGCGCAAAACTGCTGCGCAGGGTGCGCAAGACACTGCGCGCTGGTGGCTGGTAATCCTGAATGGCCAGTGGCGATGAGGTGGTTGTGCTCATGGAGCCTCCTATTTCACGCGGATGCGCGGGTCGAGCAGTGCATTGAGCACGTCGGCCAGCAGCGTGAGAACGATGTAGATCACCGCGATCAACAGCACGACCGCCTGCACCACCGGGAAGTCGTCGCGGGCAATCGCATCCCAGGCCAGTTGGCCGATGCCTTGCAGCGAGAAGACTGTTTCGATGACCACCGAGCCACCGAGCATGAAACCGAACTCCACGGCAGCCAGCGCGACCACCGGGATCAGCGCGTTGCGCAGCGCATGCTTGAACAATACGGTGGCTGGGCGCAGCCCCTTGGCTCGCGCGGTGCGGATGTAGTCGGAATTGAGTACATCGAGCATGCCTGCGCGGGTCAGACGCATGATTGCCGGGGTAGCGTAATAACCCAGGGCAATCGCCGGCATGACAAAGTGCGCCCAGGTCGAGTTGCCCGACACAGGCAGCCATTTCAGGGTGACCGAGAACACTACAATCAGCATCAGCGCGAACCAGAAGCTTGGCATTGCCTGACCGAGCACCGCGATGCTTAGCGCCAGACGATCAACCCAGGTATCGCGCTTCACAGCCGCCAGCACGCCCAGCGGAATGGCGATCAGCAACGCAATGCTCAGGGCCATCGCACCGAGCCCGAGGGTGATCGACAGGCGCGAGGCGATCAGGTTGTAGACCGATTCCTGAAAGAAGAACGAATCGCCAAGATCGAGGCGCACCACGTCGCCCAGCCATTCGAAATACTGGGTGACCAGTGGCTTGTTGAGGCCGTACTGCACGCGGATCTGTTCGATCTGCTCGCTGCTGGCTTCCGGTCCGCCAATGGCGGTGGCCAGGTCGCCGGACAGGTGCAGCAGTGAAAAACTGATCACCGACACGGTAATCGCCACGCACAGAGCAATGCCCAGGCGGCGCAAGAGAAATCCGAACATGACAAGTGACCTTGTGTTCAGGGGATAACGGGTTGGCGGCCGACGCTGCAAGGCCCTTCACGCACCTCACAGCTGGTTTCGCCGATTGGCGTCACGAACGGCCTATTTCCAGCTCGACAGCACGAAACGCGGCAGTTCATCCGGATAAGGCTTGAAGTTCAGGTCCGAGACGTAGGCGTAGTTCATCGAATAATTGAACAACGGTGCCCAATACGCCTGCTCGCTGATGCGCTGTAACGCCTTGCGGTAGTTGTCTTTGCGCACCTGCGGGTCCAGAGCGTTGTCGGCGGTCTGCAGCCAGCCCTGTACCTGCGGGTCCTTGATGTTGTCGTCGGGGTTGCCCTTGAACCAGGTGCCGGCCGAGGCCGAGGTGTCGAGAATCGAGAACGAGCCCCAGGCCTGAAAAGACATCGGCACCTTGCCGCCGCGCTGCTGGTCACGCAGTGCGGCGTACTTCAGGTAGCGCAACTTGGCGTTGATGCCTACTGCGCGCAGGTTGCCGATGATCGCTTCCACATAGTCGCGGTCACGGTAAGCGAATATTTCTGTTTCAAAACCATTCGGGTAACCGGCTTCGGCGAGCAGCGCCTTGGCCTTGGCCGGGTCATAGTTGTAGACAGTCGCGACTGTCGTGTCGCACCCGAACTGGCCAGGGTAGCAGGCCACCTGTAACGGTTTGCTTTCGCCGCCGACCAGTTGCGAGGCCAGGCCGTCACGATTGATCGCGTAGTTGATCGCCTGCCGAACTTTCAATTGCTTCATCGGCGAGTCGGCGCTGGAAGTGCCGCGTGCGTCGAGAATCAGAAAACCGATACGCATCGTCGCGCCGCTGGTGACGACCAGATTAGGCATGGCCTTGAGGTTTTCCGCCTGATCCGGAGCGACGCGCCAGGTCCAGTCGATGCCACCGGTCATCAGCTCGGCCAGTCGCGTTTCAGCATCGGCGATGACCCGGAAGTTGATGTGGCTGATCTTCGGCTGGCCCTGCGGGCTGTCTTTGAAGTAGTCCGGGTTTTTGTCCATCTTCACGCCTTCACCCGAGGCGATGGCCGTGACCTTGTAAGGCCCGGTGCCAATCGGCTTGCGACTGAATCCGGCCATGCCGACTTGTTCGAAATACTTTTTCGGAAACATCGGGACAGCGTTGGACAGGTATTCCAGCGCAGGCGGGAAGGGCTTTTTCAGGTGCAGGCGGACGCTGTAATCACCGAGTTTTTCGGCGCTCTTGATCCAGTCGACATTCTGTACCGTGACGACCTTTGACTCGGGCGACACCACGTAATTGAGGGTGAAGACCACATCGTCGGCAGTGAACGGGTCACCGTTGTGAAACTTGACCCCCTCACGCAACTGGAAGTCGATAGTGGTGTCGTCGACCTGCTTCCAGCGGGTGGCAAGCATGGGTTCGTACTGGCCGTTGTCGGGGTTGCGATAGACGAGGTTGTCCCAGATCAGGCGACCTAGGATGACGCCTTCGCGCAGGTCGTTGTGATAGGGGCTGATGTTTTCCGGTTCGCTGTCGGATGCGTAGACCAGCGTGTCGTCGGCCTTGCCGGCCAGTGCGGAAAAACTGCTGAACAGGCTCAATAGCGCAATGCTGCGAGCGAAACCCTTGATTCCCATGCCGTCATCTCCAAAAGGCAAAGTGGATGTATCAAAGGGCAGTGGGTCGCAAATGCGAGAAGAGGAGGACAACGAGGCGGCAGTGTTCTTTTGATTGCATTCTTTTGATTGAGTTGCGCCTCGACATGACTCTAGGCAAAGCGTATCAATGCCACAAGCACAATATTTCGAACCTTTCATTGCCGAAAAGGCAACGCAGGAGCCGCGATGCAACTCTACGGCGTACAGTCCACCGCGCTGCGCTACTTCCTCGAAGTGGCGCGTTGCGGATCGATCAGCGAAGCGTCAATCCGGCTCAATGTCGCGTCGTCAGCGGTAAGTCGGCAGATCAGCAAGCTGGAGCGCGAGCTGGATGCGCTGCTGTTCGAGCGCCAGGCACGCGGCATGATGCTCAGCGAGGCGGGCATTCGGCTGGCGGCCTATGCGCGCAAATCACAACTGGAGGCCGAGCAGGTGGTGCTGGAAATCACCGAGCTGCAGGGTTTGCAGCGCGGTCATGTGCGGATTGCCTGCTCTGAGGGGTTTGCGCTGGACTTCCTCCCGCAATGCATCGCGCGGTTCCGGCAGGTCTATCAAGGCATCCACTTCTCGATGGAAGTCTGCGCCCCGGCCCAGGCCACCGAGCGGGTGCGCTCGGGCGATGCGGACCTGTGCCTGACCTTCAGCCTGACACCGCAGAACGAGATCAAGGTCGAGCATATTCACAGCGGCGCCATCTGCGCGGTGGTCAGCCAGAACCACCCGCTGGCTTCGCGCAAAGAGGTTGCGCTGGCCGAGCTGCAGCCCTACGCCATTGCGCTGACCAACACCGACACGACGTTGCGCCAGCTGTTTGATATCTGTTGTGGTGTGCAAGGGTTGATGTTCGACCCGGTGCTGACCAGCAATTACATTGGCGCGCTGCTGAGATTCGTCAGCGAGGAGGGCGGTATCAGCCTGTCCAGCGAAATGACGCTCGACAAGCGCGCGCATGAAAAACAGCTCAAATCGCTGCCGATCAGCGACGAAGGCATGAAAGCGCGGCGTATCGAGCTGCAAAGCATGGCCGGGCGGAACCTGCCCGCTGCTGTGGCGGCGTTTCGCGATTTTCTGATTCAGGAGCTGGCAAAGACCTGAGAGGCCTGTGCCCGTAAGGTTTCGCTGTATCGGCTGGACAATGTGTGGTTGATGAACTATTTGCTCATGATGTTATAGTGTAACGAATTTGCAGTGGCGCGCTGTATACGCGTGCTCTGCCAACATCAGGCCTTGCCCACGCGGCGAGGTCAGCCAGCGAGACGACCGACCAACATGAACAACCCCCTCCCAGACGTTGCCCTGACGGAAGTTTCCTCGGCCCTGATCTCACTTGACTGGGTCGGCATGCAAGGCGTCGAAGTGCCTATCAGGCTCGCCGAAGCGGGCATCCGGCATCCTGTTCATGCGCATGTCGATCTGCAGGTCGATCTGGCCGATCCGAGCGTCAAGGGCATTCATATGTCGCGACTTTACCGCCTGCTCGACAGGTACGCCGAACACCAGATACTGAGCCCAGACACGCTCGCAGCCTTGATGGAGGCGATGGTCGAGAGCCATCTCGATTGTCACTCCAGCCGCTCCCGGCTGACATTGAGCTTCAACCTGCTGTGCCGTCGCCCGGCGTTGATTACCGAAGGGCTCAGCGGCTGGAAATCCTACCCGGTGAAGCTTGACGCCACTTGGCATGCAGGCCACCTGTGCCTGAATGTCTCAGCCGACATCACCTATTCGTCTACCTGCCCATGCTCGGCTGCATTGTCTCGGCAACTGCTGGAAGAGGCGTTCACGATGCGCTTCGGCAGGCAGTCGTTTGTCGACCCGATGGTGGTTGCCGCCTGGCTACGGGAGAACGCCTCCCATGCCACGCCGCACAGTCAGCGCAGCGTGGCGACGGTACAAGTGCGGGTCGCTGAACAGGCTGCCGAGCTGGGCCTGATGAGCCTGATCGATGCTGTCGAGCAAGCGCTGGGCACGCCGGTGCAGACCGCCGTCAAACGTGCTGACGAGCAGGCGTTCGCCCGGCTCAATGGCCAGAACCTGATGTACGTCGAAGACGCCGCACGCAAGATCCAGCAAGCACTTGAGGGCCGCTACGCCGCCTCCAGTGTCAGCGTGCGTCACTTCGAAAGCCTGCATCCGCACGATGCAGCTGCGCAGACCTCCAACTACCTGTCCTGAGGCTTCATACCGTGATCCGTAAAAACCCGTCCGGCCACCTGCCGGTCATTGCCGAATCCGCCTACATCGACAAAACCGCGATAATCTGCGGCAAAGTGATCATCCACGATAATGTCTTCGTCGGCCCTTACGCGGTGATCCGCGCCGATGAAGTCGATGCCAGTGGCGACATGGAGCCGATTATCATTGGCGCCAATTCGAACATTCAGGATGGCGTGGTCATCCACTCCAAATCCGGCGCTGCAGTGACTATCGGCGAGTTCACCTCGATTGCCCATCGTTCCATCGTGCACGGACCTTGCATAGTCGGAGATCGCGTGTTCATCGGCTTCAACAGTGTGGTGTTCAACTGCAAGGTCGGTAACGGCAGTGTGGTCAGGCACAACTCGGTGGTCGATGGCCGCGATCTGCCGGAGAATTTTTACGTGCCGTCCACGACTCGCATCGGGGCGAATACAGATCTCTCGCAGTTTCCGCCAGTGAGCATCTCGGCCTCAGAGTTTTCCGAAGACGTCGCACACACCAACATTGATCTGGTGCGCGGTTACAAGGCTCTGCAAAACGAATTCTGATAAAGCTTGAGCAATACGCTGCACCTGGCAAGCCCAACCACGGACCTGGAATTTTCATGACAACAGCTGTTCAACCCACCCGAGCACCGGCATCCCGGTTGCGCTCGATTGATGCTCTGCGCGGGCTGATAATCCTTTTCATGCTGCTGGATCATGTTCGGGAGACGTTCTTTCTGCACCGTCAGGTGCTGGACCCGATGGATGTAGCGACAACCGGACCCGATCTGTTTTTCAGCCGCACTCTGGCGCATTTGTGTGCGCCTCTGTTCGTGCTACTGACCGGGCTTTCGGCCTACCTGTATGGCGAGAAATACCAGGGCAGAAGCGACGTTTCGGCGTTTCTGCTCAAGCGCGGGCTGTTTCTGATCGCGCTTGAGTTCACTCTGGTGAGCTTTGCGTGGACCTTCCAGTTCCCGCCGACCATTATTTACCTGCAAGTGATCTGGGCCATCGGCCTGAGCATGGTGGCGTTGTCGGCGATGGTGTTCCTGCCGCGTTGGGCGCTGGTGGTTATCGGCGCTGTGATCATTGGCGGGCACAATCTGCTGGACACACTGCATTTCGGTGCCGAGTCTGCCATGCACATCCCGTGGGCGATTCTGCATGATCGTGGCTGGATCGACGTATCCGAAAACCTGCGCTTTCGCACCTCGTATCCGCTGTTGCCGTGGATCGGCATCATCGCACTGGGATATGCCGCAGGCCCTTGGTTTGTGGCAGGTTTCGAGCCAGCGAAGCGGCGTGCGAATCTGTTGATGTGCGGCGTGGGAGCATTGGCAGGTTTCGTGGTGCTGCGCATGATCAACGGCTACGGCGAAAAACCGTGGAGCGCTGGCGAGACCGGCGTGCAAACCGTCATGAGCTTTTTCAACATCACCAAGTACCCGCCATCGCTGGTGTTCATCAGTCTGACGCTGGGGATCGGCATGCTGCTGTTGATCCTGTTCGAACGCAGTCAGGAGAAAAGCTGGGTGCGCCCCTTGGTGGTGCTCGGTTCTGCACCGATGTTTTTCTACCTGCTGCACCTGTATGTGCTGAAAATCCTCTACCTGATTGCCTTGGCTATCTGGGGTGCGAATCAGGGTCAGTACTTTGGTTTCGACCACATGTGGGGCGTCTGGCTGGCCTCGGTGGTGCTGGCTGTGGTGCTATTTCCGGCGGTACGTTGGTTCGCCGCACTCAAGGCGCGTCGTCGCGATATCGGCTGGTTGAAATACCTGTAACTAACGAAAAAAGCGCCTCTCAGTGGGCGCTTTTCATGTTGACGAATCTGTGACGTGTGTCGATGGAAGCGGTGCCCAGTCAGTTCAACTGCAGGCCTCGGAGCCGATGTAGTCGTCCGTGGAATCCTGAATGATAGGTCTCATGCCACTGACTGCATGGGCTTGTTCCATGATTTCCAGCGTCGAACCGGTGCCCACCAGGTTCACCAAATGTTTTTCGCAGTTGTAGAGGCGCTTTGAATAAAGCACACCGAGCAGGCCTTCCCGCCGCGTGACGACCACGCGCAGATCTGAACTCCCGCTTTTTTCCAGCAAGGCGTGCTGGCCTGCAACGTCCATGGGGACGGGAATGGTTTTTGCCTCGGCATGAGCTCCCAGTGCCGGGATCAACAAGGCCAAAAGCCAGAGGGTAGACTTCATCAGTGCTCCTGCGGATGAATGTGATTTCATTGGATCCAAATTTACTCCTGTCCTTTACTTCTGAATAGCCACTACAGACGGCCTTTCGTCGGCTGGCCAGCCTGATCAATCGGGCCAACGGATGGCGCATGCCGGCAGGGGACTGTTGCGCTGGCAACAGTCGTCCTGCACCTTGCCGGTGTACGGACAGTTGACATCCACAAGCGGGTGTTCCAACTCGTTGATCTGTAAAGAGTTATATCTCTGGCACGGTTGCTGCTCTATAGCAATTGCAACCCCCGTTCGACTACTGCGCTCGGGAAACCTGCCGTGAGAGGAGTGCCGATATGAGCCAATCAGCCATCAAATTTGCGTACTGGGTACCGAACGTCAGCGGTGGACTGGTCGTCAGCAAGATCGAGCAACGCACCAGTTGGACCATTGATTACAACCGCAAGCTGGCGCAGATTGCCGAGCGTTCGGGTTTTGAATACGCGCTGACCCAGATCCGTTTTACCGCCGGTTATGGCGCCGAGTTTCAGCATGAGTCGGTTGCTTTCAGCCATGCATTGTTGGCCGCGACGGAAAAGCTCAAAGTCATCGCCGCTATTTTGCCGGGGCCGTGGACGCCGTCGGTGGCGGCCAAGCAACTGGCAACCATCGATCAGCTCACGGCAGGGCGCGTGGCGGTCAACATCGTCAGCGGCTGGTTCAAGGGCGAGTTTCAGGCCATTGGCGAGCCTTGGCTGGAGCATGACGAGCGTTATCGTCGCTCCGAAGAGTTCATTCGCGCTCTCAAGGGCATCTGGACCACTGACAGCTTTACGTTCAAGGGTGATTTCTATCGGTTCCACGACTACACCCTCAAGCCCAAGCCGATTCAGCGTCCCCACCCGGAAATCTTCCAAGGCGGCAGTTCGCGTGCTGCGCGCGATATGGCGGCGCGGGTGTCTGACTGGTACTTCACCAACGGCAATACCGTCGAAGGCATCAAGGCTCAGGTCGATGACATCCGCGCCAAGGCCGCTGCAAACGGCCATTCGGTGAAGATCGGTGTGAATGCCTTCATCATCGCCCGCGATACCGAAGAAGAGGCCCGTGCGGTGCTGGCGGAGATCGTTGACAAGGCAGACCCTGAAGCAGTCAACGCTTTCGGAGATGCGGCAAAGCAGGCGGGCAAGGCCAGCCCGGAAGGTGAGGGTAACTGGGCCAAATCCACCTTTCAGGACCTGGTGCAATACAACGACGGTTTCAAGACCAATCTGATCGGTACGCCGCGTCAGATAGCCGAGCGCATCGTCGAACTCAAGTCTGTCGGTGTGGATCTGATCCTGTCTGCGTTCCTGCATTTTCAGGAAGAAGTCGCCTATTTCGGCGAGCACGTGCTGCCACTGGTGCGTGACCTGGAGGCCGCTGCACAACGCAAGCCTGTAGCCGCCATCGCCTGATCCGCTGACCCTCCCGCCCGGTTGCCGTGAGCGGACTTCGCTCACGGTCCTTCAGAAATCCTCCGCCACTGTGATCCAGTGTCTGGCTGCCTGCGTAAGTTGATCCCCAATCAACCAAATGATATCTGTACGTGGCATTATGATGTCACCGTCCGGCACGCTGTTGCCTGGCGTCAGCCTTTTCGGCTTGGCCAGGCGGCTGTCGAGTAGAGCAGTTGATAGCTGGAGATTGTTGGTGGCCCCTGAGTGATCAGGTCCGGTTTTCAGAGACCAGATGCACTGGTTCTCACCGTTGTGGAGGCAGGTTTTTTGAAACGCGACCTTCGGCTTGCGTCGTGGCTGATCTTTGTAGTGTGTATCTGCGTGGTGATGCTGATGGTCTGGCAGGCATGGACCGCGCGCCGCAACACACTGGATAACATCCAGACCAGCACGGTGAATCTGGCTGGGGCGCTGAGTACTTATACAGACGGCATTTTCAAGCAAAGCGAGCTGATGCTTATCGGCCTGACTGAGCGTGTCGAAAAGGACGGTATCGGCCCTGATCAGCTCGAACGCCTGAGGTCGGTCATCGCACGTGAAATGGGTGCATTGCCGCAAATCGACACTGTCTCGCTGTACGACGCCAATGGCATCTGCATCTTTTCAAGCAATCCGAAGGAGGTGGGCATCAACAGTGCGCAACGCGATTTTTTTCAGCGTCACTTGCACACGCCTGGCAAGGCGCCCTACATAGGCCCGACCATCCGCAGTCGTGCTTCGGGGGAATGGGTGATATCGGTAAGCCGGCGCATCGAGAATCCTGACTCGAGCTTTGCCGGGCTGATGGTCGTGACAATCGGTGTCGAGCACCTTCTGAAATTCTATTCAGCCATTCAGATAGGCAAAACCGGCGTCATCAGCCTGACCTCGACCGCCGGGCAGTTACGTGTGCGCTATCCCCACCTTGAGGGAGAGATCGGTCGAGACCTTTCGTCGACGCCTATTTTTACGTCCGAACTTGATTCGCCGTCCGGGACCACCCGTTTTGTTTCCAGAATTGACGGCGTGTCCCGGTTCTACGCGTTCAAACGCAGTGACGTGTACCCGATTGTGACCGTGGTCGCGCTGGGGCAGAAGGAGGCCATGCTCGACTGGCTCGGACAGACCAAGCAGTCGATCCTGGTGATGCTGGTATTACTCGGGCTGGTCGTAGGGCTGGGGTTTCGTCTGCTGGGCCATATTCACAGCCGCATACGGGTAGAAGATCAATTGCTGGGTTCACAGGCTGCTCTTATCCGGCTGAATCAGCATCTGGAGCTTATTGCGTCCGAAGACAAGCTCACCGGGCTGGCCAATCGCCGCCGCTTTGATCAGTTTCTGGACCTGGAATTCAAGCGTGCCAGGCGCGAGCGCAGCACGCTGTCGTTAATTTTGATCGATGCCGATCACTTCAAACGCTACAACGACCATTACGGTCATCTGGCCGGTGACGAGTGCCTGGTGACGCTCGCCAGGATGGTCGAACAGTGCATTCGCCGGCCTGCAGATGTTGCAGCCCGTTACGGTGGCGAAGAGATCGCGGTGGTGTTGCCCGGGACCGACGAGTCAAACGCCCGCCAGGTCGCGGAAAACATCCTGCACGCTATTGGCGACAGGCAGATCGAGCATGCCGACAGTCCCTTCGGTATCGTCACTGTCAGCCTGGGGGTCGCCACGTTCATCGGCACTGATCGACGGCTTGACCAGCGGGGGCTGATCGAGCTCGCTGACCGTGCGCTGTATGCCGCCAAGTCACAAGGTCGCAATCGCGTCAACGCCGCCTCGGACATAGGCGGCGGCGCTTTGCCTGCCTGGAGTCGCGTCAAGGTGCTGCGTAATCAGCAGTCCGGACCGGAATAGCCGGGGTGGCGGTTTGCAGCCCGCCAGCCCGTTTTTTACCTTTCGTCGGGCTCGATGTCAGCAGTCTGGTGTTGTTGATGCGGCTTGCGGCGCAGCGCCGACAGTACCCAGACGAAGAAAACCGGCACCAGAACCACCCCCAGTAACGTAGCGCTAAGCATGCCGCCGATGACGCCAGTGCCGATGGCACGCTGGCTCGCAGCACCTGCGCCTGTAGCCAGGGTAAGCGGGACAACGCCGAGGATGAAGGCCAGCGAAGTCATGACAATCGGCCTAAAGCGCATCCGCGCCGCTTGAAGGGCAGCATCGCGCAGTGAGTGGCCCTGATCCCAAAGCTCTTTGGCGAACTCCACGATGAGAATCGCGTTTTTTGCCGCCAGCCCGATGATTGTGATCAGCCCGACCTTGAAATAGACATCATTGGGCATGCCTACGGCAGTCACAGCCAAGACCGACCCCAGCGCGCCCACCGGCACGATCAGCATCACTACCAGCGGAATCGCCCAGCTCTCGTAAAGCGCGACCAGCAGCAAAAATACCACCAGCAGCGCAAGTGCAAACAGCCCGGTCGCTTGCCCGCTGGCGACTTTTTCCTGATACGACAGACCTGTCCATTCGTAACCTATACCCGCAGGCAAGCTGGAGAGGATGTGCTCGATTTCCGCCATCGCTTCGCCGGTGCTCACGCCGGGCGGTGCATCACCGGCTATCCGGAACGCCGGGTAGCCGTTGTAGCGAGCAATCTGTACCGGGCCTTCTTCCCAGTGTGTAGACACGAACGCACCCAGTGGCACCAGCGTGCCGCTGCTGTTGGGTACATACAGTTTAAGCACGCTTTCCGGGGTCATTCGCGCGTTTTGGTCGGCCTGCACGACTACTCGCTGTTGCCGCCCAGCGTTGGCAAAATCGCTGATCACCGAGGAACCGAATGCGGTGGAGAGGGCGTTGCTGATCGATTCGAAGCTGACCCCAAGGGCGCGGGCCTTTTCGCGGTCGATGTTCAAGCGCAACTGCGGCGCTTCAGCCAGACCTTCCATCATCGCGTAGAGAATCTTCGGGTTACCATTGGCCTTGCCCAGCAGTTCGTTGCGCGCCGCCAGCAGAGCTTCGCGGCCCAGACCTGCACGATCCTGCAAGCGCAACGCGAACCCGCCCGAAGTGCCGAGGCCGTCGATAGGGGGCGGCGTGACGGCCATTACCGTACCGTCGCCGAGGCCGGCAAAATGTTGATTGAACGCAGCCGCTTCTTCCGCCGCCGACTGGCCGGTGCCACGTTCCGACCAGTCTTTGAGGGTCGGAAATGCCAGGCCGGCATTCTCGCCCATGCCGGAGAAGCTGAACCCCAGCAGCATGGTCACCGCGCTGGTGGCTTCACGCGACAGCATGTAGTTTTCCAGCAACTGCGCCGTGACATCGGTTCGCGCCCGGGTCGCGCCAGGCGGTAGTTGCACGTCGATGATCAGATAGCCCTGGTCTTCCACCGGCACGAAGGACTCTGGCAACCGCAGGTAGAAAAAACCCAGCAGGCCGACGATCCCGACATACAACAACATGTAGCGGCCGGCACGCTTGATCATGCTGGAACTGACACGCTCGTACCGGTGGGTGAACTTGCCGAACAGACGATTGAAGCCGCCAAAGAAGCCACGCTTTTCATGGTGCCCGGCAGGGATCGGCTTGAGCAGCGTGGCGCACAGCGCCGGAGTGAAAGTAAGGGCCAGAAACCCCGAAAACAGAATCGACACGGCCAGCGACAGCGAGAACTGCTGGTAAATTACACCGACCGAACCGCCCATGAACGCCAGCGGCAGAAACACTGCAGCCAGTACCAGAGTGATGCCGAAAATCGCGCCGGAGACCTGTTGCATCGCCTTTACGGTCGCCGCAGCGGGGGACAAGCCTTCCTCGGCCATGATTCGCTCGACGTTTTCGACCACCACGATGGCATCGTCGACCAGAATACCGATAGCCAGCACCATGCCGAACATCGTCATCATGTTCACCGAAAAGCCCAGCAAGTACATGATTGCCAGCGTACCTGCGAGACACACCGGTACCACGATGGTCGGGATCAGCGTGTAGCGGATGTTCTGCAGAAACAGGTACATCACCAGAAACACCAGCACCATGGCTTCAATCAGGGTGTAGATCACTTTGTCGATGGCCACATCGACAAAGCTTGAGGTGTCATACGGTATCGAAAACTCGACCCCCTCGGGGAAGTTGGCCGACAGCTCGGTCAGCCGCTGCTTGACCGCCCTGGCAGTGCCGATGGCATTGGCGCCTGGCGAAAGCTGGACGGCCCCGGCCACAGCGCGCTTGCCGTTCAGACGTGATTCGAAACTGTAATCCTGACTGCCGATCGCGACCCGTGCGACGTCTGACAGATGCACCGCAGAGCCATCTTCGTTGGCACGCAGCACAATTCGTCCGAACTCTTCCGGGTTGTCCAGCGTGCCCTTGACCGCCAGCGTAGCGGTCAACTCTTGTAATGACGTGCCTGGGCTGCTGCCGAAACTGCCAGCCGGCACTTGCACGTTCTGCGCGCGAATTGCCGTGTTCACGTCATCGATGGACAAACCGAAGCCGACCAGCTTCTGCGGGTCGATCCAGACTCGCATGGCGGCTTCTGCGGCGAAGAACTGCAGCCTGCCGACACCGTTCACCCGACTGATTTCATTGTTGACGTTACGTGCTGCGTAGTCAGCCAGAGCGACCGTGTCCTTGTTGGCCGAGTCGCCTGTGTAGTTCAGGGTGAAGATCAGCAGAAAGCCGGAGCTGGCCTGTTCGACTTGCAGCCCTTGACTGAGAACAGTCTGCGGCAAGCGCGCTTCGGCTTTCTTGATACGGTTCTGGACTTCTACCTGCGCCAGGTCCGGATTGGTACCGGGCACGAACGTGACATTGATTTCGGCGCTGCCGGTCGAGTTGCTGGTCGACTCGTAATAGAGCATGCCCTTGGCACCGTTGAGCTCGTCTTCGATGACACTGGTCACCGAATCGGTCAGCACTTTGGCAGAGGCGCCGGGATAGGTGGCGGTGATGGTGATCTGCGGCGGAGCTACATCCGGGTACTGCGCCACCGGCAAGGCAGGCAGCGCCATCAGTCCGGCCAGTAAAATGAACAAGGCCAGCACCCAGGAAAGATTGGGCCGCCTGATAAAGAACAGAGACATGTGCAGTGATCCTCGGTCGCCCTGAAGGCGGTTTTACTGGGCGTTGGCTTTGGGCTGGGCGGGCGGCGATTTAGCGGTAACCTTGTCACCTGGATTAAGCCCGCTCATGTTGCCGACGATCACCTGTTCACCGGTTTTGAGCCCCTCGGTGATCTGCCAGCGCGAGTCCTGCATGGCGCCAGTCTTGACCGGCCGGGTCTCGACTGCGCCGTCCTGACTGATCACCAGTACGCGTGCTGCACCATCACTGGAACGCTGAATGGCGCGCTGGGGAACGAGTATGGCGTTGGCGTCGACCCGCTGAGGCGTGCGTACGCGCACATACATGCCCGGCAGCAATACGCCTTTGGGGTTGGCGAAGCGCGCGCGCAACGAAACCTGGCCGGTGGTCCGGTCCACCGCAACATCGGTAAAAAGCAGGGTGCCCGTGCTCTTATAGTCAGTGCCGTCGACACTCAGTGACAGCGCGTCTTCTCCGCCCTTGGGCAAGCGACCCTCCTGAATGGCTGCGCGCATCCGCAGCGCTTCAGCCGCTGGCTGGGTGAAGTCGGCGTAGACCGGGTCCAACTGCTGAATCGTCGCCATCAGTGTGGTCTCGCCCTGACCGACTAATGCGCCTTCGGTGACTGTCGCGCGACCGATACGCCCGGAAATCGGTGCCCTGACCGTGGCATAGCCCAAGTTCAGCCTGGCGGTTTCCACATCAGCCTGGGCAGATTTCTTGGCGGCAACCGCGTTCTGCAGCGCAGAGCGAGCGGTGTCGAAGGTCTGCCGACTCACCGCTTCAATTTCCACCAGTGACTCATAGCGCTTGGCCGTGGCCTGCGTTTCGAACAGCGTGGCTTCGGTGCGTGCCAGATCTCCCTGAGCCTTGGACAACGCTGCCTTGAACGGCGCCGGGTCGATCTGGAACAGTACCGCACCGGCTTTCACGTCGGCGCCTTCCTCGAAATTGCGCGTCAGCACGATGCCGGCCACCCGGGCTCGCACCTGTGCCACACGAACCGGTTCGATACGGCCGGGCAATTCGTCGATGACAGTGAAAGGCTCGGTGTTGACCGTGAACGCTTCTACCTCCTTGGGGGGCGCAGACGCAGCGTGGTCCTGCGCCGGCTTCTGCTCGCATCCGGCAAGCCCCAGCACGGCCAGCAGTGCCAAACCAGGCACGAAACGCCAATCGCTCAAACTACTCATCATTCACCTGGCCGCAGCCCATCAGACGCTAAAGACGCGCATAATCCACCTTTGTACTATGATGAGTCAACATTGACTCATATGAGACTTTAGTGACTAATTGTGTAGGCGCTTTGAGAATGCAGCTATCTTCTGCACAATGCGCCGCCCGCCACTTACACGAGTTGAAGACGTACCTAATGGAATTACCCGCTGCTGACGACAAATTTCTGAAGGCCCTGGCCGTTGCGCTGGTTGACCATTCCAACGGTACGCTCAAGGACATTGCGCAGGCTGCTGGCGTAAGCAAGGCGACCCTCAACCGGTTCTGCGGGACCCGGGCCAATCTCGTGGAAATGCTCCTCAACCATGCCTCGGTCCTCATGAATCAGATGGTAGCCGACGCAGACCTGAAGCACGCGCCGCCGCTCGAGGCTTTCCAGCGGCTGGTGGACAACCACCTTATGCATCGCGAAATGCTGGTCTTTCTGGTCTTCCAGTGGCGCCCTGATTCGCTCGACGAAAGCTGCGGCGGTCGTCGCTGGTTGCCTTACTCCGATGCACTCGATGCGTTCTTCCTGCGTGGTCAGCGTGAAGGACTGTTCAGGATCGACATCAGCGCCACTGTTCTCAGCGAAATGTTTGCAGCGCTGCTCTCCGGGATGGTCGACGCCGAACGCCGCGGTCGTCTGGCGCGCGCAGGGATGGGAGCGCTGCTGATCCAGTTTTTCCTGCAGGGCGCGGCGGCCGTCAGGTAAGCAATAGCCTTGCAGCCAGCCCCGTGCTGTTTTGTCGCACCCTGCCTGACGCCCATAAGACCGACGTTTGCGCGCCTGCTAATGGTTTGATACAGGATTGTCGGTATTCCCGACCGTCCGTGAGTGGTAAATTCGCCCCCTCTGAATTTGTCTGAACCCACGCGCCTTATCCTCCAGGGGACGTAAGACATGACGTACCAACCGACCCGCCGCCAGGTGGTCACAGGCCTCTCGTTGCTGAGCCTTGGCCTGCTGGCTGGCTGTGGCAATTCCAATGCTTTGCCGTTCAAGCACGGCAAAGACATGAGCAACGAAATTGTTGGCCGTAACTTCCGGCTCAAGGATTCGAAAGGCAACGTCAAGACCCTGTCGAGCTTTCGCGGCTTGATGCCGATGATTTTTTTTGGCTTCACCCAATGCCCGGCCATTTGCCCGACGGCGCTGGCGCGTGCCGCCCAGATCAGAAAACTGATGGGCGAGGAGGGCAAGACGCTTCAGGTGGTGTTCATTACACTTGATCCGGAGCGCGATACGCCCGAAGTGATCGATGCCTACGTAAAAGCATTCGACCCGACCTTCGTTGCCCTGTCCGGCACGCTTGAAGAGACGGCCGCAACGGCGAAGGAGTTCGGCGTGTTTTTCGAGAAGGTCCCGCTGGGCGATACTTACACCATTTCCCACACAGCCACCAGTTACGTCTACGACACCCGCGGCGTGCTGCGCCTGGGGTTGTCGCACAGGCTGTCCGCTCAACAATGCACCGAAGATCTGCTCACTTTGATGGAAGTATGCTGATGACTGCTCTGATTCGTAATGCCGTAAAACCGCTTTTGCTGACCCTTTCGCTGCTGGGCCTGAGCGCTCAGGCACTGGCTGAAACACACGTCGATGATGCCTGGGTGCGTGCCACCGTACCGGGCCAGCCTTCGACGGGCGCCTTCATGCGCATTACGTCCAGCACCGACAGCAAACTGGTGGACGTTGCTTCACCTGCTGCCAAGACCGTGCAGATCCATCAGATGAGCATGAAAGGCGATGTGATGAGCATGCAACGCGTGACCTCGGTCGACCTGCCGGCGGGTGAGCCGGTGGTATTTGACTCCAACGGCTATCACGTGATGTTCATGGGCCTTGCTGCGCAGGTCAAAGAGGGTGACAAGGTGCCCCTGACCCTTACGGTGGAAGACGCCAAGGGCGTGAAGGAATCCGTTCAGGTCACGGCGATAGCCAGGTCACTGACCAGTGACGAAGACGGCGGGCACGGTGATCACAGCGGTCATTGACGTATTGCCTGATATGCGCAAGTGGCACGCGGAGCGTCACACGATAGTCCAGATTCCCGTTCCCCATGCTCGCGTGAGAATGCCTCGGGTGAGGCTCCGCGTCACAACTCTGCGCCGCACCACTCTTTCAGGTTCGTCGATGACCTGACCTGAGCGGACTGGGCATCCACTACGCCGGTTACGTGATCCACAATGCAGTGATGCGAGGCGCTGAGCGTTGCTGTAGTGTGCGCACCCAAAACAAGGGGCGCCTACATGCAAGACCTGCTGAACGAAATCCTCGATGAAGTAAGACCTTTGCTCGGCCAGGGCAAGGTCGCCGATTACATTCCGGCGCTGGGCGGAGTTCGGCCTGATCAGCTGGGCATCGCGGTGTATGGCAACGATGGCCAGATATTCTGCGCGGGTGATGCCGAGACACAGTTTTCGATTCAGAGCATTTCCAAGGTGTTCAGTCTGGTTCAGGCCATCGGCCATTCCGGCGAGGACATCTGGCAGCGTCTGGGCCATGAGCCCTCCGGCCAGCCGTTCAATTCGCTGGTGCAGCTGGAGTTCGAGCGAGGCAGGCCGCGCAATCCGTTCATCAACGCCGGTGCGCTGGTGATCTGCGACATTAACCAGGCGCGTTTTGCGGCGCCTTCGTTGTCGATGCGCGATTTTGTGCGCCGTCTGTGCGGCAACCGTTCGATCACCTCCGACTCCAAGGTCGCCGAGTCCGAATACCAGCACCGTTCGCGCAACGCGGCGGCGGCTTATCTGATGAAATCCTTCGATAATTTTCACGGCGACGTAGAGGACGTGCTGCGCAGTTATTTTCACCATTGTGCGTTGAGCATGAACTGCATTGATCTGGCGCGAGCTTTCGGGTTTCTGGCCAATCAAGGTTTTTGCGCCCACAGTGGCGAGCAGATCCTCAGCGCCCGCCAGGCCACCCAGGTCAATTCGATCATGGCCACCAGCGGTCTTTACGACGAAGCCGGAAACTTCGCCTACCGCGTCGGTCTGCCGGGCAAAAGCGGGGTAGGCGGCGGGATTGTGGCAATCGTGCCGGAGCGCTTTTCAGTCTGTGTGTGGTCTCCGGAGTTGAACGCGGCAGGTAACTCCCTGGTTGGTATGGCTGCGCTGGAAAAACTCAGCGCGCGAATTGACTGGTCAGTCTTTTGAGGTAACAGTGCTCGGAACGCAAATCGTCAGGAGTCATGGATTGAATCGAAGTGTGTGCAAATGGCTCATGATGAGTGCTGCGCTTGTGGCACTAGCGGGGTGCGGTACTCAGCGCGCTCAAGAGCCTGAACTGAGCCCCGAGCAGGCGCGTGCGCAGATCTCGCGTCTGATGCCTGCCAATGTCTCGGACCGGCAGGCGTGGGCGGCGGATATCCAGGCCGCGTTCGCCGCGCAGAAAATTCCGATGACAACCGAAAACGTATGTTCTGTATTGGCTGTGACCGAACAGGAATCGACCTTTCAGGCTGACCCTGCAGTGCCGGGCATGGGCCGTATTGCCCGCGCCGAAATCGACCGCCGCGCCGCGCGGCTGCACATTCCGAATGCTCTGATTGCCACGGCGTTGCGGGTGCGTTCGCCGGATGGCAAGACGTACGGCAAGCGGCTCGACTCGGCTCATACGGAAAAGGACCTGAGCGCCATTTTCGATGATTTCATCGGCATGGTGCCGTTGGGGCAGGTCCTTTTCGGTAACTTCAATCCGGTCAAGACCGGTGGACCGATGCAGGTCAGCATCGCTTTCGCCGAAAAACATGCCGAGGATTATCCCTACACGGTTGACGGTTCGATCCGGCGAGAAGTGTTTACCCGCCGTGGCGGCATGTATTTCGGCATCGCCCATCTGCTGGGTTACCCGGTGAACTACACGCAGACCTTGTACCGCTTCGCCGACTTCAATGCCGGTTGGTACGCCAGCCGTAACGCCGCATTTCAAAATGCTGTGAGCCGCGCGACCGGTATCGAACTGGCGCTTGATGGGGACCTGATCCGCTTCGACTCCACCTCGCCAGGCGCCACCGAGCTTGCAGTGCGCACGCTGGCGGACCGGTTGGGCATGAACAAGTCGCAGATATGGAGTCAGCTCAAGCAGGGCGACACCCTGGAGTTCGAGGACACCGATCTGTATCGCAAGGTATTCGCGCTGGCCGACACGTCAGCAGGCAAGCCCCTGCCAAGGGCCGTATTGCCCGGCATTACCCTGAAAAGCCCGAAAATCACTCGCAACCTCACCACCGCCTGGTTCGCCGAGCGCGTGGATGACCGGCGTGAACGCTGTGTGCAGCGCGCGCCGAAGGGCATTTGAACCAGTTGGCACCGACTCCGCTCGTTTGAGGGTGCATTTCATGGATGATCAGCGTGACAGAAGCTTTTCCGTGGTTTTATCCCGTTCGCCTGCAAAAAATGCATCAAGCACGCTCTTGAACACTGGTCGTTCAGGGGCGGCGAGGGCGAACAGGGTCATGCTCGAATGCAGCTTCAGGTCATCCGGCGAGCCGAATATCTGGCGTGCCGTACGCTCCGCCTGAGTCACGATGATGCTGGCGCATTGCTCCAGGCGCGCACCGAGCAGCGGGTGCTGCAGGTAGGCGCGGGTTTCTTCCAGACCGCTGATGGCGTAACGTTGTGCCATGTCGCTGCGGCCCAGCCCCTCGATCTGCGGAAACACGAACCACATCCAGTGGCTGCGTTTATGCCCGGCTTCAAGTTCCATTACCACCTGTTGGAACACTGGCTGCTGAGCGTTGACAAAGCGTTGCAGGTTGTAAGCGTCGTTCATGATCTGCTTCCTGTTTTTTCACGAACCTGTGGTCGTATGATGGCCGCCCGACACGGGGGTTCTACCGGTCTCGAGAGTTTTTGCGAATGCCTGTCTTCAAGCGCTTCACTATTTTCATGCAGCAGGCCTTTCGGGCTATGCACCTGGTATGGACCACTTCTCGCGGCTTGTCCGTCGGCCTGATACTGGCAACGCTGATTGCTGGACTGTTGCCCGCACTGGCCGCCTGGCTGGGACAGCGCATCGTGGACGCCGTCGTGGCCGCAATGCAGTTGCACGCCAGCACCGGCGACGCGCCTCTGTGGCCGGTATTGCGTTACGTATTGTTCGAAGCCGGTGTGCTGGCGCTGCTGGCCTGTGCGCAAAGAGCGTTGTCAGTGCAGCAGGCGCTGTTGCGGGTTTTGCTGGGCCAGAAGGTCAATACGTTGATTCTGGAAAAGGCCCAGACCCTGTCGCTGTCGCAATTCGAGGATTCGGAGTTCTACGACAAACTCGTGCGTGTCCGGCGCGAGGCCTCGACACGGCCGCTCGCGTTGGTGACCAAATCGCTCGGGCTGCTGCAAAACCTGATTTCGCTGATCAGCTTTGCTGTGCTGCTGGTGCATTTTTCGCCGTGGGCGTTGTTGATCCTGGTTGTCGGTGCATTGCCGGTGTTTTTTGCCGAGGCTCATTTTTCCGGTGATGCGTTCCGGTTGTTCACGCGTCGTGCCCCGGAAACCCGTCGACAGAATTACATTGAAACTCTGCTTTCCCACGAGGGCTACATCAAGGAAGTCAAGTTGTTCGGCTTCGCGCCATTGCTGCTGCGGCGCTATCGCGAGACCTTCGAGCGTCTGTACACCGAAGACCGCCGCCTGACTCTGCGCCGTGACGGCTGGGGCTTTCTGCTGGGGCTGCTGGGCACTGCGTCGTTCTACCTGGCGTATGCGTGGGTAGTGATCGATGCGGTACAGGGCAGAATCACTCTCGGTCAGATGACCATGTACCTCGTGCTCTTCAAGCAGGGGCAGGCCGCGGTCAGTAGCAGCCTTAGCGCTATTAGCGGCTTGTATGAGGACGGCCTGTACCTGGCGGACCTGTATGTCTACCTTGGCCAGCCGGTCACGCCACCGACGGGCAGCCTGACGCAGGGCGCGCTGCCAGGCGATGGCATGCGTTTCGAAAGGGTGAGTTTCACCTACCCGGGCACCAGCCGCCCGGCACTTGAGCATATCGACCTGCACCTGGCACCGGGTCGCAGCGTAGCGCTGGTGGGTGAAAACGGTTCGGGCAAGACCACCCTGATCAAGCTGCTGACCCGCTTGTATCGCCCTGACGAGGGCCGAATCCTGCTGGATGGCAGCGATTTGCAGGACTGGGAAGAAGATGCGCTGCGCTCGCGCATTGGCGTGATTTTTCAGGACTTCATTCGTTATCAGTTTCTGGTCGGCGAAAATCTCGGTGTCGGCGACACTCATGCGTTTCACGATGAAACCCGCTGGCGCGAGGCGGCGGCGCAAGGCATGGCCGCGCAGTTCATCGAACAGCTCGACAAGGGTTACGCCACGCAGTTGGGACGCTGGTTCGCAGGCGGTCAGGAGCTGTCCGGTGGTCAATGGCAGAAAATAGCGCTGTCTCGCGCTTACATGCGCCGGGACGCCGATATTCTGATTCTCGACGAACCCACCGCTGCGCTGGATGCAGGCGCAGAGGCCGCCGTGTTCGATCATTTCCGTGAATACGCGAAAGGCCGCATGACGCTGCTCATATCGCACCGGTTTTCCAGCGTGCGTAACGCCGAGCACATCGTTGTACTGGAGCACGGGCGGGTGCTGGAACGCGGTGACCATGACAGCCTGATCGCCGCTGCAGGGCGCTACGCAACGCTGTTCGATCTTCAGGCGCAGGGCTATCGCTAGATAAAAGTGTTGCAGTGAATGACCAGTCGGCGTTTTATGGAAGCCCTGTTTCACGCCGTAATTTTTTGAATCAAACGGAGACATCGATGCAATTTCGTAAATTGGGCAAAACCGACCTGTCGGTCAGCGCGATCTGTCTGGGCACCATGACCTGGGGCGAGCAGAACACCCAGGATGAAGCATTCGAACAGATTCGTATGGCCAAGGACGCCAAGGTCAACTTCCTCGACACGGCCGAGATGTACCCGGTGCCGCCGCGTGGCGAGACCTACACCAAGACCGAAAGCATCATCGGCGAGTACTTCAAGAAGTACGGCGACCGCAGCGACTGGGTGTTGGCCAGCAAAGTGGCCGGACCCGGTCGCATGGAGCACATCCGTGATGGCAACCCGCGCCTCGACCGCAAGAACATTACTGCAGCACTTGAGGCCAGCCTCAAGCGTCTGAACACGGATTATCTGGACCTGTACCAGTTGCACTGGCCGGATCGCAAGACCAACTTTTTCGGTGTCCTGGGTTATACCCACGACCCTGACGACCAAGCGGTCGAGATCGAGGAAACCCTGTCGGTCCTGGCTGATCTGGTCAAGGCAGGCAAGATCCGTCACTTCGGTCTGTCCAACGAAACGCCGTGGGGCACCCAGCGCTTTCTGAGCCTTGCCGAAAAGCTTGATCTGCCGCGCGCCGTGTCGATCCAGAACCCCTACAACCTGCTGAACCGCACATTCGAAGTCGGTCTGGCAGAAATCGCCATTCGCGAACAGATCGGCTTGCTGGCCTATTCGCCACTGGCGTTCGGTGTGCTGGCCGGCAAGTACCTTGACGGCGCACGTCCGGCCGATGGCCGCCTGACCCTGTTCGAGCGCTTCCAGCGCTACAACAACCCGCAGGCCGTCAGCGCTACCGCCCAATACGTTGCGCTGGCCCGCGAGCATGGTCTGGACCCTTCGCACATGGCACTGGCTTACGTGACCAGCCGCCCGTTCGTGACCAGTAACATCATCGGCGCCACGAAACTGGAGCAGTTGAAGATCAATCTGGACAGCATCGATGTCACGCTGTCCGATGAAGTGATCGCCGGTATCGAGGCTATTCACACCGCGCAACCCAACCCCGCGCCATAACCTGCACTGAACTTCCCGTCAGCCTCGCCAGTCAGCACTAGGTGCTTACTTCGAGGCTGAACCCTGATGCATATCTCTCTCAAGCAACAAGTCGCAATCGTTACCGGTGCCAGTTCCGGACTGGGTGCCGGTGCCGCAAGGGCGCTGGCCGACGCTGGCGCTGCAGTGGTCATCAACTACAACTCCAAGGCTGAACCTGCCGAGAAGCTGGCCGAAGAAATTCGCGCTGCGGGTGGCCGTGCCCTGGCGATCGGGGCCGACGTGTCGAAAGAGGAAGATGTCGAGCGGATGTTCGCCCAGACCATTGAGCACTTCGGTGCGCTGGATATTCTGGTCGCCAATTCCGGTCTGCAAAAAGATGCGTCCATCGTCGACATGAGCCTGGACGACTGGAACACGGTCATCAATGTCAACCTGACCGGGCAGTTTCTTTGCGCCCGCGCCGCGTTGCGCCAGTTCATCAAGCAGGGCATGCGCCCCAATGTGTCCAGGGCGATGGGCAAGATCATTCACATGAGTTCGGTCCACCAGTTGATCCCTTGGGCCGGGCACGTCAATTACGCAGCGTCCAAGGGCGGCGTCGACCTGCTGATGCGCAGCATCGCCCAGGAAGTCGGCGAACTGAAGATTCGCGTCAACAGTGTTGCGCCGGGTGCGATCCGCACGCCGATCAATGCCGACGCGCGTAAAGGTGATGCCGAGAAGGAAATGCTCAAGCTGATTCCCTACGGCCGCATCGGCGAGCCGGAAGACGTTGCCAACGCGGTCCTTTGGCTGGCTTCCGATGCATCCGATTATGTCCACGGTACTACCCTGTTCATCGACGGTGGTATGACCCTTTATCCGGAGTTTCGTGGCAATGGCTGACTTTCCGGAAGAGGCGCAGAACCGCATCGAGAATCACGGCATCATCGGTGACATGCGCAGTGCAGCGCTGATCGCCGACACCGGCAGTATCGACTTCTGTTGCTGGCCGGACTTCGACAGCCCGTCGATCTTTACCGCGCTGCTCGACACCAACGACGCCGGAATCTTTCAGCTGGCGCCGGATCTGCCTGATGCACGAAGGCTGCAGATTTACCTGCCCGACACCAACGTGCTGCAAACCCGCTGGATTTCCGAAGATGCGGTGGTGGAAGTTACTGACCTGATGCCGATTGGCGAAGATCAGGAAGACCTGCCGCGTATCGTACGTCGCGTGCAGGTGCGTTTTGGCGAGGCGACGATCCGGATGCGCTGCCGCGTGCGCATGGACTACAGCCGCGCTGAAACCAACGCGCGCATCGACGGCCAGGACGTCTGTTTCGAGGCAGAGGGGCAGCCGGGCATGCGCTTGTCGGCTGCCACGCCATTGCATCTGCAGGATCAGGACGCGGTCGCTGAGTTTCATATGCACAAAGGCCAGACCATCGAGTTCATTCTTGGCGGTATCGACGACCCTAATGTCGCAGCGGGCAAGTGCTCGCGTTATTTCAACGACACGTTGAAATTCTGGCGTCGTTGGGCTGGCCAGTCGCAGTACAAGGGCCGCTGGCGTGAAATGGTTACCCGTTCGGCGCTGGCGCTCAAGCTGCTGACCTCTCGCAAGCATGGCGGCATCGTCGCTGCAGCGACATTTGGCCTGCCGGAAACCGAGGGTGGCGAACGTAACTGGGATTACCGTTACACCTGGATCCGTGACGCATCGTTCACCGTTTATGCGTTCATGCGCCTGGGCTACACCGAAGAAGCCAATGCGTTCATGGGCTGGGTGCGTGGGCGCCTGGATGACTGCTGCGAACAGACCGAGAAGCTCGGCATTCTGTATGCCCTCGACGGCCATGCCGAGCTGCCCGAAGAACATCTCGATCACCTCTCCGGTTACGGCGGTGCGCAACCAGTGCGTATTGGTAATGAAGCGTACGAGCAGGTCCAGCTGGACATCTACGGCGAGCTGATGGACGCCGTTTACCTGGCCAACAAGTACGGTGACGCAATCTCCCATGAAGGCTGGAAACATGTGGTGCGTCAGGTAGATTACGTGTGCGAGCACTGGAATGACCGCGATGTGGGCATTTGGGAAATGCGCGGCGGCGATCAGCACTTTCTGCATTCGCGGCTGATGTGCTGGGTGGCGCTGGATCGTGCTCTGCGCCTGGCCTTGAAACGTTCGCTGTCGGGGCCTTTCGAACGCTGGAACAAGGTGCGCGAAGATATCCAGAACGACATTTGGGAGAACTTCTGGAACGAAGAACTGGGCCACTTTGTGCAACACAAGGGCAGCCGCAACCTTGATGCGTCCATGTTGCTGATGCCGCTGGTGCGCTTTGTCGGGGCCAATGATCCGAAGTGGCTGGCGACGCTGGATGCCATCGAAGCAGCGCTGGTGCGCGATGGCATGGTATTCCGCTACCGCAACGACGACGATCATGATGACGGCCTGGCGGGCGAAGAGGGCGCCTTCGTGGCCTGCTCGTTCTGGTACGTGGAATGTCTGGCCCGTGCCGGGCGGGTCGAGCAGGCGCATCTGGAGTTCGAGCAACTGCTGCGTTACGCCAACCCGTTGGGGCTGTATGCCGAAGAGTTCGACAGTCACGCGCGGCATCTGGGCAACACACCGCAGGCCTTGAGTCATCTGGCGCTGATCAGCGCGGCCAGTTTTCTGGACCGTAAACTGGGAGGCGGGCAGGCGCTCTGGCAGCCTTGAGTGTACCGAGCGTTTTCGAAAAGGCGCTGTGTGGTACAGCGTCCATCGCCCGCCAACACCGGGTTACTTAGGGCGCAGAACGTAGCCGACCGACTGTTTTTCCAGTCGATAATCTTCGGCATATGTTTCGCAATGGCTCAGTCTCGTCAGGTACGCGCCTTGGCCATTCAGGTACTCGCGCGTGTCGACGGCATCGCCGCACATCGCCAGCTCGCGCCCGCTCAGCAGTCCCACGGCCTGAGCTGAGCGCAGCGCACCCATGGGCGTCCAGTCGGCGATCAGCAGCGCGCCCTCCGGCACCGACTCTTCGTAGGCGTGCACGAACTGTTCGGCAGATCGATCGCGCAGATAAGGCACCATGAAATAATGAATGTCGTCTCGCATCGGCAGCTTTTCGGTATGCGCAGGCAGCTGGATGACGCCATTGGCGTAAAGCGCATAGGCCAGAAGGATCACCGCAGGCGCGGACAACACTGAAAGATTGAGCAGGACCCCGCGAGCAGCGTTGCGGGGCAACAGGCGCCGCAGTTGAATCATGCCAAGGACACTCAACATCGCTATGCCAGGCAGGAAAAAAGTAAAGCGGTCGGTGACGTTATAGGAAATGGCGAATACCAGGTTCAGGAGTGCCGCGGCCCATAGCAAGCGTAACCGACTGCCCTTGGGAAACAGCACCAGACCCGCCAGCTGAGGTCCGATCAGCGATAGCAGCAACAGCACTACCGAGGTTTTTTCCTGTAACAGTTGGTCGAAGCGCAGCAGGCTGCCTTCCCATTCCGGGCCAGCGAGAGTCGAGGACGCTCCGGTCAGATAACGACGGGCGATCTCCAGCAGCCCCGAGCCTGCGTTCAGATCATTGATCACAGCAAAGGCCGCTGCCGCAAAGCCCAGCAGGAAGCCGGGCAGTGTGATCAGCGCCAGAGCTTTGTGCTGATACAGAATTTGCACGTACAACGGCAGCAGGACCACAAAGGTCAGTTGGTGGATCGAGGCGGCCATGCCGGTCAGAACGCCGACCATGAACAGCTTTTTCAACGGTGTCAGCCGGCTGCTGTCGTGAAATTGCAACGCATATGTCAGCAGCACGAGCAGGGTGTGCAGCAGGTAGACCTCCGCCTTGGTCGAGACCCAGAAAACTCCGTGGGCGAGCAGTGTCGCCACTGCGGCAAGTACGGCCTGACGAGGCCCTGCACCGACGTTCAGGGCCAGTCGATAGATGACCCAGGCGAGTGGCAGCAAAATCATAGAATTCAGCAGGCTGAGCGGCGTAGCTCCGAACAAAGTCAAAAATACGGCATTGAACAACTGATAAAGCGGATGCTCCAGTGGTCCGAGCGACTGGCTGAAATACGGCCCCTCATGGGCATTGGCCAGAAACATGCCGTTGTCCATCCATTGCACCGGCCCGCTGGAAGCCAGAAAGCTCGCTGCAATGGCGAGGCATAGCAGAACCATGGGAATGATGTTTGATGCGCGTGAAGTATCGGCAGGCATTGAATAAAACTCCTCCTTGAGGTGAACAGAAAAACGGGAAACGATTACCTGGCGGCGTCAGGGCTGACGCTCCGGCACCTGTGCAGCGTCTTTGAACCGGGACAGCATCGCCGCCCCGATGGCCACCGCAAACCACAGGGTCGCCAGGCGGATCAGTAGCGTTGCCGCAACGGCATCCGCGCTTGGCATGCCTTTGAAAATCAGCAGTCCGACCATGACCGCTTCGGCACTGCCCAGGCCGCCAGGCATGAAACTCACTGCGCCTGCGAGCATCGCCAATGCGTAAGTGAACACGGCAAACGTGAGGGGGATCTGGGCGCCCAACCAGCCAAGCATCCAGTAGAACGCTAGTGCTTCGGCGCTCCAGGCGATCAGGCTTAGCCAGCTGGCCGTCAGCAGTACGTCCCAGCGCAGGCATTGGCGCGCCGCGAGCAACATGTCGAATACTTGCCGCCACAGTCTGTGCCGTCGTGTGCCGCTGGCCGCCGGTATCAAACCCCGCAGGCGTTGCAGCAAAGGGCGTTGAGACAGGACCAGCAGGACGGCGAGTACCAGTATCAGGCCAGGCACGATGATTGTTTGCGCTTGCGGATACCACGACAAGCCGAACAACGTCAGCAGCACGATGGCCAGCAAGTCGGACAGGCGCTCGCTGAAAAAGGCGGCAAAGCTGTGCGGGTAGGGCACGCCCAGCGGTTTGAGTAGCACGCCGCGCAAGGCTTCGCCGGCCTTGCCAGGCGTCGTGGTCAAGGCAAAGCCCGCCAGATAAATGCTCAGGCTGTGTCGCCACGCGAGCGGATGCCCCAGGACCTGAAGGTAGAGTTGCCAGCGGCCGAAGCGCAGGCCGTAATTGAGCGCGGACATCAGCAATGCTGCGCCAATGCCAAGCAGCCCGACCTTGGCGGCCGCCTCGCTCACCGCCTGCCAGCCGCCCCACAGGGAAAACCCCAGATACCCCAGCGCAGAGCCGACCACTGAAAGCAATACCGCCCTATAACGCCACCCTGACAGCGCCGACAGACTGCTCACAGGTCGAGCCTTTTGAACAGCGCTCGCGGTATCGAGCGGATCACCCACATGATCCAGGCCCAGTAGCCCGGTACGTAAAGACTGCCTGATTGACGCTCAATCCCCGCGACGATGCGTCTGGCAACCGTTTCAGGCTGCGCAACCAGCGCGGCAGGCAACTTCTGACCCTGGGTCATGGGGGTATCGACAAAACCGGGCTTGATGGTCAGCACACGCACACCGATCTTGAACATACGCGCGTCCAGCCCGTCGCAGAACGTGGTGACTGCTGCCTTGGCCGAACCGTAAAGGTAGTTGGAAGGGCGGCCGCGCTCGCCAGCCACCGAAGAGATAACCGCCAGTGTGCCGCAGCGCTGTATTTCGAAATGCCGGGCCAGCAGGGTCAACAGCGCGATCACTGAAACACTGTTGGTGATGAAAGCCTGCAGCGCCAGGGCAACGTCTTGTTCGCACGCGCGCTGGTCGGGCAATGTGCCATGCGCAATCAGCACAATGTCGATCTGGCCCAAGGCCTTCAGGCATGCGTCGAGCATTGCCGGGTGTTCGGCAAAGTGCGTAGCGTCCATGGGGTGCAGCATGATACTCCCGGCACCACGAGCCTTGAGGTCGGCTTCGTTGCTTTCCAGCTTTTCCACATTGCGTGCGACGAGGAAAAAATCACAGCCTTGCACTGCCCAGAGCCTAGCGCAGGCGTGGGCGATGGTAGAGGTCGCTCCAATGATCAGGATTCGTTTCATGGCATCACTCGTTTCCAGAAGCGGGACATCAGGGAAGGGTCGCGCAGGGCTTCCAGTTGCTCCCAGGCTGGGTAGGCCAAACGAAAATCGCTACCGTTCATGTGGGCATCCTTGGCCGGGTACAGGCGTCCGCCGGCTTCCCGGACGATAGCGTCCAGGCGCGGGAACAGAGAACCGGCCAGATCGTGGGTCTGCGGAAAGTCGAGCGCCAACGAGGTGCCTTGCATCGGAAATGACAACAACCCCGGTGAGACGATGTTGCCGCAGCGCTTGAGCACCGCGAGAAAAGATCCCCGCGCCGATGCGGCGATAACATCGAGCAACGCCTGAATGGCTTGTGGGGCGCAATTTTTCGGGATCACGCACTGGTATTGCTGAAAACCGTTGCGGCCATACAGGCGATTCCAGTGATGAAGGCGATCCAGCGGGTAGAAAAAAGATTCGTGGCTGCAGCGCCTTGGCGTGGATCGGCGTGGATGTGCATGCCAGTACATCGAATTGAAGGCGCGCAGTGAAAAGTTGTTCACCAGGGAAAACGGTGGCATGAACGGTATGCTCAGTGCGCGGCGCGGCGTTGCCATCAGCGAACCATAACCGGCATGGTCGCCGACGATGTAGACCCCGCGCCCGCTGTTGTTGCCTTTGGCCAGGCAGTCGATCCACGCCACGCTGTATTCGTGTCGGGCGTCCAGAGCCTGGGACAAATCAAAAAACTCTTTCAGGTTGGCAAAGCGCACGACGCAGCTATCAATCTGGCTGGTGCGGACAGGCATGAGTTGCAGATCGATCCAGTTGATCACCCCGGTCAGGCCCAGGCCGCCGATGGTTGCGGCGAACAATCGCGGGTGTTCCTGCGCTGAACAGATCATCGGCGGCTCGCCTTGGCGGATCAGCCCGAAGCGCTTGACGTGACAGCCGAATGTCCCGCGTCGATGATGGTTCTTGCCATGAACGTCGTTGGCAACCGCCCCGCCCAGTGTGACGAATCGGGTGCCGGGGGTGACCGGTAGAAACCAGCCATGCGGTATGGCTGCGTCGAGCAGTTGCGACAAGGTCATGCCCGCTTCGAGTCGGACCATGCCGGTCTGCCAGTCGGCGGCAATGAAGCGGTCCAGTCGGCGCATGTCCAGCACATGATCGCTGGCGGCCAGACAGCTGTCGCCGTAACTGCGTCCGTTGCCGAACGGCAGGCTGCTGCGATGGCGGCCAATGATGTCGGCAATATGTGTGGGCAAGCGCTCTATCGCTTCACATGCGTGACCTTGCTGCGGAATGAGGGGGTAGCGACCCCATGAATAGAGAGGTGCGTTCATGCTGCGACCCAGAAAACAGTCAGGAACAGAAATCCGATGCCTTGGCTCACCCGGTCGCGAATCGCGAACACCACCGGGTCCTCGTTCATCTCGCCGCGATGAGTCAGCATCCAGATCCGGGTTATCCAGAACAGCAACAGGGGGCATGCCAGCCAGATCGCATGTGGGTGCTGGTAAAGGGCCGACGTTGCGCCTTCATGGATATAGAGCGCCAGAACCATGACGGCCAGATTGCCCGACGACGCTCCCAATGAGGCGATCATCTCCAGATCGCCGGGGTAGTAGCCGCGACCGCGTGTCCTGCTGGTCAGATTGCGCATCCGGGCGTCACGCAGTTCGGCGTAGCGTTTGACCAGCGCAAGGCTGAGAAACAGAAACATCGAGAACGCCAGAATCCAGAACGTCAGGGGTAACTGAAACGCCGCAGCACCTGCAAGGATGCGGGTGGTGTAGAGCATCGCCAGAACGATGACATCCACTGCCATATGCCGCTTCAGATAAAGCGAGTAAACCAGCGTCAACAGGTAATAAGCTGCCAGCACTGCCGAAAACTGCCACGGCAATGTGAGCATTGCGCCCGCGAACGCAGCCACCAGCAATAGCGGGATCGCGACCAGGCCGGACTTTATCGACAGTTGGCCGCTGGCGAACGGACGCAGGCGCTTGCTGTGGTGGTGCCGATCGTCTGCCAGATCGAGGAGATCGTTGAGCAGGTAGACGCTTGAAGCACACAGCCCGAAGCATAAAAATGCCAGTAAGCCGTCAAGCATCAACAGTGGGTTCTGGAGTTGGTGGGCGGCCAGCAGCGGCACTAGAATCAGGGTGTTTTTCATCCATTGGTGCAGGCAAAGCGCTTTAAACCAAGCGTGCCGCCGCGTCGATGCGGTTTTGATGACCTGAGCGACATTACCCAGCGCGCGTGCCTTGCGCTCTACGCCTGCCAGCGGGCTGGCAACGATAGACTGGCGCGAAACCTTCCAGACGCACAGGTCATCCCGCGAGTTGCCTATGTAGTCAAAGCCGCCTTCGCCGTAGAGGCTGACCAGCAGATCGCGTTTGCGATGGGCAGAGAGGTTGATCAGGCCATCCGAGGCCAAGACCTGATCGAACAGTTGCAGGTGCGTGGCTATTTGGCTGGCAAGTGTGTCATGGCAGGCCGTTGCCAATACCACCAGACGTCCGCTCTGGCGTTGGGTCTGTATGTAGTCAATGACCGCTGCGTGGTACGGCAGCAAGGTCACATCAATATCGGTGCCCAGCGCCAGCCCTTGTTTCAGCGACGCCTTGCCTTGCAGCAGCCAGGCAAAAATCCGCAACACCTGCAGCGGGTGATGGCGTATGAATGCCATCGCCGTTTCAAACAGCATGTCCGAAGACAGTAATGTGCCGTCGAGGTCGACCACCAGCGGAGGGTGAACCTCAAGAATTCTTCCCTGAATGCCGGACATGAATAGTCGCTCCTTTGAAAGTGAGCGCACTATGGGACGAAAGCGGACATTCACCACGACAAAAAAGTTAAAGACCATCAGCAATATAGCCGTGCCGATGACGCCAGAGAACGTGTCTGCTTCAGCGCCGACGATGCTTGATGACTATTGATGGATGGCGAGTGATTGATATGGAGGCGGTGTACGCCGGTCGCGCGGATCCAAAAAAGAGTGAATTTCCGGCGTCGGTTTGAGTCACCTATACTCAAGTCACTGCTGAAAAAGGATCAGACTTTCAATGGCACTTCCAAAGCACTACCGCATTGATTATCTGTTAAACGGTTCGTTCAAGAGCTTTTACATACGTACCGAGAACATGGATAACGCAGAGGCGTGGCACCACGCGAGTGTGGACGCAGGTCTGGCACGCATCCCCAAATACCGCCTGGAAAAAGTCCAGCGCGTGTCCAAACCCTATGCCGAGCACTTCGGTGTCACTGACGTGGAGTGGGCTCAGGCCTGAGCCACTCCACGTATTGATGTCACCCGCCTGACGTCAGCGGCTGCTTATCTGCTCCAGCGCCAGGTTGCGTGTGCGCGGTCCGAAGCGACCGATGGTGATGATCACGATCAACATGCTGATGACAATGAATCCCAGCACGCCCGGCGTGCCGAAGTGATCGAGGAATATGCCGATCAGCAGGCTGCTGAACACGGTAGACAGGCGACTGAACGAGTAGCAGAAGCCTACCGCCCGGGCGCGTATATTGGTCGGGAACAGTTCGCCTTGGTATGAGTGGTAACTGAAACTCAGCCATGCGTTGCAGAACGTGATCATAATTCCGCAGAAGACCAGTCCTGCGGCGCTGCTCTGAAACGCAAACAGGCTGCCGAAAATCATCGCTCCGAGCGCTGATCCCACGATCTGCCATTTGTTTTCAAACCGGTTGGCAAACTTCACGAACAACAGCGGACCCAGCGGGTAGGCCAGCGTGATCACAAACGCATAGCCCAGGCTGTGGGTGACACTGAGGCCCTGACCGGAAAGCAGCGCGGGCAGCCAGTTACCGAAGCCGAAGAAGCCGATTGCCTGGAAGACGTGGAACACGATCAGCATGACGGCGCGCCGACGGTAAGGCGGTTGCCAGATATCTGAGAAGCGGCCTTTGCCTTCGAGTGCCACGTTCTGCGGTTCCGGTTGATCCAGCGGCTTGCCGTGGTCTTTGACGCAACGCGCTTCGATACCGTCCATGATTCGTTCGGCTTCGTCGTAACGTCCTTGCTGCGCCAGCCAGCGAGGTGATTCGGGCAATGCCGAGCGCAACCACCAGACAAAAAGGGCAAACACTGCGCTGCCGATCACCACCCAACGCCAGCCGGAATAACCAAACGGCGACAGAGGCACCAGCCACCATGACATGAGCGCAACGGTGGGGACTGACAGGAACTGAATGAAAAAGGTGAAGGCGAACGCAGAGCTGCGAATACGCTTGGGCACCAGTTCCGCGAGATAAGTGTCGATGGTCACCAGTTCGACGCCCAGGCCGATGCCGACCACAAAACGCATGGCTATAACGCCCAGGGCAGAGGTTTGCAGGCCCATGATCACGGTGGCAACCGTGTACCAGATCAATGCGAAGGTGAAGATTGTCCTGCGCCCTAATCGGTCGGCAACAGGGCTGAGCAGGCTAGCGCCCAGAAACAGCCCCAGAAAGGTGGCAGAGGCAAAAGCGGCCTGATCGGAAAACCCGAACAGGCCTTGACTGCCCGTGGCGAAAATCCCGTCGCGAACCAGCCCCGGACTGATATAGGCGGTCTGGAACAGGTCGTAAAGCTCAAAGAATCCGGCGATGGAAAGCAGGGCAACCAGTCGCCATATCGTCGCAACCGCCGGCAGGCGGTCGATGCGCGCCGAAATCGAGGCAGCTCTTGTTGGGTCACTGACCGAGACGCCTGTCTGGAGTGATGAATTCATCGGTGAGCATCCTGAGTTCTTGTTGGAATCTGGATGGTACTACTGATGATTTGCATTATTTTGTTTCTGAATGCTTCAACGTGTGTTTTCTGAATGAATGATTGTTTAATCGTTAGCACTCTTGGTTTTCTGATTTCCTGTTTTTACTGCTTAGGTTGAGCCGATTGGCCGCCCGTCAGCACCGCCAGCGAAGTGCAGTGCGACGCTGCGAAGGATGTATCAACATGTGTCGCAAAACCTTAGGATGGAGGCCTCGCTTTCTACCTGCCGGGTTCCCGTGACGTACAAATTGCCCACCACCGCTACAGCGCCTTTCTGTCCCTCGGCAACGACTGACAGCGTCAGCATTCCGCCCAACGCATCCTTGCTGCGCAAGATGATGCTGTTCGTTGGCCCTGGCCTGCTGGTGTCGATCGGCTATATGGACCCCGGCAACTGGGCGACCGCCATCGAGGCGGGCTCGCGTTTCGGCTACTCGTTGCTGTTTGTCGTGGTACTGGCCAGCCTGTCGGGTATGGTGCTGCAAAACCTGTGTTCCCGCCTTGGCATTGCGACCGGACGAGATCTTGCGCAGCTGTCTGCCGCTCGCTACAGCCGTAACGTCGCCACAGGCCAGTGGTTGCTGGCAGAGTTGTCGATTATCGCCACCGACCTGGCCGAAGTCCTGGGCGCTGCGCTGGCGTTTCATCTGCTGCTGGGTGTCTCTATCACCACCGGTGTAGCGCTGACCGCTTTCGATACGCTGATCGTGCTGGCCTTGCAGGGCGCCAACTTTCGGCGTCTCGAGGCCATTGTCCTCGGGCTTATCGCTACCATCGCCACTTGCTTTACCGTCGAGCTGATTCTGATCAAGCCATTCTGGCCGGATGTCTTCGCCGGTCTGCGGCCGAGCTGGGATGTGCTGAGCAGCCAGGAGCCTTTGTACATTGCCATCGGAATCCTGGGTGCCACAGTCATGCCGCACAACCTTTATCTGCATTCCTCGGTGGTCCAGACCCGGGTCAATGGTTCGGACCTGGTCAGCAAGGCTAGCGCCATTCGTTACGCGCGACTGGACACTGTCGGTTCACTGAGTCTTGCGCTGCTGATCAACGCCGCGATTCTGATCCTCGCTGCAGCAGCCTTCCACACCACCGGCCATACGGAGGTGGTCGAGATTCAGGATGCTTATCACCTGCTCGATCCGCTGGTAGGAGGCGCTGTCGCCAGCGTACTGTTCGGCGTGGCATTGCTGGCAGCGGGGCAGAGCTCGACGTTTACCGGCACCATCGCCGGGCAGGTGGTGCTTGAAGGTTTTCTGCAGGCGAAGATCCCTTGCTGGCAGCGGCGCCTCATCACTCGTGCGCTGGCACTGATCCCGGCGTTGATCGGGGTGATCTGGCTGGGAGACGGCTCGGTCGGCAAAATGCTGGTGCTCAGTCAGGTGGTATTGAGTCTGCAACTGCCATTCGCCTTGTGGCCGCTGATCCGTTTTACCAGCGATCCGCAGCTGATGGGGCCGTTCGTCAACAGCCGCCTGGTAAAAACCGCTGCCTGGGGCCTGTTCGGGTTGATCTCTGCGGCCAACCTGACGTTGCTGTGGTTCTGGATCATCTGAACTCGGGCAGAGCAAGCGACTCTCAACTTGAGACCACCGTCAGCCGTGAGGAAACCCGGACATGAACACACCCCGCGACACTGCAAGCGTGTTCGAGACTGATCTACCGGCCCGTCTGGATCGCCTGCCGTGGGGGCGATTTCACACCTTGCTGGTGGTGGCTCTGGGCATTACCTGGCTGCTCGACGGCCTGGAAGTGACCCTTGCCGGTTCGGTGGCAGGGGCCTTGAAGGCCAGCCCGGCGCTCAACCTCACCAACAGCGACATAGGCCTGGCGGGGGCAGCGTATATCGCCGGCGCGGTGCTGGGCGCGCTGTTCTTCGGCTGGCTGGCCGACCGCCTCGGGCGTCGCAAGTTGTTCTTCATCACCCTGCTGCTGTACGTCGGCGCTACTGCGGCGACGGCTTTCTCGTTCAGTTTCTGGAGCTTCATGCTGTTTCGGTTTCTGACCGGTATGGGCATCGGCGGCGAATACACGGCTATAAATTCGACCATCCAGGAGTTCACCCCGGCGCGCTACAGAGGCTGGGTTGACCTGACCATCAACGGCACGTTCTGGCTCGGCGCAGCATTGGGGGCGATCGGCTCGATTGTGTTACTTGACCCTCAATGGCTGGGCGCGGAGCTGGGCTGGCGCCTGTGTTTTGGAATTGGCGCAGTGCTGGGGCTGCTGGTGCTGTTGATGCGCCTGTGGCTTCCGGAGAGCCCGCGCTGGTTGCTGATTCACGGACAATCGGCCGAAGCGAAGAGAATCGTCGAGCAGATCGAAGCGGATCTACAACGTCAGGGCCACACATTGCCAGCGGTCGAGGGCAAGCCCCTGCGCCTGCATGTTCGAGACCATACGCCGCTCGGCGAAGTCGCCCGAACGCTGCTGGTGACGTTTCGACAGCGCTCGCTGGTCGGCCTCACATTGCTGACTGCACAGGCATTTTTCTACAACGCGATTTTTTTCACCTATGCACTGGTGCTGACAGATTTCTACGGCGTGCCCGCAGAGCGAGTGGGCTGGTATGTGCTGCCTCTTGCGCTGGGTAATTTCTGCGGGCCGCTGTTGCTGGGCAGGTTGTTTGACGTGATCGGGCGTCGAGTGATGATCAGCCTGACCTACGGCGTGTCCGGCATCTTGTTGGCAATAAGCGGTTACCTGTTCCAGCAAGGGCTTATGGACGTCACTCAGCAAGCCATCGCCTGGATGGTGATTTTCTTCTTTGCTTCGGCGGCTGCCAGCTCGGCTTACCTGACTGTGGCCGAAACCTTCCCGCTGGAAATTCGCGCCCTGGCAATCGCGGTTTTTTATGCATTCGGCACCGGATTGGGCGGAATGATCGGGCCGACGCTGTTTGGTGAACTGATCGACACCGGCGAACGCAGCAATGTGCTGATTGGTTATCTTGTCGGGGCAGGGTTGATGTTGCTGGCGGCCGTTGTGCAGTCGATCTGGGGCGCGGCCGCTGAACGCAAGTCTCTGGAGGAAGTAGCGAGGCCGTTGTCGCAGGCCGGAGATCGGTAGATCGTCAGATGAACACGCCGCGAAGGCCGTCTACCGATGCTTGTAAACCGATGATGCGCTCGTTGACTTCTCGTGCTTCATGCGGACGAGACGTACGTTCAAGGTACAACAGATGCCCGGCCATGTTGACCGAGACGCGCTCAAGGTCGTCTGCGGTACGCTGTACGTAGGCCTGGATGTCTTTCAACTGCTCAATCTGCACGGATGTTCCCCATTAGGTCGCATCCGAGCGCACTAGCCTGATAAATGAGCGACTCCAATGAGCCTGCCAGCACGATTTGTCGGCAACCTGAACAGGTTTCTTTAATGCCTGGCTTAAATAAATTCATCAGGTAGCAGCGGCCCCGCTAATCCTCATCCTGCTCGTCCTGTTCCGTATAGGAATTCAGCAGCTCGGCCAGCGCCAGCGTGCGGTCCAGCCCGCTGCGACTGGACATGATATCGGCTACTGCCTGCGTGGCGGCGATTCTTGCAGCTTCGCGCTCGGCATCGGTGTTATTGGGCGTGGCAGCTTGCGCAGCCTCAATAATCGATTGCTCAAAGGTATTCATGGTGCTCGCTCTTCGGGTTCAGGTTGCTGTAATACCGAGAATACTGAAGTGTTTCAAGGGCGATCAGTCGCCCTCGTAGGGGAATTCTTCAAGCGTTTGCATCAGCGCAACGCCTTGCGGGCCCTGCATGTTATCCAGCACCCAGCAACTGTTGGCATTTTTGGCCAGTAACAGGCGTGTCGTCTGGCTGGTAACCGGCTGTTGCGGGGCGTCTTTGTAACCCAGGTTGTAGGTCATCTCGACCACCGCCTGTTTGTCGGAGTTGGACACCAGCTTCCAGTCGATTGGTTTCTGCACGTCGCCATCTTGCGCATCTGTCCACGGGTTGGCACTGACCGCACACTGATCGCCGTTCTGGCAGGCCCAGTCTTTCTTGAGAAGGCTCAACAGTGGTTTGGACAGGTAATCCGCGCCCCCTTTGCCGTTGACGTAAAAATCCTGATGCTTTTCGTAGATCCAGCGCGCGGTATCGACCGGGCTGGCAGCGGGGCAGGCGGCCTGCACGGTGGAGGACAGCAAGCAGGCAATGGCGATGGCAGCAGTTCTGGACATGGAGCAGGCTCGCAGAGAAGGTGGCAGTGATGGTACAGGCTCACGCCTCTGCATTTGTAAGCCAAGCGGACAAAAAAGCAATGGTTTTAAGTTTTGTATCTGGCGCGCCGGATGACTGAAACCGGGTCAAGGGTAATTTCCTTCAATACGCTGTGCGTTGCCGCCATTACCTTGATTCGGTCATTTCTGATCGTGTTCGAGGAGTTCTCTATGAGTTTGCTGGTTTCTATGGCTGCGTTTGCTTTGGCGTCGTCCATCACGCCGGGGCCGGTCAACATTGTGGCGCTAAGCGCCGGCGCAAGTTTTGGTTTCTGGCCGGGCATGCGCCATGTGTTGGGCGCAACGCTGGGCTTCACGCTGTTGTTGCTGCTTATCGGTTTCGGCCTGCACGAAACTTTGCAGCAGTGGCCTTTTCTGACCCGGATCATTCAAGGGGCTGGAGTGGCCTTTCTGTTGTACATGGCCTTTCGGCTGGTAACCGATAACGGGCTACTGAGTTTAGGCCAGCAGGGCACTGGCCCATCGATGATACAAGGCGCGGTCATGCAGTGGCTAAACCCCAAAGCCTGGCTAGCGTCGATAGCAGGTATGGGCGTTTTTGTCGCCAATGGCGAGGCTGTATTGGTCTGGCAATTTGCAGCCATCTATTGCGTGGTCTGCTATGTGTCACTCGGCTGCTGGGCCTTTGCCGGGAGCTTCCTGAGCCATTACTTGCGCAACGCGGCGAGCGTGCGCGCGTTCAACCGGTTCATGGGACTGTTGCTGATTGGCTGCGCGTTTTACCTGGTTATCTGATCGTATTCATCACAACCGGTACTGGCTTGGCGTTGCGGCCAGATGCTTTTTGAATTCGCGCTGAAAGTGCGCCTGATCGGAAAAACCGCTTTCGAGTGCCACATCGGCGATCATCTTGCCTTGTTTAAGTTCGGTGCAGGCGTGCTGAATGCGTCGGTTGAGTAGGTAGGCATGCGGCGTAAGGTGATAGTGCTGTTCGAACGAGCGAATCAGGTACGACGCCGACAGGGTGGAGACTGCGCAGATGTCGGCAAGTTTGATGGAACGAGTGAAGTTCTCGTTGATGTAGTCGGCGGCCCGCGTGACTCGAGCGGAGGGTTGAGGTGGGTGCAGTTGCGCAGCGCCCAATGTGCCCAGCATGAGGGTGAAAAACGATACGGCTGAGCAATGCTTTTGCAACGTATCGAGACTCGCGTCGACCAGTGTCTCGTAAAGCGCCGTCAATGCGCTGAACAGGACCGGATTGCAGCTATGCGTGTAGGGCAGCGGCTGAAAGCCGGCTGCTGCATCCAGCCTCGCGTCTTGCTGAATATCGCTCAGCCAATAGCTGTCGACGTAAAGCATCAGGTACGACCACGGCTGGTCATTGATCGGATTGCAGGCATGTACATCGCCAGGGTTCATCAGCACCACGGTGCCTGCCATGACGCGCCGCGATGTCTTTTCGTGCAGATAGGTACTTTGCCCGGCAATGATCGCGCCAATGGAAAAAAATTCATGCGAATGCGGGGCATAACAGACCTTTCTGCCGTCCTCTACCGAGCGTGCCTCGATGAAAGGCAGACGCTCATCGCGCCAGAAGAAAGGATTCACGGTCGAGTGGTTGGGGTGTGTGCTGTTCATGCAGATATCCCTTCAGCAGAGCGACCAGGGTAGCTGAACTGATGAGTCAGAGCGCCACCAAATGTATCCCCACTTTTAAGCGTGAGGAGCAAGAGGCACCGGGCCTAGGCTTGTGGGGCTGCACCGATCATGTTGCATATGTCTGACTGACTCTTTTCGACGCGCCGCGTTGACATGTATTTCGTGACCCTATGTGTCACTCAGGCATGCCAGCGCGAGGCACATGAGATTACTTTTTGATCGGCACGATATCCATGATCTGGCCATTCACTTTCTGAAACCGCACATACTTGTCATTGACCTTTACCCATTCGCTTTCCTTGGCGGGCTCTTCCAGGCCTTTGCTTTTCCAGTCTTTGACTTCGAGGTCGCTGCGGCGATATTTCTCGGGTATGCGGGAACCGAGTTCAAGCTCGTGAACGTTGTCCTTGGACTCGGTGATTTTCGGATCAGGCGTCTCGGCAGCATGAACCGGCAGGGTGACGGCGGAGAAACAGCCGAGCAGGGTCATGCAGGCGATCAGCGATTTAGTATTCATGTGAAGACTCCCAGTCTTAGGTCTCAGTCGGCTTTATGCCATTGGTCATAACTGGGACCTTCACGATTTGGAATCATTCGATCGGTTTTACAGTGCTCAGCCTCGCAGTGCTTCCTCAATGGTTTTTACCAGTGGGGTGGCAGGGCGACCGATCAGTCTGCTCAGCTGGCGGCTGTCGTCAAACAAGGCGCCTTTGGCGGCTGCCGCGTCGGAATCGGCTAACAGATTTGCGACGAAATCAGGCAGGCCGGCTTGAATCAAAGCGGCTTCGAACCCGGTTTGCGTCAGATTGGCGTAAGGCACTGGTTTGCCCGACTGTTTCGACAGCTCGGTGGCAAATTCGGCAAGGGTGTAAGACTCGTCGCCCGCCAGCTCGTAAACGCGACCTGACTGATCTTCTTCCGAGGTCAATACAACCGCTGCAGCCTCAGCGTAATCAAGGCGCGATGCCGAGCTGATTCGGCCTTCGTCGGCGCAACCCATCATCGCACCATGTGCCAGTGCCCCCGGTATGCCTGCCGTGTAATTCTCGGTGTACCAGCCATTGCGCAGCAAGGCGAATGACAACCCGCTGGCGCGCAGGTAGTCCTCGGTCTCGCGATGTTCTTTGGCCAGGCCCAGTGACGAGGCATCAGCGTGCAATACGCTGGTGTAGGTGAGCAATTTGGCCCCGGCGCGCTTGGCTGCATCAATAACCGCCTTATGCTGGGAAAGGCGCTGGCCTATTTCGCTGGAAGAAATCAACAGCACCTTTTCAGCTCCCGCAAATGCGCTGTCCAGGGTCGCGGGTTGCGAATAGTCGGCGTGACGAACCTGGACCCCCAGTGCCGACAGGTCAGCGGCTTTATCGGGGCTGCGTACGGCTGCGATGATCTGTCCGGCAGGAATGCGGACGAGCAGTTGCTCAATGACGAGGCGGCCTAGCTGGCCAGTGGCACCGGTGACAACGATCATGGAATGATTCCTCGAATCGGTTGAAAGGAAGCGTCAGCATAGTCATCATGCTTACCTTTCGTAAGTACGCACAAAAAGGTAAGTGTCATGAGTGAGTCTGCCCCGCAGGTGCCATCTGATACCGTCGAGTCCATGCTGGCCTTTGTTCGCCAGGGACACGTCTTGGCCACTGAGTGCCCCTCAAGGGTCGTGCTCAATCACATTTGCAGTCGATGGGGCGTGCTGGTGCTGGTGGTGTTGCGTGGCGGCGTGCACCGTTTCAGCGAAATGCGACGCAAGATCGGCGGGGTCAGCGAAAAAATGCTCGCCCAGACACTTCAGCATCTGGAGCAGGACGGTTTCGTCAGCCGCAAATCGCTGCCTGTCGTTCCGCCGCATGTCGAGTATCGGTTGACCCCGATGGGCGAAGAGGTTGCTTTGCAGGTCGAGACACTGGTCACCTGGATCGAGACAAGTCTGCCGCGCATCATGCAGGCGCGCGAAGCGTCAGCCGAGGCCCGTGCATTGCCTGCCTGAGGCATTTCTGACAGATTTTTCATCTGGCGAATGTCAGCGCAACTGCCTGTCATCAGTCGCTTCTTGCTATGGTGCGCGCCGAAATATTCATTTACACGTTCAGTTGCGCCGTTTGCCCTTCATCGAGAAGCTGTAGAAATGCCCAATCCAATCCCCCTGAAAGACCACGAGAAAGAGACGCGGCTGGTCAACCAGCGACTGATTGCCTGTGCCGTGCTGGTCGGGCTGCTGGCCACCTGCCTGGTGGCGAGAATGTACTTCCTGCAGGTCACCGAGTTCGAGTATCACTCGACGATCTCCGAAAACAACCGCGTCCATGTACTGCCGATTCCGCCTGAGCGCGGTTTGATCTTTGACCGTAATGGCGAAGTGCTGGCCGACAATCGGCCCAGTTTCAATCTGACCCTGACTCGTGAGCGAGCAGGTGACTGGCACAAGGTTATCGACGAACTGATGACCCTGCTGGAACTGCCGGATGAAGACCGTATTCTGTTCGACAAAGAGCTGAAACAGGTACGTCATCCATTCGAGCCTGCGACCCTCCTGTACGAACTGACCGAAGAGCAGATCGCCACATTGGCAGTCAATCAGTACCTGTTGCCGGGCGTTGATGTCGCGGCACAGTTCGTTCGTCACTACCCGCTGGGCGCACATTTTGCTCACTCTATCGGTTACGTTGGGCGCATCAACGAAAAGGAAGCGGCGCACCTCGACAACGAGTATCGCGGCACTCAATCCATCGGCAAAACCGGGATAGAGCGCTTCTACGAGTCAGAGCTGCACGGTCATGTGGGTTACGAAGAAGTCGAGACCAATGCCCAGGGGCGCGTACTGCGGGTTCTGAAACACACTGACCCGGTGCCCGGCAAGAACATCACCCTGACGCTGGATGCGCATCTTCAGGCTGCTGCGGAGGACGCGCTGGGTGATCGTCGTGGTTCGGTAGTGGCGCTGGACCCGGAAACAGGCGAGGTGCTGGCGATGGTCAGCAAGCCGAGCTTCGACCCCAATCTGTTCGTGACCGGCATCAGCTTCAAGCAATACGCTGCATTGCGCGATTCCATCGACCGGCCGCTATTCAACCGCGTGTTGCGCGGTCTGTATGCCCCTGGCTCGACGGTCAAGCCGGAAGTTGCCATTGCCGGCCTCGACAGCGGTGTGGTCACTGCCTCGACCAAGGTCTTCGACCCTGGGTACTTCCAACTGCCGGACTTCGATCACAAGTACCGCAACTGGAACCATAGCGGTGATGGCTGGGTAGACATGGACACCGCGATCATGCGGTCCAACGACACGTACTTCTATACCTTGGCGCACAAGCTGGGCATCGACCGACTGCATGACTACATGACCATGTTCGGCATTGGCCAGAAAGTCTCGCTGGACATGTTCGAGGAGGCCGCCGGGCTGATGCCGTCCCGCGAATGGAAGCGCGCAACGCGCCGTCAGGCCTGGTTCCCCGGCGAGACGGTAATCCTCGGTATAGGTCAGGGCTACATGCAGGTCACGCCATTGCAACTCGCCCAGGCCACTTCGCTGATCGCCAGCAAGGGCGTCTGGCATCGTCCGCATCTGGCGATGGAAGTCGGCAATGCCGCGCCGGTCGATGAGCATCCCATGCCCAATATCGTGCTGCATGACCCCAATGAGTGGAATCAGGTCAACACCGGCATGCAGATGGTGATGCACGATCCGCGCGGTATCGCCCGCGACGCCGCAAAGGGCGCGCAGTACCGGATTGCCGGCAAGAGCGGTACGGCGCAGGTGGTGGCGATCAAGCAGGGTGAACGTTACAACCGTCTCAAGACCCTTGAGCGTAACCGCGACAACGCCTTGTTCGTCGGTTTCGCCCCGGCTGACCATCCGAAGATCGTAGTGTCGGTGACCATCGAGAACGGCGAGGCGGGTGGTCGGGTGGCCGGTCCGGTGGTGCGGGAAATTCTCGACGCCTGGCTGCTCGACAGCGACGGCAAGCTCAAGCCGCAATACGCAGTGCCCACCAAGGCGACGGGCAACCCGCACGCCTGAGCCGTCTGCCCAGGCAGACTGCCTGCCTGAGCCCTGAACAGGGCTCAGGTTTTCTGAACTGTCGAGATTCCGTCGGGTCGACCACAACAGGCGTGGCAGAGCGCTATGCCTGTTTGTTCGACCCTTTTATTGCCTCGACAAGGAACCCCTTATGTCCAAGACCATTGCCGATCATTTTGCGCAAACCCTCGCAGCGGCAGGCGTTTCCCACATATGGGGGGTGTCCGGTGACAGCCTCAACGGCTTGACCGATAGCCTGGAACGCATCGACTCGATTCGCTGGATGCACACCCGCCATGAAGAAGTGGCTGCCTTCGCTGCAGGCGCTCAAGCGGCGTCCAGCGGTAAGCTGGCGGTTTGCGCGGGCAGCTGCGGACCTGGCAACCTGCATTTGATCAATGGCCTGTATGACTGCCATCGCAACCGGGTCCCGGTGCTGGCAATTGCCGCGCATATTCCTTCCCCTGAGATAGGCCTGGACTACTTTCAGGAAACCCACCCGCAGGAGCTGTTCAAGGAGTGCAGCCACTTCGTCGAACTGGTCAGCAACCCCGAGCAGTTTCCGCGTGTGCTGGAACGTGCCATGCGTGCGGCCATCAGCCAGAAGGGCGTGGCAGTCATCGTGTTGCCCGGCGACGTGGCGCTCAGCGAGGCTCCGGATGTTGCGGTGAAATGGGTCGCCCCTACGCCGCCGACGGTCGTGCCGGCGGACAACGACTTGCAGTCTATGGCCGAAATGCTCAACGCCTCCAAGGCTGTGACTTTGCTGTGCGGAGCTGGTTGTGAAGGTGCTCACGAGCAGGTCCTCGCCCTGGCCGACAAGCTGGGCGCACCGATCGTCCATGCCCTGCGCGGCAAGCAGCACGTCGAGTACGACAACCCGTTCGATGTCGGCATGACCGGCCTGATCGGATTCAGCTCCGGCTATCACGCCATGCTGTCCTGCGACACGCTGGTGATTCTCGGCAGCAGCTTGCCTTATCGCAACTTCTATCCGGACAAGGCCGACATCATTCAGATCGACCTTGACCCGACCCAGTTGGGCCGCCGCACCCCAGTGACCCTGGGGCTGGTCGGTGGTGTTCGCGAAACTCTGGACGCGTTGCTGCCCAAGCTTACTCCCCACGCTGACCGACGCTTCCTGGACAAGGCTCTGAAGCATTATGCCAAGGCGCGTGAGGAGCTGGACGAACTCGCCACGCCGACACCGGATGGCACGCCGATTCACCCGCAGTACCTTACCCGACTCGTCGACGAGCATGCCGATGCCGACGCCATCTTCACCGTCGACGTGGGGACGCCGACGCTGTGGGCTGCGCGCTACCTGCACATGAACGGCAAACGCAGCCTGCTCGGCTCGTTCAACCACGGCTCGATGGCCAATGCGCTGCCTCAGGCACTGGGTGCCAAGGCCGAACATCCGGACCGGCAGGTCGTCGCCCTGTGTGGTGACGGTGGTTTGTCGATGTTGCTGGGTGATCTGCTGAGCATTCGGCAGTTGAACCTGCCGATCAAACTGGTGGTGTTCAACAACAGTTCACTGGGCTTCGTCGACATGGAAATGAAGGCCGGCGGTTACGTGCCGCATGGCACTGACCTGCACGAAACCAACTTTGCCGGTATCGCCCTGGGCGCTGGCATTCTTGGCCTGCGAGTAGAAAATGCCGAAGAACTGCCCGCAGCGTTGCGCAAGGCCTTTGATCACCCCGGCCCGGTGCTGATCGACGTCGTCACCGCCAAACAGGAGTTGGGCATCCCGCCGAAAATCAAACTGGCGCAGGCCAAGGGCTTCAGTCTGTATATGATGCGCGCGATCATGAGCGGACGAGGCAGCGAAGTGCTGGAGCTGGCCAAGACCAACCTGCGCTAATCGCACTCGGGCGCTACATCGGCTGAGCGGTCAGATGGATGATTGACCCCGTCGCTGGTTTTCACCTGGCCCAGATCGAAAGGGTTCACACCTTCCAGGCAGGCGACGTTATAACCGTATTCATTGGGGTTGGAACGTCGCTGATGGTGGGTGTAGATCCCGCATCTTCCGCAAAAATAATGCTCGGCGGTGCGTGTGTTGAATTGATACAGCTTCAACACACTCTGCCCATGAATCACCCGAACGCCGTCTTTCGCCACAGTGGCCACCACAGCACCTCTGCGCCTGCACAGCGAGCAATCACAACGTCGCGGGTCAACAACGCCGTCCGGTAAATCGAGCTCCAGCATGATCGCGCCGCAATGGCACGAGGCGCGGTGGACAGGTTTGATGTCGGTAGGGCCGACTTTCTTGATCATGTCTTTTCCTCTTGTTTGATATTAAATCGCGCAGTCGTTACTCATTTCATGTTCTCGCAATGGCGTGCTTTAAAATTAAAGCAGACCGGCAGGTAAAGCTTGCTAAATCACGGCCGAAACAAATGGATGGAGGCAGGACAGGCTACGGCAGGCTAATTATCGAATCATCTCTGGTTATAAAAACGTCAGTGCTTATAAAGCGTTGGGCCACAGTGATTTTTATAGAAAGTTTGCGAGTCACGAGGTCTGTAATGCTTAGAAATGCTCCTTTGAGTATGAAACTGCTGCTTATTCTAATCTTCCCACTGCTGGGTTTTCTGGCCTTTGCAGGTCTCTACGTCGCTGACAAAAGCGAGACGCTGGGTGACAACAGTCGCGCGGTTACTGCGACCAGCGTTGCCCGTACGCTGAGTGATGTGGTTACCACATTGCAGCGCGAACGCGGCGCCAGTGGCGTATTCCTGGGCAGCGGCGGCAAAACCATGCAGGACAAGCTGCGAAGCCTTCGTCAGGAAACCGACAAGGCCATGGTCGAAATGCGCGCGCAATCTACTGAAGGCCTTTCCGGAACGGAGAACGTGTCGCGTGCGCTGGATGACGTCATCGCACTGCGCCTGAAAGTCGATGCGCTGGCGATCAACAATACCGAGTCCGGTGCGCGCTTCACCGACATCATCAAAGTCTTGATCGGCTTTACTTACTCTCTCGAAGCCACGATTGAAGACCCGCAAATACTGCGTGCCCTGAGCTCCCTCAACCAATTCGTTGACATGAAAGAGCGCGCAGGTCGTGAACGTGTATTGCTGGGCCTGGCGTTCAACCAGAACCGTTTCGACGCGGCACTGTTATCACGCTTCAGTCGCAACCTGGGCGAGTTCTCCGGTTATTACGAAGCCTTTCAGCGTTGGTCCCCTGAAGTGTTCAAAACCAAATTGAACGCTGTTTTGCAGCAACCTGCTTCGCTGGAAGTCGCGCGTCTGCAGCGTCTGGGTTTTGATACGCCATTGGGCGACCCACTCAATGTAAAACCGGAAGACTGGTTCAACCTTGCAACGTCGCGTATCGACATGATGGCTCAGGTGGAAACCGAGTTGGGACAGACCGTCGTAAGCCTGGCCTCTGATGCGCGCAACGAGGCGGAGCGCAGCCTGTATGTGGCCATCGGGACGGTGGTCATGATGCTGATAGTCGTGCTCTGGCTGGCGTCGGTGATCATCCGCAACATCAAGATTGCAGTGGTGGACGTGAACCGCACGCTGGTTGCGCTCTCCACCCGCGACCTGACCGCAAGAACGCGTTATACCGGCAAAGACGAGTTTGGCGAGATCTCACGCAACCTGGACAACATGGCGCAACAGATCAGCGACGTCATTCGCGAGATCGGCAGCGCCACAGCGCAGGTTGCCACGGCGGCCGAACAGTCTTCGGCCGTCGCGCTGCAGACCAGCCAGAACGTGGCACAGCAACGTCAGGGCACTGATCAGGTGGCCACTGCTATCAGCCAGATGAGCTCGACGGTCAAGGACGTTGCACGCAGCACCACCGATGCGTCGGAAATGTCGCAACGGGTCAATGCCAGCACGATGCAGGGCAAGGCCGAAATCGAAAACACCATCAGCCTGATTCAAGGACTGTCGCTTCAGGCGCAGCAAACTTCGCAGATCATCGGCGAGCTCAAGGGCGAGAGCAACTCTATCTCCTCGGTCCTCGATGTGATCCGTGGCGTCGCCGACCAGACCAACCTGCTGGCGCTCAACGCGGCCATTGAGGCTGCACGTGCAGGCGAGCAAGGTCGCGGCTTTGCGGTAGTTGCGGACGAAGTGCGCAACCTGGCCAAGAAGACCCAAGACTCTACCGTCAGCATCCAGCAGATGATCGCCAACCTGCAATCGGGTTCCGAACGTGCCGCCGCTTCAATGCAGGAGACTCTGGGCAAAGCGCAGGAGGGCGCCAGCAACGTGGTGCGCGCCGGAGAGCTGCTGGAAGAAATTGCCGAAGGCATCGCCAGCATCAGCGACCGCAATATCCAGGTGGCCTCGGCCGCCGAGGAGCAAAGCCTGGTTGCCGAAGAAATCCATCGCAATGTCCACGACATCAACGCGCTGGTAATCCAGGTCAGCGCCGGTGCCGAGCAGACAGCCGTCACCAGCCGCGAACTGGCTCGATTGGCCGAGCAGCAACAAGGGTTGGTGGGGCGCTTCAAGGTGAGCTGATCACCAGGCGTCATGCATCTGTACAAAGGCCTGGAAGCGAAAGCTTTCAGGCCTTTTTGTTATTCGAATTCTGTATCCGTCTGTGACCACTCAGTCAGGATTCTGCGTAACTGCACATCCCTCATACAGTTATGTAGTGCTTTAAAATAATCACTACATAATCGTTGACGCATCTCCTTTGCCCTTGCATCATGCAGCTGTCTCCCTGATCGGGAGCGCTGCAAATAGGTACTGAACGGGCTCGGCAAACCGTCGAGATGTTCCTGGATGTAGGCTGCCCACAAGGCAGATTGATGGAGCTGAACTGGCATTGTCGTCGATAATGGCGAGAAGCTGGCGAAATGTCCTCATGATGTCTGTAACGGATCGATTGATGATCCTGGGCCGGATCTTTGGGTTTCGTGACTTCTTTTCTCTGCGCTGATGCTGTTGTGTAGCGGCTTTTCATCAGGGCTACCTGCATGTCCTTTAGGGCTGGAATCGTGTTCGACGAGTTTCGTCGATGAACGTCCGGCGCATGAACTTGATGCATCAACTATCGAACAGTCTGCGAGCGAAGGAGCGTCACCATGAATATCAACAATCAACCGACTATCGATGAGCTGGCTCGTCTGTTTGCCGCGCGCAAAGATACGCTGGACAACCACATCGTCTGGATCGCCGATTCAGGTGAAGTGCATGTCGACCCTATGTCGCCGTTCACGCAGGAAAGCGAGTTTCGCGATGCGCACCCGCACATGCGCACGGCACTGAAGATGTTCCGCCGCGGTCAGGGTTATGTCGGCAAGAAAGCCGCAGCTGACCGCACTTTTATGGAAAACACATTGCAGGCACTGAAAAGTGAATGGCAGAAGACCCGGCGGCACGCTCATTCTCAGGTGGCGTGATTTAAAGATGCTTTAAGTCTTGAGCCCTGAAGCCTGTTCCCGATCCTGATCGGGAGCAGGCTTTTTGGTTTTAAGTACCGAGAAGAACAATTGCCTTATCGGTTGTACAAAGTGATTTTGCTGGTATAGATTCCGGCAATGAGTCAGTGCATCTGACTTGTCTCATTCCCAGCCTGCCATCGAAGTTATGGCAGTGCCTATACAGAGGTTGCCGATGCGTGCACCACGGTGGTTATGGCTGGTTATCCTGCTCAGCGCAAACGCTTCGGCGGACTGGCATGAGGCATTGCCCAATGCTCAAGTGGTAGGCGGCGGTGACCTCAGTCTGTTCGGCTTTCGTATCTATACCGCCAGGCTTTTGAGCCCCTCCAAACCTTTTGTGGCAGATGCTCCACTGGCCCTTGAACTCACCTACCATCGCGCCATTGATCGCGAAGATCTGGTTGATGCCAGCATCGATGAAATAAAGCGCATTTCCGGGCCGACGGTGACTGCCGGGCAACTGAGCGAGTGGCGCGAGCAAATGAATCAATCATTTGTCGACGTTCAGCCGGGCATGAAGATTACAGGCGTCTATCTGCCTGGGCGCGAGGCGCGTTTCTATGTCGGCGACAAGCTCCAGCATGTCGTGCCGGACGGCCAGTTTGCCAAGGCGTTCTTTTCCATCTGGCTTGACCCGAAAACCCGTAATCCCGAGCTTCGGGAACAGCTACTGGGCAGCAAAGGTTCATGATCGATTCTGGAGGGCTCATGCTCAGAAAATGGATGTTGATGGTTTGCCTCGGTCTTGGGCTGGGCGGTTGCGGCGGTGTGCCAGTCAGTCACTACAGCCAGGAGGCGCCCAAACTTGATTTGCGCGAGTACTTCACTGGGCGTGTCGAAGCCTGGGGGATGTTTCAGAAACGCTCAGGTGAAGTCGCCAAGCGCTTTACCGTCGTGATCAATGGCCACAGCGAGGGAGAAGTGCTGGTCATGCACGAAGCGTTCAGTTACAGCGACGGCACCAAACAAGTACGGGAATGGCGCTTGCGTCCCGACGGTCCGGGCCGCTGGAAGGGCACCGCAGGCGACGTGGTCGGTGAGGCGTCCGGCGAAGTGGCAGGCAACAGCTTTCACTGGAATTACGTGCTCAGACTGCCGGTGGACGGCACTGAATATGACGTCAGTCTGGATGACTGGATGTACCTTATCGATGAGCGGACGCTGGCTAACCGATCGTCGATGACCAAGCTGGGCGTCGAGGTCGGGCAGATCACGTTGTTCTTTCGCAAGCCCGAGAAGTAAGCAACGCCTTGCCGCAAGGCGTTGTGTGACCTGAACTGCGATCAACCGCCAGTCATGTTCATGAAGCGCACTACCTGGACGCCATCGTCGTGAGTGAAGTTGTGGCTCCAGGGCTTCAACTGCATGGCGTCGATGATGGCTTTCTCAAGTTTTTGCGGCTGACCGGGGTTGGCGCGCAGCACTGACTTCAAGTCCGCCGAGTGTTCATTGCCCAGGCACAGCAGCAAGCGGCCCTCTACGGTAAGCCGCACACGATTGCAGGTGCCGCAGAAGTTGTGGCTGTGCGGAGAAATGAAACCAATACGAATGTTTGGCGCTTCGGCCAAGCGCCAGTAGCGCGAAGGCCCCTGAGTCGAATCGGTGGAGGGCACCAGCGTATAACGCTCGGCAATGCGCTCGCGGACCTGATCACTGGAGTAAAAGGATTCGGCGCGACTGTGCTCGCTGATGACACCCAGGGGCATTTCTTCAATGAACGAAATATCGAGGTTGCGATCAATGGCGAACGCCACCAGATCATTGATCTCGTCGTCGTTGCGCCCGTGCATTACCACGCAGTTGAGCTTGGTGTGTACAAAACCGGCGGCGTTGGCAGCGTCGATCCCGGCAATGACCTTGTACAGATCCCCGGTACGGGTCAGTTCGCGAAAACGTTGCGGGTCCAGGCTGTCCAGGCTGATGTTCAAGCGCGTGACGCCAGCCTTGAACAGTGGCTCGGCGAGTTTATCCAGCTGCGAGCCGTTGGTGGTCATGCACAGTTCGCGAAGGCCGGGCAGGGCGGCAATACGCTCACAAAGCCCAACCACGCCTGCGCGCACCAAAGGCTCACCACCGGTAAGACGGATTTTCCGGGTGCCCAGTGCGACGAAGCGCTCAGCTACCTGAAGTATTTCTTCCAGTGACAGAATCTGTTGTCGCGGCAGAAACGTCATCTCTTCGGCCATGCAGTACACGCAGCGGAAATCGCACCGGTCGGTGACCGACATGCGCAGATAATCGACTTTGCGTGCAAAGCGGTCCATCAAAACCGGTTCTGACATTTCACCTTCTAACTGTTTGATAGAACTGTATTCCGTTTGGAGGCCAGCGACTTACAGGGGTTCAGGTCTTTTGCAGACTGAGTGCTGTGTGGCGCTGGGGTACAGGCTGGCAGAGTGCCTCGATCAGTCTTCATAGTAGCTAGTGAGGACAGGGTTGCACAGGCTGGATGTGTGTCACGCTAACCGAGACGAAATGCCGCAGTCCAATTGCTTGTTCCGATACGCCCATCGACCTGCTCTATTACCGCTGCCAGGGTTGCCTCATGTGTCAGGATTGGCCGAAGCGCTACGCTCGTAACGCTCCAGCAACGGCTGGATGCTGATGCCATGCAGCAAGATACTCAAGGCCACCACTGAAAGCGTCATGCCGATCACAACATCCCCGACATCGTCCGCCAAGCCATGGGAAAGGGCAAAGCACAGGTAGTAAAGACTGCCGATGCCGCGAATGCCGAACCAGCCGACCAGTGCCTTCTGTTTCCGGTTGAGCAGACGTCGACTGATCAGCAGCCAGACACTGACCGGGCGGATGACGCAGAACAACGCCAGCCCCAGGCCACTGGCGCGCCAGTCCCAATAAGTGGCCAGCGCAGCGCCCAGCAAGGTGATCAGCAGTACCTCCATTGCGCGCTCCACCAGACTGCCGAACGCCAGCATATCGCCCATCATCACGCCGGCGGCCAATTGTGAATCGCTCAGGTCATCGGATTCGGCCACGGTGCCTTTTTCCAGTGATGCTGTCATGTGCCCGAGCACCGGCTGTGCCACGTGCTCTGAGGGTAGTTCCGAGCGGGTGACGCGCACTTCGGCCTGACGCAAGCCAAAGCCTGCGGCGAATACCGAGAGAAAACCAAAGGCTCCTACGCTTTGGGCAACTACATAAGCCAGCGCAATAAGCGCCAGGGCCAGGAAGTCGTTGGGGGAGGTGGTGCTGTCGGCATTCTTGATGCGCAGGAAAATCATCAGGTGGCCAACCCCTCGTCCCATGCCATAACCGATCAGAAGGCCAGCGGGTACTGCCCAGATCAGGTCCTTGATCAGCCAGTCCTGTACCCAGTTGGCCATCCCTCCGCCGGAAGTCAGATAGAGCAGCGCAAAAATAACGAATGGGAACGCGGTACCGTCGTTTAGCCCTGCCTCGCCCGACAAGCCGAAACGCAGGCGATCCTGATCTTGCGCACTGTTGACCTGCACCATCCCCGCCAGTACCGGGTCGGTGGGTGAAAGCATGGCGCCGAGCAATAAGGATATGGTCCAGTCGATACCGAAGATGTAATGAGCGGCAACACTTACCCCGGCGATCGTCGCCAGCATCACCGGCCCGGCCAGCCAATAAGCCGAGTGCCAGGCTTTGCCCTTTAACGGCAAGCGCAGCTTGATACCGGTACCGAATAGTGAAAACAGCACGGCCACTTCGGTCAGGCGCTCAAGCCATTCATGCGACGCCTTGAAGTCGAGATCGACAATATCGAGGCCCATCGGGCCGATGCTGAAACCGAACGCCAGACAGACTGCCGACGTTGTCACCGGCATCCAGCGCAAAAAGGAAGAGGTCAGTGCCAACAGCATCAATAAAACGCCGAGCACGCCCATGCAGACCAGAAAACTCATAGAGAAAGAACCACCGTTGAATGCGCCTTGAGAAGAGGGCGTAACGGTGGGACTGCCCTATGCGGTAATAAGTTGAAATAATTTGCCGAGCGGTTTGAAAACACTGCCGCTGGCCGCCAATGCGGGCATCCAGCGTGCAGGTGGTCGCGCTAGCGCTCGATACTACGGCTCCAGCGGGCGTTCCACTCGGGACGTATCTGATTGACCTGATCCCAGTCGATGGTCACAGCGGTTTCGAGGTATTTGTTCATGGCTTCGACCTGGCCTCGAGTCTTGTCGGTGGTGGGGGGCTTGGGGTTCGACGGGATCTGGTCACCGAACTCCAGTGCCGGCGCCTGAGCCTCGGGGGTGAGCAGATACGCTGCCAGTTTCTGCGCCAGTTCCGGCTGGTTGTTGTTGGCGATGGCACATTCGGCCACATTCAGCACGACGTCGCCTTCCTTGGGCGATGCGTACTCCACTGGCACGCCTTTGATCTTCAACGCGGTGACCTGAGTCGGGGTCAATGGAAACAGTGCGGCTTCATCGGTCTGCACCATTTCTGAGATTTTCGCCGAGCTGGCAATATATTCCAGCACGTTCGGGCCGACTGTTTTCGGCCACGCCTTGAAGCCAGGCTCGACGTCTTTTTCACTGCCGCCCTGAATGCGGTTGAACATCAGAAAACCATGCAGCCCGAAGGTCGAGGAAGCCAGCGACTGGAACACGACCTTGTCCTTGAAGCGTTTGTCGGCCAGATCCATCCACGAGGTCGGCGCACTCCAGCCGTTTTCCTTGAACATGCGTGTGTTGTAGGCCAGGCCTGTCACGCCCAGGCTGACTGCCGCGGCCTGATCCTTGATTTTTGCCTTGGCTGGCAGGTCGGCGAGGCTGGCGCTCGGCTGCAAGGTGTCGCACAGACCCATGGAAATGGCTCGGTACATGATGCCGTCGTCAAGGAAGATCACGTGCATCTGCGGGTTGTCCTTGCTGGCCTGCACCTTGGCGAGGATATCGGCTGAGGTACCCGGCACGATCACGACCTTGACGTTATTGGCCTTCTCGAACGCGGGCAGTACCTGATCGGCATACAGTCGCTCCATGGTGCCGCCGTTCATGCCCAGATACAGCGTCGTCTCAGCCTGCGCAGGCATGGAAAACAGTGAGACGGCCAAGGTCAGGCTCGACAGACCGCTGAGGGCAAGATGTTTGATACATTTCATAGTGACGACCTTCCTCTGTGCAATGGGATGACGTTCGTAACGGGTTCACGTTGAAGGGGGGATTGCTGAAAGCGGGCTATTGAAAAGGCCTCAAGCGAGATAGCCGAAGAGCCTTCGCAGACCCATTCGGCCAGTGCTTCGCCGGCTGCGGGGCCGATCTGAAAACCGGCTCCGGCAAAACCGAACCCGTGCAAAAGGCCAGGCTGAGTCAGGCTCGGCCCCAGCACAGGCTCGCGATCCGGCAGGTAGCCCTCGGTGCCGCTCCAGGTGCGAATGGCCTGGGCGCCGGCGAGTGGCGGGTAGAGTTCGACGGCGTCACGCAGAATGTCCAGCAGCGCAGCCTGGCCCGGTCTGGCGCGTGCAGGGTCAAGGGCGAAGCCCTGCCCACCGCCCAGCACGCAGTTACCGCGGGCTACTTGCCGGGCATAGATACCACCGCCCTCGACGCCTGTGCTGACGTCCATGAACATCGGCAGCGGCTCGGTCACCAGCATCGCCGGATGCCCTGAGTACATCGGCACAGGTTCGTTGAATTGCGCCGCCAGTTGTCCGGCCCAGGCGCCGGCGCAGTTAAGCAGCCAGGCAGCCCGCAGTGTCAGTCCATTGGCTGTTTTGACCGTGAAAGCACTGCTGGCATGGCTGACGTCAACCACTGTCGCCTGCTCGAACACCTGCGCGCCGGCCTGACGCGCGGCGCGGGCAAACGCGGGCGATACCAGGCGCGGGTTGGCGTGGCCGTCCTCGGCACACAGCGACGCACCGACCGCCACGTCTCCCGCCCAGGGGTATCGCGCACGCAGTTGCTCGCGGTCGAGCAGTTGCAGGTCCAGGCCAAACCCTTGGCTGGCCTCGGCATAGGCACGCAAGGCATTCATGTCCTGTTCGCTGCGGGCCAGTTTGAGATGGCCAGAACGCTGGTATTCGCCGTCGGTGCCGATCAGGTCACCCAGGCTGCCCCAGATCTGGTGCGCTCGTTGTGACAGAGGCAATTGTGACAGCGGGCGACCTTGCCGCCTGACACCGCCATAGTTGACGCCACTGGAATGCGAGCCACAGAAATCGCGCTCCAGCAAAGCGACGCGCTGGCCTTTGCGAGCCAGCGCCAGAGCTGCTGACGCACCGACAATGCCGCCGCCGATGATAATCACGTCGGTTTCAATCAGTGTGCTCATGGCTGCGGCTCCACGATCAGGGTCTTTACGCCGAACGGCAGCGGCTTAATGGGCGCCTGGCCGCGCAGGCGACCGACCTGATCCACCGGGCGTCCGCTTTCGTGGGCGATCAGTTCGGCCGCCGCCAGCCCGCACATGCGGCCCTGGCAACGGCCCATACCGATCCGGCACATGGCCTTGACTCGATTGATCTCCCAATGGCCGTCCTGCACGGTGCTGCGGATAACTCCTGCGGTGACCTCTTCGCAGCGACAGATCAGTGTTTCATCCGGGACGTTCGCGGCCCATTGCTTCGGGAACGGAAACGCTGTTTCCAGTCCTTGGCGAAAGCGTTCGATGTGCTGCAGGGCGGCCTGCAAATCACTCATCCGCAAGGCGTTCACGCTGACTCCGCTGTCTTGCAACAGGGCAAGTGCGGCAAGCTCTCCGGCCATCTCTGCGGCGTCTGCGCCCATGATTCCTGCGCCATCGCCTGCCAGGTACACGGTTGATACGCTGCTGCGCCCACAGTCATCGCGGGTGGGCAGCCAGGCGCGGTTCAATGGGCTCCAGGCGAACTCGCAGCCCAGCAGGTCCGCCAGCTGGGTTTCGCTGCGCAGCGCGTGTGCGAACGCCACTGCATCACAACTCAACTGGCCGGATCGGCCATTGCGCTCCCAATGGACACCGCTCACGCGCTGCTCACCGTCGATGCGCGTGAGGTGCGCAGCTTGATGCATCGGGATGCCCCGTGCGGTCAGCCAAGCCCGGTAATAAAGCCCCTTGGCGAGCGTCGCTGGCTGGCCGAGCAATGCCGGCAGTGCCTTGCACTGGGCCGAGAAGGGCGCACTATCCAGCACCGCTACGACGTTTGCACCCGCCTTCGCGTACTGATAGGCCACCAGGTACAGCAGCGGTCCGCTGCCACAGAAAACCACCCGCTCGCCAATGGCGCAGCCCTGATATTTAAGGGCAACCTGCGCGGCGCCCAGGCTGTAGACGCCGGGCAGTGTCCAGCCGGGTACGGGCAGCACCCGGTCGGTGGCCCCGGTGGCGACGATCAGTCGGGTGAAGTCGAGAGTTGATGCCGAGCCGTCCTGCAAAGTGTCGAGCCGATTGTCTTCGGCGTTCCAGACCAGCGTCCGTGGTCGGTAGTCGATCTGCGCTGCCAGTGCATCGAGCGTCTGATGGACAGCAAGCGCTTTGCCGCTCTCGAAGCCGTAAAGCGCTTTGGCCGAGCGCTTGAAATTTTCCGGCTGGCGACGATAGATCTGACCGCCGCCGCGCAGGCTTTCATCGATCAGGCAGGCTTTTATGCCGTGGGCCAGAAGGGTCTGCGCGGCGCGAATGCCTGCCGGGCCGGCACCGATAATGGCAATCTTGTGATTGCTCACAGGCGCCGCCCCGGTTCGCGAATCACTGCATGGCCGGCCTCCAGTAACGTCGAGCAGGCGCGCACTCGCTGGCCATCACCCAGCCTGACCCAGCAATCCTGACAGGCCCCCATCATGCAGAATCCGGCGCGCGGCTCAGCGCTGAAATCGCTGCCGCGCAGGTGCTCGCTGGTGGTCAGGATCGCCGTCAACAGCGTATCGCCTAACAGACCGCTGGCGGGTTGGCCATCGAGCGTGAAAGAGAGTGCCGGGCGGTCGCGTTCGACCAGTCTTTTCAGCAGTGCCATGACGTCAGAGCTCCGGATTAATGTTTGCCGACCAGCACGCGATCCAGTCCATAGACCCGATCGAGCAGGATCATGGTGGCCGCAGTCAGGGCGATGACCAGTGCCGACACGGCGGCCATCATCGGATCGATGGATTCAGTGGCGTACACGTACATGCGCACCGGCAGGGTCTGGGTGGCGGGCGAGGTGACGAAGATCGACAGCGTGACCTCATCGAAGCTGTTGATGAATGCCAGCAGCCAGCCGCCCGCTACGCCGGGCAGGATCATCGGCAGGGTGATCTGCCGAAACAGTGTGAAACGACCTGCGCCCAATGACTCGGCGGCGTGTTCGGCGCTGCGGTCGATGCCGATGGCCGCAGCCAGTACCAGGCGCAATACATAGGGCGTGATCACCAGCACATGGGCGAAGATCAGCCAGGTGAAACTGCCGTTCACGCCCATCAGGGCAAACAGGCGCAACATAGCCACACCCAGCACCAGATGCGGAATGATGATCGGCGACAGGAACAGCGCGTTGAAAAAATTGCGGCCCGGGAATGTGTGCCGGGTAATTGCCAGGGCGGCGGGCACCGCGATCAGTGTTGCCAGGGTTGCCGACACGAACGCCAGAATCACGCTGTTGTAGAACGAGTCAATGAAGTCTGCGCGTTCGAACACTGCCTTGAACCAGCGCAGCGAAAAATTGGTAGTAGGCAGGCTCAGCGTGTTTTCCGGAGTAAATGCGACCATGCATACCACGACCAGCGGGGCCATCATGAAGATCACTACCAGTGCATGAAATGACAGGGACAAAGGACCGTTCTTGGACATGGATCATTCCCCCAGAGTTTTTTTGTAACGGCCTTCGATCATGCGGTTCCACGACAGCATCACCAGCAGATTGACCAGCAGCAGCGCCACGGCCAGAGTCGCGCCCATCGGCCAGTTCAGCTCCGAAAGGTATTGGTCGTAAATCACTGTGGCGACCATCTTCAGGCGCCGTCCGCCGAGCAGTCCGGGAATGGCGAATGAGCTGGCGGCCAGGCCGAACACAATCAGCGAGCCGGACAGCACACCGGGCATGACTTGCGGCAGGACGATCAGGCGCATCACTTTCGCCTGACTGGCGCCCAGCGACAGCGCGGCCTGCTCGGCGGTGGGGTCCAGCTTCTGCAGCGAAGTCCAGACCGGAATGATCATGAACGGCAACATCACATGCCCCAGCGCGATGATCACCGCGAAAGGGGTGTACAGCAGCTTCACCGGGCGACCGCCCATGAACTGGATGGCCTGATTGATCAAGCCGTCGGCTCCCAGCAGCAGGCTCCAGCCAAAGGCCCGCACCACTACTGAAATCAGCAATGGCGTGAGGATCAGAATCAGGAAAATCGAGCGCCACGGCGTGCCCATGCGGCTCAGAATGTAGGCTTCCGGCACGCCGATCAGTACGCACAACAGGGTTACCAGTGCACTGATCCAGAAGGTGCGCAGGAAGATTTCATAGAAGTACGAATCGGTGACTACGGCCACATAGTTGTCCAAGGTGTAGCTGTCGCTTTTCACCCCCACCTGATAGTCGAACACGTTGAACGACAGCAGCAGGGTGAGACCCAGCGGCAGCACCAGCAAGCCGATGTACAGCGCCAGTGCAGGCGCCGACAGCCAGTAACCGCGACCGCCCTGACGCATCTCGGTCATCAGGCTCATGCGCGCACCTCATCGGCGTCCAGTACGCGCAGCAACTCGGTTGGCCAGTCCATACCGACTGTAGCGCCTTCCTCCAGCGGGGCCTGGCCGTCATTGCGGCGGACCACGGTGATCTCGCCAATGTCGGTCTGGAGGCGATACAGCCACTGGCTGCCGAGGAAGTAGCGCGTGACGATTCGCCCTGAAAGACGACCACTGCCTGATGCAACCAGGTCAATTTTCTCGGGACGCAAGCTCAGGGTCAGCGCACCGTCGCCAGGCAGCAGGCGAATCTGTGGGCAGCCGCTGCTGTCCAGGTCGCCAGGCAGCATATTGGCCTTGCCCACAAAGCCCGAAATGAAGCGCGTGCGAGGGTGTTCGTACAGCTTGTACGGCTCGTCGATCTGGGTAATGCGTCCGGCCTGCATGACCACCACCCGATCACTGATCGACAGGGCTTCTGCCTGATCGTGAGTCACCATCAGCGTGGTAATGCCCACTTCGTTCTGAATACGGCGGATTTCGAACTGCATTTCTTCGCGCAGGTTGGCGTCCAGGTTGGACAACGGCTCGTCGAGCAGCAGCACCGGCGGCTCGATCACCAGCGCCCTGGCGAGCGCAACCCGCTGCCGCTGGCCGCCGGACAGTTCACGTGGATAGCGCTCCGCGTGCTGATCGAGACGCACCAGTTGCAGCACCTTGCTGACCCGCGTCTGGAGGTCTGCTTCAGGCACCTTGCGCATACGCAGGCCGAACGCCACGTTGTTGGCCACTGTCATGTGCGGGAACAGCGCGTAGCTCTGGAATACCACGCCCAGGCCACGGCTGCTGGGTTTGGCGTGGGTTATGTCGCGGCCGTCGAGCACGATGCGTCCGTCACTCACTTCAACGAAGCCGGCGATCATTTGCAGGGTGGTGGTTTTGCCGCACCCGGAAGGGCCGAGCAACGAGACGAACTCGCCCTTGTCCACCGCCAGGTGAGTGGCAACCACGGCGTCTATGGAACCGTAACGTTTGGAGAGACCTTCCAGCTGCAGAAATGCCATGCCTGCTTCCACCTTTATGCGTGCGTGCCGTGGCACGCGTTTGTCATGGGCAGATGCGAAATGAAGTCATGCAATTCTGTGGACGTTGGCGCTCGCTCTGAGTCGGCTACCGATGATTGTTCAAATCGCCCCTGTGGACTGAGAGTAGGGCGAAGGCTAGGATGCGCTCAACAAGGAATTTCACTGAATAACATATTTATTCGGATTAATTCATCAGGTGGAAAATAAGCGAGATATTTTCATGAATAATTCCACTGATAGGAATAGCGTGCTTGCAGAAGTCGGTGTGGGCGCTGTTTCACGACTGTTTGCCGTACTGCGTTGCCTGGGTGACTGTGACGAAGGCGGCGAGCGGGTCACCCAACTGGCCAAGCGCGTCGGGCTGTCACAGCCCACCACCCATCGCTTGTTGCGCAGCCTGATGGATGAGGGCATGGTCGAGCAGGACCTGCTCAGCAAGCGCTACCGTTTGAGCATCGAGTTCTTTGCGCTGGCGGCGCGTGCTGGCAATACAGGCAACCTGCGCGATGTTGTGCGGCCGAGCCTGTTGCGTCTGTCGGCATCGTTGGGAGACTCGTTGTTCCTGCTCGCGCGCAGTGGTTTTGATGCGATCTGCCTGGACCGCAGCGAAGGCCCATACCCGATTCGCACCTTTACCGGCGACATTGGCGGTCGTGTCGCACTGGGTGTGGGGCAGGGCAGCCTGGCCATTCTTGCGTTTCTGCCAGAAGACGAGCGAGAAACGGTAATTGCCTACAACCTGCCACGACTCAAAGACTTCCACTTGTACGACGAAGTGTTTCTGCGCTCTGAGGTCGACAACGTACGGCGTCTCGGCTATGCGGGCCGCAACACCGGCGCGCTGCCGGGCATGGCGGGGCTGGCGGTGCCGATTCTAGACCGCAGCGGACGCGCGGTGGCGGCACTCAGCGTGGCGACGATCAGCGACCGTTTAGGACCTGACCGCCTTTCGACTGTGGTAGAGCTGCTCAAGCGCGAAGCGACGGCGATCAGTGCGAAGATCAACCCGTTCGACCCGTCGCTGCGCCGGCCGAGTCAGGTATTCGGGCAGGCGGAATAAGCTGCAGACCGGGAAGCGCTTCAGTAACCGTTACGCCCATCCTGTCCGGCTCAAGCCTTCAGCTTTGAATACCAGAGCTTTGAGCCCGCCATCGACGCGGTCGTCCGGGAACTCCGGAGGGTTCTCCAGGCGCTCCTGAAAGCGCAGGCAGGGGGCTTCGACCGCCGTGTGTTCGATCAGAAATTCCGGGCCTGTCGCAGGGTCGTTCATGCAGGCAAGTACCAAACCGTCTTCTTCCAGCAATTCCGGCAAGCGACGCAATACCCGCTGGTAGTCCTTGTCGAGCATGAAGCTGCCTTTCTGAAAGGAAGGCGGGTCGATGATGATCAGGTCGTAAGGCCCCGAGCGCGTCACCTTGGCCCATGACTTGAACAGGTCATGCCCCAGAAACGTCACTCGGCTCAGATCGTGATCGTTAAGCCGATGGTTCTCGCGCCCGCGATTCAGTGCCGCGCGCGCCATGTCCAGATTCACCACGTGGTCCGCACCACCGGCGAGGGCGGCGACCGAAAAGCCGCAGGTGTAGGCGAACAGGTTCAGGATGCGCTTGCCCTTGGCCTGGGCCCGCACCCAGTCCCGCCCGTAGCGCATGTCCAGAAACAGGCCGCTATTCTGCTTTTTGCCGAAATCGACCTTGTAGCGCAAGCCATTCTCAGTGATCACCCATTCGTCCACCACATCGCCAGTCAGCCATTGTGTGGTGCTCTGCGGCAGATAGCGGTGCTGCAGCAACAGGGTGTGAGCCTGGCTTTGCTGCCACTGAAGTGTGTCGATCAGCCCGGTCAGCACGTGCGTGAGTGCTTCCAGCTCGCCCGGTTGCGGCTCCTTGAACACGCAGACCAGCACCATGCCCTGCATCCAGTCCACGGTGATGTGCTCCAGCCCCGGCCACACGCGGCCACGTCCGTGGAACAGGCGGCGGGTTTCATCGGGAACGTCGCTCAGGGCGTTGAGCAGGTGCTGTTGCAGGATGCTTAATGCTTCAGGGGTCATGACAGCGGTCGGTTATGAAAGGCGCCGTATGGTAAACGTATTTCAGCGAATGGGAATCTCGGCATTCAGCGGGGCATGTATCGGCGCTGCCAGCGGTGGGGGATGCTCAATGACACCAGCCCCAGTAGCGCGGACAGGCTGCCACTGACGAGCAAGGCATCAAGACCGAGACGCTGTTCAAGGATTGCGCCGATCACCGCGCCGATGAACATGCCGGCCCAGGGTATTAACTGAATGCGCCAGCCATCCCGGCGCTCCCCGAGCATCCAGCGGCCCAGACCGCGACCGAAGCGTGACAGTGCGCCTGTTACGTAGGTCAGCCCGACCGGTAGCCCGTTGACTTGCTCGACAGCGGCGTTAAGCATGCCCATCGCCAGAATTGCCCAGACCAGGGCCAGGATGTTGCTTTCCAGTGGCCAGGCGGCGGCAGCACACAACAGCGTGGCGATACTCAACAACAAAGGCAGCGCGCGCCGACCCCCCAGTCGCGCAACAACGACACCCAGCGCATTGCCAACGATGAAGGTGAAGATCGCGAGGCTTAGACGTGCTGTCACGTTCAGGTCGCCGTCACTGATAGCGACTGCGAGGCGTGTGGTGTTGCCGCTCATGAACGAGACAAAATCGCCGGTCGCCATGAAGCCGATGGCATCGGTCATACCCGCCAGCACCGAAAGGCTGGCAGCCAGCGTCATGCCGACCCGGCCACGCCATTTCTGCATGTGCAGGTGCCTTGAACTGGCGCTGACGTTGGCGGGCGATGGCAGCATCAAAGAACCTCTGTACCGGCGCAAATGTTGCTGGCGGACGCCTTCAGCTGCTTATAGCGGCTTGGCGCGTACGATTCTTTTCGCCCTCACTTCATCAGCGTAAGCCTTGAGCTGATCAGCGTCGCTGTAAAGTCGATTGACCATCTGCAGAATGGCCGTGACATCGACATCTTTCATTTGCGAAGCGAGCTTGAGGATTTCTTCTGCCGTACTTTCGAGATTCGTTGCGGTGCCTTTCAAGTGCTTTTTCAGCTCTTGAGTCGACTTATTGAGCGCCATACGTGTTCCTGTGGGAAAACCTGAATTCCATGCCCGGAGCATGGCTTTTTCCGCGATAACAAGCAATCGGGCTTATGCGTAGTCAATGATATCGGCGTCGTTTCAGTAAGGTTAAGCCCTCAGGACAGGTAATCAATCGTCGCGGGTCAGCACTTCCAGTAGCTCTATCTCGAAAGTCAGGTCGGAACCGGGTGGTAAGTGCGCGCCCATAACTCTGTCGCCGTAGGCGAGATGCGCTGGCACAAACAATTTACGCTTTCCGCCCACCTTCATGCCCTTCAGGCCCAGGTCCCAACCCTTGATGACGCGCCCTGTGCCAATCACGCACTGGAATGGCTTGCCGCGCTGATGCGAAGAGTCGAACACCGTGCCGTCGTTCAGGGTTCCGGTGTAATGAGTGGTGATCAGCGCGCCTTTGACCACTTCCTTGCCGTCGCCGAGTTGCAGGTCGGTTACCTGTAAGTCATTGCTCATTGCTGGTTATCCAGTGAGTGTTTGTCTCGGGGTGGCGTTCTCGCAGAAATTGCAGTCTGTGGCAAGCCACCAGAACGAAAACGGGGAAGCATTTGCTTCCCCGTCCGGATGTCACACTGGGCTGCTCAGAGGTTCTGCGAACTGACGATCATGGCCTGAGCGATGTTTTCTTTCTGCGCTTGGGTGAAGCCGTCCCAGATGTTGGTCTTGGCGTAGTAACCGAGGCCTGCCAGGCAGTACAGGCTCAGGGTCAGAACAATGGCAATCGAAACAAAGGTCCAGCGGCCTTCATCGTCGTTCTCCCGCGTGAAGCTACGAGAGTAGTTGTCTTCTGCGCTACGGAACAGCAGGGCGGAAGACAGGCGTTTGAACCACTGGAACAGATGAACGACAACTATACGCAGCATGGGGATATCACCTCAAATGTTGAAAAAACGGCTTGCTGTGATGCCGGAAGCGGCACCGGATGCAAAAGCTGAAAACGAAAAAAGCCCGTCTATGACGGGCTTTCTTTTTATGATTCTGATCAGGCGAGCAGTGAATGGCGAGGTTGGACAATTCGCAAAAGACACAGCGTCTGCCTGACGCTATGGAAACATTTTAAAACAAATGGCCTGCACCATCTACCCGTGAGCAGCCGTTGTCAGACAACTGGTCGTGCCTGGAGGTGTGACAAAACGTCGCTCTGGGCCTTTATGTCGGTCTCCAGGCAGGTACTGAATGGTCAAGTCTTGTAATACTTCTCCAGCGTACGAAACATCTGTGTGTATTGTACGATCAGCGCCCGTATTGATTTTCAGGACTGTATGAATACCCTTCAGGAGCCTCCGAGTTGTCCTCCTTTCATTGCTCATGGTTGGCCGGTGATTTCCTTCTTACCGAGCAGGCCGCCCCATCCCGATACTGAGTTATCCAGCCTTCTGAACTGTTTTGATTCCGGCAGGGCCTCGCGTCCTGACGCTGCAAAGCTGTGTCTGAAAGTTCGCGATCACGTCTGGTCTACAGTAACCAACGCCACTCTCTGTCATTTTTCTCGTGAGGCTGCATAACTACCATGGAATGGATCGCTGATCCCACGGCATGGCTTGGCCTGCTGACGCTTATCGTGCTTGAACTGGTGCTGGGTATCGACAACCTGGTGTTCATCGCCATCCTTGCCGATAAACTGCCCCCTGAACAACGCGACAAGGCGCGCGTCATTGGTCTTTCTCTGGCGTTGATCATGCGCCTCGGCCTGCTGGCGAGCATCTCCTGGATGGTGACGCTGACCGAGCCGTTGTTCGAGGTCTTCGACAAAAGCTTCTCCGGGCGTGACCTGATCATGCTGTTTGGTGGCGTGTTCCTGTTGTTCAAGGCCACCATGGAACTGCACGAACGGTTGGAAGGCCACGTTGCCCTGCGCGCCGGTAACGCGGGCTACGCGTTGTTCTGGCCCATCGTGGCGCAGATCGTGGTGCTTGACGCCGTGTTCTCGCTGGATGCCGTGATCACCGCGGTCGGTATGGTCGAACACCTGTCGGTGATGATGATCGCTGTGATCTTCTCCATCGGCCTGATGATGATTGCCAGCAAACCCCTGACCAAATTCGTCAACAGTCGCCCGACGGTGATCATGCTGTGTCTGGGCTTCCTGATGATGATCGGCTTCAGCCTGACTGCCGAAGGCCTGGGTTTCCATATTCCCAAAGGCTATCTGTACGCGGCGATCGGCTTCTCGATCCTCATCGAAGTGTTCAATCAGATCGCTCGCAAGCGCAGCAAGAAGTCTGCGCATGGTCACTTGCCACGTCGTGAGCGTGCCGCTCATGCGGTAATGCGTTTGCTGGGCGGCCGCAGGCTCGAGCCTGGCGATGTCGATGAGGAAATCACCGACATCCTTGAGGGCGAAAGCACCGAGCCGGTATTCGATCGGCGTGAGCGGGTCATGATCAGCGGCGTGCTGCAGCTGGCGGAGCGGCAGATTCGTACTGTGATGACGCCAAGGGCCGAGATCGACTACATCGACCTGAACGACGATGCCGAGAAGATTCGCCTGAATCTGATGCACTCTTCATACTCGCGACTGCCATTGATTGGCGAGGGCGGCATCGACGAGCCATTGGGTTTTGTACACAAGAAAGAACTGTTCAAGGAGTTGCTGGCCGGTAATCAGCCTGACCTGAAACTGGTGTCACGCAAGGCCATCAATCTGCTTGAAAGCTTCACCATCCTCAATGCACTGGAACAGATGCGCAAGGAGTCGACCCACATTGCGTTTGTGGTCAACGAGTTCGGTGACTTTATCGGCGTGCTCAGCATGACCGACATTCTGGAGTCCATTGCTGGCCAGTTGCCTGACGCCAGTGAAGTGGAAGGCCCGGACATCGTTGCGCAGGGTGAGGACTTCGTGGTCTCCGGTGCCTTGAACCTGAGCCTGATTCGCGAGCGGACCGGTTTTCAGGCCAAGGCGACCGACGACTATCAGACCCTGGCCGGGCTGGTAATGAGCTTGCTGGACCGTCTGCCCTCTACGGGTGACAGCCTGACCTGGCAGGGCTGGGACCTGAAAGTGGTGGGCGTGGAGGAGCGTCGAGTGACGCGGGTATTGCTGCAGAAGCAGCCCGAGGTGAGCGCTGGTAAATAAGCGCTAGCAGTACCGAAATGGGGCCGCCAGTTTGTTGTGCGAGCCCCGTTTTTATTTGTGCTTATTTTCGACGCGGGCGCGACACCACCGACTCGATATTCTTGCGACCTATCAGCTTGGGTTGCACCGGCTCTGCAGGCACTGGCGCTTCAGCCAGCCATTTGAACATCACCAGACAGTCCACCAACCCCAGGCGGGCGTGTCGATAAGCCTTGGGCAAACGCCCGACAGTCTCGAAACCCAGCTTGGCCCACAACGCCACGGCGACCTCATTGCAGGCAACCACCGAATTGAACTGCATCGCCAGAAAGCCGCTGTCCCGCGCGAGCTGTTGCGAGTGCTCGCACATCAACCGCGCTACACCCCGGCCTCTTGCTGCGTCCGCCACCATATAGCCGCAGTTGCAGACATGATTGCCCGGACCTGCCGCATTGGCCTTGAGGTAGTAGCTGCCCAGAAGCTGACCGTCTTCCTCGGCGATAAGCGTGTGCAGTGGCAGCTTCATCCATAGATCGCGTGCCTGATCCTGAGTGATTGCTGGGTCGAACGCGTAGGTTTCCTGAGTGACGACAACAGCCTGAAAGGTGGGCCAGAAGTTGTCGAAGTCTTCCGGGGTCATAGGGCGGATCTGGATCATGAGGGGCCTTGGCAAGTAGGGCTTGAATTCCGGGGTGTACGTTATCTGGAGCGCACTACCACTTCCAGGCTTTTTCGGTGAACTCGGCAGTGGAGGGGAGCACGGTGTGCAGAAAGCTGAGGTATTTGTTGAACAGTACCTCGTGCTGGAAGCGGGCCTCGAAGCCCAGCGTCACGTCGGTGCGGTGCGTGATGATCATCAGACGCTTGCGGTCGACGGTGACGTAGTTATATTCGCCCCATGACAGGCTTTGTTCGTGGTGAATGGAGTTTTCCCAATTTAGCAGTTTGACGGCTGCGACAAATGCAACGGCTACCGGACCGATCAGGAAAAGTATCGATCCGGTCAGGGCGGCGATGAGAACGAATACGAGGATGACGGCTATGGCGATGCCTTTGAATAAGGACGAGGCGAAGTCGGGGTAGTGGAGGTATTAATCCAGGTGGGTACAGTCGGTTTTTATTGTGTAGTTGTAGATGGTTTTTGGCGGACACCTAACGCAACGATGTATGTTGCCGCACCGGCAAAGCGCTGCCGGAACGGGTCTGAATTGACTTGCGCATGTCCAGGCTCTTGAACATGTCCGGCAGCAGCAGAAAATCTCCTGGAACGTTGCTACTGCTGATCTGTGCCTCTTCAAGGATGCACTGCTCAAAGTAGGCTTCAAGCTCGCTCAGGTACTGATGCGTTCGTAGCGTATTGTCGCGCACCGAGGCAGGCAGTTTATCCGTTTCACTCTCTGCGCCGCACAGGGTGGCGACGGTCTGGGCGATCTGGATCTTGTGTTCGTGTTCGCTTTGCCAATCCCGAAGCGCCGCCTGATCGGCTGCCAGCTACATGCCCAGATCGTTGAAAA
>NZ_LJRO01000200.1:80076-104729 GCF_001401155.1 Pseudomonas tremae
CAATGGGCGGGCAGTGGGGACCGACGTATCTGCAAAACGCCCATATTCAATTACATGGCCTTGGTCGATATCCGCCACGGCCTCTGCGATGCGGTCCAGCGGCAAGGTATGGGGCTCGGCCATGCTGGTGCAGTAGCGGGCCAGGTCCAGCGCTTTCATCCACAAGGCGCGGCTTGGGGCATTGGAGCGCATGTGTTCGCAGAGACGCCATGTCCACTGGATGGGGGAGAAAGCAATGTGCAGCGTGTTGCGGCGCGGGTAGAAGAGGAAGGGTTTACCGTCGCTGGCGCCGTTTCGCTGGTCATTGCCGATCTGTGCCTCGGCCCAGACAATACGGCTCAGTTGACCGCTCAGGGCTGACACCGCGTATTTGTGCAGCGTGTCGGCGGTTTCGTCGAACACGTAGACATAGCCGTCGTACAGTTGGCGCAGGGTATGACTGCGCGTTTTCAACGGCGGCTGGCGGGCCCACTTGCCGTCTTTCGGCAGCGGCTTCAGTTGACCGGGCGCGACGTCATACCGCGAGCGATCCAGCGCATAACGCACTGGCACGATGGCGACGTTGGGCCCGCGGAACGGGCATAGGCTGGTGGCCGTAGCCGGTGTCTTGGCGAAACAGGCCGCACGTCGCTGTTGGCGTGTGCCGTTTTTATCGGTCATGCAACATGCCCTTGCTTGTATCAAGCTTCTGGCGGTATTCATCAAGCGAGTCGATGCGCAGTTCCGGAGGCAAGTGCTGAATTTTCGGGTTCTGGGTCTGCCATAACTGATAGGTGGGGTGCGGCCGACTCACAAAATCCAGTCCCCATTCGCGACACAGGTCCGCCCAGGTCGCCAGTGCGTACTCGCTGACCAACCCCCACTCGAGGCCACTTTCCACGGTTTGAGTTAGCCAGGTGGTTATCTGATCTTCGGTCTGGTTCGCGAACGCTTGCGGATCCTGTTCTTGTAGCCAGGCATGAATACGTTCTTCAAACAGCCACCGATAGGATTCCTTCAGTGCCTGCAGCTGCGGCTCGCCCAGCAACGCAAAGTCTTGCTGCAACGGCTGTCCGGGATACTCGTTAACAAATTTTGCAGGGATTGGAGAAGGGGGCAGCTGCCAACCATGCCTGGGAACCTGCACCCAAAGCTGATCAATAGGTCCCAATACATGGCTAAGATGCTCGCGGCTATAGCTGGACAGCCAGTAATACATCACTAGCGGATCTGCAAAGCGCAGCAGGCTTGAGTTGCCAAGATGGTCAAGCGGGCACAAAAAATGGCGCAGATGCGTGGCTACGGTTTTCAGGCAAGCGTTGCTGCAAAACAAGCTGCTATCGGCTGGTAACCCGGATGGCTCAATCCATTCGCGAATCAGTGAAGATGCGTGTTGCGCCTTTACCAGCAAAGGCCCTTGATTCATGAGCTTTGACCAGCGCGTTCCCAGGTACAGTGGCATGACTTCCACTGGCTCGGCATATTGATACACCCGCTTGATTGCATCAGGCCGCAATACGCCATCAATCAACAGGTAGTTGGCCTGATTCATGGCGTTGCGCTCTCCGTTGCTCGTTCACATTGCTCACAAAATGGCCTGCGCTTCATTGTCTGGGCTTGTGCCGAGGGCAATATCTCTCCGGTTTTGACCGTGTCAACGCGGTTTGACAAACCAGGCCGTAACGGTGTGGCGCCGGAGCCGGCGCCAGGGCTGCCTCCCGAGTTGAGCTTGACCTCCGGCCCGGCCATCGTCACACCACCAGCATCCAGCTTGATAAAACAACCACCGACCTTGATGGTGATCTCCAATCCGGCTTCGATGACCAGTTTATGTCCGGCCTTCAAGTGCACCTCTCGTCCGGCCTCCGCCAGCAACCCGTTGGCCACACTGATATGTCGCGTACCACCCACCGTCAAGTGATCGTCCATTTTGACTTCAGTCAATCGATCAGCCTCAACGTTCCAGTGTTCCTCTGCCTTGAACACGCTGTAGCTGTTGGCTTCGACATGATCGTGACGCTCATGACCAACGTGGATTTTCTGATCGTGTCGGATGTGCTGTTCCCAGTCCCGCTGGGCGTGAATGTAGATTTGTTCCTGATCGGCCTGGTCCTCGATGCGCAGCTCGTTCGAACCATTACCGCCAGGGCTGCTCAAGGTTTTGAACACACTGCGTGTCTGATGTGCGGGCAAGTCGTAGGGCGGGACGTGTTCGGCGTGGTACAGGCAGCCGCTGATCATTGGGCGGTCGGGATCGCCCTCCAGAAAGGTCACCAGCACTTCCATGCCGACTCGCGGGATGACCATCCCACCGTAGCGATTGCCAGCCCAACTGGACGACACTCGCAGCCAGCAGCTAGTGCGGTCATTAGCCTGACCTTCGCGATCCCAATGAAACTGCACCTTGACCCGGCCATGCCGGTCGCAGTGTATTTCCTGATCTTTCGGGCCAGTGACTACGGCGGTCTGGCTGCCAAAGATCCTTGGCTTTATATGACGCAACGGAGGGCGATAGCACGCCTTCCAGGGTGTGGCCGCAAATGTATTGTGATACCTCTGGTGAAAGTCGCCATCGCCCTGGATGGGCGATGCGGACTCCTCCAGCGCCTGTAGCTGGCGACCTTCATGACGTACTTCGTTCAGCAGCCACAGATCGTTCCAGTCTTCATTGGGGTGTTCGATCAATTGTAGAAAATGACCGCTGACTAGCAGAGGCTGATCGCTTTGTCCGTCACCGAGTCGATAATCATGACGGTGCCGTTCAAGCGCTCTTGTCGCCAGGTGTGAACCCCGATCGCGGTGAGTAAAGCCGCCGGGATAATCGTAGTGTTCAAGGTCTGGATTGTCACCGCCAATGGCCGATCCTTCCATGGTCAGATAAGGTTTCTCAAAATGGTAATCGCGATGGGTCGTGTGATGTGATCGGGTTTCGAGGCGTAGCGTGAAGCTACGGATTACCGGCTCTTTACCCGCCATCCCGCTGTTCTGCTTGTAGATCACCGGCCCCAGTCGAGGGAATACGGTCTGGTCATCACCGAATACCAGATTGTGTGCCGTAAAGCTGTGCTCGAAGTGGTAGTGCAAGCCTTCTTCTTCGCACAGACGCTGAATGAAGTGCAGATCAGATTCGTTGTATTGCACGCAGTATTCGCGCTCAGGGCATGCCGTGCCGAGGTCGAACCTGTAGGTGTCGGCCAGCAGATGATGCTCTTCTAGCACCGTGGCGATAATTTGCGGCACCGTCCTGTGCTGAAAAATACGCTGATTGGTGCGATGGCCAAGACGGGCCAGGCGTGGGCGCAGCGTGATTGCGTAACGGGTAAGGCGTGGACCCGAATCGCTTTGGGCAATACTGTCAATCAGCCCATGGATGCCACCACCGTCAGGAGCAAATTGCAGAAAAGCCGGAAGGCCCAACAGGCTTTCCAGATCCAGCGACGTATGCTCGCTGACGAGTTCCACCGTGAAGCAGAACGGTTGGTTGATGGCTTCATGACCGGCGAATGACAAGACGTTAAAGAGATGCTCTTTGTCAGCGAGACTAAGGCGGAATGGGGGGTGATCGCTCATGGGGTTCCCTGTCTGTCCTTTTATGGGTAGCCCCATCGATCCGAAGATGGGTGGGGCAACGTTTCAGGTCAATCCATCTTGGACTTATCCCACTGATCAGAGCCGGTCGTGCTGGCCGCTACGTGATTCCACGTAATGTCGCGATAACTGAAGTGCACCTCTTGCAAGTGTGTGAAATGTGAATTGCCAGGGTCCTGACAGCTGGGCATGTAGTCTTTTATGGCCACAATCTTGGCATCTTCAAGAGTGGTGGTGTAGTAATGCTCCTCTTTGCTTCCCGACATCCGGTACCATCTTATTTCAACTTTCTCCAGTTCTTCCCCTTTGACTAAAGCCTGTAGCAGCAGCGGTGATGCACTGTCAAAAGATTTTGTAAGGCAAAGAGGGCCATGTATGCGCGGGCCTGTGCTGCTGCCTGACTGGCGATCGTAAGGAGATATTATTTCATGGCTCAAGGCCTGAATCATGGATTCGTCTATATGATCGGTTCGGGAGGCCCCAGAGACAGATTCAACGCTGGATGCATTTTTTGTGATAAGGCCTTGAACTTTGCCAATAACTGTAAGGAAAGCGGGTGTAGGCATGATTCTTCTCCTGATGATCGACATGCACTGTGCGGCGATGTATCAATGCACAGTGAGCTGTAGCGCTAACAAATAGCGTGCCAGGTAATAGGAGGCGCCGTAGATGCGGGGGGGTGAAGCTATCGCTGCTTTATTTAGGACGCATTTCTTATAGGCATGTAATAAAAATCGCGCAGTTTTTTGCTCGGTATCTACTTGTTTTTGCGCAGGATGTCTGAATCACGTTTATGGGCGTTCTGCTTTCTACAATCTGTGATCGTCAAAGAAAGTGCGCAATAAATGGCGCATGGTGCAGTTGCCTATGCTCGGCTTTTTTTGCGCTATGCCGCGCATCCTACAAATATTATTTTATTTGTGTAGGAATTTTCTGAAAGAGTGTAGGGGTGTCATCTTTGTCTTGTGCGTGTGGGAAGTCAGGGATAAAGTTTGCGTGACTTTTGCACGTCTTGTTTGGACTAATGTTCACAGTAATCTATTGCCGGGAGGCGCACTTTGATGGCTGCCATAGATAAGCTCTCCAGTCACTACAAGGCAGCCGCCCGACAACCGATACCAGGACAAGATCCCACAGGCCAAGACATTCGTTTTTCTTCCACTTTTGAATCATTAGAGCGGGAGCTGGGCGGCGCGCAATCGATCCTGGCACCTGTAAATATCGATTGGTCGAAGGTCAGGGCAGGCAGTGAACATATCCTTGTCAGTCAGTCCAAAGATCTGCGCGTTGCCTGTTGGCTTGCATGGTCTTTGTACGAATGTGACTCTTTTGTCGGGCTAGTTGCGGGCCTGGGGTTAATACATGGGCTCTGCGAGCATCACTGGCTGGCGTTACATCCCCAGAAGTTACGAACCCGTGCTGCCGCTTTTGCATGGCTCTTGCTCAGGCTCGAAAAAGTACTGGTAGAAGATGTTCCTATCAGCAACCAGCTTGTCGTATTTCAGCAGCTGACCAGTCACCTGGACAAGCTGGATGAGATATTTGGCTGCTGTTTGGGTAACGACTCTCCGATGCTGCTGCCGCTTCGCAGAAGGCTGGCGCGAATGATCGAGCGTGCAATGCAGGCCGAGAAAGAACCTGTCACCGTTATCGAGCAAGTCAAGCAGGTAGCTACCCAGCTGTTTTCCAGCAATTCTCAAATTGATAATGAGAAAGATGCCCAACGCTCTTCACACTCACTGATTGAGTCCGCGCGTAATCTCTGTCAGTGGTGGCTGAGGCAAAAAACCAGCGACCCGCGCGCGTTTCGCCTTGGTCGGGCGGTGGTCTGGCTTGCCGTGGATAGCATGCCTGAGTGCAATGCGGAAAAAACAACACAGGTACGTGGGCTGCCCGGAGAGAAACTCAGGAACTACCACGAGCGATTCGAGCAGGCGCTCTACGCTGATCTGATCGTAGATGTTGAAGCCAGTCTGATGTCCTCACCCTTTTGGTTCGACGGACAGCGACTGATCTGGAACTGTTTAAAGGCCTTGGGCGCAGAAGCAGCCATGCATGAGGTAGAAGCGCATTGTGTGCTGCTTGTAAAAAGATTCCCGGAAGTCATGGCGTTACGTTTCCACGACGCAACGCCTTTTGCGAATGCCGATACACTTCAATGGGTCATCGATTACATTTCACCTCCGGTTGTATCCACTCAGGACAGTGTTAGTGGGCAGGGGAGTGTTGAACTCTCTCAATGGGATGCTGTTTATCACGAACTTTTACCCGGTCTGCAGTTCGGCGGTTTAAAGTCTGCCGTTCAGGTGCTGAGTCAGCATTTATACAACGCTAAAGGCGGTCGAGACCGATTCTTCTGGAGGTTGTGCCTTGCCCGTATATGCTATCAGGCGAAAGAGTATCTACTGTCCAAGATTCAACTTGAATTTCTGGATCAGCAACTCCAGTCATCAGGCTTGCATGAGTGGGAACCACAGGTTTATCTGAATGTAATGCGTTTGCTGCATGACTGCTATGAACGGCTTCCCCAAGGTGATAAATCGGCAAGCCGTCAGGAGGAGATTTATCATAGGTTGTGTCATTACGATATTGAGCTGTTAATAGCATAACGCGGTACCTCTGAAATAGATCGGGAGAAATACAATGGCCAAAGAAGGTTCTGTGGCACCCAAAGAAAGGATTAACGTCACTTTCAAGCCCGCTGTCGGAGGGGCGCAGGAGGAAATAGAGCTCCCATTAAAACTATTGGTCCTGGGCGATTTCACACAGCGCGCCGATGGCCGGAAGCTCGAAGAGCGTAAAGCGATCAGCATCGACAAGAATAACTTCGATGATGTCATGGCCAAGCAAGAACTTGAAATTTTACTGAGTGTTCCTGATCGCCTGCAATCTAAAGATGATGCTGGTGATCTGGCCTTCAGCATCAAGGTCGGGTCGATGAAAGACTTTAATCCGGCCAGCCTGGTGGAGCAAATTCCCGAGCTTAAAAAGTTGATGGAATTACGCAACGCCTTGATGGCACTTAAAGGGCCACTTGGGAATACACCTGCTTTTCGCAAGGCAATCGAGAACGTTCTGGCTGACAAAGAGTCGCGCCATAAAGTAATGAATGAGTTGGGCATGGATACGGCAGCACAGTAGTTCATTGAATTTTATCTTTGGAGTGACCAGCGGATGGCAACAAACGTTTTAAAGAAGGACCCGGTGAGCGAATTTCACACTGGCATTCTTGACCAGATTATTGCAGAAACCAGGTTGAGCCCAGGTGATGAGGCTTATGACATTGCCAAGCGCGGTGTTGCTGCGTTTATCGCAGAACTGCTGAAGCCCACGAACAGCATCGAACCGGTAAAAAAAGCGCTGGTTGATCGAATGATTACTGAAATCGACAGCAAGCTAAGTCGTCAGATGGATGAAATCATCCACCATGCAGACTTTCGCTCGCTCGAGGCGTCTTGGCGCGGATTGCATTTACTGATCGACCGAACCGATTTTCGTGAAAATATAAAAATCGAATTGCTGAGTGTTTCCAAGCAGGACTTGCTGGAAGACTTCGAGGACTCACCTGAAGTCGTTCAGTCGGGGCTTTACAAACACGTTTACACTGCAGAGTACGGCCAGTTTGGTGGTAATCCTGTCGGCGCAATCATCGCCGATTATTTTTTCTCCCCCAGTGCCCCAGACGTCAAGACAATGCAATACGTGTCAAGCGTCGCCTGCATGGCGCATGCGCCTTTTATCGCGGCAGCAGGACCGGATTTTTTCGGGATCGAGCAGTTTACCGGGTTGCCTGACCTGAAGGATCTGAAAGACCACTTCGAGGGTCCGCAATTCGCAAAATGGCAAAGCTTTCGACAACAAGAGGACGCCCGTTATATCGCGTTGATAGTACCGCGTTTCCTTTTGCGCAGTCCGTACGAGCCAGAAGAAAACCCCGTTAAAACGTTCGCCTATAGAGAGAACGTTGTGAATGCTCACGAGCATTACCTGTGGGGAAACACTGCTTTTGCGTTCGCGACAAAACTGACAGACAGTTTCGCCAAATTTCGTTGGTGTCCCAACATTATTGGTCCGCTGAGTGGCGGCGCTGTCGAAGATCTTCCGTTGCACCATTTCCATAGCATGGGAGAGATCGAGACCAAGATTCCGACTGAGGTACTGATCTCTGACCGTCGTGAGTACGAGCTGGCAGAGGAAGGGTTTATCGCATTGACCATGCGCAAAGGAAGCGACAATGCGGCCTTCTTTTCCGCGAGTTCAGTACAAAAGCCTAAATTCTTTGGCAATAGTCAATAGTCCAGAGGGCAAAACGGCCGAGCTTAATTACAAGCTGGGCACCCAACTGCCTTACATGATGATCGTCAATCGGCTTGCTCATTACCTCAAGGTGCTCCAGCGAGAACAGATAGGGGCCTGGAAGGAACGGGTCGATCTTGAGAATCAACTCAATAAGTGGATACGCCAGTACATTGCTGACCAAGAAAATCCGAGCTCCGAAGTGCGTGGCAGACGCCCCCTGCGCAACGCTCAGATCATCGTCAGCGATGTGGAAGGCGATCCCGGTTGGTACCGTGTCAGCTTGAATGTCCGTCCGCACTTTAAATACATGGGGGCTGATTTTACGCTGTCCCTGATTGGGAAAATGGACAAGGAATAATCAAGAGGACAGGCCATGAATCTAAACGGAAGCCTTTTCGAACGGCTTGCCTTGGACGTCCAGCACCAGCATTCATATTGTGGAGACGAAGGACGGTTAATGGCATCCATTGCCTCGCACTTATCAAAGTTGCTGGGCACCCGTGCAGGTAATGTGAAAATGCTACCTGATTATGGATTGCCCGACCTTAATAATATGAGTGTGAGCCTTTATGACTCATTAAGACAGTCTCGAGAGGCCATTGAAAACGTCATTCGGGCTTATGAACCTCGCTTATCTGATATTTACGTGCTGCCTGAAGAAAACAAAGGCTCTGTCCTCCGGCGTCAGTTCTTCGTAAATGCTTGCGTTGAAGTGGATGGAATTAAAAAGCCTGTTCGTTTTTTTACAACGATCAGTGGTGATGGGAATGTAAGTGTCGTGTGAAACGTCATGACGGGTTGTGGTGAGGTTGTCACTCATCACAGTTAGGCGTGATGATTTTTTTAATGTTTATGGTTCAGTCGGGTAGGCCAGCGTTGTCATTTAATCACTATTATCAAGACGAGCTAATGGCTCTTCGCCAATCAGGGCGCAAGTTTTCCGAACGCAACCCGGCGTTGGCGCCTTTTTTGGGGCAAGGCAGCAGCGATCCGGATGTTGAGCGTCTACTTGAAGGATTCGCTTTCCTGACAGGACGTTTGCGTCAAAAACTGGATGATGATTTACCTGAATTGACCCATTCGCTGATGCAACTGCTGTGGCCAAATTATATGCGGCCCTTGCCTGCAATGAGCATGTTGCAATTCGAGCCGTTGAGCGCTTCAGGACCTGGCTTCACCGTCGAGCGTGATACGCCTGTTGAAAGTGAACCCGTGGAGGGTCTGGCCTGCCGATTTCGTACCTGCTTTTCGACAGAGGTTCTGCTTCTCAGTCTGTCACGTGTTTCCTACTCAGCTGATGGCGAGGCCGCAGCATTGACTTTAAGTCTGACGATGACCGGAGAAGGGCACTTGGGCATGCTGAAGTTGAGCAGGCTGCGGCTGCACTTTGCAGGTGATCGGCATATCAGCCAGGCGCTTTACCTCGGCCTCATGCGGAAGTTAAAAGGGATCAGATTATTATTGCTGGATGAGCAAGAAAATCCGTTGACAGATCGTGATGGGAAACCACTTCAGTTAAGCATTTCGGCAAACCGTGTAAAACCAGTCGGCTTCGCAGAGGACGAGTCCTTGATACCGTACCCACTGAATACCTTCCGTGGTTACCGCTATTTGCAAGAATACTTTTGCTTTCCAGAAAAATTTCTTTTTTCTGATATTGAAGGTCTTGAGGTCATTGCGTCGGTGCTCGACGAACATTTGATAACGGCACGTGGTTTTCAGTTGGTCTTTGACATGCACAGCGAGGACATGCAAAACCTTCGTCCTACCGTTGAACACATAAAGTTATATTGCACACCTGTGGTCAACCTGTTCAAGCAGGACGCACTGCCTATTCTCGTTGATGCCCGGCAGGATGAGTATTTGCTGGTCCCCGCTCATTTGGGACCTCAGCGCTGCGGTGTCTATTCGGTTGATGCAGTGACGGGCTGGCAGCCCGGAGGCAAAGGGTATCAGCACTACGTTCCCTTCGAATCATTCGAGCATGATCCTGCTGTCGATGTCCATGGCAACGCCCCGTGGTACAGCGTGCGTCATCGAGATTCCCTCTTGCAGGGAGGGCTGGATACCTATTTAAGTTTCGACGTCCGTACTGATCGAAAAAACGAAACTATTTCCATTGAGTTAACGTGCACGAATCATGATCTTCCACTGCGCATCCCCGCAGGCGGAATATGCAGGTCAGGCGACGAGACCCCGGACTTTTTAAGATTCAGTAATATCACCACTGCGACAAAAAGTTACGCGCCGCCGGTGGGGCAAGATTTTCTATGGCGGGTCATCAGTAATATGTCCCTGAACTACCTGTCCTTGGCGAGTATCGACGCGTTGAAGGTGATACTCGAAACTTACGATCTTCCGCGCTATTACGACAAGCACGCCGAAAAGGTCAGTCAGCGTCTGTTGAACGGGCTCAAGTCTATCCACCACCAGCACGTTGATCGCCTGCATGAAGGCCGACCGGTAAGAGGGGTGAAGACCGAACTGCTTATAGCGCCCGAAGGGCTTGCCGATGAAGCCGGTCTGTTTTTGTTTGCTTCAGTCCTCAACGAGTTTTTTGCGCTGTACGCGAGTTTGAACTCTTTTCACGAACTGCGCGTTAAAACTGCTCAGGGAGGTGGTTATCAATGGACACCACGTATGGGACAGCAACCGTTACTTTGACTGCGCTCAGTCAGGGCATACGAGAATATTCGGTTTACCAGGCGATCCCTCTTATCTTTAACGTCTTGCGTGAACTCCATCCGCAGTCCGATGATGAGCAACTGCTACGGGCACATCCACAGTTTGGATTTCCGCGCAGTGATATTGAGAGCATGGATTTCTTTCACGAGAACGGAACGTTTTATGTTCGTCTGTACCTCAACGTGATGAGCCTGATCGGTTCCGATTCGCCCCTGCCTGCATTTTACGCCGAACAAGCGTTGGGGGAGTTGGACAAACCTAATACCACGCGGGATTTTCTGGGTATCTTCAATCATCGTCTGCAAAAGCTGCTGTTGCCCGTTTGGCGTAAGTACCGCTATCACGCGGTGTTCGCCCGAGGCGCAAACGACCGGTTTTCCGAACAGCTGTTTGCGTTAATCGGGTTGCACGGGACGTGCATACGCAAGACCACGGAATTGAACTGGAAGCGCTTATTACCTTATTTGGGACTGCTTAGCCTGCGTGCACATTCCGCCGCCCTGATCGAGTCAGTACTCCGTTATTACTTCAAGCACGCTCAGTTGTTCATAGAACAGTGTGTGGAGCGATCGGTGTGCATCGATCATTCGCAGACTAATCGTCTTGGCAAGAGCAATAGCCAACTAGGGAAAAACGCAGTGTTGGGCACCAGGGTTCCTGACCGGGGAGGCAAATTTCGTATCCATATAAAACAACTGGATTGGGCGCGGTTCCACGAATTTCTACCCATCGGCGCAGGTTATGCGCCGTTGGGCGCCTTGGTGCGGTTCACCCTGCGCGATCCGTTGGATTACGACATCTGTCTTGAGCTTCTGAATGAAGACATCAGGGAACTTCGCATTGCCCAGACGAGCACCTGTCGTCTGGGCTGGACCACCTGGTTAGGCCATGAGCGTGCTCAGGGTCTGGTCCGTCTCAACAGACCGAGTCATTAAGGACTAACTATGATCAACCCAGACCTGCAGCAACTCGTTCAAGCTCTTGACGTGCCCACTCGCATAGAGCTTGAGGGGACAGCCGAGCGTTGCGTTTCCCGGGGCAGCAACAGAATTCTTGTCGAAGATCTACTGATTGCCCTGGTGGAGCGTCCTGACGGCATGCTAGTACGTGCTTTGAATGACGCTAGTATAGCGGCTGCCGATTTCGCAAGCCTCTTGCTCCCGCCAGCTGAATACTGTGGGGCTTCCAACCCGGTATTTGCTGCCGAACTTGTTCAGTGGCTTCAGGACGCCTTATTGATTTCCAATCTGGATTTGGGGCAGAGCCAGATTGATCAGGCTGCACTTATTCTCGCTTTGCTGCGTAACCCTTTGCGTTATGCCGATCGCCCCTATCAGCCGCTGCTGGCAAAAATCAACATCGAGCGATTTCGTGACTTCGCCCTTGCAGAGCAGGCATCCGGAACATCCCGAACTACAGCGAGCCCAAGCGAGTCGCTTCTTGAGCGCTTCACTCATAACCTGACGCAACAGGCCAGGAGGGGTGAGCTGGATCCGGTACTGTGCCGTGACGACTGTTTGCGTCAGATGGTCGACATACTGGCTCGTCGGCGCAAGAACAACCCGATTGTGGTAGGCGAGGCCGGGGTTGGCAAAACTGCGATTGTTGAAGGGTTGGCGCTGAGAATCGTTGCAGGACAGGTCCCTGATCTCTTGAAGAACGTCGAGCTTTTATCTCTGGATATGGGATTGCTTCAGGCAGGCGCCAGCATCAAGGGTGAGTTTGAACGTCGCTTGAAGGGAGTCATCGATGAGGTCAAGTCTTCGCCGATACCTGTCATTCTTTTCATTGACGAGGCTCATACGCTGATCGGGGCCGGTTCGCAGGCGGGAGGTTCGGACGCAGCCAATCTGTTGAAACCGGCACTGGCTCGCGGCGAATTGCGCACCATTGCAGCGACTACCTGGACCGAGTACAGGCAATACTTCGAGAAAGACCCTGCGCTTGCGCGGCGTTTTCAGCCTGTGCGAGTACTGGAACCAACGTTGGAGCAGGCCATCATCATTTTGCGTGGGCTCGCCCCGCTATATGAGCGCAGCCATGGCGTCTATCTGCGCGATGACGCTGTGGTTGCCGCTGCTCGACTATCGGCACGTTATATTTCGGGGCGACAACTGCCTGACAAGGCAATCGATCTGCTCGATACGGCCTGTGCTCGCGTGCGAGTCAGTCTGGTTGCCGTGCCCGAACGCATCGAGCGTCTGCGAGCAGATCGGACTCAATACCAGAGGCATTATGACGCAGTGCAGCGTGACGCAGCTGCGGGGCTTCTTGTGGATGAAAAAGTGTTGAATACACTGGCATCGGATCTTTCACGCATTCAGCAAGAGTTGCCCGCACTGGAAGTCATGTGGGCTGATCAACAGAGCGCCGCTCGGCGGCTGCTCGATCTACGCAGCCATCACGCACACCCTGCAGTAAAGCGCGAAGGCCCGGGTAACCCAAACAGTAAATGTCGTTCCACAGAGGCACAGGAATCCGATTTGGTTCAGGCCCGGCAAACGCTCATGGATACTCAAGCTGATGACCGTCTTGTCAGTTTTGAAGTGTGTCCGAGGCTGATAGCGGAAGTGGTCAATGCCTGGACAGGCATTCCGTTGTCGCAGCTGGCGCAAGCGCACAGTTCGGAAATTACCGGCCTCTCTTCTGCGTTGCGTCTGCGCATTCGTGGGCAGGAGCCGGCGATTCAGGTACTTGAACAATCCGTAAGAGTATCTGCCGCCGGATTGAGTGCGCTCAATGCACCGTCGGGAGTATTCCTGTTGACGGGCCCCAGCGGAGTAGGCAAGACCGAAACAGCCCTCGCTCTTGCTGACCTGCTGTACGGCGGTGACCGTTTTCTTATCACGATCAACATGTCCGAGTTTCAGGAAAAGCACACGGTCTCGCGCTTGATCGGAGCGCCACCTGGTTATGTCGGTTATGGGGAAGGGGGCATGCTGACTGATGCCGTGCGACAGAAACCTTACTCGGTAATTTTACTTGATGAGGTGGATAAAGCTGATCCCGATGTATTGAACCTGTTCTATCAGATTTTCGATAAAGGCGTAGCGAACGATGGCGAGGGGCGAGAAATAGACTTCCGTAATACGCTTATTCTGATGACCTCCAACCTTGGCGGCGACCTTATACATTCACTCTGCCGAGACGGCAGAAGGCCGGAAAGCGATACGCTGGTGCGTGCGATAAACCCGGTGCTTGTGGGTCACTTCAAACCCGCATTGCTCGCCAGAATGCGCGTGGTTCCTTTCTATCCCATCAGTGGCCTGGTGCTTCAAGAGCTGATTGAATTAAAGCTGGATCACCTTGTGGAGAAGCTTGAAGGACGCGGACTGACGTTCAGCTATTCCGAGGAACTGGTTTTTCATCTGCTTGAAAACTGCGCGCAACTCGACAGCGGTGCCAGGCTGATTGACCACGTACTGGCGTCGCAACTGACCCCGCTCATCGCGGACGCTTTGCTTCTTGCGAGCAACAGCGACGCTATGCTTCTCACGGTTCACGCTACGCTGGACAGTTCGGGCGGCATTGTCTGTGAGTGCAAATAAGGTGGCCTCGACTTTCCATGCGCTACCTGATCCGCTGAGCTACGCGCAAAAACTATTATCGTATTACTCAAGCCTTTCGCTTTCAGGCGACAAACGATCGTTACTGCATGATTTCGTCCGGTTCGCCGCAGAGCTGAGTGGTTGTGAGGCAGCTCAGTTATTTATGCAGAGTCCTACTCAGAAACGTCTCAGCCTCACTGCAGAAATAATGGATGGCGTCATTCAGCCCGATACAGCAAAGGCGTCAGCAAATAACTGGAGCGATCAGCCACTGCTGCAGCTAAGTCTCCAGAAAAACAAGGTTGTCAGCCTTCAGGAAATCGGCGCCAGCTTGAATGACGTTCTTTTTCTGCCTGTTCGAGCCGAGAGTTGGAAATCGCTGTTATGCATCCCGTTGCCTGGGCGCGAAAAAGATCCTGTGGGGTTGCTGATCTGTGTGAGCAGTTGCCGTAGGGAGCTGGAATGCTACGCAGAATCGCTAGGCGCACTGGGAGCATTTGTCATTTCACAATGGCTGCTTCTGGAACCTTTGAACAATACCGCAGGCGCGCCACCTAGTCCGACGGTACGCCCACCTCAGACAGCGCACTACGGGTTGACGGGAAACAGCGCTGCGCTGAAACGCACAACCCGTCTTCTGGGTAAAGTCCTCGACAGTTCGTGCACCGTATTGCTTACCGGAGAAACAGGCACAGGCAAGGAAATTGTATCGCGTGCGATCCATGAACATGGCCCGCGGCGCTCGAACGCTTTCGTTGTGCAAAATTGTGCTGCATTTCCGGAAGCGCTTCTGGAAAGCGAGCTGTTTGGCTATCGCAAGGGCGCTTTTACCGGAGCGGATCGAGATCGGCGCGGCCTGTTTGATGCTGCGCACGGAGGTACGCTTCTGCTCGATGAAATCGGTGACATGCCCATGCTGCTACAGGCCAAGCTTCTGCGGGTATTGCAGGAAGGGGAGATTCGGCCACTGGGTTCCAACGAGGTTCGCAAAGTTGATGTGCGAATCATTGCGGCGACTCATCGAGATCTCCCGAAGTTGATTGCAGAGGGGCGCTTTCGTGAAGATCTTTATTACCGGTTGGCGCAGTTTCCCGTTGAGCTGCCTCCGTTGCGTCAACGCATAGAGGACATTGAACTACTGGCCAGGCATTTTTCCGACGCGGTTTGCCAGCGCTCACAACGTAGCGCTGTGCAATGGTCGAAAGCCGCACTGGACGTTTTGTCTGGCTACGCCTTCCCGGGCAACGTTCGTGAACTGAAAGGGTTTGTCGAGCGCGCGCTGTTGCTGTGCGAGGACGATGAGTTAAGGCCAGAGCACTTTCCTATTGCCACCGATGCCATCAGTTGTCCCGCGGCCTTCACGTTGCGTGAACGTATCGAGCAATTCGAGCGTGGTGTTTTGCTTGAGTGTCTGCGCGACAGCGACGGCAATCGAAGTCTTGCTGCACGTACGTTGGGAGTGTCGCGGCGCACGCTGCTGTATCGCCTGGCTCACCTGAAACTAGGTGCTGCTCATGGCGGGACTGGTTAAACGCGGACGCGTATTCGTATTTACTTGTTTTTCTGGAGATGACTTCAATGACTATTCATTGTTGGCGCACGCTGCCATTTGTAATGACTGCGTTGATTTGTCTTGGCGGTTGCACGGGCCACTTTATATTCAGCGACGATCAATATCGGACGCTGGGCAACCCGGCGCCTGCCACTCGCAATCAATAACGATAAAGAGAGATGTGCATGGACGATGCATTAGAAACAGGCCATACGGCAGGGGCTGATCATACCGGTCGTCCTGAGAGCGGGTTGACTTCCTTCCTGGAAAGTAACCATGCCACCCGCCACTATTCAGACTGTTCAAGTAGTGACGGATGTTACTTATCCCTGCCACGACGTGTGTCGGTGCCCGTACCCGATCCGTCAGGCGACTGTCCTGATCAGCCAGAGCATCAAGCAGGTTTGTTCTGGCAACAGCTAAGTGACGTACTGGGTATTGAACTCGCTTCTGTTGATCCGACGACACGCGAAGCTTGCGTTGTAAAGAGTGTGCGCCTGTTCAAGCGTTGCCTGAGCGGTCTGCAACGGACACTAAAGGCTCGCAGCGAGAGAGTAGACGAGCTGGAGGTAGGCCTCTCAAAAACGGCTTGCCAGAGGGTCAGGGCATTTGAGGGTGCGAGTGTCGAGGCAATCATGAAAAGCTTGCTGAGAGATGAGCAAGCGCCTCTCTTGGATACGAAGGTTATTTCTCGGGTATTTCGGGAGCTGGAGGCTCATGAAGCTTCGGTGCTGGCAGGTTGTCGTGCAATGGCGCATGCGGCGGTCGAGCATTTTTCTCCGCAGCAGCTGGTCTGGCAATTTGAACATGATCGGGGCAAGCCCTGGATACTGACGGATGCCCGCCGCTGGCGTGATTATGTCAGGCATCACCAAGACCTGACGCAAAGTGACACATGGAGCAAGACGCTGCTGGCTAAAAACTTTGTGTCTGCTTATGAGCAGCACTTTCCTTTGATCGCTAACTTCTATCACGACTGACAGGCCTTACTTTCATGCGTTTTTCTTTTTTCCGGCGACTGCCGCTGCTGCTGTTGAGCCTGCTCGCCGGCTGCTCGGTTCTTTCGCCTTATTCAAAACAGACGCGTCTGGATATTAGTGTGATTGCAGACAATCAGTTGAACCCGGATATCAATGGCAGGCCCTCACCAGTGGTGATCAAGTTACTGGAACTGAAGCGCCCGACCACGGCCGAATCGATGGATTTCTTTTCTCTTTATCAACGCACTGAAGATGTATTGGCAAACGATCTTGCAGCCAGTGAAATTGTTGAACTTCGCCCAGGCGACCGCATTGAGTTGAAATTGAAACTGCATGAAGGCAGTCGGTATTTCGCTGTGCTGGCTGCTTATAGAAACCTGTCGGAAACCCGATGGCGTCATGTCATTCAGGTGTCGCCGGGGCAGCAGAATCGTGCTGTTTTCTTGCTGGGTGAGTCTGGCATTTATCGGACCGATAATCGGGCCCATGCAGGAAATTCGCTATGAATTCACACAAGGTCATCTGGCAAGAAGGCATGTTGTTGCGTCCGCAGCACTTCCAGCATAACGACCGTTATTACGATCATCAGTTAAGGGTTCGCACTCGGTTGGCAGGCCCTTACAACTGGGGATTCACCGCAGTTGCAATCGATCCGCAATTTCTGGGGTCGGGCCAGATCGTTCTTGCTCATGCCTCGGGCATCCTGCCGGACGGCAGCGTTTTCGATATACGCGATCATGACACACCACTAGTTTTGGACATCCCGGCCAATACCTCAAACATGGCGGTGTACATTGCCTTGCCGATAGTGGCAGGCAATTGCGTTGAAGCACGCGGTCATGAACAGCCTGACGCTGTGACGCGCTTCACAGCCTATTCAGCCAGTATTTCTGATTCAAACGCCGGGGAAGACAGTTCGACACCGGTCTTCTGTGCACGGCCGGAATTTCGATTGTTACTGGGCGAGCCCAGGGGCGAAAGCGCGTACGCGATGCTCAAGCTGTGTCATATCCTTATCTGTGGCCCTGACAGGTCGCTAACACTGGATGCGGCATTTTCTCCCACGTCCCTGTGCGCCAGTGGCTCCCGTTATCTGATGTCCTGTCTGAAGGAGGTTTCAGCTCTGCTTCTCCACCGCGGAGACGTGATTGCCGAACGAATCGGTTCGACGGGGCAGGCGAGCGGGGCGGAACTGGGTGATTTCATGATGCTGCAGATCGTCAACCGCAATGCGTTGATACTTCGGCACTTTCTGAATATCGGGCATATACATCCGGAAGAGCTGTATCGGTTATTGCTGACGCTGTTGGGCGAGCTGTCGACGTTTGGCGATGACAGCCGCCGTCCTCGCTTGGAGAGCAGTTATCAGCAGTGATCAGGGCGCAACGTTCAGGAGCGTGATGCTCGCTATTCGGCAGATGTTGTCGATGGTGCTTGAACAGCATGCGCAGGAACTCGAATTACAGCCCCGGCAGTACGGTGTTCTGGTGTCGCCGCGAGTGGACAGCGAGTTGCTGGGGGCTGCGTCGTTTGTCCTCGCTGCCCGTGCGCACTGCGATGCTGAAGAGCTGCGTCTGCGATTGCCTTCACACCTCAAAATAGGTTCTGTGGAAAGTATTCGCGAGCTGGTTGGCTTGCACTTGCCAGGCATTCGCCTTCGGCCACTGCCTGTGGCTCCGCGGCAGATTCCGTTTCACGCCGCCAAGACCTACTTCGTTCTCGACCTCGACGCGCGGGAGCGAGAAACAATTGATAAGTCCGGAGGTTTTGCCTTTCACGTTTCAGGCGAGTTTCCCGGACTTGAATTGCAGTTCTGGGCGATCAGAAATTGAGCAGAGTGCCCGACATGGAAAGCAGACGCGATGGTTACGCAGTCATTTATGGCCAGAACGACGAGGATCTGCAAAGCGACAGGTTCAGCGACATTCACCACAGAGATCATTTCGAAGGCCTGCAGGATCGCCTTGTGGAAAGCGCTCGGCGAATGCCTGAAAAGCGCTTCAATGCGCATGTCAATCCACTTGTCGCAGCAGCGAGCGGACTATTGGCCCAAGTGTCGAGGCTGTCTTCGACAGACAGTGTTGGGGATATCCATTCGCTGAACGTTCAGCTTTCGGACCAGGTAAAACAGTTCGAGTCAGAAGCCCGGCAACGCGCTATAGCCACCGATCAGATGCTGGCGGCGCGTTACGTGCTGTGTACGGTGGTGGATGAGGCTGTACTGAATACTCCTTGGGGCAGCAAAAGCGACTGGTCGAAGATCAGTCTGCTCAGCCGCTTTCACAAGGAAACATTCGGCGGCGAAAAATTCTTTCAGCTCCTTGAAAAACTATCCTCCAATCCGTTCATGCATTTGCCGATGCTTGAACTGATGTACCTGTGTCTGGCTCTCGGTTTCGAGGGGAAATACCGCTCTAACCTTCGCAGGGGTAACGAGCTCGAGGACATTCGCGATGGGCTCTATCGACAGATACGACACGTGAGAGGTGATGTGTCAGGAACGCTGTCGCCCCATTGGCAGGGCGTTAACTCTTCAGGCGTCCGTCAACTGCGAGTCCTCCCGATCTGGCTGATTGCATTGTTTACCGGCATCAGTCTGACAGTGATGTATTCAGGGTTTGCCTGGGTTCTCGGCGAGCAGCGTGAGGCTGTGCTCAAACCTCATCATTCTGCGGCGCTGGCTGCGCATGAGATGCGGGTATCGAAGTGAGAGATTCAATGAAAACCTTGTTCAAGAAACTCGTCACACTATTGTGCAGCACCTGGCTCTGGTCGCTGCTGGTGGTGGGCGCACTGGCGATAATAATCTGGGCATTCGGTCCTTTGCTGGCAGTAGCCGACCGCAGGTTCTGGGAGAGCCCCAGCGCGCGCTTGCTAACGATCAGTGCGTTGTTTCTGGTCTGGGGGCTCTGGAACGTTTTCGCCAACTGGCGCAGTGGTTTGAAAAGAAAACTTGCTGCAGAAAGCCAGACAGGTCAGGAGCGTCTGCGCCAGTCCCTTGCCAGAGAAAAAGAGCAGCTGGAGCTCTTCAGTCGATTCAAGGACGCCCGGCAGGTAATCAAGAATTCCGCTTTATATGGTGAGTTGGGTGCGCGGGGTCGGCAGGCGCTGCCCTGGTATATGCTGATGGGGCCGCAGGGCAGCGGCAAGACTAGCCTTTTGGACTTTTCAGGACTCGATTTCCCCCTCGACAGGTCCGGTCGCAAGCTGACACGTGATGCGAGCAGTACCAGCAGTTGTAGTTGGTACTTTACTGAGCAGGCAATCCTTCTGGATACATCGGGCCGCTACCTTGATCAGCCCGAGCCGGAGGTAGACGGCAGTGCCTGGAAGACGCTGCTTGAATTGTTGCGCGGCCGTCACCGAACACACCCGCTCGGTGGTGTGTTGATCACCCTGCCGGTAGGCATACTGCTCGATGAACGTGATAATCGCCTGCAGAAACTTGCTGACGATGTACGTGTTCGCCTCGACGAGATTTATCGAACCTTGCATGTCGATGTACCTGTTTATCTGGTGTTGACCAAGGCTGACTCCATCGCCGGGTTTGATGAGTTTTTTGACCAGTTGTCCCTGGAAGAAAGTGCGCAGGTCTTTGGAGCAACTTTCAGGAGTGGGCAACAGGGAAGCGATGTCGGCGTCCTCGGTATGGAGTTCGACAACCTGCTCCAGCGCCTTGGCAGCCAGGTGATTGGCCGCATTCATCAAGAGCGCGACAGTCGGCGCCGCGGGGCGATGCTCGAGTTCCCGAACTGCCTTGGAAGCATCGAGCGCCGACTCGGTCTCTTCGCAGAGCTTGCGTTTTCCGGGAATCGCTATCAGCGTGCCAGTCAACTGCGTGGTTTTTACCTGACCCGGGCGCCGCATCTGGTTCAGCGCGGCGATCAGCCTGGGCTGAACGAGGATAGCGGGCTGCCTGATCAGCACGTCGGAAAAGCACGGTTTATCCATGACTTGTTGCGCCATGTGATTTTCCCGGAATCCGATCTGGCCACGCTGGATAAAAAAACGTGGCGAAAGATTCAGTGGCGTCAGAGAGGAATGTACGCTGCGGCACTGTTGTTTCTGGGGGCGTTCGGAGCGTTGTGGGTAACAGGTTTCAGTGCCAGTCATGACCGACTTGAAACGCTTCGTGTCCTTGGCGAGCAACTGACTCGACAGCGTTCATCACTGACTGCAGACGATGATCTGTTGGCTGTCCTGGATACTTTGAACATGCGTCACCAGGCCGCCCTTGTATTTCCAGACAGTAACGATGTGGCACTTTACGAACGCACCGGGCTGTATCAGGGACAGGCCGTCAACGATGTGCTTCTAAGTGCCTACCATGTGGAACTGCAAACTCAACTACTTCCACGAATAGTGCGCATGTTCGAAGCCCGGATACTGGCCAGCCTGGAGGATCGCGAGCTTTTGCTGAGCAGTCTGCGTGCCTATCTGATGCTTGTTAACAGCGAGCACCGGATACCTTCCGCACTTGAAGAGTGGACCGCCGCCGATTGGTCAATTCGTTATGCCGGCCATGCGCAGGCCCAGCGCGAGCTTAACCAGCACTTCAAGCGCTTGATGGCTCTGCCTTTTGCTTATCCGGTCAACGATGCACTTGTGGCCCAGGCGCGTAAAACGCTGCGCAATGAATCTTTTGCCCACGTGGTCTATCGAGCGTTGCGTGAAAAAGCACATTCATTGCCCGATTACAGTCTTGGCCGGCACACCGGGCCTCAAGAAACTGTATTGGCAGGGACAGATTATCGAATTCCAGGGCTCTACACTCGGCATGGCTATGAGCAGTATTTTGTCACTCACGGCACTGACGTAGTGACTGAAATCATGCGCAATAACTGGGTTCTTGGTGAAAGTACACCGTTTAGCGCAGCGCAACTGCGCGCCCTGATGGTTGAATTGGAAAAGTTATATTTTCGTGATTATGCCGATCACTGGGCCGAGGCTATCGGCAGGGTTTCCTTGCAACCCTTCGAAGGAACCCGGCAGGCTGCCTTGCAAATGGCTGGCTTGACGGCAGCCCATTCGCCGTTGCTTCAGTTACTGAACGAAGTACGAGATAACACGCGTTTTCCCACTCTTGCAGACCGTCTTGACAGCCTGAAGGCGCAAGCTGGTAAAGCGGTGGCGACATCTGCAGTGCCCACTCAACTCACCGAGACTGGCGAGCAATTGCAGGCATCGGTTGCCAACGCTTTGCCCGATACGGCCAAGAGGGCCTTGCAGCGTCGTTTCGATACGTTGCATCGCTTGCTGGATGGGGAGAATGGGCCGGCTGACGATCTGACTAAAGCTCTGAGCGCTATTGATGAACTGCAGATGCAGATGGCTGCGCTGAGTCGTTCCGGTCAGCCTGAAAGGGCTGCGTACGAAATGGCCAAGGGGCGGATGTCAGGACAGCAGGATGCTTTGAGCAAACTGCGCAATGCAGCGACGATATTGCCTCAGCCTGTCGGTGGCTGGATGAATACATTGGCAGAAGATAGCTGGAGCTTCGTGCTGCACCAGTCTCATCAATACCTCAATCAGCGTTACAAGTCCGAACTCTACAGCTTCTACAGCCAGTCACTCGACAAACGATATCCGTTTCACGCTCATAGCAGCAGTGATGTAGCACTTAATGATTTTCGCGAGTTCTTCAAGGCGCAGGGTATAGCGGAACGCTTCTTCGAGAATTATCTGAAGCCGTTTGTGAGCGGCGATCCCGGCCGCTATCGCCTGCGCAGCATCGATGGGTACAGTTTGCCGATGAGCCATGCGTACCTTGATCAGATGGCCAGTGTTTACAATATTCGTAAAAGCTTCTTTGCCGAGAGTGCCCAAGAGCCGCAAATCCGCTTCACGCTTGAGCCTCACACCCTTGACCCCGGCGTGCGTCGAGCAGAGTTTCGTCTTGGTGACCAGTCGCTCGAGTATCAACACGGTCCAATCGTGCCGACACCGTTCATGTGGCCGGTTGACACCTTGGACGGACGCGCCAGCCTGGTCATGGAGGGCATGGTCGGACGCCCGCTTGGCATAGAGAAAAATTCCGGGCCGTGGTCGCTGTTCCGTCTCATGGATTTAATGCAGACCGAGCCTTTGAAAGGACGAGATGTGCTTCTGCTCAAAGCGGATGTGGGCGGAATGCGAGCCAACTATCTACTGTCGAGCCAGCGTGCACCGAACCCGTTCGATATGAGCGCATTACGTGACTTTCGTATGCCTGCACAGCTTTGATGACAGCGATAAAGCGCTGGTTGCATGCCTGTCAGTCGATCAACCTGACAAGGCTCGGCTCCATCAAATCCGGACTCACTTCAAGCAGCGCCAGCGTCACTGGCAGCTTGAAGCGTCTTCTTCCGGCGCTGCCCGGGTTGAGATACAGCACATCGCCGCGCCATTCGATGAGGGGTTTGTGCGAGTGACCGGTGATGACAAGCCTCACGCTGTTATCCAGCAGCGCGGGTACGTCGGCGATGTCGTGGACCAGCAGCGCTTGCCAGCCTTCGATGTCGAAACGCAGGTAGTCAGCGATGGGCGTTGCCCATTCTGCAGTCATGTCGTTGTTGCCGCGCACAATGTGCAGCGGGGCGAGGGCGGCCAGTTGCTCAACGATATCCTGGCTGCCGATGTCGCCGGCATGGATGATTGCATCGCAGTGCTCAAGCGCAGCAATCGCTTCGGGACGGAGCAACCCATGGGTGTCGGAAATCACGCCAACTTTCATGCAAGGCCTCTGAGCTGGGCGGGTAGGGATGCAGTGTAACTGTCAAAGCGGGTGGTTGATAACCTGCAGGCGCCATGCAACACACAGGGGGAATGTGTGTTGCATGGCCACGTCCGTCTCAGGCCCGACCGACCTTGATCACTACTTTGTCAAATCCCCCTCTGGCCAGGTGTTCGTAGGCCTCGCGAGCCTGCTCGAAGGGTAGACGTGATCGATCACCGGGCGAATCTTATGCTCGTTAAGGAAGACATTCATCCGGTCGAAAGACGAGCGGGGCGCTACGGCGATGCCGCGGAAGTTGGTCTGGCGGAAGATCGTCGGCATCAGGTTGAGCGCCGACGTCTGGCCGGTCAGAAAACCGATCTGTGCGATACGTCCTCCGGCCTTTGTCGCCGCAATCGACTGATTGATGCCGTCGCCGCCAGCCACATTCAGCAACAGATCAACGCCTCTGCCGTCAGTGAGTTTCAGCACGTCCTCTGCCCACTCGGGATGAGTTCGATAGTTCACACCAGCCACGGCGCCCAGTTTCTTGACCGCTTGCAGGTTTTCATCCTTGCTGGAGGTAGCGATGACTTTTGCTCCCAACGCCGTTGCGATTTGCGCGGCAAAGATCGACACGCCTCGAAGCGCGCCGATGTAAGTGCTGTCTCGTACCGTTTATCCGTGTCAATTGCGTAACTGTGGTCGAACTCGTGTTGAACTCCGGTCAAACTCGATCCACCCCGAAATTGCCTCTTTCCAGCCTTTCCGGAGGGAGGTAAAAAGTTACCACGATATGCGATTTGCGCCTCAGGGCAGCCGCCGGATACGGGCTTTTCAACAGCACCGACCGGTAAATTGCGATTACCCAAACCCCGCCCAAGCGGGGTTTTTCTTTGGGCGAAGCAAAAGGAGACCAGTGCAAGTGTTGAAAGACTATAGATGCGGGCAGTGCAAGAAGCTGCTGCTTCGCATGGGTGACTACACCGAACTCCAGATCAAGTGCCCCCGCTGCGGGACATTGAATCATGTGAAGGCCGTGAGCCTTGAGTTATCGCCTTTGAGCGACAGAAGAACAGCAGCGTCGCTGCTGCCTCCCAAAACTATCTAAAGGTATTAACTATGTCCAATAGCAGCTCTGCTATCAGCCAGTTCAAACATATTTCGCGCGTAGATAACATCAATTACGCACCCACTGTCTGGTCCCGCGCCGATGCGCTGAAGGTCAATGAAAATGACCCGACCACCACGCAACCACTGGTCAGCCCGGACTTTCCGGTCATGAGTGATACGGTATTCATCTGGGACACCATGCCGCTGCGAGAGCT
>NZ_LJRO01000386.1 GCF_001401155.1 Pseudomonas tremae
GTCTCAGCCAAGAAACTGCTGGCCAACGGCGTACCACCGCGTGAGGTGGCCAAAAATCTTGGAGTTTCGGTGCCAACACTGTACCGCTGGATTCCAGCCTCATCGCATGTTTAATGAGCTAAACGTTTGAGAGGGCTCCATTGAATAATGCCTCACTTTTCTTACCAAGGCTGACACTCAACCGTCAGTTCGTCTATGACCTCATCGAGACCGAAGTGCCTGCCTGCGCTCTGGGAGTGATTGAGGTGCATGAGCATCAGTTTGGCTTGCTAGCTATTCGACCGAGCGACAATTTCCCAGACGGAACGTCCAGCGAAGGCTTCGAGCTGGGGCATTCACTGTTGGGGACCGCCGATTATGAAGTGGTCCATTTTGCTTTCAATTTCCATGGCGTGGATACCTACAATGTCTTAGTCAACCCATGCAACCCTCTGATCAAAACCGTGGTAAGCAATATGATTCAGCGAGGCCACTACTTCATTCTGGTGATCCGACCTGACAATGGTGTGACCGTGTTCCGCGCCGGAGGCGACTCGGACGACTTGGCGGGACTGAAAGAAAATCTCCCACGAATCCTCACCTCAAGCACGACAGCTGCACAGTATGAGAACGCGGTGACGCGCTTTCAGAAGCGACCGTATCCCCCTGGGGTACTAGTTACTTGGGCTTGTCGGGACGATCCTGCGTATCTAGACATTTCAAACGACAGGCTCGATCTCAACCCCTCTTCACGGTGAGTGTCGCAAATCGCGGCTTCGCTCCCACTGGGCCTGTCAGGCGCTATGG
>NZ_LJRO01000357.1 GCF_001401155.1 Pseudomonas tremae
GACGCATTCTTGAGGACTTGCACGGCAGCTTGCCTGACCCGGCCCTTGGCGGAGGTACTCCCTGTACCCCTAGGTCACGCCGATCCATTCGATCAACGCATCCCGGCCCCTTGGTCATGCGCGCACCTTCCTCATGCCGCACAAACAAGAGAGGTATCGGCTTCTGAAGCCGATACCTTCTTCTAAATCAATACCAGTTCGGGTCTTTGCGCAGCTCTTCATTCAAGAGCTTTTGCATGCCCTCGTCAGGCTTACCCAGGAAGCGGTAAGTCGCGTGACGAGTTGGTGATTTATCTGCAGGCAAGCCCGCAGGTACTTCAACCAACATGGCGTAGGCATCTTCCTTGTCGAGGCTGAAAGCCACGATAAGGCGTTTGCTTTTGCACGTATCGGCAGTTTCGCAAAGCGGCCCGACAAGATACTTGTCACCGTCTTCGGTGGCCGCTGTCATCTGCTGCTCGGAAGCCCCGGACAGGTTAATCACCCAATCCGGCAACCGCTCTTCCTT
>NZ_LJRO01000354.1 GCF_001401155.1 Pseudomonas tremae
TCACTTGGGGTATACCCTATGTTGACAATAATAAGTAGCACCATGTGGTGACAAAAATGCAGATAAAATAAAAGAGACTAATTATACGTAATCACGTATAATTAGTCCATGAACAAAGTCCTCAAACAAATCATCTTTATGGGCTCAGCTCTAAACGACCTGAGAGCATTCCCAATCTCTGCCCGCCGTGAGGCCGGCTTTCAGCTGGATAGGGTGCAGGTGGGCAATGAGCCTGACGATTGGAAGCCCATGACGACCGTTGGTCCAGGGGTACAGGAGATACGGATCAGGGACGCCCACGGCGCCTTCCGTGTGATCTACATTGCGAAATTCGCGACGGCGGTTTATGTCCTGCACTGCTTCCAAAAGAAGACGCAAAAAACGAGCAAGCACGACCTTGACCTCGCCGCCAAGCGGATGAAAGAACTGACTAAGGAGTTGAACTAATGACTGAATCAAATCAAGCCTTCAGCAGCGTCTGGGACGCCCTGGAGGACTCACCAGCCGAAGCAGAGAACATGCGTATTCGCACCAGCCTAATGACGGCTATCCGAGACTTTATCGAGGTGCGTCAGCTCTCGCAGGCTGACGCTGCGCAGCTGTTCAACGTAACGCAACCCCGCATTTCAGAACTCCAGCGCGGGAAGATCGACCTTTTCAGCGTGGATCGATTGATCAACATGCTCGCCCAAGGCGGCATGCACGTTGAAGTCAGTGTCAAAACTGCAGCTTGATACAGGTTACATGTGGTTGTGATTCCTGTAGTTTTGATTTCTTTCAGCTTGGTCTGCCCCTATGATTGTAGATCCTGACCTGCTTGGTCTGTAAGCGTCCGAACTAC
>NZ_LJRO01000252.1 GCF_001401155.1 Pseudomonas tremae
CAGCACGCGATCGCGCCAGTCTTCGAGGGTCAGGTTTTTTTCGTCTTCATGTGGGCCGTAAGGCAGGGTCCACCAGACTTTCTGCTCGACCTTGCCGCTGGCGTCGATGCGCATCCAGCTGGCTGGCGGAAGTTTTTCGACACCGGCCAGCAACGTGCGCGGTGCAGGCACCACAGCATGGAAGTTGAGGTAATGATTGAGCGCCACCGGATCAAGCATCCCGCTGATGTCGCCGCCCTTGAGCAGGGCTGGCAGCGAGGACGCGAAGCGCAGGCGCTTGTCGGTCTTGGACAGGTACAACGGCTTGACGCCGAGGCGGTCACGGGCGATGAACAGCTGCTTGCTGTCGCGCTCCCAGATGGCAAAGGCAAACATGCCATTGAGCTTGGGCAGCATGTCTGCGCCCCACGCGTGATAACCCTTGAGCAGTACTTCGGTGTCGCCACCGGAATGAAACTGATAGCCAAGGTTTTCCAGCTCGGCGCGCAATTCCGGGAAGTTATAAATAGCGCCATTGAAAGCCATCGACAGGCCAAGGTTGCCGTCGATCATCGGCTGCGCCGAGCCGTCCGACAGGTCCATGATCTTCAGTCGGCGATGACCAAGGGCAACTGGCCCCTGGCTGTGAAACCCCCACGCATCCGGGCCGCGAGGCGCCAGCTCATGGGTAATTCGTTCAACCGCGGCGAGGTCCGCTGGTTGATGGTCAAAACGTAGCTCACCTGCTAATCCGCACATAAGTCCTTACCGGGTTTCCGTTGGGGAGGTGACTGAGGAAGTGCAGTCACCCAGAAACTGACCTAGCAAGGGCGGGGTAGTTTTAGATCAAAAAGTTATAAGCCTTTGAGATTGGTCCCTTGCTGTAGCCCGGCGTGTGCGACTGGACCTATCAGAATTGCCAGTGATGGGTCGATGGCCGGGCAGCGCATGATTCAGCCAACGACACCCACAGCTACCAAGAAGGGGGATGTGCAATGGATGTAAACACTTGGGTTTCGATGAGAGAAATCAACTCTGAGCGGGACTTGGTCGCAGGGGAGAATTTGCAGGTCACTCTTGTCGATACCGCGACGGGGGAGCCGGTAGAAACCGTGCGGTTCTCCCCGACGCCTGCGGTAGGGCAGTACAACTGGACGAAAGCTTTCGCAGATTACATCAATGCCACGGCTACGCACCTGCGTGCAGGCGTCCAGCAGACCGACGGGACATTCGAGACCGAGCACAGCAGTTATTTGAATAAAATATGGACAGACTCAGCGAGTGCCCGAGTTGCGCTTACCAGTGCGTGCCGTTTCAGTCAGTGGTCGGATCTTTATACCGTCAATTCGGTAGGCGCGTTGCCTGAAGGCACAACGATCACCTGCCGTCTTCTCAACAAGTCGACAGGCGATGTCTACCAGACCGTCCAATGCCATATCCCGATTGAGCGTTTGGGAAAATATTGGTGGCCTGCCTATTTGAGCGAGACGATAAACAGCAGAGGAGAGTTATTACGTGCCGGAGAAAAGGATAACGCCCAGAAAACGTTCGTTCCAATTGGCAGCAGTTTTCGTAACCACCTTTGGGCTCCGGCCGGATTACCGCTGACGCTTGAATTCGATTTCGGCTTCTCGCCAGCCGCATTGGCAAGTGCCGCGCAGGTATTCAAGCGTCTTAGTGATCAGATACCGAAGTCTATTCCGTCTCAGAAGGACATAGACGCCTGGTTGACTGGTTTTTCTGACGGTAAGTTTCGAGACATCACCTACCCCGCGCCAGGTTCGACAGTCGGGGATATCAGTGGGCTCAATCTGCATCTGGACAGGGCCTTCAGAATCGCCTGCTATCTTTTCAGTCAGGCAGCTGCATCGCCTGCGCATTATCTGTCTCATGCGCTGGCAGCACTGAACTTTTACGCCCGGCAGGGCTACAACATCAGTTGGTGGAATCGACAGATTGGCCTTGCCAAAAAGGCTGGCCGCGCGGCTGTACTGCTCGCCAAGCATTTGACCGGCTCAGAGCTGATTGAGCAGTTCATTCCCTACGCCATGAAGACTACAAACACGTATGCCTACACCCAGACTGGCGCCAATCTGGCTGACTTTGCGTCCGTTCAGATTCTGTGGAGTGTCAGCGCGTGGAAGAACTCCGGGCAGGGCAACTATTTACTGTATCTGCGTGCTGCGGCAGATGTGCTGTCCGGACTGTGCCTGCCAGTCGAACGCGAGGGCAAGGAGCATGGAGAAGGGGTAAGCGTGGATTACGCTATCAATCAACACAATGCCCGTAATGGCAGTCAGTACTGCATGCAGCTCTATTCAGGATCCTATGGAGCTGAGTTGTTGAACAGAATAGTTGAAGGTTCTGCGGTGCTGGTTAACGAGTTTTCACTTACAACGACTGCACTGTCTGAGTTGGTAAATGTTGTGGTGGAGGGCATGGGCTGGATGGGTTACGCCAGCCATATGGATTTTCACGTCAATGGTAGGGCGATCAGTCGCGGTATTGCTTTCAATGCTCACATTGCGAAATGGGCTGAAGCACTGTTGCCCGTAGCTGATACTGCCAACAAAGAAGCACTTGATGAACTGATTCGACGCACGGGTGGCGATGAATCGAAAAATCAGCACTACAGAGGTGGACGTCTTTTTTGGGTCAATGACTATCTGGCCCATATAGGCTCGCAATACTGTGTGTGGGCCAAGGCGATTTCCACTCGTACAGTGGGTGGAGAAAGTGGCAATGGCGAGAATCCGAAAGGTTATTACATGGGCGCTGGCACTTATTTTCTGAGTCATCACGGCAAGGAGTATGAGGGAATCCAGCCTGTCTGGGACTGGCAACGTCTGCCGGGGACGACGGTCGAGCAAGTTGCGGATTTCAAATGGCCCAATACTGATTGGGGGGTAAACATGTGGGGATCTCACGACTTTGCAGGAGGCGTGAGTGATGGAAAGAGAACCGTTCTGTCCATGGAGTTGTCCAGAAAAAACGTGACTCATGCCTATAAGACAGTCATGGCGACCGATGATCGTGTGACCTGCCTGGGGACTGGAATTGATACTCGCTCTGCCGTGTTCCCGGTGGTTACCTGTGTTAATCAGTGCATTGCGCGCGGTCCGGTGAGGTACCTGACGATCGACGATCATGAGCATGCACTTGAACAGGGTTCGCTGACGGCTGACAATATCCGAGCGGTTTATCACGATGGTTTCGTCTATACGCTTGGTTTTTTCTGGTCTCGCCCCAGCGTGACTATCGAGGTGAAAAACCGAAGTGGTGCGTGGTCTGACATTAATATCAACGGCTCCCCCGATACCGTGACACTGCCGGTTTTTTCGCTTTGTATCAATCATGAAAAAGGTGAAAACGGCTTTTACCACTATAGCGTCAGTCCTTCAGAAGATCTCTCGGGCAAGGCGCTCCTGGCAACAGCTAGCGTACTCGAAGCCGGCATTGCCGATGTGCACATCGGGGCCGATGGCGAGGCTGTAATGGTGAGTTGTTTCGATGTGGAGTCAACGCGCAGAGGTGTGCAGGAAGCCAGCCATGGCCTCTATCCGGAACAACCTTGCGTCTATATTGCAGAACTACAGGACACGCAGGTTAAATTGACTTGCGCCGACCCCACGCAAACCTTGGAAAACTTGTCATTTGTCGTCAAGGCAGATGAACAGGGCACGCCATTGGTGCGGCTGGTAGTCAGCCTGCCGCAAGGTGATGAACGAGGGCGCTCTGTGACGGTTAACTTCCTGATTGATTAGTTGGTATCCGCGAGGAGACGTGACGGGAATCAATAGCCCGTCATCTCCAGATACCCGACTCCCACCTGACTACCGCTGAACCTCACCGGCCCTTCCCAGTAGGGAATACTTGTGCCCATCCAGGCCTTGGGGTTCAGCGCTTCGGTGGTAATGCTCAGGTTTTTGCCAGGTATGCTGATCGCCCAGCGAGTGGGTACCTGATGGTCACCGATCGAGGTGGTGTCGAGTGGTTCAAGGCTGATTTCATTGGCGTGCAGCAACGTTGTCGTGCCATCGGCGCTGATCCAGTTGCCGGTCAGGTAGGGCGTGCCATCCTTGTGGCGGATGCGGTAGAGCATCAAGCGGTCGCCATTGGCCAGTTGCAGGGAGAACCAGTCCCAGCCGCTCTGGTTGGCGGTCAATGGCTGACTGCTCCATTCCCGGTCCAGCCAGGCGTTACCGGTGACCTGATAGGTTTTTCCTTCAATTGCCACACTACCTTTGGCGTCGAAGAAAGGCTGGCTGTAATAGTAGGAAGCCTGGCCTGCTTCGGATTTCTGGCTGTAGCCCTTTTCGCCCTGTAACACCAGCGGCTTACTGGAGGTCAGGTGCAGGTCGTAGCGGAAGTCCTTGCCGCTGGCCTTGAGTTGCATCGAGGCGAGCGGGTCTGCGGTTTGAGCATTGCTGGTGAATGCCCAATCGTCGATCCACGCCGAGAAGGGCGCCGACGTCACGTTTGCCTGGCCGACTCCACCCCGTGCGTAACGCTCTGCCACGTAATGGCCGCTGCTCGATGTGGCTGCTGCGTGGCCCAGCCATATCGTGCCTTCATTCCAGCCACTGCCGGTGTGTGTGCCGGGTCGCAGGGCGCTGCGGAACAAGGTCCACTGCACACCGAATTGGCGGCCTGCATCGTCCTTCAAGGTGGCTGTGATGTACCACCATTCGATGCGAAAGCCGGGGTGCTGGCCGTGGTCCTCGGGGAATGAAAAGACCTTGCCTGGCGTGACCTGCGTGTATGCGTCGGCTTCATTGCCAAGCCCGGCGAAGCCGCTTTCGGGTTGCTGTTTGTCATCGCAGGCCGCGAGTAGCACCGCGACCGCCAGTGGCATCATCCACTTAATGTTCATTGGCGAATGTCCGCAGTAAATCCGCAGGTCGGCTGCGGTACAGCTTCAGCAGCGGCCAGGCTGAGGCCAGTAAAGTCGCCAGCATCGCCAGCGCCATGAGTTGCAGCAGTTGCATCGGAAACACCTGCAACGGCAGGCGCCAGCCAAAGGCCCGAACGTTGATGACCGCGTCCAGACACCATGCCAGCATCAGGCCCAACGGCAGCGCGAGCACCAGGGTCAGTACCGCCAGCAGCCAGGTCTGCCCCAGATTGAGCAGCATCAATTGCCGCCGCGTCACGCCCAGAGCCCACAACGGTGCGAGCTGTCCTAGGCGGCTCTGGCTCTGGGTCAGCAGGCTGATGAACAATGCTATTCCGGCCACGCCGAGTGTCAGACTGTTGAGCGCAGCGGTGGCCGCAAACGTGCGCTCAAACACCTGGCTGGACCAGCCTTTGAGCTGGCTCTGATCAATGATGTGGTTGTCGTCCAGCGTGAAGTTGTCCTGCAATCTGCTGATCAGTGGAGGCGTCGCCGCCCGGTCGATCCTCAGGTTGAAGCGAACCGGCGTCAGTTGCGGCCAATGAGTGAGCAGGTGTTTTGAGTTCACCAGCAAGTGGCCTTTGGGATTGCCGTAGTCGGCGTAGATCCCGACGATACGCACAGGCCACTGACCGTTGGGTATCGGGATGTTCAGCGTATCGTCCAGCCGCGCACCGAGACGGCGCGCGAGCTGTTCGCTGAGCATTACGCTGTCCTCGTCACGCAACAGATCCCACGGATCGCCCGCGACGGATTCGAGCAGTTTCCAGTGCTGGCGATAAGTACTGTGATCGATCACGCCAAACAGATCGGCGGGCCAGCCCTGGACCTGTACCGGCACCTGCCAGTTAGGCAGCACTGCGCTGATATCCGTTTGCTGGTTCAGCCAGGTTTGCAAGGGTTTGGCCTGCGCCGGATCTTGTGGGCTGACGTACAACTCGGCAGTCAGGCGTTGCTCCAGCCAGCTGTTGAAGGTCTCCCTAAAGCCCGATGTCATGCTGCCTGCGCCGATATTGGCAGCCATTGCCAGCAACAGCGCCATCAGCGCCAGGCTCAACGCTGGCAATTGCTGACGGCAGTCGGCGAGAAACCATTGTCCCAGCGCCGAGCGACTGCGCCGTAGCAGGCTGCCGAGCATGGCATCCAGCAGCACGGGAAGGCCCAGCGCAGCACTGAGCAACAGCGCGGACATCATCACAAAACCCAGCATCAGCGTGTTGCCGAACAGCAAGGCCGCCAAGGCAACTGCTGCTCCTATTGCCGCCACCCAGGCTTGCCTGCGCAGCCAGCGCGCATGGGCCTGTTGCCAGGCTTGGGCATTGGCGAGCGCCAATAGCGGCAGCCGTGCGGCGCGCAGCAGGCTGTTGGCACCGGCCAGCAACGCGCCAAGCAGGCTCAGGCCTATTCCGCTCAGCCACCACCATAGGCTCAGATTCAATTGACCGGCGACTTCAGCCCCGTACAGGCCTCTCAGGCTGGCCGCGACATCCGGCAGCAGCATACTGGCCAGAAAATAGCCGCTGACCACGCCAAAAATGCCGCCCAGCAAAGCCAATGCGCCCAGCTCAACGCTCAGCGCGGTAATCAGCAAACGAGCGCTGACCCCGCAGGCGCGCAGGTTGCGCAGCAGGCCCCGACGCTGTTCCAGTGCCAGGCCAATGGCGGCATGGACGATGAACAGCCCGACGATGAATGACAGCACACCCAGCGCATTTAGATTCAGGTGAAAGCTTTCGGTCAGACGCTCGAGGTTGTTCTCCTCACCGCTTTTCCTGATCACCAGCAGGTTGCTCAGGGCGGAAGGAAGCGTGGGGCTGCGGGCTGCAAAGTCCTTGGCCAGCAGCATGCGCGACAACTGTCCGGGCTGGCCCAGCAATGCTTGTGCAAAGCCGATATCTGTGAGTAACACGCCCGGCGCCATGTCTGGCTTGGCGCGCAGCGGAGGCAGCGCGGAGCCGTTTTCGGTCAGCGGCTGCTGGCCTTCCTGCAGCCCCAATGCCTGCAGCGTCTGCGGCGCGATCCAGGTCATGCCCGGTGGCGTGAGGAAGTCGACGATTTGGTTCGAATCCAGTGTTTGCCCGGCCAGTGCCGAGCCTTGGGGCAACGTCACCGGCTCGATGCCCATCAGTTGCAGACGACTGTCTTGCGCGTCCTTGAGCACGATGCGCCCTTGCAGCGCGGGCGACACCGGCCAACCTTCACGGCGCAACTGGATGAACAGGTCCTGAGCAAACAGTCCGCCGCCGGTCGCTGTAATGCTGGTCTGCGGTTCGCCGCCGATCAATTGGCTGGCTCGCTGGTAGCTTTCTCGCGCCTGACTGTTAAGCGCCTGTACGCCGGTCAGCAACGCGGTGGCCAGCCAAAGGCCCGTCAGCACGCTGAAAAACTGCACTGGATGCCTTCGCCAATGGCTCAGTAACGCACGCAGGGTCCAGTAGAAAACCCGCATCTCAGCGCTCGCCTTCGGTTGCCAGGCGACCATGATGCAACACCACCTGTCGCGCCAGGCGTTCGGCGACTCGCGGGCTGTGGGTGACCATCAGCAGGCTGGTGGTGCTGTCACCGAGCAGGTCCAGCAGCAGTTGCAGCACTTCGTCACTGGTGGCTTCATCAAGATTGCCGGTGGGTTCGTCGGCCAGCAACAGGCCTGGCCGTGAAGCGAGGGCGCGACCGATGGCGACACGCTGCTGCTGGCCGCCGGACAACTGTTCAGGGTAACGGTCAAGGAGCTCGCCGAGCCCGAGTCGCTCGGTCAATTGTGCCTGCCAGACGGGGTCGTGACGCCCTGCCAGTCGTGCCTGGAACGCCAGATTGTCAGCTATTTTCAGGCTGCCGATCAGGTTGAACTGCTGAAACACCAGGCCGATTTCGGTACGTCGCCAGTTGGCCAGCTGGCTTTCGCTCATCAGGTCCAGACGCTGGCCTGCGACCTCGATAGTGCCGCCATCGACCTGATCCAGCCCCGCCACCAGATGCAACAGCGTGCTTTTGCCACTACCGGACTCACCCATCAACGCCAGGCTCTCGCCCTTCTCAAGATGCAGATCAACACCCCGCAAGACATTCAGTGGTCCTTGTGCCGTGGTGTAGCGCTTGGTTACGTTTCGCACTTGCAGCATGTGTGGCTCAACTGTTCTGACTGAGTTCAAAGAGTAGCGCCTGAGCGCGTGCGCGTCGCGGCAGATGAGAATATCGTGCGACGCCCCCCATCGTCATGTCGTTCAGAACACTCTGCGTCCTGCTTTCGACGTAGAGCCTGGAGAGCTGCATTCCCGCGCTGAAGCGCAGGGAACGATAATCTCAACCATTGCGCGGATGCTCCACGTTAGTCCTGCTTTTCAGGCCTATCAGGGCTTGTGTATAACGCTTCGCATTGGCATGGGCACCATGAAGCTACTTCCCGCCACCGCGAATAATCCCGCGCAGGGCAAAGCGGTTGGGGTGGCACGCCTCGGCTACGCTGCGTGGCAAGGGCAGGGGCTCGTTGTCGACCCAGGCGGCGATCAGTTCGGCCGACAGCGGTGCCGTAATCAAACCGCGTGAGCCGTGGCCGCTGTTGACGTACAGGCCGTCCAGCCACGGGCAATCTATATCAGGTACTTGCCGTGCATCCTTGCCCAGCGCCGCGTATGCCTGCATAAATGCTTCGCGATCGGCCAGCGGGCCGACGATGGGCAGGTAATCGGGGCTGGTGCAACGAAACGCAGCCCGACCGCGCAATTGCTGCGCAGGCATGTCCGCTGTCTCAAGGCGAGACGCCAGGTCTGCGGAAATTTCCTGCAGCAGTGTCAGGTTGCCTGCGTGATCCGCCAGATTGGGGGTGAGATCAATGCTGTTGAAATCAAAACTGGCCCCTAACGTGTGTTCGCCCAGCCGTGCCGGCGCGACATAACCTTCGGCGCACACCACGCTGCGCAATGCAGCACTTGCGTCGGTTTGCGCCAAGCTCGTGATCTGACCGCGAATGCGCTTGAGCGGCAAGTCGGCGCTCTGCGAAAACTGCTTGATGTCAGCCGCCCCTGCCAAAACTACAACGGGTGCGCTGTCGATCAGTTGCTCATCACCCCAAACCTGCCATTGATCATCGACACGCTTTAACGCCAGCGCCTGATGATGGGCGATCAGACGGATATTCGGGTGTTGTACCTGTGCCTGACACAACGCAGGCGGGTGGACCCAGCCGCCCTCGGGATAAAACAGTCCACCGCTGTCGAGCGCAATGCCGCTTTGCGCTTCGGCTGCGGGGCGGTCAAGCAAGTGCAACAGCGATTCCGGGAAGGCTTCGGCCAGTTGCTTCTGGCGCAGCGCCTCCTTGTCGTCGAAGGTCAGCTGCAGCACGCCGCAAGCGTCCCAGTCCACACCTCGTTGCAGGCGTTCAAGCAGCCTGCGCGTGTGACCAAAACCACTCAGGATAAGCTGTGACAGCGCCGTGCCGTGCGCCGACAGCTTCAGGTACAGCACGCCTTGCGGGTTGCCGGAGGCCTCCTGAGCCGGTGCAGCATGGCGTTCCAGCAGGCTGACCTGCCAGCCGCGTTGCGCAAGACTCTGCGCAGTTGCGCACCCAGCCAGCCCGGCGCCGATCACCAGCGCTTTGCGCTCCCGTGCAATCAACGCAGGGCGGGCGAACCAGGGTTTGGCGGCGGGGGGCGGCGTGACGCCTTCTGGCGTGGCAATGAACGCACCGCGCAGCACTTCCCACTTGTGGCCGATTCCCGGCACGCGCTTCATCTTGAAACCTGCCGCGTTCAGCGAGCGCCGCACCCAGCCGGTACTGGTGAACGTGCCGATGGTGGTGGCAGGTGCAGACAGCCGGGCCAGTTCGGCAAACAGTTCCGGGGTCCACATTTCAGGGTTTTTCGCCGGGGCGAAGCCATCGAGAAACCAAGCATCGATCTGCCCGTCCAGTTGCGGCAGCATCTGCAAGGCATCACCGATCAGCAGCGTCAGGGTGACACGTCCGCCATCGAAGACCAGGCGCTGAAAACCCTCATGTATCGCAACATATTGCTCAAGCAACGGCTGGGCGACGCTCGACAGTTCCGGCCATAGCGCAAGCGCCCGTTGCAGGTCGGCGCGGCTCAGCGGGTACTTCTCGACGCTGACAAAATGCAGCCGTGCATCGGCTGGCGCGCACTCGTTGAACAACTGCCAGGTACAGAGAAAATTAAGGCCCGTGCCAAAGCCGGTCTCACCAATCACCAGTCGCCCGCCAGCCGGTAACTCGGTGAAACGCCGCCGCAGGTCGTTTTGCACCAGAAACACATGGCGTGTCTCGTCCAGGCCGGATTCGGTGGAAAAATACACGTCGGAAAAGTCGCGGGAACGCGGGTTGCCGTGTTCGTCCCAGTCGATCTGGGCGTGGCGGGTAATAGTCATGTCGGGCTCAGCGGAGGCAGTGGCTGCATTTTAGCCGTCTGCGCGGATAAAAGTGCTATCAAGGCTGCGCGGATTGACCGATGCCCCTGATCAGTGGTCACAATCACCATTGGGGCGTTCATTGAGCCACCACCCATCAGGAGTTGTGCATGTTTGAATCTGCTGAAATCGGTCATGCCATTGACGATGAAACCTACGAGGCGGCCCTGCCCGAGTTGCGCGAGGCGTTGCTGGAAGCGCAAATAGACCTTCACGAGCAGGCCGGGCGGCAGATCATTGTGCTGATCAATGGCATAGAAGGCGCTGGCAAGGGCGAGACCGTCAAACTGCTCAACGAATGGATGGACCCGCGCTTGATAGAGGTGCGCACCTTCGACCAGCAAACCGACGAAGAACTGGCGCACCCGCCGGCCTGGCGGTACTGGCGACAGCTGCCGGCCAAGGGGCGCATGGGCATTTTCTTTGGCAACTGGTACAGCCAGATGCTTCAGGATCGTGTGCATGGCCGCTACAAGGATGCGGTACTCGATCAGGCCATCAGCGGTGCCGAACGCCTTGAAAAGATGCTCTGTGACGAAGGCGCGCTGATCTTCAAGTTCTGGTTTCACCTGTCCAAAAAACAGATGAAGCTGCGCCTCAAGACCCTCAAGGATGACCCGCTGCACAGCTGGCGCATCAGCCCGTTGGACTGGCAGCAATCCCGGACCTACGGCAAGTTCGTGCGCTTCGGCGAGCGAGTGTTGCGCCGCACCAGCCGCGAGTACGCGCCCTGGCACGTGATCGAAGGCGTGGACGCCAACTACCGCAGCCTGACGGTGGGACGCCTGTTGCTGGAGGGCATGCAGGCTGCGCTCAACAAGGTCGAACCCGAGCCCAGCGCGCTCACGGTCGGGCCGCTGGCGATCCACAGTGATGAACGCACGCTGCTCGACAGCCTCGACCTGAGCCTGCAACTGAGCAAGGACTACTATCAGGAACAACTGATCACCGAGCAGGCGCGGCTGTCCGGCAACATGCGCGACAAACGCATGAAGAGCCATGCATTGCTGGCCGTGTTCGAAGGCAATGACGCAGCAGGTAAAGGCGGCGCTATCCGACGGGTTGCCGCTGCACTGGACCCGCGTCAGTACGCCATCGTGCCTATCGCTGCGCCGACTCAGGACGAACGAGCGCAACCGTATCTGTGGCGGTTCTGGCGCCAGATACCGGCGCGCGGCAAATTCACCATCTTCGACCGCTCTTGGTATGGCCGCGTGCTGGTCGAGCGGGTCGAGGGTTTTTGCAGCGACTCGGACTGGAAGCGCGCTTACGCCGAAATCAACGATTTCGAAGAACAACTCACGGAAGCGGGTGTGGTGGTCGTCAAGTTCTGGCTGGCCATCGATCAACAGACCCAGCTGGAGCGCTTTCAGGAGCGTGAAAAGATCCCTTTCAAGCGCTACAAGATCACCGAAGACGACTGGCGCAACCGCAAGAAATGGCCTGATTACCGCCAGGCAGTGGGTGACATGGTGGATCGCACCAGCACCGAAATCGCGCCCTGGACACTGATCGAGGCCAACGACAAGCGCTGGGCAAGAGTCAAGGTACTGCGCACGATCAACGAAGCGCTGGAAGCAGCGTTCGCCAGAGACAAGAAGAAATGATCACGCGTTGCGTCTATTGATCGGCTGAATAAATGCCCGACTACGTGGCGGGTGGCGGTCACTGAGGCGCATTCGCCACCTGCAAGGCGATCGGCTGCGGGGCCGTCACATCGTCCGCTTGCTGGAAGTCGCCGTTCAGGAGTCGAGTCAGGTCCGTGTGGGCAGTTGTGTGTCTTTTTGGCAATGGAGCACGTGGCTGAGGCTCAAGCTCGGGCTGCGGAGTCTGAGCATTTGGGGCCATTGCCTCCACAGCCTGCAGGACCGCAGCGTAAAGAGGGTTCAGGTCGCGCATGGTGTTCTCCTTGAAAGCGGGCTGCCCGACTGGTTTCTGTCGGTTTATCAGCCTCGATCCGTTCAAGGCTTGCCCTGAAGCCTATGCGAGTTTGAACGCGCCCTCAGACGCTTTTCGAATAGGCACCATGCCCGAAAAGCAGCTGTTTCATGAGTGATACACGGTGGCGCTGATAGCGCTATTGGATCAGCGCTTTTGCCGCGTCTTTTGCCGGAGGATATAAATCGTGACCAGTACTGCACTGGTGAGCATGAACGCGCGCGCCCAGAACGATGGCACCAGGTAGCACGACAGGCCGATGCTGAACCACATCGTGCCGATTGCCCACACTTTGCCCTTGAGGGGAATGCCGTTGCCTTCGAGGTAGTCGCGAATCCACGGGCCAAGCTGCCGATGGTTGATCAGCCATTGGTAGAAGCGCGGGGAGCTACGGGCGAAACAGGCGGCGGCCAACAGCAGAAAGGGCGTAGTGGGCAGCACCGGCAGGAAAATGCCGATGACGCCCAGTGCGACGCTCAACCAGCCGACCGCTACAAGCAGATAGCGCACCCACCAATGACGGCTGGTGCGCAGTGAGCCTTGCGCCATAGGCGCCGACTCAGTGGTGGCGGGGTTTGAGGATCGCCGGCTTCTCGTCCGGGGCCTGACACAACAGGTAGAGCGCTGTCAGTGCTTCCGGGATCTGCACGATCATGTCGTCCATCAGGTTGGCGTCCTGAGCGATGTCGGAGAATTCCGGCTGCTCGTCGAACAGGCCCGAACCCACCATGATCGGCAAGAGCATTTCGCTGACTTCTTCCTCGGCACTTTCGAACCAGGCGTTTTCACGCAGGAACACGCCTTCCATGAAGCCGATGCACCAGCCGCGAAGGTCGGAGTCATCAGGGTCGTCGCCCAGGTCCAGATCGCAGGGCAGCTCGAACTCTTCGTCCGACGCCAGCAGGCGAGCAATGTGCGCCTTCAGTGCAATAAGTGTTGCCTCGACTTCCGTCTGCTGCGCTTCACTGGCGTATTGCGGCGGCTCGGAGAACAGTGCGTCGATCCATTCGCGCTCCGGCACCTCCTCGGCACAGATGGACAGGGCAGTCAGGTAGCCATGCGCGGCCACGTAGTCCAGCGCTTCATCGTGCAGTTCATCTGCATCGAGGAAGACTTGCAGGCGGGTGAGTTGCTCAGCGAAGGACATGGAGGCACTACCTTGAAAATAAACGATGCTGGATTCTAGGCCCTGAGCGCCCGTGGCGCCAGCGCGCAGGCCAATTGCAGTTAATTTTGACCGCTGATGTCCCAGTCATCCATTGCCTGCGAGTGCTCGGGTATACTCCTGCGTTTTGCAGTGCAGCAGGATATTCCGGGGTTTTTATGCTTGAGCAGGCACAACGCGTACTTAAAGACATCTTTGGTTACGACAGTTTTCGTGGTCGCCAGGGTGCCATTATTGAGCGTGTGGCCAACGGCGGCGATGCACTGGTGCTGATGCCTACCGGGGGCGGCAAGTCCCTGTGTTTCCAGGTGCCGGGGCTGTTGCGTGATGGCTTGTGTGTGGTCGTATCGCCGCTGATCGCGCTGATGGACGATCAGGTTGCCACGCTGGACGAGCTGGGTGTTTCGGCTGCAGCGCTCAACTCTACCCTCAGCGCAGAGCAGCAGCGCGACCTGGCCAATCGCGTTCGTCTGGGCGAGGTCAAAATGCTGTACCTCGCCCCGGAGCGACTGGTCCAGCCACGCATGCTGTCATTCCTGCAAAACCTGAAAATCGCCCTGTTCGCTATCGACGAAGCGCATTGTGTATCGCAATGGGGCCATGATTTCCGTCCTGAATACCTGCAACTGGGGCAACTGGCCGAGCTGTTTCCGGATGTGCCGCGTATCGCGTTGACCGCCACAGCCGACAAGCGCACCCGAGAAGAAATCGTCACGCGTCTGCACTTGCAGAACGCCGAGCGCTTCCTCTCCAGCTTCGACCGTCCCAACATCTTTTACCGCATCGTGCCCAAGGAACAGCCGCGCAAGCAGTTGCTGGCGTTCCTGTCCGAGCGGCGCAGCGACGCTGGCATCGTCTATTGCCTGTCACGCAAGAAAGTCGATGAAGTGGCGGTTTTTCTCAGCGAGAACGGTTATCCCGCGCTGCCCTATCACGCAGGTTTGCCGTCGGAAACCCGCGCGGCCAACCAGAAGCGCTTCCTCAACGAGGAGGGGCTGATCATGGTCGCGACCATCGCGTTCGGCATGGGTATCGACAAACCCAACGTGCGTTTCGTCGCGCACATGGACCTGCCGAAATCCCTTGAGGCTTACTACCAGGAAACTGGCCGGGCAGGGCGCGATGGTCTGCCTGCCGATGCCTGGATGGCCTACGGCCTGCAGGACGTGCTGATGCTCAAGCAGATGCTGCAGAACTCCGAAGGCGACGAGCGCCACAAGCGGCTGGAGCAGCACAAACTCGATGCCATGCTGGCCCTGTGTGAAGAAACCCGCTGCCGCCGGCAGACCTTGCTGGCCTATTTCGACGAAGACATGCCCAACCCGTGCGGCCACTGCGACAACTGTGTCGACGGTGTGCAGACCTGGGATGCCACCGAGCCTGCGCGTCAGGCGCTATCCGCCATTTACCGAACCGGTCAGCGTTATGGCGTGGGGCATCTGGTGGATGTCCTGCTCGGCAAATCCAATGACAAGGTGGAAAGCTTCGGTCATCAGCACTTGTCGGTATTCGGTGTAGGCAAGGCGCGCACAGAAGCCGAATGGCGTTCGCTGTTCCGTCAGCTGGTCGCGCGCGGTCTGGCCGACATCGATCTTGAAGGCTACGGCGGTCTGCGCCTGAGCGACACCTGTCGGCCGTTGTTGCGTGGTGAAGTTTCTTTGGAACTGCGTCGCGATCTCAAACCACAAACCACTTCGAAAAGCAGTTCCGGCAGCCCGGCCAGCCAACTGGTGCGAGGCGAGGAGCGTGAGCAGTGGGAAGCCTTGCGGACCCTGCGGCGCAAACTGGCCGAAGAACACGGCGTGCCACCTTACGTCATTTTTCCCGACTCGACGCTGCTGGAAATGCTGCGTAGCAAGCCGGGTTCGATGGCCGAGATGGCGCGCGTCAGTGGCGTGGGTGCGCGCAAGCTGGAGCGTTACGGTGAGGCGTTTCTCGAAGTGCTCAGCGGCAAAGCCGAGGCGCCCAGGGTGGTGGCCGACATTCGCCACGAGTTGATCAGCCTGGCGCGTGCCGGTATGACGCCAGCACAGATCGCAGGCCAGTTGCAGTGCTCGGAAAAGAACGTCTACACCCTGCTGGCCGAGGCCATCGGCAAGCAGCAGTTGTCTATCGAGCAGGCGCTGGATTTGCCGGAAGATTTGCTGGGTGAAGTCCAGGACGCTTTTCTCGACGGCGAAGGCGAGTTGCCGCCGGTGTCGGCGATTGCCGAACAGTTTGCTGGGCGGGTCCCGGAGGGGGTGCTGTATTGCGTGCGTGCGGCGCTGCAATCGGAATTTGAGGTATAACGACGTGCAACGTAGCGTCACCGCCACTTGCTTGCCTGATCATAGGGACCATGCTTAGCTCGCTAACAATTAGTTTGAATCATGAGTTCCCTTATGCCATTGACTGATGAACACCGTTTCGGGATGCAACTGGGCCACCTGACCCGAGGCTGGCGCGCTGAGCTGGACCGCAGGCTGGTCGATCTTGGCCTGTCACAGGCTCGCTGGCTGGTTCTTCTACACCTTGCCCGTTTCAACCAACCGCCTACCCAGCGCGAGCTGGCGCAGAGCGTTGGTGTGGAAGGTCCGACCCTGGCCCGACTGCTCGACAGCCTCGAAAAACAGGGGCTGGTTCAACGAGTGGCGGTCGCTGAGGATCGCCGGGCGAAGAAGATACTGCTCTGTGATACCGCATTGCCCCTGATCGAGAAGATTGAGACCATAGCCAATGTCTTGCGTATCGAACTGTTAAAAGGCGTGAGCGAAGACGATCTGCGCGTCAGCATGCAGGTGCACTCACAGATTCTGGCCAATCTGGAAAGATCCTGAGACGAAGCAGCGAGTTCTCAACCATACTCTTGTGACGGATACTGACGTCCATCTGATTACGAGAGAAGCCTGCTGTGGTTTCCATAAGGGTTCGCATGCTGAAGAATTCCCTGGCTGCTGTCGAAGGTGCGGGTCGCACGGCGCGCGCAGTGTTTTGCAAGAGCGTTATGGCGGTCTCGCTGCTGGCCTGTTCCACCTTGGCGTCAGCACTGGGGCTGGGTGAGATAACCCTGCATTCGGCGCTCAATCAGCCGCTGAATGCCGAGATCGAGTTGCTGGAAACAGGCGGGCTGAGCAACGAGGACGTGGTTGCCAGGCTCGCTTCCCCTGAGGCCTTCGCCAGGGCTGGGATCGAACGGGTGTTCTTCCTCAATGACCTGCGCTTCACCCCAGTGCTGCGGGGCAATCGCGGGGTTATCCGGGTTGTGTCCAGCAAGCCGGTCACTGAACCTTACATGAGTTTTCTGGTGCAACTGGCGCGGCCCAACGGCGACCTGTTGCACGAATACACCCTGCTGCTTGACCCTTCCACGTCCCCCCAGGGCCTCGCGGCTACCCGCAGCCGCAATCAGCGCTCGACGGATACAGCACAGGAAAACCGCATGCCCGTTGCGCCGCCTGCTGCGGTGCAGGGCAAGCGTTACACAGTGGCTAGCGGCGACACGCTGAACGGTATCGCCAGCCGCCTGCAAGGGCAGGGCAGCAAGGTGTCGGCGAGCCAGTTGGCGGATGGTATCCGCTCGCTCAACCCGCAAGTGTTTGCTGGCGGCGCCGGGTCTGCACTTAAAGCCGGCCAGGACCTGTTGCTGCCGGATTCAGCGTCGCTGCCTACTGCCTTAGCCCCAGCCCCAGCCGCACCACAAGCGAAGCCAGCCGAATTGCAGCGTACCGCCGAACAGCTCTCGGCTGCAGCCATCGAAAACCAGCAGCTGGCGCAATCGCTGGAAGCCCTCAAGGCGCAGACTCAGGAGCTTCAAGAGCAGATGAGCGGCAAGGACAAGCAAATCACTGCCTTGCGCAGTGATCTGGCTCTGGCGCAGTCCGCCGCTCAGCCGCTTACGCCTGTCACGCCCGCCGCACCTGCGACATCGCCTGCCGTACCGCCCGCTGCCCCGTTTCAGCCTGCGGCGGTAGTAGCACCAGGCAGTGACTCGTTCGTCAGCCTGCCGACACTGCTTTCTGCTGTTCTGATCGTGCTTCTGCTGCTGGCATATGCCTATTCGAAACGACGCCAGCGACGCACTCTGGCTGCGGCAGCGCCGCTGACGCCGGATGATCCTTTGATCAAGCCTGCTCAGGCCTCGATGCTGCCGGTCTTTGAGGTGCCCGCCGTTGCACCGCAACCCAACCCTGATATAACGCCTGCGCCGGTCAGGCCGGCGGCGTCGCAACGCCAGGCGGGCGCGGCGCCCGATGCGCTGGACGGTGTCAGTATCTACATCGCCTACGGGCGTTTCAGCGAAGCTATGGGGATTCTGCGCAGCGCGCTCGAGACCCAGCCGCAACGTGGCGATATTCGCATCAGGTTGCTGGAACTGCTGGCAGAGCAAGGCGACGGCAGCGGGTTTGTCCGCGAAGAGCAAGCGGCGCTCGAGCACGGCGTAGACCCGCAGACCATCCAGGACATCCGCGACCGTTTCCCGCAAATCAAAGCCGCCGAAACACCCATCGCAGCAGCCTTCATGCCGGTTGCCGCCGGTGCCGCCACCGGGCTGTCCTTCGACAAGGTCGAGCCGGCGTCGACACAACGTGCTCAGCCTGACCTGCTGCCCGACCTGCAGCCCGAGCCGACAGCGCAACTGGATGAAACCACCGCTGCGGCCTTGAACCCTCTGCCTGCCGACGAATTCCAGTTGAACCTCGACGACCTGTCGATGGATGCCGACTGGGATCTGGTCGACCCGTTCGACACCCCGCCGCCGCGCAACAAGGCAAGTGCCACTAGCGCGCCTGCCGAGGTCGACCCCGGCTTCTCCTCTGACCTGACTCAGTTGCCGGAAGTCTTCGAACTCTCGGATGAACAATTCCTCAGCGACTTCTCGGAGCCTGAAATCATCGAGCCTGTCGAGGTGGTCATGCCCGCCGATGCAGGCGAGCTGAGCGATGAGTTCCTCGACAGTTTCATGAGTGACGATGCCGACTTTGACCTGCTGGACCTTGAAGAGCCGCCGCTCAGCCAGATCAATCAGGCTCAGGTGTTGATCGAGGAGGGCGAGATCGAGTCCGCCCGGGAAATTCTGCAACGGGTCATTGCCGAGTCAGACGATGAGCATCGGCGTATGGCGCGCGAGTTGCTGGGCAGGATCAGCTGACTTCGGCGTGCCTCTGACAGAGGAGCCGATCTTGCGCTCAGCGAAAGATCGGCCGAATACCCCGACACTTCGGATACGCCACACAGCCCCAGAACTCACCGGCATTCTTGCCCGTGCGGGCCACCTTGATCATCATGATTTTTTTGCAATGCGGGCATGAAGGCGCCGACGCAGGCTTTGCTGCGTCGGGCGCACGCGGCTTCTTGTGGATACGCTGCGCAGGTGCGGCATCGACAGGCTTTGCAGATGGCGTCGGCTCTACATCAGGCGTGTCCGGCTGGTGATGAGGTTCGCGAGTTGCGGGTGTCTCCGGGCCGCGCAAGAGGTTGCGTAACTTCCTGATGAGTCCCGCCAGCGCGGACGTCGTATCGCGTTTCATGAAAATGCCTGAGGTCGAATGCTGTCCAGCCTGGCATGGTGCAGACATCTCCGCGGCGATGCAAACGCCAGACTTGCCCGCTTAAGCACAGGCCATTCCTTGGATAGGACGCGGAGCGTCATCTCTTTTATGGGGCGCACGTCTGCCAACTTTTGGTGCGCTCAGGCAAGTAACACGCTTGGTGAGCTGTTACTGTAAACAGTGAGTGTAATGGCTGGAAAAACAAGTTGCGTGCAATTAAATAGCCACTATTAAGATCGCTAGTCATTAACAATGAAATATAAAAACTCAATGCATTCAAGTGCCTATCAGCGACATATATGTCCTGCGATGCGTTTTCCTTATGGCTTTAATGTTAGTGCAAGATTTGGCACAAATAGGTTGCCAAGTTTCAAGCTGCGGACTATGTTCTGGAATCGCTCAATCATGAGCCGACCATTAACAGGTGCGCAGGGATGCAAAAGTCGAAGTACGTAAGTGCTGTCCGTTATTCGTTCAAGCCTGTAGCAACTGGCGCACTTTGCGTCCTGTCTTTTTCATTTGGCTGTTCGGCCTACGCCGACTACACCGAGCTAGGTAAGTCAGGTGACGCTGCCAGCTGGCGCTCGGCAGAATTCCAGAGCGATTGGGGGCTTGGCCGCATTCAGGCTGATCAAGCCTATGCCGCTGGCATTACAGGTGCAGGCATCAAGATCGGTGCGCTGGACTCGGGGTTCGACCCTTCCCACCCAGAAGCCACACCGTCCCGCTACCACGCGGTTACCGCCAGCGGCACCTACGTTGACGGCTCGCCGTTCAGCATCACCGGCGCAATCAACCCGAACAACGATACTCACGGCACACACGTTACCGGCACCATGGGCGCAGCGCGCGATGGCGTCGGCATGCACGGCGTGGCTTACAACGCGCAAGTCTTCGTCGGCAACACCAATCAGAATGACAGTTTCCTGTTCGGCCCCAACCCCGACCCGCGGTATTTCAAGGCGGTGTACGGCGCATTGGCCGATGCTGGCGTACGTGCCATCAACAACAGTTGGGGCAGCCAACCGGCCGACGTGACCTACGCCACCGAAGCCGGCGTGCGCGCAGCCTACGCTCAGCACTACAACCGCGGCACCTGGCTGGACGAAGCGGCAAATGTATCGCGCAAGGGCGTGATCAATGTGTTCAGTGCTGGCAACAGCGGTTACGCCAACGCCAGCGTGCGCGCCTCTTTGCCGTATTTCGAACCGGACCTCGAAGGCCACTGGCTGGCCGTGTCGGGCCTCGACAGCAGCAACGGTCAACGCTACAACCAGTGCGGGCTGTCCAAATACTGGTGCATCACCATGCCCGGTCGGCTGGTCAACAGCACCGTGCCGGGTGGCGGTTACGGCATCAAATCCGGTACTTCGATGTCTGCACCGCATGCGACTGGCGCACTGGCACTGGTGATGGAACGTTTCCCGTACATGACCAACGAGCAGGCGCTGCAAGTGCTGCTGACCACCGCCACCCAGCTTGACGGCTCTGTCACTCAGGCACCGACCAACAGCGTCGGTTGGGGCGTGGCGAATCTGGAGCGGGCGATGCGCGGCCCTGGTCAGTTGCTCGGCACTTTCGACGCCAATCTCGGCTCGGGTTTGACCGACGTGTGGAGCAACAATATTTCCGATCAGGCGCTGATCCAGCGTCAGGCCGAAGACACCGCCGAGCAGGCCACCTGGCAGCAGACGCTGGTCAGCAAAGGTTGGCAAAACGGCGTCGCCAGCAGCGCCAGCCAGCAGGATCAGGCTGATTACGCAACAGGTACCGCGCGCGCCGCAGCAGCGGCAAAACGTCAGTACCAAGGCAGCCTGATCAAATCCGGCGCGGGTCGACTGATTCTGGAGGGCGCCAACACCTACCGTGGCGACACACTGGTTAACGGCGGCTTGCTGTCGGTGAACGGCTCGCTGGTCTCGGCCGTGCAGGTCAATGCCGGAGGTACGTTGGGCGGTAATGGGCAGGTCGGTGGACTGACTGCGCGCAACGGCGGCGTTGTCGCGCCGGGCAATTCCATCGGCACCTTGCAGGTCAATGGCAATGTCACCCTCGAGCCAGGTTCGACCTACGCCGTGGAGCTTTCTCCGACTGCGAGTGATCGCATCGTCGCCACCGGCAGCGCGACTGTAGCAGGCGCAAACATGGCGCTGGCGCTTCAAGACAACACGCCGATTGCCTTGAGCGCGGCGCCGGGTCAAAGCGTCGTGGGTCGTCAGTACGATGTGTTACAGGCCGCCAACGGCGTCAACGGACAGTTCGGCAGCGTGTCCTCCAATTACGCCTTTCTCGGTGGCCGTCTCGATTACACAGCCACCGGCGTTGTCCTGAACGTCGAGCAGACAAACGCCTTCAGTAGCGTCGCACAAACCCCTAATCAAGCTGCCGTAGCCACCGCAGCCGAACAACTCGGCGCAGGCAACGCGGTGTACGAAAACCTGTTGCTGACTCAAAGCGCCGCCGCTGCCCTCGACAGCTTTCAGCAATTGTCCGGCGAGATTTACCCGGCGATTGGCAGCGTGCTGATCAACGACAGTCGTCAGGTCCGTGATGCCGTCGGGGAGCGCCTCGGCGCCAGCGTGTTCGGTACCGATGGCAACACCACGGCACAGGACAATGTCTGGATCAAAGCTCTGGGTGCCTGGGGCAAAACCGACTCAGGTGATGACACTGCCGGTTACACCTCCTCGATTGGCGGCCTGCTGGCGGGCGTCGATGGCAACGTTGCCGACGACACGCGCTTGGGCGTCGTCGCAGGTTACAGCGATAGCTCGCTGAACATGGGCTCTGGCACGCATTCCCGAGCCTCGATAGACAGCTACCATCTGGGCGCCTACGTCGGTCACGAAATCGGCGCGCTGCGCCTGACCCTGGGTGGCACGCACAGCTGGCATCGCATTGACGCGCAACGCGACGTGCAGGTTGGCGGTGCAGCAGGCAAAGAGAAAACTAGGCACGATGCCCAGAGTACGCAAGTCTTCACCGAAGCGGCTTACCGCATTCACCTGCAACCCGCGACCGTCGAGCCGTTCGCCAATCTGGCTTACGTCCACCTCAACACTGAAGGTTTCACCGAGAAGGGGGATGCAGCGGCGTTGTCTGCGGGCAGTGACAACCGTGATGCGGTACTCAGCACCCTCGGCGTGCGTGCATTGAAAACCATCGCGATCACCGAGCGGCAGAAAGTCGACCTGTCCGGCAGCCTAGGCTGGCAGCACAACCTGAGCAACACCGACGCCGAACAACACCTGGCATTCGCCTCGGGTGGTGGCAGCTTCGGCATCGAAAGCTCGCCTCTGGTCCGCGACGCCGCGCTGGTCGGTGCGCATGCCAGCATCGCGTTGAGCAAGGACGCGAAGGTCAGCCTCGATTACAGCGGGCAGCTGGCCAGCCGTGAAAAAAGCCACGGAGTGGGCCTGAGCCTCAACTGGCAGTTCTAAGCAGCACTCAACCCTAAACCCAAAAGAACGACGCGCATGCAGATGCATGCGCGCGGAGATTTGTGCGCGTTAACTAAGGATGGTGGTTTTCATGAAAGATGCATCCAACACCCGCCACACCGCTGTAAAACCCCTGCACCAAGCCATTCGGGCGATCAATCGCGCCTCCTGTGGTGCGCTGGCCTGCTACCTCGCCAGCATGGGAGTGGCACATGCTGCGCCCTACGTGGAAGCCGGTCAGGCAGGCAACCCCGCCAGCTGGCGCAGTGCCGAATTCAATGCCGACTGGGGTGTTGGCGCGATCAATGCCGACCAGGCCTATGCTGCTGGTTACTCCGGCAAGGGCATCAAACTGGGCATCTTCGATCAGCCGGTCTACGCCGCGCACCCGGAGTTTTCCAGCGCCAACAAAGTGGTCAACCTGGTCACCAGCGGCATCCGCGAGTACACCGACCCTTATATCCCGGTGAAGGCGGGCGACGCGTTCCGCTACGACGGCGCGCCAAGCCTGGACTCCGGCGGCAAACTCGGCAACCACGGCACCCACGTGGGCGGCATCGCGGGGGGCGATCGTGATGGCGGACCGATGCATGGCGTGGCCTACAACGCGCAAATCATCAGCGCCGACAACGGCGACCCGGGCCCGGAAGATGGCATCGTACTGGGCAACGACGGCGCGGTGTATCAGGCTGGCTGGAACGCATTGGTCAACAGCGGCGCAAGAGTCATCAACAACAGCTGGGGCATCGGCATCACTGATCGCTTCGACAAAGGCGGTCGCGATCCGGCATTTCCGCACTTCACGGTGCAGGACGCGCAATTGCAGTTCGACCAGATCCGCCAGATCCTCGGCAGCCGTCCGGGCGGCGCGTATCAAGGCGCTATCGACGCGGCGCACAGTGGTGTTGTCACCATCTTCGCCGCAGGTAACGACTACAACCTCAACAACCCCGACGCGATGGCCGGGCTCGGCTACTTCGTGCCGGAAATCGCCCCCAGCTGGCTGACGGTCGCCGCCTTGCAACAAAACCCCAACGCAGCCGCAGCGGCCACCACGCCGTATACGCTCAGCACCTTCTCGTCGCGTTGCGGCTACACCGCCAGCTTCTGCGTCTCGGCACCGGGCACGCGCATCTACAGTTCGGTGCTCAACGGCACCAGCCTTGCAGACCTGACCATCGGCTGGGCCAACAAGAACGGCACGTCGATGGCCGCACCGCACGTGGCCGGCAGCATGGCCGTGCTGATGGAGCGCTTTCCGTACATGACCGGCGCGCAGGTTGCCGACGTGCTGAAAACCACCGCCACCGACCTCGGCGCACCCGGTGTCGATGCGCTGTACGGCTGGGGCATGATCAACCTCGGCAAAGCGGTCAACGGCCCAAGCATGTTCGTGACTGAGGCCGACATTCCTGCCGAGTTCCGCATCGAAGGCGCGTACGGCGACAGCCAGTTTGTGGCTGACCTGCCTGGCGTCGGCGCAATTGTCGATGCCGGCAAACCGACCCAGCGCACCTGCAGCGGGCCGCAATGCGGACTGGACGTATGGAGCAACAACATCTCCGGCCACGGCGGCCTGACCAAGCAAGGCATCGGCACCCTCGTGTTGACCGGCGCCAACAGCTACAGCGGCCCGACACTGGTCAATCAGGGACGTCTGGCCATCAACGGTTCGCTGGCCTCGACCGTCACCGTCAACAATGGCGGCATACTGGGCGGCAATGGCAGCGTCGCGTCGCTGACCGCCAACCGCGGCGGTACCGTTGCGCCGGGCAACTCCATCGGCACCTTGCAAGTGGCGGGCAACCTAAATCTGGCACCGGGTTCGACCTACGCGGTCGAGTTCTCGCCCACTGCCAGCGACCGCATTGTGGTCGGCGGTATCGCGACCGTCAGCGGCGCCAACATGGCCCTCACGCCGGAAAACGACAACGCCGCACTGCTCAGCAGCAACCAGACCAGCAGCGTACTCGGCCAACAGTTCAACGTACTGCAAGCCGCTGGCGGTGTTCAGGGCCAGTTCGGCTCGGTGACAGATAACTACGCGTTCCTTGACGGCAACCTGGCCTACAGCGGCACCGGCGTGACACTGGCGCTCGAGCGCAACGGCGACAGCTTTGCCAGCGCCGCACAAACCGACAACCAGCGCAGCGTGGCCCAGTCCATCGAGCAAATGAGTGCGGGCAACTCAGTCTACGAGAGCATCATCCTCAGCCAGGATACCGCCAGCGCACGCCGCGCATTCACCCAACTGTCGGGCGAGGTGCACCCGGCCATCGCCACGCAATTGATCAACGACAGCCGCCAACTGCGCGATGCCGTAGGTGATCGCCTGCGTGTAGAAGGCTTGTACGACCAGCCAGCACCGGGCAGCGAAGACAACTCGGTGTGGGTCAAGGCGCTAGGTGCCTGGGGCAAAAACAGCGGCAGCAGCGACAGCGCCAGCTCGACCTCATCCTTGGGCGGTCTGCTCGCCGGTGTCGACGGCCTGATCAGCGAGCACACCCGTTTGGGTGCGATGGCAGGTTACAGCGACACTTCACTGAGCCTGGGTGACGACACCCACTCGCGTGCCTCGGCGGACAGCTACCACCTGGGCGCCTACATCGGCCACGAACAGGGTGCGCTGCGCCTGACCGCAGGCGCCTCGCACAGCTGGCACCGCATCGATGTGAAACGCGACCTGCAATTCGGGGTGTTCTCCGACCGCCAGAAGGTCAAGCGCGACGCCCAGTCGAGCCAGGTGTTCACCGAAGCCGCCTACCGCCTCAACCTGCAACCGCTGACACTTGAACCGTTCGCCAACCTGGCTTACGTGCACTTCGACAGCGACAGCTTCACCGAAAAGGCGGCGCCACGGCCCTCAAAGGCAGTGACGACACCCGCGACACCGTGCTCTCGACCCTGGGCATGCGCGCCGGTAACCGCTTCAACCTCAACGACACACAAAAACTCGACGTCTCCGCCACCCTCGGCTGGCAGCACAACCTGAGCGACACCTCGGCCGAACAACACTTGGCTTTCGCCAGCGCAGGCAACAGCTTCAACACCCAAAGCGTCTCCATGGACCGCGACGCCGCCGTAGTCGGCGCCCGCGCCAGCCTGGCGCTGGGCAAGGACGCGCGCATCAACCTGGACTACAACGGGTTGCTGGGTGCGCGGGATAAAACCCACGGTGTCGGCTTGTCGCTGGATTGGCAGTTCTGATGCATAACGCCTGCGGGGTGCAGTAGCCCCGCAGGCTATCGCGTCCATAGCTCCGCGTGGGCATGCATTTCGTGACGCTCGGCGTCACATTCAAGCCATCACTCATAAATCCAGGCTTCTGCCCGTAGGGCGTAGGAGCGAACTTGTTCGCGATCTGCCGGGAGCCGGCAGCAAAACCTGTGTATACGTTACGTCCTTGGCAACCAAATCTCAGATTGGCCTAGCCATGCCTCATTGCCAAATAGGCTCATCGAACAACCCGAATTCCCAAAAGCCACCTCAAAAAACAAAATTTGATGGCTTATTACCATCATGGTAAAACCTTGCAACAGACATCCGTCTGCACTCGCTAAGGAATAGCCATGAAAAAGACAGGGACAGGCTTCGTCGCCATACTCGCATTGCTCTGCGCCTTCTCCGCACACGCCAGAGAAACCCAAGTCACAGACGCCTCAATCGTCAACGCCATCATCCAGGAATCCATCGACAGCTATTCCGGCAACTGCCCTTGCCCCTACAACGCTGCCCGCAACGGCAGCCGATGCGGCAAGCGCAGCGCGTATAGCCGTGAAGGAGGGGAGGCGCCCACCTGCTACAAGGAAGACGTCACCAAAGAAATGATCAACGACTATCGACGCCGCCTGAAAGACTGATCCAGCAAAACACGATGGTCGTCACCCGCCGCCACGACCATCACGCGACATTTAACCCAGCCGAGAGCAACCCAATCTAGAGACAGGCAACACAGCCCGCCACCACGACTTCGCCAAGCGATGCGGCCGCGCATCAGCCTGCATCTGCGGATGCGCCAACACCTTCGGCATATCCCGCAACCGTATCCACGGCTCGCTGTGCCAGTGCAACATACTCACCGACAACCCCGGCCACTGCCGCAACCCGCGATTCTCCGCGTGATAGTGATGCACCATCATCGCGTACGTCCCCGACTCACTGACCATCAGCTCTGGCTCGGCTTCGCCGTGCAGGTCGAGCGTGATCATTCGGTGCTGGTCTGCGTCGAGCTTGCGCAGCGTCCGCTAGTTCAACGGCCAGCCGATCATGCGACCGAGATCGCGGGCGCTGAACCAGGGTTGGTTTTCGAGGAGGAGGGCGAGGAGCTGGCGGTTGTGGCGGTGGAAGGGGGTTGGGGTGTGGGGCGTTGTCTGATTTAGGCTTGCGATGTGAGGCATCTAGGTAATCTCTACATTTTTAGCTTTTTGAGAGCTAGGCGTCGGGAGCTAAGAAACCCCAATGTAGAAAAGGCCGGACGTATTCCCCTTGCGGGTCTTGTATTGGTCCACTCCCGACATATCAGAGATTTTAGGACGCGCAGCCGAAGGCCGCAGGTACCAAAAGCCGCATTTTATCGGAAGCGGTCAGGCCGCTACATTTGAGTTTCTTGGGCGTTTCTTAGGCGCGGTGCAAGGGTATGAGGCATTAGGTCGATGGGCAAGGTCTTATCGCGTAGGACTTTTCTGAAAATACTCACATCAAATGCTAACGTGAGTGATGCTTAGGTTTGCGAAATCACTCGTCTAGAGTCTTCTTTAGATCCTGAAGATAGGCGCTTGTATCTAGCTCTGGCGCCTTAAGCTGACACTCCCATATTATTATCGTCCTCCAGCCTAGCTGCCTGAGAGCTAAGATTGACCTAGCATCTCTAGCAACGTTCTTGGAAAATTTTTCTGTCCAGAATTCGGGTCTTGTCTTAGGCATCGTTGCGTACCGACATCCCGGGTGCCGATGCCAAAAACATCCATGTACAAATATACAGGTCTTTAGTTTCGGCAGTACAATGTCGGGATTTCCAGGTAGGTCCTTCCGATGGAGCCGGAACCGAAAACCATGAGCATGAAGAAATTTTCTCACCAACAGTTCGGGACGAGTGTTCTTCCCCCTGATACCAGACATCATTCTCGATCGCGTTGCACTGTCCACGATGTCCATTACGCTCACCCCTTGGCAGACTTGACAAATGAAAAAAGTTGAACCTTTGCAGGTTGTGGACCTTTTTGCTGGTCCTGGCGGCCTTGGCGAAGGCTTTTCTTCCTTAAATAATGGAAGAAGCTTTGAGGTATTAGTCTCCGCAGAGATGGATCCGTTCGCAAGAAACACGCTTAGACTGAGGGCTTTTTACCGCGCTTTGAAAAAACAAAATCCGGATGCTTTAAAAGACTATTATAGATTTTGTGAAACAAACAGCGCTGTCCAACCATGGACGGGAGATAGTTACGAGCAGTGGAAGTATGCTGACGGCGAAGCGCGTCAAATAAAATTGGGCAGCATTGACGGAAATGCAGAACTTGATGCAATACTCGAGGAAAAGTTAGATACTAGCAAGCCATGGGTTTTAATTGGTGGGCCTCCATGCCAAGCTTATTCTCTTGTGGGGCGTGCACGAAATAAAGGAAACTCTGAATATAAAGCTGAGGACGATAGTCGCCATTTTTTATATAGAGAATATTTGAGAATAATTCAAAGTAAAAAACCTGCCGTATTTGTGATGGAGAATGTAAAAGGTATTCTCTCGTCAAAAATAGCAGGAGAACAAATATTTCCTCAGATACTGAAAGATTTGTCAGACCCTGACTCTGCTTTAGGTATTAAAACTGATAGCGGCTCTAAATATAAGATTTTTTCATTAGCTTCCGATGATGTATATGAGTCGGGGATGAATACTGATGATATTAATCTAAGCAGTTTTATTGTTCGTTCAGAAAATTATGGAATTCCCCAGAGCCGACATCGAGTAATATTGGTTGGTGTTTCTGACGACTATGTAAGTGGGCTGGACAACCTTAAGCTATTACCAGCTAAAGGTGCCACTGTAAGTGAGATGATTGGTACTTTACCACCACTTCGTAGTATCTTATCTAGAGGGAAAGATACTGCCGATGTTTGGTGCGGTGACATTTTAACGCATCTAGATGGCCTATATAAAGATTTAACTGCATCGCGAAAGCGTGATCTCTCACTTGAAATAGAGTTGAAAATTGTAAGGGAGGCATTTTCAGGTGGGCGACTTAATAAAGGTGGTTTACGGGTAAAGAAAGATAAATTTTGGGATGGTAGTATAAAAGATAGTGGTTTAAATGAGTGGTATCTGGATTCTCAGTTGGGAGTTTGGTTAAATCATGAAGCCCGTGGGCATATGAGCGCAGATTTAAAGCGTTATGTATATGCCGCAACATATGCTCAGGCGCATAACATATCGCCAAAAGGTCATCATCAATTCGATTTGCCGGGTTTAGCACCTTTGCACAAAAATTGGGAGACTGGAAAGTTTAGTGACCGCTTTAGGGTTCAGGTGAAAAACCAAACCTCATCCACAATCACCAGTCATATTTCCAAAGACGGCCACTATTTTATTCATTATGATCCTAATCAATGCCGGAGCCTGACAGTTAGAGAGGCTGCCCGTCTTCAAACCTTCCCAGACAATTACTTTTTTCTGGGCAACCGTACTCAGCAGTACCACCAAGTCGGTAACGCCGTACCCCCTCTTCTAGCAAGAAAAATTGCCACCGTAATTGAGCGCATTATCGCTCAGAAAAGCACTGCCGCGGGTAGATAAGCTTTAAGGACGAATATGAGCTTGCGCTCCCTCTTATTTTATGAGATGAATGCTGGCGAAAGGGTGGCTCTTGACATCAGGTGCAAAACGCCTTTGGTTTGTGGGGCGAGGCACGCGGATAATGTACATGAGGACATGGAATGTTGAATAAAAGCGGTTCTACTAACAGTGCATTGTATTTGGTGTACGGGTTATGAGAGAGATTGATAACCCGCCTAATGCAGCATCACTTCTCGAATCCATGCGGTCTATTGGCTATACATTGGAATCTGCTTTAGCAGATCTGATAGATAACAGTATTTCAGCGCAAGCTAAAACTATAAATATTGAATTTAGGCCATATGACGATCCTTATGTAGCCCTGATCGACGATGGCATTGGAATGTCTTCCGACGTCCTTCACAATGCCATGAGACATGGAAGCGCGAGCCCTATCTATGAGCGAAAGTCTGATGACATGGGGCGGTACGGGCTGGGTCTTAAGACTTCATCCCTGTCTCAATGCAGGCGTCTGACTGTAGTTTCAAAGTATGAAGGGTGCGTGAGTGCATTTTGTTGGGATCTAGACGTTGTAATCGATAAGGGTACTTGGATAATGCTGGCCCTTGACCCCGCGGATTATGAAGTTCTTCCGCATTACAATGATCTAAGAAAAAAAGATTCTGGTACAGTCGTACTTTGGCAAAAGCTAGATAATTTGGTTGTAGGAGAAAAATCTGTTGAGTCTGCCTTAGGCGAAAAAATGCTATATGTGCGAGACCATCTCTCTTTGGTGTTTCACAGGTTTATTTCAAGCTATCAAACGAAACAGCGTCTGAGCGTTTTTTTGAATGGCGCGCCCTTACAGGCGATAGATCCTTTCTGGGCCGATCATAAAGCAACTCAGATATTGGATGAAGATAACTTTACAGTTTCGGGTCAAAGGGTTTCGGTAAAGCCTTATATATTACCGCACGTTAATAAAATGTCTTCTTCGGAAGTGCTTCATGCTGGGGGAGCTGAAGGAATAAAAGCGCAGCAGGGCTTTTATATTTACCGTAATAAAAGACTTATTATCTGGGGTACCTGGTTTCGACTGGCGAAAAAAGATGAGCTGAGTAAGCTGGCTCGGGTCAGAGTCGATATCCCAAATTCATTAGATTATCTGTGGACTCTGGATATAAAAAAATCCGCCGCGCATCCTCCTGAAGCGGTAAGGATTAATCTGAAGAGAACAGTAGAAAGAATCAGAGAGGCCAGTGGTAGAACAATTAAATTTAAGGGCAGGAAGGTTGAAGGCTCAAAGACGTCTCCCGTCTGGCATGAGGTTATTGCTAGAAGAGGAGTGCGTTACGATATAAATCGTGAGTATCCAATGATTGTTGAATATAGGAAGGGTTTGGAAAAATCTAATGTTCCATTATTTGATTTGTTGTTGAGTGTGATTGAAAATTCGTTTCCAGCGGAAGCTTTGTATTCACAAATGGCAGGAGATATTCGCTCTGGATTTAACGATGACGAATCGATGGAGCGATTGAGAGAGCTAGTTGGAAATCTTTTTTCCCAACTTCCTAAAAATCCGGATGCACGTTTTAGGTTGTTGTCGACGTTGCATTTGCTTGAGCCATTCAGTTTACATCCAGGTTTAACTAAAGATATTATAAAGGAATATGAAATATGAGCAGTGATGCCAGATATCAGTTGTCACCTAATGGTCGCAGATTAGAGTTGGGTGTTATTACCGCATTAACAGTTGATGGTATTCCCACTGAGCTTGAGATTCTTGAGCTTGCGACCTGCTTGAGAGCGATACCGATATACGCAGTTTCAGATTCCGAATTCGAAAATGTTATAAAAAGATTACATGTTGCTTTGACTCTGGATATGGGCTTAGGCAGCTATGTGTATGATGAGCATAACCCTTGGCTACGTGCGCGAAAGGCTGACATTGATCCTTTCTATTGGGAGCGTTACCAAACTGATCTGCTCAAGCAGGGGTGGGGGCCAAAAGTTGTCAGCTCTTTAGATAAGGTTACTGATGAAATACTGGACTTATTAGGTAATCCCAAAGAATCTGTTGGTTGGCCTCGTCGGGGTCTTGTAATGGGCGATGTTCAGTCCGGTAAAACTTCAAACTATACTGGACTGATTTGTAAGGCTGCGGATGCCGGGTACAAGCTGGTTATTTTGCTTACTGGAACTTTGGAAAGTCTAAGGAGACAGACTCAAGAACGGCTTGACTCAGGTTTTGTGGGCTTGGACAGTTCTGGTGTTGTAAATAATCGAAAGCGTCATCGTAAAGAAATTGGTGTTGGGCTTATCGATGCTGCTAGGTCCGCAGGCGTTTTTACGTCTACAGTCGGGGATTTCAAGGCCGCTACTGTAAATCAATTAGGTTTTAAGCTTAAAGACTATAAAGAGCCTGTTCTTCTTGTGGTTAAAAAAAATAGGAGAATATTGGAAAATCTTGCTGACTGGCTAGTCACTTTTAATGCTAGTGGATCTGGCAGTATAGATTTGCCACTTTTGCTTATAGATGATGAGGCCGATAACGCATCTATTAATACTAACCCTAAAAAAGCTACTGCAATTAACTCGGGTATTAGGGGGTTGCTTAAAGTTTTTCCGCGCTCCAGTTACGTAGGCTTTACTGCAACTCCTTTTGCTAATGTCTTCATAAATCCAGATACTACAACCGAAATGGAAGGCGATGATCTCTTTCCACGAGACTTCATATATGCATTAGATGCTCCATCCAACTATGTTGGCGCACATCGGATATTTGGTGAGGATGCAGATTTGAAGTGTGTTGAGCCTATTTACGATGCGGAAGATTATTTTCCAAAGGGGATGTCTTCTGATAGCATCGTCGATGCAGTCCCTGACAGTATGCTTGAGGCGGTATCGTGTTTTTTTATAATAAACACGATTATGGACCTTCGTTCTGTAACGTCTAAGCATAGATCAATGTTAGTAAATGTTAGTTACTTTACATTTGTTCAGAACCAAATTAGAGATATTTTGGATCATGAAGTTAGATTGATGCAGTCTGACATAAGAAACTATGCTTCGCTTTCGACAACAGAAGCATTACGAAATAACTCTATTCGAAAGTTATACGCTTGTTACAATAAGTTCTACAGCACTCTAAGTATACCTTGGGCTAAAATTCAAGCCGGATTGGCTGCAGCTAATTTGCCTATACAGGTTGTAGCAGTCAATCAGAAAAGTGGTCCTGCAAGCTTGGATTACTCATCTTATAAAGAGGATGGACTAAGGGTGGTTGCGGTAGGTGGGAATAGTCTTGCTAGGGGGTTGACTCTTGAAGGACTTTGTATCAGTTACTTCTTCCGTGGTACGCAGATGTATGATGCTCTGCTCCAGATGGGTAGATGGTTCGGGTATAGAACAGGCTACGAAGACCTATTTAAGATATGGATGTCCGATGAAACCTTCGATTTTTACTCTCATATATCTCAAGCTACTGATGAGCTGAGAGGAGAGGTCAGACGCATGCAGGTTTCTCGACTTAAACCAATAGATTTTGGACTGAAAGTCAGATCCCATCCTGAGTCGCTACTGATCACTGCAAAAAACAAGATGCGGTACACTGATGAAATCGTACAGACAATATCTATTTCTCAAGAGAGTTTAGAGTCGCCTAGGCTGCTAAAAGACCCTGCAATTATTATTGGCAATTATAAAGCTGCGCAAAGTTTTGTCCTAGAAGTTATGGGTAGTAATGTACAGGAAGAGAAAAAGTTTCCGATTTGGTACGGGGTTTCAAAAGCGCTTATAGTTAAATTTTTGAGAGCGTTTGTAAATCATCCTTTAAGCGTAAAATTGCAAACCTCGAGTTTAGCTGATTTTATTGAAAAGTCTGAAGATGATAAGCTCAAAAAATGGGATGTCGCAATCCCTAGTGGAGAAGCTGATAGTTATAATTTTGTCCCTGGACTCAGTGTAAAGCCAAGGCGGCGCAATATAACTGAAGATGAATCTATCCGTGCTTTGTTAATTAATGGTAGTAAATTACGAGTCGGTTCTGCTGCTGATGAAAAAATAGGATTAACTTCGTCAGAGATTAAAAGTGTAGAGGCTTTGTTTCGTTCGGACTCCAAGAATAAATCAAAGACTGTTCCAGGCAGTAAGTATACTGCGGTTCGCCAAAGACCGTTATTGCTTCTCCATCTTATACAGTCAAAAGACACCGATAATAGCGCCGCATCTTTTACTCCTCAAGGATGCGACGCACTGGTAGCGATCGGTCTCAGTTTCCCCGAACTAGATATTGCAAGTCATCGAATTGCTTATAGGATCAATCTTATTGAGCTGAGAAATATACTTTCAGGTGATACCTCTAGCATTGAGTCGGATGATGAGGATGACCAAGACGATGAATAACTCAGTGTTTATTTGGAGTTCAACTTCGTCGGATTCTTCGGGGGGATTAGGCACCGGCTTCAGTAGAATAGATGCTTCACACTTACTGAGCTTCTATCTTGGTTTCGACAAGGATGGTAGACACACTCTACTTCTTATCTGCACTAATCGGCCGGATTTTCAGAGCGACTTAAAGCTGGTGCGAGTAAAGTGTGTGGCACGCGATGACGGTCGCTGGTCCTTGTTGTTGATACTTGAAGAGATTGCTCTACTTGAAATATTTTCTTTGTTATGTAGCGATTTAATAGAGTCATCACGTGATATTTCGGATGCAGAGGAAGCGTTAGCGTTTGTCTTTCAGAGATTAGCTAGTTGGCGGTTGCTTTTCGAAAGAGGCAATTTAGGTCTTTTGTCGGAGTCGGAAGTCAGAGGTTTATGCGGCGAACTATTACATTTATACAATTTAAATGAAAACTATGGCTGTAGTTTGTCTGTATCGAGTTGGGTTGGGCCTTACTTGGCTGATCAGGACTTTCAGATGGACACTATCGCATGGGAAGTAAAAACTGTGCGGCCAAGTGTTTCTGATATATTGATTTCGTCGGAGCGACAACTCGACTCATCAGTACGAGAAGTAGTGCTGGTTGTTTATGAAATAGCTAACTGTTCCGCTATCTCTGTGGGTACCTTTACATTGAATTCTTTAGTCAAAAAGCTTAGGGCATCAATCAACGCCTCCTATGATTCCAGAGTTGTATTTGATAAAGCACTATTCAGAGCAGGATATATAGAGCGTTCAGAGTATGATGAAATAAACCTTGTTGTAAGAGGGGTTTCTAGTTATAGCGTAGGTCTAGGATTTCCTTGTATCACTAAGACGATGCTGCCAAATGGCATTAGTGAAACAAAGTATAAGCTGGATATGTCGCTGTGCGAGACTTTCAAAGTATCTGACGCCTGAGTTGGAGGGTAGATAATGGAGTTGGAAGGATTTCATCGAGAGTTTATCGAAACAGTTAGGGCCAGAGCTGAGTCAACGAAAGATTTTATTCGTGCAGTGTTTGTTGAAGAGTGCGGTGATCGCCTTATAGATGCTGAAGAGTTTTTTTCTTTCGAGAGTTGCCGTTTTGAAGGTGTAGGCGCCAAAAAGAAAAGGCTACGTGTAGATGGCTACTATTACGATGATGCTGATAGTTCTCTGACGTTAATGGTGGCCGAGTTTTTTAATGATGACGAAATGGGAACGTTCATTGCTCAAGACGTAAAACGTGCTTTTGAGCAACTTCGCTCCTATTTAGAGGAGGCTCTTAGTGGAACTTTAACTGACGGATCAGTTGATGAGAGTAATCCTGGATACGGTCTGGCTTGTGACTTGATGGATTGGCATTCAAAGATTACAAAATATAAATTTTATTTTGTTACTGATAGGGTTTCAAAAAGTAGACAAAAGGATTGGTTTGAAGAGGAAGTTAAAGATGTTCCTGTGGAGCTGCATATCTGGGACATAGCTCGTTTTCATTCTGCATATGTGTCCGCTACTGGACGCGATGAGCTTTTTGTAGATTTTTGTACCGCCGATAGCCTTGGCCTGCCATTTTTAGCCGCAGTCCAATCCGGCGACGAGTATGATGCTTATCTGTGTATGATATCTGGAGATTCTTTGGCGGATATCTATGATAAGTACGGAAGTAGATTGTTGGAAGGTAATGTTCGGACTTTTCTAAGCACCAAAGGTAAAGTGAATTCTGCTATACAAAATACTATACGTCATCGTCCGGAAATGTTTTTTGCTTTCAATAATGGAATAGCAGCTACTGCTGAAAACGTCGTAATCCAAGAGACCCCAGCGGGATTGCGTATAACAAATGTTACTAATCTACAGATTGTTAATGGTGGGCAAACTACCGCTTCGCTAGCCTATGCAAAGCGTGGATCTCCAGGAAAGAAGGATTTTGCTGATCTTTCTCAAGTAATGGTCCAAATGAAGTTGTCAATTCTCTCTCCCGAGCGGGTTGGTATGCTCACGCCGGAAATCGCTAGATATGCTAACAGTCAGAATAAGGTAAGTGACGCTGACTTTTTTTCAAATCACCCCTATCACATTCGACTGGAGGAGTTTTCTCGCCGTATTTTTACTTCCCCTATCGGTGGGGCTCAGCATGGCACGCACTGGTTCTATGAACGTGCACGTGGACAGTATGCGAATGAGCAAGCTAAGCTTACGGCTGCCCAAAAAAATCAGTTTCTTATTCAAAATCCCAAATCGCAGTTATTTAATAAAACTGACGTGGCCAAATATGAAAATAGTTGGCGAGAAATGCCTCATAAAGTAAGTATGGGAGCTCAAAAGAACTTCATGCTTTTTGCAGATATTATTTCTAAGCTCTGGGCTAATGATGGAAAGATCTACAATGAAGATTATTTTCGCTCGCTTGTTGCGCTAGCTATAATTTTTAAAAGGTTAGAAGCACTTGTAAGCCAGCAACCTTGGTATCAAGGAGGGTACAGAGCTAACATTGTGACCTACACAGTTGCCAAACTACATAATATGATATCCGAACAAGCGTTAGGGAAACAGTTGGATCTTCGTGCTATTTGGGATCTGCAATGTGTTCCAGATTGGCTTGTCAGTCAGCTCGTAGTAGTTACTAAAGGTGTCTTTGAAGTTTTAACTGATTCTGAACGACCTAAAGATAACGTGACTGAGTGGGCTAAAACGCAAGCCTGTTGGGAGCAGGTGAAACTGCTTAATATACCTTTTAAAAACGACTTCTATGAAAGGCTCGTCGATGTGAGCTCGGTGGTTGATGAAGGTAAGAAGTCCAGAAAAACTCAAAAAGCCGATGATGGAATTGAAATTCAGATTCAGGTCACTAGTGTGCCTGGTGCGGAGTGGAATCGCATGCTTAATTGGGGGGGGAAGCATAACCATTTAACGCCTAAACAACACAGTCTTTTAATGATAGCTTCTCAGATACCTAAAAAGTTACCCACTGAGAAGCAATGTATCGAGATATGGAAAATTCGTGATGCGATGATCAATGAAGGATTTATTGCTATGTGAGTTTTTGTCGCGGTAAAGATTATAAGATGTTTTGACCTAAGGCTTTATTTGAGTCCTTTAAGTTCTTGTTATTATTCTGATTTATATAGAAAAAAAAGGCCAAGAAACATTCACTTCTTGGCCTTTCTAATTCAAATCTTAGCCCATCAATCCCAGCTCAACGCCCCACCCGTCTGATACTCAATAACCCGAGTCTCAAAGAAATTCTTCTCTTTCTTCAAGTCCATAATCTCGCTCATCCAAGGAAACGGATTCGTCGTCCCTGGGTACTCTTCCTTCAAGCCAATCTGGCTCAGACGACGGTTAGCGATGAATTTCAGGTAGTCCTCCATCATCGCCGCGTTCATGCCCAGCACGCCGCGGGGCATGGTGTCACGGGCGTATTCAATTTCCAGCTGGGTGCCTTGCAGGATCATCTGCGTGGCTTCTTCTTTCATTTCGGCATCCCACAGGTGCGGGTTTTCGATTTTGATCTGGTTGATCACGTCGATGCCGAAGTTCAGGTGCATGGACTCGTCGCGCAGGATGTACTGGAACTGCTCGGCGACGCCGGTCATCTTGTTGCGGCGGCCCATGGAGAGGATCTGCGTGAAGCCGCAATAGAAGAAGATGCCTTCCAGTACGCAGTAGTAGGCGATCAGGTTGCGCAGCAACTCTTTGTCGGTGTCGACGGTGCCGGTTTCGAACTTCGGATCGGAGATCGAACGGGTGTATTTCAGGCCCCAGGCTGCCTTTTTGGCGACCGACGGGATCTCGTGGTACATGTTGAAGATCTCGCCTTCATCCATGGCCAGCGATTCGATGCAGTACTGGTAGGCGTGGGTGTGGATCGCTTCTTCGAAGGCCTGACGCAGGATGTACTGGCGGCACTCCGGGTTGGTGATCAGGCGGTACACGGCCAGTACCAGGTTGTTGGCAACCAGTGAGTCGGCAGTGGAGAAGAAGCCCAGGTTACGCATTACGATGCGGCGCTCGTCGTCGGTCAGGCCTTCGGGGTTTTTCCAGAGGGCGATGTCGGCGGTCATGTTGACTTCTTGCGGCATCCAGTGGTTTGCGCAACCGTCCAGGTACTTCTGCCAGGCCCAGTCGTACTTGAAAGGCACGAGCTGGTTGAGGTCAGCGCGGCAGTTGATCATCATTTTTTCGTCAACGGCGACGCGGGCGCTGGCGCCTTCGAGTTCGGCGAGGCCTTCAGCTACGTCCAGTGCGTCCAGCGCTTTCTTGGCGCGAATCAGGGCAGCGGAGTCGGCGGCGGTCACGGCGCGGGCCTCTTGAGCCGCGAGACCGCCGGCGCTGTCGAGGCGGTCCATGTTGGCTTCGTTGGCGTGACCGGCGTTGGTCGCTTTGGCGACTACTTCGCCGTCTTCTTTGTCGAATTCGTCCCAGCTCAGCATGGTGATGAAACTCCTGCTTAGGGGTCGCCTTGGCGCCCGTGATTAGATTTCAAGATGTGGTGCGCCGACGTCACGTGGGAGACGAAGGCACTGGAATATGGGAATTACCTGATTACTGATGTTGCGATTGACCGGCTATTGGGTGGTCGGTCGTTCGCTCGATTTGCTGCCGTGGCAACGCCCGACAGGCGAGCAAAGCGGATGGTCTGGATTGCTTTGAGGTGAGCCAGCTTTGCGTGTGCAAATGGTCATTTGAGTACCCTGAAGCGAGCGCGGGATTATACAGATTTTGCCCGGCACTTGGTTATCCATGAGTAATTTTCGGCGAGAGGTTCACGCTTTTTCTTACCCGTTTCAGCATCGGATCAGGTGGGGCTAAAATACTGGGGAAATTCAGTTGAATCCCTTATCTAGTGTTTTTTACATTTAGAAACGCAGGATATAGTGTCGATTGCATTTCGGCAACCGGATCGTTTGTCGCACCTCAGTGCGGTCTTTTTGACTTTTTTTGGCTTCATCGTTTTCGGTAATGCGTTCACGCTATGGCAACCGGGCGCTTGCGAGTAGATGACTTTTTGAAGGGGGCGATTTGCAGTCTGTTGTCGCTGAATTTCACGCTGTTGAAAAAAAGCTGATTCGACGAGCGGTTCAGGTTTTAGGGGCAGATTTAGGCAATGAAGCCGCCTCTGAATGCGTCGGTTGTTTCATGACGCTTGGCATTATCTGATTGCGCAACTGAATAGCAATCGGATCTCGGCTAGCGGGCGGATCAGCTCAACAGGGGTGTTATGGCGAAGATGTGACGCAGAGCGTCACGAAAGGCATTCCCCACGCGGAGCGTTGGAACGATCATTACGGTTGTCTGAACAGCGTTTCCCTTCACACAGCAAAAAGCCCCTTTACAGGGGCTTTTTGCATATTGCCGTCAGGTGCTTGAACGCTAGACCTTACTGGCAAGCCTCACAATCCGGCTCATCAATCGCGCAAGCCTTTGGCACTGGGGCCGGGCCGGCGGGTGCTGCTTCGGTTGGGCGCGGGGCGGTGATCGCCGAGTCGTCCGGGCCGTGGCCGCCGCTCGATACTGCGTTGAGCTTGCCGGTGTTGACGGTGGATTTCTCGGTGCTGGTCGCGGCCAGGGCACGGAGGTAGTAAGTGGTTTTCAGACCACGGTACCAGGCCATGCGGTAGGTCACGTCCAGCTTCTTGCCCGAGGCGCCAGCGATGTACAGGTTCAGCGACTGAGCCTGGTCGATCCACTTCTGACGACGGCTTGCTGCGTCGACGATCCACTTGGTGTCCACTTCGAAGGCAGTCGCGTAGAGCTCTTTGAGCTCCTGCGGGATGCGCTCGATCTGCTGTACCGAACCGTCGTAGTACTTCAGGTCGTTGATCATGACCGAGTCCCACAGGTCGCGGGCCTTGAGGTCGCGAACCAGGTAGGGGTTGATCACGGTGAATTCGCCCGACAGGTTCGATTTCACATAGAGGTTCTGGTAGGTCGGTTCGATCGACTGCGACACGCCGGTGATGTTGGCGATGGTGGCGGTCGGTGCGATGGCCATGATGTTCGAGTTACGGATACCTTTCTGTACGCGGGCACGAACCGGCGCCCAGTCGAGGGTTTCCTTCAGGTCGACGCTGATGTACTTCTCGCCACGCTGCTCGATCAGGATCTGTTGCGAATCCAGCGGCAGGATGCCTTTGGACCACAGCGAACCCTGGAACGTCTCGTAGGCACCGCGCTCGTCGGCCAGGTCGCAGGACGCCTGGATGGCGTAGTAGCTGACCGCTTCCATCGAGGTGTCGGCGAACTGCACGGCAGCATCGGAACCGTACGGAATGTGTTGCAGGTACAGCGCGTCCTGGAAGCCCATGATGCCCAGGCCGACCGGACGGTGGCGCAGGTTGGAGTTCTTGGCCTGCGGCACGGAGTAGTAGTTGATGTCGATAACGTTATCGAGCATGCGCACGGCTACATCGACGGTGCGCTTGAGCTTGTCGGTGTCCAGCTTGCCGTTGACGATGTGGTTCGGCAGGTTGATCGAGCCCAGGTTGCAGACCGCGATCTCGTCCTTGTTCGTGTTCAGGGTGATCTCGGTGCACAGGTTCGAGCTGTGAACCACGCCCACGTGCTGCTGCGGGCTGCGCAGGTTGCACGGGTCTTTGAAGGTCAGCCAGGGGTGGCCGGTTTCGAACAGCATCGAGAGCATCTTGCGCCACAGATCCTTGGCCTGGATGGTCTTGAACAGTTTGACCTTGCCCGGGTATTCGGTCAGCGCTTCGTAGTACTCGTAACGCTCCTGGAAGGCCTTGCCGGTCAGGTCGTGCAGGTCCGGCACTTCGGAAGGCGAGAACAGGGTCCACGGGCCGTCGTCGAAGACGCGCTTCATGAATAGGTCAGGGATCCAGTTGGCGGTGTTCATGTCGTGGGTACGACGACGATCATCACCGGTGTTCTTGCGCAGCTCGATGAACTCTTCGATGTCCATGTGCCAGGTTTCCAGGTAGGCACAGACAGCGCCCTTGCGCTTGCCGCCCTGGTTGACCGCAACGGCGGTGTCGTTGACCACTTTGAGGAACGGCACGACGCCTTGCGATTTGCCGTTGGTGCCCTTGATGTACGAGCCCAGCGCACGAACCGGTGTCCAGTCGTTGCCCAGGCCGCCTGCGAATTTGGACAGCATGGCGTTGTCGTGGATCGCATGGTAGATGCCCGACAGGTCATCCGGCACGGTGGTCAGGTAGCAGCTGGACAGCTGTGGACGCAGGGTACCGGCGTTGAACAGCGTCGGGGTCGAGGACATGTAGTCGAACGACGACAGCAGGTTGTAGAACTCGATGGCGCGGTCTTCACGGGCTTTCTCTTCGATCGCCAGGCCCATGGCCACACGCATGAAGAAGATCTGTGGCAGTTCGAAACGCACGCCATCCTTGTGGATGAAGTAACGGTCGTACAGGGTTTGCAGGCCCAGGTAGGTGAACTGCTGGTCGCGCTCGTGGTTGATCGCCTTGCCGAGTTTTTCGAGGTCGAATTCAGCCAGCACAGGGTTGAGCAGTTCGAACTTGATACCGGTAGCGACGTAGGCAGGCAGCGCCTTGGCGTACAGGTCGGCCATTTCGTGGTGGGTGGCGCTGTCGGCGACACCGAGGAAACCCAGGCCTTCGGCGCGCAGGGTATCCATCAGCAGGCGGGCGGTGACGAACGAGTAGTTCGGTTCGCGCTCGACCAGGGTACGGGCGGTCATGACCAGTGCGGTGTTGACGTCTTTCAGCGCAACGCCGTCATACAGGTTTTTCAGGGTTTCGGTCTGGATCAGGTTGGCGTCGACTTCAGCCAGGCCTTCGCACGCTTCGGTGACGATGGTGTTCAGGCGACCCATGTCCAGTGGCGCAAAGCTGCCGTCGGCGAGGGTGATGCGGATGGAAGGGTGAGCCTGGACTTGCTCGTCGGGGGCGCGAACGGCACGCTCCTTGGCGCGCGAATCACGATAGATGACGTAGTCGCGAGCCACTTTCTGCTCGCCGGCGCGCATCAGTGCCAGTTCGACCTGATCCTGGATTTCTTCGATGTGGATGGTGCCGCCCGAAGGCATGCGACGCTTGAACGTGGCGCTGACCTGTTCGGTCAGGCGGGCAACGGTGTCATGGATGCGCGACGAGGCGGCAGCATTGCCGCCTTCAACTGCAAGAAACGCCTTGGTGATGGCAACGGTGATCTTGTCATCCGTGTAAGGGACGACAGTGCCGTTACGCTTGATCACGCGCAGTTGACCGGGAGCAGTGGCCGACAGGTCCTGTGGGGCCTGGCTTGCCTGCGGAGCGCCGGTCGGCGAGTTCTCGCGAGTTGTGTCTGTTTGCATGTGTGACTCCACGTTCCTTTAAGTTTGTTCGGGCATTGCTGCCCACCGTTTCGTTTCGAGCAGTAAGTCGCAAAGGGCGACTCAAGGGCTCCAAAACGAAGGCGGAAGCGGAATCTGTGACCGCTACCAGGTTTTGAAGCCAAAAAGGACCGGGCCAGGCCCGATCCTTTGAAAATCTGATGAAGAATGCGTGTTCGATGTTGCAAACCGTGTACAGCGTGGCTTTGCTCCCCGCGCGAACGAACGCGTAACGAAAACGACTTTAATTTCAACCCCGCAAACGCAAGAAAAGTGCTTGAGTTTCTCGATTGAGTTGTGCTGGGTTTTTTGCAGGAAACCCTACATGTAGGGTGTCCCTCGCCGTCGGGCTACAAGATAATGCGTTTTGGACATGAATTGCAACGCACGGCCTGTGGATAAAGTGTGTGTAGTTTGTGTATGGAACGCTGGTCATGCGTGTAGGCCGCAGAACTACTGGATCGTGACCGTTTGTCACCGAATTTGTAGGCACTGGCCGCGCATTGAAGATTTTTTGAGGGCGCGAACCCTATCACAAAAAAACCTCTGAAAAGGGCCATCTGGCATGTCGTGTGCTAAGCGGTGTGATATTGCAGACGCTTGCTACACTCGCCTGCGACCGAGCGCCGCAGCCGTGCCTTGGAACACCACCCGCTTCAAAAACAACAAGGGGAGATTCTTTTGCAGCCACACACCTGGCACGTCCTGATCGTCGAAGATGACCAGCGACTCGCCGAGCTGACCTGTGATTATTTGCAGAACAACGGCCTGCGCGTGAGCATAGAAGGCAATGGCGCGCTGGCAGCGGCGCGGATTATTGCCGAGCAGCCTGATCTGGTGATCCTCGACCTGATGCTGCCGGGCGAAGACGGTTTCAGCATCTGCCGCAGCGTGCGTGACCGTTATGACGGGCCGATCCTGATGCTCACTGCGCGCACCGATGACACTGACCATGTTCAGGGGCTGGACACCGGTGCCGACGATTTTGTCTGCAAACCGGTCCACCCCCGCGTGCTGCTGGCGCGCATTCATGCCTTGCTGCGCCGCAGTGAAGCGCCGCAAGTGCCGGCCGCCGAGCTTCGCCGTCTGGTGTTCGGGCCGCTGGTGGTGGACAACGCGTTGCGCGAGGCCTGGCTGCGCGAACAGAGCATCGAGCTGACCGGTGCCGAATTCGATCTGTTGTGGCTGCTGGTAGCCAATGCCGGGCGCACGCTGTCCCGCGAAGAGATCTTCACGGCGCTGCGGGGCGTGGGTTATGACGGGCAGGATCGCTCCATCGACGTGCGTATTTCGCGTATCCGCCCGAAAATCGGCGACGATCCCATCCATCCGCGTCTGATCAAGACCTTGCGCAGCAAGGGCTACCTGTTTGTGCCCGAAGCGGCGCAGGACATGAGCGGCCACGTGTTCAGCGGCTGACCTGATGAACTCTATCTTTCTGCGCATCTATGGCGGGGTGCTGGGCGTATTGGTGCTGGTTGCGCTGCTGGGCGTGCTGGCGCTGCATGTGCTCAATCAGGCGCGCGGCGAGCAATACCGCGAGCGCCTGGCCCACGGCACCTTTACGATAATGGCCGACAATCTGGTGTCGCTCGACGATATCGAGCGCCGCCGCGCCCTGGCGGTCTGGGAGCGTTTGCTGGGCATACCCCTGAGCTTGCAAAGCCCCGAACAGGCGCAACTGGACAGCGGCGCGCGAGCAAGGCTGGCACGTGGGCAGGTGGTGGTCGAGCAAATCGGCCCGCATGCCGCCAGGGTCTACCGCCAGTTGAGCGACAAGGAGCCGCTGCTGTTGACCGGCGAAGTGCAGCAGATCACCGAGCAACTGGCGCGAGCGACTATCTATCTGTTGATCGACGAGCTGGTGCGTTTTCCGGTCGACGAGCAGCCAGCGCGTCTGCAGGCCCTGCGCATCGACAAGGGGTTCGGTTTTGATCTGCAGTTGCTGGCGCTGGATCAAGCGGACCTGGATGACGATCAGCGCCGCCGCATCTATGAAGGCGACACGGTTATGGCGCTGGGCAAGGGCGGCGACTCGATCCGCGTGCTGGCCGGGATTGTCGACACCAACTGGGTGCTGGAGATCGGCCCGCTGTACCAGATGAACCCTTATCCGCTGCACTGGCTACTGCTGATTGCGCTGTTGGGGCTGTGCTTTATCGGTCTGGTTGTGTACTTGCTGGTGCGGCGTCTGGAGCGACGGGTGCTGGAGCTGGAAGCGGCTGCCACGTTAATCGCGCAAGGCAGCCTGCAAACCCGCGTGCCCACCGAGGGTTCCGATTCGGTAGGGCGGCTGGCGGCAGCGTTCAACAGCATGGCCGAGCACCTGCAACGCTCGCTGATGATTCAGCGCGAACTGGTGCGCGCGGTGTCTCACGAACTGCGCACGCCAGTGGCGCGCCTGCGTTTTGGGCTGGAGATGGTCAGCGACGCCATCACGTCCGAGGCGCGGCTCAAGTACATGCGCGGTATGGATAGCGATATTCAGGACCTCGACAAGCTGGTCGATGAAATGCTCACTTACGCGCGCCTGGAGCAGGGCGCGCCGACCCTGAATTTCCAGCGTATCGATCTGGACGCGCTGATCGATCAGGTGATCGCCGAGCTGGCGCCTTTGCGCGCCGATGTAAGGGTTTCGCGGGGCGAAGGCCTCAGGCCGGGGGAGGGCGAAGCTGCCTGGGTCGAGGCCGAGCCGCGCTATCTGCATCGGGCGGTACAGAATCTGGTGAGCAACGCAATGCGCCACGCCGAGAACGAGGTGCGGATCAGTTATTGGCTGGGTTCGCAGCAGTGTCGTATCGACGTGGATGATGATGGCCCTGGCGTTCCGGAAGAGGCGTGGGAGCAGATTTTCACGCCATTCATGCGCATCGATGACAGCCGCACACGTGCTTCGGGCGGGCATGGGTTGGGCCTGTCGATTGTGCGACGGATCATCAACTGGCACGAAGGCCGTGCACAGGTTGGCCGCAGCGTCAGCCTGGGCGGGGCGTGCTTCAGTCTTTCTTGGCCACGCACGCAGGTGCCGCAGTGAATTCGCAGTTGTATGCCGGAGGGTTGGCGCCGTTTGGGCGCACATTGCTGGCGGCGAGTGATTTACGCCCGGTGTTAGCGTTGCCTGATCTGCTGCTGCCTGAGCGGCTCGATCAACTGCTGCTAAGTGTTTACGGGCCGCAATTGATGCCCAGCCAGTTGCCGGTGCTGGTCTCGCAGTGGGCCAAGTTCTACTTCATGCAGATTATTCCGCCAGTGCTGGTTGCCAGTCTGGCGCATGCCTGGCATTGGCCGTTGGTGCTTGGGCAGGTCGGGTTGGTGCTGGACGAGCGTGGCGTGCCTTGTGGTGTCAGGTTGCTGGAGCAGGGCGAGGTTTGGCGGGATATTCCAGTCGATCCGTTTCAGCGCTTTGCAGGTTTGCTTGACGATAATCTGCAGCCCTTTATTGCCGCGCTAAGTGCGTATGGCGAACTGCCTGGCGCAGTATTGTGGAGCAGCGCCGGGGATTACCTGGAAGGGTGCCTTGTGCAACTGGCTGGCTGCAGCGATGTGTCGCTGGCAGCGGGTATGGCGTTGTTGACCGAGCGACGAAGGCCAGACGGCCGGGCCAATCCGTTGTATCAGGCGGTGCGTTATGTGGCGCAGGCGAAAGGTGCTGAACCGCGTCGGCAGCGGCGCGTGTGTTGTTTGAGTCATCGGGTCGAGTGGGTCGGGCGCTGCGAGCATTGTCCGCTGCCCGAGTGATCAACCCTGAACGGCGATCAGGCTCAACAGATGATCGCCCAGCACACTGAACTGACCGTCCAGCTCCTTGCCTGCGTGCCATTCGCTGGACAGGTCTGTCAGCAAGCGCAGGCGGGCGTTGCCGTCGGCGGACCACTCCAGCAGTTGTGCATCTTCGAAATAGAAGCGCTTCTGCACGATAGGGTAAAGCGCCTTGAACAGCGCTTCCTTGATCGAGAACGTCAGGGTGACGCGCAACGCCACCTGATCCTGCGCGCCTGCTGCCATGTCGGCCAACTCGGCGGCAGTCAGAATCTCCCCGGCCAGACGCGAAGCGCGGTCGTGGCTCAGCAGGTTTTCCGTGTCGAGCCCCAGCCCGCGCCATTGCTGCTTGTGCGCCACCACGGCAGCGGCCCAGCCGGTGCTGTGGGTGATCGAGCCGCAGACATCAGCGGGCCAGATCGGCGCACGGTCTTCACCCAGCGTAGGAATGTGTTCACGTCCATCCAACTGGCGCAGTGCTCCACGCGCGCAAAGACGACCTGCCAGAAATTCGGCCTGACGCTTGGCGACCGAGCGCTGAATGCTCGCCGGTTGCTGCACCGCACAACGCTGAAAGTCGCCCTCAGCCAGCTTGAGCGGATCAAAACGCCCACTGACCAGCACCGCGCCTGGGAGGGAATGGGGCAGCGGCCAGTGCTGGACAAGTTCGGGGCAGCAGGCGGGGAGAATGGGGGGCTGAGTCATGGGCGGCATTTTGCCGGGTGATTGGGTTGGAGGGAAGGGTGCAGGCTGTCACTAATCTCAACTGTCGTGAAAGGCATTCCCACGCTGGAGCGTGCGGAACGATAATCCCAACTATCTTGCCGATGCTCTGCGTCTTCGTGGCGACGCAGAGCGTGAGCGTCGGTCAGTGATCAGCCAAATATCTTCTTGAAAAACTTCTGCATGTCCGCCCATGAGCTCTGGTCGGCGGCTTTGTCGTAGCCGATGTCCGGGCCACCATGTTCGCCGTGGCTCAGGCGGTCGGCGTCGGGGTTGGTGAAGCCGTGTTTGGCGCCGTCGATGCTGACGAATGTGTAGTCAGCCTTGGCGTCGTCCATTTCCTTTTTGAAGGCGACGACGTTCTCCGGTGTGACCATGCTGTCCTTGGCGCCATGCTCGACCAGCATCGGCACCTTGATGCCCGGTTTGGCCGGGGTGTTGGTCACCAGCGCGCCGTGGAAGCTGACCACGCCCAACAACGGTTCGCCGCGACGCGCTGCGTCCAGGACGATCTTGCCGCCGAAGCAGTAACCGATGGCTGCAATCTTTTTCGGGTCGGTCTGTGGCTGTTTCTTCAATTGCTCAAGCCCGGCGTCGAAGCGCTTGTCGGACGCATCGCTGTCCTTCAATGCTGCCTGCATGAAGCCCATTGCGTCTTTCGGGTGCTCGGTGTTCTTGCCTTCGCCATACATGTCGATGGCCATTGCGCTATAACCCAGTGCCGCCAGATCGCGGGCGCGACGCTTGGCGTAGTCGTTCAAACCCCACCATTCATGAACCACCAAAATCCCGGGGCGCGGGCCTTTGATGGCGTCGTCGTAGGCGTAATAGCCCACCAGTCTGGTGCCGTCAGCACTTTTGTAATCGACCTGTTCGGTTTTGATCGCGGCTTGGGCGAGCCCGGTCAGGCCCATCATGATCATTGCAATCCACAAACGCATGTGCAGCTCCTTCTACGGGGGTGTACAGGATGAAAGGCCAACAATAGCCGATTCTGCGACAGGTGGCGCGCAGGACTGTTCAGCACCGGTTCATGCAGTGTTCAGTCGGGGTTCAGCCCGGCACGCTTACTGTTGAGCCCTACCTTGACAGCGTGCCCGAGCGCAAAAGGAGTCGATATGTTGAATCTCAACAAGTTTTTCCTGGCATTGGCTTTTCTGGGAGGCAGCGCGGCGGCGCAGGCTGGCGACAGCAAACTTGAAGTGGCCCGCATCGAGTTCGCGAAGACCAGCGAAAGGCTCGACGACACGCACAGCTGGGGGCACGCGCTCGGGGAGCAGGGGCAAACCAATGCATCGGCGGGGACGCTATATTCCCTGCCGGTTTACGGAAGTCTGACGGGGACCCACAATGGCCTGCCTGTCAGCCGCGAAATCCTGCTGGGCAGCTATGATGTGACACAGCATGTGCCCGTCAGCGCCCACCTGTTGAGTACTGATGCGACGATGTCGTTTCATTCTTTGTCTTGAGGCTGCGATTGTGCCTGGGAGAGCTGCATGAAGTTGTTGGTAGTTGAGGATGAAGCGCTGCTGCGCCACCACTTGCGCACCCGTCTGACCGAAGCGGGGCATGTGGTGGAGGCAGTGGCCAACGCCGAAGAAGCGTTGTATCAGGTCGCGCAATTCAATCACGATCTGGCGGTGATCGACCTGGGGCTGCCGGGCATCGGCGGGCTGGACCTGATTCGTCAGCTGCGCACCTTGGGCAAGGCGTTTCCGATCCTGATCCTGACCGCACGCGGCAACTGGCAGGACAAGGTCGAAGGACTGGCTGCCGGCGCTGACGACTATGTGGTCAAACCTTTCCAGTTCGAAGAGCTGGAAGCCCGGCTCAATGCCCTGCTGCGGCGTTCCAGTGGCTTTATTCAATCGACCATCACGGCTGGCCCATTGCTGCTGGACCTTAACCGCAAGCACGCTGCACTGGCCGAACAGCCACTGGCGTTGACCGCGTACGAATACCGCATTCTCGAGTACCTGATGCTCCATCACCAGCAGGTGGTGCCCAAGGAGCGTCTGATGGAGCAGCTCTATCCTGACGACGACGAGCGCGATCCGAATGTGATCGAAGTGCTGGTCGGCCGCTTGCGCCGCAAGCTAGACGGCAGCGTGGCCTTCAAACCGATCGAAACCGTGCGTGGCATGGGCTACCTGTTCAATGAGCGCTGTACGTGATTCGTTCGCTTCGCCTGCGCCTCATGCTGGGTGCCGCCACGCTGGCGGTGATCTTCATGTTGCTGATGCTGCCTGCTTTGCAGGGCGCATTCAGTCTGGCGTTACGCGGGGCGATCGAGCAGCGGCTGGCTTCCGACGTCACCACCATGATTTCTGCCGCGCGGGTCGAAGACGGCCATCTGATGATGCCTTCGGTGCTGCCGGGCGAACAATTCAATCTGCCTGGCAGTCGCTTGCTGGGCTACATCTATAACCGCCAGGGGCAGATGGTCTGGCGTTCGCTGTCCACCGAAGGCGAAGACATCGACTATCGCCCGCAATATGACGGGCAAGGTAGCGAGTTCACCAAGATCAAGGAAATCAATGGAGACGAGTACTTCGTCTACGACGTCGAGATTCGTCTGCTTGGCGGCCGTAACGCTGCATTCAGCATCGTCGCGGTGCAGCCGTTGCGCGGTTATCAGGAAACCATCGACGGCTTGCGGCGCAAGCTCTATCTGGGCTTCGGCGCTGCATTGGCAGTCTTGCTCGGGTTGTTGTGGATGGGCCTGACCTGGGGGCTGCGTGCCTTGCGTGGCTTGAGTCAGGAACTGGATCAGGTGGAGTCGGGCGTGCGCGACAGCCTCAGCGAAGAGCATCCCAGCGAATTGCTGCGCCTGACCGACTCGCTCAACCGCCTGCTGCGCAGCGAACGTGAACAGCGCATACGCTACCGCGACTCACTGGACGACCTGGCACACAGCCTGAAAACACCGTTGGCGGTATTGCAGGGCGTCAGCGAGAACATCGCCAAGCGTCCCGAGGACGTCGAGCAGGCACGCGTGCTGCAATCGCAGATCGAGCGCATGAGCCAGCAGATCGGCTATCAACTGCAGCGCGCCAGCCTGCGCAAGAGCGGTCTGGTACGCCATCACGTGATGCTGCGGCCGGTGGTCGAAAGCCTGTGCAACACGCTTGATAAGGTCTACCGCGACAAGCGGGTCAAGGCCACGCTCGATCTGCCGCAGGATTGCCAGGTCCACATGGAGGAGGGCGCGCTGCTGGAAATGCTCGGTAACCTGTTGGAAAACGCCTACCGGCTGTGTCTTGGCGAAGTGCGCGTCAGCTTCACACGCTCAGCGGACGGCGATGAGCTGTGTGTCGAAGATGACGGCCCCGGTGTCCCGCAAAGCCAGCGTGCGCGCATCCTTGAGCGGGGCGAACGGCTGGACCGGCAGAATCCCGGACAGGGTATAGGTCTGGCTGTGGTCAAGGACATTATCGAAAGCTACGGCGCGCAGCTGACCCTGGGAGATTCAGCGCTGGGTGGCGCGGCGTTCAGGATTCATTTTCTGGCGCAGTGAGCGAAGGGCGTAAAGCAATGCGCGAGCCCCCGTAAGTGTCTGTGACGGGCCCGCGTTGTTAAATTAATCTTGATAGCCCATCAGTTGCTACCTATCAAATGCCTGGTTTGCTGCGATGAGATGTCAGCCAGTTAAACAGTCGGCTGAGCCACCACTTGCTACGCGCTTCACGAATCTCTTCAATATTGGCGAACGTGTAAGGCCCCGTTTTTTTCTCTTTCGCCACAAGCGCCACTAGGCCGCGTATGGGGAATCGATAATGAAACACAAGATACAGTGTCAGTGCTGTCGAAGTGAAACCGACCAAAAGGCCAGTGCTCGCGGCCCCGAAGGTTTTGAGGATAATGCAGGAAATGAGTGTGGCTACCCCAGCAATTAGCCCATGTTGTACGCTGTAGTGATTGAGCTCTGTCATTACTTTGCCATCTTGAGTCTTGAAAGGCAGCGACTCGTGATTAAAACGGCTCTTAATGATTATCAGGATCTCGATCAGGACAAGCAGAAAAGGGAGTCCGCCCCAGAGTACTGCCGCTACAGAATCTAGATGAAGCTCTTTTTTGGACGCGGTATAAACACTTCCCACGCTAATGATCGTAAACGTCAGTATTATTCCGGCATAAAATTGCGTGGCAAAAGCAGAAAATCGCTCATTCACATAAATCAGGAACAGCGTGCGCCCCAGAAATATAAAAAATGAACCCGTTGCGAGCCAGAGAAGAAGGGGGGAGCTGGATGACAGTACGAATATAAAAAAGTACAGTAGCAATGTATTGGCATAGAGCACTTTCCTGATAGAGTTGGGTTGTGTATCTACCATGAGGCTCTCCACCGTTTTAAACGTTCTGCAATGGATTTATCCCAGCCGGACTCTCCCATAAAGTACTGTGCGGCCATTCCAGCGGTTATTCCTGCAGCAATAATGATGACGAGCGGTGCGCTTGTCCCTATCACTACTGTGGCTATAAAGCCAGCGCCAAACGCGGCGAGGTTCGTGGGTTGTGTGTCGGCAGACTTATCTAAAAACTCTCCCATCGAGTTGGAGCTTTTAGCATCCATATAAGCCTGCGGTCCTACAGCCAAAGCCAGTCCTATTATGTTGCCACCGATAAGTTTTGGGACCCCTCTAGCGCCCTTTGAGTGTAACCTCGCAGAAGAGTTTAACGCCTTCGCGGTGCCTGTAGTGGGTATATGTACCGCTCGGCCAGCATTGGCGCCAAATATTCTATATTTAATGGCTTCTGCTGTAAGTGGTACCTCCAGGTGCAGCTTGCCGTTAATTCTGATAATCTTAAGTCTGCCTTTAAATTTTTTATTAACAGTACTAAAGTTTTCGGAGCCTTTGGTTTTTGCCCATTTGTTCAGGGTTTTTTGCAGTCCAGGGGGAAGATCTACTAAGTCCGAAACTTTTTTTGTCTTTAATGCCGCAGAAATTACGCCGCCCACCCCGGCAACTGTACCGGGAAGATTGCTTGTAGAAAATAACAGAGGTCCGACTACAGGGATACTTATAGCTTCTTTTTGAAGGTTCGCTAGCGCTTCGGCTGAGACCTCCGATGCGTTCTTCATGTTTGCAATAAGATCGTTCAAAAAAAGGACGGACGACTTCAGTTCTGTTTCGTTCAAACCCGACTCTGGATCCTTGAGTTCACTAATAAGGATCATGGCAGCGCTGAAATCATCAATAGCGTAATAGCCGCCAAACGTCATTAGCGCTGACGTTCGTGGAGCTGGTCGCTCGCTAGGAAAGGTCATTTGCCCTTGGCCTAGCAAGCCTGCTTGACGAGTAGGGCCGCGGTTCATGGCTGCAGTGCGCGGTAAAAGCCTCTCATCCATGGCTATCACTCCTTTGCTTTGAGATTCATTCATCAGGTGTTTGACGTCGCTCGCATCAGCAACGCTTTCAAAGTTCGTGGCCTTGATGTCAATACGCTTTCAGTACGTGTATCAAGCTTGGCTCAGATGCAGATAGCAATTATAAATCAGTAATGATGTATACAAAATGCTCTGCAAGGGTGCCCGATTTTTTTGAAACAATGAAGAGATCCGATTAAAGATTTTTGGGCTGATACCTCTATCAATCCACGATTCGAGCTGACATCAGGTTTTGCTGAAACGTCTGCTTCTGGGATCGGTGTCATTCAGGCGCTCTTGCAGCTCCTAATATTCCAGGCAGTCGTGCGCATCTGCTCGCTGAGCAAGAGCGAGCTGCACGCTCATTCTGTGTCACTCAAAGGCGGATATCCGCCACTGACGCCCCTACGTTTCCTCTATGCGGCGGAAAACCGCCACATCTCCTTTCGCTCCCCGACTACTGTTACCCTTTTAAGCCTTGCCAGGCGGGGGTCTTGATATCACTTTGATTCTATGGCACGCCTATTGCTACCCAGAGGGTAGATGCCTGCTTTGCGCAGCTCGACAAAACAAATCCCTCCAGTGCAGGAGGGTTAGCGCTTTATAGGCCCGCGTGCATCAGGTAAAGATGCCGACGGCGCCCTTGAGGAAAACTGCAATGACGACTCGTCAGCCCATCTACAAGTCCCTCTATTTTCAGGTAATCGTAGCGATTGTCATCGGTATCCTGATCGGTCACTTCTACCCGGACACCGGCAAGGCTTTAAAGCCGCTGGGTGACGGGTTCATCAAACTGATCAAGATGGTTATTGCTCCGATCATCTTCTGTACCGTTGTCAGCGGCATCGCCGGCATGCAAAGCATGAAGTCGGTTGGCAAGACCGGCGGTTATGCGCTGCTGTATTTCGAGGTTGTTTCGACCATCGCCCTGCTGATCGGCCTGATCGTGGTCAACGTGGTTCAGCCGGGTGCCGGCATGAACATCGACGTCAGCACGCTCGACGCCTCGAAGATCGCGGCTTACGTGACTGCGGGTCAGGACCAGAGCATCGTCGGCTTCATCCTCAACGTCATTCCCAACACCATCGTCGGCGCATTTGCCAATGGCGATATCCTGCAAGTCCTGATGTTCTCGGTGATCTTCGGCTTCGCCCTGCATCGCCTGGGTTCGTACGGCAAGCCGGTTCTGGACTTCATCGATCGCTTTGCCCACGTGATGTTCAACATCATCAACATGATCATGAAGCTGGCCCCGCTGGGTGCGTTCGGTGCAATGGCTTTCACCATCGGTGCCTACGGCGTTAGCTCGCTGGTGCAGTTGGGTCAGTTGATGATCTGCTTCTACATCACCTGCGTGCTGTTCGTCGTGTTTGTGCTGGGCGCAATCGCCCGCGCTCACGGCTTCAGCATCTTCAAGCTGATTCGCTATATCCGTGAAGAGCTGCTGATCGTGCTGGGTACTTCCTCGTCGGAATCTGCCCTGCCACGCATGCTGATCAAGATGGAGCGTCTGGGTGCCAAGAAATCCGTTGTGGGTCTGGTTATCCCGACTGGCTACTCGTTCAACCTGGACGGTACGTCGATCTACCTGACTATGGCTGCTGTGTTCATCGCCCAGGCGACCAACACGCACATGGACATCACTCATCAGATCACCCTGCTGCTGGTTCTGCTGCTGTCCTCTAAAGGTGCTGCCGGCGTAACCGGTAGTGGTTTCATCGTACTGGCCGCGACCCTGTCGGCTGTCGGTCACCTGCCGGTTGCCGGTCTGGCGCTGATTCTGGGCATCGACCGCTTCATGTCCGAAGCCCGCGCCTTGACCAACCTGGTCGGTAACGCTGTAGCCACCGTCGTGGTTGCCAAGTGGGTCGGCGAGCTGGACACCGATAAGCTGCAATCGGAGCTGGCTTCCGGTGGCAGTGCCATCCTGGAAACCCGCCCGGAAGACGACCTCGGCGTTGCCGAAGGCGCGACTCCTGCCCATGCAGTGAACACTACCAAGACCGTCTGATAGTTTCAGGCCATAAAAAACCCATCTTCGGATGGGTTTTTTTATGCCTGTGAGTTGTCGAGCGTTATTCCGTGCGGGTTTCGCCGCTGAATACCAACGGCTCGCGGCAACGACGGCACAGGTAGCGCCGGCCCTTGCGGATCATGCTGTGGCGCTGAGCCGAGAACGGGAAGTCGCTGTCCGGGCATGGGCAACGGTAGATGTAGCGGATCACGCTGCGGCGCTTGACGGCGTAGGTATGGCAGCGGTTGGGCGGCAGTTCATAGACGCCGCGCATGATCAGTTGCCACTCTTCACCGTGCGGCTGAATGCCGCCGCCGAACAATTGATGGGCGATCAGATGCGCGACTTCGTGCGGCACGGTCTGGCGCAGAAAGTCCTCGGCATTTTCCTTGTAAAGCTGTGGATTGAAGCGCAGCAGGTTTTCATGCAAATGCGCGACGCCAGCCTTTTGGCCGCGTAGCTGAAAACTGACCACCGGGCGTTTGAAGGTTCGCTTGAAAAACGCTTCGGCCTGCTGATAGCAGGTCTCGACGCGGGCATTGAGTTGTTCGGGCATGCTTTGGGGTTCTCCAGTGCGTCAAGTATGCCGCAATGTGGCTACGCTCTGAAAATGCCGACTGCCCGGTGGTCATTTCTGATCCGGTTCCGTTGCCAGCCTGAACCGCAGCAGCGCAGCCTGTTTAACGATGCATCGGTTATGCGTAAAATGCCTGCCTTTTCTCACGTCACCGTTAGCGGATACCTCTCATCAATGGGCACCCTTTCAGTCAATCAGAACAAACTGCAGAAGCGCCTGCGTCGGCTGGCCGGCGAGGCGGTTGCCGACTTCAACATGATCGAAGAGGGTGACAAGGTCATGGTCTGCCTGTCGGGTGGCAAGGACAGCTACACCATGCTCGACGTCTTGATGCACCTGCAGAAAGTGGCGCCGATCAGGTTCGAAATTATTGCGGTCAACATGGACCAGAAGCAGCCCGGCTTCCCCGAGCATGTATTGCCTGCCTACCTGAAGGAACTGGGTGTCGAGTACCACATCGTCGAAAAGGACACGTATTCGGTGGTCAAGGAACTGATTCCGGAAGGCAAGACCACCTGCTCGCTGTGTTCGCGGCTGCGGCGCGGCACGCTGTACACCTTCGCGGACGAGATCGGTGCTACCAAGATGGCGCTGGGGCATCATCGCGACGATATCGTCGAGACGTTTTTCCTCAACATGTTTTTCAATGGATCGCTCAAGGCCATGCCGCCCAAGCTGCGTGCGGATGACGGTCGTAACGTGGTGATTCGTCCGTTGGCGTACTGCCATGAAAAGGACATTCAGGCCTATTCCGACCTCAAGCAGTTTCCCATCATCCCGTGCAACCTTTGCGGTTCGCAGGAAAACCTGCAGCGTCAGGTGGTCAAGGACATGTTGCTGGACTGGGAGCGCAAGACGCCGGGGCGTACTGAAAGCATCTTCCGCGCCTTGCAGAACGTACAGCCGTCGCAACTGGCCGACCGCAATCTGTTCGACTTCAGCAGCCTGCGCATTGACGAGACTGCTGCATCGCGGTTCGTCAATGTGGTCAATATCTGATTTTGGTCAGTGGTTGACGGTGAAGGACAGCATCGCTGAAAGCTGGCACATCGGCCTGCCGCTTTCGGCATGCCACTGGTTGAACACGTCCTGCACGATGGCCTGATCGCGTTTGCTGGTCGGCACGCGGTCGACAATATCCTGAGCGTTCAAGGCGGCGACCACGTCCCAGGTCGGGATGAAGGTGTCTTTGCCGACCATGCGCAGAAAGCGCGGCGACGACAGGCCGCCCATCTGATTGCCGTGTTTGGCGAGGTACTGCCAAAGGCCGGTGATGTTATCGACCGGCCACTCGGCAATGAATTTTCCGAAACTGTCATGCTCTTGTTCGATGTCCAGAATCAGTTGCGCATTGCGCGGCACGCTCTTGAGCTTGCCCAGGTGGCGAATGATGCGCGCATCCTGCATCAGCCGCTCCAGATGGTCGGCCCCCATCAGCACGACTTTTTCAGGGTCGAAGCGGAAAAACACTTCCTCGAACGCCGGCCATTTGGAGTCCACCAGGCTGTGTTTCAGGCCTGCACGAAACACGCGCAGGGCCATGGTCGACAGGTAGCGGTCGGCACTGATGGCGCGCAATTGTTTTGGGGTCTTGGGGGTGGGCAGGTGGGCTTCCAGTGCTTTGGCGGAACCGAATCGATTCAGGCAATACTCGTTCAGCCATTTGTAGTCGTGCATCGGTTCTCCAAAGAATTAAACAGGCAGTTCAAGGGCTCAGACCGGCCCTTGCGCTGCAAGTTTGCGATTTAACTAAGCGCGTCAGACGACCCTGTGCCGATTCAGCTGCGCGGCGTGTCGAGTTGCAATGCCGTTTTCGCCAGGCGCTGACCGAGTGCGCGACACAGGTCGGTTTCGTGACGATCCAGCGGGCGCTTGCCATCGGCTCCGGCGTGATGGCTGGCGCCATAGGGCGTACCGCCACCGGTGGTTTCCACAAGCGCCGATTCGCTATATGGCAGGCCCATGATCAGCATGCCGTGGTGCAGCAGCGGCAGCAGCATGGACATCAGCGTGGTTTCCTGGCCGCCGTGCAGGCTGGCTGTTGAAGTGAACACGCCAGCTGGCTTGCCAACCAGAGCGCCGGTCAGCCAAAGGTTGCTGGTGCCGTCCAGAAAGTACTTCAACGGCGCGGCCATGTTACCGAAGCGGGTCGGACTGCCCAGCGCCAGGCCGGAGCAGTTTTTCAGGTCGTCGAGGGTTGCGTAGAGTGCGCCGTTTTCCGGGATCTCGGGGGCAGTTGCTTCGCAGTCGGTGGAAACAGCGGGGACGGTGCGCAGCCGTGCTTCCATGCCACCCAGCTCGATGCCGCGGGCAATCTGCCGGGCCATTTCGCTGGTGGAACCGTTGCGGCTGTAATACAGAACCAGAATATAAGGTGTGCTCATGGCAGCAGCTCCAGAATGTTCTCGGGTGGACGGCCAATTACAGCCTTGTCGCCGGCGACCAGAATCGGTCGTTCAATCAGTTTGGGATGGGCGGCCATGGCGGCAATCAGTTGCTCGTCGCTCAAGCCCGGGTCGGCCAGATTGAGTTGCTTGTAATCATCTTCACCGGAGCGCAGCAGTTGCCGGGCACCGATGCCCAGCTTGCCGAGCAGCTCGCGCAAGGTGGCGGCGTCGGGCGGGGTTTCAAGATACAGAACGACGTCCGGGGTCAGGCCGCGAGCCTGAAGCAGTTCCAGCGCGCCGCGGGATTTGCTGCAGCGCGGGTTGTGATACAGCGTCAGATCGGTCATTTGCAGGTCGCATCTTGTATGGGGTGGGGCGTATTCTACCCAGTGATGACGCTGTTCGACATATCGAATGGTCAATAGTCGTGGCTTGGGTATAAGTCATTGCAGGTTGAACAGGGCGAGGAAAGAAGCAGATGGCAAGGCGATTAACAGCAGCGGTGATACTTTTCGGCAGCTTGCTGCTCAGCGGTTGTGGCGTGGACCTGGGCACTGACCAGAACGGTCAGAAGGTTGCCAGCGAGCAGATCAAGGGGCATTGGCTGGTAGTGAACTATTGGGCCGAATGGTGTGGCCCGTGTCGGACCGAGGTTCCGCAATTCAATGCATTGTCCGAGCAGCTCAAGGACAAGAAGGTGACAGTGCTGGGCGTCAACTTCGATAACCTGCAGGGCGACGAGCTTAAAAACGCCGCGAACGCGCTGGGTATCAAGTTCACCGTACTGGCCCAAGACCCGGCCGAGCAATACAACCTGCCGCCTTCCGAAGCGCTGCCGGTGACCTACATAATCGACGACAAGGGCAAGATGCGCGAGCAACTGCTGGGTGAGCAGTCGGCCGCGACCGTGATGCAGAAGCTCAATGCGCTGCGCGGGGAAGGCTGATAAGGGCCGCTCTCTTTGGCTGAGCCCCCTCATTTACTGCGCTCAGGGGCGAAGATGCAGATTGCAATGTTCTGTGTACAAACTGACTACGTGGTGCAGCGCAGGCCTGTGACGCAGAGCGTCACGAACGGCGTGCCCACGCGGAGCTTGGGTACGATGGTCATCTAACTGACATTACAGAACCGCTGTGTGACGCAGAGCGTCACGATAATTATCTGCATGGCATGAGTACGACAAGCGTCAGCTATCTTCCAGCCAGAAGCGCAGCGGTTTGCCTTGAGCGGGCCACAGGCGCAGTTGCTCAATGGGCGAGATGTCCCAGCGTTGCACGCTGCTGATGGCTTTGATGAACCGTTGTTCCTGCTCCATCAAGGCCGGGGCGCACATCTTGCGGGTCTTGCCCACTGCGCCGAAGCTGATGGTGTGGTCGTTCAGGGTGTAAGGCGCGAACCAGTGGTTGCAGCCAGCATTGCCGTAGGCGCGGCCATCGGCACCGAGGGTCATGGTCAGACGGCTGTTATCGATCAGCGGACGTTCGCCGATCCATTCCATCACGTAGCTTTGATCCTGACGAATCGGCAGCGGGTCCGCGGTGCAACCGGTCAGCATTGCGCCACCGATCAGGCTCCAGAGTGCAAACTGTTTCATGCCGCTTTCTCCTGCTCCTGGCACTTCTTGCAGACGTGCTTCTCACCCTCGGTTTTCCAGCCCAGTTCTGCGATACGCGCGTTGGCAGCGGGTTTCTGTGCCTTGACGCCCAGCTTGCTCTCGACCATGAACTCGAAGTTCAGCTCGGCATTGCAGCGGTCGCAGTGAACCTGCCACTGGTGAATCGCCAACTCATCAAATACCGGGCCTTTGGCCACTGCAATCCACTGACCGGGCGGGTTGATCAAGTGCCGGACCTTCTCGACGGTCAGACGCATGTGCAGGCTTTTGCTGCCCTTGATGGTCACCAGCAATTGGTCGTTGTCATGGATCGAGCCGCCGTTGCCGGTCACCTGATACCGGCCGGGGGCCAATGTGCGGCATTCAGTCAGGGTGTGCTGCGGATTGAGCATGCTGTAGCGAAAATCGTGTTCGGCCATGGGTCCTCCAAAATTTCGCGCATCCTATCACGCTCCGCATCCTCGACATTGGATGCAGAACGTACGGGACGGCATTCCCTCGCTGGGGCGTGAGGAACGCCAGATGTACAGTCCTGGCTTATCGTCCCTGAGGATGAAAGGGCGGGCATTACGCCATCACCCGCGCCTCGGCCTCAAGCCGGATGATGGCTTTTTCCAGGTTATCCAGCGCATCTTCACTGCCTGAAGCGCCCTGCTTTAGAAGGGTTTCAGCGCGCTGGCAAGCGGTGCGCAGTTGCGGCACGCCACAGTAACGCGTTGCGCCGTGCAGGCGGTGCACGCGTTCGATCAGGCCTTGCACGTCCTGGCTGGCGCGGGCCATACGAATGGCTTCGCGGTCGGCGTCCAGCGAGGCCAGTAGCATGGCCAGCATGTCGGCCGCGAGATCTGCCTTGCCTGCCGCCAGACGTAAACCTTCTTCATGATCGAGCACCAGCGGCCCTACATGCACCTCAGACGCTTCATTCTGGCGTTCAGGCGCAGGGTTGCGCAGCGCCAGCCCTGTCCACTTGAGTACCACCTGGGCCAGTTGCCGCTCACTGATCGGTTTGGTCAGGTAGTCATCCATTCCGCTTTGCAGCAGCGAGCGTTTTTCATTGGCCATCGCATGAGCGGTGAGGGCCACAATCGGCAGAGAGCTTTGACTGCGTTCAGCTTCCCAGATGCGAATTGCTTCAGTCGCCTGACGCCCGTCCATGCCCGGCATCTGCACATCCATCAACACCAGGTCGAACGCTTCCATCTGCACCGCATTGACCGCTGCGTAGCCGCCCTCGACAGCGACAACCTCGGCGCCCATGTCTTCGAGCAATGTTTGCACCAGCAGCAGGTTAGCCGGATTGTCATCCACGCACAGCACGCGCGGTGCACGGCTCGACAGCGGCGGCCCGATGCCTGCGCGAACTGCGCGCGGGGCGACCAGTTCGGACAGGGCTTTTTGCAGCTTGCGGGTACAGGCGGGCTTGGCCTGCAACTGGGTATAGACATCGTGAACAGCCAGCTGGAACAGCGCATGCTCGGTGGTCGGGCACAGCACCATGACTTTGCAGTTGAGGTTTTCCAGGTCCCAGATGTGCTGGCGCAGTCGCTCCGGGGAGATTTCCAGCGCAGTCACGCCAAGCACCGCGAGGTCAATCGCCATCGGCGTCTCATGGGCCGCCGTCACCCCGTTGAGCAGGTTTTCGAGGTTGTTGAAGACGATGGTCTGCAAGCCGCAGTCTTCAAGCTGATGCTCCAGCGCCTGGCGTGCAAGGTCGTGATGTTCAAGCACTGCGGCGCGCAGCCCTCCCAAAGGAATATTGAGCGATTCCTCCTTGTCTTCCCGGGCTTTGGGCAGTTTCAGGCTGATCCAGAATTCCGAGCCTTCGCCCGGAGTGCTGTCGACACCGATTTCTCCGCCCATCTGTTCTATCAGACGCTTGGATATCACCAGCCCCAGACCTGTGCCACCGGGCTGGCGGGACAGCGAGTTGTCTGCCTGACTGAAGGCCTGGAACAGCGCCCGCACGTCCTGACTGGACAGACCGATGCCGGTGTCCTGCACGCTGATGCGCAGTTGTGCGTGTTCTTCGGTCTCGTCTTCCAGCATGGCGCGGGCGACGATAGTGCCTTCGCGGGTGAATTTGATCGCGTTGCTGACCAGGTTGGTCAGAATCTGCCGCAGGCGCAACGGGTCGCCGGACAGCGCCAGCGGTGTGTCGCGGTAGACCAGGCTGACCAGCTCCAGCTGTTTGGCGTGGGCCGCCGGGGCGAGGATGGTCAGGGTGTCCTGTAACAGGTCACGCAGGTTGAACGGGATATTGTCGAGCACCAGTTTGCCGGCCTCGATCTTCGAGAAGTCGAGGATCTCGTTGATGATGCTCAGCAGGTTGTCGGCGGACTTCTCGATGGTCGCCAGGTAATCGAACTGGCGCGGGGTCAGCTCGCTTTTCTGCAGCAGGTGGGTGAAGCCCAGAATGCCATTGAGCGGCGTACGGATCTCGTGGCTCATGTTGGCCAGAAATTCGGACTTGATCCGGCTGGCTTCAAGCGCTTCCTTGCGTGCAAGGTCCAGTTCGATGTTCTGGATCTCGATGGTTTCCAGGTTTTGCCTGACATCTTCAGTGGCCTGATCGATGCTGAGCTGCAGTTCTTCCTGCGCGTTCTGCAACGTGGCCGCCATGCGATTGATGCCTGACGCCAGTTCGTCCAGCTCGCGACTGCCCAGTGGCGGCAGGCGGGTTTCGAGGTTGCCGTCCTTGAGCTGCGACACCGCCTGCTTGATCTGACTCAGCGGGCCGTTGATGGTGCGGCTCATGCGTACGGCCAGCGTCGCGGTGAAGGCCAGCCCGGTCAGAATCAGCAACAGGCTGGCGAACAGGCTTCGATAGCCGCGCAGCAGAGTGCCGTTGTGAGATATCTCCAGCTCTACCCAGCCCAGCAGCGTGTCGGCTTCGGCGGGGATGATCGGGCTGGTCAGGTGCCGTTGATGGCCGAACACCGGCAACAGGTAGCGCGTGGCGTCGTTGCCGGTGGAGCTGAGCAGTTGCGAGCTATTGCCGATCGGCACGGGGCTGATCATCGTCGGGCCGGCGTGCGCCAAGGGCGTGCGGTTGACGTCGAGGAATGAAACGGCGCGCACGTCGGTCTGCTCGAGCGTCTGCGACGCGATGCGGCTCAACAGCACTTTATCCTTGCGGCCTAACGCGTTGGCCGAGAGGGGCGCCAGATCCTGGGCGACCATTTCACCGCGTTGCAGCAGCTGGCTTTGCAGCTCATTCAGCTGCATCCAGGTGAAATAGCTGCCGAGCATCGCGGCCATCAGGCTGGCAGGCAGAATGGTCAGAAGCAGCACACGGCCTTTTATACCCAGCTTGGTCAGCACGCTTTTTCTCCAGCAACAGGTATCAATCCGTCGATATCAGGCATCGGCTGCCTGTCTGTATCGGCACAAGGGGTCGAGTTTAGCCATTTAAAGGAGGAGTGGGCAGCTTCGTCGGCCTGACAAGGTGTTATTTCTCGCAAAAACCACAGCATGCGGAGTTCTCAGAAATGAGGCGTTATGCCTTTTGGGAATAACGACCGCACTTTGCGTGATATGGGCTTTGAGCGTTTGCCGTTATGATAGGCGCCCCCGCAGACTGGACCGCGAATACGCCATGACCCTGCAGTATCCAACCATTGCCGATTGCGTCGGCAACACTCCGCTCGTGCGTATGCAACGCATGGCCGGTCATACCAGCAATACCATCCTGTTGAAACTGGAAGGTAATAACCCTGCTGGTTCGGTAAAAGACCGCCCGGCACTGTCGATGATCACCCGTGCCGAGCTGCGCGGCCAGATCCATCCGGGGGACACGCTGATCGAAGCCACTTCCGGTAATACAGGAATCGCCCTGGCCATGGCCGCTGCGATCAAGGGCTATCGCATGGTCCTGATCATGCCGGACAATTCCAGTGCCGAGCGCAAGGCCGCGATGACCGCTTATGGCGCCGAGCTGATTCTGGTCAGCAAGGAAGACGGCATGGAAGGCGCTCGTGATCTGGCGGACCGCATGCAGGCTGAAGGTCGCGGCAAAGTGCTCGATCAGTTCGCCAATGGCGACAACCCTGAGGCGCATTACACGTCCACCGGTCCGGAAATCTGGCGGCAGACCGCTGGTACCGTCACGCATTTTGTCAGCTCGATGGGCACCACTGGCACCATCATGGGCACCTCGCGCTACCTCAAGGAACAGAATCCCGATGTGCAGATCGTCGGTTTGCAACCGATGGAAGGTGCATCCATCCCCGGCATTCGTCGCTGGCCGACCGAATACCTGCCAAAAATCTATCAGTCGGACCGTGTCGATCGCATCATCGATATGGGGCAGGTAGAGGCCGAAGAAGCCATGCGTCGGCTGGCGCGCGAAGAGGGGATCTTCTGCGGGGTGTCCTCCGGTGGTTCGGTGGCGGGGGCGCTGCGTATCGCCCGCGAAGTCGAAAACGCCACGATCGTGGCAATCATCTGTGACCGAGGCGACCGCTACCTGTCGACCGGTATCTACGACACGCCCAACTGATGGCCAAGCATGAAAGAGGCCTGCGCTTCCAGCCCACCGGCGGCGTCAAGAGCGTGCAGGTGCCTGCCGGTAAAAAGCAGCGTCTGACTATCGAACGCCTGTCTGATGACGGGCGCGGCATAGCGTTTGTGGATGGCAGGACCTGGTTCGTTGCGGGCAGCCTGGCAGGCGAAGAGGTTGAGGCGCGGGTGCTCAATGCTCGCGGCAAGATTGTCGAAGCGCGCACCGAGCGCGTGTTTGTTGCCAGCGACCTGCGTCGCGCCCCCGCCTGTGATTATTTCGGGCGTTGCGGCGGGTGCAGCGTCCAGCATGTGCCCCATGACGAACAACTTGCCCTGAAACAGCGCATGCTCGCCGAGCAACTGCTGCGCGTGGCCAATATTGCCCCGGATGAATGGGCAGCGCCTTTGAGCGGGTCTGAACTGGCCTATCGCCGAAGGGCGCGGGTCGCGGTTCGCTGGGACGCCAAGGCGAAACGTCTGGACGTAGGTTTTCGCGCGGCGGCCAGCCAGGACATCGTCAGCATCGATGAATGTCCGGTGCTGGTACAGGCCTTGCAACCGATCATGCGTCAGTTGCCATCCATGCTGAAAAGTTTCAGCAAGCCTCAGGTGCTGGGGCATGTCGAGCTGTTCAGCGGTTCTTCGACTGCCTTGCTGTTGCGTCACACTGCGCCTTTGGCGGACGTTGATCTTGCAGCGTTGCATGCATTCTGTTCAGCGCAGGGTGCGCAGCTGTGGTTGCACGGCGACGGCGAACCGCAACCGGCCAGCCCCGGCGACACGCTGGGTTACCGGCTTGAACCGTGGAACCTGCAGCTGGCATGGCGTCCGGGGGATTTCATTCAGGTCAATGCGGCGGTCAATACCGCAATGATCGAGCAAGCCCTGCAGTGGTTGGCCCCTGCGGCTGATGAGCGTGTCATGGATCTGTTCTGCGGCCTGGGCAACTTCGCCTTGCCGCTGGCCGGTCTGGCGAAAGAAGTGGTGGCGGTCGAAGGCGTAGCGACTATGGTCGAACGTGCAGCTGTCAACGCAATGAGTAATGATCTGCACAATGTGCAGTTTTTTCAGGCGGATCTTTCCCAGCCGCTGACACACGCCGACTGGGCGGCGGAGGGGTTTTCTGCGGTACTCTTGGACCCACCGCGTGACGGGGCGTTTGAAGTGGTACGCCAGATCAGCAAGACGGGTGCCCGGCGACTGCTTTATGTTTCATGCAACCCGGCAACTTTGGCTCGTGACACGGTCGAACTGATCCGTCAGGGCTACCGATTAAAACGTGCCGGAATCCTCGATATGTTTCCACAGACGGCGCATGTCGAGGCGATGGCTTTATTTGAAATGAGACAGTGAGCAGCCTTCATTGGATAGAGTCCAGCTGCCGACAGGGAATCTCATTTAATCCGACTGGCCCGCGAATGCCGGTTCTTGCTTGCCCGGCAAGTGGCATTCGCTCAGAAGGCTGGCGACTGATGGCGCTATTCATCGCGCCTTAGGGAAGGTAAGCAACATGGTACAGGTGAGAGCGAACCAGCCGATAAACACAGACGGCAGTATCAATCTCGACGCATGGCTCGATCATATTGTCAGCGTCGACCTGGTCCTGGACCGGGAAGTCATGAAACAGGCCTGTGAATTTGCCCGGCAAGCCGAGCAGAACGACAAGGTCCACAAGAATCACTGGGCAGAAGGCACCTCCAGTTTCCAGACCGGTCTGGAAATCGCGGAGATCCTCGCTGACCTCAAGCTGGATCAGGATTCGCTGGTCGCTGCGGTCATATACCGTGGCGTGCGCGAAGGGGTCATTCCGTTGCCGGAAGTCGAGCAGCGCTTTGGCTCCACCGTTGCCAAACTGATCGACGGCGTGCTGCGCATGGCCGCGATCAGCGCCAGCCTTAGCCCCCGGCAGTCGCTGGTGCTGGGCAGTCAGGCGCAGGTCGAAAACCTGCGCAAGATGCTCGTCGCGATGGTCGACGACGTGCGCGTCGCGTTGATCAAACTGGCCGAGCGCACCTGTGCGATTCGGGCGGTGAAGAACGCCGACGACGAAAAGCGCAACCGGGTGGCCCGCGAGGTGTTCGACATCTACGCGCCGCTGGCGCATCGTCTGGGCATCGGTCACATCAAGTGGGAGCTGGAAGACCTGTCTTTCCGCTACCTCGAGCCCGACCAGTACAAGCAGATCGCCAAGCTGCTGCACGAGCGCCGGCTGGACCGCGAGCGCTTCATCAGCGAAGTCATGTCCGAGCTCGACAACGAGCTGCAAGCGACCGGCGTGACGGCCGACATCAGCGGTCGGGCGAAACACATCTATTCCATCTGGCGCAAAATGCAGCGCAAGGGCCTGGCGTTCAGCCAGATCTACGACGTGCGTGCCTTGCGCGTGCTGGTCCCGGAAATGCGCGACTGCTACACCGCGCTGGGGATTGTGCATACGCTGTGGCGGCATATTCCGAAGGAGTTCGACGATTACATCGCCAACCCCAAGGAAAATGGCTATCGCTCGCTGCACACCGCGGTCATCGGCCCGGAAGGCAAGGTGCTGGAGGTGCAGATCCGCACCCACGCCATGCACGAAGAAGCCGAGCTGGGCGTCTGCGCGCACTGGCGCTACAAGGGCACCGACGTTAAATCCGGGTCCAATCACTACGAAGAGAAGATTTCCTGGCTGCGTCAGGTGCTCGAGTGGCATGAAGAGCTGGGTGATATCGGTGGCCTGGCAGACCAGCTGCGGGTCGATATCGAACCGGACCGGGTCTATGTCTTCACGCCTGACGGGCACGCCATCGACCTGCCCAAGGGGGCGACGCCGCTGGACTTCGCCTATCGGGTTCACACCGAGATCGGCCATAACTGTCGGGGCGCGAAGATCAACGGGCGGATCGTGCCGCTCAACTACAGCTTGCAGACCGGTGAGCAGGTCGAGATCATTACCAGCAAACACGGCACACCAAGCCGCGACTGGCTGAACTCCAACTTGGGCTACATCACCACCTCCAGGGCGCGGGCCAAGATCGTTCACTGGTTCAAGCTGCAGGCTCGTGATCAGAACGTCGCTGCTGGCAGGACCCTGATCGAGCGCGAGCTGGCGCGGCTGGCGCTGCCGCAGGTCGACTTCGACAAGCTGGCGGACAAGGCCAATCACAAGACTGCCGATGACATGTTCGCGGCCTTGGGCGCAGGCGATCTGCGTCTGGCACAGCTGGTCAATCTGGCTCAGCAACAGGTCGAGCCGGACCGCATAAACGAACAACTGGAACTGATCACGCGCAAGGCCACGGGCTACAAGCCTGGCAAGCGCGGCGATATTCAGATTCAAGGCGTCGGCAACCTGATGACGCAGATGGCGGGCTGCTGTCAGCCGCTGCCAGGCGACGCGATTGTCGGTTACATCACTCAGGGCCGCGGCGTCAGCATCCACCGCCAGGATTGCGCTTCGGTGCTGCAACTGGGCGGCCGCGAACCCGAGCGGATCATCCAGGTCAGCTGGGGGCCGGTGCCGGTGCTTACCTACCCTGTGGACATCATCATCCGCGCTTACGACCGCTCCGGGCTGCTGCGCGATGTCACTCAGGTGCTGCTCAACGAGCGCATCAATGTGCTGGCGGTCAACACCCGCTCGAACAAGGAAGACAACACTGCGCTCATGTCCCTGACCATCGAGATTCCGGGTCTGGACGCGCTGGGGCGGCTGTTGGGGCGGATTTCCCAGTTGCCGAACATCATTGAAACACGCAGAAACAGGACGCCATAAGCGTCGGCTGCGCGCACAGGGAGCCCCATGTATACAGTTCAAGACCTGCTTCATCTCATGACTCGGCTGCGTGACCCGCAGTTCGGCTGCCCGTGGGACTTGAAGCAGACGTACGCCAGCATCGTGCCGCATACGCTGGAAGAAGCCTATGAAGTGGCCGACGCCATCGAACAGGGTGATCTTGCTCATTTGCAGGGCGAGTTGGGCGACCTGTTGTTTCAGGTAGTCTTTTACGCGCAACTGGCCAAGGAAGAGGGGCGCTTCGAGTTCGAGGGTGTGGTGGACGGCATTACCCGTAAATTGCTACGTCGTCATCCACATGTGTTTCCAACTGGCGAGCTATATGCGCCACCAGAAACACCGCGCCTGAGCGACGAACAGGTCAACCGGCGCTGGGATGAGATCAAGGCCGAGGAGCGTGCCGAGAAATCCGGCGTGCCCGAGCAGCTGTCATTGCTCGATGACGTGCCAGGGGCCTTGCCGGCGCTGAGTCGGGCGGCCAAACTGCAGAAGCGTGCCGCACAGGTCGGCTTCGACTGGCCTGCAGCCTTGCCGGTGGTCGACAAGGTGCGCGAAGAACTCGATGAAATTCTTGAAGCCATGGTCGACAATGACGCCGAGGGCATCGCTGAAGAAGTCGGCGATTTGCTGTTCAGTGTCGTCAATCTGGCCCGGCATCTGAAAGTTGATCCCGAAACTGCGTTACGCTCGGCCAATAACAAGTTCGACAGACGCTTTCGATTCATTGAACAGGCATTGCGTCACCTCCAGCGTCCTATCGAAGAGTGCTCGCTCGAAGACATGGATGCGTTGTGGGGCGAAGCCAAACGTCAGGAAAAGAGCACGCCCGGCTGCGGCTGAGCGTGCGGTAACGGCATAAGTGAGTAGACAATGAGCCTTTCCCTTCGCGACCAGTTGCTCAAGGCAGGTCTGGTCAACCAAAAGCAGGCCAAGCAGGCCGGCAAAGAAAAGCAGAAAGAGCAGCGGCTGGTACACAAGGGGCAGGCTCAGGCCGACGACTCGCAAAAACGTGCGGCTCAGGAAGCCCAGGCTGAAAAAACCAAACGTGATCAGGAGCTCAATCGCCAGCAGCAGGAGAAGGTCGAGCAGAAGGCCCGTGCGGCTCAGGTCAAACAACTGATCGAGGTTTCACGCATTCCGAAGCTGATCACCGAGGATTACTACAACTTCGTCGACGACAAGAAGGTCAAGCGGATCTCGGTCAACGCCTTGGTACGCAACAAGCTCAGCAGCGGTTCGCTGGCGATTGTTCACCACGGTGGCGGTTACGAGATCATTCCGCGTGAGGCAGCTCTGAAGATCCAGGAGCGCGACCCGCGCCGCATCGTATTGCTCAATACGCCTACTGAAGCGCCGGATGCTGATGATCCGTATGCGGCGTATCAGGTGCCTGACGATCTTATGTGGTAACCCACTGACTTTGTGAGCGTAAAAATGGCAAAACCCGCATTCAGCGGGTTTTGTCGTTTCTTGTTCTGAGAAAGTGCTTAGTGATTACCCTGGCTTTCCAGTGCTTCCAGCTCTTCCTTGTAGCGAAGGGCATCGGACTCTATGTGGAACATTCCGACCAGTTGGTCCTGTTGATGCACGTCCCAGATCTGGATGCCGTCGGCAACGGCTTCGTGGGAGAGATGGGCGTCGTCGCGTTCAGTCACTCTGACAGTCATAGTAATAAGCTCCTGACGTTGATGGCCTTGATGGTCAGGCCTCTGGATACTGCGGCCATGTGTCGCAGGACTCTTTTATAGAAGTTGTTAGCTGCCTAAGTAAATAGCCTGTTCAGGTTCCCCAGTGATCAGAAAGTAATCGCTGCCCTGCAGCCCTTGCATGACGAGGCTTACGGCGGATTGGTGGGAAAATGAAGGATGTTTCATGTGCTTCGAGCGCGGTGTTGGCTTGGCCGAATACGCGTGGATACGCCGTCCTAGACGCTTTACTTGCTGAGCGACATGGCGCGCAGGTGTGACGCGGAGCTTCACGACAGGCATTCCCATGCTGGAGCGTGAACGATGATCCCGACTATCGTGCCCATGCTCCGCGTGGGCATGCCGTTCTGGACGCTCTGCGTCCGGTCTTGAGTGGGCGGCAGCCAATAAAAAGCCCCGCTGAAAAGCGGGGCTCTGTGGTGCGGGCGGTCAGGGCGATCAGCTGCCTTTGACGGCCTTGCCGTTGACGGTGCCATCGAGCAGTACGATGTTGTATTCCTTGCCGTCGGTTTCAACCTGTTGCAGACGAACCAGCAGGTAGTCCCAGTCCTTGGCGAACCACAGCACGGTGGTGCGCTTGCTTTGTGTCGGGTCACGCACGCGTTCTACCTTGATCGCGTCGACCTGGCCGGTTTTGGTGGTGACCTTTTCCGAGCCCAGTACGCGGAAGTCATAAGTGTCCACTTCGTCACCATCGACGACCTGGTAGCTCATGCTCTTCTTGCCCTCGGCGATGTCATGTTGCAATGCCAGCTGATAGGTGGACTTGTCGAGAATGCCACGATTGAGCGGCAGCTTGATCGCTTCGCCGCGGTCGGTGCCGGTGACGAATTTGGTGTTCCAGTCGAAGGCCAGATCGACCTTCTTGGATTTGCCCAGGCCACTGCGCTCGAAACTGTAGGTCTGTGGCAGCAGGGTGTCCTTGTCGACCTTCAGGGTACTGACTTCAGTCAGGCTGGCGATCATCATCGAAGCCTTGAAGCTCAGGGTCCAAGTGCCATTGGCACCGGCTTCCAGGCTGCGTTCGGCAGTGCCGCTCATCGGCAGCTGCTTCCAGTCGGCGGTGTAGCTGGCGGAGAAGGGTTGAAGGTCTGCGGCCTGTACGGCAGGCAATGCGAGCAGGGCGAAAGCGAAGAGCAGAGCGCGACGCATAATATCTCCTAATGTCGAATCAGATGGCCGCTGGCCGGGAGTAACTGGTTATCCAGTAATGCGCCTTGTTCACCAAGGGTCAATCGGCCTTCGGCAAACCAGCGAATAGCCAGTGGGTAAATACAGTGCTCTTGAGCATGAACCCGTTGCGCGAGCGCCACTGGCGTGTCGTCCGAATGTACCGAAATAACTGCCTGTACGACCAGCGGGCCGCCATCGAGTTCCTCAGTGACAAAATGCACGCTGCAGCCATGCTCGGCGTCGCCGGCCTCCAGCACGCGCTTGTGCGTGTGCAGACCTTTGTAACGCGGCAACAGGGAAGGGTGGATATTGAGCAGACGCCCCTGATAGTGACGAACGAAGCCCGCACTGAGTATGCGCATGAAACCGGCCAATATCACCAGATGTGGCTGGAAAGTGTCGATCAGTTGCATCAGCGCCGCGTCGAAGGCCTCGCGACCTTCGTAGGCGGTGTGGTCCAGAACGCAGGCTTCGATGCCCGCGTCTCTGGCCCGCTGCAGCCCGAATGCGTCGGCACGGTTGGAAATCACCGCGCGAATGCGGACCGGGCTGGCCTCATCCTTGAAACTGTCGATCATCGCTTGCAGGTTGCCGCCGGTGCCGGAAAGCAGCACCACGACATCACAGATGGCCGGCATCAATGCGCCTTGAGGTTTTTCAGCTCGACCTGTGCTGCGCCGTCGGCCGCAGTGGCGATCTGGCCGATCACCCAAGGCTGCTCGCCGGCTTCACGCAGAACGTTCAGAGCAGTTTCAACGTGCTCCTGAGCGACGCAGATGACCATGCCCACGCCGCAGTTCAGTACGCGGTGCATTTCGTTCTCGTCGACGTTGCCTTGCTGCTGCAACCAGTCGAACACAGCCGGGCGCTGCCAGCTCGCCACATCGACCACCGCCTGAGCGCCTTCCGGCAGTACGCGGGGGATGTTGTCGAGCAGGCCGCCACCGGTGATGTGTGCCATGGCCTTGACCGCGCCGGTTTCCTTGATCAGCTTGAGCAACGGCTTGACGTAGATGCGGGTTGGCGCCATCAGCAGTTCGGTCAGCGGCTTGCCGTCGAGCTGGATGTTTTCGATGTCGGCACCGGCGACTTCGATGATCTTGCGGATCAGCGAGTAGCCGTTGGAGTGCGGACCGGACGAGGGCAATGCGAGGAGGGCGTCACCGGCGGCGACTTTCGAGCCATCGATGATTTCGGCCTTTTCCACGACGCCGACGCAGAAACCTGCCAGGTCGTAGTCTTCGCCTTCGTACATGCCAGGCATTTCAGCGGTCTCGCCGCCCACCAGCGAGCAGCCTGCCAGTTCACAGCCCGCGCCGATGCCGGTCACGACCTGGGTGGCGGTTTCGACATTGAGCTTGCCGGTAGCGTAGTAATCGAGGAAGAACAGCGGCTCGGCGCCACACACCACAAGGTCATTGACGCACATGGCGACCAGGTCGATGCCGATGCTGTCATGCTTGTTCAGGTTCAGGGCAAGGCGCAGCTTGGTGCCCACGCCGTCGGTGCCGGAAACCAGAACCGGCTGCTTGTAGCCCGCCGGGATTTCGCAGAGAGCGCCGAAACCTCCCAGGCCGCCCATGACTTCCGGACGCTTGGTACGCTTGGCGACGCTTTTGATGCGTTCGACCAATGCTTCACCGGCGTCGATGTCTACACCGGCGTCTTTATAGCTCAGGGAAGGTTGCTTGCTCATAGAAAATCCAGGCCTTTAGGGGGGATTCGGAGGTATCGACCGCTGCGTTGGGACCCGTTCAGCACCGCGCTGTGATGCGATGTTAAGGTTGGGCCTCGGCGATTGCCGGTCTGCGAAGGCGCGCGATTTTATCAGGCTTGCTCCCCAGGGGCCATCCTTGCGCCGACAACAGGGACCGTGTTGCACTAAATAAACCTGTTCTGGCCGGTACGATCAGTGCGAGTGCAGGCGTTTAAGGTGTACTTTAGGCCGAATTTGAATGACCGGTGGCTCACTGCTGTCCCAAGCTGTGTATCTCCTGAAGCTGCTTCTTTTTACTTTTTTCCGTTCGGGAACTGTCCATGCGTTTTTCCAGAATCCTTCTTGTCGGCTGTCTGTCCCTGATCAGCCTTCCCAGCCTTGCCGAAACGGTAAGCAATCTTTATCAGGTGCGTGAAGCAGTCAATGGTCAGTCGCCAGACGAGCGCAGCCGTGCCACTCAGGCCGCCGTCGATACATTGGTACTGCGCCTGACCGGAGACGCCAAGGCCGTGCAGGGCTCTGCCATCGCTGCACTGCGCAAAGACCCACAGCAAATCATCAGCCAATACGGCTATGAAGCCGGGCCGCCGGAAACCCTGCTGGTGGATTTCGATCCGGCAACCACCGAGCGCGCCTTGCGTGACGCCGGGCTGTCGATCTGGGGCAGCAACCGCCCGTCGATTCTCGGCTGGTGGCTGAATGACTCGGTCGAGGGCGCCAATCTGGTCGGCGACGGCCAGGCTGCTGCCGAGCCATTGCGCCGAGCTGCGCAACACCGTGGTCTGCCCTTGCGTCTGCCGCTGGCTGACCTGAGCGAGCAAGGTATCGGCGACGCCAAAACCCTTGAAGCGACTGACCCGGCACCGCTCAAGGAAGCGTCCGAACGCTATGGCGCCGATGCGATTCTTGCGGTGCATGCCAAGGAAGAAGGCGGGCAGTGGCAGGGTAAGTGGCGCTTGTGGCTGGGTGATCAGCGCGAACAGGGCACGGCCTCCGGCGCAACCTCCGAAGCTTTGGCCGATGCGGTGCTGTTGTCCGTGAGCGAGCGTCTGGCCCCGCGTTTCGTCGCCAAGCCCGGCGCGTCTACCGGCATGCTGATGCAGGTTCAGGGCATGACCCTGGAGCGTTATGCACAACTGCTTCAGTTACTCGAACCCTTCGGCGTGCGTCTGAGTTCTGTAGAGGGTGATCGGGTGGTGTTTGAAGTCAGTGGCAGCGCCGATCAGCTACGCTCGCAGATGTCACTGGCCAAGCTGCAGGAAGTGCCGGCCAGTGAGGTCGCTGCTGCGCCTGCGGACGCTACGACACCTGCCGCTCCTGCTGCTCCTGCCGCACCAGCTGCTGGCGCAGCTTCAGTATCGGCTCCTGCACAGGCGCCGATGATTGTTCCGGCCTCGGCGCCACAACTGTACTTCCGCTGGTAACCCGGCAAGAACGCTTTTCCATTGGCTTGAGGGATGTTGATGACTGATACGCGGCGTTGGTTCTGGATCGGCGGGCTGGCTTTGCTGGTCGCATTCGTGGTGCTGCTGCACACGATCCTCACTCCTTTTCTGGTGGCGTTGCTGCTGGCCTACATGGGCGATCCGCTGGTAGACCGTCTGGAGCGCGCGGGGCTGTCCAGAACCTTGAGTGTGGTGGTCGTATTCGGCCTCTTCACTCTGGTGCTGATGACCTTGCTGCTGGTGCTTGTGCCGATGCTGGCCAAGCAGCTGTTTCGTCTGTACGAACTGGCACCGCAGATTCTCGACTGGTTGCAGCACTCGGCCATGCCGTGGGTACAGGCCAAATTCGGGCTTGCAGACGGTTTCTGGAAATTCGACAAGATCAAGGCTGCCATCTCCGAGCACATGGGGCAGGCCGGGGACATCGTCTCCATTGTCCTGTCTCAGGCCACCGCGTCCAGCCTCGCCCTGATCGGCTGGCTGACCAATCTGGTGCTGATCCCGGTGGTCTGCTTCTACCTGCTGCGTGACTGGGACATCATGACCGGCAAGATCCGCGGTCTGCTGCCGCGTCAGCGTGAAGGTCAGATCGTCAAGCTCGCGGGCGAGTGCCATGAAGTGCTGGGTGCCTTCATTCGCGGCCAGTTGCTGGTCATGGTCGGGTTGGGGGTTATCTATGCGGCCGGGCTGATGCTGGTTGGCCTGGAGCTGGGGCTGTTGATCGGTGTCATTGCAGGTCTGGCAGCCATCGTGCCTTACATGGGCTTTGTGATCGGTATCGGCGCGGCGCTGATTGCCGGGTTGTTCCAGTTCGGCGGCGACCTGTACCCGATGATGGGCATCGTCGCGGTGTTCATGATAGGTCAGGCCCTTGAGGGCATGGTCCTGACGCCGTTGTTGGTGGGGGATCGTATCGGCCTGCACCCGGTCGCGGTGATTTTCGCGATTCTGGCTGGTGGTGAACTGTTCGGCTTCACCGGCATTCTGCTGGCCTTGCCGGTTGCGGCAGTGATCATGGTGCTGGTGCGCCACATGCACGACGTTTATAAAGACTCGGAAATCTACGCAGGCGCGGAAGACCCGGAGCTTTGACCCTTAAGCCGGCCTCTTCGCCCTGTTGCGAAGAGGCCGGCCAAAATGGCGCATGCTGTGCGCCAAACTCCCTTGCTGGCCCCTCGCTTTACTCACCCTGACGCAAACCTTTGATTTTGCTTGGAGTCTGTCGCATTGTGCGACCCGCCTCACGGGTATAAACTTCGAACACTTTACACAGAGGCCCTTGACGGTTTGCATGAGCCGTTAGTCAGCATGAAACCGATTCAGCTGCCCCTGAGTGTGCGTCTGCGTGATGACGCCACTTTCGTCAATTACTATCCAGGCGCCAATGCCGCTGCACTCGGCTATGTCGAGCGGCTGTGCGAAGCCGATGCCGGCTGGACGGAAAGCCTCATCTATCTATGGGGCAAGGACGGGGTAGGGCGCACGCACCTGCTGCAGGCTGCGTGCCTGCGTTTCGAGCAGATGGGCGAGCCTGCGGTGTACCTGCCGATGGCCGAAGTCATAGATGAAGGCATCGAACTGTTCGACCACCTGGAGCAGTACGAGCTGGTCTGTCTCGATGATCTGCAAGCGGTGGTCGGCAAGCCGGACTGGGAAGAAGCCCTGTTCCACCTGTTCAATCGGCTGCGCGACAGTGGTCGACGGTTGCTGATTGCAGCGTCCAAATCGCCCCGCGAATTACCGGTTAAACTCCCTGATCTGAAGTCCCGCCTGACCATGGCGCTGGTGTTCCAGATGCGCGGGCTGTCCGACGAAGACAAACTGCGTGCGCTGCAACTACGCGCCTCACGACGTGGCTTGCACCTGACCGACGATGTCGGCCACTTCATTCTGACCCGCGGCACACGCAGCATGAGCGCGCTGTTTGAATTGCTCGAGCGTCTTGATCAGGCTTCGCTTCAGGAAAAACGCAAGCTGACCATTCCCTTCCTTAAAGAGACGCTTGGGTGGTAGATCAGACGCTGGTGATGCAGACCGCCGCAGCGTTGCGTCATGCAAAACGGATTCTGGTGATTACCGGGGCTGGCCTGTCGGCAGATTCGGGGCTGCCGACCTATCGTGGCGTAGGCGGGCTGTACAACGGCAAGACAGATGACGGGCTACTGATCGAAGTCGCCCTGTCGGGGCCGATGCTGCGTCGCGATCCCGAGTTGTGCTGGAAATACATCGCCGAGCTGGGCAAAGCCTGCCTCGGTGGCGAGCCTAACGTTGCCCACTATGCCATCGCCCAGTTGCAGCGCATCAAGCCTGAATGCTGGGTGCTGACCCAGAACGTCGATGGCTATCATCGCGCAGCAGGCAGCCCGCCCGAGCGGCTGATCGAAATTCACGGCCAGCTTTCACCTCTGTTCTGTCAGTCATGTGGCGCGCAGGATTCGCAACTGAGCGAGTACTTGCTGCGTCCTTTGCCACCTCTATGCAGCATCTGTAGTGGCATTCTGCGACCGCCCGTCGTTCTTTTTCAGGAAATGCTCCCGGAAAGAGCACTGGAAACACTGCATGAACAGCTGGCTATAGGCTATGACGCAGTGCTGAGTATCGGCACCACGGCCAGCTTCCCCTACATCCATGAACCGGTCATTCGCACCCGTGTTTCCGGGGGATTTACCGCAGAAATCAATCCGCAGCCCACGGATCACAGCGCTCATATGGACGTCTTTCTGCAGTGCCGGGCGGCACATGTCATGGCGGAACTCATAAGTCACATCTAGTTCGATTGAATTTGCAAATCGCTTTCATTGCGGGCATAGTCTCGGCTTCTTAACAGTCAGCCACGGTTGTGCCCATGCAAGTTGTTCGCTTCGCACCCCTCGTGCCCCTCGCACTTGTCACTTTTTTGTTCGGTTGCTCGGCCAATATGCCGGTTGCACAGCAAGAACAGGTTCAGCCCGCTCCGCACTACCAGAACACGGTAACGGCACAGTCAGCAGCCCGTCGCGCTGATGCTGCTGAATTGCAGGACGAGATGGCCACAGAAGACGAACTGGCTCAGTTCGCAGACAACAAATCCTACAAACTGCCGGTTTTGGCCGACAGTATTCTTGAACGCGGCAAGTCTCTGATCGGTACGCGCTACCAGTTCGGCGGCACCTCGACCCGTTCCGGTTTCGACTGCAGTGGTTTCATCGGTTATCTGTTTCGCGAAGAGGCTGGCATGAGCCTGCCGCGCTCCACCCGCGAAATGATCAACGTCGATGCGCCGCTGGTCTCGCGCGGTAATCTCAAGCCTGGCGATCTGTTGTTCTTCAGCACTCGCGGCCGTGGCCGTGTCAGCCATGCAGCGATCTACGCCGGTAATCAGCAATTCATTCATTCCAGCAGCCGCCGCAGTGGCGGGGTGCGCATCGACAGCCTTGATGACGCCTACTGGAGCAAGACCTTCATCGAGGCCAAACGACCTCTGGCGATGGCCCCCGGCGCAGTGGCGGTAAAATCTTCTCCGGTTGCAACGCAGACAACAGCGATGACATCGACTACAGTCAAGACCGCGCCAAAGCGGCGTAACGTGAACAAATAAAATCCGCTGACAAGACCTTCGGGTCTGTCTGCGTTTTTGAGCTACTCGGCAGCGTAAGCCGCATCCGGATCAGGTTGTTGTGTGTATGTCGATTGCTTTGCGCCTGATGGTCATTTCCGTTGCTGCGATGTTGGGCGCCTGTGCCAGCACGCCGCCTCCGCCCAAAGCGCCCCGGATCGTTCAGCGTCCGGTGGTTACGGCTCCGCCCCAGATCCTCTCTCCTGCTGCCGAAGACGTGCTGTTTCGTGCCTTGGGGCTCGTCGGCACGCCTTATCGTTGGGGCGGCAACACGCCTGATTCCGGTTTTGATTGCAGCGGTCTTATAGGCTATGTCTATCGTGATGCGGCAGGTATTTCTCTACCACGCTCCACGCGCGAGATGATCGTGATGGGTGCACCGAATATTCGTCGCGAACAGCTGCAGTCGGGCGATCTGGTGTTCTTCGCCACATCGGGTGGCTCGCAGGTGTCCCACGCCGGCATCTACGTTGGCGAAGGTCGATTCGTGCATGCACCGGCCACTGGTGGCACGGTCAAGCTCGACAGCCTGGACAAGCCTTACTGGCAGCGCGCTTACCTCAACGCCAAGCGCGTTATTCAACCCGCCAGCCTGGCGCAGAATCGGCCTTAGACATGAACCGCTGATCAGCGGTTCTTTTCCAACTTGGGATCGCACTCAGAGCGCCCTGCAACGCGTATCCACGCTGGAGCTTGGGTAAGACAGGCTTCCCGCGAGTGCCTATCGTTCCTTACGCCCCAGCGTGGGAGTGCTGTTAGTGACGCTCTGCGTACACCCCCTGCACCCCCTGCACCCGCGTTACTGAGCGGCCTTGGCTGAAGTCACGCGCCAGATCTTGTTGCCAACATCATCAGCCACCAGCAAGCCGCCGCGCTGGTCGTTGACCACGCCGACCGGTCGGCCCATCGCTTTTTCATCTTTGTTCAGGAAGCCGGTCAGTACATCCACCGGTGCGCCGTTGGGCTTGCCGCCGCTGAAGGGCACGAAGACCACTTTGTAGCCGCTGTGCGGTTTACGGTTCCATGAGCCATGCTGGCCAATGAACAGGCCTTCGTTGAAAGGCGCCGCCAGCGTCTTGCCGTCGGCAAATACCAGGCCCAGCGAGGCCGTGTGCGGGCCGACTGCATAGTCAGGCGCAATGGCCTTGGCGACCAATTCCGGGTTCTGCGGCTTGACGCGCTCGTCTACATGCTGGCCGTAGTAGCTGTAAGGCCAGCCATAGAAAGCGCCATCCTGCACTGACGTCACGTAGTCAGGCACCAGATCGCTGCCGATCTCGTCTCGCTCATTGACGGCAGTCCACAGCTTTCCAGTCTTTGGTTCCCAGTCCATGCCGTTCGGGTTGCGCAAGCCCGACGCGAAGATCCTGTGGTTGCCGGTGGCGGCGTCCACTTCCCAGATCGCTGCGCGACCTTCTTCCTTATCCAGGCCGTTCTCGCCCACGTTGCTGTTGGAGCCGACCGTCACGTACAGCTTGCTGCCGTCCTTGCTGGCGATGACGTTCTTGGTCCAGTGGTGATTGAGCGTACCACCCGGCAAATCGACCACTTTGGTCGGCTGCGCGCTGATGGAGGTCTGACCTGTCTGGTAGGGGAAGCTGATCAGGCGGTCGGTGTCGGCTACATAGAGTTTGTTGCCCACCAGGGTCATGCCGAACGGGGAGTTGAGGTCCTTCAGGAATACCGTGCGGGTTTCAGCAACGCCGTCCTTGTCCATGTCGCGCAACAGGGTAATGCGATTGGCGCTCGGCACGCCCGCACCTGCACGGCCCATTACTTTTTCCATGACCCAGCCACGAATCCCCTTGGAATCATCCGGCTTGGCGGGCGAATTGGTTTCCGCCACCAGCACGTCACCGTTGGGCAGCACATACAGCCAGCGCGGGTGATCCAGATGTTCAGCAAAGGCCGCCACCTGAGTGCCTGGCGCAGCAACCGGCTTGGCGCCGTTTTCCCAGCCGATCGCAGGGGCGATGTTGACGGTCGGTATCAGCGTCTTGTTCGGCTCCGGCAGCTTCGGCGACGGGCCTGTGCCGTCTGACACCTGCAGGGTCGACGACTCGCCGCAAGCAGCTAGGCCGCCAGCGACCAGAAGCAGTACGGCGTAGTGGGGTCTGAGTTTGAACATGGGAAATCTCCATAAAAAGACGTTGTCCTGTCACTGGTAGAGGCGCATTGAGCCGTACAGGTTCAATCAGGTACCGGAACAGCCTCCAATGGCAGCAGTGCAGATTGACGCTCCCGGCCCAACACTCTACCCTTCGCGGCTTGTTTCAGGTGCTTTGCAGTCAGCGACTGGCAGAGTGAAACAGGGAAGCCGGTGTGGATCTCCTGATCCGATCCCGGCGCTGCCCCCGCAACGGTAAATGAGTCAAGGCTGTGCCTGACGCCACTGTGTTTTTACATGGGAAGGCGCGCAGCCGGGGTGACCCGCTCATGAGCCCGGAGACCGGCCTGAATCACTCAATGGCATCACGGAGGGTGATGTTCTGTGCAGGGCGTTGCCGTGCTGTCCAGTGCTGTCCTTCCGTCTGCTTTCGCCTGCCCCGAGCGGAGAGCCGAGATGAACGAATCCCCCGAACGCGACGAACGCCACCTGGCGCGCATGCAGCGCAAGAAAGCCGTGATGGACGAGCGCATTGCCAGCTCCCCCAACGAGTGCGGGCTGCTTCTGGTATTGACCGGCAATGGCAAAGGCAAGAGCAGTTCTGCCTTCGGCATGCTCGCTCGGGCCATGGGGCACGACATGCAGTGCGGTGTGGTGCAGTTCATCAAGGGCCGCAACAGCACCGGCGAAGAAATGTTCTTCCGGCGCTTCCCCGAGCAGGTGCGTTATCACGTGATGGGCGAAGGGTTCACCTGGGAAACTCAGGACCGCCAGCGCGACATCGCTGCCGCTGAGGCCGCGTGGGCCGTCTCGCAGGAAATGCTCCGCGACCCGGGCATCGGCCTGGTGGTGCTCGACGAACTGAACATCGCCCTCAAGCATGGCTATCTTGACCTTGAGCAGGTGCTTACCGACCTGCAGGCGCGTCCTCCTATGCAGCATGTGCTGGTCACCGGCCGTGGCGCCAAACCCGAGTTGATCGACCTGGCCGATACGGTCTCCGAGATCAGCGTGGTCAAGCATGCGTTTCAGTCCGGTATTCGTGCGCAAAAAGGTATCGAGCTGTGAGCCATTCACTATGAGAACGCTGCCATGAGAGCACTGCAATGAGAGCTCCGCGCGATTGCCCGGCGGTATTGATCGCCGCGCCAGCCTCCGGGCAAGGCAAAACCACCGTCACCGCCGCGCTGGCCCGCTTGCATCGCAATCAGGGCCGCAAGGTCCGGGTGTTCAAGTGCGGGCCGGACTTTCTCGACCCCATGATCCTTGAGCGTGCCAGTGGCGCGCCGGTCTATCAACTGGACATGTGGATGGTCGGTGCCGATGAAAGCCGCCGCCTGTTGTGGGAAGCCGCTGATGAAGCTGATCTGATTCTTATCGAGGGCGTCATGGGTCTGTTCGATGGCACGCCCTCGAGTGCCGACCTGGCGCGACACTTCGGCGTGCCGGTGCTGGGAGTGATCGACGGCACTGCAATGGCCCAGACCTTCGGCGCCCTGGCGCTGGGGCTGGCGCGCTATCAGCCGGACTTGCCGTTTGCCGGCGTGCTGGCCAACCGCGTCGGCACGGTGCGTCATGCGCAGTTGCTGGAAAACAGCCTGACCGAAGGTTTGCGCTGGTATGGCGCGTTGTCACGCGAAGTGGGTTTTGAATTGCCCAGTCGCCACCTTGGGCTGGTGCAGGCCAGCGAGCTCAATGACCTGGACCTGCGTCTGGACATGGCCGCTGCGGCCTTGGCCAGCACGTGCGAAGTGGCCTTGCCTCCGGCGGTGACATTTACCGCGGCCGACCCGGTTCAGGTCGAGCCGTTGCTGAGCGGCGTGCGCATCGCCGTGGCGCGAGACGAAGCGTTTGCCTTTATTTATGGCGCCAGCCTGGACCTGTTGCGCAACATGGGTGCCGAGCTGAGCTTCTTCTCGCCCATCCATGACAGCGAAATTCCAGACGCCGACAGCCTTTACCTGCCGGGCGGTTACCCTGAACTGCACCACGTCGCGCTGGCCGCCAACCTCACGATGCAGGCTTCGATCAGGGCGCACCATATTGCCGGCAAGCCGATCCTGGCCGAGTGCGGCGGCATGCTCTACCTGCTCGATGCTCTGACCGACGTAGAGGGCGTGCGCGCCGACCTGGTCGGTTTGCTGGCCGGTGAGGCGGTCATGCAGAAGCGTCTGGCGGCGCTGGCGCTGCAAGCGGTCGAGCTGCCTGAGGGCACGCTGCACGGTCATACCTATCACCACTCGCTGACCAGCACCGAGCTGCAGCCAATTGCCCGTGGCGTCAGCCCCAATGGTGGGCGGGGCGCAGAGGCGGTGTATCGCCTCGGACGCCTGACCGCGTCCTACGTGCATTTCTATTTTCCTTCCTGCCCACCGGCAATTGCGGCGCTGTTCAAGCCATGACCGAGCAGGCATTCAGCGAGCAAGAGCGGGCTGCGGTGTATCGCGCCATCGCCGAGCGCCGCGACATGCGGCATTTCATCGGTGGCGAAGTCGCGCCCGCGTTGCTGGCGCGTTTGCTCGAAGCCGCGCATCAAGCACCCAGTGTCGGGCTCATGCAGCCTTGGCGCTTCATTCGTATCAGTGACCCACTGTTGCGCGGCAAGATGCAGGCGCAGGTGGAAGAAGAGCGTATTCGTACCGCCGAAGCACTGGGCGAGCGCACCGACGAGTTCATGAAACTCAAGGTAGAAGGCATCAACGATTGCGCGGAAGTGCTGGTCGCTGCACTGATGGAAGGCCGTGAGCAGCACATCTTCGGTCGCCGTACCTTGCCGGAAATGGACATGGCCTCATTGTCCTGCGCCATTCAGAACCTGTGGCTGGCTTCGCGTGCCGAAGGGCTGGGCATGGGCTGGGTGTCGCTGTTCGACCCTGAAGCGCTGGCCGGATTGCTGGGCATGCCCGACGGTGCCAAGCCGCTGGCGATCATCTGTCTGGGGCCGGTGAAAGAATTTTATCCTGCGCCGATGCTGGTCATGGAAGGCTGGGCGCAGGCGCGTCCGCTGAAAGAGCTGTTGTATGAGAACCAGTGGGGAGTGAGTCAATGAGTGTGGCGCTGTTGAGCGTCGCCGGCGTGGCACTGGACGCGTTGCTCGGTGAGCCGAAACGTTTCCACCCGCTGGTGGCGTTCGGAAACTTTGCCAGCCGGGTCGAACAACGTTTCAACAGCGGTGGCCGCGGCTGGCGCAGTCATGGCGTGACGGCCTGGGTGATCACCGTGGTGCCGTTGACGCTGGCGGCCACGCTGCTGAGCTGGCTGCCTTACATTGGCTGGCTGTTTGACATCCTGGCGCTGTATTGCGCGCTGGGCATGCGCAGCCTGGGTGAGCACGTTCAGCCGGTGGCGCAAGCGCTGCGCAGCGATGATCTGGTCGAGGCCCGGCAGCGGGTCGGTTACCTGGTCAGTCGGCAGACGACTGAACTCGACGCTACCGAAGTCGCTCGCGCCGCCACAGAGTCGGTGCTGGAGAACGGTAGCGACGCTGTGTTCGCTGCCTTGTTCTGGTTTGTCCTGGCCGGTGCGCCTGGCGTTGTGCTGTATCGGCTGAGCAATACGCTGGATGCCATGTGGGGTTATCGCAACGAGCGTTTCGAGCGTTTCGGCTGGGCTGCGGCGAAAATCGACGACGTGCTCAACTACTGTCCTGCACGCCTCGTGGCACTGACTTACGCCTTATTGGGCAAGACCCGCCTGGCGCTACGCTGCTGGCGCACTCAGGGGCCAACCTGGGACAGCCCGAACGCTGGCCCGGTGATGGCAGCTGGCGCGGGCGCACTGGGCGTCGAACTGGGCGGCGCGGCTATCTATCACGGCGAGCTGCATCAGCGTCCGGCATTGGGCGAAGGTGTTCCGGCCGATGCAGACTCGATCGATCGCGGCTGGCAACTGGTGCAGCGCGGCGTGTGGTTGTGGCTGCTGGTCATCTGTGTGGTAGCTGAATTATATGCTTGAACATGGCGGTCGATTGCGCGCTGCGGCGCAGCATTATGGTATCCGGCAGGCCGAATGGCTGGACCTGTCCACCGGCATTGCGCCCTGGCCGTGGACGATTCCCGATATCCCGGCGCGTGCCTGGGCGCGGCTGCCCGAGACCGATGACGGTCTGGAAGCTGCGGCCTGTGCGTATTATGGCGTTCCTCAATTGCTCCCGGTGGCCGGTTCCCAAGCCGCGATCCAGGCGTTGCCACGGGTGCGCCGTGGCGGTCGGGTCGGCGTCCTTTCTCCTTGTTATGCCGAGCATGCACATGCCTGGCGCAAGAGCGGTTACGTGGTTCGCGAGGTGAGCGAGCATGAGGTCGATTATTTTCTCGACAGCCTTGACGTGCTGGTGGTGGTCAACCCCAACAACCCGACTGGCCTGCATTTAAGCACCGAGCGCCTGCTGGAATGGCACGCGCGACTGGCCGAGCGCGGTGGTTGGCTGGTGGTGGATGAAGCGTTCATGGACAACACGCCGGGCCTCAGCCTGACAGCCGAGACCTGGCGCATCGGGCTGATAGTGCTGCGCTCGTTCGGCAAGTTTTTCGGTCTGGCCGGTGTCAGGCTGGGGTTTGTGCTGGCCGAGCCGGTGCTGCTCAAGGCGCTGGCGCAAGAAATAGGCCCTTGGTCTGTCAGCGGTCCGACCCGCATTATTGGCCAGGCCTGTCTGGGCGATGTGCAAGGCCAGGAGCATCAGCGCGAGCGCAGTGATCGGGCGCGTGACCGGCTGGTGGCATTGCTCGAACAGTACGGCCTGACTCCGGACGGTGGCTGTGCGCTTTTTCAATGGCTGGTCACCGCACAGGCACAGACACTTTACGAATTTTGCGCCCGGCGCGGTGTGCTGCTACGGCTGTTCGCAGGGTCAACGCCGGAATCCGGCAGCCTGCGCTTCGGTTTGCCTGGCGAAGAGGCTGACTGGCATCGTCTGCACAACGTTTTGCTTGAATACCGCAAGGAATACCCATGGCCACGCTGATGGTACAAGGCACCACGTCGGATGCCGGCAAAAGTACGCTGGTGACGGCGCTGTGCCGCTGGCTTATCCGGCAGGGTGTGAGCGTCGTGCCGTTCAAGCCGCAGAACATGGCGCTCAACAGCGCGGTGACGGCGGACGGTGGTGAGATCGGACGTGCGCAGGCTGTCCAGGCCCAGGCGTGCTTTCTGGAGCCACACACCGACATGAACCCGGTGCTGCTCAAGCCCAACAGCGACACCGGCGCGCAGGTGATCATTCATGGCCGTGCTGTTACCACCATGAACGCGGTGGCTTATCACGGCTATAAAGAGATCGCCATGCAGGCGGTGCTGGAGTCGCATCGACGGCTTGGCGAAAGCTACCCGGTAATCATGGTCGAAGGCGCGGGCTCGCCTGCCGAGATCAATCTGCGCGCCAACGACATCGCCAACATGGGGTTTGCCGAGGCGGTCGACTGTCCGGTGCTGCTGATTGCCGATATCAACCGCGGCGGCGTCTTCGCCCATCTGGTCGGCACGCTGGAGTTGCTCTCGCCGAGCGAGCAGGCGCGGGTCAAAGGTTTCATCATCAACCGGTTTCGGGGCGACATTGCCCTGCTGCAACCGGGTCTGGACTGGCTGGAAGCGCGCACCGGCAAACCGGTGGTCGGCGTTTTGCCTTACGTGATGGACCTGCATCTGGAAGCCGAAGACGGTCTCGATCAGCGCCAGACCGACAAGGTCGAACAGGTCCTCAACGTGGTCGTGCCGGTGCTGCCACGCATCAGTAATCACACCGATTTCGACCCGCTGCGCTTGCATCCTCAGGTCAATCTGCAGTTCATCGGGCCAGGCCAGGCGATACCGCCTGCCGATCTGATCATCCTGCCCGGCTCGAAAAGCGTACGCAGCGACTTGAAATACCTGCGCGCCAATGGCTGGGACACCGCTATCGACCGGCACCTGCGCTATGGCGGCAAATTGATGGGGATCTGCGGCGGCCTGCAAATGCTCGGCGAGCACCTGCATGACCCGCTGGGGCTGGAGGGTGCTGCCGGTTCAAGTCCCGGGCTCGGTCTTCTGGCGATGAGTACGGTACTGGAAACCGAGAAACAACTACGCAACGTGCGAGGCCATCTGACGCTGGAAGACGCTGAAGTCAGCGGTTACGAAATTCATGCCGGCGTGACCACCGGCGCGGCGCTGGAGCAGGCTGCGGTCAGGCTTGCTGATGGCCGTTGCGATGGCGCGCAGAGCACTGACGGGCAGATACTCGGCACCTACCTGCATGGGCTGTTCGAATCACCTGCGGCGTGCAGTGCCTTGTTGCGCTGGGCCGGCCTGGAAAACGTTCAGTCGGTCGATTATCACGCTTTGCGCGAGCGCGACATCGAGCGCCTGGCGGACCTGGTTGAAAAACACCTGGACGGCCGCCTGCTCCGCGAGCTGTGCGGCCTGGAGGCAAGCTGAATGCTGCAATTGATCCTCGGTGGCGCCAGGTCCGGCAAGAGCCGGCTGGCCGAGAAACTGGCCATGAATTCCGCGCTGGAGGTGATTTATATCGCCACCAGCCAGCCCCTTGATGGCGAAATGAATCATCGCATTGCTAGCCATCGTGCGCGCCGTCCCGAGCAATGGGGGCTGGTAGAGGAGCCTGTCGAGCTGGCGCGAGTGCTGCGCGACAACGCCGCGTCCGACCGCTGTCTCCTGGTGGATTGTCTGACCCTGTGGCTGACCAATCTGCTGATGCTCGACAGCTCAGAGCGTCTGGCTCGGGAGCGTGAAGCGCTGCTTGACTGTCTGGCCGGTTTGCCGGGTGAAATCATTTTTGTCAGCAACGAAACCGGGCTCGGTGTTGTGCCTCTCGGTGAGCTGACCCGCCGTTATGTCGACGAAGCCGGCCTGCTGCATCAAGCGCTGGCCGAGCGTTGCCAGCGCGTAGTATTAACCGTTGCTGGTCTGCCCCTGGTCCTTAAAGGAACACCGTTATGAGTAATTCCTGGTGGCTCACGCCTGCTCAGGCCATAAATATGCCAATGCGCGAAGCTGCACTGGCGCGCCAGGCGCAACTGACCAAACCCGCCGGTTCGCTGGCACAGCTGGAGCGCCTGGCGGTTCAGCTTGCCGGCCTGCAAGGGCGTGAGCGTCCGGCTGCCGACACATTGTGGATCGCGATCTTCGCGGGCGATCACGGCGTTGTTGCTGAAGGTGTGTCAGCGTATCCGCAGGAAGTCACTGGCCAGATGTTGCACAACTTCGTCAACGGCGGCGCAGCGATCAGCGTGCTGGCGCGTCAGTTGTCGGCGCACCTGGACGTGGTGGACCTGGGCACGGTTTCGCCGATGGACCTGCCGGGCGTTCTTCATCTGCGACTGGGGGCGGGTACTGCCAACCTCGCGCAGGGGCCGGCGATGAGCGAAGAGCAGGGTTTTGCTGCCTTGCAGGCCGGTCGCGACAGCGTCTTGCGTGCCAAGGCAGCGGGAACCGAGTTGTTTATCGGCGGAGAAATGGGTATTGGCAATACCACCTCTGCCAGTGCGCTGGCGTGCTCTATTCTGGAATGCGCCGCGCCGTTGCTGGTAGGGCCTGGCACCGGACTGAACGCGGAGGGCGTCGCCCACAAGACGCAGGTCATCGAGCGCGCGCTGGCGTTGCATGCCGAGCACTCGGGTGATCCGTTGCGAAGCCTGTTCTGCCTGGGTGGGTTTGAAATCGCAGCCCTGACGGGCGCCTATCTGGCCTGCGCGCAGGAAGGTATCGCGGTGCTGGTCGACGGCTTCATCTGCAGCGTGGCGGCATTGGTGGCTGTGCGCCTGAACCCGTCGTGCCGCAGCTGGTTGTTGTTTGGTCACCGTGGTGCGGAGCCGGGACATCGGCATTTGCTGGAAACGCTTTGGGCCGAGCCGCTGCTTGATCTTGGCATGCGTCTCGGTGAGGGCAGCGGTGCGGCTCTGGCAGTACCTCTGGTGCGCCTGGCTTGCGAGCTGCACAACGGCATGGCGACATTTGCCGAAGCTGCGGTGGCGGATCGTCCGGCATGAACTTGCATCTTGATCTGTTGAGGCATGGGGAAACCGAGCTGGGCGGTGGGTTGCGCGGCAGCCTTGATGACGCGCTGACAGACCTCGGCTGGCAGCAGATGCGTGATGCGGTCGTTGACGGCGGCCCCTGGGAGCGGATTGTCAGCTCGCCGTTGCAGCGCTGCGCGCGGTTCTCCGAAGAGTTGGCGCAACGTCTGTCGTTGCCCCTGCAACTGGAGCCGGGTCTGCAGGAATTGCACTTTGGCGATTGGGAAGGCCACAGTCCTGCGCAACTGATGGAAACCGATGCTGAAGGGTTGGGGTCGTTCTGGGCTGATCCTTATGCGTTCACGCCGCCCAATGGCGAACCTGTGGCCGATTTCTCGTCTCGAGTGCTGAACGCCGTGCAGTGTTTGCATCAGGCCTGTGCCGGTGAGCGCGTGCTGCTGGTCAGCCACGGCGGGGTGATGCGTTTGCTGATGGCTCAAGCGCGTGGTCTGCCTCGTGAGCAGTTGTTGCAGGTGGTGGTCGGTCACGGCGCCCTGTTGTCGATTCAGGTCGCCGCTGGCGGTCTGCTGACGGAAGTCTGAAATGCTCCCATTCTGGATCGCTCTGCAATTTCTCGGCAGCCTGCCGATCCGCCTTCCCGGCATGCCTCGTCCCGAGGAGCTTGGGCGTTCGCTGTTGTTCTATCCGCTGGTAGGCGTGGTATTCGGCACGTTGTTGCTGGGTTTCAATGCGCTGCTCGGCGGTACGCCGCTGATGTTGCACGCGGCGCTGCTGCTCTGCGCCTGGGTGTTGCTCAGCGGTGGTTTGCACCTGGATGGCCTGGCAGACAGCGCCGACGCCTGGCTGGGCGGTTTCGGCGATCGCGAGCGTACCTTGAGCATCATGAAGGACCCACGCAGCGGGCCCATCGCGGTGGTCACGCTGGTGCTGGTGCTGCTGCTCAAATTCGCCGCCATTGTGGCGCTGATCGAAAGTCAAAGCAGCATCGGGCTGCTGTTGGCGCCGCTGATCGGGCGCAGTGCCATGCTTGCACTGTTTCTTGGTACGCCTTACGTGCGCGCTGGCGGGTTGGGCCAGGCACTGGCCGATCATCTGCCGCGCAGCCTCGGTCGCAAGGTGTTGTTGGCCAGCGCCTTGGGCTGTGTGCTGCTGGCGGGCTGGTCGGGTGTGTGTGCAGTGCTGGTCTCTACTGTGTGTTTTTTCTGGTTGCGTCACTTGATGATGCGGCGCCTTGGAGGGGCGACGGGCGATACGGCAGGCGCGTTGCTGGAATTGCTCGAGCTGACAGTCGTGCTGACACTGGCGCTGGTTTAAGCGCTGTCGAGGGATATGCCCTGACTGGATTGACAGCGTTGCCGGGCAGGGCGTAGCGTCGCGGCTCGCAGGTACATCCGCGTGCAACTGTTGCAGGGAGCTGACAATGACATTGATCTGGCGTACCAGTGGCTGGATTCTCGTGGGCAGCGCCTTGATCCTGGCGTTATCACTGGGTACGCGGCACGGCTTCGGGCTGTTTCTGTCGCCCATGAGCGCAGATTTTGGCTGGGGCCGCGAAGTGTTTGCCTTCGCCATCGCTTTGCAAAACCTGATGTGGGGGCTGGCGCAACCGTTTGCCGGTGCGCTGGCAGACCGCTTTGGCGCGGCGAAAGTCGTGTTCGTCGGCGGTATTCTTTATGCTGTAGGGCTGCTGTGCATGAGCATGGCCGACTCGCCCCTCAGTCTTTCATTGAGTGCCGGTTTGCTCATCGGCATAGGCCTTTCCGGTACGTCGTTCTCGGTCATTCTGGGTGTGGTCGGGCGCGCGCTGCCTGCCGAGAAGCGCAGCATGGGCATGGGGATCGCCAGTGCGGCCGGGTCATTCGGCCAGTTCGCCATGCTGCCCGGTACCCTGGGCCTGATCAGCTGGCTGGGCTGGTCCGGCGCCTTGCTCGTGCTGGGCGTGATCGTCGCGTTGATCCTGCCATTGGTGGGCATGCTCAAAGACATACCTACCGCCTCTACCGGCGTCGAGCTTACCTTGGGCGAGGCTCTGCGCGAGGCCTGCTCGCATTCGGGGTTCTGGTTGCTGGCGCTGGGCTTTTTCGTCTGCGGCTTTCAGGTGGTTTTCATTGGTGTGCATCTGCCTGCTTATCTGGTGGATCAGCACTTGCCGGCCAAGGTCGGCACCACGGTGCTGGCGCTGATCGGGCTGTTCAATATTTTCGGCACTTACACCGCGGGCTGGCTGGGCGGTCGTATGTCCAAGCCTCGACTGTTGACCACGCTTTATCTGCTGCGCGCAGTGGTGATCGTGCTGTTTATCTCGGTCCCGCTCAGTCAGACCACCGCCTACCTGTTTGGGGTGGCGATGGGCCTGCTTTGGCTGTCCACAGTTCCTCTGACCAACGGTACGGTGGCGACGCTGTTCGGTGTGCGCAACCTGTCGATGCTGGGCGGTATCGTTTTCCTGTTTCACCAGTTGGGGGCTTTTCTGGGTGGCTGGCTGGGCGGTCTGGTGTACGACCGTACCGGGAGCTACGACCTGATCTGGCAAGTCTCAGTGCTGCTCAGCCTGCTGGCGGCGGCGCTCAACTGGCCTGTGCGTGAGCGCCCGGTGGCCAGGCTG
>NZ_LJRO01000353.1 GCF_001401155.1 Pseudomonas tremae
GGGCGCGGTCAATTGACCGCTGGCCCGAGCGCTGAATGGATTTTGCGCGAATCCTGTTACAACTCTAACCATAGAGGTCATAAATGCAGGGGTTTATACCTGTTAGGCATTTGAGAGCGAAATAATCGATCTTAATGTTATTAACTATTGCAGCGAATGACCTGAAGGCCTTTGCTAGACACGTCGAACATAATCATCAGTTTTCTACCGTTCGTCCGAGTCGGATATTTCCTGCGATGATCAAGCATTCGTCTGGCACGCTCATCGCTTGATTTGGGCATGCCTACAGGGCAGTCTCCACCGTATATTCTCGCCTCATCGCCGCTTCAGGGTCCCATTTATGTCGTTACGCATCTGCATTCTTGAAACCGATAATCTCCGGCCTGAGCTGGTCGAGCAGTATCACGGGTATGGGCGGATGTTCGAGCAACTGTTCGCCCTTCAGCCTATTGCTGCAGAGTTGTCGGTATACAACGTCGTCCAGGGTGTCTATCCGGCTGAGAGCGAGCGCTTTGACGCCTACCTGGTGACTGGCAGCAAAGCCGATTCGTTTGGCACCGACCCCTGGATTCAAGTCTTGAAAGGTTATTTGCTGGGCTTGTATCAGCGTGGCGAAAAACTTCTGGGCATCTGTTTCGGCCACCAGTTGCTGGCTTTGCTGCTGGGCGGCAGAACCGAGCGGGCTGCGCAGGGCTGGGGTGTGGGTATCCATCACTATCAGCTGGCGTCGGCCAGGCCGTGGATGACCCCGGGCATGGACAGGCTTACGCTGCTGATCAGTCATCAGGATCAGGTCACGGCTCTGCCAGAGCAGGCGACGGTCATTGCGTCCAGTGATTTCTGTCCGTTTGCGGCCTATCACATCAATGATCAAGTGCTGTGCTTCCAGGGACACCCTGAATTCATTCACGACTTTTCACGCAGCTTGCTGGAGCTTCGCCAGGAGGCGCTGGGCGAGCAGCTGTATCGGCAGGGTGTCGCCAGCCTGGATCATGACCACCACGGGGCGATTGTGGCTGAATGGATGATGCGCTTTGTGGCCCACAGGCCCGATGATCGGGCCTGATTCAAGCTTTATCTGCGAGCGATGGATGCTCCACGCTACAGCCATCCCGACCGTTTGAAACTGGCGAACAGCGCTGCGCAGCCACCGAAGATCACGCTCAGCACGATGAAGTAGCCGTAGTGCCAGGTGAGCTCGGGCATGTTCTCGAAGTTCATGCCATAGATCCCGGCAATCGCCGTCGGGAAGGCCAGAATCGCAGCCCAGCCAGCGAACTTGCGCTGCACGATGCTTTGTCGCGAGGACTCCAGCAGCAAGCCGATTTCTATGGTCTGGCTGGCGATGTCGCACAAATTGCCCAGGTCTTCCATCTGCCGCTTGACGTGAATCTCTACATCGCGGAAGTAGGGGCGCATGTTCTTGTCGATGAAAGGGAAACTAAGGCGCTGCAGTTCTTCGCCCACTTCAACCATCGGCGCCACGTAGCGACGCATCCGCAGCAGGTCGCGGCGCAGGGCATGAATGTGCTGGATGTCAGACTCACGCAATGAACCGCCGATCACGCTTTGCTCGAGCATCTCGAGCTCGGCGTGGATGGCTTCGGTTACCGGTTGATAGTTCTCGGTCACGAAATCCAGCAGGGCGTAGAGCACGAAATCTTCGCCGTGCTCCAGCAGCAGCGGTCGGGCTTCGCAACGCTGACGCACCAGCCCATAGGACTTGGAGTGGCCATTGCGCGACGTGATGATGTAGCCCTTGCCGGCAAATATGTGGGTTTCGATGAACAGCAGCTTGCCGTTATCGCGAACGGGTGCGTAGGTCACGATGAACAGCGCGTCGCCGAAGGTTTCAAGCTTCGGGCGACTGTGAACTTCCATCGCATCTTCAAGGGCCAGTTCATGCAGGTTGAACTGCTCTTTCAGACTGGTCAGTTCGTCTGCGCTGGGTTGTTCCAGGCCGATCCATACGAAGTGTTCAGGCTTGGCGGCCCAGGCAGCGCCTTCTTCCAGACTGATATCGCGGACTTTCTTGCCTTTGCTGTATACCGCTGCTGCAACAACTCGACCCATGGTGCTATCACTTCTTCAATATGTCAGTGGCGCAAAGGTTCATGCGCGGTGCTGATCAGATTGATCAAATGCGGATGAGTTCGCCGTTAAGCAAAATCCCGCACATGCGGGCCAGCGTCGAGCATCAAAGCATGTTCTGACGGTCCTGCTCAATGGCTGTCTCAAGCGTGTCGAGCAGCGCTTTTCTGACCTTTAGCTTGGTCTTCCTGTGCGCGCTCATATTGATTTTCTTCATTTGCGCAGCAACCGCCAGAGCGGCGTCCCGCAGTTCTTCGACGCTGACTACCTTGTCCAGAAAGCCTGCGGCCATCGCGCCTTCCGGATCGAACATCTCTGCATTGATCACGGAGCGGTTGAAAGCCGATTTACGCAGTCGATCGCGGGCCAGTTCGATACCGGCGTGGTGCATGGTCATGCCGATCTGCACTTCGTTGAGCCCTATGCTGAACGGGCCTGCAACGCCTATCCGGTAGTCGGCGGACAGCAGCAGAAACGCGCCCTTGGCAACGGCATGGCCGGGGCACGCGACGATGATCGGGAAGGGGTGCGACAGCATGCGCCGCGCGAGCGTCGAGCCTTGAGTGACCAAGTTGATGGCAGCTTCGGGACTCGATGTCATGACCTTGAGGTCGTAGCCACCCGAGAGAATACCGGGCTGACCGGTCAGGATAACGATTGCCCGGTCCTTCTCCGCCTGATCCAGGGCCGCATTGAACGCAACAATCACGTCTGGAGAAATGGCATTGACCTTGCCATTGTTCAGGGTCAGCGTGGCGACACCGTCGTCCAGAGAGTACGAGACCAGATCACTCATGGTGTGATTCCTTTATTGAAGTGAGCAGACGTTACTCATCCACAAAGACGAGGTAAAGTGCTGACTGCCGGGTCACGAAACAACGCGTGCGCTTATGTGCTCACGGCTGGATATCATTCAGGCCGCAATACTCGTCCCATTCCATGCCCAGTGCTTCTGCCACCTGGGCATGGGCCTCCAGACGCATGCTTTTCAGCTGTTCAGGTGATTCGGCAATCAATTCCAGTGCCAGCTCCCACGGCTCGATGCCCTGCGTCTCGGCCTCGTCCTCGAATGCCCATTGCAATTGCTGCTTTTGCTCCTTGGGGCTCAGCACGCTTATTTCATCTTTCAGGGTCGGATGGGCCGCGAGGTATTTCGCCAGCGCAGCCTCGTTCCACTCAAGTGTATTCATGCCTGTTCCTCATACTGTTTGATGGCCGGGGCCGTGGTGATGGGCGACCCGACAAGACGGCGTGATTGTGCGCGAGCCGCTCATTGATGTCAGCAGCTGAACGCGACAATCGCCAGAGGGTCCGAGCATTTGTGACCAATCAATCAAGAGGACATCGATATGATCAAAGTCAGCGTGCTGTATGCGTATGAAGAGGGCGCCCGTTTCAACCATGATTACTATCGCGACAATCACTTGCCACTGGTGCAGGAACTGATGGGTGACTACTGCAAGGGCTACAGTGTCGACAGAGGTATCGGTGGTGCTACGCCAGGTTCGGACCCAGCGTACATCGCCATGTGCCATATCTATTGCGATTCCATCGAAGACTTCGAAGCCGGGATGGGGCCGCACTCAAAGCGGATTAATGGCGACATTATCAACTACACCGACCTGATCCCCGAGATACAGATAAGTGAAGTGCGTGCAGAGGTCAAAAACGCTCAGTAAGTTACCGGGCGCCATCCTGGCGAGCCGTTTGTTTTTTTGAGGACATGCCGCCCGAAGGATCGAAGCACTGACTGTTGTAGAGCGGGCTCTGACATTGCGAAGGCACGTTCGGTGCTGGAGGGCGGTTTCGCTGATAGGCCTTGTAGCGCTCCGTTTCGTACACTGTCACACGAGTGCGACCGCCGACCTTCAGGTATTCAGTGGCCTTGAGGTTGGTCTTGTGCACGTAATCCAGCGGCTCGCCCTCGCGCCGTATGTTCGGTGGCCCCTGACGCTGCAGCGCGCTTTGTGCAGTTTCATCGCAGGGGATCGACGCATAGCTCACCTTGCCCTGCGGCGACGTGCATTTGAATATCTCGCTGTGCGCAGTGTTCGCACCCAGCAAGGCTGCCAAGGCAAGTGTGATTGAAAGCCTTTTCATGGTTTCTCCCTATATGGCGCAAGGCTACCAGTTGCTTCCAGGTGTCGCCAGACCCTCTTGCTGCAAGGGGCCGTTCGTCAGTCGCGTCGCACGGTTATACCGATTTGCTTTCTGAACATCAGGTTCTGAATTTCAACAGTGGAGGCGCATATGACCGGCACACCGCCAGGCAACAACGAAGACAAGAATCATCCGGGCTTTGATGAAGAGTCACCGAAGACCAAAGACCCGCAAATCGACCCGACCGAGCCTGCAAAGACTCCGGCCAGTGATAAGGGCAGCAAGGATGACTACCCTCCATACACGCCCGACAAGTAATTGACCGATTGCCCTTGGTGAGCACCGAGGGCAATTCGTTTTCCGGCTTTTGCTACTTGTTTGCATCCAGGTATTCGAGCAGATCTTCCATTTTTTCATCGCTGCCCATCCACCATAGTTTCATCCGCGTACCAGGCACGACCTCGCTGGGGTCCTTGATGTAGGTGCGCAATTCTTCTCGATTCCAGACCACCCCGGAATTTTTCATTGCGTCGGTATAGACATAGCCTTCCTGCTGCCCCGCCTGCCGACCAATGATGCCGTTCAGTGGCGGGCCAAAAGCGCTGCGTGCTGAAGGGCCTATCTTGTGGCAGCCGGAGCACAGCCGCGTAAAGACCGCTTTGCCGGCTTCCGCATCGCCTGCACCTTGTGCAGGCGAGTGCAGCATCAAGGCCAACACCAATAACGCCGTCTTTTTCATCTATACCCCCTCGCGCATCCGGCCATTCGGTCAAAAGCGGCGAATCTTAACGCAGTTTTCTTCCGCTCACTTGCTGGCAGGCACCTGACTCGCCAGTTCATCGAAGTCACGCTTGTAACTCGCCATCTCGGCTGCACTGACGAAACTCTGTTCGAGCACCAGCTTTTTCGCTCCGGCCTCGAGACTGTCGAGTTGATGGAGAAAACGCTTCTTTTTTCTGGCTTCCATTCGTACGCCCGCTGCGTCGATTGACTGGCGAAGCTCTTGCGCACGGGTGTGGACAAATTCCTGCCCGCGTCGATCAACCGTCAGGCTATTGTTCTCGAGGTAGCCCTCCAGCCCGGTCTTTTTCAACACCAGCCAAAGAGCCTGATCCGGAGTGAATGTGCCTTTGAATTTTTTCACTTTTTTGCTGCTGTCCGCGCCGAGATTGACGTTGATCGGGCATCCGGAGCGATGAGCCAGTTGCTGCAGCGCCTCGTCCAGGCGTTGCGATGGCATGTCGTAGGCGACAGGGGCCATTTGACACGCGGCATAGGCCGGAGCACCTGCCATGCACGCAACGGTGAGGGCCAGCATTTTCAGGGTTTTTTTCATGTTTGCAGGGTTTTCATCTGAATGGACAGGGCTTGGAAATCGTTTTCTGCTGGATGTTCCCTATCTGCCCGACATGCGAGAGCCGTCGTATGCGGTGTATACCAAAACCTGTGAGGCGCATGGCAAAGAGGTCGTGCTCAAATTGCGGACAAAGAAAAGCCCGCGATGGGGGGTAGCGGGCTTAAGGTCTTGCTGGGAATTGAGTTAACAATAAACCCGCGAACGTGAAAAAAGCGTGAACTGCCTGATACAAATTTAAAACAATTGAAATCAGGGTTCGCCGTCCCAGTAATCAAGGTTTTCAGAGGTCCGCTGGTTGGCGCTGAACACACGGGTTCCGTTGGCTGAAACCATCGCCTGATACTTGCCTGAGTCCGGGTATTCACACACCTCCGGCGTCTCCCGCGTGCTGATCGACAGGTATTTCAGCGGTGCCTGCGAAGTATTGATGATCTGGTGAGGGTATTCAGCGCCTGGCGGGATGAACACGATGTCGCCCGTCTTGATTGGCAGCAGCTCGCCTGCGACACGCAAACTGCCTTCGCCCTCGATGATTACGAACATTTCTTCCTGCGCATGATGAAAGTGATAAGGACACGAGCGTTTGCCTGGCGCGACAACGTCAATCGAGGCCCCAAGCTTTTGCGCCGCGGTTCCCGTGCCGAGGCGGGCAGCTGCGCTTTCATACAGCGGCTCGCGAATTTCCTGTGCGAGTGGCGCCTCATTGAAGTTGCGGATCAGACGAGACGCCAAGTCACGTGCGCGTTCATTCATGTCGTCGAGGCTCTGAGAGTTCAGGAGAGAGTACTTTAGACCAGAGAGGGGGATGCGTTACAAGCCAGTGCCTTGATCAGGCAAAACAGCCTGCTGTAGTTGCGCAGTTCGGAAACCTATTGGCATAAAACTCGTCTACACTTCACATCACGATTTGGCCCTTTTCAGAGGACGCACCATGTTTTCAAAAACCGATATTCAGCGAGTTCTTGAAACAGCTTTTCTGCCTTCCCGGTGCGAGTGCGTCGTAGCGTCGAATGAAACCTTCTCAGTGAAGCTTCTGCACCCTCAATCAGGCGATATCCAGTTATACGTGATGGGGCTGTCTTTTTCCGAGGTAGAAAGCAGCAGATCCATCGCGCGGCTGGTGCTGTCCCTGAGAGAGCAGAGAGACCTTATGGGGCAGATGGAATTGTCCATGCGCCGACTGGCGTAGGACGAGAGCGGACATTCCAGCACCGAGCTTGAGGTATGCCTTTAAACAGGCGAGTGTGCTGAGACAGTTGTAGTAGTCAGATGACACCGTGTACTGCGACATCCACATGCCTGTGGCCGAAGGAAGAGAACTACTCCAGCGGGTTACCACGTTGCGAGGCTCTAAAGCCTACCCGAGCCTTGATAGGGTTCTCGAGCACATGCAGGACGAGTTCAGTGCCTCAATCGACATCGTTGATAACTCACTGACTTGGCGACCTGGTGCCAGTAAAACTCGCCACGCTCATAGAGTTTCTTTATCCCGCATACCCTGCTAAATGTCATTACCGGCATCGTACGATCTTGGTACTCTCGGCACCGCCATGTTGATTCTGCGCCAGAAGGCTTCAGAGAAACTGTAAACCGAGAAAGCAATCAGCCCTGATATCATTATCACCATCAACTAACCAGTTGGAAGATTTTGGAGCGGGTCTGAAGCCTTTTTTGGGTCTTCAGCCCTGAGTTTTGCTCACTGCAAGGAATACAAATGAACGCGTTACCTTCAACCTCTCTGCCAAAGCACGTCAGACTGCTGGGTTATGGCGGTCTGTTGCCGTTTATTTTTCTAGCGCTGCTGGTCCCGTTCTCTCTCGACTATCGGCCGTTGATTACGATTGCGCTAGTTAACTATGGTGCAGTTATCCTGAGCTTCGTCGGAGCCTTGCACTGGGGTTTCGCCATGACCGCGCAAGACATGAGTGCCGAGCAGAGAAGCGCCCGGTTCGTCTGGAGTATCATTCCTGCGCTTATTGCCTGGATTGCCACGTTATTGCCAATGCCATTGGGTTGCTTGCTGTTGGTCATCGGCTTAGTTGCCCACCTCCGGCAGGACAGACAGCTGTTGCGGATTATTAGCTTGCCCGCCTGGTACCTGCCGATGCGGTTGCGGCTTACCCTAGTGGCTAGCGCCTGCTTATTGCTTGCCGCGATAGTTGAGGCGCTTCACTCGTGAAGCCTCCTGTGCCTGGCAGTGGGGCCAGGGCAAGCTTCAGGTGCTTGGCGAATTACTGTCAGCGTCGGGGAATGTGCATCGGCTGAGGTGCTTGAAATGGAGCGTCAAAGGCGGCGAGTTTCTCGGGATCTCACTGCAGTCTCGCGATGCAAAAGCGACTGCTGAAACATAGAGGGTCGCCCCCAATCCTGAGCACTTCAGCAGTTTGATTGAATCTTTCAGACCCCAGAAACCACAAAACCCCTGAAATTCTTCAATGAATTCAGGGGTTTTGTGTGTTTCAAATATGGCGGTGAAGGAGGGATTCGAACCCTCGATACAATTTCTTGTATACACACTTTCCAGGCGTGCTCCTTAAGCCACTCGGACACCTCACCGTATCCCGACGACAACGTTGTGTCTGCCGAGGCGCGCTAATGTAGTCGAAAGCTTTTCTTAACGCAAAACTTTTTTTCAGATTTTTCATGTGGTTAAGCAAATAAATGCTTATTCGCCAGTAAATGGCTCAGGCAGGCGATGCGGCCCCGTTTCATGGGGCCGCCTGTCTCGGGGCGATCAGGCGCTGAAGCCGCCGTCGATGGTCAGGCTGGCGCCTGTGATGAAGCCAGCTTCAGGGCCGGCGAGGTAGGCAACAAAGCTGGCGATTTCTTCGCTTGTGCCGTAGCGGGGGAGCGCCATCAGCGCTTTCAGGCTTTCGGCGAATTCGCCTTGCGCCGGGTTCATGTCGGTGTCGACCGGGCCGGGCTGTACGTTGTTGACGGTGATGCCTTGCGGACCGAGGTCGCGGGCCATGCCTTTGGTGAGACCGATCAGGGCCGATTTGCTCATGGCATAGGTCGCGCCGCCGGCAAAGGGCATGCGGTCGGCGTTGGTGCTGCCGATGTTGATGATACGGCTGCCTTCCTCCATATGCCGGGCGGCTTCCTGACTGGCGATGAACACGCTGCGTACGTTGATGGCCAGCGTCCTGTCAAAATCCTCCATGCTGAATTCGTTGAGCGGGGCAATCGCCAGCACGCCTGCGTTATTGACCAGGATGTCCAGTCTGCCAAGGGTTTCGGCGGTTGTCTGCACCGCCTGGCGCAGAGCTTTCTCGTCAGCGCTGTCGGCATGAATAGCCAGTGCTCTTCCGCCGTTGGCATTGATGCTGTCTTGAATTTCCAGCGCATTGACTTCGGAGTTGGCATAGGTAAATGCCACTGCGGCGCCGTCTTTGGCCAGTCGCCGCACGATGGCTGCACCGATGCCACGTGAGCCGCCTTGCACCAGCGCTACTTTGCCAGCGAGTTTGAGGTGTTCGATCATGGTGTTCTCCTGTTGGGCCGGTCTCGGGCAAGCCTTGGCTTGTCGACGATTGCGACCAGAATAGACCCTGATTGCGATAGTCTTGCTGAACCAAAAGTTCGGACTGATTCATCATGGATATTCAAGGCAACTGCGCGTTGATCCTGATCGACCTGCAACAGGGCATCAATCACCCCAAGCTCGGGCGGCGCAATAACCCGCAGGCAGAGACGCATATCAGCGCGCTGCTTGACGCTTGGCGGCATTGCGGACGCCCGGTGATCCACGTGCGACATTTTTCGACATCGCCTGAGTCGGTGTTCTGGCCTGAGCAGTCTGGCGTCGAGTATCAATCGGCATTTCTGCCAAACGCCGATGAGCGTGAGCTGAGCAAGCAGGTGCCTGACGCATTTTGCGGGTCGTTTCTGGAGATGTGGCTGCGTTCTGACGGGATCAGGCAGGTGGTGATCGCGGGCGTGGTGACCAACAACTCCGTCGAATCTACTGCGCGCAGCGGTGGCAATCTGGGCTTTGAGGTGGTGGTGGCGCATGACGCCTGTTTCACCTTCGACCAAAAGGACTTCTTCGGCACGCCGCGCAGTGCCGAAGAGGTGCATGCGATGTCTCTGGCCAATCTGCACGGCGAATACGCCACGGTCTTGTCCACGGCGCAGATTCTTCAGTCCGTCACTGGAGAATAAGCGCTTCGGGTCAGGTCACTTTCGGGTCTTTTTCGGCGCTGCGGGCAGCGGTGCGAAAAGGGCCTGCAGGTCTTCGTCGCGCAGCTTCCAGTCGCCGCTGGTTCGGCCGTCCAGCACGCCGGCTGCCAGTGCCGATTTTTCCCGTTGCAGGCGCTGGATTTTCTCTTCCACGGTGCCGCGCGCTATCATTTTGTAAACGAATACCGGCTTGTCCTGGCCGATGCGATAAGCGCGGTCAGTGGCCTGGTTTTCTGCTGCCGGGTTCCACCAGGGGTCGTAATGGATCACGGTGTCGGCGGCGGTCAGGTTGAGGCCGGTACCGCCGGCTTTCAGGCTGATCAGGAAGATGGGCAGCTTGCCGCTCTGGAAGTCGTGAATCGGTGTGCGTCGGTCACGCGTCGAGCCGGTCAGCAATGCGTAGGCAATGCCGCGCTGTTTCAGCTCTTCTTCGATCAGGCTGAGCATCGAGGTGAACTGGGAGAACAGCAGAATCTTGCGACCTTCGGCCAACAATTCCTCGAACATCTCCATCAGGCTGTTGAGCTTGCCCGAGGTGCCTTGCTTGCTGTTGGCCGGCATGTCCTGATTGACCAGTCGCAGGTCGCAGCACACCTGACGCAGCTTGAGCAGCGCCTCGAGAATGATGATCTGGCTGCGCGCCACGCCCTTGCGGGTGATCTCGTCTCTGACCTTTTTGTCCATCGCCAGACGCACGGTTTCATATACGTCGCGCTGTGCGTCGTTAAGGTCTACCCAGTGAATGATCTCGGTCTTGGGTGGCAGCTCGGTCGCCACCTGCTCTTTGGTGCGGCGCAGCAGGAACGGCTTGATGCGCGCATTCAGGTGATGCAGGCGATCCTGGTTGCCGTGTTTTTCAATGGCCGTACGGTAGTTGCTGTTGAATTCCTTGCTGTTGCCCAGCCAGCCGGGCATGAGGAAGTGAAACAGTGACCACAGCTCGCCCAGGTGGTTTTCCAGCGGCGTGCCGCTCAGGCACAGGCGCTGACGTGCATTGAGGTTGCGTGCAGCCTGGGCAGCCTTGCTATTGGGGTTCTTGATGTACTGCGCTTCATCGAGAATCAGCACGTGGAAGGGCTGCTTTTCAAGCAGCTCAAGGTCCCTTGGCAGCAGCGCATAGGTGGTCAGAATCAGGTCGTAATCCTGCAGGTTGCCTGCGTCCTGATGACGATTGGCACCATACAGCGCCAGCACCTTGAGGTCTGGCGTAAAGTGCTCGGCTTCGTCCAGCCAATTGGGGATCAGGCTGGTCGGCATGACCGCTAGCGCAGGTCGGTCGAGGCGTCCGGCCTGTTTCTCCATCAACAGATGCGCCAGGGTCTGCAGCGTTTTGCCCAGGCCCATGTCATCCGCCAGTACGCCGCCCACTTCCAGCTCGCGCAACGACTGCATCCAGCTGAGACCTTCCAGCTGATAGGGCCGCAACGTGGCGTTCAGGCCATCGGGCAGGCTGACCGGTGCGTCCTTGATGTTGATCAGGCGCTCGGCAAAATGGCGCAGACGGTCGCCGCCCTGCCAGGTCAGCGGCAGGTCTTCAAGCTGGGTCAGGCGTGCAGCATCGGCCTTGCTCATGCGCAGCGCGTTGTTGCCGTCCTGACGCCAGTAGAAATCACCCAGCGTCGCCAGCACCGGCTTGAGCCGGCCGTAGGGCAGGGCGATCTGCACCGGGCTGCCGCCGCTCTGGGTGAAATGGTTGAGCTGCACCAGCAATTGTTCTTCGTCGCCGCGTTTGGCCACGGCGGTAGGGCTCATCAGTTCGGGATGGCTGCGAATCAGGTTGATCAGGATCGGCAGCAGGCTCAGGCGCTCGCCGTTGACGATAATGCCCAGTTCCAGGTCGAACCAGTCGCGCTCGTTTTCTTCGTCGATTACCGCGTACCAGTCTTCCACTGGCGTGACATCGAAGCCGAACTCTTCCTGAATCTCGATTTCCCAGCCTTGCTCACGCAGCCGGGGCAGGTCGTCGAGTACGAAATGCAGCCATGCCTTGTCGTTGGGCAGTTCGTACATGTCACCAGCGCTGTCAGGCAACGCCTTGCTCTGCCGGGTTGCGACCTTGAAGCCCAGATCGGCGAGTTCCTGACGCAGCTGCCGTTCCTTCTCGCCCTGGCGACGTATGCGCAGCGTTTCGGTTTCGGTGTGTTCGATGATGTCGCTTTTCTGGTTGACCAGATCACTGCCCAGCGAACTGACCAGAATGCTCACGTTGGTGGTGCCGACCGCGTAGTGCTTGCCGTAGGCAAATGCCAGTGCGGCGCGATGCTGGATGTGTCGCTGCATGCGGCCGTTACGTGGCTCGTAGGCACTGAACTCGATGCTCGCCAGTATCAGTCTGGGGCGAGGTTGCAGGTCATCGATCAAGCGCTCCGGCAGTTTGAGTCGTTGCACTGCCTGCTGTTCGACCTGTTGCTCTATCTCCCGCTGGTGCGAACTCAGAGCGGCCTGTAACAGTGGCCGGTTTTCCGGGTCCTGAAGAAAGAGCATCGCTGCCACGCAATGTTTGCAGTCGTTGCGAACCGGGCAGGTGCATTTGCAGGTCAGGAAGTTCTTGTAGCGATCAGGGTCTTTGAACAGCAGGGTCTGGGTATAGATCTGCAGGCCAGAGCCCCGGCATGCAGTACGGATGATCTGCGGGCTGGAGTCTTCCAGCACGATGCGTTTTTGCCGGGCATAGTCACGCCCTCGCTCAAGCGTTCGATCGTGGAATAAGTCTGTCCAGGCCGCGGCCAGGACTTTTTCAAGGATGGACGACAAGTTTTAAAAAGCCCTACGCCGCAGCGATACTCAAAAGAAAGGGAGCGCCGCAGCGTCCCTTGCGTACGTAAAAAATCAAAGAGGAGAAACCTTGATCAGCAACGCGAGGTTGCCATTATCCAGATAGGTCAGCTCGCCATTTTTCACCCTGGCGGTCTGCTTCAGCCGTTCGCTGCTGATGACCACGCCGTGCGGGTCCAGCTGATTGACCCAGAATTGCGCATCGATATCAGTGAAGCGCGCCAAGGCGAGAGTCACGGTGCCCTCGATAGGGAAATGCCCGAGTTTCTCTTCACCGCTGGTCACCGCCATTTTGCCGGGCTCGGTGCCGATGTTCTGCTGCCAGGCGCGCTGCATCAGCACGTCATAGCCGCCGCTGCCTTGAAGTTTACCCGCCAGATCCATCAGCGCGGGGCTTCGTTCATTGCCCGAGTCGATTCTCTGCGCGCCATTGTCCCAGTTTTCCGGCACGCGCTGGCGGGTCGAGGCGGGTTCGCCATGTTGGCGAAACAGCAGGACCTCGACCTGATACAGGCCGTCCGCGAACGCTGTCGGGGCGACCAGCGTCAGCAGCAGGATCAATGAACGGAACAAAAGCATGCGTGAATCCTTCAAGCAGTTTTCGGGGTCAGGCGCTCAAACAGCGCTTCGATCGTATTGAAGCGCTCTTCCGGACGCTCCATTGGCACCATGAATTTGAACAGTGTGGCACCCTCGAACTTGTAGCGGTTGGGCTGGCTCTGGATCAGCTTGATCAGCGTCAGCGGGTCAACCGGGGTATCGGCCGCGAACTCGATACGGCCACCCTGGGGACCCGCGTCGACTTTCTTGATACCCAATTGTTCGGCCTGCAACTTGAGCAGCGTGATCCGGACCAGATGCTTGGTCGGCTCTGGCAGCAGACCGAATCGGTCGATCATTTCGACTTGCAGGTCCTTCAGCGCGTCTTCGTCTGCCGCGTTGGCAATGCGCTTGTAGAGAATCAGGCGGGTGTGTACGTCTGGCAGGTAGGCTTCCGGGATCAGGGCCGGCACGCGCAGGTTTATTTCCGGACCGCCGCCCAGCGGTTGATCAAGGTTAGGCTGTTCGCCCTTGCGGATGGCCTTGACCGCACGCTCGAGCATCTCCATGTACAGCGTAAAGCCCACTGCCTGGATCTGCCCGCTCTGGCCGTCACCCAGCAGCTCACCTGCGCCGCGGATTTCCAGGTCATTGGTGGCAAGCACGAAGCCTGCGCCGAGGTCCTGAGTATTGGCGATTGCTTCCAGGCGCTTTTCGGCGTCATGGGTGATCTGCTTGCGCGGTGGGGTCAGCAGGTAGGCATAGGCCTGGTGGTGACTGCGCCCGACGCGACCGCGCAACTGGTGCAACTGAGCCAGGCCGAACTTGTCCGCGCGTTCGATGATGATGGTGTTGGCGCTCGGCACGTCGATACCGGTTTCGATGATGGTCGAGGCGATCAGCACATTGAAGCGCTTGTGGTAGAAGTCGCTCATGACCTGCTCGAGATCACGTTCGCGCATCTGCCCGTGGCCGATGCCGATACGCGCTTCCGGCACCAGTTCGGCCAGGTCTGCCGCGCATTTCTCGATGGTCTTGACGTCGTTGTGCAGGTAATAGACTTGCCCGCCGCGCAGTAACTCGCGCAGCAGGGCTTCCTTGATCGTCGGTTTGTTCTGCTCCATGACGAAGGTGCGTACCGACAGCCTGCGCGCCGGTGGCGTGGCGATGATCGACAGATCACGCATGCCCGACACGGCCATGTTCAGGGTGCGCGGGATCGGTGTTGCGGTCAGGGTCAGAATGTCGACTTCGCTGCGCAGCGCCTTGAGCTGTTCTTTCTGGCGAACGCCGAAGCGGTGTTCTTCGTCGATGATCACCAGACCGAGGTTTTTGATCTTCACGTCGTCCTGCAGCAGCTTGTGCGTGCCGATGACGATGTCGATCTTGCCTTCTGCCAGATCGGCAACGGCAGCACTGACTTCCTTGGCGGATTTGAAGCGGCTCATCACCTCTACAGTTACCGGCCAGTCGGCAAAACGGTCGCGAAAACTGTTGTAGTGCTGCTGGGCGAGAAGTGTGGTGGGCACCAGGATTGCGACCTGACGCCCGCCGTGAACGGCAATGAATGCGGCACGCATGGCCACTTCGGTCTTACCGAAGCCCACGTCGCCGCACACCAGTCGGTCCATCGGTTTGGGCGCCAGCATGTCGGCGCGCACGGCTTCGATGGTGGTCTGCTGGTCCGGAGTTTCCTCGAACGGAAAACCGGCACTGAACGTTGCGTAATCGGCTTTCGGGTCGGCGAACGCATAGCCTTCGCGGGCGGCGCGGCGCGCATAGATATCGAGCAATTCGGCCGCCACGTCTCGGACCTGTTCGGCTGCCTTGCGTTTGGCCTTCTGCCAGGTTTCCGAGCCCAGCCGGTGTAACGGCGCCATCTCGTCATCGCTGCCTGTATAGCGTGCGATCAGGTGCAGGTTGGCGACCGGTACGTAAAGCTTGGCGTCCTCGGCGTAGGCCAGCATCAGAAATTCAGCGACCTGGTTCTCGACTTCCAGCGTCGCGAGTCCCAGATAACGACCGACACCATGATCGATATGCACCACCGGCGCGCCTTCGCGCAGCTCGGTCAGGTTCTTGATCACGGCATCGTTGTTGCCGCCGTCGGTGCGTTTTTCACGGCGCCGACGCTGCATCACGCGTTGACCGAACAGCGGGCTTTCCGCAACCAGCGCCAGCGCAGGCTGTTCAAGCAGCAGGCCGTCGTCCAGCGGTGCGATGGTGATTGCCAGGCGGTCTTTGCCGTCGACAAAATCGAGCCAGCTGTCGACCGTTTTCGGGCGCAGCTTCAGGCGCTCGAGCAGTTCCAGCAGCACTTCACGACGTCCGGCGGATTCGGCGGTGAACAGCACGCGACCGGGGAACTCGTCGAGGAATTTCGATAATGCCGCCAATGGCTGGGTGGCCTTGGCTTCGATGGACAGGTCTGGCAGAACCTGCGCAGGAAAGCGTTCGCGTCCGGCGCCGGCGTCTACGTCCTGCTGGCTCGCCACCACGCGCGGCCAGTTCTTCAGGCGCGCGAAGCAGTCTTCCACCGGCAGGAACAACTCGGCCGGAGGCAGCAGCGGACGGGTCGGATCGACGCGACGCTCTTCGTAACGATTGCGCACGTCGTTCCAGAAGTTCTCTGCTGCCTGCTCGATGCCTGGCAGCGAGAACACTTGGGTGTCCTGCGGCAGGTAATCGAACAAGGTCGAGGTTTCTTCGAAGAACAGCGGTATGTAGTACTCGATGCCGGCCGGGGTAATGCCGCTGCTCAAGTCCTGAAAGATCGGGCTGCGTCGGAAGTCGACATCGAAGCGCTCGCGAAAGCGCGCCTTGAAGCGCGTGACTTCCTCTTTCTGCAGCGGAAATTCGCGGGCCGGCAACAGACGCACCGATTCGACCTTGTCGATGGAGCGTTGGGTGTCCGGGTCAAAGGTGCGCAGGGTTTCGATCTCGTCATCGAACAGGTCGATGCGAAACGGCAGCTTGCTGCCCATCGGGAACAGATCGATCAGCGCCCCACGAACAGTGAACTCGCCGTGCTCGTAAACCGTGTCCACATAGCGGTAGCCGCTGGCTTCCAGACGGGTGCGCATGGCGTCCACGTCGAGCTTCTGACCGACATCCAGCACCAGGCTGCTGCCAAGCAGGAATTTGGTCGGCGCGAGTCTGTGTAGGGCCGTGGTAATAGGTACTACCAAAACGCCATGCTCCAGCTCCGGCAAGCGGTAAAGGCTGGCGATACGCTGGGAAATGATGTCCTGATGCGGCGAAAACAAGTCGTAGGGCAGGGTTTCCCAGTCCGGGAAGTGCAGCACCGGTAGCGTGGGGGCGAAAAACTTCAGCTCTTGCTCAAGACGCTCGGCGCTTTGGCTGTCGGCGGTCAAAAGCAGGGTGAAGCGCTTGGCTGCGCTGGCGGCCTCGGCAATGGCCAGGCTCAGTGCAGCACCGGGAAGGTTGCCCCAGTGTTGTTTGCCTGCAGCGGCAGAAAGATGCGGTAGACGCAGAACGGGCACGGAAGGTCAGGCTCCAGGCGTTGCGACAGGGGCGGCGATTGTAACGGGGGAAGGTGGTGGCTGTCAGTTTTCCAGCGTGTTACCTGATATTTACGGCCAGAAATTATGTAGTGCCGGCTGATCTGACAGCCGCGCATTGCTCATAAACACTGGCGCGGTCATAATGTAGCCCCTTTTTTCAGCCCCTACATGTGGAAGGTTCCCGTGACTCAGAAGCCCGACCAGTGTCTTGGTGAATGGATTGATCGTGAAGCCCTCGCCGAAGCGATGATCCCTCTCATCGGTCAGCTCTACCGCAATAACAACGTGGTAAGTTCGATCTATGGCCGCAGCCTGATCAACCGTTCAGTCATCGCGATTCTCAAAGCTCACCGCTTCGCGCGTCATCGTCAGTCCGATGCGGTCGAGTTGTCCGTACATGAGACGTTCCCGCTTATAAAGGCGATGAGCGAGCTCAAGCTGGGTGCCGCTTCGGTGGACCTCGGCAAGCTGGCCGTGAAATTCAAGACTGAAGGCAACGGTCGCACGCCTGAGCAGTTCGTGCGCGAAGAACTCGCCAGTGTAGTGGGTCAGCAGGGCACCAGCCCGCGTAAAGGCACCGACGTCGTGCTGTACGGTTTCGGCCGTATCGGTCGTCTGCTGGCGCGAATCCTGATCGAGAAGACTGGCGGCGGCGATGGCTTGCGTCTGCGCGCCATCGTGGTCCGCAAAGGTGCTGAGAACGACCTGGTCAAGCGTGCCAGCCTGCTGCGCCGTGATTCGGTACACGGCCCGTTCGACGGCACCATCACCATTGATGAGGCCAACAGCACCATCACTGCCAACGGCAACCTGATTCAGGTGATCTACGCCAAGAACCCTACCGAGGTGGATTACACCCAGTACGGTATCAAGGACGCCTTGCTGGTCGACAACACCGGTGTGTGGCGTGACGCCGAAGGTCTGGGCCAGCATCTGGCGTGCCCGGGTATCGATCGCGTCGTGTTGACCGCGCCTGGAAAAGGCAAGCTGAAGAACATCGTGCACGGCATCAACCACGGTGAAATCACCGCTGACGACAAGATCGTTTCTGCGGCATCCTGCACCACCAACGCCATTGTGCCGGTGCTGAAGGCTGTCAACGACAAGTTCGGCATCACCAACGGTCACGTCGAAACAGTTCACTCGTACACCAACGACCAGAACCTGATCGACAACTTCCACAAAGGCGATCGCCGTGGCCGTAGCGCTGCACTGAACATGGTAATCACCGAGACCGGTGCCGCCACTGCTGCTGCCAAGGCATTGCCTGAACTGGCCGGCAAGCTGACCGGTAACGCGATTCGCGTTCCGACGCCGAACGTTTCGATGGCCATTCTCAACCTCAACCTTGAGAAGCCGACCTCCCGCGAAGAAATGAACGAGTACCTGCGCTACATGGCACTGCACTCGGACCTGCACAAGCAGATCGATTTCGTGAACTCGCAGGAAGTGGTATCCACCGACTTCGTGGGCTCGCGCCACGCCGGCGTCGTGGATGCCGAAGCCACCATCGTCAACGACAACCGCGTTGTGCTGTACGTCTGGTACGACAACGAATTCGGTTACAGCCACCAGGTTGTGCGCGTGATGGAAGACATGGCAGACGTCAATCCGCCAGCTTTCCCGCAATAAGCCTGAACGCTTGAGTTGCCGGGCCTGACCGGGCAGCGATAAAAACGGGCCGAACCCTGCGCCAGCAGGTTTCGGCCCGTTTCGTTTTGTGGTGTGTCGTGAGAATCTGTCAGGCGCAGCCCATAACAATGACAGAGCGGTAAAGGATGAGCAGTTCGGCCATGGACGATTCGCAGCAACCACTCAGAAGCAGCTTCTTCCTGCTGTTTTTGACGATTTTCATCCCCTTTGGTCTGGGGCATTTCGTTTCCTACCTGTTTCGTACTGTCAACGCAGTGATCTACGTTGACCTGCAAACCGACCTCAGCTTGCCTGCGAGCAGCCTCGGGCTGCTGACGGGCGTGTATTTCCTCAGCTTCGCAGCCGCGCAGATTCCCCTCGGCGTAATGCTCGATCGTTATGGCCCGCGCAGCGTACAGGCGCCGATGCTGTTGTTTGCGGTCGCCGGTTCGGTCATTTTTAGTGTCTCCAGTACCGAGACGGGGCTGCTGATAGGGCGTGGTCTGATCGGGCTTGGGGTAGCGGGCTCGCTGATGAGTGCGATCAAGGCGTGCGCCATCTGGTTGCCGGTCGAGCGTTTGCCGCTGAGTACCGCCTGCCTGCTGTCGATTGGCGGACTGGGCGCGATGGCGTCGACCACGCCCCTGCATGTACTGCTGAGCTGGTTGACCTGGCGGGAAGCGTTTCTGATTCTGGCGCTGCTGACCTTTTGTGTGGCGGTGGTCATACACCTCAGTGTTCCCAAGGCCTACGAGAGCAAAAGTACCCGCTACAGCGATATGTTTGCTGCGGTCGGCAAACTGTACTCGTCATGGACGTTCTGGCGTCTGGCGTTGTACTCGGTGTTCTCCCACGCCATCTACATGTCGGTCCTGTCGCTGTGGATGGGGCCGTGGTTACGCGATATGGCGGGCTTGAGTGATTCGGGGATGGCCAATGTGCTGTTGTTCGGCGCTATCGCAATGGTGGCGGGGTCCCTGGCGTTCGGCACGATCACCGATTATCTGCGCAGGTTCGGCGTGCAGCCGATCATGATCTGCGGCACCGGAATGGTGATCTTTATCGTCTTCCAGATGCTGATGGCCAGCGGCTTGCCAGTATCTCCATACCTGATTGCCATGGGTTTCAGCTTCTTCGGGACCTCGACCACCATGAACTACGCCATCGTGGCGCAATCGGTATCACCGGAGCTTGCGGGAAGGGTCAGCTCTTCCTTCAATCTGGTGGTGTTCGTGCTCGCGTTTTGTCTGCAATGGCTGATAGGGGCGTTGCTGAGCTTGTGGCCAGTCGGGCAGGGAGGCGGGCATCCACTTGAGGCCTATCAGTGGTCGCTGGGTCTGATGATTGCGTTGCAATTGCCTGGCGTGCTGCTTTGGCTCAGCTTCCGGCCCTGGAAGCGTATTGCCTGAAAACAAAAAACCCCGGTCCGAGATACCCGGGCCGGGGTTTTGTTTGTCTACAGGTCCAGCGATGAATCAGCTGGCGGAAGCCGCGACTGGTGCTTCAAGCTTTTGCCCATTCTTGCGGAACAGTACCAGCGTCGCGATCAGACCCAGCACGGCTGCGCCGGTCAGCCAGATGCCTGGCGCTGCCTTGTTGCCCAGCTCGTGGATCAGGTAGGTACAGGCTGCCGGAGTAAACCCGCCAAAGGTCGCGGTCGCCAGGCTGTAGGCCAGCGAGAAGCCGGTGGTGCGCACATCGACCGGCATGATCTCGGTCAGGGCCACGACCATCGCGCCGTTGTAAGAGCCATACAGGAACGACAGCCACAGCTCGACCATCAGCAGGTTGCCGAAGCTCGGGTGCGCAACCAGCCAGGACAGCGCAGGGTAGGCGGTAGCAATGGCCAGCACTGTCGCCGCAATCAGCAGCGGCTTGCGGCCGATACGGTCCGAGAACGAACCCATGATCGGCAACCAGATGAAGTTCGACACGCCGACACAGACCGTCACCAGCAGGCTTTCGAGGTCAGTCAGGTTCAGCTCGTTCTTGCCGAACGTCGGGGTATAGGCTGTGATCAGGTAGAAGGTCACAGTGGTCATGACCACCAGCGCCATGCCACCCAGCACCAGGCCGAAGTTCTGGCCGATCGAGCGCACGACTTCACGCAGGGTTGGACGATGCGTGCGGGCTTCGAACTCAGGAGACTCTTCCAGCGAGCGGCGGATGATGAAGATTGCTGGCACGATCAGGCAGCCGATCAGGAACGGCACGCGCCAGCCCCATTCACCCATTTGCTCCGGGCTCAGCCAGTGGTTCAGGCCAACGCCCAGCAGACCGGCGAACACCACGGCAGCCTGTTGACTGGCGGACTGCCAGCTGACGAAGAAGCCTTTGCGGCCCGGGGTCGAGATTTCAGCCAGATAGACCGAAACACCGCCCAGTTCCACGCCCGCCGAAAAGCCCTGCAGCAGGCGACCCAGCAGTACGAGCAACGGCGCAATCACGCCCAGCGTGGCATAACCTGGCACGCAAGCAATCAGCAGAGTGCCCATTGCCATCATTGCAAGGGTGATAATCAGTCCCTTGCGCCGTCCGTGACGGTCAATGTAGGCGCCGAGAAAGATTGCTCCCAACGGGCGCATCAGGAAGCCTGCGCCGAAGGTCGCCAGCGATAGCATCAACGATGCAAAAGCGCTGTCGGAAGGGAAGAAGGTCTTGGCAATGGCCGTGGCATAAAAGCCGTAGACCATGAAATCGAACATCTCGAGGAAGTTACCGCTGACAACGCGAAAGATCGCTTTGCCCTTACTGGTGCTGGAGGCCATTTAGTTACTCGCTCAGGCTCGTCGGCTTGGAGTCCGTTGTCGTTGTTATCCGTTTACATCGCCGCTACGTGTGTGCGAATGGCGATGCACACTTGTAACAGTATGTGTAAAGAGGCTCAAAAACAACCGTTTCGGCGATTTGCTATCAACTGACGAGCACTTGACAGATGGGAAAAATAAGACAGCGTCGTCAGGCGTGGTGGTGGCGTATCCAATGAAGAATGAATGGGCTGAACGCTCGTATGGGAACCCTCTGACTGTCAGAGACCACTCACTGCTCCGTTCATCCTCGCCTGGGCGTTGTTTATGGCGCGCCCCGATATGCTGCGATGAACATCTTTCTGACTTGCCCGCCATTGCATGCAAGTTGCTTTGAATGGTTTTTAAGCTGCGGGGCACGGATTTGCGCGGGTTTGGCAGAATTGCAGGGTGCCTGGTGTTACTTGTGTGCGGCGGTTGTGGTCGCGAGCGAACGCTGGAAAGCTTCGGCGGGCCGACCATGGGCAGTCACTACTCTGTGGTGTATGTGCGCGCTGCCGGCCAGCCCGAGGCAGCAGCGTTGCGGCCAGAGGTAGAGGCGATTCTTGACGAGGTCGACCACCAGATGTCGCTTTGGCGTAGCGACTCGGACATTGAACGCTTCAATGCGCTGCCTGCCAACAGCTGTCAGATCATGCCCGAATCAATCCTCAAGCTTATCGGTGTCGGCGAACAGCTCTCCCGAGACAGCGACGGCGCCTTTGACTTAACAGTCAAACCGCTGGCGGACTTGTGGGGGCTGGGTGCTCATGGGCCTCTCGAACAAAGGCCGTCGGCACGACAACTGGACGTGACCCGCAAGATCGTCGGCTATCGCAACTTGCGTATCGTCGGCCAGCAACTGTGCAAGAGCGCTGCTGTGCAGGTAGACCTCAACAGTATCGCCGCCGGTCACGCGGTCGACCGTATCAGCCAACTGATGAGCACGTTGGGGTTGCACGATTACCTGGTGCAGGCCACAGGCGAAATGAAAGTCAGCGGTTTCAAGCCCGACGGCTCGCCCTGGCGGGTGACCCTCGATGTGCCAGGCAGTGAGGGATACGCCACGCAAAAAGTGTTTCCCCTGAACGGTTACGCTGTTTCTACCTCGGGCGACTACCATCGTTACACCGAAACCGATGGCCTGCGTATTTCCGACACGCTAGACGCGCGGACCGGCAGACCCATCCAGCACGCGCTGGCCTCTGTCACTGTTATTCACCCCTCTGCACTGATGGCTGATGGTCTGTCTTCCCTGTTACTGATGCTCGGTCCGGAGCGAGGCTGGAATTATGCGCAGGAACACAAGATCCCTGCTTTTTTTGTGATTCATGCCGATAAGCACTTTATCATCCGTAGCAACGCGTCGTTTGATCGCCTGGCTGTGGAGCAACCGCGATAAGGCGAGAGCACGGAACAGCCGATAACGCACCCTGCGCAGACAAAAATTGGCCTTCGACGCGACCAAGGGTTAATGTTCCCCGCCTCGTTGAAGCGCTAAACTGCGCCGCGTGATTTAGCCAGAGATGCCAAAGTGGCGCCTCGGTCTGTTTAAGGAGTACGCATGGCTGTCTACAACTACGACGTAGTAGTACTGGGTTCCGGCCCTGCCGGAGAAGGGGCGGCAATGAATGCCGCCAAGGCGGGGCGCAAGGTCGCCATGGTCGACAGCCGTCGGCAGGTGGGCGGCAACTGCACCCATTTGGGCACCATACCGTCCAAGGCTCTGCGTCACTCGGTCAAGCAGATCATCCAGTTCAACACCAACCCCATGTTTCGGGCCATCGGCGAGCCACGCTGGTTTTCGTTTCCGGATGTGTTGAAAAACGCCGAAATGGTCATCTCCAAGCAAGTGGCTTCGCGCACCGCCTACTACGCTCGCAACCGCGTCGATGTGTTCTTCGGCACCGGCAGTTTCGCCGACGAGACCAGCATCAACGTGGTCTGTTCCAACGGCGTCGTGGAAAAACTGGTTGCCAACCAGATCATCATCGCCACCGGTTCGCGGCCTTACCGCCCTGCGGATATCGATTTCAGCCACAAGCGTATCTACGACAGCGACACCATCCTCAGCCTGGGCCACACCCCACGCAAACTGATCATCTACGGTGCTGGCGTAATCGGCTGCGAGTACGCGTCGATCTTCAGCGGTCTGGGTGTTCTGGTCGAGCTGGTGGACAACCGTGATCAGTTGCTGAGCTTCCTGGATTCGGAAATCTCTCAGGCGCTGAGCTATCACTTCAGCAACAACAACGTGATGGTTCGCCACAACGAAGAATACGAAAAGGTCGAAGGCCTGGATAACGGTGTTGTTCTGCACCTGAAGTCCGGCAAGAAAATCAAGGCGGACGCCTTGCTGTGGTGCAACGGACGTACCGGCAACACCGACAAGCTGGGGCTGGAGAATATCGGCCTGAAGGCCAACGGTCGCGGCCAGATCGAAGTGGACGAGACCTACAGCACCAGCGTTTCCAACGTCTTCGGCGCCGGTGATGTGATCGGCTGGCCCAGTCTGGCCAGTGCCGCCTATGACCAGGGTCGTTCAGCGGCGGGCAGCGTGGTCGACAACGGCAGCTGGCGCTACGTCAACGACGTGCCGACCGGGATCTACACCATCCCCGAGATCAGTTCGATCGGCAAGAACGAGCACGAACTCACTCAGGCCAAGGTGCCTTACGAAGTCGGCAAGGCGTTCTTCAAGGGCATGGCCCGTGCGCAGATCTCCGGTGAGCGGGTCGGGATGCTGAAGATCCTGTTCCACCGTGAAACGCTTGAAGTGCTGGGCGTGCACTGCTTCGGCGACCAGGCGTCCGAAATCGTACACATCGGTCAGGCCATTATGAGTCAGCCGGGTGATGCGAACACGATCAAGTACTTCGTCAACACCACGTTCAACTACCCGACCATGGCCGAAGCCTACCGGGTAGCTGCTTACGACGGCCTCAACCGGCTTTTTTAAGCGACTCCGGCCGGTGGCCTGAGCCGGCCGGGGAGACCGATTTCAGTGATTCCCGAGCGTGGCGGTGGCCAAACCGGGAAAGTCTGTAATCAGGCTGTCGACGCCGAAATCAGCGAGCCTGCGCATCAGTGCAGGTTCGTTGACCGTCCATACCGACACATGCAGGCCCTGACGTTGTGCTTTCTGCAGGCGCTCCGGGGTACACAGTGTCCAGTTCAATGCGAGCATTTCACAGCCATAGTTCTGCGCAACCTTCAACGGGTCGAGCCAGGCGTATTCGGCTACCAGCCCGCGCGATATATCAGGCGTCAGCTCAAGGGCTGCGCGCAGAACTTCACGTGAGCTGGAGGTGATGGTCACCTTGTCCAGCAGCCCGTGACGCTGCACCATTTCCCGGATTGCCAGCACGGTGTTGGCCGCGCGAGTGCGTGAGGCGCTTTTGACCTCGAGCTGCCAGTGGTCGAAATCGCACTGTTCGAACAGCTCTTCCAGACGCGGGATGGGGCAGGGCGATACCCAGCCCGGACCACCTTTGCGCGCGTCGTAGTTCACCAGGTCGGCGGCAAGATGCTCGTTGACCTTGCCGCGCCGATCGGTGGTGCGCTTGAGAGTCGTGTCATGGATGACCATCAACTCTCCGTCCAGTGACATGTGCAGATCCAGTTCACAGCGACGTACGCCGTGCTTGAGGCACTGCTGGAAGCTGACCAAGGTGTTTTCCGGTGCTTCGCCCTTGGCGCCGCGGTGGCCGTAGATAAGGGTCACGTTTACTCCTGGCCGTTAAGGCGCCGATTGCTGATGTGAAATAAAGATGGCGGGCAGTCAGTTCCCGGAAGGCTGACCTTGTTCCAGTGCCTGACGTCGATGCTGGGCCTGACGCTGCAATACATGGCGCGCGAGCAATTGGCGTTGCGCGTCCGGCAGGTTGACGAATTCAGTGCTGACGTCGAAATTACCGTCGGCCAATGCATCGCACTGAGACACTCTGGCGCGCAGCATAAGGCCCGCTGCCTGAGGCATCAGCACCATCTTGATCGACAGTTGTTCGCCTGTTGCAAAACCTTGTTGCGAATTGAATTGAATGCCGCCTTCGGACAGTTTTACCGGCTGAGGAGCCCCCAGTTTGCCCAGTGCGGTGTGCGCAACCACCTCGCCCAGCAGGTCGATGCGCTTGCTCAGGGATTTGAGAAAGCTGTTCAACACCCGGTCGCGTTCGTCGAGCTGGCGCATCAGGTGCTGCGATTCGAACTCGCTGACGTGCAGTTCGCTGAGCAGGTCGAACAGCGTCGAAGTGTCCTGCATGGCATCCTGGCTTGCCTGATCGGCGGAAGACAGGGGGTTAATTTCCAGTGCGACGCTGTCGTCGATACGGTAGTATTCGCGGCGTCCTGCTTCATCTAATGTCGACATGGCGAACCCAAGCTAACGGCGGTGGTCAGAGATTTCCGAGTGTAAAGCTGCACAGCAAGGCCCGCCACATGGACGTCCTCATTCCTGCGAACAAATTCCTACATGTTCAGACCTCTTTTTGTATTCATCGGCACGCGCTACACCCGTGCGAAGCGACGCAACCACTTCGTTTCCTTCATTTCCCTGACGTCCATGATCGGCCTCGCCCTCGGTGTTGTGGTGATGATAGTCGTGTTATCGGTGATGAACGGTTTCGATCACGAAATGCGTACCCGCGTGCTTGGCATGGTGCCACACGCAACCATCGAATCCGCTGACCCGATCACCGACTGGCGTGGCCTGGCGGCCAAGGTGCAGGAAAACCCCCAGGTGCTGGCGGTTGCGCCTTTCACCCAGATGCAGGGTTTGCTGACCCATGACGGCAAGGTGCAGAAGGTCTTGCTCAACGGCATCGACCCGGTTGAAGAGCGCAAGGTCTCGATCATCGATAACTTCATCAAGCAAGGTCGGCTCGACAGCCTGTCGCCCGGCAGCTTCGGGATCATGATCGGCGACAAGGCTGCGGCCAAGCTGGGTGTGGTGGTAGGCGACAAACTGACCTTCGTTGCACCGGAAGTCACTGTCACGCCAGCCGGCATGTTTCCGCGCATGAAGCGTTTCGAGGTTACCGGCATTTTTCATGTGGGTGCTGGCGAAATCGACGGCTTTTTGGGGCTGACCAACCTGGACGACCTGGCCCGTCTGCATCGCTGGAAGCCTCATCAGGTGCAGGGCCTGCGTCTGAAGTTCGATGACTTGTTCGCAGCGCCGCGCACTTCGTGGGAAATCGCCCAGAAACTGGGCGAAAACAATTTCTATTCCCGTGACTGGACGCGCACTCACGGCAACCTCTATCAGGCCATCCGCATGGAAAAAGCCATGATCGGGCTGTTGCTGCTGCTGATTGTGGCCGTCGCGGCGTTCAACATCATTTCCACGCTGGTGATGGTGGTCAATGACAAGAAAGGCGACATCGCGATTCTGCGCACACTGGGCGCCACGCCCCTGCAGATCATGGCGATCTTCATGGTGCAAGGCACGGTGATCGGTGTGGTCGGTACGCTGATCGGCGCGGGGCTGGGCATTCTGGCTGCGCTTAATGTCAGCGCCGCGATTTCGCTGCTTGAAGGGTTGATCGGCCACAAATTCTTGAACGCCGACGTGTATTTCATTGATTACCTGCCTTCGCAGCTGATGGCCCAGGACGTGTTCCAGGTCTGCGGTGCAGCGTTGGTCCTGAGTTTCCTCGCCACCCTGTATCCCGCCTGGCGTGCTGCGCGCACCCAGCCGGCGGAGGCGTTACGTTATGAGTGAGTCGGGCATGTCTGATAAAGCAGTATTGAGTTGCCGGAACCTGGGTAAGTCCTACGAGGAAGGCCCGGAGTCGGTGGTGGTGTTGTCCGGTCTGCAACTTGAATTGCACCCTGGCGAACGCGTGGCGATTGTCGGTACCTCGGGTTCGGGTAAAAGTACCTTGCTGAACCTGCTGGGCGGGCTGGACACGCCTTCGCAAGGCAGCGTCTGGCTGGCAGGTGAAGAGTTATCGGCGCTCGGCGAAAAGGCCCGCGGGCTGTTGCGTAACCGTGCATTGGGCTTCGTCTACCAGTTTCACCACCTGCTGCCCGAATTCACTGCGCTGGAAAACGTCTGCATGCCGTTGTTGATCGGCCGCACGGCAATTCCCGAAGCACGTCAGCGTGCCACGGCGTTGCTGGAGCGCGTCGGTCTCGGTCATCGTCTGGCGCACAAGCCTTCGGAGCTTTCGGGCGGCGAGCGTCAGCGCGTGGCCATTGCCCGCGCATTGGTCAATCAGCCAGGTCTGGTCATGCTCGACGAGCCCACCGGCAACCTCGACCACCACACCGCGCAGGGTATTCAGGACTTGATGCGCGAACTGAGCACGTCATCGCGCACCGCGTTTCTGGTCGTCACTCATGACATGGGTCTTGCCAGGCAGATGGACCGCGTGCTGCGCCTTGAAAACGGTCACCTGGTCGAGGCTTGATTACCGGCCCGGCGCAATCCATCGCGTCGGGTTTCATATTTTTACGACGCTATTTTCCACGGTGCTTCGCGAATGTTCAGACCGTTACCCATCTTCATCGGCATGCGCTATACCCGCGCCAAACGCCGCAAAAGCTTCATCTCGTTCATTTCGATGACCTCGATGATCGGTCTGGCACTGGGTGTGCTGGCAATGATCGTGGTGTTGTCGGTCATGAACGGTTTTCAGCGCGAAATGAGCTCCCGGATTCTGGGCATGGTGCCGCACGCTGTCATCGCCGGTAATACGCCGGTGGGTGACTGGAAGCCGCTTGCTGCCGCTGCGTTGAAAAACCCCGAGGTCACCGCCGCCGTGCCGTTTACCGACATGGAGGGCATGCTGTCCTACAAGGGGTCTATGCAGCCTATCCAGATCAGTGGCGTCGATCCCGCGCTGGAACATGAGGTTTCGATCGTTACGCAGCACATTACCCGTGGCAGTATCGAAGACCTGAAGCCTGGCGAGTTCGGCGTGGTGCTGGGTGATCTCACCGCACGTCGCTTTCGCCTGACCATTGGCGACAAACTGACCTTGATCGTGCCTGAAGTCAGCAGCGCGCCGGGTGGCATCACACCGCGCATGCAACGCTTGACCGTGGTCGGTATCTTCAAGGTCGGCGCAGAACTTGACGGCTCCATGGGGCTTATAAATATTGCCGACGCTGCGCAGATGCAGCGCTGGCAGCCTGATCAGGTGCAAGGCGTGCGGCTGGCGCTGAAGGACCTTTACAAGGCGCCTCAAGTGTCGACTGCCATTGCGGCGGGGCTAGGTGACGGCTATCACGCCGACGACTGGACCCATACGCAGGGAAGCCTGTTCAGCGCCATGAAAATGGAAAAGACCATGATCGGCCTGTTGTTGCTGATGATCGTCGCTGTAGCAGCGTTCAACATCATTGCCACGCTGATCATGGTGGTCAACGACAAGGGCGCGGACATCGCCATTCTGCGCACCATCGGTGCCACACCCCGGCAGATCATGGCGATCTTTATGGTTCAGGGCACGGTGATCGGTATCGTCGGCACACTGATCGGTGGTGTTCTCGGTATCATTGCCGCGTTGAACGTCAGCAGTCTGGTGGGCTGGATCGAGCGGGTCAGCGGGCAACATATTTTCAGTTCCGACGTGTACTTCATCAGCAACCTGCCTTCCGAGCTGCAAGGCGGCGATGTGCTGCTGATCTGCAGCGCTGGCTTCATTCTGAGTTTTCTCGCTACGGTTTACCCGGCGTGGCGCGCTGCGCAAATCCAGCCGGCGCACGCGCTGCGCTATGAATGACGCGCTGCAAGCCATCTGACGCCCCGCTAAATGCCTCGCGGCACCGTAACCCGGTCCGCGACGGCGCACAGACAGACGCGGATTTTCGCTGAAAGCCCGCCGCAAACCCGATAAACTCGCCGCGTTAATCCACGATCCAGGTATCGCCATGCATCCCGCAGCCGAACACTCGCCGCTGGGCAAGTCCAGTGAGTACATCGCCACCTATACGCCGTCCCTGTTATTCCCGATCCCTCGTGCCGCAAAATGGGCCGAACTGGGGCTGACGGCGCAGACGCTGCCTTATCAGGGTGTGGATTTCTGGAACTGCTACGAGCTCTCCTGGCTGCTGCCGTCGGGCAAGCCGGTGGTCGCGATTGCCGAGTTCAGCATTCCTGCTGATTCGCCGAACATCATCGAGTCGAAGTCGTTCAAGCTGTACCTCAACTCGTTGAACCAGACTGCTTTCGACAGTGTTGCAAACGTGCAAACCACTCTTGAGCAGGACCTTTCAGCTGCTGCAGGCAAGCCGGTTGGCGTACGTATTCGCAGCCTGTCCGAGATCAAGAGCGAGGGTGTCGCGGCGCTGCCGGGTGTTTGCATCGACGACCTGGACATAGTGGTCAGCAGCTATGACCGCCCGCAGCCCGAGTTGCTGCGTTGCGATGATTCCCGGATTGTCGAAGAAAGCGTATACAGCCACTTGCTCAAATCCAATTGCCCGGTGACCAGCCAGCCTGATTGGGGCAGCGTGGTCGTCGAGTATCGCGGCGCAGCTCTGGATCACTCGAGCCTGCTGGCCTACATCGTCAGCTTTCGCCAGCACTCCGACTTTCATGAGCAGTGTGTAGAAAGAATCTTTCTCGACCTGCAGCGCCTGCTCAAGCCGGAAAAGTTGACGGTTTACGCACGCTACGTACGCCGCGGTGGCCTGGACATCAACCCGTATCGCAGCACTGAAGTGCTCGACGTGGACAATCGCAGGCTGGCACGGCAGTAATTTAGTAACGCTCGTGCTCAGCGTCGTAAGCAAGTCCTGAGATGCCTATGAAGTATGCCTCCGCCCGGAGGGCGTGGGAGCGAACTGCCGGGGACCGGCAGAAGAATCCGCTTCCCTGACTGCACCTGATGTACCGTACCCACCGGTTTCACCGTCGGTTCGCGGACAAGCGAAGCTTCGCTCGGTCCGCTCCTGCGTAAGCTCCGGTTTTCAGGCTTCTGAGAACTTTTATATAGCGTTTAAGCAACGCAACCCTATCAAACCCCGATGTTACCCAACGTCTGCACAATGTTTCGCAGTGTTCCGGCGATAGTCGGATGTTCCAGTTCGAACCGCTCGACCGCAAGGTTCACGCCATCTGCCAGGCTGCTGTCCTGTTCATGGGTTGCCTGTTCGAGCTGAATTTTAGTTTCAATTTGTTGCATGAGGTCGTGCAGGTTTTCCCGCTCGGCTTCTGAAAGCGGCGGGTTATGTTCAAGCTGCTCGCGCAGGGTATTGAGTTGTTCTTGAAGTTCGCGGGCGGGCATGACGTGCTCCTTGATTGATAAGTCTGTCTCATGGACTTCGCCGAAAGGCTAAAGGTCCACCATGACGCAAGACTAATCCAGTAAGCACGCCTCTGCATGTGTATCAGGGTTTTTCGCCCTTGCTGCGTCGCAACGCGATGTCCGCCAGACAGGATTCCAGTTCGCCCAGGTGGTCAATCACAGAATGCACGCCCAGCGCGTAAAGCTTGAGTGTGGCCCTGGCTCGTCGCTGTTCGCGCTCGGCATCACTGAGGGCTTGCCATTGCGTTGGAGAAAGCCCGCACAGGGGGCCGCATGAGGCCAGACCGATGGTCCACAACCCGGCGTTCAGGCCGGACTGCAACAGGCGCGGATCGCCGCTGATCAATACGCAGCCCTCAAGATGACTGACGTTCAACGCCATCAGAGCCATCCAGCAGGCGTCGGGGGCAGGCCAGGCGGCGCTTGGCCGCGGCGCAGGGATGACCCATTCGTTCACTGGCGCGGCAAGCGTTTCGCTCAGCGCATCGGGAAGTTCATCAATCCAGGCGCACGGCATGCCTTTGGCACGCAACGTTTTGAGGGCCTGCTCGGCACCTGGTGTGAGTTGCGCGTGTTCGCGGTCGAGTTTGCGGGCATCGCCTGCCTGTGCGCCAAAGTCCACCAGGCAGCCGCTGAGGCCGAAGAGCAGGGCGGGGAAAGTTGGCAGAGGGGTGAGCACAGGCGCGAGCATGAGGATGTCTCTGAAATAACCAGAGACGCTACCGGTCTTGTGTGACACTTCAATGAACGTGCGATGACGAGGTTTATCCGCCTCCCTTTGCTGACAGATATGCCTTATTCGCGACAGAAGGCTTTATACTCACCTTCTTACTTAGCGTGTGGGGCGCAGCACCCGCGTCATTATTTCGATATCTCGATCAGGAGTGTCAGCTATGCCCGTGAACGGTGCAGGCTTTATCAAACGTTTGATGCAAATGTCCCTCTGCGCTGGCATTGCGCTTGTTCCAGTGGCCGTACAGGCTGCCGAGGACGATCCATGGGAAGGCATCAACCGCTCCATTTTCACCTTCAACGATACCCTTGATACCTACACGCTCAAGCCACTGGCGAAAGGTTATCAATACATCGCACCGCAGTTCGTCGAAGACGGTATCCACAACTTCTTCAACAACATCGGTGATGTCGGCAACCTGGCGAACAATGTACTCCAGGCCAAGCCTGCAGCTGCCGGTGTCGACACCGCGCGCATGATCTTCAACACCACCTTCGGGCTGCTGGGCTTTATCGACGTGGGTACCCGCATGGGCCTGCAGCGCAACGATGAAGACTTCGGCCAGACACTGGGCTATTGGGGCGTACCGAGCGGGCCGTTCGTGGTCATCCCGCTGCTGGGGCCGAGCACCGTGCGTGACGCGTTCGCCAAGTACCCCGACACCTACACTTCGCCATACCGTTACATCGACCATGTGCCTACCCGTAACACGGCGCTGGGCGTCAATCTGGTCGACACGCGGGCCAGTCTGCTGTCGGCCGAACGTATGGTCAGCGGCGACCGTTACACGTTCATCCGCAATGCTTACTTGCAGAACCGCGAGTTCAAGGTCAAGGACGGCAAGGTCGAGGATGATTTTTAATCATCACGCAGCACTTGTCTGAATCAATAAAGGCGACCTTAGGTCGCCTTTATTATTTTTCGAATATGTGAACCCGTTCCGCCTGCGGTCAGCTCATCGAGATGATCGAGAGGCCCAGTTTCTGTCCGCCGCCTTCTACATCATTGACCCAGACCACTTCTGTTTCCGCCTCAAGACCCTTGAGCGCCGGATGGTCGGAGTCGATACTCACGCTGAGTCGATCGCCCACCTGAAACGAGCGGGGCGCCTGGACCTGCATGCCCGAGCTGGAAAGATCAATGCACACGGCAGGAATGACCTGGCCTGCGTGAATCAGGTTGACGTCAGCATCAACACGCATGCGGATGTAATCCCGCTTCTCCTCGTAGTCGCGATCATTTCGACTCATGTTCAGTCCTTCGTTTTAGTTGCTGATTTGTCTGTTCTTATAACTCCCGGTGATTTGTGATGTAAAGAGCGCAACGTGAAGGCCGGCGCATGCTTGAAACGCCACTCGGATGGGAGTACCGTCTGCGCCTTGAAGGGCAGCTCTGAAACACGACAGGCACAATCAGTTGTGCTCGTGTTATTGCGGAGAGGCTAGAAGCGAATCCAGTAAGCGATTTCCGGTTGAACCGGGTCGCCTACGCCAACCTGATCTGGCGCCGTTTGCCCCCATGCCAAAAACCAGTGCCAAGCTGCTGATTATCGATGACGACGACGTAGTGCGCGCGAGCCTCGCAGCCTACCTGGAAGACAGCGGCTTCAGCGTTCTGCAGGCCAGCAATGGCTTGCAGGGAATTCAGACGTTCGAGCAGGAAACCCCCGATCTGGTGGTCTGCGACCTGCGCATGCCGCAAATGGGTGGCCTTGAGCTTATTCGCCAGGTCACCGCGGTCGCTCCGCAGACGCCTGTTATTGTGGTGTCCGGCGCGGGCGTGATGAGCGATGCGGTCGAGGCCTTGCGCCTTGGCGCTGCCGACTATCTGATCAAGCCCCTCGAAGACCTTGCCGTCCTCGAGCATTCCGTACGCCGTGCGCTGGATCGAGCGCGCCTGCTGACCGAAAATCAGGTTTATCGCGAAAAACTGGAAAAAGCCAATCGCGAACTTGAAGCCAGCCTTCACCTGTTGCAGGAAGATCAGGACGCCGGTCGGCAAGTTCAGATGAACATGCTGCCCGTCACGCCGTGGTCGATTGACGCATTCAAGTTCGCGCACCAGATCATTCCTTCGTTGTACCTGTCTGGCGACTTCGTCGATTACTTCCGCGTCGACGAGCGGCGCGTTGCTTTCTATCTGGCGGATGTCTCGGGACATGGCGCTTCATCAGCCTTCATTACTGTGCTGCTGAAGTTCATGACCACGCGCCTGTTGTTCGAGTCCAAGCGCGGCGGGACTTTGCCGGAGTTCAAACCTTCGGATGTGCTCGGGCACATCAACCGCGGGCTGATCAGTTGCAAGCTGGGCAAGCATGTCACCATGGTCGGGGGTGTCATTGACGAGGAGTCGGGTAAACTGACTTACGCCGTCGGTGGGCATCTGCCGCTTCCTGTGTTGTATTCCGAGGGGCAGGCGCATTATCTGGAGGGCCGTGGCCTGCCAGTAGGCCTGTTCAACGAAGCGACCTATCAGGATCACGAGATCGACCTGCCGGCGTCCTTCAGTCTGACCATGCTGTCTGATGGCATACTGGACTTGCTACCCGGTGATACACTCAAGGAGAAAGAAGCTGTGCTCCCCGAATTGGTGAAGACAGCTGGCGGCAGCCTGGATGGCTTGCAGCGGGTTTTTGAATTGGCAACGCTAGGGGAGATGCCGGATGATATCGCCTTGTTAGTGTTAAGCAGGAATCTTGAATGAGTACCGGTAGAATCCAGTTCGCCGAGCAGGAAGGCACCTTCGTTCTCAAGTTCGTGGGTGAAGTACGGTTGACGCTGTGTTCGGCCTTGGATGCGACGATAGAGCGCATCTTCACTGCGTTGAATTTCTCGACGGTGGTGATCGATCTGACCGAGACTCGCAGCATTGACAGCACCACCTTGGGGTTGCTGGCCAAACTGTCGATCCTGTCACGGCAAAAGGTGGGCTTGTTGCCGACCCTGGTCACTACCCACGAAGACATCACGCGTCTGCTGCAATCGATGGGCTTCGATCAGGTCTTCAATATCGTCGACCGGCCCTTGCCGCGGCCTGAGTGCCTGACTGACCTGCCATCGCAGGACCAATGCGAAGAGGTGGTCAAGGCCAAGGTGCTTGAAGCGCACAAGATCCTCATGGGCCTCAATGACTCGAATCGCGAAGCGTTCCACGACCTGGTCAATGCACTCGAAGGGCAGCGCTAAGCGAGCCTTTCTCATAACGTACCGAATCGCAGACAGCAAAAAGGGCGACACCCGCGAGGGTGCCGCCCTTTAACGTTTTCAGAGCTTGGCGGACAGCAGCGCTTCCAGCTTTTCCTGGTCGCGAGCGAACTGACGAATACCTTCAGCCAGTTTTTCAGTGGCCATGGCATCTTCGTTCGACGCCCAGCGGAACTGACTTTCGGTCAGGCTCTGACGCGCCTCGCCTGCATTGCCAGGAGCAAGTTTGCGCTCCAGCGTGCCGGTATCCTCGGCCAGCTTGTTGAGCAACTCGGTGCTGATGGTCAGGCGGTCACAACCAGCCAGTTGTTCGATCTGGTTCAGGTTGCGGAAGCTTGCACCCATGACCACGGTTTTGAAATCGTTGGCCTTGTAGTAGTTGTAAATGCGAGTTACCGACTGTACGCCTGGATCTTCTGCGCCGGTGTAGTCGGTGCCTTCCGCTTTCTTGTACCAGTCGTAGATGCGGCCCACGAACGGCGAAATCAGGAATACGCCGGCTTCGGCACATGCAACGGCTTGCGCGAAGGAGAACAGCAGGGTCAGGTTGGTCTGAATGCCTTGCTTCTCGAGATGTTCGGCGGCGCGGATGCCTTCCCACGTGGCAGCAAGTTTGACCAGCACGCGATCGCGGCTGATGCCTGCCTTGTCGTAAAGATCCATCAGACGCTCGCTGCGGTGGATCAGCGCGTCCTTGTCAAAAGACAGTCGAGCGTCCACCTCGGTGGATACGCGACCGGGTACGACTTTGAGAATCTCCTGGCCGATGGCAACTGCGAAGCGGTCGCAGGCCAGACCGATGTCGCCATTGCTGCCACCGAATGCCTCTTTGAGCATCGGCTTGTTGCTTTCGCTCGATGCCGCTTTAAGCAGCAGGGAGGGGTTGGTAGTAGCGTCCTGCGGCTTGAGCTTTTCGATAGCGCCAAAGTCGCCTGTATCAGCGACGACGGTGGTGAATTGCTTGAGTTGTTCCAGCTTGGAAGTCATGAGCGTGCTCTGTCCTGTGCGGTTGGATGACATTACCCGAGCGCTGCCGCCCACTCAAGGCCGCAGCGCATAACGCATGCAGATGAAGGGCTTCAAGGTCGGCATTGTCGTGAAAACCTTGTAGAGACTGTTTTTGAGCCCATCGCGGACTGCTTGTTCCCTCGGAGTGAATTTAACCGCTCAGCCTCTGCGTGCAAGGTCTCTGATCTATAACACGCTGGTGCTCGCAGCAGCGTTGGATAAAGATGTAACTTCAATCTGCACTGATCCGAGGGAACCCACATGCAACCAGGACGCTCATCCATCGCTGCCGCGATCGGCTTCTCACTGCTGTCCATAAGCGCTTTTGCCGAAGGCCTGTCACCTGACGAACTCTTGAAAAAAGCCCAGGCCGAACAGAAACCTTACCTTGCAACTGTCAAGGAGCTGGTAGACATCGACACCGGTACAGGCCAGGCACCTGGCCTGAAAACCGTCAGCGCCATGCTGGTCGACCGCCTCAAGGCATTGGGGGCTGAAGTCGCGACGACCCCGGCCGAGCCCTCTTCGGGTGACAACATCGTCGGTACGTTCAAGGGCAACGGTACTCGGTCCTTTTTGCTGATGGTCCACTACGACACGGTATTCGGGCCGGGCACTGCCGCCAAACGACCTTTCAATATCGACAGCGAGCGCGCCTACGGCCCCGGTGTGGCGGACGCCAAGGGTGGCGTAGCGATGATTCTGCATTCGCTGCAATTGTTGCAGGATCAAAACTTCAAGGGCTTCGGCACGCTCACTGTGTTGTTCAATCCAGATGAAGAAACCGGCTCCAGCGGATCAAAAAAAGTCATTGCCGAACTGGCTCGCCAGCACGATTACGTCTTCTCGTACGAGCCCCCTGACAAAGACGCTGTGACTGTCGCGACCAACGGCATCAACGGGCTGATTCTCGACGTCAAAGGCAAGTCTTCGCACGCAGGTTCGGCTCCTGAGGCCGGGCGCAATGCTGCCCTGGAGCTTGCGCACCAGATGCTGCAGCTCAAGGACCTCGGCGATCCGGCCAAAGGCACGACGGTCAACTGGACGCTCAGCAAGGCAGGAGAGAAGCGCAACATCATTCCAGCCAGCGCCTCGGCCGAAGCGGACATGCGCTATTCGGATCTGAGCGAAAGCGACCGGGTGCTTACCGACGGTCAGCGTATCGTGAAGAACACACTGATCGATGGTACCCAGGTGACACTGCGCATGGAAAAGGGCCGCCCGCCATTGGCGAAAAACACAGGTTCCGAACAACTGGCCAGAACTGCGCAGACGCTTTACAAGAAAATCGGTCGCAACATCGAACCTATTGCCATGCGTTTCGGCACTGACGCAGGCTATGCCTATGTGCCTGGTAGCACCAAACCGGCGGTACTGGAAACGATGGGTGTGGTTGGCGCGGGGCTGCACGCAGACGATGAGTCCATAGAGCTGTCGAGCATTGCGCCCAGGCTTTATCTGACCGTGGCAATGATCGAGCAATTGTCGCAGTCCGAAGCGGCGCCGCAGTGAGCCTGCGCGAGGCACATGCCAGCCATGCGCTTCGCGCAGATGATTGCCACCGGTCGAGGCTGAGGTATCCGGGATTGACCTAGCGCCGGATAACCGATTAACTGTATATGTATACAGTTAATCATAAAAGGCTCGCGTTCATGAGTGTCACCTTTCTCGGCCCGCTATCCGCGCGGAGCATAGGCCTGCCGTTCGTCTCTCTGTCATCCGTCGGTTCGCAAGCGCGTGGAGAGCGTCATGTCTCGATCGCGGAGCTCTGCGAAGTTCGCGAGCCTCACGTCTATCTGGCCAGGGTTGAAGACGAGGGCATGCGAGACGCTGCCATGTGCAGCGGAGACATGCTGGTGGTTGATCGCAGCCAATACGCCGAACACGGTGATATCGTTGTCGCCTCACTCAATGCCAGGCAGATATGCCGTCGTTTGCACATGCGTGGCGAGGTGGTAATCCTGGAGTCGGAGAACGCGGACTATCCGCCGCTTCGCGTTACCGACAACGATGATCTGATCATCCTGGGTGTCGTTACCTACAGCCTTAAAAGCCTTATCGAGGAACACGCCGAGCCTTCCAGGGCTGGATGATCTGCCTATTGTCTTGCAATGCATAACGCGCCGTGATCTGCTGCCGCCCCTAGGGTTTTGACCGGGAATTGAACGCATGCAGGAACAACTTGATCAACTTCGACTATCCAAACCCGTCCAGGGGGAGATCAGCGATCTGGTAAGAGCGCTCGACGCCGCCAGTACCCGTGCCGATCTCGAAGCCGAGGCCGCGTTGCAGATCGAATACATTCACGGCTTGGAGGCGTCCAGAAAACTGCGTCCTGCCGACGCCGAGAAGCTATACATCATTTTTGACGATGCCGTTCAGGCTCGCCTTCAGGCGCTGTCCGACTAGGTTTGGTCAACAGGTTGCGGCATTGGCAACCCGAAAATTTTTTCGACAAATATGCACCCTTTCTTCATTCAGTCAGGGTGTCTGACTTAAAGCTCGAACCTGCGGCTCGCATGGTTCTTTTTCAGGTTTGATTTGCTATGCGGTTATCGGGCTTCATTCTTGAAAACATCGAACCTATTGTGCGCGAGTGGACCGATTTCGCACGCACATTGGGAACACCTGGTGAGCCATTGGACTCCAGAGAGCTCAAGGACCATGCCGAGCAGATGCTCCGGGCCATCGCTACAGACCTGCGAACTGATCAGTCGTCTCAGGAACAGGTCGAAAAATCACAAGGTCAGGTGCTGTCGGATGACCAGACTGCGGCAAAGACTCACGCCATCACCCGATTGATGTCAGGGTTTACCATCGATCAGGTGGTTTCCGAGTTTCGTGCGCTGCGAGCGAGCGTTATCAAGCAATGGATGACCCATCAGACCGCCGACCCGCAGTTGCAGATGGAGGACATGATCCGGTTCAACGAAGCAATCGATCAGGCTCTGGCTGAATCCATATCCAGTTACACGAGCGCGGTTCAGGTTTCACGCAATATTTTTCTCGGTATTCTCGGTCACGATTTGCGCACCCCTTTAAGCGCGATATTGCTCGGCGCTGACGTGTTATTGCGTACCAGCGATCTGGGCGCGCGACCTACCAAGGTCGCCTCGAGGATCTACTCGAGCGTCAAGCGGGCGAGCCAGATCGTCGGCGATCTGCTGGACTTCACCCGTTCACAGATCGGCCCCGGCATTCCGTTGAAAAAGACCAATATAGATATCCAGCCTATCTGCGCGCGGATTGTCGACGAGTCCAGTACGGTCAATCCCGAAGCGGATATTCGCCTGATCTCAAATGACCCTGTCATTGGCAATTTTGATGGTGATCGGCTGGAACAGGTCTTTTCGAACCTGATTGGCAACGCGATACAGCATGGCAGCAGCCGTGATCCTGTTGAAGTGACACTGAATGCCGCTGACGGGATCCTCCAGTTCACCGTACACAACTCGGGCAGTCCGATTCCCGAAGACGTGCTTCCGTTCATTTTCAACCCGATGGACCGCTACTCGCCCGAGAAAATGACCGATAACGGGCCCTACTCGAGCCTGGGGCTTGGTTTGTTCATTGTCGCCAGGATCGTCGATGCACATGGTGGGCGTATCGAGGTGACATCGAAAGCTGACAAAGGAACCACATTTGCGGTGTTCATCCCCCTGAATGCAGAGTGAGCCTTCGCTGTCATATGCTCCATATCCGCACCCCCATCAAAAACGGATGCCAGGTTGAGTGCGGTCGCCAGACCTGTCTTTGCTGGCTACCGCATGACATCGTCAAGCTGACTCAAGCTCAGCCCCGATTTTAGAAAATCCAGCCCATCCGGGTTTTCAAGCTGCAACAGAACAGTCGAAATCTGCCGGTAGGCGGCACGAAACAGCGAGCTGCCCAAGCTGATTCGGCGAATGCCGATTGTTCTGAGCCTGTCGATTGTCATGCCGGAAACCGGGATGACACTGAGCGGCTTGGTGAGTGAGCGGCGAATTACTTCAAGATCCTCGATTGACCTCACGCCGGGCGCGAACAGGCAATCGGCTCCAGCTTCTTCAAACGCGACCAGCCGCGCTACGACCTCATTCAGCGAATACTCGTTTGCCCCGAGCAGATAGTCTGTCCTGGCCGTGACGATAAAGTCGGCATCAAGCGCATGGACTGCCCCACTGGCAGCACGCACCCGATCGCATGCTTCTGCGATAGGGAAGTACAGCGGAGTGTTCGGGTCACTGTAGTCGGATATATCTTCAATGGACGCGCCTGCGCAGCCTATGCTCAAGGCCCGCCTGAAGTGCTCCTCGACCTGCTCCAGCGTTTTTGCCAGCCCATTCTCCAGGTCTGCGGTCACAGGTATGTCCACCGCCCGCACGATACGATCAATTGCCGCAAATCGATCCTCGTTATCCATCGAGGGTGATGAGTCGCGGTAACCCTTTGCATAGGCAATTCCGGCGCTGGTGGTGCCGATACTGGCGTAGCCCATCTGCTGTATAAGCCGCGCGCTTCCCTCGCACCATGCGTTGGGCATGACGAATAACTCATTGCGCTCATGCAATGCTCTGAATGCCTGACATGTGTTCATGGTGGCTCCCTGAAAGCACTATGTTAGTTCTCTTTACGAGGAGGAGGATTAAAAAAACGTGAAGGGTATTAAAAAAGATTGAACAGACAATAAAGGTCGCTTGTGGAATGCTTTTATTCAACTTATCGCATGGACGTCAACTGATGAAAAGGACCGCTTCCGCTGCCTTGTTTTTTGCTTCCTGTACCACCGTACTGTTAGTGTCCGCCTCCCCAATGGCTACCGACAAGGCGGTGGCTGTAAAGGAAGTGGAAGTTCATACTGTCATGCTAAAGAAAGACGCGTTGAAAGTGGCACTCTGGCGTGAATCGCCAAAAGGGGTTAACGCGCGCACTCTGAAAGAATCAAACGTTGTCCTGTTTATTCATGGCGCCACTATCTCGGGCAAACTCTCGGCCGGGTATGCCATAGAGGGTTATTCGTGGGCGCAGGATGTTGCCTATTCAGGGCGCGATGCCTGGGTCGTTGACCTGCCGGGTTATGGTCGTTCTGATGATTATCCGGAAATGCGCAAGGCCACTCCGGATGCCAGCGCTGAATCAGTGGGCAATGCCAAGAGTCTGGTGCCTGTCATTGATGCGGCCGTCGACTATGTATTGAACGTCACCGGCGCTAAAAAACTGACCCTTATCGCCACGTCCAGGGGCGCCATACCGGTAGGGTATTACCTGAGTGCGCACGGCGATAAGGTAGACAAAGTCGTGTTTAACTCTCCCATTGTCCGGCGTGACCACACAGACTCCAGTATTGTGCAGGGCGTGTTCGGCAGTGCCGAAAGACCCGACAAGAGCTTTTATGAAATCCCGGTGGCCACACGGTTGTCCATGATAGAAGACGATCGCCCACCTGGCACCGAGACGCAACTCGAACACGGGTTTGTAAACAACTGGCCCCGTGACGCTGCGTTGGAGAGGGCCCATCAAAACAATATGATCAAAGTGCCCGGAGGCTTTGCTCAGGATATCTATGACGCCTGGCAGGGTGTGTATTGGGACCCCGCGAACATCAAGGTGCCCGTTTTAATAACGCGTGGAGATTACGACCACGTGCTGACCACCGCAGCAGACATTGAATGGCTGTACGCACACTTGAGCAACGCCCCCAGTAAACGCTACGTGCTGATTGATAAAGGCACCCACGCCATGCTGTTTGAAAAGAAGCGCTTCGAACTATACCGCGAAGTTCAGGTTTTTCTGGACGGTTCATCCCCCCGATTGTCACTGACCTGCAGTTTTTGTGGCGGCCGCAACTAATCAAGGATCAGACCATGTTGAAGAAAGCACGCATTGTTAAATTCCCCGGCGTTTTTATCGAGCAGGTGTACAACGAACGGGTCTCACGCAGCGGTTGTTTTCTGGGTAATACGAAACTGCAACAACTTGCCAGTCAGCGCAAACTCTCCGGTGCGGTGGTCGGCGTCGCTGGTGCGGGAGGTATTGGCGGGGCCGTGGCCCTGGGGTTGGCACGCTTAGGTGTAAGACACATCAAAATTGCCGACCCCGACTCGTTTGATATCAGCAACATCAACCGGCAAATGGGCGCTTCACTGGAAACCATTGGCCGCAATAAAGCGTTGGTGGTTGCCGAGTTGGTTCACCGGTTGGCAGGTGACGTGAGTGTCGACGTGTTCCCTGAGGGCATACAGAAGCACACGGCTGAAGCGTTCGTGGAGGGCTGTGATCTGGTACTGGATCAAATGGACTTCTACAGCATTGCCGAGCGCTATGCGCTGCATCGGGCATATCGCAACTCCGCCAAGTGCAAAGGCCTGTTGGCATCCTCGGTGGTCGGTTGGGGCGCCAACGTCTACAAGTTCGACAAGGCCGGCCTGACGCTGGAAGATTTTTATAATATTCCGGAAGACGCCGATATGACGCCTGAACTGGTCGAAAAACTGGTGATGCTTCAGGCGTCTTATCAGCCCCGGTTCCCGAGCATTCCCGACATTTTCAACTGGATGAAAGAAACAGGAAACGTCCCCATTCTTTCCGTGGCACCGACAGCCTCGCATTACCTGATTCTCTGTCGCTCAGCGCTGATGCTATGCGACCTTGAAGGCGCACCGTACAGCACTGAACTTCCCCCGATGCCCAAGTATTACTGGTTTGACGGCTCTACATTCGATAACGGCATTTATGAGTTCAACGGCACGTGGGCAAATCCCAAAGAGAATCGCAAACATTTCAATGTCGATTGACCGCCATGGCCCCGACCGGGGCCAGGCCTTTGAGGTGTGCGCCGTGAACGAAGTGCTCGATACTCAGGAACGGCACAATGTCTCCAGATTCTTCCTGGCCTCCAGTCTCTGGTTCATCTGCGTGGGAATACACAGCGTATTCTTGCCTTGGGTGCTGATCAGCGTTGTCCATGCATCTGCCTTTCAATTTGGCGTTGCCCAGATGTGCCTGATGTTGCCGGTGCTGATTCTTGTGATCTACGGAGGTTATGTTGCTGATCGCAAGCCGTTACGCAAGTTGCTGGTCTGCGTGTACCTCGCCAGCGCCCTGACCGCACTTGTGTTCGCCGTGTGGAGTTACCAGTCTGCAATCACTTACACCAAGGTCCTGATCTATGCGTTGTCATTCGGGGTGCTGTCGGCGTTCTGCGCCCCTGCCAGAGAGCTGTACCTTAACGTACTGGGCAAGAAGCAACTGCAGAAGATCGTCACGATCAATATAGGGATTGAGTTCGGGATTCAGACTGTAGGGTTTGCCATCGGTGGTATTGCGCAGCAGGTGGGCATCAGCCTGATGTTCTTGTCGTTGTCGCTGCTGTTCGTGATGTCGTCTCTGGCCGCTTCTCGTATTTCAGTGACCACGCCGAGCAAGCGTCATTCGGGCCTGATCGCCGAGACACTTACCGCACTGCGATTTTCCATTCGGCACCCGGTCATCTTTCCGGTGTTGTTGTTGAATGGCCTGATCGGTGTTTTCTTCCTGGGCTCGTTTTTCGTCATGATGCCCCTCCATGTTTCCGGGTTACCGGGGTACAGCGCCTCTTTGTTGGCATTGTTCAATACCGTGTTCATGGGCGGGTTGATTGCCTCTGTCGTTACCCTGGTCGTTAAAGGGGGAGTCCATCACACCCTGCGCGCGCTGATCAGCTCCTGCCTGCTCGCCTCAGTTCTGCTGGCCGTCATCCCGTCAGTACTGACAGAGTGGGTTTTATTTTTACTGGTTTTTGGTTGGGGGTTTCTGGGGGGGATTGCACTTAGCATGGGCCAGACCCTGATTCAGGAAAACGCACCGGCCTCTAATAAGGCTCAAGTATTAGCGCTACTGATGTTGTTCTTCATGGGGGGCTGCCCCATAGGGTCGTTCCTGCTGGGCGCACTGCTTGAGTTTGTCGAAGCGCCGGTCGTGGGCCTCATCAGTGCAGTTGCAATGATTGTTTCAATAACGGCAGTAACCTATCTATACGCGCTATGGAATGCACACCATGAACGGACCGACACTGCCCTTTTACGACGCCACATCGACAGACTTTAAAGGCCGGGTACAACTGGCACAGTCTGATCTCGAACTCGCCAGTGTCAAGGCTGTCTGGCAAGAAGTTTACAGTGAGGAGTTAGGTTGGCTGGACCGTGATGCCACGGACCCTCGCAATGATCGCTACCACACCAGTTCGGTTTACTTGCTGGCTACTGACGACGGGGGCGAGCCAGTGGGTGTGATGCGCATGATCATCGATGGGGACCAGGGGTTGCCCATCGACAAGTTTGCCGATATTTCTGCAGTGCGAGAAAGGGCTCAGGGTGCGTTGATCGAATGCGCGCGGCTCATGGTACCGGCCAGGTACCGTGACCGGATATTCGCCGCTTACCCCTACGGCATTTTTGCCGCCTTGGTAAAAGCGGCATTGCAGTATTGCCTGAGAGAGAAAAACTACAACGTCCTCGCCAATTGTTTTCTCGACACACCCCACACACCGATCAATGCATTGGCGCACATGGGGTTCAATGACTTGAACATTCGCTTTAAGGACGAATTGCACGAGTCGTCAGAATGCACGGTCTTGCATCTGGACATCAGGGACATGCTGTCAATCTTTTACGGGCCGGAAAAAAGCCTGGGTCATTACATCATGACGCGCGCGTAACTTAATTTCCCCAGGCAAGGATTACAGGCATGAACTCATTACTGTCTATCTATACGCGTGAGTCGGAAGTGCGTTCTTATTGTCGCGACTGTGACGTGGTGTTCGCAACGGCCGAAGGTGCAGTGATCAGGGATATCGAAGGGCGCGAGTTTATCGACTTTTTCGCCGGCGCCGGATCATTGAACTATGGCCATAACAACCCTCGTTTGAAAACAGCGTTGCTGGACTACATTCAGCAGGACGGCATCACGACAACCCTCGACTTTCACAGTGCTGCAAAGTCCCGGTTTATCGAGCAGTTCGACCGGATCATCCTCGCGCCGCGAGGTATGGACTACAAACTGCAGTTCACGGGCCCTACCGGAACCAATGCTGTCGAGGCTGCCTTGAAGCTGGCTCGAAAAATAACCGGGCGCGCCTCCATTGCAGCATTTACCCATGCATTTCACGGCGTCACGCTGGGCTCCCTGGCAGTTACCGCCAACGCTGACAAAAGAGCCGTGGCTGGCGTGGAGCTTTCAAACGTCATCCGGCTCCCGTACGACGGTTTTCTGGGGCCTGACATCGACAGTGCGGCGATCATTGAAACGCTATTCACGACAGCCGGAGCAGGTGTCGAGCCGCCCGCTGCCGTTATTCTCGAAGTTGTGCAGGGCGAGGGCGGTTTGAATTGCGCGCGGCCGCAATGGCTGCAGCGCGTCCAGCGATTGTGCAAGGCATCAGGTGCACTGCTGATCATTGACGACATCCAGGCAGGGTGTGGTCGTACCGGGACATTTTTCAGCTTTGAATCCGCCGATATCTCCCCGGATATCATCTGCCTGTCAAAGTCCATCAGCGGTTATGGTTTGCCGATGTCACTGGTACTGATAAAGCCGGAACATGACAAGTGGGCACCGGGTGAACACAACGGCACCTTTCGCGGGAACAACACCGCTTTTATAACAGCGGCCGCGGCCCTGAGCTATTGGCAAGATAATGCGTTTGAACGTTCGATAGCTGAGCGGTCCGATATTCTTCGCACTGCACTGGAAAAGTTGATTGCTCAAACACCCTCTGAAGCCGTCAGCATTGTAGGGCGGGGTTTGTTCATGGGGTTGAAGTTTGGCGATTCACGGCGCGCAAGCAAGATGTCTGCCGAGTGCTTGTTGCAAGGTCTGCTTGTAGAGACCTGTGGTCCGTCAAACGAAGTCCTCAAACTGATGCCGCCGCTGACCATTGATCTGCCGACGCTAGAACGTGGGTTGGACAGGCTGAAGCGCGCGTACCTGTCTACCCTGCACAATCAAACATCGCGAGGGATTGCCTGATGAATTCAGTTGTTGAACATACCCGTGTATTGACTGCCCGCCCGTTGGGCAATGACTTCATATTGCAGGAACTCGCACAATTAAAAGATGAAATGATCCAACAGATTTCCGGTCATCCCTTTCTGGTTCAGTGCCGTGCGGCGACCATGCCGATAGCGCGGCTGAAAGACTTTCTGGTCCAGCAGGGAAAATACAGCCGTCATTTCACCCGGTATATCTGCCAACTGATGAGCCATCTGGAAAGGGATGAAGATATCCTGGCGGTGTTCGAAAATCTTTTCGAGGAACTGGGGTTTGGTGAAGTCGCCGAACCGACACATTCGGCTCTCTATCGAGACATGCTGCGCTCCTTCGACCTGACACTTGAAGCACACGCCACCCTCCCTTCGACCCAGCACCTCATCGACACCATGATGAGCTTTTGCAAGCAACCCGATGGTGTATATGGTCTCTCGGCACTTTGTCTGGGGGCTGAGGCGATTGTTCCTCATTTGTACAGCGACATTCTCAACGGCTTCATCGGTCAGGGCGTCGCGGTAGATAAACTGAGGTTCTTCTCATTACACATTGACTGTGACGACGGTCACGCTGACACCCTGTTGGCGATTCTTTCGCGTCTTGTGGTTGAAAAACCATCTCGTTTTGAAGTAGTCCGGCACGCGGCCTTCATGATGATCAAGGCGCGACTTGAATTTCTGGATAACCTTTGAGGTGAGCATGAACAACCACTCATTTTCTTCGCGTGATTTTGTGCATGTTCCCGCCAGCCTTGCCGCAGGAGAGGTTACCGGTACACTCCTGCACGAAAGGGTCAGAAAGCCCACGCTCGACGCATTCAGCGATGCAAGAAAACACGAAGTTCATGTCGTCGACTTACCGTGCCGATCAATCAGCATGACGTTCGGAGCGCTGCGGCCCTTGCAAGGTTCGGGGCTGCACCGGCATAACTATGAGAGCGTCATCTACATCATTTCAGGTGCGGGTTTTTCTATGGTAGGGGAGACCCTCGTTTCATGGACTGCAGGGGATGCTATTTATATTCCCGTTTGGCGTTGGCACAAGCACGTCAATACGTCAGAGGACGCAGAGGCCACGTATATCGCATGTGAAAATACGCCTCTGCTCCAGGCGCTCGGCGTGGCATTGAGGGAAGAAGCTTCCTGAACGAATGCAGCCACCGGACGAGGACCTGAATGGATCAGACTTTCCGTCCGGCAATAACCTATGCAAGTGTCATCTGAAGCAGCAAAAATCGATTCAGCGTCCGTTTTATCCATATATTTCCCCTGCGTGTACGGAATACTTTGCGCACACTCGCAGAATGGCCTAACTATAGAGGGGCATATGGAAAGCCGGGGTGCAGTTGGAAAATCCCGGAGCAGGAAATCATTCGGTTGCCAATGTCATCACCCATTAGGCACCGGGTCATCAGGGAAAACGGATGCCTCGAATTTTTGATGTAGATACAAACCTTTGGCGCACGTTCAAATCGGTGAGCGAAACTCGGAGTATCACTCGGTCTGCTGACATTCTGTGCAAAACTCCGCCTGCCATCAGCATGCAAATAAAAAAGCTGGAAACGCTCATGGAGGTAAAACTGTTCGTCAGGGGCGACGACGGTTTTCGGCTGACAACGATAGGCGAAGAAGTATTGGCCGCGGCCGAAAAAATTCTTGCCATGCATGACAACCTGTTTCGCTTGAAGAACAAGAATCCTGATAGCGAATTGCGTCTGGGTATGCCGGATGATTACGCACTGTTTTTTCTGCACGGCATTGTCCAGACCCTGACTCGATCAGACCCCGATCTGAAAATAAAACTGGTCTGCAAGACGTCGTCATTATTGCTGGATGACGTCGAACACGGGCGACTGGACCTTGCTGTTGTCGCGGTGCCTGACTCCCGGGTCATGGAGCACTCCGAGCACATAAGGCATGAGGAACTCCACTGGATCGGCGATGCCAGGCTGGTTATGCCAGGGCAGCCCATACCTCTGGTGCACTTTCCGGAAGGTTGTATCTGCAGGGAAGTCTCGATGAACGCCTTGCAGCACGCCCGCATGGCGTCTGAGATACGATTCACGTCCGAGTCCAACTTTGCTGTTTTCAATGCTATCGGCGCCGGTGTGGGCATAGGCGTGGGCGAGTTGTCACTTATTCCGGGCGATACACCTATTATCAAGAGTTCGCTGCTTCCGCCGTTACCCGCAATAAAAATGTGTGTGCTCTTCAGTAACGATCGTATTGCCAGATCGGTCCTTTCCAGAATAAGCCAACGCATCGTTCTCAGCATTAACGATGTCTGCGATAAAAACGTTTCTGGGCATACGCACTTAAAAAATGCCTTTGCTATCGGTGCTTGTTGATGCATCACTACCGGCGCCTGGGCGCCGAATGCACACGTGATCAACGCTAGCGCAGTCCTGACAGGTTAACTGCTCCCTGTTGACCGCGTCTGTGCGTGGAGGTCGTTGTGTGGCCCCACGCTCACGGCAGGCGATCAAGCCTGACTTGATCGGGTAAAGCCAAACCGTACCTCACCTCTGCCAGAGTCACACCCCCCCTCTCGAGAGTACGCTCACTCCCTGTTTCTTCAACACATCCCGCCCTGCGATAAAAGCGGATAGCCCGCTCGTTACGGGCCAATACCCAAAGGGTCAACCGCTGATACTCTTGCTCCATCAACCACTGCAGGCCTGCCTTCCACAACGCCAGCCCGACGCCGGTTTGCCAATGCCTGGCTAAAACGTAGATGGCCATAACCTCACCAGCAGTGTCCGTTGTGGCATCTTCGTCACGGCTTGCGCCGACTGATATCCAGCCGACTACCTGCTCATGCAACTCCGCAACCAGCACACAAGGCTCGTCCGATTCAATAGAGCGAGCCCAAAATGATTCACGCTGCGCCAGAGTTGTTTCCAGCGAACTCAAGTATTCAGCAGGCATGAGGTCACGATAAGCGTCTTGCCAACTGCCGATATGTACCCGCGCAATGGCATTTGCATCGGAGGGTAACGCTCTGCGAATCATCAATGTACTCCTTCTTGTAATGCTGAATGCGGCCACCACTCGCCATGTTATAGCGCACATGCTTGATCCGTCCGGCAAGCGCAAAGCAGTCTGGCGTGGAAAGATGACAACTATCGGATTTGGCCAGCAGGACATTTGCGCTAGCCAATCCAACTGAGGTATGGAAACTGCATGGGGCGTCCGGCCGCCAATTTGATGACGACCTCATGAAGCCTCATTATCTTAACTCAAAGCGACTTTCCCCCTCGACGCTCACCAGAGCTTTGGTTGGCTTCATTGGTCTGGTCTGCCTATCGTTGATCCTGGCCACTGCCTGGCAAATGAACCAGTCCAAACTCGAGCGTGTGGCCAATGCCAAAGTTGCGGTCTCCAATATCGTTCTTGCCGCTGAACAACAGGCTCAGGACACTTTCCGCCAAGCGGATAACGTGTTGCGCGATCTCGTCGAGCGGGTGGAACACGATGGTGTGGGAAGTCAGCAGCAGAGTCGACTGACAACGCTCATGGCCAAGGACGTGGGGCATGTAGAAGGGATTCAAGGGCTCTTCATCTACGACGCCCTGGGCAACCGGGTTGCCAATTCCTTTTCCCGAAGTGCTCAGGTGAGGGACAACAGCGACCGCGACTACTTTGTGTATCACCGCGATAACGCTGACGAGTCCATCCACATAGGTTCAGTCGTTAAAAGCCGCAGCACAGGAGATATGCTTATCCCTATCAGCCGCCGTATCAATGCTGCTGACGGGACGTTTGCTGGAATAGCTTTAGCGACAGTACCCGTTGCCTATTTTGAAGCGTTCTTCAAACGTATGGGCGTAGACGATAAGGGCGTTATTTTCCTTGCGCTGAATAACGGCGACTTGCTGGCTCGTAGGCCTGTAGTGACCGCACTGATGACGACCAATGTGGCCAAGGGAGACATCTTCACTCGCTATCTGCCATACCACGATAGCGGAACCGCGGTAATCAAGTCTGTGGTGGATGGCGTGGATAGAATCTATGCCTATCGCCGGGTCACCGGGCTGCCTATCGTCGCTGCTGCGGGTGTCTCCTGCCAGCATATTTTCGCGCCCTGGTGGGCCTATGCATACAGGTCCATGGCTTTGAGCGGCATGATCATTTTTACGCTGGCTTTACTGGGTGTTCTGTTGTATCGGCAAATCCAGCAGTTGATCAGTGCGGAAGGCGAATTGAACAACACCAGGCATGAGCTGGAGATCATCGCTCAGACCGACAGTTTGACGAATCTGGCCAATCGACGTTGCTTCGACGCTAGCTTGCAAAAGGAGTGGGGAAGAGCCTCACGGAATAACTCAGTACTCGCCATCATTTTGTTGGATATTGACTGGTTCAAGCAATACAACGACCGCTACGGCCATTTGAAAGGTGACGACTGCCTGATGCAAGTGGCGGAGATCCTCGGCAGCTGCATCAACCGATCCGGCGATTTAGCAGCACGGTACGGCGGTGAAGAATTTGTGATCCTTTTAGCCGAAACAGATCTGGCGGGCGCTCTTAGCGTGGCGGAAAAAGTCAGGTTAGCCATCGAGAATGCTTTTATAGAGCATTCAGCCAGCCCGGTAGGCAATTTAACAATCAGTTCTGGTGTGGTGGCGATCAGCGCACCCGAGAAGGAAGATCACAAAGCTGCTCTTGAGGAAGCAGACCGACTTCTCTACAGCGCCAAAACCAAAGGCCGCAACCGCGTCGAGGGTCGATCAATCGCCCATGCCACAAAGCAGCAGCTCATATGTTAGCCGGTGCTGGTGGATTCGTAAGCGGTGCACGCGTCACTACTGCGTGCGTCGCAATGGGTATTTCTACTGGTTATAATTTCTCATGGATGTATCGGAGCTACCGAATGATGTCCCTTCGCACCTATTCATAGCATTTCGAATAATAGGGCCTCTTTTGGAGGCCACACTGAAAGTCGTTCGGTACAGCCACCGGTCTTTGTTGCCTTTCCGACGCTTGGGCGATAGAGGTTGTGGTGGCAAGTAAAGGGACGTTGTCGGGCGCTGAGGCGAAGCGGTTTTGTGCTTCCTCCGCAGGGGCCGTGTAATTGAAGCTGGAATTTGCTGAACTGGTTGGAATGCTATTCGTTGGGAATCCTCTTTCCCAAAGGATTTAGGGTGCAGGAGCATTCCTGCAGGTAATAGTCCCCTTGTTTCGTTGCGACCATGGCTCGGCAGAGTGAAGACCATTGCTTGGTGGTCACTCTGTCATGTCTGTCATGTCTGTCATGTCTGTCATGTCTGTCAGCTGAGCCGGTGACGGAACATCTGCTTTTTCTAACCGGTCTCTCAATACACAGGATTTTAAAAATGACTGTGCATCAAGATGGAACTTTTTCTTGCCCAGTTACCACTCAGTTGCCCTGCAGGCCAGTATGCGGTGGTGGGTATCAACAGAACGGGTTCACATGGCGCTTAATCTAGTGGGCACACCGAGTCTGAACCAGCGCGCGCAACTCCAGTAGCGCGAGCCCCTAGTCGGGTTGGCTGTTTTTTACATGAATCCTTGCCAACCCTCAAGATAGGCTGATGGAAACATCTGGGGTTCCGGCTTACAAC
>NZ_LJRO01000218.1 GCF_001401155.1 Pseudomonas tremae
ATCTTCGGCCAGACCCAACCCACCCCTTACCCCGCCCGTCTTGGCGCGCGACAGGTAGCAGGTCACTCCGTCGACCTTGGGATCATCGAACGCTTCGACAACGATCCGGTCGTTAGGCCCCACCATTTTGAACACCGTCGATACCTGACCGATCTCTTCGGCCGAGACCAGCACAGGTACAAACAATAAAGCAGCCAGAAAACCGTTGATGACGCGCATTGAATCTTCCTTTAAATAACGTTGATCAAACGAGAATCAGATTATCCCGATGGATCAGTTCCGGCTCGGCCATATAGCCCAGCTCACGTACAATTGCTTCGGATGAGTGACCGATAATCTTCTGCGCCTCGATAGCGCTGTAGTTGCTCAGGCCACGAGCGATCTCACGCCCATCCGGAGCGACACACACGACCATCTCGCCACGCCGGAAGCTGCCCTGCACCAGCTTGACGCCCACCGGCAGCAAGCTTTTGTGATCCCTGGCCAGCGCTGAAACTGCGCCATCGTCCAGCACCAGCGTGCCGCGAGTCTGCAGATGGCCAGCCAGCCATTGTTTGCGCGCCGCAAGCATTTCGCGCTCTGGAGAGAGCAATGTTCCCAGCCGTTCGCCACCCTTGAGCCGCGCCAGCACGCGCTCGATACGCCCGCCGACGATCACGGTATGCGCACCGGACCGTGCGGC
>NZ_LJRO01000485.1 GCF_001401155.1 Pseudomonas tremae
CGTCAAATCCATCGCCTTCAGCCAGGTTGACGGTCAGGCAACCATCGGTGTAATGGCAGCGGGCGAATACGAGTTCGGTACGGCGCAACGGGAAATCATGCACGTGGTGTCGGGCGAGTTGCAGGTAAAACTCCCGGACAGCACTGACTGGGAAACTTTCGCGACCGGCAGTCAGTTCAATGTGCCGGCCAACAGCAAGTTCCA
>NZ_LJRO01000202.1 GCF_001401155.1 Pseudomonas tremae
CCCCAGCCGGAACCGACCCCCTGACAGCGCCACTTGCGGTGTGCTGCTCACGCCTGCACGGAATTTTGCGGCGTCTTTGCGATTGTTTGGTTGGGATTTGAAAGCCGGAACCGTGATTGCCAAGGCCGGGACGTTCTCCTCCTCCCAGTCGTCGATATCGTCGCACTCTGGCGGCGAAGGCACGAGTCTGAAGGCGTCTTGCGCGGGCGCCTGCACTTCTCGCTGATCAGTCAGTGGGGCGCCCTGAAGCTGCAGCGCATAGCTGTGCTTGTAAAGATCATGGAATTGCTCCTTGAGCCTGAAGGTGTCAGGCGTGTGGAACTGGATCTCCCAGAGCGCGCCTTCGGGACTGCGCATCGTAACATTGACCGCTTTGAAGGCCGGCTGGTGCTTGGCAAACAGGTTGTTCAGCTTGACGCGCACATGGCCCTGATCGTCCAGCGAGGCCAGCACACCGCGCAAGCCTGCGGTGAAATCCGGCGGTTCCAGTACCACGCTGTACCGCAGCGCGTCGTTCACGCCGGCCACGGCATCTTCCAGGGTCTTGTTTTTCAAAGCCATCTG
>NZ_LJRO01000297.1 GCF_001401155.1 Pseudomonas tremae
GAGGCCATTTCGATTGCAGGCTGTTACAGCTAACCAGGGCCGGGCGACCAACGTTGCTGCAGATCGCGACGTATGACTTCGATCACCCATATCCATAGCAAGTGTCCAAAGGTTTCAGATGCCCATTCCGCTGGAGGAAGCTCCCAGAGCGGAGGAGCCCAGTGAAACATCGGTAAAAGTACCCCGTGAAAAGCCAGGGTGACAAGCATGCCAAAGCCAAAACCTTGCCATACGGCAATACGCGGATACCTAAGCGCAGTCAGGCAATAGAAGATGGCGAAAAAAATGGAAAAGCTTTGGTGAATCAAGGCACTGCCATAATTCACCATGTGCTCGGAGTAAACGTAGGTAAGCTGATTAGCGTTGATACCGAGCGAATCAAGCATCTCTAAAGGCGGGATTGGACGATCTGGTGTGCGAGGCGGAAATGGGATTTCCGTCCCCCACTTGACAAAGCTAGAAACGTTACCTCCAATTAGGCCGGCCGCTGCCGCGACATAATATTCACGAGTTTTCAAGTCAACATCCTTTCCTTCGATAGACCAAGCTTGAGAGATCCAGATCTGCGCCCAGAGCGTTTCCTCAAAATAGAAGTACCAGACGGCTATTCGTATATCTATGGTTTTAATAGGTAAATTATAAATATCGAAGCGATATTATTCTGAGACTGCACACGATCATACAAATTTTTCCGCTTTCTTATGGGGGGTGTAAC
>NZ_LJRO01000025.1 GCF_001401155.1 Pseudomonas tremae
CCGAGCGCCTGCGCGCCGTGCAGCCAGAGGATATTGCGCTTGAGGCGCAGAACTTACTGACGCGTGCTCGCGAGATGGAACCCAGGGTCACTCACATGCTGAGGCGCGTCGCCGAGTCCCATGCTGGGCAACTGGCGGGCATGGACCATCAACTGAAGTCGGTCGGCTCGTTGAAGGAAAAGCTAAAGCAACAGATGGCTTTGAAAAACAA
>NZ_LJRO01000428.1 GCF_001401155.1 Pseudomonas tremae
TGCCCTCCCGGGAGGGCAACCGGCGTCCATTCGGCTCGCATCTGATACTTCAGCTTTGTCGACTGCCAGCTTTTCTTGGACAGAGAATAAAGCCCGCCGGTACTGGTGAGAGCGTACAGGTTGTGTTCTTCGTCCAGCGCCAGGCTTTTGATATCACCTTCCAGTCCGGGGGCCTCAAGCTTGACAGGTTGGTGATCCTTGCTGTGCGCAGTGAGCTTGTTCTGCTTATCAAGTACGACAAATCGCTCATTGTTGACCATCGCAAATGCCGTGATCACGCGGTCATCAAGGCCCTTGATCTCCTCGCCCATCTCGACGGTTGTCGAGCGCGCTGTCTGAGCCAGCGATAGGTTGCGGTTAAAGGCCATGTTGGGGTGGAAGGGAGCAACCTTGAGTGCATGCAGCTTGCCGCCCTTGAGTACATAGGCGTTGCTGTCGGCGCCGCGTTGCAGGCGATCGACATCTTTTATACCTGCGTCTTTCCAGCATTCAGGCGCATCATCCCAGCGCTGTATGCGTCCTTCGCTCAGGCCAACCAGGCCTGCACGATCCAGGTTGAGCCGTTCAGGGGCGGCGGGCGCCGGGGGCATGATCAGGCCGCGATTGTTGTGCCGCACCTGCACACTGGTCAGGTTCCAGCCGCTTTCCAGTGTCGAACCTTGCTCGTCGAGGGCGTGGGAGTGAACCTCGCCCTCACGGTTCTGGATCAATGCGTGAATACGACCGTCGTCACCGTTGATGAATCCGGTGACGCGGTTGTTGCCGCCAATAGGCAGGCCCGCCAACTTAAAGCCAGCCTGTTCGGGCATGAGCTTCAATTGCGGATCGTCGCTTTCAAACGCACTGCGATCCGCGCTGTAAAGTCTGCCGCGGGTGTCTGCGACGAACAGCTTGTCCGCGCTCAAGCCGACTGCAGCCGCCTGCGCCTTGCCGTCATCCAGCTCAAGAACTTTGGTTCTTTTCGGCGTCAGCCCGCCAGTTATCGGGCTCATGTCAGTCAGCAGGATGGCCTGAGCTTTTGTGCCACTGAGCAAAGCAGCTCTATTGTCCGGCGCCAACGAAAATGACTGCAGGTCTTTGACTTCCACGTGTGGCATGAATGGACTCGACAGGTCGACCAGAACGTCGTCACTTTTCGCATAGACCGAGCCGTTACCGCCCATGGAAAGACTATCGAACGCGATCTCTTCCAGACCTTCCGGTTCCTTCCAGCGGGCGCTGGTCGGGTCGAATTGATACAACCGGTTTTCGTACACACGCAGGCGTTCTTGGCTGCTGGTCTGGTATACGTCGGTGAGGTAGGCCATATGCGCCTTGCCAGGCAACTCCTGGCTTTTGCGGCCACTGCTGGTTTCGATATGAATATGGCCGTCTACGCGTTCCATGCGCACGGTGGGCAGCTTTTTCCCTTCTATATTCAGTGCTTCGTTACTACTGCGAACCAGCGCCAGCGAGCTTTCGTCCTCCACCAGATGCAGTAGGTATCCGTTGGCCTCTAGCAGTTGGTGTCCATGCACGCCGGGTTTGCTTTCATGAGCCAGGTAGGTTTGTTTGGGGCCAGCGAGAATAGAGTCCAGTAACTGGGCAAGGCCAGGTGTATTGAACGTGGAAAAATCGGGCTTGCCTTTGGCATCCAGCTGGACGGTGCCTTGGGGTTGGGCGTGGCGTGTAAACTTTTCATCTTTCAGTTCGAAACGACCGCCAGCACTGCGTCCCAGGCTTGGTTTTTGCGCTGGCTCGTCTGAATCGTCGACGTTGATTCCGGAGCTGCCTGCCTCGTTCGGTTTGCTGGCCATAAATGACTGGCGCTTGCCGTCGTGCCCTTGCAGGCGGCTACCGGGAAGTCGGGATTCGCGAACAGCGTTGGCGACCGCTTCTTCATCATCCGCTGGATCTGCAGATAGTCCGGCTGAAGTGTTGCGTTCCAGGCGCTCTCCTGGAATGTCGAACCTGACACGGCGGTTGTTTCGGTCGGCAGGCTCTGCCTGTTTGAGCGCTTTTTCGGCGCCATGCACTGCTGTCCCGGAGCTGCTCGCTTTATCTGAATTGTTGCGCAGGATTGACCTGGGTGGGTTGTCAGTGCCCGGTAGACGAGATGCCCGAGTGGCATTCTGTGTGACTGCGCCATTGGAAGGCGGATGTGAGCTTGAGGTGTTTGTTGTGCTGGGTGGTCTGGCCGCTGCCTGTCGCGGTGTTCTGGATTTCTGAAACACTTTGCCGACGCTTTTCAGCATTCGTTTTCCCAGACTCCCCAGCGAGTGTGATGAGCGTTGGGTGGGCTGTTCGGCGCGTTGTTGCAAGTCGGATGGGTTACGAAGGGCTGCTGTCGCCTGTGTCTGAATAACGTTTCCGGTGTTCCGGCTGATCGTGGGTGCCTGCACTGTGAATCTCCTTGTCCTTATCCTTGTCCTCTGCTTCCGCAGAGCGATGCCTTTATGAATCCTTGAAGTTCTTCAAAGGTTGCGTGGCGCACAAGCGGCTGTGGTTCCATAAAAAAGGGGTGACTGAAGTGTTTCAGCTGTAAGGGTTTTCGCAGCCGACATCTGCAGTGCAGGGAACCGGAATGGCCATCGCACCACGTAGGGTGAACATGCTCAGGACATTCCCGACAATGCCAGCCCCTATACCACCCATTTCCAGACCTCGCTTATTGGTCCGTTCGGTTCAGATCGCCATTCTTGCGCTGGGCTCTGTGTGTGTGGGCTGCCAGTCAGTCGATTATTCCCAGTCGCGCCATGATCGCTTGCCGCGCCTTGTTGCGGGGCTGGTGAATGGCGGCTCGACCAACGAGCAGGCGGACATCGGCCTGCCGAGCGTTTCCGACATGCCGGCTTATAACGGAGATGACGTCTGGCAGCGTCTCGCTGAGCGGTGCCGGCTGGTCGACGGGCAGGGCGCCAACGAGCGGATAATCCGTCAGCGTGACTGGCTGCTGAGCAACAAGGGTTTTGTGAACAGTGCCAGCGTTCGTGCCAGCCCTTATCTGCATTTCATTGTCGAGCGTCTGGACGAGCGCCAAATGCCTATGGAGCTGGCGTTACTGCCAATGATTGAAAGCTCCTACAACCCCATGGCCAACTCACCTGCCGCTGCGGCAGGTCTGTGGCAGTTCGTCCCTTCCACCGGACGCGCCTTCAACCTTCGTCAGAGCACCACGTACGATGCTCGTCGGGATGTCGTGGCTTCCAGTAAAGCGGCGATGGATTACCTGACGCGCCTGCATGGTCAATTCGGCAACGACTGGCTGTTGGCACTTGCGGCATATAACGCAGGGGAGGGCACGGTCGGGCGAGCGATTGAAGCAAACCGACGTCGTGGCCTGCCGGTTGACTACTGGCACCTGAGCTTGCCGAAAGAGACCCAGGATTACGTACCTCGTTTGTTGGCGCTGTCTATGCTGGTGCGCAACCCGGCGGCCTATGGTGTAAAGCTCAACCCGATTGCCAATGTGCCTTACTTTGACGTGGTCGAACTGAACCATGCGGTGGACCTCTCCCAGCTCGCTGCCACTACTGGCGTGGATGAGGCCCAGCTGGTACGACTCAACCCGGCGTTCCTGCGCAAAAAAACGCCGGATGGTCCAGGACGTCTGCTGATACCCAAGGTACACAAACAAGCCCTGACGGCAGGCATCCAGCAAATCACCGGCGAGACACCCGTTACGACCACGGTGCCTCCGCTTCACGAAAACAGAAAGGCTTTGCCGCTTCCGGCGATCAAGCCTGCTGAGCCGGTGCAGGTTGCAGAGCAGCTACCCGTGCAGAAACCGGTTCATCCAGTGAAGGTTGCCGAGCAGAGCCCTGGCCCTGTCGTTTCCATGCCGGTAGCCGATGAGCGCCCGCCGATCCCCAAGGTGGCCCAACCTACAAGAGTGGCAGAACAAACTCCGCCGCCTGCACCGCCTGCTCCTACGCAAGAAGCACTGCAGGCAATGCCTGCAGAGAAAACCACGCCTGCCTTGGTTGCCGAACGCTCGGAGCCAGTCGTTTCGACAGCATCCCTGGCCCCGAATCAGTATGATTTTGCGATCGGTGCAGTCAAGACAACACGCACCAGAGATGATCATTCGGCGCCGCGAAAACGAGAGGATATCGAGTACCGCAGCGGTCCTCGTGAGCTGCCCACCGGTCCACGGGTGGTGGTCTATGCCAGCGATGTACGTCAGTAAACACTAAAATTTTCTTAATTTTTTAGAAAAAACCCTGAAAACCGCCGGTTTTTGGTGTTTTTCTCATTTAATGTCTGGTTTGTTAATAGTCTTAAGAAAATCTTTAAATTCTATTTTCACATGTTTTTTGGATCGCAAAATTCTTAGCCGTCCATCTTTTGCCGTGTTCGGTCAGTAATTTTTTTGAACTTTGTAAGCATTTGTAACTGCATAGACACACCCTCTCAAAAATCACGTTGGTGATGACTACCTATAAGCATGGCTGATAACGATGTGATGGCTTTTGCATAGCTTGCATTGCCTGATTGTCCTACATTAAACCGGTTCAGCTAAGTAGTGGCGCATTGGTTTGTTTCAGCAAAGGCGCTACGAAAGGATATATGTTCGGAATGCCGAATGAGGTTGTGGCAAATGGCTATCACTTTTTGAGGCGGAAAATCGGGGGGATTGTGGGATCGGCCAGGTTAAGGGTGAGCTGACGTTCGGAAATCCGAACCCTGCCATGCTGATACCTGATCGTCTGGTCAAACTTTTATCTCTCTTATCCCCTGTAATAACCGATGTATGATTTTATTCTTTGTCGATGGATGTCTTCTTGTTATGAGTGAGTGTTTTATAGTTCACTGGATGTTTATGCCAAAGAGCATTTCTTAAGTTGAAGCATTTCGCGTACAGGGCAGTGTTTTTATTTCAGTCTTGTGGGTCTTCTTTTATTTTGTTATGTCGGGCTATCGCTGTGTTATGTCGAGGTGTATTAAATTCTGAGTGCGTCGGTATTGCTGCCGTATTTGTTGCAGTAAATAAAAAGAGCAAAAAACGATAATTAAATAGCAATTGTATATCGTAAGTTATTGATTTTGTTGAATAAATTATAATCTAATTATTTTTTCTCGATAAATTTCATGCCTCTGGGGTGCCGTTAATATGACGATGATACGATGATAGTCATTCTCATTTTTGTGATATTTTTTGCACTCGTTGGGGAACTAAATCCCTATATGTGTGCCTTGTAAGACGTGGTATTAATAGTCCGCTTGCCTTCCACCATGAGAGTGACCGATGAGCACAGACATTGATAAGAACGTCCAGGAGTGTTGGGGCGTAACTGCAGTATCGGCGGGTCATCAAATTGCAATGAACAGCGCGTTCCTTGATATGGATTTGCTGCTGTGTGGCGAAACAGGCACGGGCAAGGACACGCTTGCCAACCGTATCCATGAGCTGTCCAGCAGGTCTGGACCTTTTGTCGGGATGAACTGCGCTGCGATCCCTGAGTCGCTGGCCGAGAGCCAGCTTTTCGGAGTGGTGAACGGTGCATTTACCGGCGTGTGCCGCGCTCGCGAGGGCTACATCGAAGCATCGAGTGGCGGCACGCTGTACCTGGACGAGATAGACAGCATGCCAATGAGTCTTCAGGCCAAGCTGTTGCGTGTGCTGGAAAGCCGTGGCGTCGAGCGGCTAGGCTCGACCGAGTTCATTCCTGTGGATCTGCGGGTGATAGCTTCGGCTCAGCGACCACTGGATGAACTGGTGGAACAAGGACTTTTTCGTCGCGACCTGTTTTTTCGGCTCAATGTGCTGACGCTCCATCTGCCAGCCTTGCGCAAACGTCGTGAGCAGATTTTGCCGTTGTTCGACCAGTTCACCCAGGAAATCGCTGCCGAGCTGGGGCGTCCGGCTCCAGCGCTGGATAGCGGACGTGTGCAGGTCCTGCTTAGTCATGACTGGCCAGGCAACGTGCGTGAGCTGAAATCGGCAGCCAAACGGTTTGTGTTGAATTTTCCTTTACTGGGTTGCGAGCCTGTCGAGGACCTGGCCTCGGCCACCGACCTGCGCACGCAAATGCGTGTCATCGAGAAAATGCTCATTCAGGATGCCCTGAAGCGGCATCGTCACAATGTCGATGCGGTGCTTGAAGAGCTTGAACTGCCAAGACGTACCCTTTATCACCGCATGAAGGAGCTGGGCGTTACCACGCAGATTGCCTTGGCGGCTGGAATCTGATTCGCGGCGTTCTTGCCACACTGGAGTTTTGGGGATCACGGGATGAGTCTGGACGCTACGTACGATGATGACCTGGACGAGGAACGTGTCCCGAATCTCGGGATCGTTGCCGAAAGTATTTCGCAGTTGGGTATCGATGTGCTGTTGTCAGGCGAGACTGGCACTGGCAAGGACACCATTGCTCGGCGGATTCACACGATGTCCGGCCGTAAAGGCCGGCTGGTAGCCATGAATTGCGCGGCTATCCCGGAATCTCTGGCAGAGAGTGAGTTGTTCGGAGTGGTCAGCGGCGCTTACACCGGAGCCGACCGCTCTCGAGTCGGGTACATCGAAGCAGCGCAGGGCGGCACGCTCTATCTGGATGAGATCGACAGCATGTCGCTGAACCTGCAAGCCAAGCTGCTGAGGGTGCTTGAAACCCGAGCTCTTGAGCGCTTGGGGTCGACCTCGACGATCAAGCTCGATATCTGTGTGATTGCCTCGGCCCAATGCTCGCTGGACGACGCTGTGGAGGACGGTCGATTTCGCCGCGATCTGTATTTTCGCCTGAATGTACTGACCCTCAAGCTGCCGCCGCTGCGCTCCCAGCCTGAGCGTATTGTCCCCTCATTCAAACGTTTTGCGGCGGCCGCTGGTGCCGAGCTGAATGTCGCCGTGCCGACGGTTTGCCCTGCGCTTCAGGAACTACTGCTGAAGCACGAATGGCCCGGCAATATTCGTGAATTGAAGGCGGCAGCAAAGCGATTCGTGCTGGGCTTTCCATTGCTTGGAAGCGAGCCTCAGGGTGAAAAATACCTGGCTTGCGGACTCAAATCGCAGTTGCGGGCTATCGAGAAAGCGCTGATCCAGGAGTCGCTCAAGCGCCATCACCACTGCATCGACGCTGTCAGTCAGGAGCTCGATATGCCTCGGCGCACGCTCTACCGCCGGATAAAAGAGTTGCAGATCTGATTTTTTGTGCTGTCGCCGGAACCGATTCATGGACTGATGCCACGTAGTTGTACCAAGCAATTACGCTGGTATAGCCAAGAAAGGGGAATCAAGACATGCCATTTCTTCCAAGCATCAGTTCGAGTCTCACCCAAGCCGGCACCGGCGTCGCCAATGGCATTGGCGGTGCACTGCAGGGTGCTAACACTATCGCTTCGGCCGCTAACATGCAGGGCAACGTTCTCGCAGGCACAGGCATGGGCAACAGTCTGTCGCTGGCTGCGCAGAACAAGGCCAGCGCAGAGATGGACGCCAACGGCGCGCAATTGATCGCCATGCAAGCCGAAGAGACCAAAAAGAAGCAAACCATGGACGTTTTGAACGCCATCGAAGCTGGTAAAGAAGACTCCACCAACAAGAAAATCAGTGCCACGGCGCAAAACGCCAAAGGTATCAGTTACTAATTATTTCTGATTGCCCCCTTGACGGAGGGGGCCGCTACTTCAGGAAGGGCGTTTCTATGCAAGCTCTAAACATTTTTGCCTCGTTGCAAACCCCGGTATCGTCGTTCCCGTTGTCATCCGACAGCAATGTGAGCAACAACACCAGCACGTCGAGCAAAGAGCTCAAGGACGTTATCGATCAACTGGTTCAGGCGCTGACTAAAAATGGCAAGCTGGATGACACGTCTCCGCTTGGCAAGATGCTCGCAAAATCGATGGCTGCGGACGGTAAGTCCGGTGGCAGCATTGATGACATCACCGCAGGGCTCGATAAGCTGATCCACGAAAAGCTCGGTGACAATTTCGGCGCTTCCGCAGGCATGGCCGGTAATCGAGATGTAGGCGGTGGCGGTGGCGGTGGTGGTGGCTCTGATTCCGGTTTGGGCGGCGGTGTGGGTGGCGGTTCGGGTGCCGGACAGTCTGACCTGATGAACCAGGTGCTGAGCGGTCTTGGCAAAGCTGTGCTGAACGATCTGCTGAAGCCCAGCGAGGACGGCGGAACCACGTTCTCCAAAGATGACATGCCTCTGCTGGAAAAAGTCGCCCAATTCATGGACGACAACAAGTCCCAGTTCCCTACCACCAACGGCGGCACCTGGTCGGACGAACTGAAGGAAGACAATGGTCTGGATGGTCAGGAAACTGCTCAGTTCCGTTCCGCCCTCGACCTCATCGGCCAACAGCTCGGCCAGCAAGAGAGTGGTGCCAGTGGTGCCAGTGGTGCGGCTGGTGGCGGTGGTCTGGGTTCTCCTGTGAGTGGGTCGGGTGATTCATCCGGTTCGTTCGGTGATCCTCTGATTGATGCCAACACCGGGCCTTCCAGCAATGGCAACGGCAATAGCACCTTTGACCCAGGTCAATTGATCGGGCAACTGATCGACCGGGGTCTGCAGGCATCCGCTTCGGGTGGAGGCCTGGGTTCCCCTGTCGACAACTCGACGCAGTCCGGCGGCAACACCAATGGTAATACGGCCAGTCAGGATTTAGGCCAGCTCTTGGGTGGACTGCTGCAGAAAGGGCTTGAAGCAACGCTTCAAGGCGCTGGCAACGCGGCTGGCAACTTGCAATCAAGTGCCGCGCAAACTGCCGCGCTGCTGCTCACTGCCCTGCTGCAGGGTACTCATAATCAATCCTTGTCCTGACTGACAGCCGCCTGACGGAGAGTCATTATGACCATTTCCCAAATCAGCAATATCAACAGCGTCTCCCCGGGGCTTGGGCAGAATGTGCATCAGGGCCTTGCCTCTGAGCCCGCTCAGGCGGATGTCGACTTATTCAATGCGGCGATGCGTCCGGATAACGGGCCTGCTACGTCGCACCTGAGCGATCGGGTGGCCAGCGTGCTGTCCGAGCGTCTGGGCGATACCGCCAAGCTTTCAAATCAGGCAATGCGTCAGATGAAGAAAGTGGCGAACTCCGAAGACGGTTCGGAAATCGTGCAATTGGGCCGCGCGCTTTCGCAGTGCTCGCTGCAAATGGCGTTGACGACCAAGGTCGTCAGCAAGAGCGCTCAGGCGCTCGACAAGTTGACCAACCTGCAGTAGAGGTTTCCGTGAAATTTTTGAGCGCAGGGCTGCTGATGCTGTGCATGCTCCTGCTCGGGGGCTGCAGTGACGAGACTGACTTGTTCACAGGCCTTTCCGAGCAGGATTCCAACGAGGTAGTGGCTCGTCTTGCTGACCAGCATATCGATGCGCGTAAACGCATGGAGAAGACCGGCGTAGTGGTGACGGTTGCCACCAGCGACATGAACCGTGCGGTGCGCGTGCTCGACGCAGCAGGCCTGCCTCGGCATTCACGGACCAGTCTGGGTGAGATATTCAAAAAGGAAGGGGTGATTTCTACCCCGCTTGAAGAGCGCGCCCGTTACATCTATGCCTTGTCGCAAGAACTCGAGGCCACACTGTCGCAAATCGATGGGGTCATCGTCGCCAGGGTGCATGTGGTATTGCCAGAGCGCGTGGCGCCGGGCGAGCCGATCCAGCCGGCATCCGCTGCGGTTTTCATCAAGCACTCGGCTGCGCTGGACCCTGACAGTGTGCGTGGACGTATTCAACAGATGGTCGCCAGCAGTATTCCCGGCATGTCCGCGCAATCTGCAGATTCAAAGAAGTTTTCGATTGTCTTCGTCCCGGCTGCCGAATTCCAGGAAACCACGCAATGGGTGAGTTTCGGGCCCTTCAAGCTCGATAGCGCTAACCTGCCATTCTGGAAGGTCATGCTTTGGGTGATTCCGGCCGGGATTCTGCTGTCACTGCTGATAGCCGTTCTGCTGGTGCGCAGTGACTGGCGCGCCGCGTTGTTGAAGCGCATCGGTGCAGGCGTCCGTGGCAAGCGTTCGAACCTTCCGGCGCGTGCGTGATGAATCAGGATGCCGAGCAACTATGGGTCAACTGGTGGTGTAACCCCTGGCCTTGGGCGCACCCGGCCTGGCAGGACAGATTTGCCGAAGTGCATGGAGTGTCGATACATGATTGCGAAGCGCTGCTGACCAGCCGTCATGGTGTGTTTCTGCAGAGTATCGGCATCGTTGCAGATCAGCCGCCGCAGGTAGATGAGCCGGTGTTGAGCTGGCTGGCGCTGTCACCGTCGCAACGTGAACAGGCGATAGCGCTGGCGCAATGCATCTGCTTTTCCCTGAATGAAAGTGAAGACCCTGACGGGCAATGGTGCCGAGGGTTCAGCAAGGCGTTACGGCCCGAGGTCTGGCTTGATCTGCACAATCAAGATGCACGATTGCTGCTGGGGGCCTGGCTAGGCGCTCGATACTGGTCTCGATTGCGCCTGGCGTGGCCGCCGGAAGAGGTGGCTGACACCCCTTGCAAGGCACCCGATAACAAGCTCCAAACGTTGTGGCAGGCCGTTTTGTGGCGTGTCTCAGCGGCCTGAACACCCTCCGGTTCTCTTTGTCTCAGGAATTTCCCCATGCTCGCCAAACGCAGTATTGCTATGACGGCCGCTACGCTGCTGCCTGAACCGATCTTGCGCCGTGAACACATCGCCGACAGCCTGCTGGCGCGCGATTTACTCGCCGATGCGCAGCAGCAGGCCAGCCAATTGCTGGTGCTTGAGCAGGAGAAGGCCCAGCGCCTGCAAGAACAGGCGCTTGCACAGTTCTGGCAAAGCGCCAATGACCTGCTGGGTGAGCTGAAAGCGCAACGCGAGGCCTTGCAGGAGCAAGCGCTGTGCGCTGTTGAAACGCTTTTGAACGAGTCGCTAAAGAATTTGCTGGACGACACGACGCTGGCCGAAAGGGCGCGTGCGGTGGTCAGAAACCTTGCTGCCAGTCAGCTCAATGAAGCGGTCGCAACGCTTGGTGTTCACCCCGATATGGCCGAGCCTGTCGCCGAGTGGCTGGCCGAAAGCCGGTTTGCAGAGCACTGGCAGCTCAAGCGTGACGCGACCATAGCGCTGGGCAGCTTGCGGCTGAGTGACGCGAATGGCGCTTTCGATATCGACTGGACGAACCTGCGCAACGGTTTGTTGGGCGCTGGCCCGTCAGCCTGAGCACAGGCCTCGAACGAACACAAACGCGACCGGATCGCGAATCACAAAATGGAACCGTCCGGCATGTTTGTTCCACTCAAGGGTTGAACCCCTTTTATGGAGCACCAGAACATGATCAGTTTCAACAGTTTGCAACGTCATCTGGACAACTCTTCGAATCGCGCCCAGACCAATATGGAGGACGCGGCGATGCAGGCTTCGGAAAGCGGCTCTATCGAAGATATGCAGGCATTCAACGACGCTCAGCAGCAAGCCGACGTTGCCAATATCGCTGTCAATGAAAGCCTGCGCGCCAAACACGGCATCACCAAAGCAATCATCGATGGAATTCAGTGATTTCACCGAGATCCTCGGCCAATGGTTTGCCCAGCGACCGGCGACGCCGCTGGACTGCTGGATCGATGAAGCCAACGCTCGTCTGGCTGTGATCGGTGACGGGGTTCGGTGCAGCATCGAGCTGCTCGACCCCTATGATGCCGATGACCCTCAACGGCTTGAAGCCCTGCTCAGCGAGGGCGGCGCGAGCCTTGCCTGTGCTTGCGAAGGCGCGTTTGCCATCGATCCGCAGACCCGCTGCGTGGTCCTGATCAGCTGGATAGCAAACCCTTGTCGCCTCGATGATCTGCTCGCGCATCTGGAAAGCCTGGCCAATCAACGCGCGGCCCTGCTGAGCCTGATGCAAAACGCCATTCGCGACACCACGCCCGCCTTATCCGGGCGCGCGATCTTCAATTACCGGCAACCGGGAGTGTGAAATGCGCAAGGCCTTAATGTGGTTGCCTTTATTGTTGATCGGGGTAATACCTGCCACGTGGGCGGTCACCCCCGAAGCCTGGAAGCACACTGCTTACGCCTATGATGCCCAGCAGACCGAGCTGTCTACGGCTTTGTCTGACTTCGCCACAGAGTTCGGCATGGCGCTGGACATGTCACCTGTCCAGGGCAAGCTGGATGGCCGTATTCGTGCCGATAACCCCGAGCAATTTCTCGATCGGCTGAGTCAGGAGTATCACTTTCAGTGGTTTGTCTATAACGACACCCTGTACGTCAGCCCGTCCAGTGAACATACCTCGGCGCGCATCGAAGTGTCGCCGGATGCCGTGGATGACTTGCAGACGGCTCTCACCGACGTAGGTCTGCTGGACAAGCGTTTTGGCTGGGGTGCATTACCTGACGAAGGGGTGGTGCTGGTGCGCGGTCCGGCGAAATATGTCGAGTTCGTGCGCGACTACAGTAAAAAAGTCGAAAAGCCCGACAAAAAGGCAGACAAGCAGGACGTGGTTGTACTGCCACTGAAATACGCGAACGCAGCTGACCGGACCATTCATTATCGCGATCAGCAACTGGTGGTCGCCGGCGTGGCCAGTATCCTGCAGGATCTGCTGGAAAGCCGTTCGCGTGGCGAGAGCATCAACAGCGTCAACCTGCTGCCCGGACAGGGCGCAGGCGGGGCAAATGGAACAGCAGGTCTGCCTTCCAATGGGCTGTCCTACAACCTGGGCTCCAACGGAATCGACACCGCCTCTTTGCAGCAGGGCATTGACCGGGTGCTGAATTTCGGCAGTAAAAAATCTTCCAAAGGTCACTCCGCTGGCCGGGCAAGTATTCGCGTGAGTGCCGATGTCCGTAACAACTCCGTGCTGATCTACGACCTGCCAGAACGCAAGGGCATGTACCAGAAGCTGGTCAAGGAACTGGATGTGCCGCGCAATCTGATCGAGATCGATGCCGTCATCCTCGATATTGATCGCAACGAACTGGCAGAACTCTCCAGTCGCTGGAACTTCAATGCAGGCAGTGTCAGTGGCGGTGCCAACCTGTTTGACGCAGGCACCAGTTCGACGCTGTTCATCCAGAACGCCGGCAAGTTTGCAGCAGAGCTGCACGCGCTTGAGGGCAACGGCTCGGCCTCGGTCATTGGCAACCCGTCGATCCTCACCCTTGAAAACCAGCCTGCGGTAATCGACCTGAGCCGGACCGAATACCTGACTGCCACGTCCGAACGTGCTGCCGAAATCTTGCCCATCACGGCGGGCACCAGCCTGCAGGTGATCCCGCGGTCGCTGGATCATGACGGCAAGTCTCAAGTGCAGATGATCGTCGACATTGAGGACGGGCAAATCGACGTGTCGACCATCAACGATACGCAGCCAAGTGTGCGCCGGGGTAACGTCAGCACTCAGGCGATGATCGCCGAGCACGGTTCGCTGGTTATTGGCGGCTTTCATGGTCTTGAGGCTAACGACCGGATTCACAAGGTCCCGCTGCTGGGTGACATTCCGTACATCGGCAAGCTGCTGTTTCAGTCCCGCAGTCGGGAATTGAGCCAGCGCGAGCGGCTGTTTATCCTGACGCCACGCTTGATTGGCGATCAGGTCAACCCGGCCCGCTACGTGCAGAACGGTAACCCGCACGATGTCGATGACCAGATGAAAAGGATCAAGCAGCGACGTGATGGCGGCGAGCTGCCGACGCGTGGCGACATCCAGAAAGTCTTCACCCAGCTGGTCGACGGCACTTCACCTGTCGGGATGCGCACCGGCGACGCCCTGCCATTCGAAACCGACAGCCTGTGTGACCCAGGCGAAGGTCTGACACTTGATCGGCAACGTTCGCAATGGTTTGCGCAGAAGGATTGGGGTGTAGCAGTAGTCGTCGCCCACAACGGCACCGACAAGCCGGTGCGTATCGACGAAAGCCGCTGTGGCGGTCGATGGGTAATAGGTGTTTCAGCCTGGCCTCATGCGTGGCTGCAACCCGGTGAGGAAAGCGAGGTGTACATCGCTGTGCGCCAGCCGCAAGTATCAAAAATGGCCAAAGAAAGCCGGCCCTCATTGCTCAAGGGAGCGAAACCATGAACATCCGTAGCATTGCAGTCTTGCTGGTGCTGGGCGCCACCCTGACAGGGTGCGCCACCCACGGCTGTTCGGGAAGCGCCTGCAAGCGTCCTGATTCCAACAGCCGCGAACTGGTCATCTGGTGGCCGCCGGACATGCGTGACGGCCTCGACGATCAGGACCATGAGCGTGATTACACCGTAGTACAGTTAAAGGACTAAAAATGATCGAGGTAACGGAGAAACTGGCGTTTTACGCCCAGGTAGCCGCTCAACATCCGGCGGTCTGGCCGGTGGCCAACGGCGTCGCTTTTGTCAGTCGGCGCGAGCACCATGACTGGGGCATCGCGCTGCACATCGAAGGTCGCGCCTTGCGTCCAGAGCAACTGCGTGAAGCGTTGCAACGACGCTTCATGGAGGCGGAGCGATTCAGTCAGTACTTCCTGTTTCTGGATATAAGGCGCGACTTTGTAGTGTGGCGCGCTGTCAACGCGACGCCCGACGCAGTCTTTAACCTAGACGAAATCCGCCGGCAGGAGTTGATGCTTGCCGGACTGGAGCACCTCAGCGAAGAACTGCACTGAAAACCTCATGAACAATGCCCATGAGCCCGAACTGACAGGCTCATGGGCATTGCTTTATCGACGCACATCGCCTGCCTGAAAAAAACTTCCTGCCTCGCTCCAAGCCGCAAAGCATTCGGCTCATACACGACTCCCCAAGTGCCCGCCAAGCGTCGTTCACGCCACGATCACTGCTATGCCTGCGCGCTGATCTGGAGTGCCCCTGCCTGGCCAAGTATGTCGCAATGCTGCGCGTCACACGTTGCATCAGCCATATCGCGACTGTATGGCCCGAAGGCATGCAGGCACTTGTGACGCTCTGGCTTGCGTGTATCCGGTCTTGCAGGAGAGGAGGCAGGCGGCGACGTTATGCGTCATCTGCCTGGCCGCGAGGAGGTTACTGCTGGTCGTCGATCCGGATCACTTCGCCGGTGATTTCGTCCAGTTGACGAACCACCTTGTAGATGTGCGCGACGATCAGCAGGGTAGGGCGGGGTATGTATTTGCCGGGTTTGACCTTGTACAGCGTGCGCGCCAGCCAGATGTTCTGGACCACCGGGATTCCGGCTTTTTTTGCCCGTTCGATCAGCGCCAGCGCCTCGTCATCCTCACCTTTGCAGTGGATCATCGGCAGGGGCGTTTCACCGGGTCGATAGTACAGGGCCACCGCATAGTGCGTGGGGTTGACCAGTAGCATGTCCGCGTCTTCGACCGGCTTGGGCGCAGCGCTGGGCTCCTGATTGAGGATTTCATGGGACAGCTGCCGGCGATGACCCTTGACGTGTGGATCGCCCTCTGACTGTTTGTATTCCTTTTTGATGTCCTCGTGGCTCATGCGCAATTTCTTGGCATGGAAGTACTTCTGCATGGCGAAGTCAGCCATTGCAATGACCAGCAACAACCCTAGAATCACGCGAAGAATATGCCTGAACAGCTCAAGCAACGCATGCCAGTAAGTCTGAAGATCACTGTTGGCCAGCAACACCAGACTGCCAAGTTCCGGTTTTACCTGGGTGTACAAAACCGCTGCAATGGCAGACGCTTTGAGGATGCTCATCAACAAATTGGTAATGTTCTGCCCGGAAAACATCTGTTTCGCGTGAGAGAAAGGGTTGATCTTGTTGATGTCGATCTTCAGCGCCTTGGGGGCGAACAGAAAGCCGATCTGCATCCAGCTGCTGATCAGGCGCATGAGCATCGCCAGGCCGACGCTGCACAGGGTAAAGCTGAGCAGCACAGAAAAACCTTCGTTGGCAATCAGCTCGACCGATGACATGAACGGCCGATCGATGCCTTTGAACGAAAGCGCGAGCAACGCCTGCAAGCGATTCACGCTTTCATCGGCCAGGCTCAGGGTGACTTCACTGACGGCCAGCAGCACCAGCAGCTTGCCGATGTCCTGACTCTGCCCGACCTGACCCTTTTCCCGCGCATCGCGCAGTTGTTTGGGCGTAGCCTTTTGCGTTTTTTCGCTCATGGCACCTGCACCATGAAGCCCAGCAGAGATTTGAGATCAGCCAGTTGTGTCAACTGACCGGAACCCAGCTCCAGAAGTGTTGGCAGGTAGATCAACAAGAACGCGAGGCCAGCCATGCTTTTGGCTGGCATGGCCAGAATCGAGACGTTGAGCTGTTGGGCGTACAGGCCGATGATTGCCAGCGCAGCTTCGATCAGCAGCAGCAGCGCAATGAAAGGCGCGGCATACAACATCATGTGTTGCAGGGTCTGGTTCAACTGTCCGAGAAAAATATCCAGGCCGTCCGCCGTCATGCCTGGCAGCCAGGAGGTAGGCGGCCAAACGCTGTAACTGTCCCAGATAACCTGAGTGATCGTCGACAGACCTCCCGTCACGATCACCAGCATGATCAGGGTTTCCTGAAACAGCTCGCCCAGCGGCGTAGCGTCCGGCCCGAGCGCAGGGTTTATCTGACCGCCACTGAGCGCGCCGCGCTGGCTATCGAGCAGGGCACCGACCGAGGCGAACATCCAGAACGGCGCATACAGCAGCATGCCCAGCAGCGTGCCAAGCACAACTTCCTTGAGCAGCAGACCACCAATCGCGAACCAGTCTTCATTAAGTGAAGTCAGCGCCCGGCTGATGCCCGGCGCCGGAACCATTGCCACCACTGCCACCACTGCGTAGCGCACCGGCCCTTTCAAGTATTTGAAGCAGAAAGCAGGCACCAGGAGCATGCATGGCACCAGTCGCGCCATTGCCAGAGCCATGCCCAGTATGAGCTCAAAGAAATCCTGGGCTTGCAAAGGCATCTAGTGGACGACTCCGGACCGGGCGATCAGATCGAAGGCCATGTTGATGAACTGGATAAGCTCGACGCCGATCCAGCGGCCGGTCATGGCCAGCGTCAAGCCTACTGCTGCCAGTTTGATACCAAAGGGCAGGGTCTGATCCTGGATCTGCATCAGCGCCTGCAGCAGTGAGGTAATGACACCCACCAGAACTGCAACGCCGAGCGGCGGGGCCGTCAGGATGACGACCAGGAACATGCCCTGTTTGAACAACGCCAACGCTTCCATGGCCGCCTCACATATACGAATAAAACAGGCTGTCGAGCAGGCGCGACCAGCCTGATACCAGCACGAACAACAGCAGCTTGAGCGGCAGTGACAACGTCATCGGTGAAACCATCTGCATGCCCAGCGCCAGCAGCAGATTTGAAACAATCAGGTCAATGACGATAAACGGGATGTAAATCAGAAAGCCGATTTCGAAGCCAGCCTGCAGCTCCGAGAGCACGAAGGCCGGGATTGCCAGCAGCAAGTCTTCCTTGCTGGCCTGGTCGGCCATTTCCTTGGGCCACATGCGCTGAGTGTTTTCGAGCAGATGTGCTACCACATCGGGGTCGGTGTTACGCGTCATGAAGCGCTGCAGCGGCTCGATGACCGTTCGTGCGCTGGCCTGAAGCTTTTCGGTGTTGCCCAGTTCAAGCGGATGCTCATGCACGCGCTGCTGCATTTCATGCGCTACAGGCGCCATCACGAACAGGGTGGCCGCCAGGGCAATGCCGTACAGAGCCATGTTCGGAGGTACTTGCTGAACGCCGATGGCATTGCGAGTGATCAGCAACGTCATGGCGATTTTCAGGAAGGCGGTGCAGACGATCAGCAGAAAAGGAATCAGCGACATTGCACCGAGAAACAGCGCCAGCAGGAGCGGATTCGCTCCTTCCATTATCATGGCTGAGCCGCCAGCCGGGTAATTTGCAGGCCCAGCCGGCCATCGACATCGACCAGTTCGCCTTCGGCTACTACCCGGTCGGCGTGGCATAACGTGGCATACCCGGGTGCGATGCCACTGACCTCGAGAATGGTCCCCGCGTCCAGACGGCGCAGCTCGGCGAGCGAGAGCCGCAGTTCGCCGCAACGCAGGGTCAGGTCCAGCGCCAGTGATTCGAAATCAGACGATGCGTCTTGTCTGTCGTGGTCATGGTCCTGTTCGGATTCTTGCGCCTCTGCGGGGGCGTATTCAGGCTGTTCCTCGGCTCCCGACCACAGATTATCCTGCTCCTGCTCCTGCTCAGTTGCCTCATCGTCGTAGTCGTCAAGGCTTTCGACATCTTCCTGATACAGATCTTCAGTACTCATGGTAACTATGCTCCTCGTGGCTGAGCCGCAATGAAAGGTGCTGCGCCTGGTGGTCAGCCTGTGCCGCCCACTTGCGACCGGCGATTGGCAGGACGCCTTGCCCGGCGCTGTCGAACATGCAATGCGCAGGCAGAACCACGTCGCCGGGACGCAACGACGCCAGTTGTTCGAGGGTCAATGACAGCTCACCGACGATCAGCGGGATGTTGACCGACAACGACTCATCGAGCGGTTGCTGCCGGGCCTGCCATTGAGCAGAGCGCAGCAGCGTGATCAGGGTTTGCGGGGTGGCGTGTAAATGAGCGTGGACTCGCTGATCGCCCAGCCTGACTTGAATCCGGCAGCCAACGACAGGCTCTGCTGTGCCGTCGGACAACGGTTCGATAGGGGTCAGCAGGTCGGCAATGGTCGGGCTCAGACGCTGATTGAAAAACTGCCAGTACCAGGCTTGCTGCTCGCCTGCCAGCGTCATGGGAATATCGCCCAGCAGGCTCAACACTGCTTCGGCATCGCTTAGGCACACAGGCCCGATGGCGGTGTTCAGCCAGATACCGACTGCTGGGTTGCCAGCTCCCGGAAGCAACGGTAACAGTGTGAGTTCGGCATCATGACCCCGTGCGCTGAAGCTCAATTGCCGACCTGCACCCAGTTCGCGTGTGGCCTCGGCCAGCAAGGGCGCAACCTTGCGCAGGCTTAGCGCACTCATGCTGCAAGCTCTTCGTGCATGGACAGATCGACGTCCTGGCCCAGCGCTTGCGAAAGTGAGCTGCGGCATGCGCCTGCGTGGCTGCTCAAGCGTTTTAGTACATCGCGACGAGCGAAACCCAGCTGAATGTTCCAGCGGTTGTCTGCCTTGCTGGCGCTGACCCGAACGCTGCCCAGATTAGGCATCAGCAATGTGAAACCGAGTGGACCTTCGGGTTGATCCGGCAGGCGTTGGGCGATCTCGTCAATCAGTTGAGTCGGCACATGATCGGCGTGCATCGGAAATGATATGCCGCCACCGGCGAAACTTTGTTGATCTGTCTCCTCAGCCACTGGTGGCACCAGCAGTTGTGAAAAGAACAGGCCATCGGCGTTAACTGGCGTGTCCGTCAGCGATTTGCCAAAGGCCATGCGACTCGTCTGTGCGTCGCTGCGTGAAGCACCCAACGGCGGTCGTTTGTCAGCCGATGGCTTGCCGATGAATGGCATCGGCGGCTGGTCCACAGGTTTTTCTCGTGGAGGGGGCGCTGGCGCCTTGGCCGGGGTTTTGATGGGTGCGGTCATCGTCACTTAACCTTCTTGGTTGAGCGTCTCCTCCATGCAGGCGAGTTTCTCGACTGCGCGCTGAGACGCCTTGGCTTGAAGCCGTTTCTGTTCAAGCAACGCCTTTTGTTCAGCTACCCGCATTTGCTGTTGCTGAACGTCCTGGCGGATATAAGCCAGACGGTCGAGCATGTTTCTTTCTTTCTCATGCCAGCGGTCGACGTCATTCAGGTTGATGGTCTTTTGCAAATGCGCATGCGAAAGGCTTTCCCGGCGTCGTTTGTGGTTGTCACGTTCCTGATCCAGCGATGCCCGGGTCTCTGATAAGTGGTCGAGCATCGATTTCAGTTCCACCTGCGCCTGGCGATGTGCCCGTTCGGCACTGGCCTGACGATGTTGACGCAGGGGCGTGAGGAGGCCGATTACCTGCTCCAGAGCGACGTGTTGCGGGTCGTCTTCCAACAGCTCGTCCATGGGTTACTCCGGCAGTTGAGAAGTGAGTCGCACCAACTCGTCCAGCGTCTCCTGCAAAGGCACAGGCTCACGCAGGTCCTGGCGCAGAAAGGCATTGATGGCGTCATTCAGTTGCACTGCGCAATCGGTGACCGGATCTGCCCCGGCCTGGTACTCACCCAGACGCAGGAGCATTTCCACCTGTTTATAGGCAGCCAGCAACTGGCGCAGGCGGTTGTTAGCGCGCTGATGTGCGCGATCTGTGACGTTACTCAGAATCCGGCTGATGCTGGCGGATACGTCAATCGCGGGATAGTGCCCGCGCTCGGCCAGCTTGCGCGACAGCACGATGTGGCCATCCAGCAACGAGCGAACTTCGTCGGCTACCGGGTCGTTCATCGAGTCCTGTTCGATCAGTACGGTGTACAGCGCGGTGATAGAACCCTCTTCGCTCATTCCGGCACGCTCCACCAGACGGGGCAGCAGGGTATAAACCGATGGAGGCAGCCCGCCGCGGCCCAGCGGTTCGCCCGAGGCAATGCCTATTTCCCGCTGTGCGCGCGCGAAGCGGGTCAGGGAATCGAGCAGCAACAGCACTTTCTGACCTCGGGCGCGGTAGGCCTCGGCGATCGCCGTCGCGGTAAACGCTGCGCGAGCGCGCTCCATACTGGAACGATCGGACGTAGCGCAGACCAGTACCGAGCGACTGCGCAGGGTTTCATCCAGCTCATGGTCGAGGAACTCGCGCAGCTCGCGGCCCCGTTCGCCGATCAGACCGAAAACAATGACGTCGCAATCCATGTTTCGGGCCAGCTCGGCCATCAGCGTGGTCTTGCCGCAGCCGGCACCGGCAAAAAGCCCGACACGCTGACCCTCGCCGAGCAGGATTGCACTGTCTATCGCCCGTATCCCGGTGGGCAGGGCTCGTGTGATGCGCGGCCTCTGGGTGGGCGGCAGGGCGTCGGCAATCACCGGCAGGGTAGTGCGACGGTCGTCGGGACCGGCAAATGCACCTTGGCAGTCACCCATCAACGGGCGCCCGAAGCCATCCAGCACGCAGCCCAGCAAGCTGTCATCGACGCCGATTCTGTGTGCAATGCCTAGCGGCCGAATTGGCGCACCGACCTGAACGCCGTCAGGCGCGCCCAACGCACTGAGCAACGTGCATTCCTGAGTGAAACCGACGATTTCAGCCAGCATAAGGGTGCCGTCGGCCTTGCTCACTTCACAGAGGTCGCCAACCTTGGCAGACGGTATCTTGCATTCCAGCAAAATCCCCCGAACTGCACTGACCCGACCACTGACACGAACCGCCGAGTAGCGCGAGAGCCGTGCGGCCTGTTGTTCCTGCCACTGGCTCAGGGCGGCATTCACCACTTCACCTCGATGTGACGGTCGCCGTCGAACTGCAGGCGTTGATCATCAATTCTGGTCAGGCGCAGGCCGTCGACTTCGTCGCCCACGTAGACGCGGCGGCCGTCGGCAGTCACCAGATGCGCGTGGGGGCCGGTCATGATCTGAACCACCACGAACGGCAGGGTGTTTTTGACGCTGCCAACGTTGTCGAGCACGTTAACTGGCGACTCGTAGCGGTCTTTGAAACGCTGCAGCATGCGCTGATAAACCAGCAGCGACTCATCTTTCAAGTGGCCGTTGAGCATCAGCCCTTCAGGCGTTTCCTCAATGCTGACATCGGTCAGCAGCCGGTCACTGAGCATGCTGTTCAACTGGTGTCTGACTGCGTCCGCGTTGTTCAGACGTACGCGCCCGGCAGTTGGCTGGGATGCCGGGTCGGTCAAAGGCTTTTGTGGCCCAGGCGCCGAACGCTCCGTTTCGCCAGCAGACGCAACGGCCGATGCAACGTGTGCCGGCCCCTGGTCCATCTGCATGGCTGTTGGCCGAGTCAGGCTCCAGGCGCTGCCGATCACGCCGACCAACAGGCCTGCAATGATTCCCGTAGTGCGGTTGAGAAACTGCGAGCGTGATTTGACCTTTTCAAGTGGAACGTCGGCGCGTGCAGGACCGGACTCAGGCTGTGGCTGCTTGGGAACCACTGCAGGTACAGCTGGCCATTCATCACCGGCAGGTGAAACGCATAGCCACACTGAACCAAGCATGAATGCGCTGTTGAGAGCCAGTTTCACGCTGGTTTGTGGAACGCCTTCCTCGTCACATACAGGTCCTTCTTCGGCATTGAGAAGCCAGTCCTCATCCTGGTGTTGCAGGCGGCAATGCAGACTTTTCACGCCGGCATCGTCCAGCGCCAGATCCAGCTGTGCTGCCGAGCCAATCGACCACTGTTCGCCGATCAATGGCAGGGCTGCACCTTGGTGCTGGCCATTCAGTACGCGTAGTTCAAACATCTGACCCCCTCCCAGCGCTCAAGCCTCAGAGGCTTAAGCGGCATCCTCGTTGTCCAGCTGTTCAAGGTCATCTTCCAGGTCGAAACGACCCATGACCCTGACCTTGGCTGCGTTGCTGATTTCCGCGAAAGACAGCACGGGAACGTGATAGAACTCTTCTCTCAGCAAGGTGCGTAAAGGGCTGCGCAGGTCTTGCGCAACCAGCAGCACTGCCTGTTCAGGTGCTCGTAGCGGAAAAGCGATGTGCAACTGCTGCACGAGCATCTGACTGACCTCGTTGCCCAGTGCAAAAAAGGTTTCGGTCTGTGTCTGGCGCAAGCCGTCGCGCAGCAGGCCTTCGCTTTCTGGCGTCAGCAGCCAGACCTGCAAGCCATCGGCGCCACAGTACTGGTGATAAATCTGTGATTTGAGGGCGATGCGCACATAGTCGGTCAGCACGTTTGTGTCGCGTTCGTGCTGGCAGTGTTCTATCAGGGTTTCGGCGATCACCCGAAGCGCTCGCAACGGCACGCATTCCGAGGCCAGGCGCTGCAGAACCGCAGAGAACCGGGTCAGGGTCAGGACCCGCTGCATTTCCTGAGCGAGTTCCGGTTGTTCCGATTCCAGCCAGCCGAGAATGGCTTTGGTTTCCTGCAAGCCGATGAACTGGGGGCCGCAGGCTTGCAGGGCACGCTCCATGCGTTCAACGATCAGGGTCATGGAGCTGACGCCGGGTAAATCGCTGCTCTGTTCTGCAGGCAACCAGACCCACTGATCTTCCTGGCGGTCGTTTGTGCCGGAGATCGCTGCAGGAAGTGCCTTACCGTTCAACTCACTGGCATCCACCGCAACATGTGTGTTGGTGAATGTCGCTTTGAGCATGGGCACGTCATACACCAGGAAGCGAAATTCATCTGGTGGCAGTTGGTCGACGTATTCAATGACGAAAGAAGGCAGCGTCAGACCGAACTGCACCACCAGGCGGTTGCGCCGTTGGCGTATCTCGCTGACCAGTGCCTCGACCTGTTCGCTGTCCTGATCAGGATGGAACTGCATGACGAACTGACGGCAGGGAGAGAACGTGCGCAGGTCTTCCTTGCCATTCATTTCCGGTGGAACGGCGACAGCGCCTTGCTCCTCTGCCTTGGGCCTTGCGCGTTGCAACTGCAGAAGGCCACCCGCGCCACAAATAATTGCGATGGTGATGAAAACGCCGGTCGGCATCCCCGGCAGGGCAGCGAAGCCGAGCATGGCCACGGAGGCAATAATCCATGCTTTTGGCTGGCTGGTGATCTGCTCGGCGATTTCGCGACCGATATTGGCTTCCACGCCCGCTTCGGTATTAGGCACGCGTGTAATGATCATGCCGCAGGTCACGGAGATCAGCAGCGCCGGGATCTGTGCGATCAGGCCGTCGCCGATGGTGAGAACGGTGTACAGCTGCAGGGCATCGCCCGCTGTCATGCCGTGCTGAATGACGCCGATGGAAATACCACCGATCATGTTGATTGCAACGATGATCAGACCGGCAATCGCGTCACCATTGACGAACTTCATCGCCCCGTCCATGGCGCCGAACAACTGACTTTCCTTGTTTAGCTCGGCGCGACGTTTGCGTGCCTCTTGTACGGTGATCAGATTGGCCCGCAAGTCGCTGTCGATGGACATCTGCTTGCCAGGCATGGCGTCCAGGGTGAAACGTGCGCCTACCTCCGCAACCCGTTCAGAGCCCTTGGTGATCACCAGAAAGTTGACCACCGTCAGAATCAGGAAGATCACTAGACCCACAGCAAGATTGCCACCCACCACAAACTGACCGAACGCTTCGACGATGTGACCGGCGTCCTGATTGAGCAGAATCAGTCGTGTCGTGGAGATCGACAAGGCCAGACGAAACATGGTGGTCAACAGCAGCACGGCGGGGAACGTAGAAAAGGCCAGTGGCCTTGGCAGGTGCATCGCCAGCATGATCAGCAGGCAGGAAATACAGATATTCACCGCGATCAGCACGTCGACCAGCCCGGTTGGCAGCGGGGTGATCATCATGAACACGATAGCGATTACAAAAAACGCGCCGACCACTTCCGAGCGACGCATGGCCGACAGCGCGACCATGTTCAGTGCGTTGATAATCCTGTTCATCAGGCAAGTACCCCGTAAAGCTGCTTCTGTTCCTGCTGAGTAAGTTCGGCCATAAGGATGAGCAGGTTACTCAGCGCAGTCTGGCGGCTCTTTATGTCGCGCCAGAGCAGAATCGGCAGTTGCGTCAACATGGGCCGCAAGCCATTTAGAAATGCCAACTGGTGTTTGAGCTGTTTGCCACCGATGTGCTGGGTTAGCTGCAGCGTCTGATTCACATTCATTCCATTGGCCGTCAGTGACAGCAAGTGCTTGAGAAAGGCTGGCGGATCGACTTTTAGTTCAGGGTTCATGGTGCGCATCCGTCCCAGCAGGTGCTCGCAGCCTTTCAGCAACGTAGTCACATGGCGCGCGGTATTGAGGCCGTGCATCAAGGTGCGCAACTGCTCGTTGGAGGCTGACGGCTTGATCGCCGAAAGATCGTCGGCAATGGCGATGCGCATGTCTCGAAGGTCCACGTCGAACTGCCCGTCCTCTTTCTGTTCGCTGAGCAGCGCTTCGATCAACCCGGTGATATTCGGTTGGCCCGACACGGCCACGTTGTAAATATTGCGCAGAGAAGCACGGCGCTTGTTATCGATATTCGATCGACCAAACGCCCTCGCGGTGTTGATACCTGCCCGCGCACGGGGGCCGTATTTTCTACGCAGCAGTTTCAGTTTTCGGGTCAGGATCACGTGTTCGCCAGTCGCGCCATCGGCCTCAGCCTGCTTGCGGGCCGCCTGCAATACCACGTGTGCCTTGGCGGCATCGCCGTCTGTAAACGCCAGAATCAGCGACAGATCATCGGAAGTGTCTTCCTGAATGATTTTCTTACGCAGCATGTTGGCGGCGTTATCCAGACCGGTGTCCTGGGCTCCCATCAGTAATTGATAGAGCTCACCCAGCTTGACCGCCCGCGACTGCAGGGCGTTGTTGCTGGCGATCAGCTCGCGCTGATGCAGGATGCGGCTGTGCTGAATCAGTGCCGCGGCGAAGCGCGATATCTTTTGCTGTGATGTCCCGGAGCCCTGCGGGTCGACGCTGGCAGGCGACAACGCAGCAGGGGTCACGACGCGGTTTGGCGTTACCGGAAGTATCTGCATGGGAGGCGGAGCGACGATTTTCATAGGGCTGTTCTGAGTCAGATCATGCCTGCTGAGTGGGTCATGGTCGCTGTTCGGTTCCCTATGGGAAAGCCTTCATGTGTTCGTGCCAAAAGTTGCTTGCGTAAATCGTGCGTCACGCAAAAAAATGTATTACAAAGAATTACAAATTTTTAATTTTCTATTTATATCAACAGGTTGCGTTTTATTTTTTGCTGGCACGGTTATCGCTATAGGGCTTACACACCACCATTAAAGGGTAAGCCCATGTTTCAGAAACTCGTGATTCTTGACGCAACCCAGTCACGCCAGCCACGCCAGTCATCTTCGCCGACCGGCATTCGCCAGCTTTCCGCAGATCAGGTTCAAATGCTCAGGGCGTTCATCCAGAAGCGTGTCATGAACCCCGATGATGTCGATGACATCCTGCAGTGTGTGTTCCTCGAAGCGTTACGCAATGAACACAAGTTTCAGCACGCCAGCAAACCGCAGACGTGGTTGTGTGGCATCGCATTGAACCTGATCCGCAATCATTTCCGCAAAATGTACCGTCAGCCTTATCAGGAAAGCTGGGAAGACGAAGTTCATTCCGAGCTGGAGTGGAATAGCGACATCACGCATCAGGTCGACGGGCGCCGGCAGTTGGCACGCGTTATCAAAGCCATTGATTGCCTGCCCTCGAACATGCAGAAGGTTCTGGAAGTGTCGCTGGAAATGGACGGCAATTATCAAGAAACAGCCAACAGCCTTGGTGTACCGATTGGTACTGTACGTTCGCGGCTGTCGAGGGCCCGGGTGCAGCTGAAACAGCAAATCGATCCATTCGCCTGAGCGACGCTTTTTGATGACTTTTCTGGAACCAACGCAGTCGCTCAACCACACAGTTGCCATCCTTCACACCTGGATGGCAACTTATCATGCGTATTTCCAGCCCCCTCACAAGCGGTATTGTTAATCAACCTGCCCAGAGCGACTTCTCTGGGGATGCGCCTCTTGCCAAGGCTTTACTGACGCCGGCCGGAGGTGGTCAAGCGGGTGTGCAGTTCGGTCAACCGGCTGCAAATCCGCCAAGCGCCCCCGCTGGAACCGAGCAAGCGGCGTCGTCCATTCTGGGCTTGCTGCTCAAAGGCGGTAATGCGCCTGTTACAGCTGACCCGCAGGTACAGCCTCAGCCAAGTAGTGATGCTCCCACACAGGCCTCACCCAACGCCCCCTCAACACCTACAGCACCCACAGCACCGGTCGCGCCTGCTGCTGCGCCCGCAAGCACTGATGCATCAGACCCGGCCAATGCACCGAAGGCCGCAGATGCCGCGTTTCTCGATGATTCTGAATACTCATCGCCCGAGGCACTGAAGCGCTGGGAGCCGATGGTGATGAATCTGCCGCCCGAGCAGCGCTTGCAGGCGGAAAAAGAACTCAATCGGCCGATTGCAGCAGCCTGGATGGCCCGTGAAGATGGCCCCAATGCCGCAAAGGCTATGGATTTCATCAACGCCAACCCGGCACTCAAAACCGCAGTGGACGTCGGCGATAGCGGTGGTCACGCAGATGGCAAGATTACCAACAAAGACCTCAAGTCCTTTGCCAAGTACATGGAAGAGGCCGCTGACGACGCTGACAAAAGCGTGTCCGACTACATGTCTGCCCACCCTGACGCCGACCCGCAGTCCCTCGAAATGGTCCGCAGCGCGGCCTTGATGCAGGCGAACATGCCGCTGGCTACTGCGGCTGATCCCAAGAAAGCATTGGGCGCGCAGGATCAGGCTGAAGTAGATGGCAATGTGGGCGCTGGTGACTTGAACGGCCTTGCACAAGGCAACCCCGGGTTGTCCGGGATCCTCAAGCAGTCCTGTAATACCTGGGCACAGCCTGGCTTTTTGGGGCAGCTCGACGAGGCCGGGCTCAGCGGCAATGACAAGGCAAAGCACAGCGCTGATCAACTGTTCGATAAAGATAACGTGGACAGCTGGATCAGGAACCAGGCACCTACCAATGGCGGCCAGTTTGCCAGCATGTTAAGCGATGCAGCGACTCTTAATTCTGTTGCAGGTATTGATACCAGCAAGCTGGACAAGGATGTCTTCGAACATCCCGAGGCTTACAGCGGCGCTGAGAAAGCTGCCGTCATGATCAAGTTGCAGCAGGTTCAGCAAAGCGTCATTGCCGGACGCAAATTGCGCGACACCGAAGAAACCGAAAAGGAGTTGACCGAAAAAATCTCGCAGCTGCAGGGTGACACAGGCGTACAGGAGTTCCTCAACAACAGTGTTCCCGAGCAGGAGCGCGCGCTGGTAAGCAGCAACCCAGAGCTGCGCAAGGCAGTGGTCAAACAGGCAAAGCATGTCAACAGTGGCGATGCGTTACGTGACGACATGCGAACCGCAGACAAGGCGGTCAGCGATGATAATCCGAATGCCGATTACAGTGGGGCCATCGGTGGGCTCTCTGCTCAACTGCAGATGCAGAAAGACTTGTTCCCCGACGCCGATGTGCCCACTCCCGATCAGGTCCTCGGCAAGCGCCCCGAGTTGCAATCTGCGATTCAGGATTCCTACGTTCGCAACTTCACCGAAGGTGGGTCTCTGAAGCAACTGCTTGGCCGGAAGGATGCCGATGCGGGGGAGTCGTTGCAGACCGCTGACAATCAAAAAGCGATGTATGACAGCGTATTGTCCAGCGATTTCACCCAAAGCCAGCAAAGCGACTACTTGGACTCTACCGTTAGCCAACTGCAGGATTCAAAAAGCGGTCGCAAACTGCTCGAAGGCAAGAATGAAGACAATCAGGGACCGTCGATAGTCAGCCAGGTTGCTTCCGAGATGGGGCCGCGTGCGCTTCAGTCCGTAATGGGGTTCGCCTCGGTCTCCGACATGCTTGCTCAAGGCAACAAGCTCGGCGCAGCTCAGACTATTTACGACAGCACCAAAATGGGCGCCGAAGCGGTCAAGGGAGGCATCGACGCAGGTGCGAAGATGATGGGTCGCGAGGCGTCTGCCGGCTTGGGGCGCATGGCTGGGCAGATTGCCGGCCGCGCGATCGGCATGGTCGCAGGCGAAGCCGCCGGGCTTGCAGCTGGCGCCGCGGTGGGTGCAGCAATTCCTGTCATCGGCTGGGCAATCGACGGCGCGATGGCGCTGGGCTTCGGTATCTCGGCAATTGTCGCAGCGGTCAAAAAGCACAAGGAGCAAAAGGCGTTTGACCATAACGTTGATCCGGTGCTGGACCAGTTCGGGATTTCGAAGGCGCATTGATTTTTTGAAACGGGTTGGTCGTCAACCCGTTTTATCAGCGCTATTTGCAGTATCGGCCAAGATTGCATGGAACTGCGGTGGTCGGATATCACCTCTCGATGATGCCTCTATACCCGGACCGCACAAGCGGTCCCCTTACCCTCGGAGATTGAATCGTGACCAAGGGTAACTTGACTACTGGTGCGGTTGTGTCGAAGTTCAACGTTACGACGTTGATCAGCGCTGCAAAGGAAGCTGGACTTCAGGTGATACTTCTGAACACCTCCAAAACATACAAAACCTCAAATGCCATCGGTAATACGCGCGATAACGACAACAGCACCGACAAATACGATGGACGAGTCTGCCGACATAGAGCTGATCGTCAACAAGCACCTGGCACCCGAGCTGGCGTTGGTCGTGCGTGAGCATTACTGCAACAGCGACAGTTTCCTACATCAAAAAATCACCCACTGCGGTTGCAGTCGGCAGACCTACTATGACCGGCTGCATCAAGCACACCTGAGCATTCAAGGGCTGCTGTGGTGTAAGGCTGCTTGAGGGCTCTCGCCATTTCCCGCTTGTCCTACCTCGTCCCACTGCCTATATACGTGGTGGGACGGTTTGCCCCTGCAAGTCCAGCTAAGGCTCTCGCTTCGTGCACAAAGCGCAGCGAGCCTAGCACCTGTTTATATATACAGTAAAGGTCTTGCTTTCTATGTCCACACCCATCATCCCTTGGATGGGCGGCAAACGCCGCCTGGCCGACCGTCTTATCCCGCTTTTCCCACCCCACGAATGCTACGTCGAAGTGTTCGCTGGCGGTGCGGCCCTCTACTTCATGCGTCCCCAGGCTGCCCCCGTCGAGGTCTTGAACGACATCAACGGTGATCTGGTGACACTGTATCGCGTAGTCCAAAACCACCTTGAAGAATTCGTCCGTCAATTCAAATGGGCACTCAGCTCGCGCCAGGTATTTGAGTGGCAGAAGATGACCCGCCCCGAAACCCTCACCGACATCCAGCGCGCTGCCCGGTTCTTCTACTTGCAGCACCACGCCTTCGCAGGGAAGGTGAGCGGGCAGACGTTTGGGACCGCAACGACAGGACCTGCCATCAACCTGCTGCGGATTGAGGAAAACCTCTCTGCCGCCTGGCAGCGTTTGTCCGGTACGTATGTGGAGAATCTGCCGTGGCTCGAATGTGCCGAGCGCTATGACCGGCCTCACACATTCCATTACATGGATCCGCCGTACTGGCAGACGGCTGGGTATGGTGTGGATTTTCCGTTTGAGAACTACGAGCGCATGGCGGAGTTCATGCGGCGGTGCAAAGGGAAGGTGATGGTGAGCATCAACGATCACCCTGATATACGGCGGGTGTTTGAAGGCTTCCATTTTGAAACGGTCGATATTCGCTACAGCACGGCAAACCAGAGAAAGGGCAAGGCTGATGTCAGTGGTGAGCTGGATATCATGAATTGGGAACCTGTGGCGCTGGGCAGGTTGTTCTGAGGTTTGTCCGTAGCTGGGCCAATAGTGGCTGCACTTCCGGCAAAGGTTAATGTTAGAGTATGGTTTTGTAAGCAGGTCATGGATGAACATATGGACGAATTTTGCACGCCAGAGTCAAACAATAGTCCCACTTGGACCCTGCTTGATCTAGTCATTTGGGAAGCATGGCCCGAGCAATTGGGCGGTGGCACCGCTTATTCACGACGATTCAAAGATGCTTGGGTAGTTCATAATAAATCATATATCAAGGCGGCAGCAGCTAAGTACTCACTCCCTATTGAGCTGTTGGCTGGAGTTTGTTGGATTGAGGTTGGCGGCGACCCCAATTTTGTGGACAGGATTGGCTTCGAAGTCAGAGCTCTTGAGCGCTTGGGTAATCTCTCAAGTCCGATAACTAACCCCCCAGCCAAAACCAGTTTTGGTTGGGTCAGCATCCAGCTTCGCACAGCAGCTGTTACTTTAGGGATGAATCCCGATGAGATGGATATCAGTCAGCTTCGGAGTTTGGCTAACTGTATTGAAACTGATATCTATAATATTGATATTGCGGCAAAGCACCTGCGTATGCTTGCTGATTATGATCATTTTTCTTCCATCGGAATGGAGGAGGTACGAATTATCGGCGCTCGGTATAATTGGGGTACAAGTCGGTCTTTAGATGAGATTAAAAAAGATCTGAGTTACGGTAACTTCATCGTCAATTCTTGGGCCCACCTCAAACAGCTTACGATGTGATGAATATGAAAGTGAAAATGAAAATGAAAATGAAAAGCGTATTGCTGCGAATTTTTTTGTACAGTATTTATTTTTTCTGTCTGCTAATGTATGTGCTCTTTCAGGGTTTTGAATATGATTGGATGGATCCTAGTATGCTCGCGTCCCCACCCGGTCTCACGCCATCACCTGATAATTTATCCTTGCCGATTCAAGATGAGTCTAATGACAGAGCGGTTCTTCGGGGTTTGGTCGTAACTATAGCTATCGTTGTGCAGATGGCTATTTGCTTTTCGCTTTCTCGAAAAGAAGCAATAATTACTGTCATTCTATTTGGTGTCACTTTGCTACTGTTCAGATAAGTCTGGAGCCCGCCCTGTCGTTGGGCGGGCTTCAGTTTCTAAAGAATACCGCTGAGCTGATAGTGTTATTGATTAAGCAAAAGGCTTATTTGCTGTCCTATCCCACCCCCCTGAGACGATACCAGCATTTCCTCCGTCAGCACGCTGCTGCTGAGAATATTCAAATTTTATACGTCCGTAGTTGAGTGTGATCATTTCCACTGGTAAGCCGGCATGTTCTGCGCCATTACCGCTAACGGTTGATATCAAAACTTCTTCAAGAACGATATCTAAATATTTGAATTTCTCAGTGCTTGCGCGGTGTACGCGTATAGTTACCTTGTTGATGTGCGAACCACGGCAGCAAAGCTCAAATAGTTTTGGTGTCGCTCTGTCTATATATTTGCTTACTCTAAAATCGCCCAGAGTCACGCCCCCTGCAGTCGCGCCCCCGCTAGATGAGGCAGTATTACTGATCGACTGAACCGCGTCGTAATGGTAGGACAACAGCTCTACCCAGCCTTTGTGGGCGTCGTCCAGAGACTCGCCTTCTACACCGTCCACCTGCATAAATGCGTCAAAAGACATATCAGCTTCCTGCTTCAAAAAATTGAGAGTTTAGCCTGGCTTGCGGAGCCCACCGATTGCCAGCATGGTTTACATGCAGCGTGCTGCCGAAACACTAGGCGATGAGATCGGGAAGGGCGGCCTCTGATCGAGGCGCGGAGCATCACGTTTGCTGGCCAGGAAGCTGCAGATTAATCAGAGGTGTGAACGAACGCTTGGTCGCGCCGTGCATCATGCGTCGGAACTGCGCGGAACACAGCGCGTTACGCCAATATTACGCCAGACGAAAAAAAAGACCTTGAATTTCAAGGTCTTTTTCAATGGTGGTGCCCCGAGGGAGAATCGAACTCCCACTTCTTTCGAAAACGGATTTTGAATCCGCCGCGTCTACCAATTCCGCCATCAGGGCTCAATGGCGGCGAAGTATAAGGATGAGTTTTCCGTTGGTCAACAGGGATTTACGCAGGTTTTTTACTAATGCCGTCAAACCGGATAAACTTCCCGGCCCTGCTAAACGAACCCGATCATGCGCGTCGCTGACTTTACCTTCGAACTCCCCGATTCCCTGATTGCTCGCCACCCGTTGGCCGAGCGTCGCAGCAGTCGCCTGTTGACCCTCGATGGGCCGACCGGGGCGCTGGCACATCGTCAATTCACTGATTTGCTTGAGCATTTACGTTCGGGCGACTTGATGGTGTTCAACAATACCCGTGTCATTCCTGCACGCCTGTTCGGGCAGAAAACCTCCGGCGGCAAGCTGGAAATTCTGGTCGAGCGGGTGCTGGACAGTCATCGTGTGCTGGCGCATGTGCGTTCCAGCAAGTCGCCCAAACCCGGGTCGTCGATTCTGATCGACGGCGGTGGGGAGGCCGAGATGGTGGCCCGGCATGATGCGCTTTTCGAGTTGCGCTTTGCCGAAGAGGTGCTGCCGCTGCTGGATCGGGTCGGGCACATGCCGTTGCCTCCTTATATAGACCGCCCGGACGAAGGCTCGGACCGCGAGCGTTATCAGACCGTCTATGCCCAGCGTGCTGGCGCTGTGGCTGCGCCGACTGCGGGTCTGCACTTCGACCAGCCGCTGCTGGACGCGATTGCAGCCAAGGGTGTCGAGACTGCTTTTGTCACGTTGCATGTAGGCGCGGGCACTTTTCAACCGGTTCGCGTCGAGCAGATCGAAGATCACCACATGCACAGCGAGTGGCTGGAAGTCAGCCAGGACGTGGTCGATGCCGTGGCTGCATGCCGTGCGCGAGGCGGCCGGGTGATCGCGGTCGGCACCACCAGCGTTCGCTCGCTGGAAAGCGCAGCGCGTGATGGCGAGTTGAAGCCTTTCAGCGGCGACACTGACATTTTCATTTATCCGGGGCGTCCGTTTCACGTCGTCGATGCTCTGGTGACCAATTTCCATTTGCCCGAATCCACGCTGTTGATGCTGGTTTCGGCATTCGCCGGTTATCCCGAAACCATGGCTGCCTATGCGGCGGCCGTCGAGCACGGGTACCGCTTCTTCAGTTACGGTGATGCCATGTTCATCACCCGCAATCCCGCGCCGACGGCCCCACAGGAATCGGCACCAGAGGATCACGCATGAGTCGCACCTGTCGTATGTCTTTCGAGTTGTTGGCCACCGACGGCAAGGCCCGTCGTGGTCGCCTGACCTTTCCGCGTGGCGTGGTCGAGACCCCGGCGTTCATGCCGGTGGGCACCTATGGCACGGTCAAGGGCATGCTGCCGCGTGACATCGAGGCCACGGGTGCGCAGATGATTCTGGGCAACACGTTTCACTTGTGGTTGCGCCCGGGCACTGAGGTCATCAAGGGCCACGGCGACCTGCACGATTTCATGCAATGGCAGGGGCCGATTCTGACTGACTCCGGCGGTTTTCAGGTGTTCAGCCTGGGCGCCATGCGCAAGATCAAGGAGGAGGGCGTGACCTTTGCGTCTCCGGTTGATGGCGCCAAGGTGTTCATGGGGCCGGAAGAGTCGATGCAGGTGCAGCGTGATCTGGGCTCGGACATCGTGATGATTTTCGATGAATGCACGCCGTACCCGGCTGACGAGGACGTGGCGCGTATCTCCATGGAGCTTTCCCTGCGTTGGGCCAAGCGTTCCAAGGTCGCGCACGGCGAGAACACCGCGGCACTGTTCGGCATTGTTCAGGGAGGCATGCACGAGAACCTGCGCATGCGCTCGCTGGAAGGCCTGGACGAGATTGGTTTCGATGGTCTGGCCATCGGCGGTCTGTCGGTCGGCGAGCCCAAGCACGAGATGATCAAGGTGCTGGACTATTTGCCAGGCCAGATGCCGGCAGACAAACCCCGTTACCTGATGGGTGTAGGCAAGCCGGAAGATCTGGTCGAGGGTGTGCGCCGTGGCGTCGACATGTTCGACTGCGTCATGCCGACCCGCAACGCTCGCAACGGCCATTTGTTCATCGATACCGGCGTTCTGAAAATCCGTAATGCCTTCCATCGTCACGACAATTCGCCATTGGACCCGAGCTGCGATTGCTACACCTGCAAGAACTTCTCGCGCGCTTATCTGCACCACCTGGACAAGTGTGGGGAAATGCTGGGTAGCATGCTCAACACAATCCATAATTTGCGGCACTACCAGCTGCTGATGGCTGGTTTGCGCGAGGCTATTCAACAGGGTACATTGGCCGCCTTTGTCGATGCCTTCTATGCCAAACGCGGCCTTCCAACGCCGCCTCTGGGTTGAAACAGAACGAGTTTTTCCTGCTTTTATACTAATTATGTAACTGGAGCGACACATGAGCTTTTTCATCTCTCCCGCTTTTGCGGATGCTGCTGCACCGGCTGCCGGTCCTGCGGGCAGTGGTTTCGAGTGGATCTTCCTGGTCGGCTTCCTGGTCATCTTCTATCTGATGATCTGGCGCCCACAGGCCAAGCGCGCGAAAGAGCAGAAAAACCTGCTGGGCAACCTGCAGAAAGGCGACGAAGTTGTGACCAGCGGCGGTATCGCCGGCAAGATCAACAAAGTGACCGACGACTTCGTGGTCATCGAAGTGTCCGACACGGTCGAGCTGAAAATCCAGAAAGGCGCCATCGCGGCCACTCTGCCTAAAGGCACCCTGAAAGCGATCTGAGTAGCAACTTTTTACCCATCGACGGGGCGCGCAAGGCGCCCCGCGTTTTAAGCGGGCGGCGTGATGCTGAACAAATACCCTCTGTGGAAATACGTACTGATCCTGGCGGTGCTGGTGGTCGGTTTTATTTATTCCGCACCCAATCTCTATCCTGATGATTCTGCCATCCAGATCAGCGGCGCGAGCACTGCGCTGCAAGTCAATCAGGCAGACGTGGATCGTGCAGCCAAGGCGCTTGCCGATGCTGGCATCTCGGTCAAGGCTTCTTCTCTGGCCGAGAATGGCAAGGGCGGTTTGTTGCGTCTGAGCAAGCAGGAAGATCAGTTGCCGGCCAAGGATGTTGTGCGCAAGGCTTTAGGTGATGACTATGTCGTCGCACTGAACCTGGCGCGTACCACGCCGACCTGGCTGCGTAACCTGGGCGCGAGCCCTATGAAGCTCGGCCTCGACCTGTCCGGTGGTGTGCACTTCCTGCTGGAAGTCGACATGGACAAGGCGATCGATGCTCGTCTGAAAGTCTACGAAGGTGAAGTCAAATCCCTGTTGCGCAAGGAGAAGGTGCGTTATCGCAGCCTCCCGCAGTTGGGCAATGCGATTCAACTGGGCTTTGGCGATGACGCAGAACGCGAGCAGGCCCGTGCGCTGGTTCGCAAGACCTTCACCGACTTCGAAATCACGCCTGCAGAGCTGAACGGTATTCCCGTGCTGCGCATGGCGCTGACGCCAGCCAAACTGGCCGAGATTCGCGAATACTCGATCAAGCAGAACCTGACCACGGTACGTAACCGGGTCAACGAGCTTGGTGTGGCCGAGCCGCTGGTACAGCGTCAGGGTGCCAACCGCATCGTGGTCGAGCTGCCGGGTGTGCAGGACACTGCAGAAGCCAAGCGTATTCTGGGCAAGACCGCCAACCTCGAGTTCCGCCTGGGCGCAGGTCCGGATGATTCGAAAGGCACCACCGAAATGTTCGAATTCCGCGAAGGCGGGCGTCCGGCAGCGGCGGTGGAGCGTGGTCTGATTATCACCGGCGATCAGGTGACTGACGCCAAGGCCAGTTTCGACGAGCATGGCCGCCCTCAGGTAAACATCAACCTGGACGGCCATGGTGGCGAGCTGATGAGCCGCGCTACCCGCAGCAATGTGGGGCGCAGCATGGCGGTGATCTTCATCGAGCAGCGTCCTACCACTACCTACACCAAGCAGATGGTCAACGGCGTCGAGAAAGACGTGCCGGTCCAGACGTTCAAAGAAGAGAAGAAAATCATCAGCCTGGCGACCATTCAGTCGCCGCTGGGCAGTCAGTTCCGGATTACCGGCCTGAACGGCCAGGGTGAGTCTTCCGAACTGGCGCTGCTGTTGCGTGCCGGTGGTCTGGCAGCACCGATGTACTTCGCCGAAGAGCGCACCATTGGTCCAAGCCTGGGTGCCGACAACATCACCAAGGGTATCGATGCTTCCCTGTGGGGCATGTTGTTCGTATCGATCTTCATCATGGCGATCTACCGTTTCTTTGGTCTGATCGCTACCGTGGCGCTGGCCCTGAACATGGTCATGCTGCTGGCATTAATGTCCTTGCTGGGTGCAACACTGACCCTGCCGGGTATCGCCGGTATCGTGTTGACCATGGGTATGGCGGTGGACGCCAACGTGCTGATCTTCTCGCGTATTCGTGAGGAAATCGCCAACGGCATGACGGTACAACGCGCTATCAACGAAGGTTTCGACCGCGCCTACACGGCGATCCTCGACGCCAACCTGACGACGCTGCTGGTCGGCGGCATTCTCTTTGCGATGGGCACCGGCCCGGTCAAAGGGTTTGCAGTGACCATGTCGCTCGGGATCTTTACCTCGATGTTCACGGCCATCATGGTGACCCGCGCTATGGTCAACCTGATCTACGGCGGTCGTGACTTCAAGAAGTTGTGGATTTAAGGGGCTGCCATGTTACGTACCATCAACTTCATGGGCGTTCGCAATGTTGCGTTCGCCATTACGATGCTCCTTACCGCACTGGCGTTGTTCAGCTGGTTCCATAAAGGGCTCAACTTCGGTCTGGACTTCACCGGCGGTACGCTCATCGAGCTGACTTACGAGCGTCCGGCCGATCTGGGCAAAGTGCGTCAGGAACTTGTTTCAGCGGGCTATCACGAAGCCGTTGTGCAGAGCTTCGGTGCGACAACTGACTTGCTGGTGCGCATGCCGGGTGAAGACCCGCAACTGGGCACCCAGGTTGCTGAAGCGCTGCGCAAATCCGGTGCCGATAACCCGGCAGTGGTCAAGCGGGTAGAGTTCGTCGGTCCTCAGGTCGGCGAAGAGCTTCGCGACCAGGGCGGTCTCGGCATGCTGATGGCGCTGGGCGGTGTTCTGATCTACCTGGCGTTCCGCTTCCAGTGGAAGTTTGCAGTCGGCGCGATCATCTCGCTGATTCACGACGTTGTGGTGACGATGGGTATCCTGTCGTTCTTCCAGATCACCTTCGACCTGACGGTGCTGGCGGCGGTGCTGGCGATCATCGGTTACTCGCTGAACGACACCATCGTGGTCTTCGACCGGGTTCGCGAAAACTTCCGCCTGCTGCGCAAGGCATCGTTGATCGAAAACATCAACATTTCGACCACGCAGACACTGCTGCGCACAATAGCGACCTCGGTTTCGACCCTGTTGGCGATTGTGGCGTTGTGGGTATTCGGCGGTGACAGCCTCGAAGGCTTCTCCATCGCGTTGTTCATCGGTGTGCTGGCGGGTACCTACTCGTCGATCTACATCGCCAACGTGGTGCTGATCTGGCTGAACCTGACCACTGAAGATCTGATTCCTCCTGTGGTTGTAGACAAGGCCGACGACCTGCCATAAGTCCGGTCATCATAAAAAAGGCGCGAGAGCTGAACTCGCGCCTTTTTTTATGCTCCAAGGCTAGGCATTGCGCAGTCATGCTGCGTTTCGATTGGTCAGGAGGTTCAAGTGAACAAGTCTATGCTTGTTGGTGTTGTATTAGGTGCTGCTGTCGTGACCGCTGGCGGCGCCGTTGCCACCTATAGCTTGGTCAAGGGTGGTCCTGAGTATGCGGATGTATTGGCTGTAGAGCCAATCAACCAGCAGATCAAAACCCCCCGTGAAGTTTGCAAGGACGTAACCGTTACCCGTCAGGCGCCGGTCAAGGACCAGCATCAGATCGTAGGTAGCGTGATTGGCGCGGTTGCCGGTGGTTTGCTCGGCAATCAGGTCGGTGGCGGTAATGGCAAGAAAATCGCAACCGTCGCAGGTGCGCTCGGCGGCGGTTATGCCGGTAACAGGGTTCAGGAAGGTATGCAGGAGCGTGATACCTACACCACTACACAGAACCGTTGCACAACGGTCAATGATGTCAGCGACAAAGTGGTGGGTTACAACGTCAAGTACAAGCTGAACGAAAAAGTGGGTCAGGTCCGTATGGAGCGTGATCCAGGTAGCCAGATTCCGGTCGACAAGAACGGTCAGCTGATATTGGGTCAGGCGCAATAACGCCAACCGCTGGGCTTCTGAGAGACATAAAAAAACCGGCTTTCGCCGGTTTTTTTACATCTGCTGTTTAGCGCTTGAGCGAAGCAGGCAGGTGCGGTGCGATGGCTGTCAGTACAGCCTTGAAGCACTTGGTGTTACCGGCAACTATGTGGCCTTTTTCCAGGAAGTCGTGACCGCCTGTGAAGTCGCTGACCAGGCCGCCTGCTTCCTGAATCAGCAGTGCGCCTGCAGCCATGTCCCATTCGGACAGGCCCGACTCCCAGAAAGCATCGAAACGACCGGCGGCCACGTAGGCCAGGTCGAGGCTTGCAGCGCCTGCGCGACGGATGCCGGCAGTCTGGCCGACCAGGCTGCGGAACATGCCGAGATAGTTCTCGATGTTGTCCATCTGGTTGTCACGGAAGGGGAAGCCGGTGCCCAGCAGCGCGCCTTCCAGGCTCTTGCGTTGGCTGACACGCAGGCGACGACCGTTGAGTGCGGCGCCGCGGCCACGGCTGGCGGTGAATTCTTCCTGGCGAACCGGGTCCAGAACAACAGCGTGTTCCAGGCGGCCGCGGTATTTGCAGGCGATGCTGACCGCGAAGTGCGGAATGCCGCGAACAAAGTTGGTGGTGCCGTCCAGCGGGTCGATGATCCACAGGTAGTCGGTGCCTTCGCCGCTGCCTTCGTGCATGCCGCTTTCTTCGCCGAGGATGCCGTGAGTCGGGTAGGCCTTGCGCAGCGCAGTGATGATGCTCTGTTCGGCAGCGCGGTCGATCTCTGTGACGTAATCCTTGGCTTCTTTTTCGTCAACCTTGATGGTATCCAAGCGCTCGATGGAGCGGAAAATCAATTCGCTGGCGCTGCGGGCGGCGCGCAGCGCGATATTCAGCATGGGCTGCATGGACAATTCACCTAAGGTTGTTAAAGAGAGCCGGGCATTCTATGGGCTGATTCGAATTATTTCCAGCCTTGCGTTGTTACGGCTGTCGACTTCGTGTGAGTTTTTCTGCTGCCGGGCAAATGATTTCAGGTTGCGTCGTCTGCACGGGTTCGTAGCGTTAGGCGGACCGTTTCTGTAGGATTTGCCCCCCTAATTCGCGTCAGTGAGCGTTCGCCTTGTTGCAGAACATCCGTGTTGTCCTGGTCGGCACTACCCATCCCGGAAATATCGGCGGTGCCGCTCGCGCCATGAAAAACATGGGGCTTTCACGTCTGGTGCTGGTCGAGCCCAGAATCTTTCCGTCGCCGGATGCTGATGCCCGCGCATCCGGTGCCACCGATATTCTCGAAGCTGCGCAGGTCGTCGCTACGCTGGAAGAGGCGCTGGTGGGTTGCCGTCTTGTATTGGGTACCAGTGCTCGGGATCGCAGCCTGCCATGGCCGTTGCTTGATCCGCGAGCGTCTGGCGAAAAGGTTATAGAGCAGGCCGGGGAGGGTGCCGAAGTGGCGCTGGTATTTGGTCGCGAGCACGCTGGCCTGACCAACGAAGAACTGCAGCGTTGTCACTTCCATGTGCATATTCCTTCAGACCCCGCTTTCAGTTCGCTCAATCTGGCTGCGGCCGTTCAGGTGCTCAGCTATGAAGTACGTATGGCGTGGCTGGCCCTATCGGAGCAGGGCGAGGCGTCCAGGCCTGCGTCGGCGCACAGTGCTGAGCTGGCGACGATGGACGAGATGGAAGGCTTTTATGGTCATCTGGAAAGCACATTAGTGGACATCGGTTTTCTTGACCCTGAAAAGCCGAGGCATTTGATGGCAAGGCTGCGCAGGCTGTTCGGTCGCAGTGAGGTGGAGCGCTCCGAGCTGAGTATTCTGCGCGGTGTGCTCACTGAAACCCAGAAAGTCGCACGCGGCGAACCCTACAAGCGGAAGGACCAGTAATGTTCGAGCGCCTTCGAGAAGACATTCAAAGTGTGTTCCACCGCGACCCTGCGGCGCGCAACGCGTTTGAGGTCTTGACCTGCTACCCGGGTATGCACGCTATCTGGCTGCACCGTTTTGGCCATATTTTGTGGTGCAACGGCTGGAAATGGCCCGCGCGGGTGGTCTCCAATTTCGGTCGCTGGATGACTGGCATCGAAATTCATCCGGGCGCGCGCATCGGTCGTCGCTTTTTCATTGATCACGGTATGGGTATCGTGATCGGGGAAACCGCCGAGATCGGCAATGACGTGACGCTTTATCAGGGCGTGACTCTGGGCGGCACCAGCTGGAACGCCGGCAAGCGTCATCCGACCCTCGAGGACGGCGTCGTGGTGGGGGCGGGTGCCAAAGTGCTGGGGCCTTTCACGGTAGGGGCTGGTGCCAAGATCGGCTCCAATGCCGTGGTCACCAAAGCGGTGCCTGCCGGTGCGACCGCCGTAGGTATACCGGGGCGCATCATCGTCAAGTCCGACGACGAGACAGAAGCCAGGCGCAAGGCCATGGCTGAAAAGCTCGGCTTTGATGCTTATGGCGTCAGCGCAGACATGCCAGACCCGATTGCCCGCGCCATCGGGCAGATGCTCGACCATTTGCAGGCGGTCGACGGCCGTCTCGAAGGGATGTGCGATGCCCTCGGCAAACTTGGCAGCGATTATTGCGCCAAGGAGCTGCCCGAGCTGCGTGGTGAGGTCTTCGACTGCGTCAAGGACGAGCGTGAACACGCGGTTAAGTGAAGTTAATTTAGTATCACGCGTCGCCGATTGAGGGCGGGCGGGCCCGTATCGTTGAGGTGCTAATAGTATCGATACGAGCTCGCGATTGTTGTCGTCAGCGCTGTGCTGCGGCCAGTACTCGTTTTATTTCCTGGAGTCTAAAGCCGTCGATGGACGCGCTGAATTGGGTGCTTGACGGTGTACCATCGTCGAGCAAAACACTGCGTGTCATGCGAAATGCCTGGTTGCGTTGAATCAGGTTTTCAGCCTCTCTGTGGTTTTCGCTGTTGACTCTCCCGGCTATGCGTCCGTCCGGCCGCTTCATTAGCTCTCTCGCCTGCGTCAGCGAAGCGCCATGCTTATAAAAATCCACTGGCAGAAAATCCGCACCGAATGCCGCATGAGTGTCCCCGTTCATCAATGGGTATGGGCTGTTTTGTTCGAGTGCGCCGAGGGTGGTCTTGGTTCTGGACTCGTCTTCGGTTGGTAATGCGCCACGCTGAAGACCTTGATGAATGTCATCAAATTGATTTGCATTTTTATAGGCTTTGATTGCGTAATTCAGGGCGTACATAACGCAGTCGTCTTTCGTTTTTTGCGCCTGCGTTTCAAGAATGGCGACGTGCGAGAGTGGTACACCACTCTTTCTCAAATCCTCAAGGGTCAGGTTGTGCTGTCGAAGCTGTTGAAACTCTGAACCGACTATGACGGCTGGCTCAGTAATTATAATGGTTGGAACTCTACCCTGATGCAGGCGGACATCAGCCATTACGTGATGCCTGACTATCTGTCCGGTTCCAGGACTG
>NZ_LJRO01000265.1 GCF_001401155.1 Pseudomonas tremae
TGGGTCCGTTGCGGTAAAGCTGGGTGATCATGGCGCGAAGTGAGTTTTGCGGGGTCTGAGAGGGCTTTGCACGCGTTCTAGGCCGGAGGTGGCCACGCATAATTGACGTTATGGGTAAATCGATCGCCGGGGGCTGCGCAATGGTCCCGACGATCGATTCTGGCCGTTGGCCGCAAGTACCATAACGTCCACACATTATGCGTACCTCTGGATTTACCTCGAGGCCTCGAGTACAGTCCTTTTAATCACCAAAAAGCATAACTCAACTAAATTACCGTTTAGTCGAGTTATAACCGGCTGCCTGTCATTTGATCGTTCGTTGCGTGCGACTGGTATCAGGAATGATGTTAAAACGTGAAACCTTTTGTGGTTGCGCGCTCTGGTCCACCGCTGCGAGCCCTCGCTGCGGACCGTCGCGCGACTCAAGGGAGCGAGTTGATGAAAGACCGGCAGGTGTGGCATACGCCGGCTGCTGTTTAGTGTCATCAAAATATCCGTTCTGCACGACTGACATACAGAAATCAAAAGACGTTGTCATGCGTGTGGCCTGCTGTGAATAGCACTGGCAAACGGTGTCCTCACCATTGAATGTGCCAGTGTTTAAACCTCTCGACTTGGCAGCCAACAACATACGTACATCGGTCGAAGCCATGCAGGTAGGACGTGGAAAATCACGAGCCTT
>NZ_LJRO01000160.1 GCF_001401155.1 Pseudomonas tremae
CCTGTCTCGACATCGAAATACTGACCCTGAAACCTCAGGTTCTGCTCGACCTCGTTCACCACCAGCTTATCGATCATCCCCCACGGCTTGTATTTGGCCTGCCAGACGATCTGCCCTTCGGCATCGGTCATCTCCAGCGGGGTGCCGATCTGGTCGGTGTGGAAGTAGTAAACCTTGTTTTCTGCCTCGCCTTCGCGTTGATCGACGCGGGCCAGCGGCGCGTAGCTGCCAGGCTCATAGAGGTAAAGGCTGCTCTGCTCCGGGCTTTCTTCGCGCAGCATGCGCAGCCCCTGCCAGAGAAAGCGTTTCTGGTCGGTCTGGCCTTTGATGTCTGAGTGTTTGGCGACGCGTCGACCCAGGCTGTCGTACTGGTAGCTGCTGGTGCTTTCTATCTGGCTGTTGGCCATGGTCTCGGTTTTGACCAGACGGTTTTCGCAGTCGTAGGTGAAGGTCTGCCAACGCACGATGCCGACGATTTTCTCGACCAGGTTGCCCCAGGCGTCGTATGTGTATTCGTGGTTGCTCCACTGCTTGAGCCGGTTGTCTTTGACGCGGTCGAAGCGGCTGGTGTTGAAGTTCAGGCGGTTGCCGGCAGCGTCATAGCGGAATGCTTCGCCCTCGAAACGTTTTTCGGGGTTGTGCTCGAGCAGTCGGCCGTTAGCTTCGTATTCATAGCTGACTTCGCCGCGCAGCTTGTCGAGGGTGCGGCTTAGCTCGCCAGCCAGGTCATATTCGTAACGGCGGTGGATTGAGTTGTAGGCGTGTTCGACGTAGCGCTCAGGCTTTATGAGCGGGTTCTGGATCTGCGACAGTTTCTCGGCGGGCAGAGTGGTCGCGTACTGCCAGGCCTTGCGACCTAATGCGTCGTAGCCAAAGCAACTGGTGAGTTTGCCTTGGGTGCGGTAGATCTCGCGGTGCAGGTCGTCGCGCTCGATGTCGCTGATCAGTTGGCCGTCGAGGTTCAGTTGGTGCAGGTGGCCGCTTCCGTAATACAGGTGGTTCAGGTGTTGACCGGTCGGAAGTGTCAGCGTGGTCAGGTTGCCGAGCGGGTCGTACTCGTAGTCCAACGCACCCTGCGGTGAGGTTTCCTGCGTCAGGCGGCCCAGTATGTCGTAGGCAAATTCCAGTTTTTCAGCTGCGACCCCGAGTTTTCTGCCGCCATCGGTGGGCGTGCGTTGAATGGAGCGCAAGCGGTCGCTGTCGTCGTACTCGAAATCCTGACGTGCATCGTCGTTGAGTCTGGCCAGCAGGCGGCCAATCGAATCGCGCTCGAACCAGGTACTGCGTTGTGGTCGTTCGCCTTTTTCGCTGTAGCCGGTTTCTTCAACCTGGGTCAGATGACCGCCAAGGTTATATCTGAAACGCCGGGTCAACTGGTCGATGCGCTTTTCTTCGATCAGCCGGTCGGCGCTGTCGTAGGCGAAGGTGTAGGTTGCATCGTTTTCATTGGTCAGTGCCACCAGGCGCAGGGCCTCGTCGTACTGGTATGCGACCATCAGACCCTTGGGGTCCTGACGGCGGATCGGCAGGCCGCGTGCGTTACGTGCCAGATGAGTGGTCTGATCCTTGCCATTGGTGTGCGTCAGTACCTGACCGTGGGCGTTATAGGTAAAGCTTTCGTGGCTGCCGTCCGGGTGGTGGATGCGCAGCACTTCGCCGCCGGGTTTGCGTTCCAGCGTTGTTGTGTTGTTCAGGGCATCCGTGACAGCGACCAGTTGCTGGTGCGCGTCATACCGGTAATACGTGCTCTTGCCTGAACAGTCCTGAAAGCGTTCGACCCGCGCCAGGTTGTTCCACCACAGGTTTTTTGATTTATGGGTAGCGTCGATGATGGTGTGCGGCAGGCCGTCTTCGCCGTTGAGGTATTCGGTCTTATGGCCCAATGCGTCGATTTCAGCGACAAGGTTGCCCCTGTCGTCGTAATGAGCTTTCCAGATGGCCCCGTCCGGGTAGGTGACCTGTTTGACCAGTGTGGTCTTGTAGTGATGCCGATAGCGCGTGGTTCGGCCCAGCGGGTCGGTCTCTGCGGTGAGGCGCGACAGCTCGTCGTACTCAAAGCCCAACTGGTTGCCGTCGGGCAATGTCAGGCCGGTGATGTTGCCGGTGTCGTCCAGCGCGATGTGGTAGTGCTCGCCACCGAAGTCGGTGCTGGCTAACACGCGGCGATCCTTGTTGTAGGTCACTTCGGCATGGCGGCCCAATACATCCGTCACCCGCGTCTGATGCGCCACCAGATCGTAATCGAAATGGAAGTGCTCGCCGTCGCTGGTCCAGTGTTCGACCACCCGCGGTTTGTCGCCGATAACTTCCCAGCGATACTCGCAAGCAAGCCCCAGTGCGTTGGCGTGTCGGTTCATCAGCCCGTCGGTGTAACTGAAGTTGCGTACTGAATCGCCGTTGCGGTTGTACACGCTGTTCAACTGGCCGTTTTTGTCATAGCCGTAACGCACCAGCGTTTCGACTGCCTGATCGCCAACGATGCGTTTGACGATGCTCAGGCGGTTGGTCACTTCGTCGTAATGCAGGTGTATGCGCTGCTCGCCGGTAGAGCAGATATCGGTCAGAACGCCGTCTTCGCTGCGCACAAAATGCAGAAAATGACCCAGTGCGTTTTCGATGCGTTGCAGGGGAACGGGCTGGTTGTCGTCGGGGACTTCGCCGAAGTAATAGAAGAGGTTGTCCAGCGTTTGTAACAGGTAATGACCGCCGACAGTGCGTACCAGATACAGTTGTTCCTGTGCGTTGTAGATGCGCTCGTTGTAGCCCAGTGTCATAAACGGCACGCTGCGTCCCTGATTGTCGCTGAGGTACAGGAAACTGCCCTTGCGGCGCAGGCTTTGTTCCCAGGGCAGCACCCAGCCCTTGCCCAGCACGCTGTCGACGTTGAGGTCGCTGGCGTAGAAGCGCGTCCACTCGATGGGCATAAGGCCCGGCAGGCTGAAGTCGGACTCATCGATCAGCAGTTTGCGCCCGGTGGTGGAGTCGACCGGGTTGCCGTGCAGGCCTCCCAGCACTTTTTCGGCCAGCGGGGCGACGCCGAAACGAACGATTGCGTCGCTGAGAAAGACACCGCCCATAAAGCGCAGTGCGCAAGGCCCGGCAGCTTTCAGGCCGGCCTGCAGGCCCAGCTTGGCAATGCTGCCGACCGCTTTAGCGCCGCCTGCCACCACCATCAGAATGTCCACGGTGTAGCGGACTATCGTCGGCACCTCATCATGGACTGCCAGGTAGCGATGAGTGCCGCCGCCGATGAAGACGTTGGGGGAGCCCGTGCCGATTTTTGCGCCGCAGGTCAGTTTGTCGCCTTTGCGCGCTGCCGGTTGACCGTTGATGAAGACGTTGCTGGAGCCTTCTGCAACCTTGACGATAGGCGAGTGCTTGTCACATACAGCTGTGCTTTCGATGGCAAATGCAGCCGGCCGACCATTGATGAACACGTTGGGCGAGGCAGAATCGATCTGCCCCGCCGGAGAGCTGAAGGCACTGCCTATGCTTTCCCCGATACTGGCAAGGGCGTTACCCGCCAGTCCGACAGCCAGGCCCAGTAAAATCGCGCCCAAGCCACATGTAGCGAAGGCGAACGATACATACGCCACCGCCGCGATGCCCACCACTGCTCCGAGCACAAAGCCGGTCAGCGCACCGGTGTGCTCGATTTCATCCATTAACCGGGCTGCCTCGAACATCGCCGTTATTCCTGCATGCAGCGGGCTGTGGAGGTCTGATCACCCGGAGAAGCGCTGACGCTCAGCAACTGATAGTCCATTAAACCTGTCCTGTTGGCAGTGGGTGCAGTCTAGCTGGATGCGAGACCTTCGAGCATGACGTCGAAGTCCAGCAGCCAGAGTTTTAGCGCCTGTTTTTCTGAGTCAATCACGCAACCTGCGCTCAGCCACTGACGTTGGTTATGATCGACGGCCGGCACCAAGGCGCCGATCAGGCGACCGTGGCGCTCTTCGAAACCTTCGCGAAAATGGAAGTCCAGCGCCAGTGCCGCATTGCCCGCCAGGACTGTTTCATAATGGCGAATGACCTGTATTGCTCCATGAAGCGGCTGTAGCGCTTTGACGGCTTCGGAGAATACTTCGGCGAGGGTTGCCTCTTCAGGTACATCGCGACGCTGAATAGAGACCACTACAGGCTCTCCGCCGACTTCGACGGTCGCCTCGATTGCGCTGCACCTGAACCCTTCCGGGAAGCTGAACTGGAACCCGCCGAAGTTGAAGCTGCACGGCGCATTGAGCAAGGGCTGTGGTACGAGAATCGCCACTTCGATGAGTTCCCGTTCCCGTTGCGCGGCAGCACGTACAGCTTCCTCACGCGCCAGCGCCTCGTCAGCCAGTCGGCGCTCGGAAATACGGTCGTAAAGACTGGTACGCCTCATATGCCATGAACCTTGTTCATCAACCTCTACATCTCCTTATGCAGGACGCTGCCCATCAATGCTTTGCCGGACAGCCCATTTGTGAGTAGACGATAAGCACTTTAAAGCGGCGAGGTTATAGCCAGTGGCCGACTGATGGCCCGGAAAAGCCTGAGAATCCTGTGGGACCGAGACTACGGATAACTTCTACTGGCAAAAGCGAAGGTCTCGACCTTCCTTTGAGTGAAAGTTCATTGCGGGCAAATGAAAGTGTCAGGACACTCTGTCTGGAGCCTCCTGACGCCGATGTGCCCACAGCACGGCCACATCTAACCAAGCGATGAAGCCCGCGCCAGCGGCTACCAACACATGAGTTATCACTGGGATTACTGGAAAATTACGATTCTGTTATCCAGCGAGAAGGGCGTTTCTTTTCAGTACACTGCACGGCATCGTCATTACCCGTTCATCAAACAGGAAGCCCCTTATGCGAATCCTTGTCGTAGAGGACGAGCCGAAAACTGCCGAGTATATGCATCAGGGTTTGACCGAAAGTGGCTATATCGTCGATATCGCTGCCACCGGGCTTGATGGGCTCTACCTCGCGCAGCATCAGGCTTACGATGTGGTGATACTGGATGTGAACCTGCCTGAGATGGACGGCTGGGAGGTGCTGACCCGCCTGAGGAAAACCGTCAACACGCGCATCATGATGGTCACTGCGCGCGGTCGTCTGGAGGAGAAGGTCAAAGGTCTGGAAATGGGCGCTGATGACTATCTGGTCAAGCCGTTCGAATTTCCCGAACTGCTCGCGCGGGTTCGGACCCTCATGCGCCGCAGCGAGCAGACCACCACGGCCAAGGTGTTGCAGGTCGGCGACCTGGAGCTCGATCAGGGTCGTCACCGCGCTTTTCGCGGCAAGCAACGCATTGACCTGACCACCAAAGAGTTCGCGCTTCTGCACCTGTTGATGCGTCATAGCGGCGAGGTCATGTCGCGTACTCAGATCATCTCACTGGTCTGGGACATGAACTTCGATTGCGACACCAACGTGGTGGAAGTATCGATCCGTCGCTTGCGGGCGAAGATCGACGACCCGTTCGAGACCAAGCTGATTCACACGTTGCGCGGCGTGGGCTATGTGCTGGAAGTGCGCGAATGATCCCGACACGTCTCTCGACGCGCCTGGGGCTGATGGTGACGGCGTTGATCGCCACTCTGGTACTGGTGATGGAAACGTTCGCGTACGCCGCCATTTCCCATCAGTTGGACTTGCGCGCCGAAGATGCTCTGAAAGACAGGTTCGCGCAGATCGAGCACAGCCTGAGCGAGGGGTTTCTGAGTGTCGAGGACATCGTTCAATACCCTCATACGCTGCGTGACCAGATCGTCGGGAATGACAGCTTCGCGCTGACCATTCTCGATTCGGGCAACCCTCGTCAGCAACTGATGAGTGTCGGCAATGAAGAGGGGCGCAATCTGCCGGTTCTGAATGCTGGTGACCCGCCGCAGGGTTTTCAGGAACTGGCTTCGGCCCAGGGCCACAAGATTCTGCTGAGCTACAAGAAAATACGCCTGAAGACGGATCAGGACATTGTGGTCAGGCTGTCGGTGGACAGAGAGAGCGATACCGAACTGCTGAACGCCTACATGAAGTCGACTTTTCTGATGCTGCCGGTAGTGCTGCTGCTGATTGGCGTCGGTGTCTGGTGGGCGGTGCGTCGTGGCCTCAGGCCGTTGAGTGCGTTTCGCAAAGTGACTGCGCTGATCTCGGCCCGCGATCTGTCACACCGCATGAAGGTCAATGGGCTGCCCGACGAGTTGCGGGATCTGGCTCATGCGGTCAATTTCATGCTTCACCGGCTGGATGGTGATGTGCAGCAGCTTGCGCAGTTTTCAGACGATCTGGCCCATGAATTGCGCTCGCCCATGAACAACCTGATGGGCAAGGCGCAGGTCACGCTGTCCAGGCCGCGCCCTTCGGAGGAATACAAGCAGGCGTTGGAATCCTGCACCGAGGAGCTGGAGCGAATGTCGCGGATGATCAGCCAGATGTTGTTTCTGGCCAGCGTGAGTCAGCCTGCTGCGCCGCTGCCGGTCGATGTGATTGATCTGCGTGAGGAGGCGGACAAGGTCGCCGAGCTGTTTTCGTCTTCGGCTGAAGAGCGCGACATCGCCCTGCAGGTTCAGGGCAGCGCAAAGGTCACGGGCGACAGGCTGATGATTCAGCGAGCGATTTCAAACCTGCTGTCCAACGCCGTCCGCCACGGCCTTTCCGGCAGTGTCGTCACGATAACGCTCACTGTCCTCAAGGATGAAGTGGTGCTTGCCGTGCGCAATGCAGGCGATGGTATCGATGCCGAACATCTGCCACGCCTGTTCGACCGTTTTTATCGGGTCCACGTCAGCCGCGCGCGGCAGCAGGGCGGTACAGGGCTTGGGCTTGCGATCGTGCGTTCGATCATGAGCCTGCATGAAGGGCAGGTGACGGTACACAGCGAGCCGGAAAAATTCACCACGTTCAGTCTGATCTTTCCTAAACTTGTGTAGATGCGTCAGGTGTTGGTCGTTCTTCAAGAACCTTTCGCGGATCGCCTGGCTCATAGTGTGTGAGCGGGCCTGGCCCGAATGCTTCTGATGAAGCCAAAACGATAAGGATGGACGTATGACAGTTGCTTTCTGGTGCGTGCTGGTCGCGATATTGCTGCCGATTGTCTGTGCCGGCATTGCCAAGTTCGGCAGCGGCAAATTCGGCAGTGGTCACAACCATGATCCGCGTGCTTTTCTCGATAAGCTTGAAGGGTTTCCGCGACGTGCCCATGCTGCGCAGCTCAACAGTTTTGAGGTGACCCCGGCGTTCGCCGCTGCCGTCATCATTGCGCACATTGCCGGCAATGCTTCGTTGGTCACCATTGATGTGCTGGCGGTGCTGTTTATCACCAGTCGTCTGCTGTACATCATTTTCTATCTGGCCGACCTGGCCGCGCTGCGTTCGCTGGCGTGGCTGGTCGGCATGGGTCTGATCATCGCGCTGTTCGGCGTTTCGGCCTTTCCTGCTGCGGCCTGACGTTAGGAGTGCGACGCTGTCTGTGATGGACAGTGTCGCTGGCGCGTCGATCACTCATCCGGCTGCACTTTCTCCAGATCGGTCTGGGCTTCCTGCAGTTCCTTGCGCGACTCGGCGAGTTTGTCCTTACGCTTGTTGATCTTCTCCGGGTCGCCTTTGTCCATTGCTTTGTTCAGCTCGGTCTGACGGCGGCTGACCTCGCGTTTGGCGTCCAGCACCTTTTGCTCGCGCTGTTTGAGCAGTGACGTTTCCGTGCAGTTCGCGTTGACCTCAGCGAGCGCTTTTTCCAGCCCGGTCTGCTCGGCCTTGTTGCCTTCGGTTTTGGCGTCCTGAACCTTGCTGCTGATTTCCTGGCTTTTGATCAGGCATTCGGAGGGGGCGGTCGCCTGTTCGTCTGCCAGCAATGCGGTTGCCAGCAGCGTGCAGCTGGTGAAAAGAATCAAGGGTGACAAAAACTTCATATGAACTCCGTTTGAAGATGACGATGTCCGGACGAGAAAATGAAAGTCCGCTGCTTAAAAACCTGAAATACCGTGCGCCTGCAATTGCTGGCTCATGGCTTTTACGTGCGGGTCCTGAAAAAAGGCCCTGAGTTTTGCCGCCCGGCCCGCGCCGACACCCGGTTCAGCCTGCCATTGCTCGACGCTGCGTATTGTCAGGTCGTGCCAGTTATCAGGCAGCTTCGCATCACCTGTGGGCGGCATTCCGATGGCCTTGAGCCATGCCGGAAACGGCTTTGCACGGGCTGTTTGCAGGCTGTCGAGCAGTTTAGCGCTGCTTCGCTCGGCAAAGCCGGGAATGTTAGCAAGCTCAGTATGATTAAGCGTCATCCAATCGAGCAAGCCGCTGATCTGGCCACTTTCAATGAGCTTGTCCCAGGTTCCCGGACCGACGCCCGGCAGCGCGAGCCCCTTCTTGCCGCTGAGCCATATCAGCCTGGCGCGGAACTGACTTTCACAGCCCGGTGTTGCTTGCCAGCAGCTCAGTTCATGAAAATCACTGGCATGCGGGATGGTCATGCTCACTCGTTCGGCAGCGCGCGCAACTACGCCGTCTAGTCGAGGAATCGTCAGTCCGGCCAGACTCACGGCGATCTGATCGCCAGGCCTTATATCCAGAGTCTGCCAGCGCTGCAGTGAACCCGTGCTGATACGACTGACAGTGCGGTCGTCGAGGCGCACCGGTTTCAGCTCCAGCACCGGCGTGATCCTGCCACTGCGACCGATATTGAAATTGACCTTGCGCACTTCGGCCAGGGCTTGGGCATAGGGATGCTTCCATGCTGCAATCCAGTAAGGCGCGCTGGCTTGCCAGCGCTGTGCCGGTGGGCGCTGACCCTGGCGAATGATCACGCCGTCGGTGGCAAACGGCAGCGGGTTGCGATACCAGTGCTCACGCCACTGTGAGGCCTGAGCGTGGTTTTCCAGCCTATGCGTGTAAGTCGCGCTGTCTTCGAAGCCTTGTGCTTGCAGGCCTGCGAGCCTCTGAGGCATGTCGGCAGGCCCGTTCGGCCAATCCCAGACGAGCAGCCCGATGGCGTCGGCCTGTTGCGGGCTGATTGTTCGCCGGGCCAGCAGCCCCGCGACCTTGCTGCGGGCATTGATGCTGCCGGATATGGCCTGAATGTGATCGTCCAGTCGCCAGTAAAGCTCTCCTTGCAGGACGAGATATTCAGCGTGGGGCAACTGCTGAGGGATTGCCTTGATCAATCGGGCTTGCGGGGTCCAGTCCTTACCTTTTTTCCCGTCACCGCGACTGATCGCCTGCACCAATCTGCCTCCCTCGTAGACCAGCGTGACCGCTACCCCATCGACCTTGGGTTGAATCCAGACGTCGGTGCGGCCCCTGAGCCAGGCTGTGACGCTTTTCTCGTCCGCGAGCTTGTTCACGCCGGTGTGCGGGATGGGGTGGGCAAGCGGACCGGTAGCGGTTTTAAGTGGGTTGTCTGCGACCGTCGAGACCCTGAAGCACGACCGCCAGACCTTCAGCTTCAGCCGGGACTGATCGTAAAGTTCGTCAGGGATCTGCGATACGCCTTGCCGGTGGTAACTGTCGTCCCATTCGGCGATTTGCTTTTGCAGTGCGGTTATTTCGTTGTTTGCCCTGGCGGCAGACCAGTCAGGGCACTGGCTGGCGTAGCCGAGGCCGGGAAGAAAAAAGACCAAAGCGAACGTCATCAGGCGGATGGTGGGCAACATCGAAGCATCCTTGCTTTAGGGATAGGCCCGATGAGGCTAGTTGCTGGTGTGCTTTACAGGGGAATGGTCTGGTTACCGGGTTTTTCCGGAGTTCCTCGCCGATAGTTCCAGAACAGTTTGGGGCTTATGTCCGCATACGTGAGGAGGGGGCCGGTTCTGCCTCGATCATTCGGGGAAAGACCGGTAGTTTCCCCCAAAGTGACTTATCGATCTCGCGTCCTCGCGGACAAGTCCGCTCCCACAAAAGCCTGATTCTCTAGGTGCCTGCTACAAAAACGCGGTTTTCCGGGTGTCTTTTGAGAGCGGCCTGGACGATACGGTCATGGCCGAACTCATCGCGCAACTGTGTCTTGATCATTCATAAAATGAAGTCAGACTGGATAGCGATCTATTTCAGGGACTGATGCCAATGGATATCTCGACGCTCGCTGTCTTCATCCCCGCCTGCTTTGCGCTGAACATGGCGCCGGGCCCGAACAATCTTCTGTCGATCAGCAACGCTACTCGCTATGGCTTCGTCCAGTCCTGTGTGGGTGGTATTGGGCGCTTGCTGGCGTTTGTCATCATGATTACGTTGGCAGCGACCGGGCTCACGGTTGTGCTGCATACGTCTGAATGGATGTTTCATGTGATCAAGGTCATAGGCACGGCTTATTTGCTCTATCTCGCGGTGCAGCTATGGCGTGCCGACCCGAATGGACAGGATCAGGCATGCTTTGCGACAGCAAAAAAAGGCAGCTTGGCGCGTCAGGAGTTTCTGGTGGCTATTGGCAATCCGAAAGCGATCCTGCTGTTTACGGCTTTCCTTCCACAGTTTGTTGATCGCGAAGGTGATGTTTCGGTTCAGTTCGCAGTGTTGGGCGGTTTGTTTCTGGTGCTGGAGTGCGTAGCGATTGCGTTGTACGCCGCTATAGGTATCCATGCTCGTCGTCTGCTGGCCAAGCCCAGTGGCAAGCGGTTGTTCAACAGGCTATGCGCAGGGCTGTTGGCGGGGGCTGCGTCTGTGTTGCTGGTGTCGCGGCGGGCGTAAAAAGTGGCTGCTGAAGAGCTGTGCATGCAGGCGAAAAAAAGCCCCGAACGACTTGGTCGTCCGGGGCTTTTCTGCGGGTTTTTACAGACCGGCAGCGGCGCGCAGAGCGTCGGCGCGGTCGGTTTTTTCCCAGGTGAAGGCGGTAAAAGTGTCATCGCCAACGGTCATTTCGACCGGGGTACGACCGAAGTGGCCGTAGGCCGCAGTGGCCTGGTACATCGGGTGCAGCAGGTCGAGCATGGTGGTGATGGCGTATGGACGCAGGTCGAAGTTGTCGCGGACCAGCTTGATGATCTTGTCGTCGGACAGCTTGCCGGTGCCGAAGGTGTTCAGCGAGATCGACGTAGGCTGGGCGACGCCGATGGCGTAGGACACCTGAATTTCGCAGCGCTCGGCCAGGCCAGCAGCAACGATGTTCTTGGCAACGTAGCGGCCGGCGTAGGCAGCCGAACGGTCAACCTTCGATGGGTCTTTGCCGGAGAATGCACCACCACCGTGACGGGCCATGCCGCCGTAGGTGTCAACGATGATCTTGCGGCCGGTCAGGCCACAGTCACCCACCGGGCCACCGATGATGAAGTTGCCGGTAGGGTTGATGTGGAACTGGGTGTCCTTGTGCAGCAGGTGCGCAGGGATGACGTGCTTGACGATCAGCTCCATCACGCCTTCGCGCAGGTCTTTGTAGGACACGTCCGGGTTGTGCTGGGTCGACAGCACGATGGCGTCGACGCCGACCACTTTGCCATTCTCGTAACGGCAGGTGACCTGGGATTTGGCATCCGGGCGCAGCCACGGCAGCAGGCCGGACTTGCGGGCTTCGGCCTGACGATGCACCAACTGGTGCGAGAAGGTGATCGGTGCAGGCATCAGCACGTCGGTTTCGTTGCTGGCATAGCCGAACATCAGGCCTTGGTCGCCAGCGCCCTGATCTTCAGGCTTGCTGCGGTCAACGCCCTGGGCGATGTCTACCGACTGCTTGCCGATGATGTTCATCACGCCGCAGGTTGCGCCGTCGAAACCGACGTCGGAGCTGTTGTAGCCGATGTCGAGGATGACGTTACGCACGATGTCTTCCAGATCGACCCAGGCCGAAGTGGACACTTCGCCAGCGATGATCGCCACACCAGTCTTGACCAGTGTTTCGCACGCCACACGGGCGTATTTGTCTTCAGCGATGATGGCGTCCAGAACCGCGTCGGAAATCTGGTCGGCGATCTTGTCCGGATGTCCTTCGGACACGGACTCGGAGGTGAAAAGTGAGTATTCGCTCATCTCTACGGGTTTCCTTCATTTTACCGATGGTGAGTGTCGCCAGCCGGTCGCTGAAAATGGCGAACCTGGATCTGGAAACCATTACGTAAGCCTACATAAAGGCTTTCCCCGGGAACTAGCCCCGCAGCGATGGCCCAATGGGCCAGGTCTTCCTGCTCGAAACCTAACCAGAGATCGCCACAGGCCTCCCTGGCCCAGCTCTGGTCATGACTACACAATTCTGTTACCAGCAAGCTACCGCCGGGTTTTACGTGTTCGGCCAGTTGCCTCAAGGCGTCTGCCGGTGCAGCGAAGTGATGCAGCACCATGTTGAGGACGACACAGTCTGCGCTGACTTTACTGTCGGTCAGTGCATCGGCCAGTCTCAGCTCAACGTTAGCCAGCGCGCGGCGCTCGCAGACGCCACGTGCCAGGTCGAGCATGACCGGGCTGTTGTCCATTGCAATGACCTGGCCGAAGCGCCGGGACAGTTCTGGCAGGAAGCCGCCGTCACCGGGGCCTACTTCCAGCGCGGTTGCCTGCGTGCCGAAGCTCAGTTTGTCGAGCAGCGTCAGCAGGCTTTCGCTGTACTGCGCGAGGCCGGCGATCAGATCCTGCTGGGCGCGAAACTTTTCGGCAGTCCGGGCAAAAAAGTCCTGACTGGCCAATGCGCGCTGCCGATGGACCAGGCCGATGCGGCCCTGAACATCATCTGGCAAATCCAGCGTGTCGACCTCTTCAAGCAGTGCCGCGTGCAGCCTGCCGCCCGGCAATGCGGTATGGGGCAGGGCACGGCGATAGAAAATCGCGTTGCCTTCGCGGCGGGTCGCTACCAGATCGGCCTGCGCCAGCACCTTCAGGTGGTGGCTCATGCCTGACTGGCCAATCGCGAAAATCTGCGCCAGTTCGAGCACACCGAACGAGTCGTTGGTCAGTGCGCGTAATACATTCAGCCGTAACGGATCGCCGCCGGCCTTGCACAGGGCAGAGAGGTCGTCGCATGCGTCGTGGCGGATTGCTGGTACGCGCAGGTTCATAGGCATCGCAGTCTAGAGAGCGATTCCTGACCCTGCAAGGGCAATATCAAAAAGTTTTGATATTGCCCGGCGGATGGCGCTGGTCAGCCTTCATGAACTTGTCATGCGCACAGGTGATCCAGTCTTTACCGGCTAAATAATGTCCGTTATTCAGGAAAAAAGCCTATGGTCGTCTATCTGTGATTGCCCCCGGCCTGTCCGTGAGGGAAAATGACCCCCTTTTTTCCAGTCCTATTTCTCAATTCCCAGGAGATCAGCGATGCCAAGCCGTCGTGAGCGTGCAAATGCTATTCGTGCCTTAAGCATGGATGCCGTGCAAAAAGCCAACAGCGGCCATCCGGGTGCCCCGATGGGCATGGCGGATATCGCCGAGGTACTGTGGCGTGACTACCTGAAGCACAGCCCGAAAAACCCGTCGTTCGCCGACCGTGACCGCTTCATCATGTCCAACGGTCATGGTTCGATGCTGGTCTATTCGTTACTGCACCTGACCGGCTATGACCTGTCCATCGACGACATCAAGAACTTCCGCCAGCTGCACAGCCGCACCCCGGGCCACCCGGAATTCGGCTACACCCCGGGCGTTGAGACCACCACCGGTCCGCTGGGCCAGGGCTTCGCCAACGCAGTCGGCTTTGCTGCTGCCGAGAAAACCCTCGCTGCGCAGTTCAACCGCCCAGGTCATACCATCGTTGATCACAATACCTACGTGTTCATGGGCGATGGCTGCATGATGGAGGGTATATCGCACGAGGTCGCTTCGCTGGCCGGCACGCTGCAACTGAGCAAGCTGATCGCGTTCTACGACGACAACGGTATTTCCATCGACGGTGAAGTCGAAGGCTGGTTCACCGACGACACGCCGAAGCGCTTCGAGGCGTACGGCTGGCTGGTCATTCGCAACGTCGATGGTCATGACCCTGAAGAAATCAAGACGGCCATCGACACAGCTCGCAAGAGCGATCAACCCACCTTGATCTGCTGCAAGACCACCATCGGTTTCGGTTCGCCGAACAAGCAGGGCAAGGAAGAGTCCCACGGTGCGCCGCTGGGTGCCGACGAAATCGCCCTGACCCGTGCCGCGCTGAAATGGACCCACGGTCCTTTCGAAATCCCGGCTGATATTTACGCCGAATGGGACGCCAAGGAAAAAGGCTTGGCAGTCGAAGCCGAGTGGGATCAGCGTTTTGCTGCGTACTCCGCCGAGTTTCCAGAGCTGGCCAATGATTTTATCCGCCGCATGAGTGGCGAACTGCCTGCTGACTTCGCGGAAAAATCGGCTGCTTATGTCGCCGAAGTCAACGCCAAGGGCGAAACCATCGCCAGCCGCAAGGCCAGCCAGAACGCCCTGAGCGCTCTCGGCCCGTTGCTGCCTGAGATTCTCGGCGGTTCGGCCGACCTGGCTGGCTCCAACCTGACCATCTGGAAGGGCTGCAAGAGCATCACCGGCGAAGACCCTAACGGCAACTACTTGCATTACGGCGTTCGCGAGTTCGGCATGGCCGCGATGATGAACGGTATCGCTTTGCACGGTGGCTTCGTGCCTTACGGCGCAACCTTCCTGATCTTCATGGAATACGCTCGCAATGCCGTGCGTATGGCCTCGTTGATGAAGAAGCGTGTTATCTACGTATTTACCCACGACTCCATCGGTCTTGGTGAAGACGGTCCGACTCACCAGCCGATCGAGCAATTGACCAGCCTGCGCACCACGCCGAACCTCGACACCTGGCGCCCGGCGGATGCCGTTGAGTCGGCAGTGGCCTGGAAATATGCGCTGGAGCGTAATGACGGTCCTTCGGCACTTATCTTCTCTCGCCAGAACCTGACTCATCAGGCGCGTGACGACAAGCAGCTGGATGCCATCACCCGTGGCGGCTACGTGCTGCGTGACTGTGCTGCGGAACCTGAACTGATCCTGATCGCTACCGGTTCGGAAGTCGGTCTGGCTGTAGAGGCATACGACAAGCTGACCGCTCAGGGCCGCAACGTGCGTGTGGTCTCCATGCCGTGCACCAGCGTCTTCGAAGCTCAGGACGCAGGCTACAAGCAAGCCGTTCTGCCGCTTCAGGTCAGCGCGCGTATCGCCATCGAGGCTGCTCATGCAGATTACTGGTACAAGTACGTCGGCCTGGAAGGTCGCGTGATCGGCATGACCACCTTCGGCGAGTCGGCCCCGGCGCCGTTGCTGTTCGAAGAGTTCGGTTTCACGCTGGAAAACGTCCTGAGCATTGCTGACGAGCTGCTGGAAGACTGATCACCTGCTTGATGGTTTGTGTTTGATTTTGTGGGAGCGGACCGGGCGACGGTCCGCTCCCACATCGTTATCTTCCTCTGGCGAAAATTTCATGCCCCAGCCCCGCCCTTACAAAGTTGCTCTGAACGGTTACGGCCGTATTGGCCGTTGTGTTGTACGCGCGTTGTGCGAGCGAGGGGCCAAGGCCGGGTTTGAAGTGGTCGCCATCAACGATCTGGCCGATATGGCCAGTCTCGAATACCTCACGCGCTTTGACTCGACTCATGGCCGGTTCCCCGGCGAAGTGCGGGTCGAAGGGCAATACCTGCACATCAATGATCACCGCATCAAGGTCTCGCGCAGCCCTACGCCGGAAGGTGTCGACTGGGCCGGTCTCGAGGTCGATCTGGTGCTCGAATGTTCCGGTGTCTACAACACTCGTGAAGACGGCCAGCGTTTTCTGGACGCCGGTGCGCCGCGCGTGCTGTTTTCCCAGCCGATGGCCAGCGAGCGAGATGTCGATGCCACCGTGGTGTTCGGCATCAACCAGCACCGGCTAACCGGCCGCGAGCTGCTGGTTTCTGCGGCCTCGTGTACCACCAACTGCAGTGTGCCTCTGCTGCGTTTGCTGGATCAGGCGATTGGCCTCGAGTACATCACCATCACCACGATTCATTCGGCGATGAATGATCAGCCGGTGATTGATGCTTATCACCACGAGGATCTGCGCCGCACACGCTCGGCGTTCCAGTCGATCATTCCGGTGTCCACCGGTCTGGCGCGAGGAATCGAGCGGCTGCTTCCGGAACTTGCCGGCCGAATTCAGGCCAAAGCTGTTCGTGTGCCGACCGTCAATGTGTCGTGTCTGGACATTACGCTGCAGATGTCGCGCGACACCAATGCCGTGGAGATCAACCGCCTTCTGCGTGAGGCCGCCACTAGCGGCCCGCTCAAGGGATTGCTGGCCTACACTGAGCTGCCGCACGCCAGCTGCGATTTCAATCATGACCCGCATTCGGCCATCGTCGATGCGAGTCAGACCCGCGTTTCCGGTCCCAGGCTGGTCAATGTGCTGGCCTGGTTCGATAACGAATGGGGTTTTGCAAACCGAATGCTCGACGTCGCCGATCACTTTCTGCGCGTCGCTGACCAATAACAGTAAAAAACAGGAATGCTCATGACCGTGTTGAAGATGACCGACCTCGATCTGCAGGGTAAGCGTGTACTGATCCGCGAAGACCTCAACGTCCCGGTCAAAGACGGCGTTGTCAGCAGTGACGCACGCATCCTCGCATCGCTGCCGACCATCAAGCTGGCGCTGGAGAAAGGTGCCGCGGTCATGATCTGCTCGCACCTGGGTCGTCCGACCGAGGGTGAGTTTTCTGCCGAAAACAGCCTCAAGCCGGTTGCCGATTACCTGAGCAAGGCGTTGGGTCGTGATGTTCCGCTGATCGCCGATTATCTGGACGGCGTTGACGTCAAGCCCGGCAACGTCGTGCTGTTCGAAAACGTTCGCTTCAACAAGGGCGAGAAAAAGAACGCCGATGAGCTGGCGCAGAAATACGCAGCGCTCTGCGACGTGTTCGTGATGGACGCCTTTGGCACCGCTCACCGCGCAGAGGGTTCGACGCACGGTGTGGCCAAATTTGCCAAGGTTGCAGCTGCAGGCCCGTTGCTGGCGGCAGAGCTCGAAGCGCTGGGCAAGGCGCTGGGCGCTCCGGCACAGCCAATGGCCGCCATCGTGGCTGGCTCAAAGGTTTCCACCAAGCTGGACGTGCTCAACAGCCTGAGCGCGATCTGCGATCAGCTGATTGTCGGCGGTGGCATCGCCAATACCTTTCTGGCCGCAGCCGGTCACAAGGTAGGCAAATCGCTGTACGAACCTGATCTGCTCGACACTGCTCGCGCCATCGCTGCCAAGGTCAGCGTGCCTTTGCCGACTGACGTGGTGGTTGCCAAGGAGTTCGCCGAAAGCGCGACTGCAACCGTCAAGCTGATTGCCGACGTCGCCGATGACGACATGATTCTCGACATCGGCCCACAAACTGCAGCGCACTTCGCCGAACTGTTGAAATCTTCCGGGACTATCCTGTGGAACGGCCCTGTCGGCGTGTTTGAATTCGACCAGTTTGGCGAAGGCACCAAGACGCTCGCCAAGGCCATTGCCGAAAGCAAGGCGTTCTCCATCGCAGGCGGTGGTGACACACTGGCGGCCATCGACAAGTATGGTGTGGCAGAACAGATTTCCTATATCTCGACAGGCGGCGGTGCGTTCCTCGAATTCGTGGAAGGCAAGGTTCTGCCAGCGGTCGAAATGCTCGAACAACGTGCCAAGGCCTGAATGATGCCCTTGGACAAGGAGTGGTCAATGGTCAGGGCGTTACCGTGGTTTCTTGTCGCGGGTTTGCTGGCCGGTTGTGCCGGCAAACCTGTGGCTGAGGAAGTGGAGGGTGACTCCCCGACTCAACCGCTCCAGTTGAGCTGCTATCAGGCAGGTTGGCAGGCCGAGACAGTGCCGGTGATTTACAAACGTGGCGGTCAGGAGGTCTGGGATCGGTACGAGTTCATGCCCAGGACGACAGGCGGCATTGGTTGCCTGTAGTCCGGGCCTGAAAAACACTCGGCACCATTGAGGGGGCTCGGCGGTCTTTATTGAGTGGATGTCTTTTCCGAGGAAGGAGTTTCGCCATGAAGATCGCTGCCCTGGCTCTGATGAGTGTTGTTGCACTGGCTGGCTGTACCGGTTCTGGTTCGCATGCCAAGACGTGTCAAGTATTGAGCCCGGCCTCTGTGAATGTGCCTACGACCGAAAACGCTCAGCGGGTCGAAGCACACGTCACGGGTGAACCGGCCGACGATAGTAAACAGGAACAGAACTGCCCTTGATATTGCGGTTTGACGGGGGCAGGCAGGAGACGTGATGAAAGGCTTGTTTGCCCTCGTGGCTTTGGCAGTGCTCGGCGGTTGTTCGAGCATGGGCACTCCGCAGCAGAATGACCCGTGGAATCGCTGGGTCTGCGACAGTAACGCTGAGGTTCACTGGCGTTACATCGACTCGTCCCAGAAGGAGGTCGATGTGCGTCTGAACCAGAGCGAGCAGGTGTTCAGGCTCAAGGCCGAACCCGGTGCCGCCAGCGGCACGCTTTACAGCAACAACGTGTTGGCATTCGTCAACAAGGGTAGCGAAGGCCTGGTTTACTGGGACGCTACCAACGATCTGATCGGTCGCGGCTGCAAGGCTCGATAAATCGAATCACGCACACACGCATGGCTTTCGTGGCCGATGCTTATAACTTGAATAGCAGCCGCCACTACGGCAGGCTTGCACGATAACGACCCTACCGGGAGAGAGACAGACAATGGCACTTATCAGCATGCGCCAGATGTTGGACCACGCAGCCGAGTTCGGCTACGGCGTTCCAGCTTTCAACGTAAACAACCTGGAACAGATGCGCGCCATTATGGAAGCGGCCGACAAGACCGACTCCCCGGTGATCGTTCAGGCCTCGGCTGGTGCCCGCAAATACGCCGGTGCGCCGTTTCTGCGTCACTTGATTCTCGCGGCAATCGAAGAGTTTCCGCACATCCCGGTGGTCATGCACCAGGATCACGGCACCAGCCCTGACATCTGCCAGCGTTCGATCCAGCTGGGCTTCAGCTCGGTGATGATGGACGGTTCGCTGCGCGAAGACGGCAAGTCCCCGGCTGACTACGACTACAACGTCGACGTCACTCGTCGCGTGGTGTCCTTTGCTCATGCCTGCGGTGTTTCCGTGGAAGGTGAGCTAGGCGTGCTGGGTTCGCTTGAAACCGGCATGGCCGGTGAAGAAGATGGCGTCGGCGCGGAAGGCGTTCTGGATCACAGCCAGATGCTGACTGACCCGGAAGAAGCGGCTGACTTCGTCAAGCGCACTCAGGTCGATGCCCTGGCCATTGCCATCGGCACCAGCCACGGCGCTTACAAGTTCACCAAGCCGCCTACCGGTGACATTCTGGCGATCGAGCGCATCAAAGAGATCCACAAGCGCATCCCGAACACTCACTTGGTCATGCACGGTTCTTCGTCGGTTCCTCAGGAATGGCTGAAGATCATCAACGAGTTCGGCGGCGACATCAAAGAAACCTACGGCGTGCCGGTCGAAGAAATCGTTGAAGGCATCAAGCACGGCGTGCGCAAGGTCAACATCGATACTGACCTGCGTCTGGCCTCTACTGGTGCCATCCGCGAATTCATGGCTAAAAACCCGAGCGAGTTCGACCCGCGCAAGTACCTGGCCAAAACCGTAGTCGCCATGCGCGACGTATGTATCGCGCGTTACGAAGCTTTCGGTACCGCTGGCAACGCCTCGAAGATCAAACCGATCTCCCTGGACGCCATGTTCGAACGCTACGCCCGTGGCGAACTGGATGCCAAGGTCAACTAAGTTGATCAAGCATTGAAGAAACCCGCAGAAATGCGGGTTTTTTTATGTCTGGCCAAAACTGGCTGCGTCAGCGCGAATGTGACGCAGAGCGTCACGCAAGGTATTCCCACGCTGGGCGTGAGGAACGATGAGCGCCCGGAAAGCAGCTATCGTCCCCGTGGAAGACACCTATCGTGCCCATGCTCCGCGTGGGCATGCAGTTCAAGACGCTCTGCGTCCGCTCTTGATGTTGGGCTTAAACGCTTTTCATCAGTCCTGCACACGCCGTCTTGTAAGCCTCGTGCTGGTATTTGTTCAGCGTGTCGGGCAGGGCGAAGGTGTGTTTCTTGTTCTGCGCGTTGATGGTTTGCGGTGAGATCAGGGCTACGTTGCAATCGGCCATCAATTGAAAGATGGTTTCAATCTTGAACGTGGTCGGCCCGCCGGCGAATTCGCCTTTCTTGCTGCGCTTTTTGATGGCGATGTGGCTGACGCCGTTCTCGCGCACGAAGCTGGCCAGATGCGCAGCGAAAGCCTTGACGTTGGCGGGCTCCTCATCGTCCTCCAGCGCAATTTTTTTCGTGGCTAACGGCAAATGGGCGAGGCCGTTGTTCTGCCGTGTGGCAAGCGCGAAAATGGCTTCGCTGCCTTTGATTTCTACACCGCAAATAATCATGAGAAAACCTGATGAGCTCGTTCATATAAAAGACGCAGGTTATCTCATCGTAGACGTTATTCCTGAGCTATCGACTCCAGATATTCCGAGCGTTCGTCGCTCATGCGCGCGATGCAGTCGTTCTCACTGATACTGAAGGCTTTGCTGCCTGCTGCAGAAGGGAAGACTTCAACGGCACAGTCGGCGTCGCGCAGCTTCTCCCAGGCTTGCTGGGCGGTCTTGAGTTTGCTCGTAAAATCGTTGAATTGCGTCTTATTGGCGACGAACTGTGATTGAACGCGCTTGAGCAGGTTGTCGAAGTTTTCCTTGAGCAACTGCTCGGCGGTCGTGCGGCTGTAGGCCGAACATTCCAGTGTCTGCTTGTCATCGTCGACACCGTCGCAAGGCGTGGCGTCAGGGTTCTGAGCAGCCTGTACGCCTGTCACAGCCGTTGCCATAAGGGCCAGGGTCAGCAAAAACGTTTTCATCGAGTCGCTCCGATCCATTGATACCCTGAATTCTGTCTCAAGCGCGAGACAATGAACAGGTTTGCAACACCGACAGGCGACACGCTGTCACCCTTTGTCGCATCTTGACGCTTTCGGCAAACCCCCTGTCGTTTTTGCACCCGGCTCTCAGGACCCTCCGGCATATGCTGACCCCATTAGCGCCGACAGCCGATTCGGTGCGCCGGAACCAAAAAAGGGGACAGCCTGATGAGCCCAGCCGAACTGCACGCCGACAGCATCGTCATTGACGGGCTGATCATCGCCAAGTGGAATCGCGAGCTGTTTGAAGACATGCGCAAGGGCGGCCTGACCATGGCCAATTGCACGGTGTCGGTATGGGAAGGCTTTCAGGCCACCATCAACAGTATCTGTACCAGCCAGAAGCTGATGCGCGAGAACAGCGACCTGGTGATGCCCGTGCACACCACCGCCGACATTCGCAAGGCCAAGGAACTGGGCAAGACCGGCATCCTTTTCGGTTTCCAGAACGCGCATGCCTACGAGGACCAGATCGGTTACGTCGAGATCTTCAAGCAGCTCGGCGTCGGTATCGTACAGATGTGCTACAACACGCAGAACCTGGTCGGCACCGGTTGCTACGAGCGTGACGGCGGGCTGTCGGGTTTCGGGCGTGAAATCGTCACCGAAATGAACCGCGTCGGGGTGATGTGCGACCTGTCTCACGTCGGCTCGAAAACCTCGGAAGAGGTCATTCTCGAATCCAAAAAACCGGTGTGCTACTCCCATTGCCTGCCTTCCGGCCTCAAGGAACACCCGCGCAACAAATCCGATGCCGAGCTGAAGTTCATCGCCGACCACGGCGGCTTTGTCGGCGTGACCATGTTCGCGCCGTTTCTGGCCAAGGGCATCGAGTCGACCATCGACGATTATGCCGAAGCCATCGAATACGTGATGAACATCGTGGGCGAAGACGCCATCGGTATCGGCACCGATTTCACACAGGGGCACGGTCAGGACTTTTTTGAATATCTGACCCACGACAAGGGCTATGCCCGCCGCCTCACCAGCTTCGGCAAGATCATCAACCCGCTTGGCATTCGTACCGTGGGCGAGTTTCCCAACCTGACCGAGACCTTGCTCAAGCGCGGCCATTCCGAGCGCGTGGTGCGCAAGATCATGGGTGAGAACTGGGTCAACGTTCTGGCCGATGTCTGGGGCGAGTAACCCGCCAGCCATACCTTATTGAATTGAACGCCCGCGGCCCTGACGGCGGTGGGTGTAACCCGAATCATCTGGAGTTTGTCCCCCATGGCTAAAATCGCCCCGCAACTGCCCATCGAAGTCGACAGCGAAACAGGCGTCTGGACCTCCGATGCGTTGCCGATGCTCTACGTGCCCCGTCACTTTTTCGTCAACAACCACATAGGGATCGAGGAAGTACTGGGCGCTGATGCCTACGCCGATATTCTCTACAAGGCCGGTTACAAATCCGCTTGGCACTGGTGTGAGAAAGAGGCTGAATGCCACGGTCTGCAAGGCGTTGCGGTGTTCGAACACTACATGAAGCGCCTGTCACAGCGTGGCTGGGGCCTGTTCAGTATTGAAGACATCGATATCGAGAAAGGCACAGCCAGCGTCAAGCTTGAGCACTCCTGCTTCGTTTACGTCTATGGCAAGGTCGGGCGCAAGGTCGATTACATGTTCACCGGCTGGTTCGCCGGTGCGATGGACCAGATTCTCGCCGCCAGTGGCAGTTCGATCCGTACCGTTGCCGAGCAGGTGTACGGCGGCTCCGAAGATGGTCACGACGACGGGCTGTTTGTCGTCAAGCCGCTGTAAATCGAGGATCGGGTTATGGCTTTCGAAGCGATGTTCCAGCCGATCCAGATCGGCAAACTGACGATCCGCAACCGTGTGCTCAGCACCGCGCACGCCGAGGTCTATGCCACTGATGGCGGGATGACCACAGACCGCTACGTGAAGTACTACGAAGAAAAGGCCAAGGGCGGCATTGGTCTGGCGATTTGCGGCGGCTCGTCCAGCGTAGCCATCGACAGCCCGCAGGGCTGGTGGAAGTCGGTCAATCTGGCGACCGACAGGATCATCCCGCACTTCCAGAACCTCGCCGACGCCATGCACAAGCACGGCGCCAAGATCATGATCCAGATTACCCACATGGGCCGACGCTCGCGCTGGGACGGTGATCACTGGCCGACCCTGCTGTCGCCCTCGGGCATCCGTGAGCCGGTACACCGGGCGACCTGCAAGACCATCGAGCCAGAAGAAATCTGGCGGGTGATCGGCAACTACGCCAGCGCTGCGGCCCGCGCCAAGGCCGGCGGGCTCGACGGTGTCGAGCTGTCAGCCGTACACCAGCACATGATCGACCAGTTCTGGAGCCCGCGCGTCAACAAGCGTACCGATGAATGGGGCGGCAGTTTCGAGAACCGCATGCGCTTCGGCCTGGAGGTCATCAAGGCAGTGCGCAAGGAAGTCGGCCCCGACTTTTGCGTCGGGCTGCGCCTCTGCGGCGACGAGTTTCACCCCGATGGCCTGAGCCATGAAGACATGAAACAGATCGCCAAATATTACGACGACACCGGCATGATCGATTTCATCGGTGTAGTGGGCTCGGGGTGCGACACCCACAACACACTGGCCAACGTCATTCCGAACATGAGTTACCCGCCTGAGCCATTCCTGCATCTGGCGGCCGGGATCAAGGAAGTGGTCAAGGCCCCTGTCCTGCACGCGCAAAACATCAAGGACCCGAATCAGGCGACGAGGATTCTGGAAGGTGGCTATGTCGACATGGTCGGCATGACCCGCGCGCACATCGCCGACCCGCACCTGATCGCCAAGATCAAGATGGGGCAGATCGACCAGATCAAACAGTGCGTGGGCGCCAACTATTGCATCGACCGCCAGTATCAGGGCCTCGATGTGCTCTGTATCCAGAACGCCGCCACGTCCCGCGAATACATGGGCGTGCCGCACATTATCGAAAAATCCACCGGGCCGAAGCGCAAGGTCGTGGTAGTCGGTGCCGGTCCGGCCGGGATGGAAGCGGCGCGGGTATCCGCCGAGCGCGGCCATGACGTGACGCTGTTCGAGAAGAAGGACTTCATCGGCGGGCAGATCACCACTGCATCCAAGGCACCGCAACGTGATCAGATCGCCGGTATCACGCGCTGGTTTCAGCTGGAGCTGGCGCGCCTGAAAGTGGACCTGCGTCTTGGTACTGCGGCCGATGCAGCAACCATCCTCGACCTGCGCCCGGACATCGTGGTGCTGGCGGTGGGCGGCCATCCGTTTCTGGAACAGAACGAACACTGGGGCGCTGCCGAGGGCCTGATAGTCAGCAGCTGGGACGTGCTGGACGGCAAGGTCGCGCTAGGCAAGAACGTGCTGGTCTACGACACCATCTGCGAGTTCACCGGCATGTCGGTGGCTGACTTCCTGGCCGACAAGGGCTGCCAGGTCGAGATTGTTACCGATGACATCAAGCCGGGTGTGGCGATCGGCGGTACGTCGTTCCCGACCTACTACCGCAGCATGTACCCCAAGGAAGTGATCATGACCGGCGACATGATGCTGGAAAAGGTCTACCGCGAGGGCGACAAGCTGGTTGCCGTGCTGGAAAACGAATACACCGGCGCCAAGGAAGAGCGAGTTGTCGATCAGGTGGTTGTGGAGAACGGCGTGCGTCCGGACGAAGCGATCTATTACGCGCTCAAGGAAGGCTCGCGCAACAAGGGCCAGATTGATATCGACGCGCTGTTCGCCATTCAGCCACAACCTTCGTTGAGCGAGCCGGGTGATGGTTACCTGCTGTTCCGTATCGGCGACTGTGTAGCGCAGCGCAACACACATGCGGCGATCTATGACGGCCTGCGGCTGTGCAAGGATTTCTGAAGCCGTCTGTCTTTGGTTCTGGCCGCAGACCTGCAAGATCGCCTGGTCCTTGGAGCTTTAGATGCTAGACATTCTTCTTCCCATCCTGCTGTTCAGCGCCCTGGCCCTCGCGGTACTGGGCGCCTTGCGCAGGGCCGGCATGTGGCGCAATGGACGATCTTCGAAAGTCGACGTGCTTGGCGGGTTACTGGCCATGCCCAAGCGCTACATGGTTGACTTGCACCACGTAGTCGCGCGCGACAAGTACATCGCCAATACCCACGTGGCCACGGCGGGCGGGGCGGTCGCATCCATTGTGCTGGCTATTTTGGTGCATGGTTTCGGCCTGCACAACCGTGTGCTCGGTTACGCGCTGTTGTTGATGACGGCGGTGATGTTTGTCGGCGCAGTTTTTGTCTATCGTCGTCGCCTCAACCCGCCTGCGCGCCTGTCGAAAGGGCCGTGGATGCGACTGCCGAAAAGCTTGATGGCGTTCTCTGCAAGCTTCTTTCTGGTCACTCTGCCAGTGGCAGGCATTCTTCCCGAGCATTTCGGCGGCTGGGTGCTGGTCGTGATTCTCGGACTGGGCGTGTTGTGGGGCGTGAGCGAACTTTTTTTCGGCATGACCTGGGGCGGGCCGATGAAGCACGCCTTCGCCGGAGCCCTGCACTTGGCCTGGCATCGCCGCCCTGAGCGTTTCGGCGGCGGACGCTCCACCGGTCTGAAACCGCTCGACCTGAACGATCGTACTGCGCCGCTGGGCGTCGAGAAGCCCGAAGACTTCACCTGGAATCAGCTGTTGGGCTTTGACGCCTGTGTGCAGTGCGGCAAATGTGAAGCAGCGTGCCCGGCGTTTGCTGCAGGCCAGCCGCTGAACCCCAAGAAACTGATTCAAGACATGGTCGTCGGCCTTGCCGGCGGCACCGACGCAAAATTCGCCGGTAGCCCGTACCCATCGCTGGATGGCCAGGGCAAGCCGCTCGGTAAACATGGTGGCAACCCGCATCAGCCTATCGTCAACGGGCTGGTGGATGCCGAGACGCTGTGGTCCTGCACGACCTGCCGCGCATGTGTCGAAGAGTGCCCGATGATGATCGAGCATGTTGATGCCATCGTCGACATGCGCCGTTACCTGACCCTCGAAAAAGGCGCAACCCCGAACAAGGGCGCCGAAGTACTGGATAACCTGATCGCCACCGATAACCCCGGCGGTTTCGCACCGGGCGGGCGTATGAACTGGGCGGCGGATCTGAACCTGAACCTGCTCAGCGACAGAAAGACCGTGGACGTGTTGTTCTGGGTTGGCGATGGCGCGTTCGACATGCGCAATCAACGCACGCTGCGTGCTTTTGTCAAAGTTCTCAAAGCCGCCAAGGTGGATTTCGCCGTGCTGGGCCTTGAAGAGCGCGATAGCGGGGATGTGGCACGGCGTCTGGGCGATGAGGCGACTTTTCAGATGCTTGCCCGCCGCAACATTCAGACCCTGGCCAGCTACAGCTTCAAACGCATCGTCACCTGCGACCCGCACAGTTTTCATGTACTGAAAAACGAATACGGCGCGTTTGGCGGCGACTACCAGGTGCAGCACCACAGCACGTTCATGGCCGAACTGGTACAGAGCGGCGTACTGAATCTGAATCAGCACAAAGGCGCCAGCGTCACGTATCACGACCCGTGTTATCTGGGCCGCTATAACGGCGAATACGAGGCGCCGCGTGAAGTGCTGCGTGCGCTGGGTATCGAGGTCAGAGAGATGCAGCGTTCCGGCTTTCGTTCTCGCTGCTGCGGTGGTGGTGGCGGCGCGCCTATTACCGACATCCCAGGCAAACAGCGGATTCCCGACATGCGCATGGACGACATCCGCGAAACTGCGGCTGAAGTGGTCGCAGTAGGTTGTCCACAATGCACGGCCATGCTCGAAGGCGTTGTCGAACCTCGACCGTTGATCAAGGACATCGCCGAGCTGGTGGCTGATGCGCTGATCGAAGAAGTTATCCCCAGCCCGGCTGTTCCCGCGAAACGTGAACCTGCGGAGGTGCACTGATGAGCGACATAATCCGCCGCGATCCTCGTGCCGAATGGATCGCCCGCAACCGCCTGCACCCGCTGCATGCGGCCATGCAGCCTGCACAAAGCAGCTGGATGGGACCCAACGGTCTGATGCGCAAGAACGTGCATGGTTTGGGTTTTATCGGCCCCAATGGCATCAAGCGTATCGATCGTAGTGGCGCGCAGCAGGGCGGCACGAGCAAGCGCTCGATGGCGTCCGACGTCCAGCTGCCGCTGCATGTGGTCGCTGCGCCAGCGTTCTATATCAACGTTGTTCCTGACATGGTGGGCGGTCGCTTGAGCAGCCATGATCGAGACCTGCTAGGGCTTGCGCGTCAGCTGGCAGGTGCCGAAGGCGCGGTACTGGCAGTGGTGTTTGATGAGCATAAAGAGACTGCGTTTGATACCGCGGGCGTGGACCGTGTCTTGATGCTTGAGGGTAATGAGTTCAGCGGTTATTCCCCTGAACAGCGCTTGCACGGACTGCGTGCTGTGGATAACCAGTTCAGCCCCCATCATTGGTTATTCCCTGACAGCCGTACGGGTGGAGGCGAACTCGGACGGCGCTTCGCAGCCAGCCTCGGCGAGCGCCCTGCGACGCGGGTGTGGCAGGTCAAGGATGGCCAGTGCATAAGTCGCGCAGGGGCAGGGCGTGAAGATCTGGTTCGCGCTGTGCCGCGCTTGATTCTGGCCACGGCCGAATGCGCCGAGCCTGTCAGCGAAACTCGACACGAAGCATCGCCTGTCGAATTATCCACAGGTGTGGCGCGCAGTCTTTCGCGCATAGAGGACCTGGGGGCCGTTGCCGTCGATCCTGCAGTTATCCCCATGGCTGAAGCCGAATTCATTTTGTCTGGCGGCAATGGCGTCCAGGATTGGGATCTTTTCCATCGTGCCGCTGCGGCTCTGGGCGCAACTGAAGGTGCTTCACGGGTGGCGGTGGACGATGGCTTCATGGGGCGCGAGCGTCAGGTGGGTGCCAGTGGAACCTGGGTCACGGCGCGGGTTTATATGGCTGTGGGTATCTCTGGCGCAATTCAGCACCTGCAAGGTATCGGCGCCTGCGACAAGGTGATTGCGATCAACCTGGATGCGGGCTGCGACATGATCAAGCGCGCTGATCTTTCGATAATCGGTGAGAGCGCAGAGATCCTTACGGCGTTGATCGCAGCGGTCGACGCCTGGCGCAACGGGGAGAAGCGTGATGCGGCTTGATAAACAAAAAGCATCTGTGGATAAGCCTGCCCTGCACATTATCAGCCTTGTTTCCGTAGGTGCTCACCCGACCTCAGGCCGTGCACGCCGTGCCGATCAGGACGCGCGAGCAGTGGAGCTTGGTTTGCAACTGGCTGGGGATAACTTGCAGGTGTTGCATGCCGGCGATCCCCAGGAGCCTGTCTTGCGAGCCTATCTGGGGATGGGCTTGAATGAGCTGCACGTTCTGGAGCAGCCGCAAGGTGCGGATGCGATGCCAGCGTTGGCCGCTCATATTAGTGACTCTGCTGCACAGATCGTGTTGACCGGCAGTCAGGCTGAAACAGGCGAGGGTTCGGGCATGTTGCCGTTTCTGCTGGCTGAGCATCTTGGATGGCCACTGGTAACAGGGTTGGTGGACATTGAGTCGCTGCAGGGCGGCACCGCATTTGTCCTTCAGGCTTTGCCTCGCGGCCAGCGCCGTCGCCTGAAACTACGCCTGCCATTCGTCGCCACTGTGGATAACTCAGCCCCCAGCCCCCGGCAGAGCGCCTATGGGCCTGCACAACGCGGTGTGTTTGATATCGACGAAGTTGCAGCAGTCGCCGATGAGTTATTCACAGCCCAATCCTTGCAATCTGCCAAACCGCGACCCAAACGTCTGAAAGTGATCAAGGCCAAGAGCGGCGCAGAGCGCATGAAGGCTGCCACCGCCAAGGCCAGTGGCGGCGGCGGGCAAGTGTTGAAAGGCGTGACCCCTGAGGAGGGAGCCGCCGCAATCCTGAAGCTGTTGGTGGACGAGGGGGTTGTGAGATAAAACTGGCCACCTCTGGTGGTTGAGATCAGTACAGAACTTGATACGACGCAAAGTCCTGAAAGAAATTCTGGGCGGGTAGCTGTCGTCCAGATACTGGCAAAACTGCCAAGTTTGCCCTGCAGCATCCTCGTGCACGTACTTACACACAATCCCTGTGTGTGCGCCTGTGGGTAAAGTGTTTGCAGATTGCTGAAGCACTTGTAACGCGGGGCTTGCAGGTAAGTGTTTGAAAAATGATCAATTAAAGCCTTGGTTTCACTGACGCTGCCTGTGTACAACATCATACAGCTGCCAGCCGAACCTGCCTGTTGTGCACAATCTCTGTTGGCGTCTCTGTGGATAAGTTGTTCGTGAATGTCTGCTAGCCTCTGAATTCGGGCTCTCCAGAGCTTTGTATAAAAAATAATCAATCACGCTCGGATTAATACACGAGATGTGAATGCCGTATCTGATTCAACGGTAGCGAAGTTTTCCACAAGGTCGGTGCCATTTAATCAAGGTTATGCCCAGAGTCTGTTGGCGCTTCTGTGGATAAGTTGTTGGCGCTTGGCTGCAGCCCTTCAGGTACGCGGGTATTGGTCCTCTGATCAAAAAACACACAGCGGTGTTGGGCTATTCTTGATTAGTGCAGAATTTTACAAGTTCGTTGTCGACTGAGTGTTTGTTACCTGACGACCGCGCCATCTGTGGATAAATGGCTTGCTCATTCGGGCGGGCTTTTGGTCACCGCGGAGCGGAGCCCGCTCCGCGGTGATGGCGCGTGCAGGCGCCGAGTAAGCTATCGTTCTATAGACCTGCTGGCCCCAGCAGCAGCCACAAAGATTCCGAGCCAGGAATATCGGGTGCCCACTGTGGGATTGAGGTATGGGGCTGACGGCACTTATACGTAAAACTGTGATGGTTCACTTCTTGATTCAGCGCGTAGGCGATACCTGCTTTCCAGTCTTCAATACCGTTGCCGTCCTCAGGTGTGGTACTGACGTGCAGAGGTTCGCTTTCTCTGGATAAACCGCCCTCTACATCCCGGGCTCCGATGCTGTAACTAATGGCTGTATTGGGCGTCAGTCCGGTGTCGGTATAATGGGTATCTGGCGGGTAAACCCTGAATTCCTGATTACGATTTCGGAAAACCCGATAATAGGCGATGAGATGAGGTCCGGTAGAGGCTTTCCAAGCGAGCGTGACACTGCTTGAGGTAACTTCGATCTCTCTAAAATTGCCGGGTGTAGATGGCGGTTGTTCGTGAAACATGTATACCTTCAGCACTTGGGACAAGTCCGACGTGTTCCCTTCAATGTCAGTTGCGCTGATCCGATAGTCGTATATAGCGCCAGGCGAAACAGCTGTATCGATAAAAGGCGGCGCCGTTGTAGTACCTACAGGTCTGCCGTCCCGGAATAAATTATAGATGCGCACCGGGTGTGCACCTTCAGAGAGCCGCCATATCAGTGTTACCGAGTTCTCTGTCTGCCCCGACAATGTAAGGTCAGCAGGTATTGACGGTTTCCCTGGCACAGGCGTCTCACCACTGGTGAGATAACCATAGCGTTTCACGAACTCCCAATCGTATTCCTTGCCGTGCTTGTCCTTACCGGCATCCCAGTTGACCGACCATGTCATCAGGCCGCGAATCGGGCTGCCAGCGTCTGCCAGTTCCTGCAGTGCGCCTTTGACGTCCTGTGGGTCAACCGCATAACCAGTAGCGGCACCATCATTATTGCTGGGCAGCCCGATCACCAGCCTGTCTGCCGGAATTGATGCGTAACCCCGTGTGCCGTGGATCAGGCTATCGGTCAGGTAATAAAGAAATGCTTTCTTTTGAGTGTCGTTGTTTTGAGTAACCCATAGGTTCAACTCATCGACCCATATGCCATCGCCGCCCTGGTTGTAGTACTGAGGCGCGATAAAGTCGTACAGGTCTTCCAGGGCGTTGATGTAGGCGAGGTAGGAACCCGCTGCTCTCAGGTATGGAAACTCCGGCGCCATACTGATAATGAAGTGCTTTCCTTCTGCCTCGTAATGTTTACGCACCAGTCGCAGCGCCGCCGGTAATACGGTACGGTTATCTGCGAATGTAATGGCGGCCTGCTCAAGATCAATATCCAGCCCGTCAAAACCATAGATTTCAACCAGCCGAATGATTTCATAGACCAGCGCCTGTTCCTGGCCTGCATGCAGCTCGATATGAGCATCCGCTCCACCCAGTGAAATCAGTACCGCACGGCCTTGCGCATTCAGTGTTGCCACTTGGGCGCGAAACTCGTCATCACTGAGGTTATAAGGCTTGAAGGTAGGAATGCCGGCACCCTTCATGAAGGCCACTGCCACGACGTTATAAGCCTCGGGGATATCTGTCAGTTGCATCTCTTTGAAAAGGCCCTGCTTGTACCCCTGACCGGGTTCGGAAGGCCAGTTATGCCAGAAACCCATGAGGATATTTTTTCCTCGTATATCCGTCATGGCCGAGGCTGCGTCGGTTTTTGTATTTTTATATTGATTGACGATTTTCGGGTTGAGCATGGTCCGTGTCTCCGTCCGTTGGATTGACTTCAACTGGAGTGGACCACGAAGGGGTTTTTCACGTAACTGTCAGAAATGACGGTATCGACGCAAGGGCAGTTGTGCCGAGGATTGCCGACTTGAGAGGGGGGCCTGAGGGGTTGGCAAACCCACTTCAGGAGTGAAGTGAGTTTGCGCTGGCATCGATGAATTAAAGCGCCGCGTCAGCGGGGTTAACGCCCTATTCGTGATTTACCGCCACACCTTTCAAATACGCTGCTGGCTCGGCCCCGAGGTTTTCCAGCATGCGCGAGCTGTACCAGTCTACGAAATTGACCACGCCGAACTCGTAGGTTTTCGAGTAAGGGCCTGGCTGGTAGGCGGAGGAATTGATGCCACGCTGGTTCTCTTCGGCCAGGCGACGGTCCTGATCATTGGTGGCGTCCCAGACCTGGCGCATGCGCTCCACGTCGTAATCCACACCCTCGACCGCATCCTTGTGGACAATCCACTTGGTGCTGACCATGGTTTCCTGTGCGCTGATGGGCCACACGGTGAACACGATGATGTGATCGCCCATGCAGTGATTCCAGGAGTGCGGCAGGTGCAGGATGCGCATCGAGCCCAGTTCCGGGTTCTGGATGCGGCCCATCAGTTTCTTGCAGCCGACCTTGCCGTCCAGAGTCATCGAGACAGTGCCCTTGAGCAACGGCATGCGCACTATGCGGTTGCGCAGCCCGAAGCTGGCGTGAGCGTAGGGGATCTTCTCTGCATCCCAGGCAGCGGCGGATGCGGCGACATGGTCCTTGAACGCCTGATCTGCACGCGGGTCTGTGACGTCGTCCCATTCCAGCAGGGTTTTCAGCAGCTCGGGATGAGAGCCGCTGCAGTGATAGCACTCGCGGTTGTTCTCCAGAACCAGCTTCCAGTTGGCTTTTTCCATCAAGGTGGTCTGCACCGCCACCTTGGTGTTTTCCATGTCGTAGGGTTCCATGTAGTGGCGCAGGGTCGACAGGAACTCGTCAATGGCCGGCGGATTCTCCGCCAGACTGATGAAAATGTAACCGCCTGCGGTCTTCACATGGACGGGCTTGAGGCCGAACTGCTTCATGTCGAAGTCGTCGCCCATTTCGGTGCCAGCATAAAGCAGGCGTCCGTCCAGCTCGTAGGTCCATTGATGGTAGTGGCAAACCAGCTTGGCGACCTTGCCTTTTTCGGCGGTACACAGGCGCGAGCCGCGATGGCGACACACGTTATGAAACGCGTTGACCGCGCCGTCCGGGCCGCGCACCACGAGGATCGGGTTCTTGCCGATCTGCAATGTCAGGTAGTTGCCCTTGGTCGGGATTTCGCAGGTCATCCCTGCGATCAGCCACTCTTTATGAAAGATTTCCTGCATATCGATTTCAAACAGCCTTTCATCACTGTAGAAAGGCTGCGGCAGCGAGTAAGTGCGCTCGCGATTCTGCAGCATCTCGGCAGTGGCCTTGCGTGCAGGTTCCAGCGGATCGCCCAGGCTCAAGGTTGCGGTGACGTCCATCGTTAAATCCCTCATGACCGCGTCATGGGCGGCCTGCGAATGTGGCTGATACGGTTGTGGGCGCGTTGCACGCAAGACAATAAATCAGTCGTTCATGCCGATAATCCCTGTTGGCGAGTGTGGAGCGGGGCGCTTGGCGAACCATATCCATGGGCGACATGGCCGCATCCGTTCCCGACGCGACAGCCCTTGTACACCGGGGCTGGTCGCGGTAAGTACGTGAATGTCGTTGATAGGTAAATGGTCGTCTCGCGCGTTACGCAGAATCCGCACTATGAGAGGCCGACAGTCGGCCGTGGAGATCACGTATGTCCCAAAGTTTCCTGAGCCCGGTTACCACCCAGACATGGGCCAACGGGCGCCACCTGGTACGAGTCGTCAAAGTCATCCAGGAAACCTGGGACGTTCGCACTTTCTGCTTCATGGCCGATCAGCCGATCATGTTCTTTTTCAAGCCTGGGCAATTCGTGACCCTGGAGCTGGAGATCGACGGTCTGCCGATCATGCGCTCGTACACCATCTCAAGTTCTCCCTCGGTGCCCTACAGCTTTTCGATTACCGTCAAGCGCGTGCCTGGTGGCAGGGTTTCCAATTACCTGCACGACACGTTGAGCGAAGGGCAGGAGCTGGCAGTGCATGGCCCGGTCGGGTTGTTCAATGCCATCGATTTCCCGAACCCGAAAATCCTCTACCTCAGTGGCGGTGTGGGCATTACGCCGGTCATGTCGATGGCACGCTGGTTCTATGACACCAACGCCAACGTCGACATGGTGTTCGTGCACAGCGCCCGCTCGCCCAAGGACATCATCTACCATCGCGAGCTGGAGCACATGGCGTCGCGGATCGACAACTTCAGCCTGCATCTGGTCTGCGAAAAGCACGGGCTGGGCGATCCGTGGGCGGGCTATCGCGGTTACCTGAATCAGAAAATGCTTGAACTGATGGCGCCGGACTTCATGGAGCGCGAAGTGTTCTGCTGCGGGCCGACGCCCTACATGACAGCGGTCAAGCGCCTGTTGCTGGAAAATGGCTTCAACATGGCGCAATACCATGAAGAATCCTTCGGCGCGACACCCGCCGAAGCCCGTGCCGATGCCGTCGAACAGGCAGAAATCGCCGCCGACGCGCCCGATATCGACGCGGCTGACCTGCACCAGGTCGAGTTCACCGAGACCGGTAAAAGCATCCGCGTTGGACCGGGAGAAACCGTACACGCAGCCGCAGCCAAACTCGGCCTGATGATCCCCAAGGCCTGCGGCATGGGCATCTGCGGAACGTGCAAGGTCATGAAAACAAGTGGCGAAGTGGAGATGGAACACAACGGCGGCATTACCGATGAAGATGTTGCAGAGGGCTACATCCTGTCCTGCTGCAGCGTGCCGAAGGGTGATGTGCGGATTGAGTATTGAGCACGCCTGAAACTATGTGACGCAAAGCGTCACAAGTTTTCGCCGCGACGCTAACAGGGGCAATGGCTTTTTATCTCAGCCGTTGACACGAATCATCGGTAATCAGACTGAAACGCTCGAGTGCCTTCTCAACAAGCCCCGACTCATGCTGAATCAAGATCACGATCTTATTGATCAGCTCGTAATCAACGAGCTCATGATCCACTGTGGCTCTGCTTATAAGCCGCCAGCGCAGGCAGCAACTGCTGGTCGATGGCCTGGCGGACGGCGGGGAGGAGGGTTGCGCTGCCGGTCAGGAGTTGCTCTATCAGACGTCGAAGGGCCTTCGCGCGTTCTGCGTTGAGGCCGCATACGGCGTGTGCGCAGGCTTGTTCGGCCGTGGCGCCGCTGGGCGTTTCGAATCCTAATGCTCTCAGCTGGCCGAGCAGGTCTTCCTGGTCTATCAAGTCCGCGTGCATCATGGCGTCTGTTCCTTTGATCGGGCTGTTTCCGATTCTGGTAGGACAGCTGGCTGCGAGCAACCCTTGCAGGGTGCGGATGGCAGGATTGACTACAGGTGCGTCGTTTTCAGTTCAGATTGTGGTCATTCGGTTTGCAGGTTTTCTATCGTGTTGTCGACCATGACCTTTGCCATGTCCACCAGGTGCATGATCGTGAGCGTCATGTCTCGCTGTGCGCCGCTCATGCTGTCGCTGAATTTGTAGGCGCTGGTTGCGGCGCAGCGCAGCAGGTCACTGGCATATAGAAGGGCATCTTCGTGGCTGACCTTTGGGCGGGCGCTGAAGAAGGGCGGGTCGGGGACGATTTTTAGCATGTGAGACTCCTAATCAATAATCAGTAGGTCGTCACTTCGGCTACTAATCGAAGGTGGCGGCCGCACGCAGGTAGTAGCCCGGTGATTAGGAACCGGTGCATCCGGAGACGCCCCACGCACGGCCACCATAAAGATGCAGCCCGTAAACAAGCGCCTTGCACAAGGTGGCGCATTGCGCCTAATCACACCGAGGGCTACTAATCCTCATCGCTGATATGCAGCGACGGGCGCAGAGTAGTGATCGAAATGGGCAGGCACAAGGGGCTGGGAGTTTCTCGGAAATTTCCTTCAAGTGATACAGACGAGTCCCGCAAATTCGTTACAAATTCTTGTTCGCGGCTCAGGTTTGCTAAACTGCGCGGCCTGCCAGGAGCTGCCATGAATTACCGTCACGCCTACCACGCCGGCAACCACGCCGACGTGTTCAAACACCTTACTCTGACTCGCCTGATCGCCCTCATGGCGCGCAAGGAGCAGCCGTTCGCCTATCTCGACACCCATGCCGGGCTCGGGCTGTACGACCTAAAAGGTGATCAGGCCTCTCGCACCGGCGAGTGGCTCGAAGGCATTGGTCGTCTGTGGGATACCCCGGACTTGCCAGCGCTGACGGCTGATTACCTGCAAGTGCTGCATGACATGAACCCTGATGGCGAGTTGCGATACTACCCCGGCTCGCCGGAGCTGGCCCGCCGCCTGACTCGCGAGCGCGAGCGGGTGTTGCTCAATGAAAAACACCCTGAAGACGGGCGCCTGCTCAAGGAAAACATGAAGGGCGACCGCCGCGTCGCGGTGCATCTGGGAGAGGGCTGGCACGTGCCACGCGCACTGCTGCCCGTCGCTGAAAAGCGTGCCGTGATGCTGATCGACCCGCCGTTCGAGCAACTGGATGAAATGAAACGTTGCGCAGTGGCGCTTAAGGAAACCATCGGGCGCATGCGCCAGACGGTCGCCGCCATCTGGTACCCGATCAAAGACCCGCGCCTGCTGCGACGTTTCTATCAGGACCTGGCAGAAACCGGCGCGCCCAAATTGCTGCGCGTCGAGCTGTATGTCCATCCGCTGGACACCCCGGCGAGTCTCAACGGTTCAGGTCTGGCTATCGCCAACCCGCCGTGGGGCCTTGAAGAAGAGCTGCGCGAACTGATGCCTTACCTGGCCGACAAACTGGGCCAGACTCAGGGCGGCTGGAAGATGGACTGGTTGATCGCCGAGTAAGCGAGCGTAAGTTCGCGCAGGATTGCGCGGTCAAGGGCGGACGCAAAGCTTCCAGGCCTGCATACCCACGCGGAGCACGGGCACGATAGAGGTCGGTTTGGAAGCTCATCGTGTAGGGATAGCCTCAGAAGTAGCCCGGGGCCTATCGTTCCTCACGCTCCAGCGCGGGGATGCCTTTCGTGACGCTTTGCGTAACAAGCCCCACTGCAGGCGTCAGGCAGGACGCAGGATGACGGAGGTTTGAGCCCCCGTCGGTCCCTCAGGCAGGCAGACAAACCCCTGTGCCGCCCAGGCCGCAATAGCCTTGCGTGTTCTTGGCCAGGTACTGCTGGTGATACGCCTCGGCGAAGTACACTGTCGGCGCTTCTTCGATTTCAGTGGTGATCCCGCCCAGACCTGCCTTGCTCAGTTCCGCCTGAAACGCTTCGGCGCTGGCTTTGGCTGCGGCGAGCTGTTCAGGCCGCGTGCAATAGATGACCGAACGGTACTGCGTGCCGATGTCATTGCCCTGACGCATGCCCTGAGTCGGGTTATGGGCTTCCCAGAACACCTTGAGCAACGATTCGTAGCTGATCTTCTCAGGCTCGTAAACGACTAGTACCACTTCGGTGTGCCCGGTCAGGCCTGAGCAGACTTCTTCGTAGGTCGGGTTAGGCGTGAACCCACCCGCGTAACCGACAACGGTGCTGACAACACCTTCCTGTTGCCACAGGCGACGTTCTGCACCCCAGAAGCAGCCCATGCCGAAAATAGCGAATTCTACGTTGCTCGAGAATGGCCCCAGCAGCGGGTTACCGTTGACGAAGTGATCTTCCGGAAGCGCCATCGGTGTTTCACGACCTGGGAGAGCTTGTTCGGCGGTAGGCAATACGTTTTTGTTCACAAGAATTTCCGAGCGCAGAGTCATGAACCATATCCTCTCGTTGTGAGACGGCAGCAGGTAACAGGACGGGTTAATACAATGACATAGGTCCCGTTACACGCAGAAACAAGGGCTGCCGTGTAATAACAGAGCAACAGTGTGCCCGAGAGAGCAGGGTGCAGGGAAGGTGCTCAGGCCGATGGGCGACGGGTGTAGCGCTTCAGCTTCTCGACCAGCTCTTCGCCGGGAATGGGCCTGTCGAACAGATAACCCTGACCGACATCACAGCGATGGCGACGCAAAAACGCCAGCTGGGCGGCGGTTTCGATGCCTTCGGCAACCACTTTGAGCTTGAGGTTGTGCGCCATGGCGATGACTGCCGAGGTGATCTCCATGTCGTCTTCATCATCCGGAATATCGCGGATGAAACTGCGATCGATCTTGATCACGTCGATGGGGAATTTTTTCAGATAGCTGAAAGAGGAATAGCCTGTTCCGAAGTCATCCATCGCCAGTGAAAGGCCAAGCTTCTTCAGCGAGTCGAGTTGCTGACGCGTGTCTTCTGTGGCTTCCAGCAGCAGGCCTTCGGTCAGTTCCAGTTCCAGCAACGACGGGTCAAGCTCTTCCTCTTTGAGGATCGAGGCAATCGATGACACCAGCTCGGGATCGGAAAACTGTTTCGGCGATACGTTGATCGCCACCTGAAGGTGCCCAAAACCCGCTGCGGTAAGGTCTTTGCTCATGCGGCACGACTGGCGCGCGACCCATTTGCCAATGGGGATAATCAAACCGGTCTCTTCGGCAACGCTGATGAACTGGTCCGGTCGGATCATGCCTTTTTCGGGATGGTTCCAGCGCAGCAGCGCTTCCATGCCCAGCAGGCGGCCGGTCAGGAGGCAGAGTTTGGGTTGATAGAACACTTCCAGTTCGTTCTGGGTCAATGCGCGGCGCAGGTTGTTCTCGACGAAAAGCTTGTAGCTGGCCTCGGCATTCAGCGCTTCTGTGAACACCTGAACCTGATGCTTGCCATTGGCTTTGGCCTTGTGCAGGGCCAGACCGGCATTTTTCATCAGGGTCTGCGGATCACGACCGTGAATCGGCGCGCAGGCCAGGCCTACCGAGCCGGTGACGCTGATCAACTGGTTGTCGACAAACATCGGTTTGTCCAGAGTGGCCAGGACCTGGCTGGCGATGGCCTGCCCGGCCTCTTGATCGGTGTCGTCCAGCAACACGGCAAATTCGTTGCTGGCGAAGCGTGCCAGCACATCCGAAGAGCTCAACGTGTTGCGCAGGCGGCGTGCCAGGCTGATCAGCAGTTTGTCGCCGGTCTGGTGACCCAGGCTGTCGTTGATGCGCTTGAAGTTGTCGATGTCGACCAGCAACAGGCTCATGGGCGTGTCGGTGTCGCGGGCAAAGCGCTCATCCAGATTGCGAATGAACGCCGGACGGTTGCCCAGGTTGGTCAGGTTGTCGGTGTAGGCCAGGCGCTCGATGCGCTGCTGGGCCAACTTGCTCTGGGTGATGTCCTCGTAGATACCGATGTAGTGCGTCAGCTCACGATTGTCGCCATACACCTTGGAAATCGACAACTGCCCCCAGTAGGGTTCGAGGTTCTTGCGTCGGCTTTTGAATTCGCCCTGCCAGCTATTGCTGTTGGTAAGGCTGGAGTTGGCTTCCAGCAGCAGCTGGTTGAGATTTTCCAGCGCCGGCAGTTCCGAGAGCTTGCGCCCGGAGACCTCGTCGGAACTGTACTGGGTGATCGCCGTGAAGCTCGGGTTGACGTACTCGACCACCCCATTGCAGTTGACCAGCAGAAACGCGTTGGCGCTTTGTTCGACCGCGCGCTGGAACAGGTGCAATGCAATGGTCGCGGCGCGCCGATTGTGATTGTTGATGACCTGGGCAAACTGGTCGGCCAGTTCGCCGGCGAAGGCAATCTCGTCGGACTGCCAGTCGCGCGTCGCGCCGGTCTGTTCAAGACACAGCACACCCACGACCTGCCCGTCGATACGAATACTTGCATCCAGGACCGCCCGGGTTTCACCTGGCCTGAGGCTTTCTGCCATCTCGCGGGTGCGCGGGTCTTTCTGGATGTCGCTGGCGTCGATTGCGCGGCTGGTGTTCAGCGCCTGCAAGTAAGTGGGGTAAGGGCTGATGTCGATCGGTGAGAGGGTTTGATAGTTGCCGCTTTCCCGGTGGTAGTCGGTGATCGGCTCCAGGCGCTTTTCGTTGAGGTTCCAGATACTGGCATGGTCGAGATCATAGATATCGCAGGCACTTCTGGTGATCAGTTCTGCCGCTTCCAGCATCGTGTTGGCGGTGGTGTAGCGGTGGCGCGTGAGGCGCAGGATCAGGTCCTGCTGAGCACGTACGCGTTCCAGGTGGGCAAACTGGTCACGCTGGGCACGCTGGTTGAGTTCCAGCGCAATCTGCAGCCTGAGGTTGCGGGTTTCGAGATCGGAGTCTGTGGCTTGCTCGTTGTCTACGACAAGCCCCTCGACGATCAGAAAGTAGCCCCGCAGAAGATGCCGGTTGTGCTGCCTGTAGCCTTCGCCGATTTCCAGCAGGCCAAGCGGCCCCTTAGGGCTGTGCAGGGTGTAGCGGATCAGGTAATTCGGAGAAGAGGCCAGTTGCAGCTGTATGTCATCGTGAAGTTGATAACGTGCTTCCGGCTCCATGAGACTGGCATAAGGGGATCCAATCAGAGCGCAAAGGTCAACCGCGGGCAGCCCTAACTGCTTTTCACAGTTTGGATCGAGAAACAGCAGCGCCCAATTGGCTTCATTAAGCCTCTCGAAACGCAGCATGCCCAGGCGAGAAGGCACTGGCAATTGCGTCACTACCTCGGCTGCGGATCTACCGGCAGCATCGGTTTGGCTTTTCATGAACAAACTCGCTTCCAGAATACTAGTCGCGACGGGCGTAAACCCGCTTTTCGCGTACGGCAAGGTTGCATCATGCGGCCCATGCTTACAAGAGACCACGGTGGCTTAGTGCTATAAATGTGTCGGCCGATTGTCCCGGTTCTGCAATGTATCTGGTCAGTTACTTAAAATACCCTGTTTTTTCAGGTTAAAGCCCCTGTTTTCAGCTATATGGGTCAGTTTTCTTTCACCTCATCGTTGAGCGTTGCGGCCTTGCCGGAGCGTATTTCTGCGGCCTTGACGGGCAGTTGAAGGAAAATCCCGGCCGCGAACATCGCCAGCACTCCGACGCTCAGAAACGTCATTTGAAAGGCTCCCAGCATACTGCTGACTTCGCCGGTGGCTACTTCTTCACTGAAACCGCCCAGCAATGCTGCAGCGCTGGCAACTCCAAGGCTCAGCGACAGCTGCGCGACCACTGAAAGCAGGCTGTTGCCGCTCGCGGCGCTGGCGTCGTCGAGGTCGATCAGCGTCACAGTATTCATCGCCGTGAACTGCAACGAATTCACCGCGCCGAGCAGCGCCAGTTGTATCAGCAGCACCCAATAAGGGGTCTCCATGTCCACCAGCGCAAGGCTGGCCAGCAGGATCCCCAGCAGCAGTGTATTGCCGGTAAGAATGTGTCGATAACCCAGGTGTTCGATCAGCCAGCGCGCCACCGTCTTGGCGAACATGCCTGCGGCGGCCAGCGGCAGCATGCTCATGCCCGCCTGAGAAGGTGAATAGCCAAGCGCCACTTGCAGCAACAACGGCACCAGGAACGGCAGGGCGCCGCTGCCGAGGCGAGCAAACAGGTTGCCCATGATGCCTACTGCGAAGGTCCGGGTGCGGAACAACGAAGGCGCGAACAGCGGCGACTCGATATGCCCGGCGCGTAGCCAATATGCTGCCAGGCAACCCATCCCGGCAAACAGCAGCAGTACCACACGCATGTGCGGCAGGTGCAATTCGCCCAGGCCTTCCAAAGCGATGGTGATCAGCACCATCGCCGCGCCGAAGAGGGTGAACCCGATGCCGTCAAAGTGCGTGCGGCCACCTCCCGCAAGGTCAGGAATGAAGTGCTTGACCGCGTAGCAACCTAAAAGCCCGACCGGAATATTGATCAGGAAGATCCAGTGCCAGCTCAGGTACTCGACCATCCAGCCGCCCAGTGTCGGGCCCAGTAATGGCCCGAGCAAGCCGGGCACGGTGATGAAGCCCATGATCCGCACCAGTTCCGAGCGGGGGTAGGCGCGCAGTACGATCAGCCGCCCGATGGGCACCATCAGTGCGCCCCCCAACCCCTGAATCACGCGTGCTGCCACCAGTACGTCGAGGGACCAGGACAGCGCGCACAGCAGTGAGCCGAAGCTGAACAGCAGAATGGCGCTGAAAAAAATGCGTTTGATTCCGAACCGGTCAGCGATCCAGCCTGACGCCGGAATCAACAGCGCAATGGTCAGCATGTAGGCAATCACCACCGACTGCATGCGCAGCGGGTCTTCTGCCAACGAGCGGGCCATGGACGGCAGCGCAGTATTGAGGATCGTGCCGTCCAGGCTTTGCATGAAGAACGCGATGGCAATGACCCACGGCATCCAGCGCAGGGTCTTTTCGTCCATGATCGGCGCTGAGTTCTGCATAGGCTCCTTTTACAGCGTAAGAGTAAGTTGGCTGATCAGCGCGCCCGGCAAGTGGGTGGAACCGGTCTGGCGCTGACTGTAGGTGCTCGATTGCAGGATCAGCTCCCGCTCTCGAGTCAGGTCCTCCAGCGCACTGCCCAGCAGGCTGTAGGCGCTGTCATCGAAGCGCATGGTGCTGACCGGCGCAACGATCCTTCCGTCTTCGACCCAGAACGTTGCAAAACGTGTCATGCCAGTCAGGCGTGCCGCCGCGCGGTCCGAGAAGTTCAAGTACCACAGGTTGCTGATGTAAAGACCTGTCCCGAGCTTTTCAAGCACCTGGTCCATCTCCAGCGAACCGCCCGCCATCTCCAGCGCGCTCGGCCCTTCACCGTAATCGGCGCCATTGGCCGGCAGGTCATATTCGGCAGCGCTGCTTGAGTCCACCAATCGCTCACGGGCCTGCCCGTCGACGATCAGGGCGAGGTCCTTGCGCGGATAACCTTCTCTCGAAAAGGCTGGCGAGAATGAGCCGCTGACGTGCTCGTCGATGCTCACCAGCGGGCTGAACCGGGTATCCCCGTCATACAGACGCTGCAGCGGGCTGCGTTTACTGGCCAGCGCCTGGGCGGAAAACCCGCCCCAAGTGAGCATGCTGATCACTTCATCGACCGCCGCAGGGGCCAGATAGGCTCGGTATTGGCCAGGTGCAAGGGTGTGCAGCGGGCGCCCGAGAAACTCCAGTTGCTCACGTGCCTGCTCGAAACGCCGGGCAAAGGCCTCGCTGTTCCAGTCGTGACCGGCATAGTTTGCCTTTACCGCCTGGCCGTTCTCGTGAAACAGGCTCCAGTCGAAATTGAAGCTGTTGGCCTGATGCCAGCCCAGCGCTCCCCAGGAACTTGCAAAACCGCGGTACAGCGGCCCCGCAGCGTAGAAACCCACCAGGTCCAGACCACTCGACAACGCGCAGATCTGTGCAACGACCTGGGCGCTGTCCGGCAGCGGCGCGTCTTGTACATTACCGGTTCGCCAAGCCTCGGTATTGGGCAGCAGATACGGGTCCTCTGACAACGATGGCAGCGTTTCGCGCAGTTGCTGCAAAGCGTCGGTCAGGCGTTGGGTGTCTGTCTCGGCGTCGCCGGAAAGCGTCAGCTCCAGATTGGCGTGGCGGCCGCTGTCGATCAGTTTGAAGACGGCGACCGCCTGCTGAACCTGCCCGGCCTGACGTACCTGGCCGTGATTGAAGCGAATGAAATCCGACACCTCGGCGTCGTACGCCAGGGTGAACTGTTCGGTGGGGTTGATGGCCGATTTGAGCGCGGCGACCAGTGTTTCGAATTGCTGTTGGTGCGTCATCAGGCAGCCCCTCCAAATACATCGACATCGGCAAACACACAGGCCGGAGACGCATGGCCGACACAGATCGCCTGATTGGGTTCGCCCTTGCCGCAGTTGGGCGTGCCCAGAACCTTGAAGGTGCTGGCGTCGCCCACGGCGCTGAGGCTTTTCCAGAACTGCGCGGATATCGCCCGGTAGTTAGGGTTCTTCACCACGCCTTTCAATTCACCATTTTCAATCAACTGGCCCCATTCGCAGCCGAACTGGAATTTATTGCGTGCATCGTCGATGGACCAGGAACGGTTACTCGACATCAGGATGCCGTGTTCGATGTTGCCGATGAGGTCGTTCATGGACCGGTCGCCCGGTTCGATGTTCAGGTTGGCCATGCGATCGATCGGTGCGCGATTCCAGTTGCAGGCGCGGCTGTTGGCGACACCTTGCATGGCGCTGCGGTGTTGCGACAGCGCGCCGCCGAGCGGGCGTTGCAGCACGCCTTCGCGAATCAGAAACTGCTTGCTCGCTGGCGTGCCGTCATCATCGTGCGCGTAACTTGCCAACTGCTCGGGAATGTCCGGGTCGAACGTGACGTTCAACAGACTGGAGCCGTACTGCAGCGTGCCGAAATCCGACATTTTCACGAAGCTGGTGCCTGCGTAGTTACGTTCGTCGCCGAGAATCCGGTCCAGCTCCAGCGGGTGACCGATTGCCTCGTGAATCTGCAGCACCATCTGGTCCGGCATCAACAGCAGGTCGCGCGGGCCGGATGGCGTATTGGGCGCAAGAATCAGTTGCAAGGCCTGATCGGCGACGCTGGCAGCGGAGCCGATCAGCCCGCAACTGCTCAACACTTCAAGACCGCCCTGTTGACCAAAATTATGGCCGCCCAGCGTACGGGTCTGGCTGTCATGTCCGTTGTACGCCGTCACGCTCATGCCGGGGAAAACAAAGCGTTGCGCCTGACGAAGCTCGGCGCCCGCAGTGTTCAAATAGAACTGCTCGACAGTTTCCAGCCCCAGAATGGCCTGCCAGTTGACCAGCCGCTCGTCCTTCGGAACTGCGCTGGATTCGGCCATCAGCAGGCCGATACAGTCGCTCAGCGGCGGGAAGGCCTGATCCATGTTCGGTGACAGATAGTCAGCCCTGGCGGTTGAAACGGCCTGCTCGCTCAGGTCCAGCAGCGCATGCGGTGCCAGCCGGCGCGCCAGTGCCTCGGCCTGTTGCAGGGCGGCCTGCAAACCAGCCCGTGACGTATCGTTGGTAGCAGCGTAGGCCTCGACGCCGTTCAGGCGCACGGTCAGCATGGCGCCTTCGTCGCTGGTCAGTGACGGTGGTTCGGCCACGTTTTTACGCACGCACAAATGCTGGCCTGTGCGCCTTACATAACGTAACGAAAAGAATTGCGCTTCACTCTGCAGAGCAGCGAAGTGCTGCTTGAGCCGGGCGGAGAAATCGAACATGCAGACAAGCTCCTTCTTGAGGGCGGTCGGTGAAGTCCGTACGGCGTCTTGAGCCGATTGCCTTTCAGAAGGAGATTACCCCGTAGATCGTCAGGCTGCACCTGCAAGCTTGAGATAGACGCTTCAGCCCTGCATCACCAGCCTGATATCGGCAGCCAGTTCACGCACGCGCTCTTCTTCGGTATCCCACGAACACATGAAGCGAGCGCCACCATTACCGATGAAGGTATAGAAACGCCAGCCCCTTGCTGTCAGGGCTGCAATCGCCGGCTCCGACAGTTGCAGAAACACGCCATTGGCCTGCACCGGAAACATCAGTTCCACACCCTGGATGTCCTTGACCAGTTCAGCCAGCAACTGTGCGCAACTGTTGGCGTGGCGCGCATGCTTGAGCCAGGCGTCGTTTTCCAGCAAGCCGACCCACGGCGCTGACAGGAAACGCATTTTCGACGCCAGTTGCCCGGCCTGCTTGCAGCGGTAATCAAAGTCTTCGGCCAGATCATGGTTGAAGAACAGGATGGCTTCGCCTACCGCCATGCCGTTTTTGGTGCCGCCAAAGCACAGCACATCGACGCCGGATTTCCAGGTCAGCTCGGCCGGCGATGCGTTCAGAAAGGCACAGGCATTGGAGAACCGTGCGCCGTCCATGTGCAGATGCAGGCCCAGCTCCTTGCAGGTCGCGCTGATCGCCTTGAGTTCTTCAATCTGATAGACACCCCCCACTTCAGTGGCTTGGGTCAAGGTCACGACCCGTGGCTTGGGGTAATGAATGTCCTGACGTTTGAGTGCCACTTCACGAATCGATTCGGGCGTCAGCTTGCCGCCAGCGCTACGAGCCGTCAGCAGTTTCGAGCCATTGGAGAAGAACTCCGGTGCGCCGCATTCATCGGTTTCGACGTGAGCCGTTTCCGAACAGATGACACTGTGGTAACTCTGGCACAACGAGGACAGCGCCAGAGAGTTGGCGGCCGTGCCGTTGAACGCAAAGAACACTTCGCAGTCGGTTTCGAACAAACGACGGAAATCATCCGACGCGCGCGCAGTCCATTGATCGTCCCCATAGGCGCGTTGGTGCCCTTTGTTCGCCTGTTCCATTGCCGCCCAGGCTTCGGGGCAGATACCGGAATAATTGTCGCTGGCGAACTGTTGGCTTTGGTCTGTCATGGCCGATTCCTTATGGGCGATTATGGTGCGCACTGTAGCGACAATAGTGAGTGCGGTCATGTGTTGACTGCTGGACCGACTTACCCGATCTGGAGTGATATGGATCTATCCAACCCGCCTTTTCTGCCAGGACGCAACAAGGCGCTGGACCTGCTCAAGTGGCTGGCGATGTTGAGCATGGTGCTCGATCATCTGCGCTATGTGGGTTGGTCAGTCGATTTTCTTTACGTGCCGGGGCGTTTCGCCTTTCCTTGGTTCTGTCTGGCAATCGCCGTGAATCTCTCAAGACGCAGCGCAGCCATTGTGGCGCCGCGTGTGCAATGGCGCTACCTGGGTTGGTTGCTGGCATTTGCGGCGTTATCCGAGATTCCGTATCGGCTGTTCATGGAGGATGCCACGGTATTGAACGTCATGCCGACGCTGCTACTGGGCTTGCTGATTGCTCAGGGTTGGCAGCATCGCAACCCGGCAACCCGAGTGATGGCCGTTGTCGCGCTGCTGCTCACAGCGATCTTTCAGAAATACCTGATGTTTGGCTTTGCCGGAGTGTTGCTGCCGCTGGTCTTTGTACTGGTGCTGGAAAGGCGCCTTTGGTACGCAGTGTTTCCGGCTGTTTTCTGCCTGGCAGGCAACGCCTGGCCACAGATGTTCGCGGGCGCGGGTTGGGGTGATCCGATTTCCGTAGGGTCTATCGTCGCGTGCATGTTGGCGCCTGTGCTGGGCATGGCATTGCTGCGGACAAAGCCTGAGTTTGCAGTGATCCCGATGCGGCGCTGGGCCTATGCGATTTATCCGCTGCATTTCTTGGTGTTGCTGGGGTTGCGGGGGGTGTTGGAGCGGGTTTGAGAATCGCAGCTATTGTGCGACGCAAAGCTGCCCTTCAGGCATCAGATACAACTATCGTGCGACGCTCTGCGTCACATGCCGTTCTGGACGCTCTGCGTCCTTGCGATGCAGAGCGTCCATTCGGGCGTTAGCTGTTCGGCAGTAGTCGGCAGGTGATGCTCTTGATGTAGCGCGTTTCGGCGATGGCGGGGTGGACCGGGTGGTCGGGGCCCTGGCCGCCGCGCTCGAGCAGCTGGATGTTGCGGTCCAGATGGCGAGCGCTGGTCAGAAGAATGTTCTGCAGGTCGTCTTCCGGCAGGTGCATCGAGCACGAGGCGCTGACCAGGATGCCGTCCTTGCTGAGCAGGCGCATGGCCTGTTCGTTCAGGCGACGGTAGGCGCCCTCGCCATTCTTCATGTCTTTCTTGCGTTTGATGAACGCAGGCGGGTCGGCAACGATGACGTCGAAACGCTCTTCACCGGCTTTCAGCTCTTTCAGAGCTTCGAACACATCGCCTTCGATGCAGGTCATTTTTTCTGCAAAACCGTTCAGGGCTGCGTTGCGCTCCACGCCGTCAAGGGCGAAGGACGATGCGTCGACACAGGTCACGTCGCTGGCGCCGAAGGCCGCGGCCTGAATACCCCAGCCGCCGATGTAGCTGTACAGGTCCAGCACACGCTTGCCTTTGACGTAAGGGGCGATGCGCGCACGGTTCATGCGATGGTCATAGAACCAGCCGGTCTTTTGCCCGGCCATGACCGGAGCTTCGAACTTCACGCCGTTTTCTTCCAGGGCAACCCATTCAGGGACCAGGCCGAACACAGTCTCGACATAGCGATTCAGGCCTTCCGCGTCGCGCGCTGCCGAATCGTTCTTGAACAGGATGCCGCTTGGCTTGATGACCTGTACCAGCGCCGCGACGATGTCTTCCTTGTGGTTTTCCATCGTGGCCGAGGCCAGCTGAACCACCAGAACGTCACCGAAGCGATCAACCACCAGGCCCGGCAGCAGGTCGGAATCGCCGTAGACCAGACGATAAAAAGGCTTGTCGAACAGGCGTTCACGCAACGACAGCGCTACATTGATGCGATGCACGAGCAGCGACTTGTCGAGTGGCAGCTTGATGTCGCGCGATACCAGACGTGCGCAAATCAGGTTGTTGGGGCTCATGGCGACGATGCCCAGCGGCTTGCCGCCCGCTGCTTCGAGGATGGCCTGGTCACCGGCTGCAAAGCCATGCAGCGGCGTGACGGCTACATCGATCTCGTTGCTGTAGACCCACAGGTGACCGGCGCGCAGTCGGCGGTCGGCGTTGGCTTTGAGGCGCAAGCTAGGCAGGGACATGACGTCGCTCCTGAAAAAAGAGCGGGATTATAGCGCGTCATCCCGGTCATGCGCCGGGATGACGGCAATTAACTGACCCAGCTGGTCAGTTGATCAGCTTGAGTGATCAGGCAGACAGCGCTTCAATCAGTTTGCTGTTGAAGGCCGGGATGTCGTCTGGCTGGCGGCTGCTGATCAACGTGCCGTCGACGACCACTTCCTGATCAACCCATTTTGCACCGGCATTGACCAGGTCATCTTTCAGCGTCTCGAAGCTGGTCAGGGTTTTACCTTTGACCAGGCCTGCCGATATCAATAACCAGCCGCCGTGGCAAATGACTGCAACAGGCTTGCCTGCGGCCTCGATGCCCTTGACGATCTTCTGTGCGTCGGTGTCTATGCGGATGGTGTCGGAGTTCTGGACTCCGCCCGGTAACACAACGCCATGATAATCGCTGGCGTTGGCTGCCTTGAACGTACGGTCGATCTTGAAATCATCGGCAGGTTTGTCGTGATTCCAGCCTTTGACCTGGCCTTCTTCAGCAGAAAGGATTTCAACGGTAGCGCCTGCTTGCTCCAGCGCTTCCTTTGGACCGGTCAGTTCGACCTGCTCGAAACCGTCGGTTACAAGAATTGCGATGCGTTTGCCAGTCAGTGCTTTAGACATGGGATCCTCCAGTGTCAGGCTTTTGGAATAGCGGCTGGCGGGCCGTTTTGGGGCCGTCATGCACGCCGTCAACACAAGGTCCGAAGCCTCGCGTTCGGCAAAGTTCCAAGAATATCTTCGATCTGGACGATGGACCGTTGCCTTGCAAGGGGGCAGAATCCAGTCATTACCGTGAGTAAATTGCTATGTCCGAAGAGCTGAGCCAAGAGCAGATCCAGCAAGCGTTGCAGGGCATCAGTGTGCCTCCGCAGCCGCAGATCATGGTGGATCTGCAGATGGAACAATACATGCCCGACCCGGACCTTGGAGCCATTGCGCGACTGATTGCGCAGGACCCTGGCTTGTCGGGTGCGTTGCTGAAGATCGTCAACTCGCCGCACTATGGCCTGTCCAACAAGATTGCCTCGATTGACAAGGCTGTGGTGCTGTTGGGCAGTCGTACGGTCATCAATCTGATCAATGCACAGTCGATCAGGGGCGAGATGACCGATGAAACCATCGTTGCGCTCAACCGCTTCTGGGACACAGCACAGGATGTCGCGATGACCAGCATGACGCTGGCCAAGCGCATAGGCTCGCAAACTGTGGATGAATCCTACGCGCTGGGTCTGTTTCACGATTGCGGGATTCCATTGATGCTCAAGCGGTTCCCCAACTACATGCCCGTGCTTGAAGACGCCTATGCCAGTGCAGGACCCGATTGCCGTATCGTCGACACAGAAAACAGCGTCTTCCATACCAATCATTCGGTCGTCGGTTACTACACGGCCAAATCATGGCGTTTGCCTGCGCACGTTACAGACGCGATCGCCAATCATCACAACGCATCAGCGATTTTTCAGGACGATACCAGTCGTAATGCCACGCTCAAGAACCTTCTGGCGCCACTGAAAATGGCTGAGCATATCTGCCAGTCCTATCAGGTATTGGGCAATCAGAACGAAGACCACGAATGGGAATGCGTTGGTCCTCTGGTGCTCGATTACGTGGGTCTGTCCGGATATGACTTTGAATACCTGAGGGAAAGCATCCGCGAGCTGGGCGCGCGCTGATCCTGCGCAGCGCCAGCTTGTCCTTTCTGCACGACCGAGTTATCCATGCCTGAATTACCCGAAGTCGAAACCACCCGCCGCGGCATTGCGCCGCATCTTGAAGGGCAGCGCGTCAGCCGTGTGATCGTACGCGACAGCCGTTTGCGCTGGCCCATCCCCGAAGATCTGGACGTCCGCCTGTCCGGGCAGCGCATCGTGCAGGTGGATCGGCGCGCCAAGTACCTGCTGATCCAGGCCGAAGTGGGTACGTTGATAAGTCACCTGGGCATGTCAGGCAACCTGCGTCTGGTCGAAGCCGGCCTTCCTGCGCTCAAGCACGAGCATGTCGATATCGAGCTGGAGTCCGGGCTGGCATTGCGCTACACAGACCCGCGTCGGTTCGGCGCCATGCTCTGGAGCCTTGATCCACATAACCACGAATTGCTGATTCGCCTCGGACCGGAGCCACTGACGGATCTGTTCGACGGCGAGCGCCTTTACGAGCGCTCGCGTGGCAAGTCGATCGCGGTCAAACCGTTTGTCATGGACAACGCGGTTGTGGTTGGGGTGGGGAATATCTATGCGACCGAAGCACTGTTCGCGGCGGGCATCGATCCGCGCCGCGAAGCCGGGGGTATCTCCCGGGCGCGGTATCTGAAGCTGGCGATAGAGATCAAGCGCATTCTGGCCTACGCCATCGAGCGTGGCGGCACGACGTTGCGCGACTTCATCGGCGGCGATGGCAAGCCAGGGTATTTTCAGCAGGAACTGTTTGTCTACGGGCGTGGCGGTCTGCCGTGCAAGGTCTGCGGCACATTGTTGCGCGAGATCAAGCTGGGTCAACGTGCCAGCGTCTACTGCCCGAAGTGTCAGCGCTGAAATAACCGTTGAGTGCCTGCGTGGCGCACTTGCTTAACACCCATCCGCGTTTATAGTGATGGCATCTTAATTTGCTACGCCTGAAGGACCACGCCATGAGCCCGTTTCGCATTCTCGCTGCCACGCTGGCGTTGTTCCTCGGCCTGCAGGTAACGCCTGCAATTGCTGCCGATGTCACCGAAGGCAGTGGCGATCCGGTCTACACCATTCAGAACCCGCCAGCCTTTGCGATGATCGGCGACCTGCTCATCGCACGACCGCTGCTGATCGCGGCCACTATCATCGGCGCCGGTCTGTTCGTGATTGCCTCGCCTTTCGCTGCGGCAGGCGGCAATCTCGGCGCTACCGGCAAGGCGTTAGTAGTAGACCCGGGCAAGGCTGCGTTTGTACGTTGCCTGGGTTGCACCGGCGACGGGTATGGCAAGCAGCAGTAAAGCCGGGGTCAGACTTTACTGGTGATGATCCGGTACTTGTCCATCAATTGCTCTTTGCTCTCGACATGATTTTCGTCGAGCGGGATGCAGTCTACCGGGCAGACCTGCTGGCATTGTGGCTCGTCGTAATGGCCCACGCATTCGGTACACAGGTTCGGATTGATCACGTAGATCTCTTCACCTTGTGAAATCGCCTCGTTCGGGCACTCAGGTTCGCAGACGTCGCAGTTAATGCAATCGTCAGTGATGATAAGGGACATGAATTGCTCCTGCCGCGGCCGACGCCGGGCACATGAAAACCAATGCGGCGAATTGTGCCGCATTAGGCTCCGGGATGCACCTTCACATGCAGCGCAGTCAGCGCTTGAAGCGTTCTGTCAGCGCTTCGGCGACAGCCGGGTGGACGAATTTGGTGATATCACCGCCCAACGCCGCGATTTCTCGCACTAACGTCGAGGAAATGAACGAGTAACGCTCTGAAGGCGTGAGGAACAGACTTTCGACGTCCGGCGCCAACTGGCGGTTCATGTTGGCCAGTTGAAACTCGTACTCGAAGTCCGATACGGCACGAAGGCCGCGCAGAAAGACGTTGGTGTTCTGTTCCTTGGCGAAATGCGCGAGCAGCGTGGAAAAACCGACGACCTCCACGTTGGGCAAGTGCTTGGTGACCTCTCGGGCCAGCTCGACGCGTTGCTCCAGCGGGAACAGCGGGTTTTTCTTCGGGCTGGCGGCAACCGCAATGACCACTTGGTCGAACAGGCGCGAGGCGCGCTCGACCAGATCTCCATGGCCCTTGGTAATCGGGTCGAAGGTGCCTGGGTACAACACTCGGTTCATCGCGTCGTCCTGGTCGGAGTCCGTTGTGGGACTCGGATGGTATCGCAGCCTTCCCGATGGGCCAAGCCGCTCGACAGGTCGCAAAGACTGTATTGCGCCGATTATCGGTCATCTTTTGCGCGAAATGCCCTGAATAGGGGGCTATTTTCGCCACGAGATTGATGCGGTCATCGTTCGAAAAGTTTGCCTGTCATGCGCAAAACCGTGCAGCTGACCTTACCGTTCTTCAGGCATCAACCGCGTTTCGATCGCAGGCCAGGTGTATCCCGCTGCGCAAACGCTTGCGTTAATATCGCCATTACCTCATCAGCAACCGAGAGGCCTGATCCAGCATGGCGGCCCGTACCAAAACCCGTGAGCGGATTGTGCAAACCAGCCTGGAGCTGTTCAACCAGCAAGGCGAACGCAGCGTTACCACCAACCATATCGCTGCGCACATGGGCATATCGCCCGGCAACCTCTATTACCACTTCGCCAACAAGCAGGTCATCATCGCTGAACTGTTCAGTGCTTATGAGCTGCTGATAGGCAGTTTCCTGACGCTGCCGGCCACCCGATCGCCGACGATCGAGGACAAACGCGATTACTTCCTGGCGATCATCGACGCCATGTGGCGCTACCGTTTTCTGCACCGCGATCTAGAGCACCTGCTGACGTCGGATGCAGAACTGGCCCGACGCTATCGGCGTTTCTCTTACCGCTGCCTGATGCAGGCAATGGACATCTATCGAGGGTTCATCAAGGCTGACATTCTGAAAATGGATGAATCGCAGATCGAATTTACCAGCCTCAATACCTGGATCGTTCTGACGTCATGGGTGCGTTTTCTGTGCACAAACCGCGAGAACTCCACGCAGGTGAGCGAATCAGCCATTCGACGTGGGGTCTATCAAGTGCTTATGCTTGAGTCAGGCTTTGTCGCCCCGCAGGCCCGTGAAGCATTTGACGCGTTGTGTGGGACGTTTCATTCGTCGCTGCCCGACGTTCTGGCATGAATGCCAGGCGCGGTGAGCGGCCCGGTCATCCGGTTTTTTGCCACAGGAGAGTGTCATGTCCATCGCGCAACTGATCAGTCCCGAACAACTGGCTGCACGCCAGGAAAAACCTGGTCTGGTGATTCTCGATTGTCGTTTTTCACTGGAAGATCCTGATTATGGTCAGCGCAGTTACGCTCAGGGTCATATTGAAGGCGCGTCCTTCGCCGATCTGAAGCGTGACCTCAGCGGACCGGCGATCAAGGGCAAGACAGGGCGTCATCCGTTACCGGAGCCAGCCGCCTTGTTGCACTGCATTCAAGCCTGGGGCATCCACCCGCACAGCGAGATCGTGCTGTATGACGATGGCCCCGGCATGTATGCCGCGCGAGCGTGGTGGCTGTTGGCCTGGATGGGTAAGCGCGAGGGCGTTTATCTGCTGGATGGCGGCTTGAAAGCCTGGCATTTAGCAGGCCTGCCGCTGAGTCTGGATGAACCGAATCATGAGCCGGGCAGTTTTCAGGGCGAGCCGGACATGTCGATGCTACTGAGCGGCAGTCGATTGCAAGGCCGTCTCGGGCGTCCGGAAATGACCCTGATCGATGCTCGTGCCGAAGCCCGTTTCCGCGGTGACATAGAGCCGCTCGACCCTGTCGCCGGCCATATTCCCGGCGCGCAGTGTTTGCCTTGCAGTGTCAATCTCGGCTCCGATGGACGTTTTCTGCCGCCTGAGCAGCTCAGGCAGAGGTTTGCTGAAACGCTGCAAGGCCGCCCTCCGGAAAACCTCGTGTCGTACTGCGGTTCAGGCGTGACGGCCTGCCTCAATCTGTTCGCATTGTGCCTGGCGGGGTATCCCCTCGGCACTCTGTATGCGGGCTCCTGGAGCGAATGGATCAACGATCCGACCCGAGAAGTCGCCACCGGCGCCGTTTGATCCGCACTCATTCGCTGCTGGCGTGGTGCTCATGGCCGCCGTTGCGCTCGTGAGCGGCGCACAGCCACAGCGGAATGCGGCGCTCGAGGTAATACTCTGGGTTGCGCAGCGAGCCTTCGACAAATCCGACATGCCCGCCTTTGGCGTGCAGTTCAAATTCAGTGCATGACGACAGTTCGCCTGGCTCGGGCAGGCTGTGCGGAAAGACAAACGGGTCATCGCTGGCCTGGATAATCAGCGTCGGGGTTTGAATCCGGCCCAAGTAATAGCGGCTGGAGGCGCTGCGGTAGTAGTCCGTGGCGTCGGCATAGCCGTGCAGCGGCGCGGTTACCCGGCCATCGAAATCCCAGAATGTGCGCATGTTCTCCAGCGAGCCCAAGGCTGCCAGCTCAGCAAGCCCCTCGGTCAGCCCTTCATGCTGAAAGCGCTGCTGCTTGTCGCGCACATAGGCAAGCATCGCGCGCATGAAGTGCCGTTGATAAACCCTGGAAAACCCTTGGCCGATGCGGTCAGCGCATTCATCCAGCCGAAAGGGCACAGACACGGCAACGGCGCCCAGCAACTTGCTTTCAGTGCCGGACTCGCCCAGGTATTTGAGCAATACATTACCGCCGAGCGAATACCCTGCGGCATAGAGCGGAGCCTGTGGACGCTTCACCTTCAAGTGCGCGATGACCTCGGCCAGATCCTCGCTGGCCCCCGAGTGATAACTGCGCGACAGCAGATTCGGCTCGCCCGAACAGCCACGCCAGTTCAGTGCCACGCTGGCCCAGCCGCGTGCGGCCATTGCCTTCTGCAGCCCTGCGACGTAAGGCGAATTGGACGAGCCGGTCAGACCGTGCAGAACCAGCACCAGCGGTGCATCGACTTCGTCCGGCCCATGCCAGTCCATGTCCAGAAAATCCCCGTCCTTCAGCCACAGCCGCTCACGCGTTCGCGCCAACAGCGTCGGCTTGCGCAACAGTGGTCCCCACAACGTCTGCAGGTGCGGATTGCCCATACCGACGGCGGGCACGAAAGTGTTTTCATGGGGCAGAAAGGTGAGGCGTGTAGGCACGGTCTTGCTCGACGATCGTTTCAAGGGCTGGTGCTGTACGGTGCCACTAAGTGGGCAAGGATGTAAGTGGCCTGACAGTGATCGGGGCATACACTTCACGACGTTCCGCGTTGCAAAGAGGACGCGGAACGTCGAGAACTGCATGCCAACGCCGAGCGATTGGCACGATGGATGTCAGCCCTGCCCGCGCTGCCACAGCGCGTAGTAGACCTGTCCGGCCTTCTTCTCGCGATGCAAGCGCCAGCTACCGGGCAAACCGGTGGTCGACGGCGGTGTTTCGCTTTCGGTGTAGATCAACGCGGTGTCGGCCAGCCAGCCTCGGGTTTCCAGCAGGTTGCAGGCCGAGGCGAGCAGGCCCTGGTGGAAAGGCGGGTCGAGGAAGATCACGTCGAACGGCGATGCCACTGAGGTTTCCAGATGACGCAGGGCGTCAGTCTGGGAAACCTGGCCGCTGGTGCAGTTCAAGGCATTCAGGTTCTGGCGCAGGCTGGCTATGGCGGCTGCGTTGCTGTCCAGCGCCAGGCCCATGCTAGCGCCACGGGACAGGGCCTCGAAGAATAGCGCGCCACTGCCAGTGAAGACGTCCAGCACCCTAGCGCCTGCGATGTACGGCGCGAGCCAGTTGAACAGGGTTTCGCGTACGCGATCCGGTGTCGGACGCAGGCCGGGCGCGTCGGGAAATGTCAGGCGACGGCTGCCCCATTCGCCCCCGATGATACGAAGCTGACCCAGGCCGTTATGGCCCTTCGGACGTGGATTGGCCATCAGTGTTCCGGTACCCCTACAGGTTGGCGGGCGGGTTTGTCGGTCGGTGCAGGCAACGGCTTCTGCTCGACAGTCGGGCCCACTGAGACGATGACCATCTTGTCGGCGCTCAAATGCTTGCTCATGGCAGCCTTGACCTGCTCGACCGTCACGCTCTGGGCTGCGGCCATGTAGTCTTCCAGATAGGTCAGCGGCAGATCATAGAAGCCGATAGCGCCTAATTGGCCGACGATTGCCGAATTGCTGGCGGCGGACAGCGGGAAGCTGCCGGTCAGTTCGCGCTTCACGTCGTCGAGTTCTTTCTGGGTCGGACCGTTTGCAAGGAAATCACGGACGATGTCCTGGACCAGCTTAAGCGTGTTTTCGCTCATTTCTGCGCGGGTCTGCAGGCTGATCATGAACGGCCCGGCAACCTGCATGGCGGTGAAGCCGGAAGTAACACCGTAGGTGAGGCCACGTTTCTCACGCACCTCGGTCATCAGCCGGCTGCCGAAACCGCCGCCCCCGAGTACCGAATTGCCGACCGTCAGAGCCGCGTAGTCCGGGTCATTACGGTCGATGCCCAGTTGCGCGAGCATCAGATGGGTCTGGTTGGAGGCAAACTCGATGTGTGTCGGGCCAGCCTTGGGCTCTACCGGGGCCGCGACTTTGGCCAGCGCCGGGCCTTTTGGCAGTGAGGCGGAAACCTGCGCAGCGATGGCTTGCGCCTCGTCCCGTGACAGGTCGCCGACCAGTGCAATTACCGCGTTGCCAGCAGCATAGCCCTTGGCATGAAAAGCCTTGAGCTGGGCCAGCGTAATGGCGTTGATGCTTTTGACATCGCCTTCGCTCGGATGAGCGTAGGGATGATCGCCGTACAGGCGCTTGAACAGTTCATTGTTGCCAAGAGCTGCCGGGCTCTGTTTCTGGCTTTCGAGGCTGTCGATCAACTGGTTCTTTATGCGCGCCAGCGAGTCGGCCGGGAAGGTCGGTTTGCCGACGACTTCACCGAACAGCTTCAAGGCCTTATCACGCTTGTCGACCGCGCTCAGGCTGCGCAGCGATGCTACGGCCATGTCGCGGTAAGAACCGTTGCCGAAATCAGCACCCAACCCTTCGAAGCCTTGGGCGATGGCGCTGACGTCCTTGCCCTTTACGCCCTCATTGAGCATGGCGTTGGTGAGCAGAGCGATACCAGGGGATTTCTGGTCCTGGCTACTGCCAGCAGCAAAGATCAGGCGCATGTCGAACATTGGCAGCTCGCGGGACTCGACGAACAGCACCTTGGCGCCCTCTGCCGTGTTCCAGGTCTGGATGTTCAGCGCGCGGCGGGCGGGTGCCTTGCCGTCCAGTTCTTTCAGGGTTTGCAGATTGCTGCCCAAGGCGGGCGTGGCCTGAGTTGTCGGGTTTGACTCGGCAGCTGCGGCGTTGTCGGCCAGCGCCGGCAGGGCTGCAAAAGCACCCAGCGAAGCGGCCAGGATCAGGCCGAGCAGCGCATGACGTGGAGCATGGCGCTTGGTCATTTGGCTTTCTCCTCAGGCAGAACGTGCGCAACGCTGAGGCGCTCACGGGTGAAATAGGTGTTGGCGGCTTTCTGAATGTCCTGTGGCGTTATGCTCTGCAGGGCTTCCAGCTCGTTGTCCATCAGCTTCCAGGACAGACCGACGGTTTCCAGCTCGCCGATCATGGTCGCCTGGCTGGTGATCGAGTCGCGCTCATAAACCACGCCGGCAATGACCTGAGCCCTCACGCGCTCCAGCTCTTCAGCCGACGGCGCCTTGGTTTTCAGGTCATCGAGCAAACGCCAGATACCAGCTTCTACATCGGCCAGCGTCTTCTTCTTTTGCGTGTTCGGTGTGGCACTGATCATGAACAGGCTGTCACCACGAGCAAAGGCGTCGTAACGCGAGGACGCGCCAGACACCAGTTCTTCGCCGCGCTCCAGGCGTGCCGGAATGCGGGCACTGTAGCCACCGTCCAGAAGGGCGGCGATAAGACGCAGCGCGTTGGCCGAACGTGGGTCTTCAGCGGTTGCCACGCTGGGTACGTTGAAACCGTAGATCAGGCTCGGCAATTGGGTTTTGACGTACAGGGTGATCTTGCGCTCACCGGGTTCGGCGAGTTCAAGCGGCTTTTTCGAGGGCGGAACGTCGCGGCGCGGGATCGGGCCGAAGAAACGCTCAGCCAGCGCCTTGACCTCATCTGGCTGCACGTCACCGACCACCACCAGGGTGGCATTGTTCGGTGTGTACCAGGACTCGTACCAGTGACGCAGTTCCTCGACCTTCATGCGCTCCAGGTCAGCCATCCAGCCGATGGTCGGCGTGTGGTAGCCACTGGCAGGGTAGGCCATTGCCTTGAAGCGCTCGAAGGCCTTGCCCATTGGTTTGTCATCGGTGCGCAGACGGCGCTCTTCCTTGATGACTTCGATCTCGCGGCTGAATTCGTCAGGCGGCAGCTTGAGCGTCGCCATGCGATCGGCTTCCAGCTCCAGCGCGACACTCAGGCGATCACGCGCCATCACCTGATAGTAAGCGGTGTAATCATCGCTGGTGAACGCGTTCTCTTCAGCCCCCAGATCGCGCAGGATCAGTGAGGATTCTCCCGGCCCGGTCTTGCTGCTGCCCTTGAACATCATGTGTTCCAGCGCATGGGACAGACCCGTCTGGCCCGGCGTCTCGTAGCTGGAGCCGACCTTGTACCAGATCTGGGAAACCACCACCGGGGCGCGGTGGTCTTCGCGCACAACAACTTTCAGGCCGTTGTCGAGGGTGAATTCGTGGGTCGGTTGCGGATCGGCAGCCAATGCTGTCAGAGGCAGACAAATTGTGCTGAGCAGCAGGCCTGCGGCGCGGCGGGCTAAAGCATTCATTCGTTGTTTGAACCTGTAGGACGGGCCGCGTGAACTTAGCGTCAGCGGGCACGGGGGTGTTAGGATACTGATCCGTTTGCTTCAGAGACAGCCTTCACTGGCCGATTGCGAGTGAAACCTGTTTGAAACGCAGGTAAAGGTAGCTGTTCAAGCGGGCGATGAGTGAACAAGAAGTCCTAAACGCAGTCTGTTTTGCATGTCAGAATTTTTCCGGGCCGCCCTCTGGCGTCCCGCAACCTTGAGATAGCCGTCCTCCATGTTTGGTTCCAACGACGACAAGAAGACCCCAGCTGCGGCTGGCGAGAAGAAAGGCCTGTTCGGATGGCTGCGCAAGAAGCCGCAGCAAGTCGAGCCAACGCCACCAGAATCAACCCCGACCCAACCCGATCCGATACCCGATCAGGCTGTCGTGACGCCGCCCCAGGTTCAGCCTCTTGCTGCCCCGCAAGCCGCGCCCGAAACAGCCACGCCCGAGCTTCAGCCTGAAGCCGCCGTGCCTGTGTCGCCACAAGTTCCCGTCCAGCCTGGCGCGCCGTCGCCGCAGCCCTGGCTGACGTTGCCGGTGACCGAAGAGCCGGTAGCCTTGAGCGACGAGCTTGAGCCGCACATTACGCCGCTGATTCCCGAGCATAGCCACGCGCATGCAGAACCAGAGCCTGTGGTGCCCAAGCCCTCGCTGCCTGAGCCGTCTGCAGAGCCGGTTACCGACCTTATGCCGCGCAGTGCTCCCGAGCCACTTTTTAATGCCCCCGCGCATGAGCCCGCGCCACAATCGGTGGTAGTGCTGACTCCGCCGCCTGCTCAGCCTCCTGTGTCTGTTCAGAACGCAGCGCCTGTTCCCGCACCCGCGCAAGAATCTGAAGCCGGCAAGGTCGGTTTCTTTGCTCGTCTCAAGCAAGGCCTGTCGAAAACCAGCGCCAGCATTGGCGAGGGCATGGCCAGCCTGTTCCTGGGCAAGAAGGCGATTGACGATGATCTGCTTGAAGAGATCGAGACCCGGTTGTTGACGGCCGATGTCGGTGTCGAGGCCACTTCGGTCATCATCAAGAGCCTGACCCAGAAAGTCGCTCGCAAGCAGTTGACCGACGCGCAGGCGTTGTACACCTCGTTACAGGGTGAGCTAGCTGCGATGCTCAAGCCGGTCGAGCAACCGCTGGTGATCAAGTCGGAGCACAAGCCGTTCGTGATCCTGGTTGTAGGCGTCAATGGCGCCGGCAAGACCACGACCATCGGCAAGCTGGCCAAGAAGCTGCAGCTGGAAGGCAAGAAGGTCATGCTGGCAGCGGGTGATACGTTCCGCGCCGCCGCCGTCGAGCAATTGCAGGTCTGGGGCGAGCGCAATCACATACCGGTCATTGCCCAGCACACGGGTGCAGACTCTGCCTCGGTCATCTTCGATGCCGTGCAGGCTGCCAAGGCACGCGGTATCGATGTGCTGATCGCCGATACGGCGGGCCGGCTGCATACCAAGGACAACCTGATGGAGGAGTTGAAGAAGGTGCGCCGGGTAATCGGCAAACTGGATGCCGACGCTCCGCACGAAGTCCTTCTGGTCCTCGATGCGGGTACCGGGCAGAACGCCATCAATCAGGCCAAGCAATTCAACCAGACCGTCACGCTGACCGGGCTGGCACTCACTAAACTGGATGGTACCGCCAAGGGCGGCGTCATTTTTGCGTTGGCCAAGCAGTTCGGGCTGCCTATCCGGTATATCGGCGTAGGTGAGGGCATCGATGATTTGCGTACCTTCGAAGCCGAACCCTTTGTTCAGGCTCTGTTTGCGGAGCGGGAGCGTTCATGATTCGATTCGAGCAGGTCGGTAAGCGCTACCCGAATGGACACGTCGGGTTGCATGAGCTGAGCTTTCGAGTACGTCGCGGCGAGTTTCTGTTTGTCACCGGTCATTCCGGTGCCGGCAAAAGCACGTTGCTGCGCCTGTTGCTGGCCATGGAGCGTCCTACAACCGGCAAACTGATGCTGGCTGGTCAGGACCTTGGGCAAATCAGCAACGCGCAGATTCCTTTTTTGCGTCGGCAGATCGGCGTAGTGTTTCAGAATCACCAGTTGCTGTTTGATCGCACGGTGTTCAACAACATTGCGTTGCCCCTGCAGATCCTCGGTCTTTCCAAGCCGGAGATTGCCAAGCGGGTCGATTCGGCGCTTGATCGCGTGGCGCTTTCCGACAAGGCCGAGCTGTATCCGGGGGATCTTTCCACCGGTCAGCAGCAGCGCGTCGGTATTGCCCGTGCCATCGTCCATCGTCCGGCCCTGTTGCTGGCGGATGAGCCGACCGGCAACCTCGATCCACGCCTGGCTGCGGAAATCATGGGTGTATTCGAAGATATCAACCGATTGGGGACCAGCGTGCTGATCGCCAGTCACGATCTGGCGTTGATCGCTCGCATGCGTCATCGCATGCTGACGCTGCAGCGCGGTCGTCTTATCGGTGACGGGGAGGCTGGAGTATGAGTGCCACACGTAGCCCCAAGGTCTCGGAACGCGTTGCGCCCAAAGCCGCTGATCCGTTACCGCCGAAACAAAAAAAGCAACGCCACGATCACGATGACGACGGCCCGGATTTCAGCGCATTGCTGTCTGCCTGGCTGGAAAGCCATCGGTCTAGCCTGGTCGACAGCCTGCGTCGTCTGGCCAAGCAACCGATCGGCAGCTTCTTTACCTGCCTGGTCATGGCCATTGCCCTGAGCCTGCCGATGGGCTTGTCGTTGCTGCTGAGCAATGTCGAGCGCCTGGGAGGTTCGTGGCAGCGAGCGGCGCAGATTTCCATCTACCTGAAGCTGGACGCCAGCACTGATGATGGCACGCGCATGCGCGACGAGATCAAGGCCATGCCTGGCGTGGCTGATGCCGAGTACATCAGCAGCGAGCAGGCGCTGGGCGAGTTCAAGCAACAGTCCGGTCTGGGTGAGGCGCTGAAGGAATTGCCGGATAACCCGCTGCCGGGCGTGGTGCTGGTCACTCCGGATGAAGTGGACAAGCCTGCGCTGGAAGCCTTGCGCACCCGGCTTGCCGAACTGCCGAAGGTAGAGCAGGCCCAGCTGGACCTGGTCTGGGTCGAGAGGCTGGCAGCGATCCTCAAATTGGGTGATCGGTTTGTTTTTGGCTTGACGGTTCTGCTGGTCTCGGCTTTGCTGTTGGTTATCGGCAACACAATACGTTTACACATCGAAAATCGTCGCACCGAAATCGAAGTGATCAAGCTGGTGGGTGGCACCGACAGTTATGTGCGCAGACCCTTCCTTTATATGGGCGCGCTGTACGGTTTCGGGGCGGGTATCCTGTCCTGGGGCGTTCTGGCCTACGGCTTGAACTGGCTGAACGGTGCGGTTGTAGGGCTGGCCGGGCTGTACGGAAGCGACTTTGCGTTGGCTGGCGTGCCGATGGGTGATGGTCTTTCGCTCTTGCTTGGAGCAATTCTGTTAGGGTATATCGGTGCCTGGATTGCGGTCGCTCGTCACTTGCGTGAGTTGGCGCCCCGGTAGAGGCAAATTTTCGTTCACCCGATTGGCTTCTGAAAATCAAGGAACTTGGTTAGCGGTTCCGGGTCAATCTGGCTAGTGCTTGAACTGCACATCATATGTGCGCTGGAGGTTTTTTCGTATGACCACTTCTTTGCAACCTGCTTATGCTTTAGTCCCGGGTGCGAACCTTGAGGCCTATGTGCAGACGGTCAACAGCATCCCCTTGCTGACGCCCGAGCGGGAGCGTGAACTGGCTGAGAGTCTCTACTATGAGCAGGATCTGGACGCGGCCCGACAGATGGTCCTCGCCCACCTGCGCTTTGTCGTGCACATCGCTCGCAGTTATTCGGGTTACGGTCTGGCACAAGCTGACCTGATCCAGGAAGGCAATGTCGGCCTGATGAAGGCCGTGAAGCGTTTCAACCCTGAAATGGGCGTACGTCTGGTGTCCTTTGCCGTTCACTGGATCAAGGCCGAAATTCACGAGTTCATCCTGCGCAACTGGCGCATCGTCAAGGTCGCCACGACCAAGGCGCAACGCAAGCTGTTCTTCAATCTGCGCAGCCAGAAGAAGCGTCTGGCGTGGCTGAATAACGACGAAGTGCATCGCGTCGCGGAAAGCCTGGGTGTCGAACCGCGTGAAGTTCGCGAAATGGAAAGCCGCCTGACGGGTCACGATATGGCCTTTGACCCTGCCGCCGAAGCCGACGACGACAGCGCTTTTCAGTCGCCAGCCAACTATCTGGAAGACCACCGGTATGATCCGGCGCGTCAGCTGGAAGACTCTGACTGGACCGATAATTCCACCGCTAACCTGCATCAGGCGCTGGACGTGCTCGACGAGCGCAGCCGCGACATCCTCTACCAGCGTTGGCTGGCAGAAGAAAAAGCCACGCTGCACGACCTGGCGCAGAAGTACAACGTCTCTGCCGAGCGTATTCGTCAGCTGGAAAAAAGCGCGATGAACAAGCTGAAGACGTCGATAGCTGCCTAAGGCCATCTTGCAACGAAAAACGCCCCGATCTGATCGGGGCGTTTTTGTTTTTGTGGTGTCAGCGACAACTATCGTACTGATGCTCCAGCGTGGAGCGCGCGTTCAGCCATCACCACCGACGGCTGCTGTTCAAGCCCTGCAAGTACTCATCCCCACCCAGCTGACGCATTTGCTGACGAATCCAGCCGGCGCGGCGTGAAACGTAGCCGCTCGGGTGGCTCGCGCTCCACTGGCGCGGGTTAGGCAGAACGGCGGCGAGGTAGCTGGCCTGCTGGATGGAGAGGGCGCTGGCATTGGTGTGGAAATGGTGCTGTGCGGCAGCCTGTGCGCCGAATACCCCTTCGTCCCATTCGGCACTGTTCAGGTACACCTCAAGGATGCGCTCCTTGGGCCACATCAGTTCGATCAGCATGGTGAACCAGGCTTCAAGACCTTTGCGCAGGTAACTGCGGCCAGACCACAAGAACAGATTCTTCGACACCTGCTGGCTGAGCGTACTTGCGCCCCGGATCGAGCCGCCCAGCTCGTTGTGCTGGATCGCGGCCTGAATGGCATCGACGTCAAACCCCCAGTGCTCGGCGAACTTCTGGTCTTCGCCGGCAATGACGGCGATTTTAAGGTTGTCGGAGATTTTGTCCCACGGTTCCCAGTCACGTTGCAGGTCGATGGGCTCGCCATCAAACCACGACTCGACCTTGCGCTCGACCATCAGCGCGGTGCCTGGCGGGGGTATCCAGCGCAGGACCAGAACCACAAGAAAGCTGCCCGCAGCGAAACACAGCAGGGCTTTGACGACGCGACGAAGGATAATTTGCAGCATAGAGATGGCTTGGCCGAACCCGTTGAGCGGGCCATTATACAGACCGTGCGCCTTTCGACGATTTTTCACTGGAGTTCCTGATGCTTCGTAGCTTTTTAATGTTGGCCGCATTCTTCGGTTTTACCGGCGTGGCGCTGGGCGCGTTTGCGGCTCATGGCCTGAAAGAGCGCCTGAGTGCCGAATACCTGGCGGTGTTTCACACCGGTGTGCTGTATCAACTGGTCCACGCGCTGGCCTTGCTCGGCGTAGCGGTATTGGCGACGCAGGTCCCCGGTCGCCTTGTCACCTGGGCCGGGGTTTCGTTCGCAGTGGGTATTCTGCTGTTCTCCGGCAGCTTGTATGCACTGACCCTGACCGGCATCGGCAAGCTCGGCATCATCACGCCGTTCGGCGGCCTGGCGTTTCTGTTTGGCTGGTCGATGCTCGGGCTGGCGGCCTGGCGCCTCGGGTCCCCACCATGATCGGCAGGCTGCGCTTGAGACGAATGGCGTGGCTTTGCCTTGGTCATACCGGTTGATCGGGCTAGAATGCTCGCCCCCTAAAATGATGGCTGCTGTCGCATGCACATTCAGTTGAACGGTGAACCCTTTGAATTGCCCGATGGCGAGACCGTCGCGGCGCTATTGACCCGCCTGGATCTGGCCGGACGCCGGGTTGCGGTGGAACTGAACCTCGACATCGTGCCGCGTAGCCAGCATGACGCCACGGTCTTGCGCGAAGGCGATCAGGTCGAAGTGGTTCATGCCATCGGCGGTGGCTAGTTCGCACTCGCACTGCACCGACCCCAATCTGCACTTCATAGAGGATTCCCGATGAGCAATGTTCGCAGCGACAAGCCTTTCGTCCTGGCCGGTCGGACTTTCGAGTCGCGCCTGCTGGTGGGCACCGGCAAATACATCGATATGGAGCAGACCCGGCTGGCCATCGAAGCCTCGGGTGCCGAGATCGTCACCGTTGCAGTGCGCCGCACCAACCTGGGCCAGAACCCGGGCGAGCCGAATCTGCTCGATGTTCTGCCGCCTGATCGCTATACCATTCTGCCGAACACCGCTGGCTGCTTCGATGCTGTCGAGGCCGTGCGCACCTGTCGCCTGTCTCGCGAGCTGCTCGACGGTCGTAATCTGGTCAAGCTGGAAGTGCTGGCAGACCAGAAAACCCTGTTCCCGAACGTGATCGAAACGCTCAAGGCCGCTGAAATACTGGTCAAGGACGGTTTCGACGTCATGGTTTACACCAGTGACGACCCGATCATCGCTCGCCAGCTGGCTGAAATCGGCTGTATCGCAATTATGCCGCTGGCGGGTCTGATCGGCAGTGGTCTGGGGATCTGTAACCCGTACAACCTGCAGATCATCCTTGAAGAAACCAAAGTGCCGGTGCTGGTCGATGCCGGTGTCGGAACTGCGTCCGACGCCACCATCGCGATGGAGCTGGGTTGCGAGGCGGTACTGATGAATTCGGCCATCGCCCACGCTCAGCAGCCGGTCATGATGGCCGAAGCCATGAAGCACGCTGTAATTGCCGGTCGTCTGGCCTACCTCGCCGGGCGCATGCCACGAAAACTCTATGCCAGCGCGTCTTCGCCGCTGGATGGCCTGATCAAGTAAGAGCCCGTTGATGACTGATACACACGTTCCGCACCCCGAGTCGCCTGTTACCGAAGAAGGCGAAGAGCGCCCGCACCGCCGCATCAAGAGTTTCGTGATGCGTGCCGGACGCATGACCGAAGGCCAGCAGCGCGGTCTGGATCAGGGGCGCCCGCTGTTCGGCCTGTCGTTGACTGACACGCCGGTGGATTTCGATCAGGTGTTTGGTCGTTCGGCGCCGC
>NZ_LJRO01000228.1 GCF_001401155.1 Pseudomonas tremae
GCTGGCACTGATTGAAAGTGAAGGTTTTGACCTCGGCCAGTTGGCAGGTGGTGACTTTGAGCCTAAAGCCCGGAAAAAAAGCCGCACCTCGACCCAGAAGCGCGAGCCGAAGTATGTGTTCGTCGAAGATGGGGTGACTAAGTACTGGGCAGGCGTTGGCAGAAAGCCTCGTCCGATCGCACAGGCCATAGAAAATGGCGCTTCTCTGAGTGACTTCCTCATCAAAGCCGAGGAACAGCAGAGCCTAGACGTTTAATCGGTCTTTCGGAAGGCGCATAGACCAAGGTCGGCGTGTAGAGCGCCGGCCGATTTTCGCAACCGCGAAAAGGGAGGAAAGCCTATGCAGTATGTGTTCATTATCATCGCCGTTGCTGCCATTGTCGTTTATTCGGCCCAACACGATCTGACTTCGTTTAGCCAATTTATGGATTATGTACGCGGCGATATGTTAGCGCTCATGCTGTGGCTCGCCATCGCCATTGTGGTCCTCGGCGCTGTGTTCGTCGTCATGCGTATTGGCCGAAGGAAATAGGAAAGTGGTATGCCCTATGCCCCGTTGACTCGGGGCTTTTTTAACGATTTTTCACAGTCGCCCGAAAAAACGACCTTCTGTACGCTCGCCTGAGCAATGATCGACAAGCAACCAATGCGATCCGCAGGGGTAGGAAAAAAAGACCTCAAGAATCGTCGTACAGCCAGGCCTCATCTCACTGCAGTGGTATCTTATTGGTCGAGAGTTAGTTATACTTTTGTAAAACTAGATGAGGGTATGGATATGGGTACTGTTGCGCTTCGCCGCTCGGGCGGCTCATTGATCCTGGCGGTGCCAGCTGCGTTTGCGGCCCAGAATCACTTGGTTGCAGGTTGCCAACTGGCGTGGAAAATCGAAGGGGATGCCTTGGTGGTCAAACCCAGCCGAAAGAAACCCACTCTAGCTGAGCTGATTGCGGCGACCCCGAAAGAGGCGCGTATTGAAGCCTGGGACGATATGGCAGCGGTCGGAAACGAACAATGGTAAGACGTCCACCGAGTGTTCCTGGTCGCGG
>NZ_LJRO01000152.1 GCF_001401155.1 Pseudomonas tremae
GCAGCGAGTGTAGCGCGTCTTGCATGACGCCCGCAGCCATCGTCGGCATGTTCTGCAGGTCCACCTGGGTCTGCTCGGCGTCGAAGCGACCATCATGCATGGCCCGGGCAGTCACCTTGCCATACGGTACGCTGCGAACCCGATCAGCGAACCCTCGCTCGGATCGTTCGCACGACTCAACGATCTTGGCGAACAGCGCAGTGCCGGTGTCGGACTTCAGCGCATCGGTGCCCACCTTGATCGCGATGGTGAAGAGGTTGCGCATGCTCAGTTCCGGCTCTCCAGGGATGAGCCCCGGTTGCCCGGCCGGGAATTGCGCGTGCGAGAGCCTGCACACCGGGTAGTTGTCGATGATGGCGTGAATCCGTGCCTCAGTATCAGGCGCAGCAAGGTACGCCTGGGCGAGGCGTGGGAAGGCCTCGCCCAGCGCATCCGGCAATGGCGGCACTTCGGCTCGCGATGATGCCCCCGGCTCCAGTCGAAGCAGTTGTGCATGCAGGAGCTCGGCGGCTTCACGTGCCTCGGGCAGGTGGGCGCGCCCGATGGCGTTGTATGCCTGGTTGCGCAGTTCCGTCAACACCTGAGGATCTCTGGCTTTGCCGTCGAGTGCTACACGTAGACCGTTACGCAGGTCGCGCTCAATGCCGTCATAAGTGCCGAACATCATATTGCGCGCCATTGCCTCACGCAGGTGGTCAGGCTGCGCCATGAAGCGCGCTGCCAAGGTGCTGGCCGCCCCCATGATCTGGCCGCCACGTTGCAGAGACATGATCTCGGACAGCCGCCCCGCCTGGTAATAGCCGTTGTCAGGATCAATGGCCGGCGTGGCCGTTTTCGGCGGCTTGAAGGAACGTGGCTGGCCGCGGCGTACCTCACGATCGGCCATCTCGCGCGAAATCAGCGCGGCCAGCTTGGGGTAGCCCGCGTACACGAACGCGTCGTCGCCGTCGGTGTCCATGTTGCGCTTGCGCAGTTCCGGGATAGGCAATGCACCCATGCGTCCGGGCTCCACGATGTCCTTGAGCCGCAGGCTGCCGGTGCTGAGCATGTTCTGCGGCACGGCACTGCGGTCGCGACCGGTCGTCCAGCGTGACAGGGTCTTGAGATCCTCTTTCGAGCAGGCCAGGTCCATGTCCGCGAAATTGGCCGGCCAGTTCTTTGATGGCACCACGATGAGCATGCCCTTGCTGTGCAGCATCTCGGCGTCGCTGCCCGATCCGTCGTCGAAGCCAGTGTAGCTGTACTGGATACCAAAGGACTGCGAGAGGAATTCGGCGGTGGCGTCGCTCTGCGCCACTGTCGCGACGCGTTCTTCCGGCACGGGCAGCAGGTTCTCCTTGTCGTAGGGCGGCTTGCCGATCAGCAAGGCGCCACCTGCGGCGTCGAAGGCCTGGCTGCGCTCGCTCGGTAGGTGCACCTTGTCGTCGGCAGCAGGCACCGCCCTGACTCTTTGGCCCTGGTAGCCGCCGCTGGTGGTCAGTTCGTACAACGTGAGTTGACTCAACTCCGACGGCAGCGCCTGCAACCGGCGCTGCATCGCCTCGTGCGCCTCCTGCAGTGCCGCCTCGTCACGTGGGAAGTGCTGCAGCGCCTGCGGTGCCAGCCGCGTGGGTCCCTTATCCTTGGCAATAAGGTCACGCTGCTCCTGGCTGGCCTCACCGGCCTGCACTGCTTGCCAGGCAGAGAAGTACTCACGGAAGGCCGGTATGCGTAGAGCCACCTCCAGCTTCAGGAAGCCGCAACCATCGTTGGGGCACAGCGCCAATGCATGCCCGTCCGGTGCTGTTGGCTTGAACGGGTGCGCAGGGCCGCTGACGTCTTCAAAAAATCCCAGACGCAGTGTGCCCTCAATGACGTGATCGGTCGGCACCATCTCTAGTAGCGAGCGCTGCATCCGCGACCAGTCTTCGCGCTGCGGGGCAAGCTTGGCGATGAGCTGCATCAGGCTACTGCCCGGCGCGGTGTCTGTATAGCGCATTGCCGGCAGCAGCGACGGTGCTCCGGATGTGCCGGACAGCAACTGGGCGGGGCGACTCATGTGGCCTCGCGTGGCGCGGCTGCCGCCGAACATGTCAAAACGCCAGGGTTCGTTCTGGTAGGTGAGCGTACGCGCGAGCATGAACGTCGAAATCGCCCCAGGCAGTTGGACCTCCACCAGCGGCAAGCCCGTCAGCCGTGTAAATAGCGAGTACGGCTTGTTCGTCTCGGTCGCATTGGTCGACACTTCCTTGCCACGCAGATCGACCACGATGTGGGTCGTGCTGCCGTTGCCGGGTGCCGGCGCAACGGGCTCGCCGGGTGCCGACCGCATGCTCAGGCGCCCGGCGTCAAGATTGAACTGGCTCGGTGGATGGGCCTGCGTAATCTTCGCTGCTTCCTTCGCGAGGCGCAGGTCCAGGGCGTCAAATACGATGTCACCGGCCTCGATCTGCGCGATCAAGTTCCAGCTCATCTCGCCGAGGTCCTCCTCGATGGCCTCGCGTGTCCGCTCCAGCGTCCTGTCAACCCATTTCCCCAACTCTTCGCGACGTTGGCGAATTTCCTGGCGCGAGCCTTCGATGTGGCGCGGCTTGCATTGCCGGCTCACCATGCTGTAAGCCTTGAGCACCTGGAAGAAGGTCAGCGCCGGGCATCGAGTGGCGCACTGTTCGGGATCGTTCGAAGACAGCGGGACACCGCCGGTAAGGTACAAGTCGATCTTGCGCTCGATGATGGGCTGCAACGTATTGAACACGCGCAATGCGTGCCCCCGATGGCGAGAGGTCAACTCTGGGCTGCGGATCAACGGCAAAAATCCCATGCACAGGCTGCCGATACCCTCAAGGTTGGTTTCCCGTAATCCGTCGTCCTGCGCGAGCATCGCAACCCGCTCCAGGGCCGACCGCGCCAGCGGACGCATCTGGCGATGGAGTTGCGCCGATGAAAGGGCCTTGAAGAGCATACCAATGTCTTGCGCGGAGGCAGACTCAAAACGCTCACGGTGCAGCTCCAGGTGCCCGGCCATTGCCAGCAGTTTGGCGCGTCCCAAAATTTGGAACTGTTCCTCATCCAGGTGCAGCAGACGGGACATCGCGTTGGCCACCATGGCGAGCCCACGCATCTCGAACTGCTGCCACGGCAACTCTGCCGAGCCGGCGCGTTCGGCGAGCAGCAACACTGCCGGATGACACGCCGGCCTTCCGAGGCATCTGCTCAGCGCATTGAGCGACACAGCCACCTGGTGCTCATCCATGGCTTGTCGCAGATCGTTGTCCTCCGCCAGCCTGCCGGCCAAGACATCGGTAGCACTCTCGCAATTCGCACGTTCGGGCCATTTGCTCAAGGCGTTGAGTGCTTGAGTCACGCCGATAGGACTGAGGGCGTTGCGTAACTCGCGATCATTGGCCAGTCGCGAGGCCAAGGCGTCAGCGGAGGCCTGGCAGACGTCCACGTCGGGCCATTTGCTCAGGG
>NZ_LJRO01000176.1 GCF_001401155.1 Pseudomonas tremae
TATTATACAGGGCGGTTTTATACTCGTTGTTTTTCTGCTCGATTTCCGTCGTCAGTTGTTCGATATCTTTTTCCAGATCCTGGATCTGCTGGTCCAGATCAGAACAATTTGCCAGTTTCACCTTGTCATTGATGCCGGGAATTAGCTGGACGCTCAGGACGGTGCTGAACGTATCGATGTGGTCCGCCAGGGTTTGCGCAGCGTGCTGATGGTTTTTTATTTGTGACGCCGTTTTCTTCAGAAACGCTGCCAGCGTGATACACACCCTCTGATCGGTTTCACCCAGTGGTACCGGCGCAGTGTTACGGACCTCTTCAATGTTTAAATCGGCAACGGTCAGGTCCAGTTGTCTGGCAAAATCCATTTTTTCGATGTAGTTGATGATCTGTTCGCCCTGTCTCGAGAATTGGGTGGCAAACAATTCAATGGCGAACCCGCTGCGTTTGATGCCATCCTCGATACTGAGCCAGCTCTTGCCATGATTATTGATGGCCTGGTAAGTCACCAGCATATCTTTAGGCTCAAGCCCGGGAATGTAACTTCTTGTAAAACCCAATTGCTGTTCGACACGATTAAGCGAGGTGGGAATGTTCAGGGCGTGACGCTCGTAACGCTTAAGACTGAGGATGTCTTCCTTGGTCAAAATAAGTGCCGCGCTCCGGCCTCCGCTTTTTTCATCATCGAGTATGACGCTCAAGTACTCTACGGGTTTTAAAGTAACCCGTGCGATATCTTCGTTTTCCAAGAGTGCTGCTTGACTCAACATACTGCACGTTCCTTGTAC
>NZ_LJRO01000192.1 GCF_001401155.1 Pseudomonas tremae
ATCCCAGAGAGAGCCCCCCCTTCAAACATCCCCCTCCCGCCGCACCATCGAATACCGATCAATATCTTCCCGCAACACCCAACCCTGCCCCGACCAGTACCGCCCAGCAGCCTCATTCGTCTTCATCACATCCAGATGGCACTTATAAATCCCGATGTTCTCCAGGCAACCAAGACACCGCTCAACCAACTCTTGGGCGATTCCCTGCCGCCTGTAATCAGGCAGCACAATCAAATGCTGCAGATACCCTCGGCGACCGTCGTGGCCACACATGACGCAGCCGCACAGAACGCCATCGGCTTCGGCGACAAAGCTCATGCCAGGGTTGCGCTCCAGATAGCGTGCGGTCGATTCGCGAGAGTCGGCTTCGCGGATCGAGATGCCGGGTGTGGTGCGCATGAATTCGATGACTGCGTTGTAGTCGTTCATCGTCATGGGGCGGATTGTGATCATTGGTAAATCCATTCTGCTGTCCGAACGGCCTCACAGGCTAGCAGATGGACTGGGCATTTCGATGACACCGCGCTATAGATCCGCCAGCACGACCCGTCTCTAAATCTCCCTATCACCCCCCAACGTTCTTTCTATTAGAAATATCCGCCAAGGAGGCTAATCTACAAGGCGTCGGCGGAGGCCGCACGGTTTTACCCTGATGAGGAGATAAGAATGAGCTCAGGTTTACTGCGCACGTTGTGGGCTCGCCTCGCGGCAATCTGATTATCGCCACGCGACGTATTTACAGAGTTGGCCTGATCGTTGATCGAACGGCCGATATGAACCCTGTGCTATGAGTTCTTTCAGTGTTGTTCAGGTCCCGAAGGACTGGATGACCGAATGAAAATGACCAAAGGTGTATCAAGCATGTCAACTGAATCGAAGTGCCCTTTCAACCATGCTGCCGGCGGCGGTACAACGAACCGTGACTGGTGGCCGAAGCAGCTGAATCTTAAGATTCTGCACCAGCACTCCCCGCTCTCTGACCCGATGGGTGAGAGCTTTGACTATGCGAAAGAATTCAAGAGTCTGGACTTTGAAGCGGTCAAACAGGACCTGCGCGATGTCATGACTCAGTCCCAGGACTGGTGGCCAGCTGACTTCGGCCATTATGGTCCGTTGTTCATTCGCATGGCCTGGCACAGCGCTGGCACTTACCGTACCGGTGACGGCCGTGGCGGTGCAGGTGCCGGTCAGCAGCGGTTTGCGCCGCTTAACAGCTGGCCTGACAACGTCAGCCTGGATAAAGCCCGTCGTCTGATCTGGCCGGTCAAACAGAAGTACGGCCGCAAGATTTCCTGGGCCGACCTGATCGTGCTCACCGGTAACGTGGCGCTGGAGTCGATGGGCTTCAAGACCTTCGGTTTCTCTGGTGGTCGCCCGGATGTCTGGGAGCCGGAAGAAGACGTTTACTGGGGTTCCGAAACCACTTGGCTGGGCGGCGAAGAGCGTTACGGCGCGCAGAAGAAAATGCAGCAGCCGGGCGACGGCACGCTGGTGGCCGAGCCGGAGAATCACCCTAACGAAGAAAGCCGTACCGCCAGCGGCGAACGGAATCTGGAAACCCCGCTGGCCGCAGTGCAGATGGGCTTGATCTACGTGAACCCGGAAGGCCCTGAAGGCGTTCCTGATCCGGTTGCTTCAGCGCGGGATATTCGTGAAACCTTCGGCCGCATGGCCATGAATGATGAAGAGACCGTGGCGCTGATTGCCGGTGGTCACGCGTTCGGCAAGACTCACGGTGCCGGCCCTGCCGACAACGTCGGTCCGGAGCCGGAAGCCGCAGGTCTTGAACAGCAAGGCTTTGGCTGGAGCAACAAGTTCGGTACGGGTAAAGGTGGTGACACCATCACCAGCGGCCTGGAAGTGACCTGGACCTCGACGCCCACCAAGTGGAGCAACGAGTACCTCGAAAACCTCTTCGGCTTCGAGTGGGAGCTAACCAAGAGCCCGGCGGGCGCACATCAGTGGACGCCGAAGAACGGCGCTGGCGCCGGCAAGATTCCGGATGCCCATGATCCGAGCAAACGTCATGCACCCAGTATGCTGACTTCTGACCTGGCGCTGCGTTTCGATCCGGCTTACGAGCAGATCTCCCGCCGCTTCCTGGCCAACCCGGAGCAACTGGCCGATGCATTTGCCCGCGCCTGGTTCAAGCTGACTCACCGCGACATGGGCCCACTCGCCCGCTACCTCGGTCCGGAAACACCGGCCGAAGAGCTGTTGTGGCAGGATCCGATTCCGGACGTTGATCATCCGTTGGTGGACGATCAGGATGTTGCCGCGCTCAAGAGCAAGATTCTTGCTTCGGGGCTGTCGGTGTCGCAGCTGGTTTCAACCGCATGGGCGGCAGCTTCCACCTTCCGCGGCTCTGACAAGCGCGGTGGTGCCAACGGCGGGCGTCTGCGTCTGGCGCCGCAGAAGGACTGGGCTGTGAATCAGCCTGCGCATTTGGCGAACGTGCTGAAGACACTCGAAGGTATTCAGAGCGAGTTCAACGGCGCTCAGTCGGGCGGCAAGAAGATTTCCATTGCTGACCTGATCGTTCTGGCCGGTAGTGCAGGCGTCGAACAGGCCGCTAAAAACGCTGGCCAGCACGTTTCGGTTCCGTTCACACCGGGCCGTGCCGATGCTTCTCAGGAGCAGACCGACGTAGAGTCGTTCAGCTTCCTGGAACCTGTTGCCGACGGTTTCCGCAACTATCAGAAGGGTCATTACAAGGTGTCGGCTGAGTCGCTGCTGGTCGACAAGGCACAACTGCTGACCCTGACTGCACCGGAAATGTCCGTGCTGTTGGGTGGCCTGCGGGTCTTGAATGCCAATGTCGGGCAAAGCAAACATGGCGTGTTCACTCACACTCCAGAAAGCCTGACCAACGACTTCTTCAAGAACCTGCTGGACATGGGCGTCGAGTGGAAAGCGACTTCGGGTGCCAACGACACCTTTGAAGCACGTGACCGCAAGACTGGCGAAGTGAAGTGGACCGGCACACGTGTCGATCTGGTCTTCGGCTCTCATGCTCAACTGCGTGCGATCTCCGAGGTGTATGGCAGCTCGGACGCGAACGAGAAGTTCGTCAAAGACTTCGTGGCCGCCTGGACCAAGGTGATGAACCTTGACCGTTTCGACCTCGCTTGATGCTTGGGTGATATACCGAGTGTAAAAAACGCCTCCCTTGTGGAGGCGTTTTTCTAGGCTTGCGCTTGCAACAGGGCCCTTATTGCTAATGCACCTTGGACCTTAAATGCCGAGAAAGAGGATTAATTTCCGAGTTTCTTTTGTGCATCCTGCTCTTGGTCAATACAGCCTGAAAGTATCTGATAGCTGCCACCGATTGACTGGGCAACCTGATCGCAATATTTCAATATTTTTGGCGTTGCGTTTTTGCCCGGTATAGCAGCTTTCGCATCGTTTTCCTGCTCACGACATCCGAGTTCGATTTGAGCGCTCCCACCTACAGAGTCGGCTACTTTTTTGCAGTACGTCTTTACGTTGTATTCCGCTGCGTACGTGAAAAAAGGCAAAGCACACAACAGTAAAGCCATCGGAATCTTTGAAGTCATAGCTGAATCCCTTCTTTAATAAAGACGTAAAATTGCCATCCTTAGATGGGTTATTGCAACAGGACGAGGTTTGCGATCACTCTGCGGTTCCGTTTTTTCAGTAGCGCGCAGATCGGGCGTGATAGCCAGCGTGGGTGATTCAAGGCCTTTCACACCGGATAATTGACCGCTTTGACCAGCAAGGCCTGTTTGCTCCAGCTGTATCGACGCTCAACCCATAAACATTAATAAACAGGATCCTATGACGGTCCCATTTTCCGGGGAACTCAGGGGTTGTGTGTAACGCGTGTGAACGAGAGTCTGCATAGTTTCAGACCCGCTTTCCAAGCTCATCTAGACTTTGCGTAAAGATAAGTGCTTGTTGCGCAACGCAGCGATTCACCCCCGCGCCCCAAACCTGCGCAACACCATCACCCCCAGCAACGCCGACAACACCGACCCGATCAGCACGCCCACCTTGACCTCATCCACCAGATCCGGAGCGCCTGGGAAGGCCAGTGCGCCGATGAACAGGCTCATGGTGAAACCGATACCGCACAGTGCCGAGACGCCGTATAGCTGGCCCCAGTTGCTACCGTCTGGCAGCCGGGCCAAACCGGCGCGGATGGCGAGAGCCGCCATTGCAAAGATGCCGACCTGTTTGCCGACCAGCAGCCCCAGTGCGACGCCAAGCGGCACCGGGTCTACCAGTTTGTCGGCGGTGATGCCTGACAGTGACACGCCAGCGTTGGCAAAGCCGAAGATCGGTACAACGGCGAACGCGACCCAGGGGTGCAGTTTTTCTTCAAGGTGCAGCAGCGGCGAAGTAGCTTCTTCATCGGGTTTGCCGAGCGGAATGCACAGTGCCAGCGCGACACCTGCGAGGGTGGCGTGAATACCGGACTGGAGCATGAAGAACCACAGCAGCGCGCCGATGATCAGGTAAGGCAGCAGCTTTTTCACACCCAGTCGATTAAGTGCAACCAGCGCGGCAATGCTGGCAAAAGCTGCCAGGAGCATGGGGATCGACAGGTCACTGGTATAGAACAGCGCGATGATCAGGACAGCACCGAGGTCATCGAGAATCGCCAGTGCCGACAGGAATATCTTGAGCGACAGGGGCACGCGCTTGCCAAGCAAGGACAACACGCCCAGCGCAAACGCTATGTCGGTCGCTGCCGGAATGGCCCAACCGCCGATGGTGTCTGGATGGCCCCAGTTGAATGCCACGTAGATCAATGCCGGAACCACCATGCCGCCCAGCGCGGCGAAGCCTGGCAATGCTCGCTGGCCCCACGATGCGAGCTGGCCCGCAAGCACTTCACGTTTGATTTCCAGCCCGACCAGCATGAAGAAAATCGCCATCAACCCGTCGTTGATCCAGTGCGCAACCGACAGCCCGGCGAATACCGCGTGCAGCGCCGCAAAGTAGCTGTCGGCCAGTGGCGAGTTGGCAACGATCAGGGCAGCCAGAGCAGCGCCCATCAGGACCAGCCCGCCAGCGGACTCAGCGGCGAAAAACCGCGTGATGAACGCCAGCGCGTTAGGGGATTCGTTATGAGGCGTGGGGGTGTGCATGAAGGCTCCGCGGGGTGTAGCGTAAAAAGGCAGCGACTTTACCACCCGCCGCCCTCGCCAATGCCCAGGTAAACCTGAGGATACAAATTAGCCGCTGGATGCACAGTGCTCCTGCCGCCAGCCAGGTGCGACAGCCGACCGGGCTCTCGGCCAAAACCTATCACTTCCTATAGTTACAAGATTTTCCCGCCCGCGCTATGGTGCCAGTAATTATCCAGCAGGGACCGGTGATATGGCATATATGCCGATAGAGGAAGGCTACGCGTCCTTTGGCGAATACAGGACCTGGTATCGCGTCACTGGCGATCGCCATACCGGTAGCACGCCGCTGGTCATCCTCCACGGCGGCCCTGGCTGTACACATGATTACGTCGATTCGTTCAAAGACATTGCCAGTACGGGCCGGACTGTCATCCATTACGATCAGTTGGGCAACGGACTCTCGACCCACCTACCCCACAAAGGCACAGCGTTCTGGACAGTCGATCTGTTTCTGAAAGAACTCGATAACCTGCTGGCGCACTTGAAAATCACTGACAATTACGTGCTGCTCGGCCAGTCCTGGGGCGGCATGCTGGCTTCGGAGCACGCTGTGCTCCAACCGCCAGGCCTGAAAGCACTTATCATCGCCAACTCGCCGGCGGATATGCATACCTGGGCCAGCGAAGCTAACCGGCTGCGCAAGGAATTGCCTGAGGCCGTGCAGACGGCGTTATCGCTTCATGAACAGGCTGGCACGCTGGACCATCCGGACTATCTGGCAGCCTCCGGGCTTTTCCACAAGCGCCATGTGTGTCGCGTGAAGCGCTGGCCGGACGAGGTGAAACGCACTTTCGAGCAGATCGACAAAGACCCGACCGTATATCACTCGATGAACGGGCCCACGGAGTTCCATGTCACCGGCACGTTGAAAGACTGGTCCATTGTCGACCGCCTGCCGCTCGTCAATGTCCCTGCCCTGTTGATTTCCGGTCGCCATGACGAAGCCACCTCGACGGTGGTCAGGCCTTACGTCAAAAAAATCCGCGGTATCGTCTGCAAAGTATTCGAGGATTCAAGCCACATGCCGCATGTGGAAGAACGTATCGCCTGCATGGGCTGTGTAGCGAACTTTCTGGATAACGTCGCCGACGCCAACCGGCGATCTGTCGCTCACGCGCAGACGGAAGAAGGGTTCATCGACAATAAAAAGCTGCCCCATAAAGAGCAAGGCAGTAAAAATAGAGTTAATACTTAAATCGAGAAGTGCAATCATCAGCATCTGAAACTATCAGCGCTGCGACCTCACAGTAACTCGTTACATCCAGCAACTTAACGCGAGCATGAAATAACTTTCATGGCGTTTTGATTAAAGCTCTATCAACTTCGGCAGAAAAACAGGCATAGGAAGGGGCTTTTCACCCCTCCGTCTGTTTTTAGCCGCTGGAGGCTGATATGAATCTCAGGTCGTTGAATATCTCGCGCAGAGCATCCTTATGCTTTGGCATCATCACCATGATCCTGATAGGCCTGGGCGTGTTTTCGTACATTCAGATCGGACACCTGCGTGCGGCAGAGCAGAACATCGAGGAGAACTCACTGCCCAGCGTTCAGGTCGTCGACGACATCCAGATCGCCCTGCTTCATGCTCGCCTGGAAAGCATCCGCATGCTGGCCAGCACCGACCCTACCGTACGAAGCACGGCGGCGAGCAGCGCCCGGGAAGCCATTGACACGCTGCAGGGGCGCAGTGAGTTCTACCGAAAGAATTTGATCTCCGACGAGCAGGACCGGGTGCAGTTCGAGGAGGCCCACAACAAGATGGACAATTACGTGGCCGGCGTGAAGCAGATAATCACGACCGACGCGACAGACCACGAAAAAGCCCTGTCTTTCGCCAACAACGAACAGGTTCAGCGAGCCAATGCCTATCAGGCCGACCTCAACACGCTGCGCGGTCGTAACGCAAAAGACGCCCAACGCTCAGGCGAGGACGCAACAGCGGTCTATAACCACAGCGTCAATGTGTTGGTGGCTGTCGTCATTGTTGCGTCGATCCTCACCGTATTCCTCGCCATTGCACTGACGCGCAGCATTGTTCGCCCGATCAGCGCTTCTCTGGAGCTAGCAGAAGACATTGCTGCGGGAGATCTGACCCGGCAACTGGAAGTCTCCGGCAAGGATGAGGCGGCCCGGCTGATGACCTCGCTGAACACGATGTCGAGCAACCTGCGCGATACCATCCGGCAAATTTCCGGCGCGTCCGCTCAACTGAGCACTGCCGCCGTCGAGATGACCTCGATTACCGAAAGCGCCGACCGCACATTGCAGCAACAGAACAGCGAAATTGAACAGGCCGCAACTGCGGTAAATGAAATGAGCGCCGCCGTAGAAGAGGTCGCTCGCAACGCCACGTCAACGTCTGCGGCGGCTCAGCAGTCCAGTGTTTCCGCCGATCTGGGCAACCAGCGTGTCGCCGAAACCCTGACCGCCATGCAGAACCTGACCGGGCTGGTAGAGGGCTCTTCCGCACAGGTCACGGCCCTTGCGGGCCAGGCGCAGGACATCAGCAAAGTGCTGGGCGTGATTCGCGGGATTGCCGAGCAGACCAACCTGCTGGCACTCAACGCCGCCATTGAAGCCGCGCGTGCAGGCGAACAGGGCCGCGGGTTTGCCGTGGTGGCGGATGAAGTGCGCGCACTGGCGCATCGCACACAGACTTCCACTCAGGAAGTGGAACAGATGATTTCGGCGATACAGGCTGGCTCGTCCGCCACGGTCGAATCCATGCAAAAGAGCACTCTTGAGGTACACAACACGCGCAAAACGGCTGAAGACGCCGGGCAGTCGTTGCGGCAGATCACCGATTCGGTATTGGAGATCAACAACCGCAACCTGCAAATCGCCACGGCGTCCGAACAACAGGCGCATGTGGCAAGAGATGTGGACAGAAGCCTGATCAGTATCCGTAACCTGGCCGTGCAAAGCAGCGAGGGCACACGCCAGACACTGGAAGCCAGTAACGAGCTTTCGGAACTGGCGGTAAATCTGAACGATTTAGTATTGCGATTCAAAACCTGATGCGCTTGTTTTGACAGTGGCGACAACGGCACCCGACAAGTAAGGCCTTGTTTGGGTGGTCGCGCTGAGAACGTACTGAAAGTTGATAACCGATCGTGACGTACGTGGACCAAGATAGTTATGTAAGCCTTGATCAGATATGGCACGATCACACCCTGCACAAAATCGGCATGCGCCAGGCGTACTGCCAAGGTTGCGTGAGTGCTTTTATGACCAGGGTGACGCATTTTGAACAACAACCTGACTTCGGCAGAGCTGGCAGTCATCAGTGAAATCGAAGCCACTTCCAGCCTTCTGCGGCTGGTAACCCGGCTGACCGGGCTGAGATTCGCGGCTATTGCAAAAGTGACCGACAGCAGCTGGACCGCGTGTGCGGTGTATGACGAGATCCAGTTTGGACTGGAACCCGGCCATCAGCTCAAACTGGAAACAACGCTCTGCAACGAGTTGCGTCAGCACAGAAAGCCTATCGTGATCAACGAACTGGCCACTGATGCGGTTTACTCCGCGCACCCGGTGCCGAAACTCTACGGGTTTCAGAGCTACTTTTCGTTGCCGATCATTTTTCCCAACGGAGACTTCTTCGGCACGCTGTGCGGCCTGGACACGCTGCCCGCGCAGCTCGACGATCACGATACGCTCGACACCCTGAAAGTGTTCTGCACGTTGATCGGCAGCACGCTGTATGCCCACTACCAGCTACAGGAAATCCAGGAACTGACCACCTGACCCTTCGTTGCCTCAGCTGTGCAGGTGCCGCGCCATGATCAAGGTGCGTTCTTCGTCCTCAATGTGCTCGCGCACAACCTTGAAGCCCAGAGCGGCGTAGAACCCCTGCGCGGTCACTGACGACGGCACCACCAGCCGCTCTTCGCCCGCGCCACGGGCCACGCGCTCAATCTGCTCCATCAACAACCGGCCCACCCCGCGCCGATGCCAGTCGGGGTCCACGAATACCGAGCGAACGGCATGGCCGTCCAGGCTCGCCGTTCCGACAATCATGGCTCCTGCCACTGCCACAAACATCTGGCGTTGCCTCATCAGTGCACAAAGCGCAGAAGCACTGAAGCTCTGCGCGACACGCTCGATTACGTCGGCCGAGTAATCCCTGGCATTGCTGGTGTGCAAGGCTGCAAATACCACTCGACTGATGACCTCGGCATCTGCCTCGCAGGCGGGCCGGATCTGGACATTCATATGAAGCGCTCCATGACTGACGATCACTGAGCTTATTTCGGACTGCAAAAGCCTGCAAATCCCAAAGACAGCGCCCGGTGCAATACACGAGATTCGAAGGTTTTCCTGACAAGCCGACGAATGGCACCACGCGCAAAACCCCGAGAAATATGAAGCTGCATCCTTTATCTATCTGCCCCATAGAGCGATTACGCTAAAAAATAAGTGGCCGCTGCCGATTAACTGGCATCTCGCGCCCGTGGTCGAAATCTTTTCTCCTGCTAAAGTGCGTTTCGTGATGTCAAATAGGCATCACCGCACACCCTTGAGAATCTTATGAACGCCAGCGCCCCTATCCCGTTTAATGAATCGCAACGTCTGTTGCGCATACGGGAGCTGTGCGTGCTCGACGATACGTCAGACGACGTACTCGATGAGATCGTGGCGATGACTGCCGAGTTTTTTCAGGCACCTATCTCGCTGGTCTCCATCGTCGACGAGAATCGCCAGTGGTTTCGCGCCAGGGTTGGCCTGAAACCACGGGAAACGCCGCGTAATGTGTCGTTCTGCGCCTATACGATCCTTTCCGACGTCCCGTTTGAAGTTCCTGACGCAACCATTGACGAGCGTTTCGTGAACAATGGCCTGGTCACCGGCCACCCGGATATCCGCTACTACGCTGGCGCGCCGCTGATCACCGACGACGGCCTTGCGCTGGGCAGTCTGTGCGTGATCGACACCAAACCGCGCGAGCCGATGAGCGAGCATCAAATGCTGATGCTCAAGCGCTTCGCCTCGCTGGTCATGAAACGCATCGTCAGCCTGCGACTCAGCTGCTTCATCGATCAGCCTACCGGCCTGTACAACCGCTCGCGCCTGCAGGAAGACATCCATCAGGCGCTAGCCTCGACTCTCGATTATCAGTTGGTTGCGGTGGACATGATCACCTCCGCGTTCCTGAATGACATCGTCAAGGCATTGGGCTACAGCTTCTCCCAAGACCTGGTGACAGCGATCAAGGGCCGCCTGGAGGCTTTGCTGCCGCCGACCTGTCCGCTGTACAAAGTCAGCCCTACCCGCTTCGGTTTTCTGCTGCCTGGCGATCAGGTGCCTGATTACCTGCTGCGCATCATTATTGAAGATTTCCAGACCCCCGTTGAATGCCGAGGCATTCCCGTGCAGATGCAGGTGGGCCTGGGCGTCGTGACGCTGAGTCGCGACGCGGCCGAAGAGCAGGACTGGATGCGCATGGTCATCAGCGCCGCCGATGACGCGCGTGATCGCAACCTCGGCTGGGCAATGTACGAGCCGCATTTCGATGCCGCGCAACAACGCGCCTTCAAATTGCTCAGCTCATTGACCACTGCTGTGCATGCCGACAATCAATTGCGTCTGGTCTACCAGCCGCGCATTGATCTGGCGTCCGGTCTCTGCACATCGGTAGAAGCCTTGCTGCGCTGGAATCATCCGACACTCGGCCCCATTGGCCCGGCCGAGTTCGTGCCGCTGGCCGAAAAGACCGCCCTGATGCGCCCGCTGAGCCTGTGGGTGCTCAAGACCGCAATCGAGCAGGCCGCGCAATGGCAGCAGAAGGGGTTCGACTTCCGCATTGCGATCAACGTCAGCCCGGCAGACCTCTCCGGCCCTGCGTTTACCGACCGGATGATTCGCCTGCTGAGCCAGCACAAGATCGACCCCACGCGCTTTGAACTTGAGTTCACCGAAGGGGCGCTGATGCAGAACCCGGCGGAAGTGCGCCACCAATTGGAACGCATGCGTCAGATGGGCATGGACGTGGCAATCGATGACTTCGGCACTGGCTATAGCAACTGGAGCTACCTGCGCCAGTTGCCCGCGACCACGGTCAAGCTCGACCAGTCGCTGATTCGTAACCTGGCGTCCGACAAGACCGATCAACGCTTGGTCAAAGCCTTGATCGGTCTCGCCAAGAAGCTGGGTTATTGCGTAGTCGCCGAAGGCATCGAGACAGATGATATCCGGCGCCTGGTCAAACAGTGGGGTTGCGACGAAGGCCAGGGCTACCTGATTGCCAAACCGATGGAAGCCGACGCACTGCTGAAATGGATTGGCCCTACTCGGCGTCTGCAAAGCGTTGCCGAAGCCGCTGAGGCCGCTGTCATCCGTGACAAACGGTTATAACCTTAGACCACATCTTCATAACCGTTTCAGGCATAAGCCGTTATGCTGCCCGCCACTTTTTACCTGATGCGTTTGCTTGACAGGGTTGGATATGGAAGCGGGTGGTCTGGGGTTTGTAGTTGCAGGGCTGGTAGTCGGTTTTATCGTGGGCATGACCGGAGTCGGTGGCGGCTCGCTGATGACGCCGATTCTGTTGTGGTTTGGCATCAACCCGGCCACAGCGGTAGGCACGGATCTGCTGTACGCGGCGATTACCAAATCCGGCGGGGTGCTGGTCCATCGCAAAAATGACAACATCGACTGGAAGGTCACAGGTCTGCTGACAATGGGCAGTGTGCCTGCGGTGCTGTTGACGCTGTGGTTCCTGAGCACCTTGCATGCTGCACCCGAAGCCCTGAATGCAATCATCAAGCAGGCGTTGGGCTATGTGCTGCTCCTCACTGCCCTTGCCGTCCTCTTCAAGAAAAAACTGTTGGCGTTCGCTCATGGTCGCGGCGACGGCCACTCGTTTTTCAGCGGCACCAGCCTGACGGTCCTGACTGTCATCACCGGCCTGATCCTCGGCACCATGGTGGCGCTGACCTCCATCGGTGCGGGCGCGCTGGGCACTGTCGCCTTGTTCATCCTCTATCCGCTGCTGCCTACCCGGCGTCTGGTGGGCACTGAAATCGCCCACGCGGTTCCGCTCACGCTGGTTGCAGGCCTGGGCCACGCCAGCATGGGCAACATGAACTGGGCATTGCTGGGCTGGCTGCTGATGGGCTCGTTACCCGGCATTTATCTAGGCAGCCATATGGCAGGCCGGATTTCCGACGATATCTTGCGGCCCTTCCTGGCAATCATGCTGGGCATGATCGGCTTCAAACTGGCGTTCTGACCCTCCCCCATCAGCCTGTCACATTTTTGCGTCAGGCTGCGCGCATGCAAACAACGTCAGGATCTGTTGCGCGAGGCTTACATTCATCGGGAAGTGTAATTTTTTGTAGCCCCGCACAGGTTTTCGGCGCAGGATTTTGTCGGTCTGCTTTCACGCCGATGACCCGGCACAGATTTACCCTCGCTAACAGGAGATGCCAGCAATGCTTATCCGAATTGAAGAAGGTGTATACGGGGCTGATTGGGTTGTAAAACTTGATGATTACCCGGTCAAGTGCAGGAGTTGGCAGGAAGCCAGAGAATTTGCAGATCGCATGAAATCCAGAATCGATGCGCCTCACTCGTTGCCCCACATGGCACATCGGGTGATGCCTGCTGAAAGAACCGCAAGAGCGATGGCCCGCTAAGTCCCCGCGTCTCGTCCAGGCAACAGCCAGGACCCGCCACCAAACAGCGTTATCACACAGCTGACAACGCTGTTTTATCCAGATGGCATCTTTTTTTCAAACTGAAAGACTTCTCATTTCCATGACATCCGTTTCACATCCTCTTCACGTCTGGATGGGTAAATTGACCCCACTCCTTTGATGAATCCCATTTGGCCCACCCTGTTGTGGGCCATTTTTTTGCCTGCAGAAAAGTAAGGCCATCTAGCGGCTTGTGCGTGATTTATTCGCCCTGCACAGTCGCGGAGCGGGTGGCGCTCACAGTCGTGCTGCTGAGTACACCAACGCTCAACTCGGCCAGACGATCGCTGCCGGTGCCACTGGCAACACCGCTGTTCCAGCTTGCCGTCACTGTCGCCATCCAGCCCAGCACAATCAGTGCAACCGCCTGCAACGCCCACTTGGTAATGATAGACATGCGCTCTCTCCTTTTCGGGTCTGAATGGCGAGCATATGAACACCTCACCATGTCAGAAGAATTGCAGAGATTTGAATTTTTGCCAGCTGGCGACTCATCTTTATGATGACAGCTGCCCGGCGGGAGAGAATCAGGGGCGTATAAACAACAATGCCCCGCAGCAAGGCGGGGCATTTCTGGAAGACGGGGTTAATACTTTGTACTTTGCTGCTCAGGTCGCGCAGGGGTGTCGACAAGGCGCGGTCCCGCAATGACGAGTGCCAGCACGCCCAGGACAGGCACAGCGATGACAACGATGATCCACATCAGCTTGTTGCTGGATTCAGTCTTGCTTTTGCGAATGCGCATGACCGCCCAAATGTCTGAAATCACGACCAACGCAGTCAGCGCCGCAAACAGCCATAAATGATTTTCCGATATCCAACCCATTTGAAATCTCCTGCACCTTCAACGAAGGCAGCCAGACCGGCCGCCCTTACTGTAGAAGAGGCCTGAAAGTGCCTTAAAGTTCAGAGAATCTTTTGGATCGGACCTTTACGCAGCATTGGACGGACGCCGCCCCACTAGAGTGAGAGCGACGTCCGTAGCGTTCTGCGTAACAGACTGTCAGGTAATAGGCGCAGGGTTGAACAGGGTGATGTCGTTGTGCAGCCGGTAGTGCTCGGTCCAGGTCTTCTTCTTGCCGCTGGCCACGTCCAGGTAGAAGTGAAACAGCTCCCAGCCCAAGTCCTCGATGCTTGCGCGCCCGGTGGCGATACGGCCAGCGTCGATATCGATCAGGTCAGGCCAGCGCTGAGCCAGTTCGGTGCGGGTCGAGACCTTCACCACGGGAGCCATCGCCAGGCCGTAAGGCGTGCCGCGCCCTGTCGTGAACACATGCAGGTTCATTCCGGCAGCCAGTTGCAGCGTGCCGCAAACGAAGTCGCTGGCGGGTGTGGCACAGAAGATCAAGCCTTTGCCACTGACCCGTTCGCCCGGCCCCAGCACGCCGTTGATGGCGCTGCTGCCGGATTTGACGATGGACCCGAGAGACTTCTCGACAATGTTCGACAATCCGCCCTTCTTGTTGCCCGGCGTGGTGTTGGCGCTGCGATCGGCTTCGCCCTTGGCCAGGTAACGGTCGTACCAATCCATTTCGCGAACCAGTGCTTGCGCGACTTCTTGATCCTGCGCGCGGGATGTCAGCAGATAGATAGCATCGCGCACCTCGGTCACTTCGGAAAACATCACCGTCGCCCCTGCGCGCAGCAGCAGGTCCGAGGCATAACCCAGAGCCGGGTTGGCAGTGATGCCGGAAAACGCATCGCTGCCGCCGCACTGCATGCCCAGGATCAGCTCCGAAGCCGGAACAGTCTCGCGCCGGCGCAGGTCCAGTTTCTTCAAGCGTGTCTCGGCCAGCTCCATGATCTGCTCGATCATCTCGTTGAAGCCGTGGCTGGAGTCCTGAAGCCGGTACAGCCAGGGTTCGCTCAGGTCCACCGAGCTGTCGCCTTCATGCATGACCTGCCCGGCCTGCAGCTTCTCGCAGCCCAGGCTGATCACCAGCGCCTCGCCACCCAGGTTCGGGTTGCGTGCCAGATTGCGCACGGTCCGGATCGGGATATAAGCATCAGTGGCTGTGATCGCAACGCCGCAACCGTAGCTGTGGGTCAGGGCCACCACGTCATCGACATTCGGATACTTGGGCAACAGTTCGTCACGGATGCGCTTGACCGCATGATCCAGCACGCCGGTCACACATTGCACCGTGGTGGTGATCCCCAGAATGTTGCGGGTGCCCACCGTGCCGTCGGCATTTCGGTAGCCCTCGAAGGTGTAACCCTCCAGCGGCGCCTGTTTTTCCGGCACTGCATCAGACATTGGCAGGCTGTCGAGCGCGGGCGCGGATGGCATGCGTAACTGGTCTTCCCTGACCCAGCTGCCACGCGGTATCGGTTGCAGCGCGTAACCGATGGTATGGCCGTAACGAATGATCGCCTCGCCTGTTGCCAGGTCAACGGTGCTGACCTTGTGGCTCTGCGGCACGTTGTCGACCGTCACCAGCCCGTTATCGAACTCGGTGCCGGCTGGCACGCCCTGATCGTTGACCACGACCACGACGTTATCCAGCGGATGCAGCCGGATGTAACGCGGAGAATCGGCATGTTGAATCAGGTTCATCACGGTTTCCTCAGGATTTTGCTTCGGAAAGGTCGCTGATCGAGTCGTTCAGCGATGGCCCCTTGGCAGGCGGCTCTTTCAATTCCACACGCTTTATTTCGCCCACGATGAAAATGTAACTGATCACCGCAACCAGCGCGTTGGCGCCCACGAACACCAGTGCCCATTTGAACGAGCCGGTGCTGCTGATGATGTAACCAATCACGATCGGGGTGGTGATCGATGCAACGTTACCAAAGGTGTTGAACAGGCCACCGCTCAAACCGGCAATCTGCTTGGGCGAAACATCGGACATGACCGCCCAGCCCAGCGCACCGACGCCTTTACCGAAGAAGGCCAGCGCCATGAAGCCCACGACCACCCATTCGACATCGACATAGTTGCAGGTCACGATCGAGGTAGACAGCAACAGGCCGCCGATGATCGGCGCTTTGCGGGCGAAGGTCAGCGAGTGGCCCTTGCGCAGCAGGTAGTCGGAAATGATCCCGCCCAATACCCCGCCAATGAAGCCGCAAATGGCCGGCAAGGAGGCAATCATGCCAGCCTTGAGAATGGTCATGCCGCGCTCCTGAACCAGGTACACCGGGAACCAAGTCAGGAAGAAGTAGGTGATGCCGTTGATGCAGTACTGGCTCAGGTAGATGCCGAGCATCATGCGGTTGGTCAGCAACTGACGGATGTAGTCCCATTTGGGGCCACTGCTGGCTGTTTTCTGTGTGCTCTTGCCTTTGTCCTGATCAAGATCGACCAGCGCACCGTTGTTCGATATGTGCTCGAACTCGGCCTCGTTGATCATCGGGTGGTTACGCGGGCCGTAGATGACCTTCATCCAGACCATCGAGAACACGATACCGAATGCGCCCATGACCACAAATACGTGCTGCCAGCCGTAGGTGTAAACGATCCAGCCCATCAGCGGTGCGAACAGCACAGTCGCGAAGTACTGCGCCGAGTTGAAGATCGCCGAGGCCGTGCCGCGTTCGGCGGTCGGGAACCAGGCTGCCACAATGCGTGCGTTGCCCGGAAAGGAAGGTGCTTCAGCCAGACCGACGAGAAAGCGCAACATGAACAGCGCGACGATTGCCGTGGAGACGCCGAACTCGCCCACGTAGCCTTGCAGCAGGGTGAACAGCGACCAGGTGAAAATGCTCATGGCGTAGACTTTTTTCGACCCGAACCGGTCGAGCAGCCAGCCACCAGGGATCTGACCGGCCACGTAGGCCCAGCCAAATGCGGAGAAGATATAGCCCAGAGTGACAGCACTGATGCCGAGGTCTTTCTGGATGCTGGAACCAGCGATAGCGATGGTGGCGCGGTCGGCGTAGTTGATCGTGGTGACAAGAAACAGCATCAACAGGATCAAATAGCGGACGTGCGTCGGCTTGGACTTTTGCATCGTAGAGCTCCCACTGATTATTTTTTTACGCGGGTAAAGCTGTTTTGGGGTGTAGCGTTACAGGCCCCTTGGCAGTGTCACGGCGACGACATCTACCACCTGTAAGGGTCATGCGCGGCAACGAAAAACCGCTGATCGCTCAGCGGCTCTGTCGTCACAGGTGTTATTGCTTGCCTTGCTTGTCCATCAGGGCAGCGAGCATGTCGCACTCGTCTGGCGTCAGGTCGGTCAATGGCGCACGAACCGGACCTGCGTCGTAACCGGCGATTTTGGCACCGGCCTTGACGATGCTGACTGCGTAGCCCGCTTTGCGATTGCGGATGTCCAGATAAGGCAGGAAGAAGTCGTCGATGTACTTGCCGACTGCTTCATGATCGTCTCGGGCAATGGCGTGGTAGAAGTCCATCGCCAGTTTCGGCACGAAGTTGAACACCGCCGACGAGTAGACCGGTACGCCCAGCGCCTTGTAGGCAGCGGCGTACACTTCGGCGGTAGGCAAACCGCCCAGGTACGAGAAGCGATCACCCAGACGGCGACGGATCGAAACCATCAGTTCGATATCGCCCAGGCCATCCTTGTAACCGATCAGGTTCGGGCAACGTTCGGCCAGTTGCTCCAGCAGCGTCGGTGTCAGACGGCAGACGTTGCGGTTGTAGACAACCACACCGATCTTGACCGATTTGCAGACAGCCTCAACGTGCGCGGCAACACCGTCCTGGCTGGCTTCGGTCAGGTAGTGCGGCAGCAGCAGCAAACCTTTGGCGCCCAGACGCTCGGCTTCCTGAGCATATTCGATGGCCTGACGAGTTGCCCCGCCTACACCGGCCAGGATTGGCACACTGGTAGCGCAGGTGTCGACGGCAGTCTTGATGATTTCGGAGTATTCGCTGGCTGCAAGGGAAAAGAACTCGCCTGTACCGCCTGCAGCAAACAAGGCACTGGCACCGTACGGGGCCAGCCACTCGAGGCGCTTGATGTAGCCAGCGCGATGGAAATCACCTTGGGCGTTGAAATCGGTAACCGGGAAAGACAGCAGACCGGAAGAGAGGATGGACTTCAGTTCTTGTGGATTCATTATTCGAACACCCTGGGGGACATAATTGTTAGAAGATCACCGGGTCGTTGCCGATGTCGTAAGTCATCGTACAACTGATAATAAAATCACTCAACAGGGATTTCGGGTTTTTTCAGCGGGAGAGGATGGAGTCCGATTTTGACGCTGCGGTGCGAAACGGCACCAAAGCAAGCCACCTCGGCTGTATCTGTATGCGAGTGACCGGGCGGCGATCCGCATTGCTCACGACGAGGCCATTACAGCCTCTGGAGATAACTGACCTGTCAGACCGCCTTCTTGGACAAGTCCGCGGGTGGTCTTCGCCATACGTTGTGGGAGCGAGCTTGCTCGCGAATGGGCCAGTACATCCGATGCATTTTCTGTGTCTGAACCATCGCCTTCGCGGACAATTCCGCTCCTACATCCCCCCGCACAAGGAGCCTAATCTGATGCGAAGCCATTGCAGCTTCTCGAGATCGCCGACCTGCCAATTCGTCTTCGCTGCCCGCTACATCCGATCCTCAAGCCCGCTGCGACTCTGCTTCTTCATGCGCGTGGCGCAGGCGTTCGCGGCTGTTGGTCAGATGCAGGCGCATGGCAGCGCGAGCGGCATCGGAGTCCTGACGGGCGATGGCGTCGAAGATCTCTTCGTGCTCACGGCTTAGCCGGTCCATGTAGTGCTGCTGATCATCATGGGCCAGACGCGCCGAGTTCAGGCGCGTGCGCGGAATGATGCTGGTCCCCAGGTGAGTCATGATGTCAGTGAAATAGCGGTTGCCGGTCGACAGGGCAATCTGCAGGTGAAACTGGAAATCCGACGCTACTGCATCGGTGGCATGTGCGGCACTTTCATTGAGTGCGTCCAGTGCCGAACGCATGGCCGCCAGTTGCTCATCGCTTCTGCGCTGAGCTGCCAGCCCTGCCGACTCGACTTCGAGGCTGATGCGCAATTCGAGAATCGCCAGTACATCACGCAGGGTCACGATGGTCGCCGGATCAATCCGGAAGCCGCTGGGGCTGGGAGTGTCGAGAACGAAGGTGCCGATCCCGTGACGGGTTTCGACAAGCCCGGACGCCTGCAGGCGCGAAATGGCCTCGCGCACCACCGTGCGGCTGACGCCCTGCTCTTCCATGATCGCGGATTCAGTGGGCAGTTTATCGCCACGCTTGAGCTGTCCGCTGCGAATACGCTCGGACAGCTCGGTGACCAGCTCCTGCGCGAGGCTGCGGTGTTTTCTACGGGCGCGGGGCGGAGCGCTTTGATTTTCCATCCAACATCGATCTCTGGACTGCTAAACAAGGGCTAATGATAGCTCAGCGGTTATATGATCACACCCTCAAAAAATACCGCCTGTAGGACACAAGCCTTGTCAGACAGAGCCAGCTGCCCGCTGTTCGACCAATTGGCCGCCCTCGACACGCACATGCCTATCGTGAAAACGTTGCAGGCTGCTGCGATGGCCGACGCTGACCAGCGTCAGGCCGGGCAAGCCGTCGATGATCGCGCGATGCATGGCGGTTTCGTCATCCTCGTCCATGGCTGAAGTGGCCTCGTCTACCAACAACCAGCGCGGTGCAATCAGCAAGGCGCGCGCAAACGCTACCCGCTGCTGCTCGCCCGGCGACAGAAAACGCTGCCAGTGATTGCTTTCATCCAGTCGTGGAATCAGGTGTTCCAGACGGCATTGATTCAACACGTCGGCAAAGCGCTCTGCAGCATAGTGATCTGCAGGCTGTGGATAACTCATTGCCTCGCGCAGCGTCCCGATCGGTAGATAAGGCCGTTGCGGCAGAAACAGCGCTGGCCCTGCGGGAAGACGGATCTGCCCTGAACCGTTTGGCCATAGCCCGCCCAGCGCCCTCAGCAGCGAGCTTTTCCCGCTGCCGGAACGACCGCTCAACATGACCCGCTCGCCTGCACCAATACGCAGGTTGGCATCGGTGAGCAATTGACGACCACCGGCAATTTCCAGCCCCAGATTACGCAGTTCCAACGCGTCTTCGGAGCGTGTCCTTTCGATGGCAGGTTGCTGCGCCTCGTGATCGCTCATGGCCTGTCGGAAGCTCAGCAGACGGTCAGACGTGGCACGCCAGGAAGCCAGCGTCCCATACGCACTGATAAACCAGCTGAAGTTCTCCTGCACGTTACCGAACGCCGAGTTGATCTGCATCAGATCACCCAGTTCGATCTTGCCCGCGAAATACCGTGGAGCTGCCACGATGAAGGGGAAAATCAAGGCGATCTGCGAATAGCCCGAGGTGAAGAAGGTCAGTCGCTTCTGCACTTTCATCGACGTTCGAAAGTTATTCCAGATCATCTGGAAGCGTCCGCTGAGGCGCTGGTTTTCATTACGCTCGCCCTCGGACAAGGCGATGCTCTCGGCGTTTTCGCGCACCCTGACCAGCGCGAAACGCAGGTCTGCCTCAAAGCGCTCTTGCTGGTTGTTCAACGGGATCAGCCGTTTACCGATCCAGTGCGTCAGCAAGCTGCCCACCAGCGCATAGAGCATGGCCGCCCAGAACATGTAACCTGGAATGGTGATGCCGAACAGCTCGATGCTGCCTGAAACGCCCCAGAGAATGACCGAAAACGAAACAAGGCTGACAACCGAACTCATCAGACCGAGCCCCAGACTGAGGGTGCTGGTGGTGAATTCGTTCAGGTCTTCTGAAAGCCGCTGGTCAGGGTTATCGGTGTAACCGCCCTGCTCCAGGTGATAGTAATTTTTATCCGCCAGCCAGCGGGCGAAGTGCTGCTCTGTCAGCCAGCGGCGCCAGCGGATGGTCAGCAGCTGAGTCAGGTACAGGCGATAGACCGCAGCCAGAATGGCGATGGCTGCGATGCCGCTGAAGTACAGGATGAGGTGGGTGAACGCCGCCAGATCCTTGTTCTGCAGGGCGTTGTAAAAATCCCGGTACCAGCTGTTGAAGAAGACCGACACCTGCACGCTGAACAGCGACAGGGCGATCACCGAAATCAGCAACAGCCAGGCAGTGGCCTTTTCTTCGCTGCGCCAGTACGGCGTTATCAGCTTCCAGACGCGGCGTAGAAACGCCCCTTTGACAGTATCGTTGACGGCAGAATATTCAGCATTGCGATTCATGTAGTTCAGGCTCGCTCTCTTTGAAAGTACGGCCTGAGCACAATGAAGCAAAAGAACGCTTACACGATCACTATGAAAAAACCTTCATCAACGCCGCACCGGGCGCTTCTGCAACTTGCGCTGCAAGGTCCGGCGATGCATGCCCAATGCACGGGCAGTTGCTGAAATATTGCCCTCGTGTTCAGTCAGCACACGCTGGATATGCTCCCACTGCAGACGATCCACCGACATAGGGTTCTCGGGGACCAGCGTGTCGAGATTGGCGTGTTCGGACAGCAGCGCCGCCAATACGTCGTCCGCATCAGCCGGCTTGCACAGGTAGTTGCACGCACCACGCTTGATGGCTTCGACTGCAGTGGCAATGCTCGAATAACCGGTGAGGATCACCACGCGCATGTCCGGGTCCAGTTCCAGCAGCTTGGGCAGCAGAACCAGACCGGAATCGCCGTCCATTTTAAGATCCAGCGCGGCATATTCGGGAATGTCCTGCTGCGCCAGCGCCAAGCCCTCTTCTGCCGAGCCTGCCGTGCTCACACGAAAGCCACGGCGGCTCATGGCCCTGGCCATCACACGGGTGAACGTCGCGTCGTCATCGACCAGCAACAGGTGCGGCAGCTCTTCGCCTTCGACCTGAATGTCATCCTCACTCATGCTTCTTCTCCTCGCGTGTTTCGGGGCAGGCGCAACTCGGTGAGCGTACCGCCTTCTTCATGACTGTAGAGCTTTACCGAGCCACCCGCACGGGTGACGCTGGCCTTGCTCAGGAACAGACCCAGGCCGAAACCTTTGCCCTTGGTAGTAAAGAACGGTTTGCCGATCTGCTCGGCAATGGCCAGAGGCACACCGGCGCCGTGGTCACGAATACTGATGCAGATTTCCGCGTTGTCCCAATCCAGGTTCACTTCCAGCCCGTCGGGACAGGCATCGGCAGCGTTATTAAGCAGATTGAGCAACGCCTGAGTCAGGTCGGGCGGCGGCGCCAGTGTAGGCACTTCGCCCTTGCCCAACTGATAGAAGCGGTAACTCACTTCAGGGCGCATCAAGTGCCAGCGATTGAGCGATTCGTCCAGCCAGCGCGTGGCAGTCTGATGCTCGACGGCCATGCGCCGGTTGGCCTCGGCAGCCCGCACCAGTTGCTGGAGGGTCTGCTTGCACTGCTTGACCTGCTCCTGCAACACCGACAGGTCTTCTTGCAGCGCCGGGTCGCTGTGGTCCTGACGCATTTCCTTGAGCAGCACGCTCATGGTCGCCAGCGGTGTACCCAGCTCATGGGCGGCGCCTGCTGCCTGGGTGGCGACGGCGAGCAACTGCTGGTCGCGCAGGCCCTCCTCACGACGCTCGGCACGCAGTTGCTCCTGACTACGCAGTTCTTCGGCCATCTTTGCCGCGAAGAACGTGATGACTGCCGCTGCCAGCGCAAAGCTCAGCCACATGCCGTAGACCTGCATGCTCTCACGGGCAATCGAGTCCGTTTCCAGCGGGTAGGAACGCACCATCAACAGGGTGTACATGGTCAGCGCGAAACCGGACAGAATCAGCGAGTAACGCCACGGCAAGGTTGCGGCGGCGATGGTCAGCGGCACCAGATAGTAGGAAACGAACGGGTTGGCCGAGCCGCCCGAGTAGTACAGCAAGGCGCTGTGGATAAGCAGGTCCAGCGCCAGTTGCAGCGCATACTCGAACTCGGTCAGCGGCAGGGACGTGCGCAGGCGGATCACAGTCAGCCCGCACAGCACCAGCGAGCAACCCAGTGTTATAGACAGTTGCAGCCACGGCAGCGGCAGAAAGTCGAACAGCCACGCCATTCCCACCGAGCCCGCTTGCGCGGCCAGCACCAGAATACGGATGAATGTCAGGCGCCACAGGTTTTGCCGTGTGGCTGAAAGCATTTGAACGGGGGCGAGCATGAGCTCTCCTGATGAGTGCTCCAGGTGGATCGTTGCGAGTATAACCAAGCGGGAGCCAAAACTGGAAAAGTGCGTCAACGCACCGCACACCGAAGCAGTCTGTCATCGCAGGAACCGGGCCAAACCGCTACAGTCAGAGAACTTTGCGCCATTCGACAATTGTCGGCGGCCGTTTGATAACAAGGAGCTTTCATGTTCAATCTCCGTCCTGCTGCCGCGCTCGTCGCGCTGGCCGCTGCCCTGTCCAGCCTGCCAGCGCTGGCTGAAGAAGCCCGCTATAACCAGATATCCTTGCGCGCCGAGGTCAATCAGGAGGTTCAGCGCGACCTGATGCTCGTCACGCTGTACACAGAAGCCCAGGACAGTGACCCGGCCAAACTGGCGGCACAGATCACTGAGACACTGAACAAGGCGCTGGGTCAGGCACGGCAGGTCAAGGATGTGAAGATTCGCCAAGGCAGCCGCAACAGCTACCCGGTCTACGACGACAAAGGCCAGAAGATCACCGGCTGGCGTGAACGCGCCGAACTGCGCCTCGAAAGCGCAGACTTCGCGGTGCTGTCGAAGCTGACCGGCGAGCTGCTGACGGACCTGAAAATGGGCGGCATGGACTTCTCGATCTCGCCTGCGACCCGCAAGACCAGCGAAGACGCGTTGCTCAAGGACGCCGTGAACGCATTCAAGGCCCGCGCGCAACTGGTCACTGAGGCGCTGGGCGGCACAGGCTACAAGCTGGTCAACCTGAACCTCAATACGTCAGGCTACCCGCAACCCTACCTGCGTGCGCCCGTCATGATGATGGCCAAATCGTTACGTGAAGATTCTGCACCGACCCCGGATGTCGAAGCCGGCACCAGCCAGGTCAGCGTTGCAGCTGATGGCATCATCGAAGTCGCTATTCCCTGAATCATGGGGCGGTAGTTTCGGCTACCGCCTTTTCCCACACTCGCCCTTCTCTTGCCCCCCTCCTCCTCGGCAATCGCCTACGCCTGCTGATACGTCGCCTGATTGTCGACAAACCCGGTGCGCGCGAAAATTGCCACCTCCCGTTCAAACACGGTCACGCCGGCCGAATGACCCGGCTCGCCGTCTTATCATCAAGGAATCAAGGATGAGTCCCCAGCACCCGGCTGTTGCCATCGATCAGATCATGGATAGCAACGGCGAAGAGCTTCCAGTGCCACTGCGATTTGAAGCAGGCAAAGGCGACGAAGACAAACACACGCATGCTTCGATCGAGACTGTTCTCGAATCTGCCGGTTTCACGCCGGAACAAATCCGCGCGATCTATTTCGGCAACTGGCTGCGCGACTATTCGCAACTGCTCGACCCGAAGATCGTCAGGGCGACGAGCATGCCGAAAAGCTTCCCTGACCTGCTTTCCCGCGATGCACTGACCCGCATCGTGGATGTTCTGGCAGTGAAGGAGTTCACCGACCTGATGCGCGTGGACCGTTCACGCTTTGTAGTAACTGCGCAACGGCTCGGCGTCTATCGCCCTGGCGAGCACATCGACAACCCCAAGGCTACGAACCCCAACCCGGCCAACCCAAAAGAGCGCGACGGCGACTTTGACGAATGGGTACTACCTGACGATCAGGCCTTGCAGGTCGACCATGACACCTCGATGAAGCGCTACCTTCAGCGCTCGGCAGACATCATGACCGCAGGCCTGAAGTCGGCCGTAGAGGCCGGTGCCCACTCCACGGACGGGCTGCGGGACATGGGTGCTGCACTGCATGTTCTCGAAGACTTCTTTGCCCATTCCAATTTCGCTGAACTGAGCCTGATCAAGCAGGGCTATACCGACGTGTTGCCGTGGACGTCGAATGCAGACTGCAGGCACTCACTGCCCCTCGTCACAGGTACGTTCGGCGGCAGCGACATCATCGCCAGCCTTGCAGAACCCCTTGGCAAGATTCTGTTCTCGCCAGACGACAAACCGTTCGAAGCGTTCAAGGCCGGAGAACGCTACGAGCGCGACCAGATCATCCAGATCATCCTTGGCGAGCACCCTGACCAGAGCCTGCTTGCAGGCTACGAGGCTTTCCTCGAAGCGCGTGACCAATGGGCCAGCCAGCCGTTCTCCGAACAGGTCGAACAGTTCTATGCCTTCATCGTTACACCAGGACGATTGCTGGGAAATGCTTTCGGGATCGTCCTGCAAAGCCTGACCGTCTGGCTGGGCAACAGCGTTGACGACGTGCAGACCATGCTCGACGAGGACCCGAACACCAGCGGCTCGACTGACCCGTCGCATTCCCAGCTGGCCAAAGATCATGCGCAACATCCGCTGCATGTCCTCGCCGCAGAGCTTGCCAGAACAGCGGTGCTTGAAACAGGCAGGGCCGTTCTGAACCATTGGCACGCAAAGGAAGGTGTCGAACATCCGGCACACGTTGCCGCAAGGTTTTTCACCCACCCGATGGACTGCGACTGGCAGGACCGCATCGTCAGTGAATGGGCCGAGGCAAACCCCGAACAGCTCAGGCGTGCTGCACTCAAGAGCGAGCTGGACCAGACCCGTGTTCAATTGCAGAGCAACGCGAAGAAAGACCTGCAGCGGTTCAGCCAGGACGGCAGCCATTTTCTGAACGTATTCTTCGAAAGTGCCTCGCTGTCGGACTTGTGGGCGAGGATTACCGGCAAGTAAGCGTATTGTCCCACCCGGACCAAGTACGGCACTATCCGTGTCTATCTTATTGTCGACTTAAAGCACGGTGACTGCCGTACCACGCGAGGGATCCATGGGACACACACTTTTCAAACCGCTGCTCCTGAGCACCACGCTGCTGGCCTGCGCCCCACTGGCCCACGCAGCCAGCACCCTGGTGTACTGCTCTGAAGCCAGCCCGGCAGGCTTTGACCCCAGCCAGTACACCAGCGGCACCGACTTCGATGCGTCGGCCGAAACCGTCTTCAATCGCCTGACCCAGTTCAAGCGTGGCGGGACCGAAGTAGAGCCCGGGCTGGCGTCCAGCTGGGACGTATCACCCGACGGGCTGACCTACACGTTTCATCTGCGCGAAGGCGTGAAATTCCACACCACGGACTATTTCAAGCCAACCCGCACGTTCAACGCCGACGACGTTTTGTTCACGTTCAACCGCCTGCTCGACGCCAATCATCCTTTTCGCAAAGCCTACCCGTCGGAGTCGCCCTACTTCACTGACATGGGCCTGAACACGACAATCAAGAGCGTCGAAAAAATCGACCCGCAAACCGTCCGTTTCACCCTGAACACTATCGATGCAGCGTTCGTGCAGAATCTGGCCATGAGCTTTGCCTCTATTCAGTCCGCCGAATACGCTGATCAGTTGCTCAAGGAAGGCAAGGCCGAAGAACTCAACCAGAAACCCATCGGCACCGGGCCGTTCGTATTCAAGCGCTACCAGAAAGACTCGCAGATCCGTTACGTGGGCAACACCGAGTACTGGAAGCCCGAGGACGTGAAGATCGACAACCTGATCTTCTCGATCAGCAGCGATGCCGCGGTGCGCATGCAGAAGCTCAAGGCCGGCGAGTGCCAGGTCAGCGGCTATCCGCGTCCTCAGGACATTGAAGAAATGAAAAAGGACCCTGACCTCAAGGTCCTCAGCCAGCCTGGCTTCAACCTGGGTTTCCTGGCCTACAACGTTACCCACAAGCCACTTGACCAGCTCAAGGTCCGTCAGGCGCTGGACATGGCCATCGACAAGCCGGCCATTATCAAGGCGGTCTACCAGAGCGCAGGTCAACTGGCCGAGAATGCCCTGCCGCCAGACCAGTGGAGCTTCGACCCGACGATCAAGGATGCGCCACACGACCTGACCAAGGCCAGACAACTGCTCAAGGAAGCTGGCGTCGCGCCGGGGACCAAAATCGACCTGTGGGCCATGACGGTCCAGCGCGCTTCCAACCCCAATGCGCGCATGTCGGCGCAGATGATTCAGTCGGACTGGGAAAAGATAGGCATCAAGGCCAACATCGTCAGCTATGAATGGGGCGAGTACATCAAGCGCGCCAAGGCAGGCGAGCACGACGCGATGATCTACGGCTGGACCGGCGACAATGGCGACCCTGACAACTGGCTGGGTGTGCTCTATAGCTGCGCAGCTGTCAAAGGCAGCAACTACGCCAAATGGTGCGACCCGGCTTACGACAAACTGGTGCAACAGGCCAAGATCACGACCAACCGGGACGAACGCATCAAGCTCTACCAGCAGGCTCAGCACATCCTCAAGCAACAAGTGCCGATCACGCCCATCGCCAACTCTAAAGTGTTTCAGCCAATGCGCAAGGAAGTGCAGGACTTCAAAATCAGTCCGTTCGGCCTCACCCCCTTCTATGGTGTCGGCCTGACTACAGCGAAGTAACAATATGGCCCTAACCGGGTGCATTTTTCACACCCGGTTGCGCCTTAACGGTGCGTGAACCCCTGCGAAATACCCCGCGCAAACGTTCAACTCTCCAAAAAATTACACTTTCGCGACATTCCTGTACGATCGTGCCACTCTTTGTAGCTTCTTTGACGTCATTGTCTTGCTTTGGGTATGGCCCCTGCATAAGTATCGGATGGATCGGCTCATGAGGTCGTTCCCTCTAATCAAAAAATGACAACAACTGAGGCAACCATGCTCAAAAACGCGGTCATTCCGTTTCTGCTCGGCGCCAGCTTGCTAGCCAGCGCACCTTTCGCCCACGCAGCCTCGAACCTGGTGTTCTGCTCCGAGGGCAGTCCTGCCGGATTCGATCCGGGTCAATACACCACAGGCACTGACTTCGACGCCTCGGCAGAGACCATTTTCAACCGCTTGAGCCAGTTTGAACGTGGCGGCACCGCCGTTGTGCCAGGCCTGGCCACAAAATGGGACATCTCTGAAGACGGCCTGACGTACACCTTCCACCTGCGCGAAGGCGTCAAGTTCCACACCACGCCGTACTTCAAGCCGACGCGTGAATTCAATGCCGATGACGTGTTGTTCACGTTCAATCGCATGATCGACAAGGACATGCCTTACCGCAAAGCGTATCCGACCGAATTCCCTTACTTCACCGACATGGCGATGGACACAAACATCACCAAGATCGAGAAGGTCGACGATCACACCGTCAAATTCGTTCTTGGCAAGGTCGACGCTGCGTTCATCCAGAACATGGCCATGAGCTTTGCGTCGATCCAGTCCGCAGAATATGCCGCCAAGCTGCTCAAGGAAGGCAAGCCCGAGCTGATCAACCAGCAGCCGATCGGCACTGGCCCGTTCGTGTTCAAGAGCTACCAGAAAGACTCCAACATCCGTTACACCGGTAACAAGGACTACTGGAAGCCTGAGGACGTCAAGGTCGACAACCTGATCTTCGCCATCACCACCGACGCCTCGGTGCGCATGCAGAAGCTCAAGAAAAACGAATGCCAGATCACCGCTTACCCACGCCCTGCCGACCTCGAACCACTCAAGGCCGACAAGAACCTGAAGATGCCTGATCAGGCTGGCTTCAACCTGGGTTACATCGCCTACAACGTGATGGACCAGATCAAGGGTGAAGACCATCCGAACCCGCTGGCCCAGTTGAAAGTGCGTCAGGCACTGGACATGGCGGTCAACAAACAGCAGATCATTGACTCGGTGTATCAGGGCGCAGGTCAATTGGCAGTCAATGCCATGCCACCGACACAGTGGTCTTATGACACCACCATCAAAGATGCCAAGTACGACCCCGAGAAAGCTCGCGCGCTGCTCAAGGAAGCAGGCATAAAGGAAGGCACCGAAATTACCCTTTGGGCAATGCCGGTTCAGCGTCCTTACAACCCCAACGCCAAACTGATGGCCGAAATGCTTCAGTCTGACTGGAAGAAGATCGGTATCAACGCCAAGATCGTCAGCTATGAATGGGGCGAATACATCAAGCGCGCCAAGAATGGTGAAAACGGCGCGATGCTGATTGGCTGGAGCGGCGACAATGGTGACCCGGACAACTGGCTGGGCACCCTGTTCGGCTGCGACGCACTCAATGGCAACAACTTTGCCAAATGGTGCGACAAGCCGTTCGACACGCTGATCCATCAGGCGAAACAAACGCCTGATCAGGCCAAGCGCACCGAACTTTACAAACAGGCGCAACACCTCTTGAAAGACGCAGTGCCGATGACGCCTATCGCGCACTCGACGGTCTATCAACCCATGCGCACCAGCGTACAGGACTTCAAGATCAGCCCGTTTGGCTTGAACTCCTTCTACGGTGTGAGCGTGACCGGCAAGTAATGGCGCCGGTCTGCTGCGCTGCTCACGCGGCGCAGCACAGCTGCTACACCTGAACATGAGCCTATGCGACCAGTGAAAGAGTGTCGTCACCGACACTCTTTCACTGTCATCGCGATTTTTCCTACGAGCTTTACAGCATTCGAGCCTATTTACCGCGTGCCTTTACCGACTTACCGTCCAAAGGTCGCGACAACAGGCAGGAAGCTGTCGCGTGGGGGCTCTGGCAAATCGTGAAGCATGGGGCGTGCTCTTTCGGTTATCGCCTGTGGGCCTGTTAGACATTCGAGCCGCGGCTCGTCCTTTGAGGGATAGGGATTATCATGCGTAAAACTCTTGCGATGACGTCGTGCCTGGGGCTGTTTGCCCTGGCTCCGCTGGCCCATGCAAATAATCTGGTGTTCTGTTCGGAAGCAAGTCCTGCAGGCTTTGACGGGGCGCAATACACCTCATCAACCGATAACGACGCTTCAGAGCCGATCTATAACCGCCTGACCGAATTCAAGCAGGGCGATACCACGGTGGTGCCGGCTTTGGCGACCTCGTGGGATGTTTCAGAAGATGGGCTGGTCTACACGTTTCATCTGCGCGAAGGCGTGAAGTTCCACAGTAACAAGAACTTCAAACCCAGCCGTGATTTCAATGCCGACGATGTAGTCTTCACGTTCAATCGCATGCTTAACCCCGAACATCCATTTCGTAAAGCCTACCCGACCGAGTTCCCTTACTTCACCGGTATGGGCCTGAACAAGAAGATCAAGTCCATCGAGAAGACCGGCCCGCTGACGGTGGTATTCACCCTCAATACGGTCGACGCTGCGTTCATTCAGAACATCGCGATGAACTTCGCCAGCATCCTGTCTGCCGAGTACGCCGAACAACTGATGGCCAAGGGGGACGTTCGCGACATTAACCAGCAGCCGATCGGCACTGGCCCATTCGTGTTCCAGCGTTATCAGAAAGACTCGCAAATTCGCTACAAGGGCAACAAGGAGTTCTGGGACCCGAGCCGGGTGAAGATCGACCAGTTGATCTTCGCCATAGTCACCGACGCTTCGGCGCGCATGCAAAAGCTCAAGGCCAACGAGTGCCAGGTTTCGGTCAACCCGCGCCCTGCAGACCTCGCCAAGCTCAAGGAAGACAAAAGCCTACAGATCATCGAGAAACCGGGCTTCAACCTCGGTTACATCTCCTACAACGTGCGTCATGAGCCATTAGGCAAGCTGGAAGTGCGTCAGGCGCTGGACATGGCCGTCAACAAGAAAGCCATCATCAACGCGGTTTACCAGGGCGCCGGGCAACTGGCAGTCAACGCCATGCCGCCAACCCAGTGGTCCTACGACGACAGCATCAAGGACGCACCCTACAACCCGGAAAAAGCCAAAGAGCTTTTGCGTGCAGCCGGGGTCAAGGAAGGCACCGAACTGACCCTTTGGGCCATGCCGGTACAGCGCCCTTACAACCCCAATGCGAAGTTGATGGCCGAGATGCTTCAGGCCGACTGGAGCAAGGTGGGCATCAAGGTCAAGATCGTCAGTTACGAATGGGGCGAATACCTCAAGCGCACCAAGAATGGCGAGCACGATATCTCGCTGATCGGCTGGACCGGCGACAACGGTGACCCGGACAACTGGCTCGGCACCCTGTACAGCTGCGCGGCAATTGGCGGTAACAACTACTCGATGTGGTGCGATGAGAAATACGACCAGCTGGTCAAGGCCGCCGTCGCCGTCACTGACCGCGAGCAACGCACCGACCTGTACAAACAGGCACAGCGTTACCTCAAGGAACAGGTGCCAATCACCCCGATTGCCCACTCGACGGTCAATCAGCCGTTGCGCGCCGAGGTCAGGGACTTCCACGTCAGCCCATTTGGCCGCAACAACTTTTCCGGCGTAAGCATCGCCGACTGATCGGAAATCAAGCTTGCCTGCGCTGCCTTGAAGGGTGGCCGGCGCCAGCACTTGCGCATTGATAACAACGCAGGGCCACCAACCCTGCACCACCAAAAGCCAGACCTTAAAGAACTGGCATTTATAAAAGTGATAAAGGGAGCAGTACATAGTGAAAACCACAAGCACCGCATTATTGGCCTTGTCTCTGTCCTCGTTCGGCGCGTTGGTTCAGGCAGAGCCAGCCAGCCAGACATTCGTGCCGACCCAGCTGAGTTCCAAGAATGCCCAGGCCGACGCCAACGGCTTTTTCGAAGATCAACACCTGACCGGCACGACCCGTAACTGGTATGCCAATGAACTCAAGCGTCGCGACGAGGTGTTCCGCTACAACGACAACGGCGTCGCTGAGCAGACCTCGCGCCGTATCAACTGGCAGCAGGGCACCATCGTCAACTACACCTCGGGTTACACCCAGGGTGTTGTTGGTTTCTCCACAGAACTGGCCCTGTACAACGCCATCGCACTGGACCGCGACACTGATGACTTCGCAGGCAATTCCAACCGTACCCTGGCCCACAGTGACGGCGATGCAGTTGGCCAGTGGAGCAAAATGGGTCTGGGCAACGTCAAGGCCCGTGTCTCCAATACAGTTCTGACCATGGGCCGCCAGTCGGTGAACACGCCGGTTATCGCCTTCATCGGCAACCGTGCCCTGCCGTCCAGCTTCCAGGGTTTTGCCGTACAGAGCGACGAATTCAACAACCTGTCCCTGCAGGCCGGCAGCTTCGACCGCGTGTCGCCACGTATGGAGCAAAGCCTGGACAAGTTCCGCTCCGAATACGGTGATCGCAGCAAGACTGCTGATCGTCTGGACATGTTCGGCGGCGACTACAAGCCTACCGACAGCCTGACCGCCAGCTTCTACGCCTCAAACCTGGAAGACTTCTGGCATCAGTACTACTTCGGTTTCACCCACGAACTGGGTGACAGCAAGGCCTTGGCCCTCAGCACCAACCTGAACTACTACAAGACCAAGGATGCTGGCCAGAGCAAGCTGGGCGCGATCGACAACGACACCTACAGCCTGTCCTTCACCGGTACACACAACGCCCACAGCGTGAGCGTTGCGTATCAGGAAGTGAACGGTAACGAGTACTTCGACTACGCCCACGACACCAACGCGATCTTCCTCGCCAACTCCCTGCTCTCGGACTTCAACGGCCCGAATGAGAAATCCCTGCAGATCGCTTATGTGCTGAACATGGCCGAATACGGCGTGCCAGGCCTGAAGTTCAACATCTACCAGGCTCGCGGCTGGGACATCGACGGTACTCATTACAAAGGCACCGGCTACACCGACGTGCTGGCAATGGACGGCGAAACCCACTACGAGTACGGCATCGGTTCGTCTTACTCCGTGCAGTCCGGTCCGCTCAAGGCTACTGCTATCCGCGCGACCTACACCACCCACCGCGCCAGCGAGAATCAGGCTGATGGCAACATCAACGAATTCCGTCTGGTGACCACTGTCCCGTTCAACATTCTCTGATTCGCTGAAAAACGCCCTGACGCAATGCAACAGCCTTGCGTCAGGGCATCACCATCGGCGTCAACTCTATGGAGGGTTCACAAATGAAACTGTTATCGCTACGCAACTCGATCGCCCTGGCCCTGCTCAGCGTCGCCGTCAGTGTTTCGGCTAAACCCCTGGTGGTCTGCACCGAAGCCAGCCCTGAAGGCTTTGACATGGTGCAGTACACCACTGCCGTCACGGCCGATGCCGTGGCTGAAACCGTGTTCAACCGTCTGGCAGATTTCAAGCCCGGTTCGACTGAAGTCATCCCCGCACTGGCTGAATCCTGGGAGATCAGCGAAGACGGTCTGACCTACACCTTCCACCTGCGCAAAGGCGTCAAGTTTCACACCACCGATTATTTCAAACCGACCCGCGACATGAACGCCGACGATGTACTTTGGAGTTTTCAGCGCCAGCTGGACCCGAAACATCCGTGGCATGACAAGTCGAGCGTGGGTTTCCCCTACTTTGAAAGCATGGGCTTCAAAGAGCTGCTGAAAAGCGTCGAAAAAACCGACGACTACACCGTCAAGTTCACCCTGACACGCCGAGAAGCGCCATTTCTGGCTGACATCGCCATGGCTTTCGCTTCGATCTACCCGGCCGAGTACGCCGACCAGTTGCTGAAAGCCAACAAGACCGGTGACCTGAACAGCAAGCCGATCGGCACCGGCCCGTTCATCTTCCAGCGTTACGCAAAAGATGCCCAGGTGCGTTTCAAGGCCAACCCGGATTACTTCCGTGGCAAGCCACCTGCCGAAGCACTGATTCTGGCCATCGCCACCGACAACAACGTGCGCCTGCAGAAGCTCAAGGCCAACGAATGCCAGATCGCGCTGTACCCCAAGCCGGACGACATTCCGAGCATCAAGAAAGACCCTAATCTGAAGGTCGAAGAACTGGAGGCCATGACGACTTCCTATATTGCGATCAATACGACGCACAAGTACCTGAGCGACGTGCGAGTGCGCAAAGCGATCGACATGGCCTTCGACAAGGCAGCCTATGTCAATGCACTGTTCGGCAAGGGCAATGCGCTGGTTGCGGTCAACCCGTATCCGCCGACCCTGCTGGGTTACAACAACAGCCTGAAGAATCCGCCGATTGATCTCGACAAGGCACGGGCCTTACTCAAGGAAGCCGGTGTGCCGGAAGGCACCACGTTCACCCTGTTCACCCGCAATGGTGGTGGCCCGACCAACCCCAACCCGATGCTCGGGGCACAAATGATGCAGTCCGATCTGGCCAAGATCGGCATAAAGATCGACATTCGCGTCATGGAATGGGGTGAAATGCTCAAACGTGCCAAAAATGGCGAACATGACATGGTGTCTGCCGGCTGGGCAGGCGACAATGGCGACCCTGATAACTTCCTGACCCCGATGCTCAGTTGTGAAGCGGCGAAAAACGGCGAGAACTATGCGCGCTGGTGCAACGCCGATTTCCAGAAACTGATCGATCAGGCTCGCGAAACAGTGAACCCCCAGGAGCGCGCCACGCTCTATGAACAGGCCCAGGCAATCTTCAACAAGGACCAGCCTTGGATCAGCATGGCTCACACCAGAATGTTCACCGCCATGCGCAACAACGTAGAGGGCTATGTAATCAGCCCGCTCACCACCAATAACTTCGCCACTACCCAGGTGAAGTAGAAAAATAATCCGGCGAGCTCGTCACCCGAGACTCGCCGGAGCACGCCTAACCGGCTGATGAGGTACACACCAAGATGTTTAGTTTTATCGCCCGCCGAGTGGGGTTGCTGATACCCACTTTCTTCGGCATCACCTTGTTGACGTTCGCACTGATTCGTCTGATCCCGGGCGACCCGGTTGAAGTCATGATGGGTGAGCGCCGGGTCGATCCGGAAATGCACGCTCAGGCCATGGAACGTCTTGGCCTGAACAAACCGCTGTATGCCCAGTACATCGATTACATCGGCAAGCTCGCCCAAGGCGATCTCGGTGAGTCGTTGCGCACGCGCACCAGTGTCTGGAGCGAGTTCACCTCGCTGTTCCCGGCCACCCTGGAGTTGTCGCTGGCAGCCCTGATTTTCGCGGGTATCCTTGGCCTGCTGGCGGGCGTGATCGCCGCACTCAAGCGAGGGTCCCTGTTCGACCATGGGGTCATGGGTATATCCCTGGCCGGCTATTCCATGCCGATCTTCTGGTGGGGCCTGATCCTCATCATGTTCTTCTCGGTGACCCTGGGCTGGACCCCGGTGTCCGGGCGGATCGACTTGCTGTACGACATTCCGCCGGTCACCGGCTTCATGCTGATCGACACGCTGCTCAGTGACGAGCAAGGCGCGTTTCTGGATGCCCTGCATCACCTGATCCTTCCAGCCATCGTGCTGGGTACCATCCCGCTGGCGGTGATCGCCCGGATGACTCGCTCGTCGATGCTTGAAGTACTGCGTGAAGACTACGTGCGCACGGCTCGCGCCAAAGGCCTGTCGCCTGCCCGCGTGGTGTTCGTTCACGGCTTGCGTAACGCGCTGATCCCGGTACTGACCGTATTCGGTCTGCAGATCGGTACCTTGCTGGCCGGTGCGGTTCTGACAGAAACGATCTTCTCCTGGCCCGGCATCGGCAAATGGCTGATCGAAGCCATTGGCGCACGGGACTACCCGGTCGTGCAAAACGGCATTCTGCTGATCGCCTGTCTGGTGATCCTGGTCAACTTCGTGGTGGACATCCTCTACGGCTTTGCCAACCCACGCATTCGTCACCAGCGCTGAGATTATCGATATGAGCACCCCTACTCCTGCGGTAGCAGTCGATCAAAGCCTGCTTTACCCGTCCCCGTACAAAGAATTCTGGCAAGCGTTCTCCAAGAACAAAGGCGCAGTTGCCGGCCTGATGTTCATGATCCTGATCGTGTTCTGCGCCCTGTTCGCCCCATGGGTTGCCCCCCATGACCCGAGCGAGCAGTACCGCGACTTTCTGCTGACCCCTCCGGTCTGGCTAGAAGGCGGCCAATGGCAATTCATCCTCGGCACCGACGAACTGGGCCGTGACCTGCTGTCGCGCCTGATCCAGGGTTCGCGCCTGTCTCTGCTGATCGGCTTGGCCTCGGTGGTCATGTCGCTGATCCCTGGCATCCTGCTGGGCCTGCTGGCGGGCTTCTTCCCGCGCGTGTTGGGCCCGTCGGTCATGCGCCTGATGGACATCATGCTGGCCCTGCCATCGCTGCTGCTGGCGGTCGCCATCGTGGCAATTCTCGGCCCTGGCCTGATCAATACCGTCATCGCCATCGCCATCGTGTCGCTGCCGTCCTACGTGCGCCTGACCCGTGCTGCGGTGATGGGCGAACTGAACCGCGACTACGTGACCGCTGCACGTCTGGCCGGTGCCACCCTGCCGCGCCTTATGTTCATCACCGTGCTGCCGAACTGCATGGCGCCGCTGATCGTTCAGGCAACGCTGAGCTTCTCGTCGGCGATTCTCGACGCAGCGGCACTGGGCTTCCTGGGCCTTGGCGTACAACCGCCAACGCCTGAGTGGGGCACCATGCTCGCCTCGGCCCGCGACTACATCGAACGTGCCTGGTGGGTCGTAAGCCTGCCTGGTCTGACCATTTTGCTCAGCGTGCTGGCAATCAACCTGATGGGCGACGGTCTGCGCGATGCGCTGGACCCGAAACTCAAAAACGCCGCCTGAGGAGATTCGCATGTCACTTCTTGAAATCAAGAATCTCAATGTCCGCTTCGGCGACACCACGGCCGTACCCGTTGTGGACGGCCTGTCCCTGAGCGTAGACCGGGGTGAAGTACTGGCCATCGTGGGTGAATCGGGTTCCGGTAAATCCGTCACCATGATGGCGCTGATGGGGCTGATCGATTCGCCCGGCATCATCACCGCCGATGCGCTCAACTTCGACGGCAATGACCTGCTCAAGCTCAGCTCGCGGCAGCGTCGTCGCATCATCGGAAAAGACCTGTCGATGGTTTTTCAGGACCCGATGACGGCCTTGAACCCGAGCTACACCGTCGGCTTCCAGATCGAGGAAGTATTGCGCCAGCACCTGAACATGTCGGGCAAGGCTGCACGTCAACGTGCGCTGGAACTGCTGGAAAAGGTTGAAATACCTGGCGCTGCTGCGCGTCTGAATGCCTACCCGCATCAGCTGTCGGGCGGCATGAGCCAGCGTGTGGCGATTGCCATGGCCATTGCCGGCGAGCCAAAACTGTTGATTGCCGACGAACCGACCACCGCACTGGATGTGACCATTCAGGCGCAGATCATGGACCTGCTGCTGAGCCTGCAGAAAGAACAGGACATGGCGCTGGTGCTGATCACCCACGACCTGGCCGTCGTTGCCGAAACAGCGCAGCGTGTCTGCGTGATGTACGCCGGTCAGGCTGTCGAAGTCGGTCAGGTGCCGGGGCTGTTCGACGTACCTGCCCACCCGTACAGCGAGGCGCTGCTCGCCGCCATTCCCGAGCACAGCATGGGCGCCGAACGCCTTGCCACCTTGCCGGGCATGGTCCCAGGCCGCTATGACCGCCCGCAGGGTTGCCTGCTGTCGCCGCGCTGCCCTTACGTGCGCGACAACTGCCGGACCCAGCGTCCGGACCTGGCGCCTAAGGCACATAGCCTGGCACGCTGCTTCTATCCCTTGAACCAGGAGGTGGCGTAATGAGCGTCGTACTTACCGCCCGCGACCTTACCCGTCACTACGAAGTCTCCCGCGGCCTGTTCAAAGGCACAGCGCTGGTGCGTGCGCTCAATGGTGTGTCCTTCGAGCTGGAAGCCGGCAAGACCCTGGCGGTGGTCGGCGAGTCCGGCTGCGGCAAGTCGACACTGGCCCGCGCCCTGACCCTGATCGAAGAGCCTTCCTCCGGTTCACTGAAAATCGCCGGTCAGGAAGTCACTGGAGCAAGCAAGTCTGAACGTAAGCAACTGCGCAAAGATGTACAGATGGTCTTTCAGAGCCCTTATGCCTCGCTGAATCCGCGTCAGAAAGTCGGTGATCAATTAGGCGAACCGCTGCTGATCAACACCAAACTGTCAGCCGCAGAACGCCGCGAAAAAGTGCAGGCCATGATGGCTCAGGTCGGTTTGCGCCCTGAGCACTACCAGCGCTATCCGCACATGTTTTCCGGTGGTCAGCGTCAGCGTATCGCGCTGGCCCGGGCGATGATGCTGCAGCCCAAAGTGCTGGTGGCGGATGAACCGACTTCAGCGCTGGACGTGTCGATTCAGGCGCAGGTGCTGAACCTGTTCATGGATCTGCAAAAGGAGTTCAACACTGCTTACGTGTTCATCTCCCACAACCTGTCGGTGGTGCGTCATGTCGCCGATACAGTTCTGGTGATGTACCTGGGCCGCCCTGCGGAAATGGGCCCGAAGGAAGAGATCTACAACCGTCCGCTGCACCCTTACACACAAGCGCTACTGTCTGCGACCCCGACCATTCACCCGGACCCGCTCAAACCGAAGATCAAGATCGTCGGCGAACTGCCCAACCCGCTCAACCCGCCAAGCGGCTGCGCCTTCCACAAGCGCTGCCCCTATGCGACCGAGCGTTGCTCCACCGAAGTGCCGGAGCTGCGTCTGGTGGACAACCGCCAGGTGGCCTGCCATTACGCCGAGCAGTTCGTAGCCGCGTAGCTAAAAGCTAAAAGCCTATCGTGCCCATGCTCCAGCGTGGGCACGCCTTTCTGGACGCTCCGCGCCTGATCTTCATAAACCGCTCCATTAGCAAGAACCCCGGTCAGTACACATCCCGCCGATAACGTCCCTGCTCGATCAGCTCACTGACTCTCTGCTCTCCCAGCACGTCCTTCAACACCTGATCCACCCCCGCCGCCATACCCAGCAAGCTGCCGCAGATGTAGATAGCTGCACCGTCATCAAGCCATGTGCGCAACTCATCAGCCGTCTCGCGCAAGCGATCCTGCACGTAGACCTTCTCGGCCTGATCACGCGAGAACGCCAGGTCAAGACGGCTCAGACGACCGGCCTCCAGCCAACTCTGCAGTTCTGTAGCGCAATGGAAGTCATATGCCCGATTACGTTCACCAAATAACAGCCAGTTACGCATCTGCCCTTGGGTAATGCGGGCCCTTAAAAGGCTGCGCAAGCCGGCCAACCCGGTGCCGTTGCCAAGCAAAATCAGCGGCACCGGTTCAACCGGCAGGTGAAAGCTGCTGTTACGCCGCACGCGCAGACTGATAGCGCTGTCGAGAGCGGCATGCTCGGTAAGCCAGCCAGACCCCAGCCCCAGCGTGCCGTCGGGATGAACCTCCTGACGAACAATGAGTTGCAGACAGCCATCTTCGGGAATGGAAGCGATTGAATATTCACGCGCAGACAGAGGCGCCAACGCATCGACCAGCGCTTGCGCATGCAGGCCCACCAGATGCGCACGGTTCTGCGGTAACTGGCATGTGGCCAGCGCCTGTACGAGTGATTCGCGCAACCCGCCGACCTGCACCTGAGTAAACGGATCAATGCCCAACCCATCAAGAAACGGCTCAATGGCAGAAGCTGCGTTACGAGGCATCACCTCGGCCAGGTCACCCGCCTGCCAGCTGGTTGATGCTGGAGCAATCAAGTCCAGCAGATACACCTTCGAACCGCTGCTGCCAGGGTTCAGGTGTTCGCGACGCGTCAAGGTCCAGTTTTCGAAAACCGGTGCTTGCCAACTTCCCGATTGCGGTGCGCTACCGGTCAGTTGCCCGAGTTGCTGCTGCCATCGCTGCAAGGCGGCGGGATCGACCCTGTCGACTTCGATCGGAGCGAACAGGGTGCGTGCGCCACGTTCGGCCAGCCAGTCATTCAAACGATGGGCGAAACCACAGAAATGCGCATACTGCCGGTCGCCCAGCGCCAGTACTGCGTAATTGAGCGTGTCCAGAGCGATCGGGCTGCCCATTAGCTTGCGCTCGAACCCTCGGGCACTGTCCGGGGCTTCTCCGTCTCCGAATGTGCTGACGATAAACAGCGCGTTACGGCTTTGACACAGATCCTGCACGGTCACGTCGCCCAATCGCTGCACGCGCGCAGGCACCCCTGCGACCTGTAACTGGCTCGCCGTCTGCCACGCCAGTTGTTCGGCAAAGCCGCTTTGACTGGCAAAACCGATCAGCCAGGCAGACGTGTCAGCGGATACGTCTTCTGACAACGCCATACGTGCGCTTTTGATGTCACGCTGCTTGCGGCGTCGATCCAGGTACAGCAACCAGCCAGTAACAAAAAACAGCGGCATCATCAACGCCGCAGCAGTCATGACGATTCGACCAAAGAGGCCGAAGTAGCTCCCCACGTGCAGCGCATAGTTGCTGGCCAGCAATTGCTCCCCGATGCTGAGCTTGGCATAGCGCGACACTGAACTGACCTGCCCGCTGGCCGGGTCAAGCGTGATGCTGTTCAGGGCGCGCGAATGCGGCGAGTTCTGCAGCAGGTAAAATACCGTGGCAGGCTGACCACCCGCAGCAGGCAGGCGCAGGTTATAAGCTCGTAAGCCAGGCCCGGCAGTTTTTTGAATACTGTCCCAGATGGCCGCATAGTCCACTGCCAAAGGTTCTTTCTTGCCGGTGATAACCGTGGAGATCTTGCGCGACTCCAGCGACGGGCCGCCCAGCAGCTTGTTCAGACCATTGCTCATCCAGTCATAAGACCAGCTCAAGCCAGTAATGGCGAACAGCAGGTAGAACAACAGGCACCATGTGCCAAAAACCGAGTGCAGGTCCCAGTTGAAACTGCGGCCTTTTTTGGCCCAGTCGAGGGTCAGCCAGACACGCCAGTTGCGTGCCTGACGGGGCCAGCGAAGGTAAAGCCCGGACAGGCAGAAGAACACCAGAATCAGCGTACAGGCCGCCGTAATCTGCTTGCCGAACTCGCCCATGGCCAGATAACGATGCAGTTTAAGGACGAAATCGAAAAAACCTTCACCCGCAGCATCGCCCTTCAGCTCGCCCGTGTAAGGATCGAAATTGCGTTTGGGGCCTCGTCTTTCGCCCGGTTCAGGTGTGAAGTACACCTGAGCGGCACGATTCCCGACGGTTTCGACACGCAGGATGGCCACGGTTAGCCCGGTTGCGGCCTCCAGTTTGCGCACAAGCTCGAGGGGCGGCAGTGTCGCGTGGCGCGCTTCAACAAGCAGAGCGTCAGGGTTGAAGGCATCGAGAATTTCGTCCTCGAACGAATACAGTGCGCCGGTGATACCCATCAGGGTCAGAACCAGGCCTGCCGTGATCCCGAAGAACCAGTGCATCTGAAACAGGACTTTCTTCAACACACTCGCTACTCACTCATATTGCGCGGCGCAATTAATGCACTGACGGCCATGGTGTGTCCATCTGTAACGTGCGTTTTGCCATAAGCCGCAAAGCCAGCCGGTGGTGCCAGGCGTTGCAATACCGGGCTATCAGCTACGCCAGTCGCCTCGCAGATCCACCAGGTAAGTGTTCAACGCGTTCGCCTGGCGGCTGAAATGTGTGACACGTTCTTCGCTCGTGTCGGTGGCAGGCAGCAGGCAATTGGACAGGACCTGAGACAGCGCCGCGTGGAGTTTTTCGACCTCTCGAGCGTAGTCGCCCCTGTACCCATGAACCAGTACCAGGCCAGAGAGCTGATCGCGCTTGCCTACTTCGATTGCAAGTGCTGCCCGAGTATCGCCAATCGTTTCCTGTCGGTCGGTCAGCTGTGCTTGCAGCCTGTCTCTAAGGGCCAGCAGATGATCGTAGTCAACGGCAGCATCCAACAGGTTCAAAATGTTGGACACACCGACGATACCCGCCTTGATTGAACCAATCAGTGGACTTCTGGGATCGATGTCGGCCAGTTTCTCCAGCGACGCAACCAGAGGCTTCAATCTGTCGAAAATATTGAGGTTCTCGAGGTCTGTAATCAACGCGTTAACCACAGCGGCCTGTTCTGACACTTCATCCAGGCGCGTATTTTCAGCCGCCAGTCGAGCGCCGAGCGCAATGATTTCCTGATCAAGAGCGGGCGCAAGATAATCGACGGCGTCAACCTGCACTGCATTCAGATTGGCCAGAGCCTTATCGAGAACTTTGGCGTGGTTAGCCAGATAGACGATTTTTTCGTCCAGCAGCGTGCTGATGATCTTATTGAACTCTGCAACCGCAGCGTCACGTTTAGTGTCGTCAGACTGGCCCTTGAGTTGTTCGACAGCCTCAAGATAAGGCAGCATCTCATCACTGTTGAAGCCATGCGGGACAAGCGTCAGCGTATCCAGCACGTTCTTGTCGACATTGCCCACTTCGATGAGCAGGCTGCGCAAGGTTTCCATCATCACAGGTAAATAAATATCTCCCAGCGCGTCCGCTTGTTGTTTCAGTTTTTCACGACCGGCAACAAGCACTTCCATGTTGGGTGCGGGCAGTTGAAAAGGCGTATCAAGCACGTGAACATTCATCACAGTATTTCCTTGAATATAAGTTATATCCGCACTTAGACAACGGGCTCGTCCAGTGCATTATTGAAAGCGGTCAACAGATCAAAGGCCTGGGCCTGAATCTCTTTCCAGTTGCTCATCAATGTTTGAAAACGGGACACAAAACTGACGAGGTACACGGCATTGCTGGTACTTTTTATGCGGTCGTAGGAGGACTCGACCAATTCTTCCAGCAGTACCCACAGGCTTTCAATGTTGCTGACGCCACTGGCAGCGCCATCAATTCTGGCTTTCAAATCTTGAAGACTGGTTTCGAACGCCAGCAGATCGCTCAACAACCTGTTTTTTTTGTTTATCGACAGTTCTATCTGACGCTTCTCTTCAATCAGCGTGTCTTTTTCAAAAAGCGCCGCGGATGCTTTGGGGCCATAGATAGAGTAGGACACAGCCCCGCCAAGAACCCCCCACCAGAAACCGATCCACCTGTAATCACAGTACGCTTCATATTCCGCAAGCTTCTGATTGATGCGCTTGTTGAGCTGCTCGGCTTCACCGGTGAGCCAGGCGATATCGTTACCTGCACTTCCTGAGCTGACCAGGTTTATTTTCAACGCCACTGCAGGAGAGATATCATCCTTGAGGTGACGCTTGAACTCAGTCACGCCGACCCTGGTACGCGTGGTGCTGGCGCTATGCTCCTTGATGTAGACCTTGAGGTCATCAATCAAGGCAAGCAACCCGGGCATCTTCTTGCTGTCATGGTCCATCAGCGCGACCGGAGGCATCTGATCGATCTGCGACGGAGTCAAGTCGCCCACTTGAAGGGTCTGATAGGAATCCAGCCCTTTGATGAACCCGACAATCTCGGTTGCGATAGTAATCAGATTGCCCGAGAAGACATAAAGATCGCTGCCGACTTTTTGCATATTGGTTTCAATCGCTGACCAGCTTTTGGCATGGTTCTGGATACCGGTGTGCAACTCGGCAATTGCTTCCGGGCCCAGGCCGGGAATGCCATTGTCACTGCCACCTACTAACTGGCGTACTTCTTCCAGTGCGGTAGGCAGTGCCAGCCCCGTGTTGACATAACGCCTGATGCGTCGAACATCTTCGTTGGTGATCAACAAACCGGGGGCACGCGCAACTTCCGCGCCCTGACCAGTAAGGACGTCCATCAACTCCTTGCTGACACGACTGACCTCTTCCAGCGAGTGTTCATTGCCATCTGTAAATTGCGGTTCAACCGTCGTAACCATTATTAATTTCCTTATTATTGAAGCCCTGTTTTGCGACAATCAAGAACTGCCGCTTCAAGGCCACTGAAAATTAACAGAGGGTATCAACTTTAAACAGCGAACGTAATGGACGACCCCTGTAGGAATAAGCAGCGCACCGCGCTAGAACTTATTACACACCAGAGAATACGATCATTAATACTGTGGCACCTACCGTACTTTCCGCCACACAAAGACTTATATAATTATTTTTTTGCGAACAAAAAAAAACCCATTTTCATGGGTTTTTTCTTAAGCCGGGAATTTACAGGTAAAACGATTTCAATGGTGGGAAACCGTTGAATTCCACAGCGCTGTAGCTGGTGGTGTAAGCACCGGTCGACAACCAGTACATACGGTCACCAATGGCCAGGTTGAGTGGCAGGCCGTACTTGTAGTTTTCATACATAATGTCGGCGCTGTCGCAGGTCGGCCCCGCGATGACCACTTCTTCCATCTCGCCTTTCTTCTCGGTCCAGATCGGAAACTTGATGGCTTCGTCCATGGTTTCGATAAGGCCGGAGAACTTGCCCACGTCGGTGTATACCCAACGCTCGACCGCCGTACGCGATTTACGCGCGACCAGTACCACTTCGCTGACCAGGATACCGGCGTTGGAGATCAGCGAACGGCCTGGCTCCAGAATGATTTCCGGCAGGTCATCACCGAAGTCTTCCTTCAGGAAGCGGATGATCTCTTCAGCGTAGGTTTCCAGGCTGTTGGTGCGGGTGATGTAGTTGGCCGGGAAGCCGCCACCCATGTTGATCAGCTTGAGAACGATGCCGTCTTCTTCTTTCAGGCGCTCGAAGATGACCTTGACCTTGGCGATGGCCGCATCCCAAACGCTGATGTCGCGCTGTTGCGAACCGACGTGGAACGAGATGCCGTAGGGCACCAGACCCAGATCGCGAGCGAGGATCAGCAGGTCCATCGCCATGTCGGTCTGGCAACCGAATTTGCGCGACAGGGGCCAGTCAGCCGTGGTCGAACCTTCGGTCAGGATACGCACATAGACTTTCGAGCCCGGTGCAGCCTTGGCAATGTTGCGCAGGTCCGCTTCGGAGTCGGTTGCGAACAGACGCACGCCCTTCTCGTAGAAGTAGCGAATGTCCTTGGATTTCTTGATGGTGTTGCCGTAGCTCATGCGCTCCGGGCCAACGCCACAGCTCATGACCTTGTCCAGCTCGTAGATCGACGCGATGTCGAAGCTCGACCCCTTGTCCTTGAGCAGATTGATCACTTCAACGGCCGGGTTGGCCTTGACGGCGTAGTAAACCTTGGCGAATTCGAAGCCCGCACGCAGGTCGTCATAAGCCTTGCTGATGATGGCGGTATCAATGACCACGAACGGAGTTTCTTGCTTGTCAGCGAACGCTTTCATTTTCTTGAAGGTGTCGGCTGAGTAGTAGTCTTCGACATTGATCGACATGCTGCGGGAACTCCTGATGGCAAACGGTATTGGTAAATGGGTGCAAATGAACGCCCTCTGTGTCCCCACTTTGGTTCGCCTACTTCCCAAGGCACGTCGCCGAAAGCAAAAAGGCCCTGAAGGGCTGCCTTCCTGGCCTTGCTGTCTCGTCGTCAGTACTTGAGCCGGATGGATCGTTTCCAGCATGGACGTTCGGCGCGAACTTTAGGACCTGAGGGGCCGGAGATCAACAAAAAATGTCGCGTTCTTGCACAAGGCGCTTGAGTTGCCTCGTCAAGGACCTGTTTAACCGACCAGCATGACAGGCAGATGTTCCCCTGGGCCCAGAACACGATGAGGCAAAGAGCAGCCAAACCTGTCAGCTCTGACAGTAGACGGATCGACTGCCCACGCGCCCAATATAAAGCCCAAGCCACCTCATCCGGAAATGATCATGGACGATAGACACGGTGACACTCCAGGCTCGGAGCCTGTCAGCCCCACACCACGTCAAACAAGTTTTACCGTCACAGGGAGAACCTCTGCCTACCTGAACAAGGTTCGGCAGATGCGCCCCAGGGCGCACAGTGACTACCAACCAACCAGTTTCTATGTCACGAAAGGCGAGCGCTTGGAACTCAGCCACTATGAGCAATCAGCAGGGAAAATCTCCGCTGTTATCGGCGTCCCCCGATTCAATACCCCCATCGTTATTGATCTGAAGGTCGGTCTGAATGCCATAGACGTGCCTGAGTCAGGCCTGCTGAGTTTTATCTATCAAGAGGCGGGCAAGTCTGTCCCTATAACCATAAAGGGCGACTACAGCTATGTGCCAGCCTTCACGTTGAAAGAAACAACCAACGCGATGTGGCAGGCCAGGATGGCCCAATACAACAATGCGCCTGTTGTGATGCTTACCAGCGAGCGAGCCATCATCATCGTCCGCTACGAAAGTGCCCGGCTCTACATCACCGACCCTGAAAAGCTGATGGCTTACTACGATGAAGTCATTCGGTCTCAGGATGACATCTCGGGGGCCTTGGGCGAAGGTGAGACGGAGTGGGCAATAGACCCCAATAAGCATTTCCATGTAGAAGCAGACACAGGCTACATGTTTGCCGCGGATGGACATATGGGCTACAGCGGCGCAGTGGCCCTGAGGTACTTGTTATCAGGCAATATCGCTGAGGAGCGCTGGGGCCCGTGGCATGAAAGTGGTCATCAACGGCAGATAGACCCCATGACATGGGCGGGGATGACGGAGGTGACCGTCAATATATATTCACTTGCAACGCAAGAAAGAATGGACGGCCGTGCCTCTCGCCTGGACAACCAGTACCCGTCCATAAAACAGTACCTGAACAGTTCACACCGCGTTTTTAGTGAGCTGCCCAATCTTTTTCAGAAAGCCGCCATGTTTTGGCAACTTCACCAAACATTTGGTCCGCCGTTCTACCCTCAATTGCACCAGCGCTACCGGCTCATGCAAGCCCCGCCGCAGCAGAGTGGCGACAAGATTCAACGTTTTATCGTGGAAACCTCGCTGATTAGCGGCAGGGATCTCTCAACATTTTTTGATAAGTGGGGCATTTACTCGACGCCAGAAACACTGCGACAAATTACCGATTTGCCTTCGCTGGAAAAACCAATCTGGGAGACCGATGCGACAATAACCTTTCCGATTTCTCTGCCTGTTCCGGTGTATTTTCCTGAGCTGCCCCATATCCTGTCGGACCTGAAGGCAGATTTCAACCAGACCACCCGCTTCTCTATCAATGAGAAATGGTTCGAGAAATTCCGCTACAACGTGACCAGAAACGGACTGGTTATGGCAACGGTAAATCATGCAGTCTGTACAAATTGCAGCGTCATTCTTGACGGCAACCGTTGCTATGTAGAGGTCCACATTCAGATCATGCCGGGTGAGAAATGGGCTGTAAATGTCGTCACCCACGAGCCCAATTCATTGCAGTATGAGGCGGCCAGTACCCGATCCTACCCTTTGCTCTTGGCCACCATAAGAAACCTGTTTACCGATGACCATTGTGCCGAGCTTAGACCGGGGCTTACTCAGCTCGCTTTGAATACGTATTTCTCGGAAGTCAACAGACTTCAAATCAACGAAATCCATGCTCATTTACTGCGTCGGGCACAGCGCATTTATCTACAAAAAATGATCGCCAGCGTGCAGATAAGTTCGGGATTCATCAGCGTCGCGTTCGCCACCGCAGACTTCAAGAACTACACCTATGCACTCCGCGGCACTTCGTTGGTCTACGCCACGCTTGACAAGGGATACCCAAGCCAATCGGACCTGATCGAGAACATCTGGGTCAAGTATGGAGCTGTAGACCCCAACGACACCTACTCCATTACCGTCAGCATGGATCACTCCAGCACACCCTATGTGCTTTTTTCGGCAACCTTGGCGGAAAGCCGAATAGCGCTCCCGATACGAGCACTTTTCACTGATTACACCATGACGACGCTAACACCATTGGCCGATCAACAAACCATCAACACCCTGTACAGGACCGTCAATGGCGACCCGCTTATCAGTATTACCAATAGAGCGGACTACCAGTCTTATCTGAGCATCGCACGGCGTTTGCTGCTTCAAACAACCATCGCCAAGGTGGTGCGAACAGCAAATAGCCTGTCTGTCTACTTCGAAGGGGACGTCTTCAAAACACACAACTATAAACTTTATGTCAACGACCGATATTCCTCCGAAGTCACTCAAGGGCGCCCGTATTATTCAAGCCTGTCGAACGGAGTCTGGACCAGTAATGCAAAGTTCGACAGCGATGACAATTGCAAAGTCTTTTGCGAGCACAGCGGCATGACGTATACCCTGTATGAAAGCAATACCGCTACTGCAGTACACCTCTCAGCGTTGCAAGACGCAGACTTGACTCACTGCGACCCGAGCGCACTGTAAACAGCCCTCAGTGCCGCCGGCCATGCAGAATGGCGGCACTGCGGTAATGCTGCAACTCCACAAATCAGGAAGCCACTTGCTCCGCTGGCGAGACAATACTGGTCTTCATGCCACGCGAACGGCCCGACTTCGAAAAGACCGCACGTCTCCTCTGACCTCATCACCCACAAAAAAGATCGACAAAAAAAAGCCCTGACTCAACTCGGGCAGGGCTTAAAGTATAACGTCCAGACGTAAAACGGCCTATCGAACGTCGTCATTCTGCATTGATGACGCTGTCACACTAACCCAGGTCATTCTCATAATCCGTCAGGAACTCTTCCCAGCTTATTTCGTCATTACCATCCGAATTTATCTTGGCAAGCAAGGCTTCAAAATCTTCCGGAGTCAGGTACTTTTCCATCGTTAAACGAAACTCTGCGACGGTTACTTTTTCATCGCCATTCGTATCGTACCGGTAGAAGTCTTCGAGCGCTCGCGCCAATTGCTCATCCGTAAGCGTGGCCATCACTCACTCCCTCACTTGAATATAAAACAGCACGTAAAGCCACGAAAGTAAACGGTGCTGCGTGAAGCCACGTTAGACTCGCGACCCTCGCAACGCTACTGACAGATCTGAGAGTTGACTTACATTGTGAGGTGTGAAAAAGCAAACGCTATCTGATCAGCTTAGCCCAGGCATTTGCAGCACCGGGCTATGCATTTTCACATCAAACCTGCGCGTCTGCCGCCGCTTCCGCTGGCGAGACAATACTGGTCTTCATGCCACGCGAACGGCCCGAGCTCAGATACGCCGCAATGGACTCTTGTGTCACTTCACCCAGGAACACGTTCTCGGCATCCAGCACCGGCAGCCAGGCGCGGTTGAACTCATACATGCGCGACAGCAGAATGCGCAGGTGCTCGTCGTATGCCGCAGTGGCATTGAACTCGCGCAGGAACTGCGCACAGTTGCCTTGCTGACGATGCAGGTCACGACGACGCACATAGCCCATCGCCTTGTTTTCGCTGTCGGTGACGACGATGTAACGACGGTCGTTTTCGTCCATCACTTCCAGCGCATCGGCGACCGGGGTTTCCGGGCTGACTGAAGGTGCGTTGTCGGCGGCGTCTTCAGCCTTGACCAGCAGCAGACGCTTGAGGGTGCTGTCCTGGCCAACGAAACTGCTGACGAAGTCGTCAGCAGGATGCGCGAGCAAGGTGTCCGGGTGGTCGATCTGCAGCAGCTTGCCGCCACGGAAGATCGCGATCTTGTCGCCCAGCTTGATGGCTTCGTCGATGTCGTGGCTGACCATGATCACAGTCTTGTTCAGCGCCCGCTGCATCTCGAAGAACTCGTTCTGGATCATCTCGCGGTTGATCGGGTCGACCGCACCGAACGGCTCGTCCATCAACAGCAACGGCGCATCGGCCGCCAGGGCACGGATCACACCGATGCGCTGCTGCTGACCACCGGACAATTCGCGCGGGTAGCGATGCAGGTACTGCTTGGGCTCCAGCTTGATCATGCTCATCAGTTCACGAGCACGGTCATGGCAACGCTGCTTGTCCCAGCCGAGCAACTTGGGCACGACCACGATGTTTTCTTCGATGGTCATGTTCGGGAACAGACCGATCTGCTGAATCACGTAGCCGATGTTGCGACGCAGGGTCACTTCGTCCAGGCCTGTGGTGTCTTCGCCGTTGATCAGTACTTTGCCGGAAGTCGGCATGATCAGACGGTTGATCATTTTCAGCGTGGTGCTCTTGCCGCAGCCCGACGGGCCGAGGAAGACACATATCTCGCCTTCATTGACTGTGAGGCTGACCGAATCGACAGCCTTCACTTCTTTGCCGTTGCTCTGGAAAGTCTTGGAGAGGTTCTGGAGTTCGATCATTTCAGTAATCCTTTTGGAGTCAGCGTGCGTTGCAGCAATTGCAGAAGCAGGTCGGCGATGATGGCCAGAATACTGACCAGGACCGCGCCGACGATCAGCATCGACATATCGCTGCGGCTGATGGAAGCAAGAATAAGTACACCCAGACCACCGGCACCGATGGTCGCGGCAATGGTCATGACACCGATGTTCATCACCACCGCGGTGCGCACACCAGCAAGGATCACAGGCACCGCAATAGGCAGCTCGACCATGCGCAGACGCTGGCCGAAGGTCATACCGATGCCTTTGGCTGCTTCGCGAATACCGGGTTCGACGCCAGTCAGCGCCAGGTAGGTGTTACGCATGATCGGCAACAGCGAGTAGAGAAACACTGCAGTAATTGCCGGCATCGGACCAAGGCCCTGACCGAATTTGGAGTAGAACGGCAGCAACAGGCCGAACAACGCAATGGACGGCACGGTCAGCAGCACGGTGGCGCTGGCTTGCAGCGGGCCGGCCAGCGCCGGAAAGCGGGTCATCAGTACGCCCAGCGGGACGCCGACCAGAATGGCCAGGGTCACAGCAATGCCGACCAGGGTGATGTGCTGCGTGGTCAGATGCAGCACCTGAGCCCAGTCGATCTGGGAGAAAACGTTAAAAAAACTCATGTCGTCTCCGTCCTTAGTTAAGTGGGTGCTGACGCAGGAAATCTGCGGCAACTTTGGATGGACTCTCGTGACCAACATCGATGCGGGCGTTGAGGTCGATCATGGTCTGGGTGTCCAACAGATCAGCCAAAGGCTTGAGCAACGGGGCAATATCCGGGTGCTTGTCCAAGTAATCCTGACGGATCACCGGCGCGGCGGTGTAGTCCGGGAAGTAACGTTTGTCATCTTCCAGCACCTTGAGCTTGAAGGCGTTCAAGCGACCGTCAGTGGTGTACACCAGGCCCGCAAACACCTGGCCGTTCCGTAGCGCGGTGTAAACCAGCCCCGCGTCCATCTGGCGAGTGTTCTCACGACCGAGATTCATGTCGTAATGCTTGACCATGCCGAGCAGACCGTCGGAACGGTTGGCGAACTCAGTGTCCAGCGCTACGAGATGACCCTCTTTCGCTTCGTCTTTGAGAACTTTGGTCAGGTCGGTCATGGTGTTGACCTGTGGGTACTTGTCAGCGATTTTCTGCGGCAGCGCCAAGGCATAGGTGTTGCTGAATTTCGACGGGGAAAGCCAGACCAAGCCTTTTTTCGCGTCGAGTTCTTTCACCCGAGCGTAGGTTTGTTCGCTGTCGAGCTTTTCATCAACGTGGTTGTAATTCACCAGCGATACGCCGGTGTACTCCCAGATCAGATCCAGTTGAGCACTTTCCTGCGCGCTACGCGCCAGGCTGCTGCCCAGGCCGCCGGTGACTTGAACGTCATAACCCTTTGTACGCAGGTATTGCGCAGTGAGTTCAGACAGAATGGTCTGCTCGGTGAACACCCGTGCGCCGACGCGTAGCAGCGGCTTTTCTGCCGCTTGGGCAAATGCCGGAAACAGCAAGGCAAAGCCTAAAAACAAACATATTCTTTTCATGATAATTCCTTCGCTCAGCGAGCCAGACCGCGTTCCAGCCAGATACGACTGGCCAGTGTCACCAGGCCGTCGAGCAGCAGCGCCAGCAGAGCGGTACATGCCGCACCCAGCACCAGTTGCGGCTGATTGTTCAGCGCGATGCCGGGGAAAATCAGGCTGCCAAGGCTGTTGGCACCGATAAGAAACGCCAACGGCGCGGTCCCGACGTTGATCGCCAGCGCGACGCGCACACCACCGATGATGATCGGGACGGCATTAGGCAACTCGACACGCCACAGCAATTGGCGCGGGGTCATGCCGATGCCGACGGCAGCTTCCTTGAGTGAACCCTGGACGTTTTTCAGGCCTTCGTAGGTATTGCGCACGATGGGCAACAACGAGGCGAGGAACAGCGCGAAGATTGCAGGCCCGCTGCCTATCCCGAGAATCCCGAGGGCAATGGCCAGAACGGCGAGAGGCGGAACAGTGTTGCCGATGTTGAATATCTGCATGAAGCGTTCGGCACGGCCAACCATGCTCGGACGGCTGAGTGCGATACCTGCCGGGATACCGACCACGAGGGCCGCCAACATTGAAACCAGAACCAGAATCAGGTGAGCCTGGAGGTAGAACAGCAGGTCGTCCTGGTATTGCTTGATAGTACTGATGCCGATCCAGTGGATCAGCAGGGCCAGGAGTGCGATCACAACCGCGCCTCCCAATAGCCCCTTGCCATAGCGATTTGCCACAGGCGGACTCCTTATTTCAGTCGGCGAACGCGTTGACCTGTGCATCCGAAAGGGATGCCGCCAATAACGTTCGCGAAGAGCAGCGGGTGGGTCGCCGGTAAGGGATTAACCTCGGCGAAAACACAAGCCATAAGCGCAGCTTCGTCAAACCAACATGCTGATGATTCAGCCCCCGACGTTGGCCTCCGTAGCGGCCTTGACGGGGGAATGGACGTCTCCACGACCGGAAAGGTTCCCACATGAGACATTATCTAGCCATCGTTTATTGTCTGAACGGTTCGGTTATTGCCGCAAGTTGAGCTATAATCTGCGCCCTTTTTCGATCCCATTCCAGGCGATTTCCCATGACCCAACAGGCCGCCGAAGTCGCGAAACGCCGCACTTTCGCCATTATTTCCCACCCGGATGCGGGTAAAACCACCATCACGGAAAAACTCCTGTTGATGGGCAAGGCAATCTCCATTGCCGGTACGGTCAAGTCGCGTAAATCCGACCGGCACGCCACATCCGACTGGATGGAAATGGAGAAACAGCGTGGTATTTCGATTACCACATCCGTGATGCAGTTTCCGTATCGCGACCACATGATCAACCTGCTCGACACGCCGGGTCACGAAGACTTCTCCGAAGACACCTACCGCACCCTGACGGCAGTCGACTCGGCATTGATGGTCCTTGACGGTGGTAAAGGTGTCGAGCCACGTACCATTGCGCTGATGGACGTCTGCCGCCTGCGCGACACGCCTATCGTGAGCTTCATCAACAAGCTCGACCGCGACATTCGTGACCCTATCGAGCTGCTCGACGAGATCGAAGCGGTCCTGAAGATCAAAGCCGCACCGATCACCTGGCCGATTGGCTGCTATCGAGATTTCAAAGGTGTCTATCACCTGGCCGATGACTACATCATCGTCTACACCGCAGGCCACGGGCACGAGCGCACCGAAACCAAAATCATCGAGAAGCTCGATTCGGACGAAGCCCGCGCCCATTTGGGCGACGAGTACGATCGCTTCGTGGAGCAACTGGAACTGGTGCAAGGCGCCTGTCACGAGTTCAACCAGCAGGAGTTCATCGACGGTCAATTGACCCCGGTTTTTTTCGGTACGGCGCTGGGCAATTTCGGGGTCGATCATGTGCTTGATGCTGTGGTGAACTGGGCGCCGATGCCGCTGGCACGGGTTGCCAACGAGCGCACCGTCGAGCCGGAAGAAGAAAAATTCGCCGGTTTCGTGTTCAAGATTCAGGCGAACATGGACCCCAAGCACCGCGATCGCATTGCGTTCATGCGTATTTGTTCGGGGCGCTACGAGAAAGGCATGAAAATGCGTCACGTGCGCCTGGGCAAGGACGTGCGGATCGGCGACGCGCTGACCTTCTTCTCCTCGGAACGTGAGCAACTGGAAGAAGCCTACGCTGGCGATATCATCGGCTTGCACAACCACGGCACCATCCAGATCGGCGACACCTTCACCGAAGGCGAAGCACTGGGCTTCACCGGTATTCCGCACTTCGCCCCGGAGCTGTTCCGTCGCGTGCGACTGAAAGACCCGCTCAAGTCCAAGCAATTGCGCCAGGGCCTGCAACAGCTCGCCGAAGAAGGCGCCACGCAGGTGTTCTTCCCGCAGCGCAGCAACGACATCATTCTCGGCGCCGTCGGTGTGCTGCAGTTCGACGTGGTCGCCAGCCGCCTGAAGGAGGAATACAAGGTCGAATGCGCGTATGAGCCGATCACAGTGTGGTCAGCTCGCTGGATCGACTGCGCCGACAAGAAGAAGCTCGAGGAGTTTGAAAACAAGGCCGTGGAAAACCTGGCAGTGGACGGTGGCGGTCACCTGACCTACCTCGCCCCTACCCGCGTGAACCTGGCGCTGATGGAAGAACGCTGGCCCGACGTGAAATTCCGCGCCACTCGCGAGCACCATTGACAGACCGATAGCGAGGCAGTGTGACGCAGAGCGTGACCCTACTACCGCCTCTATCGTGCCCATGCTCCGCGTGGGCATGTCTTTCTGGACGCTATGCGTCCGATTCTGAAGGGCATTCACTGACCTGCATCAACCATTCAGCGCAAAATGAGAATTAATCTCAATAGTGCCTTGCTATTATCCCGATAAGAATTATTCTCATCTTACTTGCACAGGAGATGAGACATGACTTATTTGATCGATGCTTGGCTGGACCGCCCACACCCTTATCTTAGAATTCTTCATCGGGAGACAGGTGAGGTGTGTGCCGTTCTGGAAGAGGAAGCGCTCGAAGAGCTGCGCGATCAGGGCGATCTGGACGTTTACAGTCTGAGTTCAAGCGAGCCGATGGTGCTGAAGGAACTGGTGAGAAACCTGTTTCTGTTCTGCTATGCAAGGGCGTTGCGCCCGATGGGTGAGTTGCACTGAGCATGAAGCATCAGCACAACCCCGTCGCTGAACGAATCAGCGCGATTCGTTCAGCGACCCTCTGTATCGACCGGGTCGATTACAGAACGTCCAGCAGTTCCACGTCGAATACCAGCACGCTGTGCGGTGCGATGCTGCCAACGCCCTGGGCGCCGTACGCCAGTTCGCTCGGCACGTAGACGCGCCATTTGCTGCCGCTGTTCATGAGCTGCAGCGCCTCGGTCCAGCCTGCGATCACGCCGCTGACCGGAAATTCTGCAGGTTCGCCACGATCATAGGAGCTGTCGAAGACAGTGCCGTCGATCAACGTGCCGTGGTAGTGAACGCGTACCTGGTCTTCGCGGGTCGGCTTGGCGCCGTCGCCTGCAGTCAGGACTTCGAACTGAAGACCCGAGGCCAGAGTAGTCACGCCTTCGCGCTTGGCGTTTTCAGCCAGGTAGGCCTTGCCGGCACCCGCAGCCTGCTCAGCCTTGGCGGCTGCTTCAGCCTGCATGATTTCACGGATAACCTTGAAGCTGGCGGACATTTCTTCCTGACCCACACGGCTTGGCTGACCGCCAAAAGCATCGCGCAAGCCCGCCACGATTGCTTCCAGGTTGACGCCAGGCGGCGGGTTTTCGCGCAACTGGTCGCCCAACTGACGGCCAATACCGTAGCTGACGCGGGTTTCGTCGGTAGACAGATTGACTTCGGACATGACACTGCTCCGCAGAGGGGCACGCAGTCGATAATCGCGTGAAAACTGAACGGCAATCACGCTTTACCCTGATGCGCCCCGAACCAAAAGGCCGAGCAGCCTAGCACAGTTGACCCGGCAGGCCCTACTGCGCCTGCGATTGCCCCTTGGCAATCAGGACCATGAAGAGTGGAAAGAGATTGGCAAGCGCATTTCCGAGCGGTCATTGACCGGCATACCGCACAACTCGTCGTGGACCACGCAATGCACCAGATAAAACGGCACCACCGGAACATCTTTCAGCAATTCGCGTGCGTGTTCCACTGAGCGCAGGTGCAACGTCTTGCCCGCTGGGTCCTTGAGCATCACCGAAGTGCCGTCCATGCGCACATCCAGCAGATAGATACCGCCTTCGATGGAGATCAGGTTCAGCTCCTCGACGCGCCCTGCCTGGGCGTGCGCGGTAAATTCCTGATAATTCATAATCGAACCTCCTGCGCTGCACGTTAAGCATCGGAACGGACGTTTTACCGCATCATCGAGCAACATGCCAGAAACAGGGGCAGCCAGGCCGCCTGATACAGCCTGGGCTTCAATGCTTGGTCAGCTTGTCCAGATAGCCCATCGCAAACGCCGAAATAACGAACGTCATGTGGATGATCACGTACCACATCAGGTATTCCGGCTTGATGTTGGTGGCATCCATAAACACCCGCAGCAGGTGAATAGACGAGATAGCCACGATAGAGGCGGCGACCTTCATCTTCAGCGAGGACGAGTCCATCGTGCCCAGCCAGTTGAGCTTCTCCTTGTCTTCGTCGATGTCCAGTTGTGACACGAAGTTTTCGTAACCGGAGATCATCACCATCACCAGCAAGCCCCCTACCAGGGCCATATCGATCAGCGACAGCAGCACCAGAATCAGGTCCGCTTCAGCCAGGGAAAAGATATTGGGGATGACGTGGAAGATTTCCTGGAAGAACTTCAGACACAACGCAAGAAGGCCCAGCGACAACCCGAAGTAAATCGGGGCCAGCAGCCAGCGCGATGCGTACATGGCATTTTCAAAAAAACGTTCCATTGGTACTCGCAAGGTGTTTTGGAGGGACGGGCGAGTATATCAGCGGTTACAAGCCGCTCTGGGCGGGCGACAAAATATCGCACAGCGGCTAGACCCGCACCGTTGAGGAACTGAATACACGGAAGTCGGGAGGAACCTAGAAGGTTGAAGACCTTTGCCGCAGTGCATTGTCACTGTTGATGCGCCGTAACTCGGCCTGCATGTGCAAGACCCAGATAGGCACATCGTCGAGGCATTGGTAGCCCTGCACAGAGAGGTTTTCGACAATGGCCGTCAGTACCGACCGGGCGCAGGGCAAGCCCGGAAAAGGACCCTGAAACCTCACTGCAGAAGGCTGTTCTCCAGCCATTCCTGCTGCCAGCAGCACGATCCACTGGGCGTTGTCTCTGGGAAGAGGCCGAATGACGCATTCGATTCGAGTCATCAGCCCCATGCATTCTCGGGTGAGGCAAAGGCTACGCTGCATGATGCGCTCCTGATCAGCGAAATTGTTCATCCTTCTCACAAAGCAGGATGTACGCCAATCCGTCTGGCCACTGCGATTAAGGTGAAAGACTAGAAGAAAAACGCGCCTGCGCAAAACATCCCTGATGAACGGAAGAGTAAGGCACCGGGCGGCATCTGAGCTGCCCGGTATCTGGCGTTTATCAGGCTTTCAGCTCGGGCTGCAACTGAGCAGGCTCTTTCTCCAGTTCTTCCTTGAGGTCTTCGTCGCTGAGCATTTCCGCGATGTCGCGCAAACGCTCCACCACGCGCGCGTTCACGCTGCCCTCCGGAAATTCACCGTTCTCGTCAGGCGTACCGGCGGGCTCGCCGACCAGCAGGCTCAAGGCCTCATCCGCCTGACGCACAGCATAGATATGGAATTGCCCGTCACGCACCGCCTGCACCACACGCTCGTCCAGCATCAGCGTAGTGACGTTGGCGTGCGGGATAATTGCGCCCTGCTCGCCCGTAAGACCACGCGCTTCGCACAGGCGGAAAAAGCCCTCGATCTTCTCGTTGACCCCGCCCACCGCCTGCACTTCGCCGAACTGGTTGATGGAGCCGGTGATCGCGAAGCATTGTTTGAGCGGGGTGCGTGACAACGCGGAAATCAGCGTGCAGGCTTCGCCGAGCGACGCACTGTCGCCATCCACGTAACCGTAGGACTGCTCGAGCGCGATGCTCGCGGAAATCGCCAGCGGGAATTCCTGAGCGTAGCGGCTGCCCAGGTACCCGGTCAGAATCATCACCCCCTTGGAGTGGATCGGCTGGCCGAGGTTGACTTCACGCTCGATGTCGACGATCCCGCTGCCACCCGGGTAAACCGTGGCCGATATACGGGCCGGTACACCGAAGGCGGAATCACCGACTTCCAGCACCGTCAGGCCGTTGCATTTGCCGACAGCCGCACCGTCGGTGTCGATCAGGATCACGCCGGCCATCATGTCATCGAGAATACGTGCCGAGACCCGTCCGGTACGCGTGGCCTTGGCTTTGAGGGCCCGCTCGATATGCCCTGCATCGGTCTTGTCGTCATTGGCCAGTTGGCGAATGAAGTCAGCCTCGCTGACCAACTGGAACAGATCGCCGATGCGCGCAGACAAACGCCCCTGATGCTCGGCCAGTCGAGCGCTGTAGGTCGCCAGCCGCGCAACCGCGTCGGCCGTCAATGGCGCCATGCCTTCTTCCGAAGTACGGGTTTTCAGCAACTGGGCGAATTGCTCCAGTGTCTCGTCAACCATGGGGATTTCTTCGTCGAAATCGACCAGCACCCTGAACATCTCCTGGAAGTCAGGATCGAGGTCTTGCAGGGTGTAATACAGCGAGCGCGAACCGATGATGATGATCTTGACGTTCCACGGGATGACCTGCGGCGTCAGGCTCACGGTGGCGACCCGGCCCAACTCACCCAGAGGCGATTCCATCTTCAGCTTGCGCGACTGCAGCGTGCGCTTGAGGGCATCCCACACGAAGGGTTCGCCGAGCATTTTCTCTGCTTCAAGAATCAGGAAGCCGCCGTTGGCACGGTGCAGGGCGCCAGGTCGCAACTGGCGATAGGTGGTGTACAACGCGCCCTGATCGGTACTGTATTCAATGCGCCCGAACAGGTTGTCATACGTAGGGTGCTGCTCGAAAACCACCGGCGCACCGCCATTATGGTTATTGCCGACCACCAGGCTCGGGCTGTATTGCTCCTCCAGCAACTTGCGCGCCTGGGCGTCGGTCTTGGCATCGTCGACCAGTTGCTCGACCACTGTTTTCAGCAAGTAAACCTGCATTGCCTGCAAATACGCGCAGACCGCTGCATTTTCGGCGTACTTTTCCGACAGCGGTGCCAATAGCGGCTGCAAGGTCAGGGTGATGGTTTCTTCGTTCAACTGACGCAACTGATTATTGGACTCGCGCTTCCATTGCGGCAGGCTGGCCAATTCTTCATTTAGACGCTCTTCAAGGGCGGAGATGTCTTCATGAAAACGTTCGCGGTCAGCCTCGGGCAACTGTGAAAACTCGGCTTCGTCCAGCGCCTTCCCATCCGCCATCGGGGTGAAGGCGATGTTGGTGCTGTCGCGGTACAGCGCGATGTCTTTCTCCAGAGAAAGGCGCTCGATCACATCCAGCGCACGGTCATAGCGCTGATTGAATGCACGGTCGATCGAGCTTTTCTTCTGCTGGTAGGACGGATGCTCGAACACCGCCGGGAACGTCACCAGCAAATTGTCGATCAGGCCATTGATATCGGCGATGAATGCGTGCGCGCTGCCTGGCGGCAGCTCCAGTGCCTTGGGCTCGCGGGGTTCGTCAAAGTTGTTGACGTAAACCCAGTCCGACGGGGTCTGCATCCGCTTGCCTTCGGCCTTGAGGTAGCGTTTGACGAATGAAAAGCGCCCGGTGCCGGGTTCGCCCATGACAAAAACGTTGTAACCGGGACGCGGCATGGCCACGCCGAACTGCAAGGCTTCTACAGCGCGCTCCTGGCCAAGTACACCGCGAAAGGGTTCAAGCTCGTGGGTAGTCGCAAAGCTGAACTGCTCAGCGGAAAACGGACGGGTCAGCGCGTGGGGCGCTAGGCGTAGGTTGGCTGCGACAGAATCGGGCATCAGTGTTCCTTACATCAGGCAGGGCAGATGTCGGCATTCTGGCGCTCGCCGCATGCGACTTGCAAGGCAGGAAAGAACCCGAGGCCTTGCCCGGCAGGAAGTAATGGTCGGGACGATGCCGAACGCAAGATGAAAAAACAAATTTCAGGTAATAATCTGTGACAGGTCGCGGAACCCTTCGAACCCGCCTACGCTCCAAATTGCACAGGTGGTTGCTGGCAGACCATCTGTCTTGATGTGACGACTCAAGAAACTCGACCCTTGGCTGAACTAAAAAGAGAAAAAGCTATGAAACGGATTCTTCTTGGAACGCTCTTCGCCGCTGTATCCATCAACGCTATGGCACAAGCTCCAGGCGGTCCTGACTGCGGTTGGGGCAACATGTTGTTTGAAGGCCAGCGCGGCACTCCAGCTCACTTCCTGGCTTCGACCACCAACGGCACTTCGGGTAACGCCACGTTCGGCATGACCTCCGGCACCAACGGCTGCTCCACCAATGGCGCACTGACCTACGGTGGTAAATCCTGGCTTGCCATGAATGGCATGATGGACGAACTCTCCAAGGACATGGCGATGGGTCAGGGCGAAGCGCTGACCACCTACGCCGTGGTATTGGGCGTTGCGCCTGAAGACCGCGAGCATTTCGCGGCCGTCACTCACGAACACTTCTCGCAAATCTTCAGCAAGGCCGACGCCACCGCTGAAGACGTTCACACCAACACTGTCAACGTTCTGAAAAACGATCCGACCCTGGCCAAGTACGCTACCCAGGCTTAAAGTCGTTCGCCCGCCTCTCTTTCGTGAGAGGCGGGCTCCTCCTTCCTGACTAGTTGCCCTCTATGCTCAAACGTCTTGTATCGCTGACGCTGTTTGTCTGTGCCCCCTTGTCTGCGGCCCCTCATGCACCCGCCGACCGTTTGCAGCAACTGGCCAACGAGCCATTCTGGATTTCACTGGGCCACTACGAGGCTGGCAAGCTCGGCGGCTGGCGCAGTTACGTGACCGACCCCAAATTCTTCCTCGCCGCCGACGGTGCTCATGACCCGCAGGCAGAGCTGAGCGCAACCCTGGACGCTATTTACGCGCCAGTCACCGATGAGCAGAACCACGCCCAGTGCGTGTACCCGGCCCGAACCCGCTGGCTGCGCGATCAGTTGCACCTGACCGGCCTGCCGACCCCGGAATGCAAGGAGTTCAAGGCTTGGTACAAGGACGTGGCCCCGGACAGCACCGTGCTGATTTTCCCGGCGGCCTACCTCAACAGCCCGTCCTCCATGTTCGGCCACACGCTGCTGCGCATCGACCCGGCCAGCGCGAAAACCAACAACACCACACTGTTGAGCTATGCGATCAACTTCGGTGCCTACATAGAAGGCATGGACAACAGCATTCTGTATGCCTGGAAAGGCTTGGCGGGCGGCTATCCGGGGCTGTTTGCACTGGTCCCTTACCAGGAGAAGCTGTCCGAGTACCGCAGCCTGGAAAACCGCGACTTGTGGGAATACCGGCTGAACCTGACCCCGGAAGAAACCGGGCGCATGGTCGAGCACGTATGGGAACTGAAGCAGATCCGCTTCAGCTACTTTTTCTTCGATGAAAACTGCTCCTATCGTCTGCTGGAATTGCTGCAGGTTGCACGCCCGGGGCTGCATCTGACCGACCAGTTCGAATTGACCGCAATCCCTACCGACACCGTCAAAGCCATCAAGGCCGCCGGGCTGGTCGAAAAAATCGACTATCGCCCGTCCCGCGAGCGCGAACTGCTGAGCCGTGCAGCGCCGCTCGATGCCGACGAACAGCAGTGGGTGTTGAAGGTCAGCGCCGATCAAAAGCAGTTGCAGGATAGCCAGTATCTGGCCCAGCCCAAAGAGCGCCGTGCGCTGATTCAGGATGCGGCCTATCGCCTGGAGCGTTATCGCGCCAACGGGCTTGAGCGCGACACACAGCGCTCGCAACGCAGTTTCGAGTTGCTGCAGGCGATCAACCAGAACCCGCCGCCACAACTGGATATCCAGCGTCCCGGTCTGCCGGAAGAAGGCCATGAGTCGCGCACCTGGCAACTGGGCGCCGGTACACGCGGCGACAAAGCTTTTGCCGAGTACGGCCTGCGCATGGCCTACCACGACCTCAACGACAACGCTTACGGCTTCCCGCTGGGCGCACAGATCGAGATACTGCAACTCAAGGTTCGCCAATACGAGGGCAACGACTGGCAGGTTCAGCAACTGGATCTGGCGACCATTCGCTCGCTGACGCCGCGCACCGAGCTGCTCAAGCCGTGGTCATGGCAGGTCACTGGCGGGCTCGAACGGGTGCTCGGCAAGCATGGCGATGAAAACCTCGTCAGCCATGTCAACGGTGGTGGCGGCGGAACCTGGCAACTGGCGGACGAAGTGCTTGGCTTTGCACTGGGTACGGTGCGCGTAGAGCACAACAACGACTTCGCCGAGTTCATCTCCCCCGCTGCCGGCTTCAATACCGGCGTGCTGTGGCGCAACCCGCTTGGCAACCTGAGCCTGGAAGCCAAGGGCGATTATTTCACCAATGGTGAAGTACGCCGCAGCGTCAGCCTCAATCAGCAATGGGAGCTGTCCCGCAACCTGGGCTTGCGCCTCAGCGCCCAACGCGAATTCAGCCAGATGAGTTCGCCGCAGAACGAAGTAATGCTTGAAGTGAAGTGGTATCACTACTGACTCGGCTGCTAAAACGCTTTCATCGCGCCTGGGGCGATGAAAGCGTGATCACCTGACACATTCCCTACGTCGCTTTTACAAATAACTCACACATTTGCTTCTAGACTCCTCCAATAAGAAGAGGAAACCATCATGAAGCGGTTTTGGCTGTTGTTGTCGCTGGCCATCGTGCTGGCGGGTTGTCAGTCCACCCGTGACCAGATGCTGGCCGAGGGTTATCCACCCGGTTTTGCCGACGGGTACCAGGACGGTTGTGGCAGCGGCCGTGAAGCGGCAGGCGCCAGCACCGGGCTTTTCAGAAAGAACGTACCTCGTTACCTGAAGGAAAAACTCTACGCCGAAGGCTGGACGGATGGTTTTCGCCAGTGTCAGGCCGCCCAGAACAACCGCGACCGCTTCTACCCCGGGCAGATCCTCAATGATCGTGATCGTGCCTGGGAACAGGAAAAGACCCGCAGCGCCGCCAAGGCCTATCGTCCAAACTGACTCGCGGACAGACTGGAAATCCGACGAAACCAATAACCTGCACGCGTGGCCTAACCTCTATTAGGGAGGACACTTCATGAGTCGCGCTTTTGTAAACGAAGACAACGCTGCCGCCGATGCCGAACAACCGATAGAACGGCTGGTCAGCGAGCAGACCAATTACGTCACCGCACGCGGTCTGCAGCTGTTGCATGAACACGTGAGCACCCTGCAAGCCCAGCACAGTGCGCAAAGTGCCTTGGGAGACGACTCCGACAAACAGCGACTGGCCGACATTGAACGCGATCTGCGTTACTTCAACCAGCGCTTGCAAAGCGCACAGGTGGTCGCGCCCGCGGTCTCGACCGACAAGGTGCAGATTGGCAGTTGGGTGACGTTCGCCGATGAAGACGACAACCGCCAACGGGTGCATCTGGTCGGGGAAGATCAGGCTGATGCAGCCAACGGGCTCATCAACTGGGGCTCACCACTGGGTCGTGCATTGATTGGCGCCCGCCAGGGTGACGAGGTGGTGTGGCAGCGGCCGGCAGGGGATCTTTCGATTGAAGTGCTGCTGATCGAAACCGAAGAATGACCCTTCAAAACAGCGCCGCTCCCGGTCGGGAGCGGCGCATGCCTGAACGCTGATCAGGCCAGTTTTTTGTGCCGGACGCGGTGCGGTTGAGCCGCTGCTTCGCCCAGACGCTTTTTGCGGTCGGCTTCGTACTCGGTGTAGTTGCCTTCGAAGAAGATCGCCTGTGAGTCGTCTTCGTACGCCAGAATGTGCGTGGCCACGCGGTCAAGGAACCACCGATCGTGAGAGATCACAATGGCAGCGCCCGGGAAGTCGAGCAGCGCTTCCTCCAGCGAACGCAGGGTTTCCACGTCGAGGTCGTTGGACGGTTCGTCGAGCAGCAGGACGTTGCCACCCTCCTTCAGCGTCAACGCCAGGTGCAGACGACCGCGCTCACCACCGGACAGGTCCTTGACGAACTTCTGCTGATCGCCACCCTTGAAGTTGAAACGACCGACGTAGGTACGCGACGGAATTTCGTAGTTGCCGATACGGATCACATCGGAACCGTCGGAAACAGCCTGGAATACCGACTTGCTGCCGTCCAGATCGTCACGGCTCTGGTCGACACAGGCCAGTTGCACGGTCTCGCCGACTTCGATGCTGCCCGAATCCGGCTGTTCCTTGCCCATCAGCATGCGGAACAGGGTCGACTTACCGGCACCGTTACCACCGATAACGCCGACGATGGCACCTTTAGGCATGCTGAACGACAGGTTGTCGATCAACACGCGGTCGCCGTAACCCTTGGTGACGTTCTTGAATTCGATGACCTTGTCGCCCAGACGCGGACCGGCAGGGATGTAGATCTCGTTGGTCTCGCTGCGCTTCTGGAATTCCTGCGACTGCATTTCTTCGAAGCGTTGCAGACGTGCCTTGGATTTGGACTGACGCGCCTTAGCGCCCTTGCGGACCCACTCCAGCTCGTCTTTCATGGCCTTTTCATGGGCGGTCTGCTGCTTGGATTCCTGGGCCAGACGATCGGACTTGGCTTCAAGCCAGCCGGAATAGTTGCCTTCGTAAGGAATGCCCGCGCCACGGTCAAGTTCCAGAATCCAGCCAGCCACGTTATCCAGGAAGTAACGGTCGTGCGTGATCGCTACCACGGTGCCTGGAAAGTCGTGCAGGAAGTGCTCCAGCCAGGCGACGGAATCGGCGTCCAGGTGGTTGGTCGGTTCGTCGAGCAGCAGCATGTCCGGCGCAGACAAAAGCAGACGGCACAGTGCCACGCGGCGCTTTTCACCACCTGACAGAACCGAAACCTTCGCGTCCCAGGCTGGCAGGCGCAACGCATCGGCCGCCACTTCCAGCTGGCGCTCCAGGTTGTGACCGTCGCTGGCTTGCAGGATGGATTCGAGCTTGGCCTGCTCGGCCGCCAGCTTGTCGAAATCGGCATCTGGCTCGGCGTACTCGGCATACACCTGATCAAGACGCGCCTGCGCATCCTTGACGACGCTGACCGCCTCTTCCACGACTTCACGAACCGTCTTGTTCGGATCAAGTTGCGGCTCCTGTGGCAGATAACCCACATTGAGTTCCGGCATCGGGCGAGCTTCGCCATCAAATTCGGTGTCGACACCTGCCATGATCTTCAGCAGCGTGGACTTGCCCGAACCGTTAAGGCCCAGCACGCCGATCTTGGCGCCTGGAAAGAAAGACAGAGAAATGTTTTTCAGGATTTCACGCTTCGGCGGCACAACTTTGCTCAGCCGATGCATGGTGTAGACGTAAGAGCCTGTTTTTCCTGCTTTGTCAGTTTTGGACATGGTTTGATTCGCCTTTAATCCTGTATTTTCAGTGCTTTGAGGGTAGAGACAGGCGCTTAAACTCTGGAAATAAAACGTTAAGTTTTGCGCTGACCGTCCGATACCCCTGACTATACTTAGAAAAGTTATGTTTTATGAGGGAGCTACATGGGTTTCCAGGTCATAGAGCAGGTGGTGAATGCTGCTCGAAGAAAGCTGTTGGTGCAAGACTACATTCCTGCGTACTACCCCAACCTATACATCACCATGGAGCACTCGGGCAGAGCCCTCGAAACAACCAAGAAGTACCTTGAGCATCTGGCTGTGTTTGAGGAGTTTCTGGCGTTTTCCTCCATTGATCTGATTTCTCACCTCGAACAGCGCCCTCACAGCAGGTACCTGACAGACAGTGAGCTTTCCAGGTTTGTGTCGGACGCGGGGTTCAGCAAGCAAACCTTGGCCATGAAATATGCGGGGATGCGTTTGCATCCGACTGCCTACAAATCCGTTGGCAAGGTCCACGCACAGCAGCGAATCGAGGCTGTACGCGACTATCTAGCCTTTCTCTATGACAAGCTGGGTGATCACTCAACACGATATGAGGCGGTTGACGATCTGAAGAAGCGCATCAACCGCAAGATCAAAGCGGCCAGACCTGCGTGGAAAAAAACGCGAACGAAAGAAATGAAGGGGCTTACGAGTCAAGAGCGAACTCGATTGCTGGAAATCATGCATCCAGATCACGCCGAGAACCCCTTTTCAGATGAAGCCATCAGACTGCGTAACTACATCATTTTGCTGCTGGGCCTCGACATGGGGCTGCGACGCTCCGAGATGCTGCTGATCAAGACTAGCGATATTCACTGGCACAGTCGTCAACTAGCGGTGGTCAACCTTGAGGATGAGAGCCTCGATCCACGAACGATGGCCCCGCAATTCAAAACCAACGAGCGCATGCTGGTGATGACCGATGACTTGTATGACGCAATAACTGAGTACGAATCGAAATATCGCCACAGAAAGCTCCGTAGCGGTGCATCGCTAGCGAGAAGGCATCCGTTTTTGCTGGTGGCGCACAAGCGAAATGAGGGCGGACCTCTGACCATCAAGGCAGTGGATGGCGTTCTGTCCAGAGTCCGCGAAATAGCGCCGGAACTGGCTCATGTGCACCCGCATATTCTGAGGCATGACGCGGTTTGCACGATGCTGGAAAGCATGCGTGAGGAACTTGCACTGCTCACGCCGGAGGACCGCATCACTCAAGTCCAAAAGACCCTAACCTGGATGTTCGGCTGGAGTCCCGACTCGAACATGCCCGGCCACTACGGCGCGAAATTCTGGAAGGAAGAGGCAGACAAAGCAATTCAGAAACGGGCCGAGCGGTTTACGGCCAGCCGTCAGAAAGCCGACACGACACGAGGAGGTTCATAGTGAACATTCCCGTCGAAGCTCTTCAGGCACCAAAGCAGAGCACCCTAGATGCGTGGCTGAACACGCCTCGCCTGGCGAAATGTGGGGAGGTGTTCACGCCCGCTGACCCCATGTGGAAACCGGATAAGTCGACTAGTGATTCAGTTAACTGGAAAGCGGCTATTGCCTGCGTCTCGCCGGACTGGCGGCCTTGGTTGCACGCCGCCCTGGTGTACCGAATGGGCGATGTGGCAGCGCGCACGGTTGCTAACACTGCCAGTGTGTTGTCGCGGGCTGCTCAGGCTGGGCTTGACCCGCTCAACGAGGATCAACTGATCGCACTGCGGGAGCGCTTTAGCGATAAAGAGTTTAGTGTCATGGCCTCCTTCATAGCGTTTTGGCACGATTGCGAATCCCTCGAACAGCGCCCGTCGCAATCCCTGATCGATGCCTACAAGGAATTGCCCAGGAAAAAGAATTCCAGCAACGATGTGATCCTTAGCCTAGACCCCGAAGAAGGCCCGCTCACACAGGTCGAGCAGGACGCGCTGCATCAATGGATACATGAGCAGTTCTGTCACGGGCAGTTAGATTTCGAGCAGTACATTTACCTGCGCATGTTGATGATTTACGGACAGCGTGGCTATCAGGTGCGAATGATGGTTTTTGGTGACTTCACGGAGAGCGAGGTCAAGTTTCATTGGGCAAAGCAAAAAGGCGACGAGGCGGGTTGGCGAAAAAAATCCGAAAGATTTAGGCTGGATGAGGACCTCTACAACACAGTGCAGGCCTACAAGGCAATGATTCTGGCGCAACTTTGGCAAACGTACCCAAGCGGTGTCGATTGGAATGTAGCCATCCAGAATGTGCCGCTCTTTCGTAAGAAGCTGGATCGTGATGCAGCAGAAGCTTGGAAACGGCGGTGGAATCCCCCTGTGTTGCTCGATAGCCCCCTTCAAAAAGCCCTCGAAGACGCGCCGCAGCCCCTCTTTCATGTCGGATCAGGCACGGTCAAGCAATGGCTTCGTCACATCGAGCGGATGGAGAGTTTTCCAATTTCGCCTCGCACCCATCAGCCGCTGAAAGTGACGGGGCACCGGTTCAGGCACACCCTCGGCACGGACCTTTCCAATGCGGGGCTGAGTGAGTTTGCGATAGCCCGCGCATTGATGCATAGCGATACTCGAACAGTGCGAAAGTACCGCGCCGTGTCGACGGAGTTGCTGGCGTTGATCGACGCGAAGATGAACAACCATATGGCCTTGATTGTGAATGCGTTCACCGGGATCATCGTCACAGATCTCACCTCAGCCATAAACGGGGATCGAGCGGATCGCCTAATCGAGGATGTGGCAGTGTGCGGTGCCACGACCGCCTGCCTTCTCGATGCGCCGTATACCTGTTATGCATGCGGAAAATTCCAGCCCCTTTTGCACGCCAATCACCGCGAGGTCCTTGAGCGATTGGAGCGTCGCCGGGAGCAAACCATTGCCACGGATAAAACGACCGGCGTGCTATGGGATCGGGCCATTCTCGCTTGCCGAAAGGTTATTCTGGATTGCGAGGCCATGCGCCGATCATCGGACTCAAGGGCACAGAAGAATGACTGAAGCGTTTGATTCTGAACCGCCGAATAACATTGTTGATTTTAATCCCAAGAGCCAGCTGGATGCGGAGGCTCACCTCGTGGCGTTTATCGAATGGGCAAAAAACACTCTGCCCAAAGGCATTCCCAATCGAGTGAACGCGAGTATTCGCTGGGAAGACGGCAGTTGGCACCCGCATGGCCTCTCAAGCTGTAGCTTCACGGCGCTCGGATCGACCTTATCTGCCCGAAAGACGATGCAGGCACCCTTCACGGAATTTACCAAAGCCATACTGGTGTACCGAAGGGTGTATTTGCAGAAAAAGGGGATGAGTGACTGGATGAACGCTCTTAGGGGGCTGGAAGTCGCCCTGTTCGAGTTGACCGGCACGCTGGATGTGACGCGGGTGTCCGCCGCTGTCTGTAATAATGCGTGCGAGCACATGAGACGTCACTGGACGAAAGGAAACACCGCATACGTTTACAGTAAGTCACTTGAGGCCATCATCGCCCTGATGCTGGCCAAAAAACTGCTCAAGTCGGATTTCCGGTGGACATCTCCGCTGAGGCAGAGCCAGAGAGGCACGCTCAAGCAGCAAAGAGAGGATCGGGAAAAGAAGCTGCCTAACCCTGAAGCGATCAGAGCCCTCGGGGAAGTGTTCACAAACGAATTGACCAGCCACCTCGACATCGTAGTGACATCCGCCTGTGCGCTGTTACTGAGTGTACCCAGTCGCGTGGGTGAATTGGCGGATCTTCCATTGAATTTCCTGCTATTCAAAGAGGATGCCCAGGGCAATCGGCGCATGTTCCTGCGCTGGTACGCGGAAAAGATGAACCAGATGACGGCGAAGCCCGTCGTTATCCCTGAGATGGAGCCGGTCGTCGAGCGGGTCATCATGTTACTGAAACCGATCACCGATGAAGCGCGGGCTTACGCCGCCTGGCTGGAAGACCATCCCGATGAGTTCCCCCCCCACGCAGGAGTGCCACCCAAGGGAGCTGATGAACCGCTCACATACGTCGAAGCTTGTGCCGCGCTGAAACTCGCCGCTCATAAGGGGCACGCGCGATCAGTATTCAATGTCAAGTTACTGAAAAGCCTTGAGAAGCAAAAGGCGTTGAGCCCCGCCGTCCGAGCGCTCTTGGCCGAGATCCGTGACGGGTGGGATTCCAGCAAAGGGAAGAGAATACATGTTAAGGGAAAGCTTGGGGTCCAGGGTTGGGAGTTTGACGACCGATGTGTGATCACGCTACGCAGACTCAATATGCTGTTGCGGGAGAAGTATCTTCCAAAGGATTTTCCATACACCACGCCGTACACGGAGGGCAAAGCTCGGTTGAAGTACCGTGATGCGTTGTTCACCATGCGCACGGGAGCACTGGCTGGAGACTCAGGTACATCTGGTGCGCAACACGGGTTTGGCGTGGAGATCGCGGCGAGCACTGGCCGAATGAATGCGCAGTTAGGAGGTAGTAACAACCCAGCAGTGAAAAGCCTGTTCGAACGCTATGGTTACCCCGGCGTCAAGGTCAACACGCATGCGTTTCGGCACGAATTGAACACGCAGATGCGCAAGGCCGGTCTGTCGCAGCTCTTGATTGATGCTTTCTCCGGGCGCTCGTCGATGGGATCGGTCTACAACCATGAAACAGTCGAGGAACGCACCCAAGGGGTTGCGGATTATCACCCCAAAACGAAGCACGGCACCGCTGCCCTGCGTCTGGACAAGGTTAAAACCAATCAGCCTCTGAGTCTTGCAGATGTAAGGGAACTGCGCGAGGGTGAGCAGGATCGCATTATCCATCAAACCCATCTCGGCGTTTGTGTGCACAACTTTGCTTCCGAGCCCTGCCCGAAAATGGGCGCCTGCTTGGACTGCGGGCGGCTCGGATGCGTCAAAGGGGATGACGTGAAGCTTGGCAACCTTAAGGAAGAACGCGACGATCTTAAACGACGCCTCGATAAAGCCCTGGATGCGCAGTCTCGGGACGTGTTTGGGGCATCGGAGTGGGCCAAGAAACTGGGTGAGAAGCTCTTTAAGTGCGAGGAGCTCATCCAAATGCTGGAAAACCCCGGACTCGAAAAGGGTGCCATTGTGTGGAACGCTGATAACGGTTGGACGCTGACCAAGAACGCCGTCGCAATGTCAGGTCTGATCGCAGTCAAAGTCATTGAAGAGCACCCAGCGCAAGAGGCGTTATCATCGTTAGATGACGTCTTGGCTTTGCTGAATGAGATTGAGGGTTAAAGATGGGGCATTTAACGCCAAAGGATGAGAAGCGCATCATAAAGCTGATTGAGGAATGGTCAGAGCCGAAGCTGACCTGGCCTTTGCTCGTTGAGGCCTGCAAACAAAAACTGGGTATCAGTCGTGCTCGCCAGTCGCTGATGAATCTACCTGCCGTGGATTTAGCGATGAAGAACTGCAAGGCGGCATTGAAGGCTCAGAAGCTTAAGCCTGGCTGGATTAGCGATATTCAGGCAGCCAACGAGCACATTGAGAAAGTGACAGCGTCCAACCAGAAGCTGTTAGCCGCTGTTCGAGATATGCATAGCCGATTTTTGATCTGGCAAGCCAATGCAGATATGCACGGGCTAACGCAATCAATGTTGGAGCGGCCGGTTTCACAGCTTCAGAAGAGGACCTGATCTCATTTGAAAGATAACTACCTTACCCAATGCAGGCGCCTATGCGCGGTTCCGCACGTACGGATTTGTGCGGGGGATGACTGCTATTCGTGCCGCAACCAGAATTTTAGCCCAACAAAAATAAGCGCCGCTGAGCAGCCTTTTTTATCGAGCTAATCATACTCTTCCACTTAAGCTTCATAGAATATAATTTCAAATATCAACATTATCTTTATGGAACTGTATAGATGGTAAAAATGTAATCTGCACTCTAGGAGATGGAATATTTTTTTCTACACGAGGCAGATCTTTCAAAACTATCAGTACGCCATTTGGAATTGATTGAACCTTGTCCTCCCCCAACTCCGTAATTGGTTCTCTCGAAAAGCCGTCTATCATGCCCTCTTTAAACTTTACAAGAGTACTGAATGACTCAACGCTTTTCAGAGCTGCAGAAATATCGGTTACGTTCTTTATTAAGCCGTTTGGAAATCCCTCTTTCAATAGCATTTCACTCAGACGATCTGATAACCAACGATGAAGTTCCCCAGAAAAAAGCAGTCGTTGCTTGATTGAGCTAGCGATTTTTTCGCTGCGCAGCACGGCCAAGACAGAACTATTATTCAAACTAACAAAATAATCAGAAAGTTCAGACTTTGCAGAAAACACTCGAATTTCAACAGCACCAAAAAAAACACGATAACCTGGAACAATTGGGACGCCAATACGGCCTAATTGATGAAGCGCTGTGTGCTGAACCTCTAAAGCATAAATTTCGTTAAGTCGCCCCAAATAGGAGAAGCCCAACTCTTTACTTAACGTTTTTTGATCGACGGTAAGGAGATTTTTATTCCCCCACTCGATCTGGGTAAACTTTTCGCCATTTCTTATTAAGATATCACCATCAGAACCCATCTGTTTTATTGTAGCGCGCAGCAGTTCAATCTCAGTAGGTTCGACTTGTCGCCCGCTACCTTGAACACATAACACCTGGCCATTTGTAATTTTTCCTTGTAACAAATCACAAGTTTGGGATATAACCATTAAAAAAGTTGCATCCGGCGCATTGACGATAGCTTCCTTTCCACTACCGTTAGATGTTTTTGATGACAGCTTTACAAAAAGATCGCCAAAACGAATTTGTCTTTGCTTGTTCTTATTCCTAAAAAGTTCCCCTGATGCAGGTTTAACAGAGGAAAAATCAGAAAACAAATTAGACACGTTTTGCGTTGGCTCACAGTGCCCTAGCAATACCTCATAGCTTTCCGGTGGAAGATCCATAGACTTCTCGGCCAGTGTGATATCTTTCTGGATTGAGGCGGTCAAAAGCTGACCCGAGAGCCACCCCAAATAGTCAGACAAAGGTTCTTTCTCTGTGACCAATTGAGCAGTATAAAGAGTAGCTAAGTCCTCCAGTTCCAGCCCTTCAATTTGCTCAAGGAGATTGTGCGCAGCTGACGAGATAGCTCTCTCAAGGCTGACATGAACACTTCTAAATTTCTTTAATTCACCCTCCTGAAGAGAAAATGTATCTACGGCATCAGAAAACTCTGCTTCTGCCGTTAACTTTCTTACAAACCGAAAAAAACCTCCAGGAGTTGAAGAACTTTTGCGAAAGTTATAAGCATCATTCTCCGCTAAATTAGGAAGACTAGAGATAAGGATTACGAAAGGATGAGTACAGCCTTCCTCTTGTTTTGCGCGAGTGATTACTGATTTTAAGAATGCAATACTTTCCGCAACCTTTCCTTCAATATCATCCGGCACCTCATTACTAAGAAGGTAATCTATAATTATTAATGAAACATCTGTTTCAACAAGATCTAAATCTGGAAGAGCAGGTGTTTTCACCACGCTCCACCCTTTACTTTTTAAAATCCTTTCAATTTTAGACAAAGGCTTATGATGCTGGCTAAGCTCTTCAACCAAATCAGAAAAAACGTGCTTAACTAGCTGGTTCTTTGATGGTGACTTATTGCGTATACTCCAGAATCTCAGAATCTCTTCTGGTTTAGAGGTAAGAGGTTCAAAGTATAAGCGTCCTGAAGGTTCACCATCCAGTCCGAACTGCTCATCAAACCAAACTCTGGTCTCAACATTATCCTTTAGAAATCTTCGCAACTGCACAGTTTGTTTCTGGAAATCAGAAACAGTAGGGCGTGCAAAAGCATCATCGATAAACAATGCTTTTCTTTTCAACTTCCTTGTAGCCATTTTTATTTGCTCTCAAATCCAAATACAAAACCAGCATGAGTATCTCGAGAATCTGCTTTAATAAGTGATACCGAGATATTATTTTCAGCGCACAAGTTTTTTACTATATACAATCCGATCCCACGACCTGACGGCTTTTTACTAAAAAAGGGATCGAAAACTTTCTCGCCATCGGCTTTTCTTATACCAGGCCCGTTATCTCTAAAAATAATTTCTCGCGCATTAACATCGACTAAGATTTCTATACAGGGCAAATAGGTATTTTTTTCACCATTAGCCTCAAGAAGCATCGCGCTGTGGTGTGTTAACCAATAGACTGAATTGGATATCAAATTTTCAAAAATTTGATACATCTGGCCTTGAACGACCGTAGCAAAAAAATGGCTAGGCTCTTCAAATGAAACGTTAATCTCATGCCTCTCAAACTGAGAACTATGGGCCTCCAATAAAGTTTGTATTACCTGTACAACGTCCGTACTTTCTTTTCTCTGTCTCCCAGGAGTGCTAACCGGATCGAGTATCCTCAAACGCTTTTCAAGTGTTTTAAGCTGAGCATTTAATGACTGTAAAGATGGAGGAAGCTTATTAAAATTCACCTTATTGAGGTCGGCTAACGTTGAACGAGTCATCCGATTAAGCTCATGAACTACGAACTCCATGAGCATTCCAGCGCCAGCAAGATGAAGGTAGACATCCGACTGATCTTGCTGCTTTCGAATCGTAGTTTTAGCTTTAGACCAAGCTGCTTCTAACTCCTCTACGTAGCCGCGAAGAGCGTGCACTGTTTTCTCTTCATCTGGAAGCTGCCTTGCTAACTCACGAAGTTGAGCCCTAGCGTCTTTGGAGCTTTCTTTAACCTTATTATCTATCTCCTTTATACTGGACATAGACCTGGAGGTACTTTTTAGCTCATATTTTTTAACAAGGGCTCCGAGCTCTTTCCATATTACATATTGAAGGCATTGAACAAGTTTTTTTTGCTCTGGTGAGTCACAAAGACCTTGTCTGTTGGTTTGATCTTTCAGAAAAGGGTTATCTCGTGAACTAATTTTCACTCGACCGACAAATTGGCCTCGGTTGAGCTTAAAAGAACGCTGCTTGAGAGCTTTCTGATCCAGCTGAAGCCAGTCGTCATCGGGATCTGCATAAGGATAAACTCGATAGCCATCCCTGTACATTAACAAGCCACCGGCCCACTGAGAGAGCCACTCACCAAACTCGTTGTATTTCTCGGTAGGTAGCTCCCTCCTCTTTCTCTGCCTATTAAACCAGTAACCGACAGCGCTAAACTCGCCTAACGTTTGGATCCCCGCAAATCGTGCTGGGCCATTTTCCGTACCGCCCTTATACAAAGGCTGATCTATATCTGCAAGAAGGCTATATAAATCATCACCTGCAGAATATATCTCCCCAGAATCGATCAACTCGTCCTCAACATTCTGGCCATCCTTTTCTGGAACTCTGAACTTTGCGATGCCTTTAATAACAGGCTCTCTCACTCCATTGTTGTCTCTATAGGAAAAATCAATCTTAAAATACCCGTGCCATCCGGCCAGCCAATCCGGATTCATTTCCTCGATCACATCGACATCTTTTCCATTAAAGCTAATTCTTAAATCGAGTACAGATGCCTCAAGATCAAAAGGGTCTTGAAGCTTAGACAGTTCGGATTTAGAAACTTGGGAAACTCTTTGGAATGACCAATCACTTCGTATGTCACTAATTCGAATTAGAGTGCCATTGGGTTTTACACTGTTCTTCTTCTTGCCTTTTTCAGCCTTTACACTAAACGCACCGAGATCGAGGTCAATATTATCACCAAGTATCTTCCAGTCTACGAACAGATTCGACCAATTAGTGTCTTTTTTTGTGCCAGTAATTAGCTCTAACTTCTCTCCGAGTCGCATCGCGGAAAGTCTACCGATTCCTTTTTCACCTAATATAGGACGCTTTCCCTCGGAATCTTCGCCCACTAGCCGCTCGCTTGCTCTATGCGGCGTACCTATGGTCAAGAAATTTTTATCTAAGTCAGCGTGTGTCATCCCGCTTCCCCAGTCCTCCACCTCAATATAAGAGTGCTGACAATAAAAATCCCTAAGAGCGACTAAAGAATCAGTACGATTAAGCCCTGACAGCTTCTGCACCAACGACTCTCGAATAGCAAGAGGTGTACTTGGTTCAAAAAAACGGGTTAGATTACTTATAAGCAGCGTATCGGGAATAAAATCTTCCTGTCCATTTTTGATACTAGATATAAGAGCCTGATATCCAGAAGCGGTTAATGCGACGTTTATACGCACTTCAATTTTTGGAGTCCCGGCATCTATGGAGTTTTTAATCAGCTCGTAAAGTGCTACTCCATCAGAACTGATAAGCTCTGCTCCTAGCTCCAGCAAGACTCTAGCCTTCACTTTGAATGACATATTACATTCCTTCGTCTAAAGCGAGCATACCAAGCATCCCTGATCATCATCGTCATCTGGAGCCTCAGTTGAGTCAAGCTCGGAAAAAACCGCAATCAGTGTTGAATTATCCTTCCGCTGAGCCATTCTTTCCACGCGAAGCGCATGATCACGCTTAATCTGAGCCATACGCTCCGGTTGTTCAAGCTCCGCAAGGCTTTCACCTTGGCTCCAAGTAAAGAAGTTACCTGTTTTTTCAAAGGGCACTTCATATTCTTTAGCTTTCTCGTACAAATCGGGATGTGTTTCTTTTAACTTCACCCACTCGATTTTTTGCTGATAGAAGCAAAAGTAGCATCCAGAGCGGGTTCTTCCCCATTTCGTGTAAGGGGGCATCCCAACCCCAGAAACTCGTAGAATCTCTTCAATATCGCGCAGGATTAGCCCGTCCTCCTGGAACGGGTACACAGCTTCGATATTTGTCTTATGGCTGATGTACCCCGTGCGGTTTTCATCAGCACGGAGCCCAACGTAGTTGATTATTGGTTGGTCGCCGCAGAAATCCTCAAAAGGCTTAAGCTTGAGCATCTTCGTGCACCAACGACGATGATTGGAGGGAATCATCCCTCCATACATGTCATACCAGTGATCGAAGCCTAGGTCAGCGTTCAAACGATGCAACGGCTTCCCGAGGTAATTTTCCAGACGCTGCAGATAGTCATACGTCTCTGGTAACTCTTTGCCGGTATCGCTGAAGATGTATTCCATTTCTGGCACACGATCTCGCATGTAAATCGCCAGCGCTGCGCTGTCCTTGCCCCCTGAGAGGCTAAGGATATGTCTAACCTGCGGTTCGTTGCTCATCGCTTAGCTCATTCTCATCGTGTTCAGTGGAGCCCTGCTGCAATTGCAGCAACGCTTGAGCAAGGGCTGAAGCGGCCAAATTCAAATTGCCGCCCACTTGCTTAGTGAGAGTCTCTAGCAGGCCATTAGCCATGATCTTGGTCTCATGATCAGAGGTCAATAGCATCGCTGCTTCTTCGCCGCTGGGGAGAGTCAAAGTCACCCCGACGAAGCGTTGCGCTTGACGCTCAAACTCGCCTTTACGCATAGCTACCCTAAGCCAGCGCTTGTAGCGCCCGCATAGCTCAAGAACGGACTCCGCAAATATCGGAGCGTCACTGTCTTTCCAGATATCTAAGGGTCTATGAACGACAACACTCGCAATGGAATCCATCCACTTGTCGTCAGTCAAGGTGATGTCCGAACAGCGCATGATGAAGGCTTTAAGATCTACCTCGGCAAGAGACTGCGCAGTATCAGCGCACTCTTCCTGGAGCTGCGATCGAAGGGCCTTCAGAGGGCCTGTGATCTCAAAAGCCTGCGCCATGGAAAAGCTAACCTCATCCTGCAACCGTCGGTATGCCATACCAAGCTCAGTGAGGCTTTTCGCCAGCAGATCGGGGAAGCTACTAGCGTCCTTCCCCTTCCCAGCCTTCACCACGCGCGGCATATCAACGGCGAGCAACGAAACTGGGTCGGTTGCTCTTTTAATTACGTCGCGAAGGGCTTTGGTTTGGTTTGTAAGTCGCAGTGTCTCTTGCGAATATTGCGGAAGACGCCCGTACCAGCGGATCAGCTCCCGCGCAGCATCCAGGTAAGATGCGTTCAACCCCAACTGCACACCTACCGCTCCAAATGCCTTTGCATAATCTTTGATCAGGTCTTTGCGCTCTGCTGCAATGTCGAAGCGGCGGAAGCTAAAGGTGTGAGGGCTTCTGAACATCCGTTGCTGATGATCGGAGGTCAACTCTAGGATCAGACTTCCTCGTTCGAAAATCGCGCACGATTCCTTGTTAACAAGAAGGTAAACCATGAACCACACGCTGGCCGGCCCACTTCGGACCCCTAGCGGCGGAAGTGCCAGACTGGAAATGACCTCAGCAAAAGTGACCTGCCCGTCAATCATCAGTTGCTTATCAAGCTCCGCCCAAACTTTACGTATGCCGGCAGGAGAATTACCGTCCGGTGCCGTTAACAACCAACGGCCGCCAGCCCCTTTCTGATGCAGTCCAGTGGATTGAAGCAGAGAGCTGTAGAGCAATCGTTCGGGTGGGAAGTCGACGATACCTAGCAGCTCTGAATCAACCTTTTTATCCAGCAGGTCAAATAGACGCTGCCGAGCTGCATTGATTGCAGATGAAGGCTTCTCTTTGTTGATCAATTCGTTATTGATCGTCGGAGCCGCCTCGTAAACCTTATCGAACAGCCAAGAGGCGGCTTGACTAAGGTTCATTGCTCCGCTATCGGCGATCACCTTGCCTTTATGCCAATACTGCATACCGGAGGACCCTTTTGCTTGCCGGTTCAGCAATGCCAAGACCAGTCGGCTAACACTTTCACGTGCCGTACTGAACCTCGACTCGACATAACGCTCAGTCCAGGGATCTAAATGACTAAGCTTGACCTGGTCATGAACCATCAACCAGCGGGAGTATTCAATGAGAGCATTTCGCTCATCCGGACCGACTTTGACAATTGCGGTAAGCGATAAAACGTCGTCAGTAGAGCGAGCTACCTCTTCAGCAGCACCGACTAAAGCAGACGATTCGGCGTCTGCGAATATCAGCCCCACACTGCCATCATGGCGACCATGAACACCGATCGACTGCGCAATTCTATCCGACGTGCCTGCAGTCACTCTTACCGAGCGGATTGTTCCTGTCTGCTGATAGTGACGACTTGCAATAACGCTTCTTTCAGATAGGGCTTGTGAAACGCCATTGAACATCAGTTCATCAGCAGAGCGCTGCATCGTTTCCTCGTATAAAGCCTCGACGTTGATAGCGTGACTGACGGCAAAACCATAATCATGACTCGCAGGACGATGTACTAGGATTCTTTTGGCAGTTAGCTCACTCAAAGCTTCGGAGATAGCTCCAAGGTCTTCCCCCATAGCAAATCTAAGGAGCTCAACGGTCAACACCACATGGAGGACTTGAGCGACCAGCTCGATGACCGCAATCGACTTGAGTAATTCAAGCTGTAACGCCGTCATCTCCGCGTCATTACGCTCTACGACAGAGCGAGCGAAATCCCAGCGTCGCTCAGCTTCAAGATCACGGAAGCGAAGCCCTACCCCTGTCGTGAGGTAGTCAAAAAGCTCGCTCATTCCATACCAAGAAGAATGATCGACAATATTACGCTCCGCGAAGTCTCTCAGTGCTCCGGACTCATATCCACGCATGAATGCGTGAAATGAACGCTCGCTCTGACCAAATCGCTTAGATATGACCGCTAAGCAAGCCAGAGCTGCTGGGTGCAATGGGTACAGGCGCTCTGCCTGAGAGAACAGCTCACTCTCACCAGTTCCGCGGAAAAAGTTGAAATCAATTGCTTGCTTGTAGATGCTCCGGGCATCTTTTTTCAGGGTAACCGACTCAGTAATGGTTTCATCCGCGCCTAGGGCATGAAGAGCGAAATGCGCATACCGCTCGACCGGCTCATCAAAAGGCACTTCATCGAAGCGTGCTGAGACCTTATGCCACTCATCGGAAAGTGTCCGACCTACACCTGTGGCATAAGCATCAAAGTGCTGGTGCAGCATTGATATGACTAGTAGACCATCGTCCTTAGGATGAGATGCGACCTCAGCGATTTGCTGCAAAGACATCAAATCGCCGGCTTCCGGATTTAGAGCTGCGTACTCGATGAATTTGCCAAGCTCGTCAATCAGCAATAGGACACCGGAACATCCAGCACCTTTGGTGATTAGAACAAAGTCATTCAGCAATCTACTCGTCGCTGCGTTAAGGGGTACGTCACGATAGGTCTGAGCTTTCGTATCCAACTGGCGCTTAAGCTCAGTAGCCAGCTTGTTTTTTGGCAGGTGCTCAAGTGCGTCAAGAATAGACTGTGCTAACGCGTCACCCAACGATACGCGCGAACCGCTTATTGCCAGTGCAAAGCGATTTTGCCCTTGTGGGAAAAGCTCAGCGACTTCTGTAGAGGCCTCAATGAGCTGTTTGTAAATTGCATGAGAGCTCTTTTGCCCTTCTAACAAACGGGCTAGCAGCAACCCTAACGCCGACTTACCACTGCCATAGGGCCCAATGAGTTTCCAGGCGCGTTGTGCGCTTCCCGACTTCAACGCACCGCCAATCTGGCGAAGCACTGCCAAGACAGCAGGAGTGATCAGATAACTATCGAGCGAATCTTGTGACCGCAAATCTCTAGTCAGCGAAATGGAGCGCAGGAATTTGGAGTCCAGCTCAAGGTGATCTATCAGTCGATCAGACATTCGATTCTTCTCCCACACCCAGCAAGCAATCAGCCCAAGAGGGCGCGAAAGTTGTATCCAGAATAATTTGCTGGGTATCAGCGGTATCAATAAATCGCACAACACCACCAAACTCTTTTTCTACACCTTCTATCAAGCTACTCACTTGAAAGTTATCCAACCTGAAAACGCTACCGGGACTGAATTCACCATGAACAATTTTGGTGAGACTGAGAGAGTTGGTATTTTGACGCTCGAAGTAATCAATCAAGGAAAAAAGGAAAACTCTTGGAGACAGACCTAAGGGCGCATTTCTACCTACCAGATAAACAGTTCTGCCGTCGTCGGCAGTGACCTCTTCAAAAAGTCCCAAATCTTGCAGTGGGCACCACGAGGTATCATCACCTGCAGACTCTTCCCGCTTGTACGAATGCAGGAAAATGCTTGAATGCTGCTCAAGAGTGGAGACCGCCAGCTTTTTGTTGCTAGCGGATGCCTGATCCACGAGACCCGCGATGAGAGTCTTTCGATCAAAACGGGAATACATTGCGCTCCCGAAGACCAAGTTCCAAACTGCAATCTCCGCGTGAGATGAAATCCACCAGTGAAGCAGCCAAAGCGACTCAGGCTGTTCGAGGAAAGGGTCCCAACCATCTTTCGAAAGCAGCAAGCTTCCAATCGGGCCGGATTGCAGGCCAGAAGAATCGCGACCATCGACTATCCCGAAAGCCTCACCCCAGAATTGAATCGACTTGACCATGTTGCGGCCAATGCCCAACGTAATCGTCGCCTGAGCTTCATCTTTCAGCGCAAGGGGATTGTTGATAATTGCTTGATGTAGCTTTGGCAGCCATCCGTAACGGCAAACGAAGGACTCATGTCCCGAGAAGCGCTCATCTCGTCGTTGAATACTCGACATCAACCTTTCCTCCCTGGTGCCAATTTCTCCGAAGCAGCTTGGTCGTTGCTCTGAGCTGCAGGCTCGATAATGATGCGTTTCGTGGCGGCATCAAAGTAGATATCTACTTGGTCGCCTTCGTGTAGGCCGGCATTCCTCAGCAATTGCTCGCTAAGCGAAACGCGCCCTAGCTTCTGGATCCTGCGGGTGTCAAACAAAACCTTCATCCTACTTACCCCAAGCCTCGTGGCAGGCTTTATCAATACTCGTATGATACTTTATTGAGAGACCTAACACAGGGGGAGCGCCTCCTAAAGGTGCTCATTTCCCCTGTCTTTTGTCCGTTAGGCCAGTCTCGTCCTCAGGCTTGGCACCATTGCCACTGATAGCTGACTTGGCAGCAGGTCACGCGGTCGACTTCTGTCTACCTAGACGGCTGGCGAGCATAATTTTCTCGCCCACAGCGACCTAGTTCCAGAAGGATCCGTCGTCAGCAGAGCACTCGATTACAGTCTGAAACGCTAGCAGCGCTGTCGCGCCACCTTTATGACAGGGCCATTTGAAGCCGGACAGGAGCAGCAGAGATGATGAGGTTCACCCAGGTATGCCTACCTCAAAGATTTACTGACGCGCTTGCCGACGCAACGAGAGAGTGAGATGGAGGGGCATCTGCCGCACATATGACGTCCGCTCTAGTCACACAAGATGGATTGGTTGGACGATTACAGAGAGGCTGACATTTCTTTGCGACAGACCGATCGCGTATAATTTGCAAGAGGATGAGGAGGGTACAGTTCCCCATCACCTGCAAGCTAACCTCAAACATAAATAGGAAAATTTATAGGCCTACAAATTTCAGCGTCCGGTGATGTCTCCTACAAGGTAGAGGATGATGAATACCGCCTAGATTCAAGCGATCTGACAGAAGGCGAGTGGGTCCTCAACGCACCCGCTCAGTACAAAGAAGACGACGAGGAGTGGAATGTGACCTTGTCCGCTCACACCGATCACGGCACCTTCACTTGGCTTTTGAACGTCACCATTGGCGTGAATGGATCAGATGTTCAAGACGCATGGCGTACGGATCCAGAAGGCGTTTCCGAGGTCGAAGACTGTATGTCGTTCGAACTGCAGCACATCCCTGATGCAGCCACATGGTAGTTAATTTCCAGCGCATACCAAGGCCCGCACCCAGCGGGCTTTTCTTTGTCTGGACGATTGGCATAACTAAGCTAACGATCCGAGGGGTCACTGTATCGCCTGACAACGCGGCTTGTGAAGGCATCTTCGGCCGGCTGAAAACGGAACTGTTCATCCTGGCAATTGGCAGTCAACGAGCATAGAGCCGTTCATTCAGGCCTTGGATTCATGCATTCGCTGGTACAACGAGAAACGTATCAAAATTCCCCGCGGCGCTCTCAGGCCCCATTGAGTATCGTCAGATACTGGGCCACGCGGCATAACCAGTCCAGGTTTTTGTCCGCATCCCCACCGGGTCAGTTTTCGGTCAGCGGCAACACCGCTGGGTCAAAATCGTATCAGCACCAACACCAAGCATTGCTTAAGAGTGTGTTGTAACAAACGCAATGATGGATTTCGTCGAAGACAGCGAACACACGGTAATCGTCCAATAGCTTCCAAAAAGCCTCATCACGGTTTTCCATCCCTGATAGGTGCCTCCAGCGCCGACCGTACCAATCAGCCCAACGAGCCGTCTCGACAACATCTCCAAAAAAGTGCGCAGTAAGCCTCCATGCGTTGCGGGGCCCGATCTTCGAGACGTTGCGGCAGCGGCCAGGGAGCATGCGGATTCCACGCACACTTGGACAGTAAGCATCGCAAGCAAGAGGCTTATCAGAAGATTCCGTGCTCGAGGCGGAAAAGAGTGTCCATGACCAGAGTGAGTTCGTGAACGTTGTTCATCAGCGTGCAGGGCAGCTGCTTATCCAAGCTACGGATGCGACCCTCAAACCAGTCACGGGCTCTTGATGGTGACCCCAACACCACAGTGGCGCGGGAGAGAACCAGCGCTCGAGCTGATGTGAAGCAGCGGTGTTCAATGCTCAAGCAGCCCGTGCCTGCGGGTGCAACCAGCCCCAATATTCGAAAGCTGGCGGCCACCATACTTTCCTCTGTGCGAGGGCTGGGTTGCAGCGCGGTATAGCCAGCCACAACCGGTGGAGCACTCGGGTGAGAAGCATCGTGGATTGTAGGGTCGTAGAAGAAAGGATCAAGAAGAGGCCAGGTCGAAAGTGCGGGATGCAGTGCTCTCGGACTGCCAGAGAGCTTTGAAACTTCATCCTGCCTGATCGCTTCGCATCGCCCAGCCAGTCTTACAGCTTCTGCCGTGGGGTAGTGACGCAGCAACTGCCTGGCTTGCTCGCGGACGTAGTCGGGCAAGGTTTTATCTCGGGAAATCCTCGCCAAAAATCCGCCCGTTTCAATTACGCTGCGTGTCCGCTCATAGGCAGTGGTCATAGTGCTTACTCCCCACTCGGTAGGAGGGCGCACAGTCTCTTGAAGACTTCGGTCGCCTTCCCAATCAGCATGAGTTCATTCTGCGCGCCGGTGCTGACATCCTCCGTGTTGACGTGAATCACCGTCGCACCATACGACAGGGCAGTCCTGGGGATGTCAGCTGCGGGCGTAACGATTCCAGATGTACCCACGGAGATCAGAACGTCGCAGCTCTTCACCGAGGCGATTGCCGACTTCCAAACGTCTGAAGGCAAGTCCTCGCCGTACCAAACTACGCCAGGGCGTAACTTCCCGTTGCACCTGACACACCGTGGCGGTTCGAGCTCGCCACCGATAAGAGAAGTCACCTGCGATGGAGGTACTGCTGCCGTTCGATGGCATGCAAAGCACTTTGGCGCAGAAAGGCTCCCGTGTAGATGCAGTACATCCACGGATCCCGCTCGCTCATGCAAGTCATCGACGTTTTGAGTGATCACGGAGACGTTATACCCCGATTTGGCCAATCGGCTCACCGCGAGATGTGCAGCATTGGGGGTGGCATTAGAGACCTGTTGGCGCCGCCATAGGTACCACCCCCATACCAACGGAGGATTTTCACGAAAGGCCTTGGCTGTTTCCATATTGCGCGGATCGTATGAAGCCCAAATACCGGTCAATGGATCGCCGTACGTGGGGATGCCACTTTCAGCAGAGATTCCCGCACCCGTGAAGACGACGATCTCTAGGGCGTCCGACAAGGCCTTCGCAGCGTTTCTAAATTCAGGCACAGAATATCCTCAGTACTGACCCGGTAAAGACGGACGAATCTGGCAAGCATCATTGACTATTCGACCTAAAAACTGGTGCTGGCTTAAGGTAAAGGGGAGCGTACATCTGGTGAGCTGCGGACTTATGGGCTGGCTCCGACATTCTGGGCTGGTGATTTTCTAGCCGCTTTTTCGAGAACCATACCCGTGATGTTTTCTTCCTGCGAAGGTCTAGATCCCCCATTTTGTAAACGCCTTGCGAGGTGCGATACACCACAGCACTGTCCTCAGTTGCGATGCCTTGGAAACAAGTGATTCGATCTAGATCCTCGAGGCTCCATTTGCCAGAGCGGCTGATCGCTGGTGGACAAAGCATTTGGACATGGCTGATCTCCACATTCGAGGCGGCAGTCATGTAATGCTGAAGCTCATACGCGCAACTGACCATTGCAGCGCGATCACACATCCCGGTCTGAGTGGAGGAGATAGTCAAGAGAAAAACCATGCCCTCCAACTCACAGTGTGTCCTGGTGGAGACAGTCCGTTCTGCAGGGTCAAGTACGTATATCAATTGCTAAGCCACTCCCAATTCAGTCGGCGCCGCATGCATCCACTTTGTGGAAAAACAATGGGTAGCGCAGCACATCGGTGATACGAAGACTCATGTCATCCAGACGCTTGGCGTAAGCATCCCGCAATTCACGAGTCGTGAATCGTGTACGCCTTTCCTCCTGAAGCAGCTCATACAGACGCCTGTCAAAGATGGAACGAGGCTGATTTCATTGAGGTACCAAAGGAGTGGATTTCCAAAAATACGGATTATAGTCCGTGGCTCGTGTGTCCGCAAACGCAGGATAGTCCCGCCTCAAGTGGAATTGAGACGGTCATGGACAAGTTGGCGAAAGCGTTAGGGAGACGCATCCGAACGCAGAGGAAAACCTGCCAGATTTCTCAGGATGCACTGGCGCTGGCCTGCAATATCGACCGCAGCTATATGGGCCGGATCGAGCGTGGCGAAGTAAATATTACAGTCGAGAAGCTTTATCGCATCGCAGGTGTGCTTGCATGCGACCCATCCGGCCTACTGCCTCAGGTGTCAGAGCTGCATCCCGCCTGATCGACCATGGCGCTTAAACAGGTTTGAAGTTACTAGTGTAGTGGTCAACTGATCCCGGACACTGAATTGAGTTTTTCCTCAGCGACCGCAGGCGCTAGCCCTTCGTTGAACTTATACGGTCGCCGCCAGTTGTATCGCTCCATCAGGAACCGGCCGATATCCTGTTGCGCTAGCGCAGCGCTCATGTAGCCCACTGTCGGTATCCATTCACTTTTTAGGCTGCGAAATAGTCGTTCCATCGGCGCATTATCATGGCACTTGCCGCGACGACTCATGCTCTGTGTGAAGCGGTATCGCCACAGTCTCTGACGGAAACCCCGGCTGCCATATTGGCTGCCCTAGTGGCTGTAAAACAATACGTTTTGCGGCCTGCCACGCTGCTCGTACGCCATGTCCAATGCCTTGATTACCAAGTCGGCGTCGGGCGTGGATGAGAACGCCCAACCTACAACACGACGGGCACAAAGGTCGATGACAGCCGCCAGATAGTGCCATCGGCCTTCAGCCCAGACGTACGTAATGTCACCGCACCAGACCTTGTTCGGGGATGTAATATTGAACTCTCGATCAAGCACGTTCGGGATATCAGGCCGCTCCACGGTAGCCTTTTTGTAGGCATGGGAGCCCGGCTGTTTGCTGATCAAGTTCATCTCGCGCATCAACCTACGTACCTTGAATCGCCCGATCTGCATGCCGTCCTCTTTCATCATCAGCATGATGCTCCGGCTGCCCGCATCGCTTCGGCTTTGCGTAAGCAGCTCGATCACGCGGCTGCGCAAAACCACCCGTTCGGCATTCGGATACCGACGTTTCCGGCAGCGGGGGTTGCCAGCTGGGTTGCTGATAGGTTGATGCTTGCCATGGCCTAGATGGTAGGTCAGTCGCGCATCCAGTGCGCGCTCGGCCAGTATCTTGGTCAATTTTGATCAGTTGGTTGAGGATGCCGTCAGCATCGACCAGGTTTTCAGACTCCTGATAGTTAGCCAAGAGCTGACTCAGCATCTCCTCAGTGATGAAGTGTTACGCCTTGCTCATGGTGTCTGCAGTTCGTAGCGACAGTGTCGCTCATCAGCCGGTGACACAAAAAATCGGACGTCTCATGCCTTGACAAGAAGCGATCATAGGAACACTTACAAAAAAGTTAAGTTTTGGAGTCTAGATTTGACCCAAAATCAGCAAAAGCTAACCAATATCTCCTCCCTGACACAGGTTTGAGAAGAAAAAGATGCTGGACAGGCTCGAAAGCTAGTGGCCATGAGGGACCGACTGCAGATCGTAAAACACGACTAAAAGTTAATAAGGCAGATAACCGTATTGAGCCATGGAATGAAAACCTAGCGTCTGTGATGAAGACCGATTTGGGCAACGAGCTTAAAGCTCCGGTCGAAAAAAGCTTTATTTGTCCTTGAGACTTGCCGCCTGACCGTTCCGCGCCTTGAATCAGACAAGGCATAAACAGATTGGGGCAGTGCAGGCAATTATAAAGCCGGGTCGATAGTGCAAAAAGTGGGGTCACTCATGCAGGAGTCTGCGGGTAACGCGCGTTGCGCAAAGCTACCGGAATGCAGGCCGCAGGGCAAACAATCCGCCCCCAAAAGGCTGGCACTCTGCCATAACTAAGGGCATGCTAGCCGCCCCTCGGGCAACCGACCTGTTTACTATAAAGCACCACCGCGTCAGTCCAGCAATCAGGAACAAAGATTTGCCCACTACAGCACCTTCGCCGTCACCCAATGTCGCTCCGGAAAGTACGACCAGGCCTCTGCGTGGGTCAGTGAAAGGTGCGCTGGCAGCGTTGGTGCTGGTAATGCTGGCGCTGTTGCTGTGGCAGTTGATCGAGCAGTTCCATCAGACGCAGGAGCGTCAGCGTCAACGCAGTCTGGACTACAGCGTCCAGCTCTCTGACCGATTGAGCCTGAACATGGCGCTCAAGGCGCAGATCGCCATGAACCTGCTGGACGAGGCCCAGGCTTCCGGGGAACTGCCGGGGCAGTCGGCAACGCTGGCGCACCTGCGTACAGCCCTGCCCGCGCTGCGCAGCTTCGCCCGTCTGAACATGAGCGGAGCCGTCGTCAGTGACAGCGCCGAAGCGTCCCGGGACGGAGAATTTCTCAAACAGGCGATGAAACAGGCGCTCGGTCGGCCCTACTTCTATACCAGCACTGACGACAGCACACAGGTTTACGCGCTGATTCGCCAGGGTAGCGACGCCAACGGCTACTACTGGGTATTGCGCATGGCCCCGGAAGCCCTGAAGGATCTGGCAAGCCAGCCAGGTCAGAACTTTCAGTACGCCTGGCGCCTGGAGCAGCGCAAGACCCAAAGGGTGATTCTGCGCGAGCCACTGCCTTCCAACGAGGCAGACAGCGGCCTGTCCGAAACTGTTCTGCTGCAACCGCTCAGCAACAGTGACTGGCAACTGCGGGGCATGTTCGATGCCTACAAGGCCCGCAACGATCTGCTGACGCCATTGATAGGTAAATGCCTGATCGGCCTGCTGCTGTCGATTCTGCCGCTGATCGCACTGATCAGCCTGCGCAGGCGTCAGCGCCAGATGATGCAAAGCCGTCGCCGTTACCGAGACATCTTCGAAGGCGCAGGTGTCGCGATCTGTGTGATGGACATGTCCGGCCTTCAGGAGCAACTCGAGGCGCTTCAGGTCAGCACTGGCGAAGACTTCGAGGTTCTGCTCAAAAGTCAGCCTGCGTCGCTGAAACGGCTGTTACAGCAGTTGCGCATCAATGAAGTCAATGAAGTGGCTCTGGGCCTGCTGGAAATAGAGAGCAGCGAACAGGCCTGGCAGCAGTTGATCGAAGGCGAACCGCGTTTCCGCCGCGGCATCGGCGTCCAGGTGATTCATGCTGTACTCGCCAGACAATCGCGGCTGGAGCTGGAAATCTGCCTGCCCCGCGCCAGCGGCGAGGATCAGCATCTCTGGCTGGTCATGCGCCTGCCCGAAGCTCGCAGTGACTTCGATGCAGTAATTCTCAGTATCGGCGACATCACCAGCCGCAAACAGGTAGAGCTGTCGCTGCAGGATCGCGAAAGCTTCTGGTCCGATGTGGTCCGGACCGTGCCGGATCACCTGTACGTTCAGGACGTACTCAGCCAACGCATGATCTACAGCAACCATCATTTTGGCCACACGCTGGGGTACAGCGCGCTGGAACTGCGCGCCATGGGCGAGTTTTTCTGGGAGGTACTGTTACATCCGGAGGACGCCAAAAGCTATCAGGACATGCGACTGCGTCAACGCCATCATGGGCATAACGAGCTGCTGCAAAGCGTATTGCGCTTTCGCGATAGCCAGAACAACTGGCGTAGTTTCGATGTGCGCGAGCAGGCATTGGCCTGGGACGCAGAGCATCGGGTCACGCGCATCATCGGCATTGCCAAGGACATCACCGAGCAGGTGGCATCCAGCCAGTCGCTGCGTGACAGCGAACAGCGCTATCGCATGCTCGCCGAAAGCATCAGCGACGTGATCTTTTCCACAGATGGCCTGCTGGACATCAACTACGTGAGCCCTTCCGTAGAACGTGCGCTGGGCTACAGCGCCGACTGGATTGTCCAGAATGGCTGGTCGGCAGTACTGGCCAACCGTCAGCAACTGGCTGGCTTCGACGCCCTGATGAGCAGGATCGGCAAGGTACTCAAAAAACCTCGGGAACTGGCCAGGCTGCGTGATGAAGTGACCACCCGGATGTTTGTGTTCGACTGCCTGCGCGCCGACGGTCGCAAGATCCCGGTGGAGCTGCGCGTCGTGCTGGTATGGGATGAGCACGGTCACTTCGAGGGTATCTTCGGCGTCGGCAGGGACATCAGCCAACAGCGCCGCGCCGAGAAAGACCTGCGCATGGCCGCCACGGTATTCGAACATTCGACATCGGCAATCCTCATCACCGACCCGGCGGGCTATATCGTCCAGGCCAACGAAGCCTTCACCCGCGTCAGCGGCTATGAGGTGGCTCAGGTACTCGATCAGTTGCCCGGCATGCTCACTGTAGAGACCGAGCAGGAAGCGCAAATGCGCCATATCCTCAAGCAGTTGGACGGTCGCGGCACCTGGGAGGGTGAGATCCGGCTGAAAAGACGTAACGGTGAACATTATCCGGCATGGGTCGGTATAACGGCCGTTGTCGATGATGAAGGCGACCTGGCGAGTTACGTGTGTTTTTTCAGTGATATCAGCGAACGCAAGGCCAGTGAGGACCGTATCCATCGTCTGGCCTATTACGATGCACTGACCCATCTGCCCAATCGCACGCTCTTTCAGGACCGGCTGCATTCAGCGCTGCAGCAGGCCGAACGCCAGAAGGCGTGGGTGGTGCTGATGTTCCTCGACCTTGACCGTTTCAAGCCGATCAATGATTCCCTGGGCCACGCCGCAGGCGACCGGATGCTTCAGGAAATGGCCACCCGTCTGCTTGCCTGTGTAGACATTGATGACACCGTCGCACGCATGGGCGGCGATGAGTTCACGTTGCTGCTGCAACCGGCAATCACTCGCGAAGCTGCGCTGAACCGCGCCATTCATGTTGCAGAGCGGATCCTGACCAGCCTGGTGACTCCGTTTGTGCTTGAAGGCCGGGAGTTTTTCGTGACCGCGAGTATCGGCATCGCGCTCAGCCCACAGGACGGCAATGAGCTGAGCCAACTGATGAAGAACGCCGACACGGCGATGTACCACGCCAAAGAGTGCGGCAAGAACAACTTCCAGTTCTATCAGGCGGACATGAACGCGACGGCGCTTGAACGCCTGGAACTGGAAAGCGATCTGCGTCACGCGCTGGAACAACAGGAATTCACCCTTTATTACCAGCCGCAGTTCAGTGGCGATGGCAAACGTCTGACCGGCGCAGAAGCTTTGCTGCGCTGGCGTCATCCACGCCGCGGGCTGGTCCCGCCGAACGACTTCATCCCGGTGCTCGAAGAGCTCGGGCTGGTCGTCGAAGTCGGCGACTGGGTACTCGCTGAGGCCTGTCGGCAGCTCAAGCACTGGCATCAGGCCCGGGTGCGAGTCCCCAAAGTGTCAGTCAACATCTCGGCGCGACAGTTTTCGGACGGCCAGCTCGGCAAGCGTATTGCCGGCATTCTGGAGCAGACGGGGCTGTCACCCGCCTGCCTGGAGCTGGAGTTGACCGAGAGCATCCTGATGCGCGAAGTCGAGGAAGCGATGCACATCCTTGATGGCCTGAAAAACCTCGGGTTGAGCATCGCTGTGGACGATTTCGGCACAGGCTATTCATCACTGAATTACCTCAAGCAGTTCCCGATCGACGTTCTGAAGATCGACCGCACCTTCGTGGACGGCCTGCCGTCAGGCGAGCAGGACGCCCAGATCGCCCGCGCCATTATTGCAATGGCCCACAGCCTCAACCTCTCGGTCATCGCCGAGGGCGTGGAAACCCACGAGCAACTGGAATTCCTGCGCCAGCACGGCTGCGACGAAGTTCAGGGCTACCTCTTCGGCCGCCCGATGCCTCCCGGCCAGTTCGAAGCGCAATTTAGCAATGACGCGTTGTTCATGCTCGATTAGCAGGCTGTCTTGCCAGGCGCCCGTTCGAATAATCCCGCCACCATCGTACATTTGAACGATAGCCGAAACCCTGAATATGGGTAGACTTGAGTCACTGCCTCGCACAGCGTTCACGTGCGATTGCTCTACCCATAACAATGAACACAAGGGGGTAGCATGGTCGACGAGATAACATCCCTGAACAGTGTTTCCTGTCAGGTCATAGACGCCTTGAACACGGTGATTCTTGAACTACAGACCGGGGTTCGCAGCGCATCGATCTCAACGTTTCACCAGCAGGCGCTTGCGCAGGTAAACACCCTGGTGTCATTCGACAAGGCCTGGTGGGGCCGATCTGCCTGGCGTGACAACTGGCCTGTCGAGCACAGTTCTTTTTTGCTGGGCCTGTCTTCCGATTACCCGACCGAGTGGGAGAAACTCAAGACCGAAGATGCCAGCCTTGGCAAAATGCACATGAACCGGGGCATCTGTGAGGTCATTCACTGTGTTGCACCAGACGCACCTGCAGCGCTTGCCGGACTCGGCCGCCGTTACGATCTATCGTTCGCACTGGGCATTGTGCTGACAGACCCTCACACACAACTGGGCGTCCATTTGACGCTGTTCCGCTCGGAAGGCGGTGAGCCCTTTTCGCCCCTGGAAAAACGCTTGGTCGAGTGGTTGATGCCGCATCTGATAGCCGCCGAACAGGCAAGTTATCTCAGAACACTCGTCACCCTGAGGGAAACTCAAGGGGCCTGCGACGAGACGGCGATGGCCGTAAGCGATCGTTACGGCGTGCTGCTTTCGATGGAGCCTGCGTTTTCTTCGATGCTGAACCCGGAATGGCCTGACAGGCCGTCCAATCGTCTGCCAGGACAGGTCTGCCCTGAAAAAGGCTACCTGAGCCAGAACCTTCAGATCACCGCCCAACCCATAGACGACCTTGTACTGCTGACGGCTCGCCGACGCAGCACCCTGGAACTGTTGAGCCAGCGAGAACTTCAGGTCGCACAAGGCTTTGCGGTCGGACAAACCTACAAGGAAGTCGCCCGCACGATCGGTGTTTCTCCCTGCACCGTCCGCCATCACCTGAGAAAGATATACAACAAGCTGGGTGTCACCCGTAAAGCGCAGATCACTCAGTTACTGCATTTGACTGACGGCTGACGTCAGGCACTTAACCCCCGTCGAAATGTTCAATAACGGCCACCCTGCCAGGGAGGCACGTGTTCGCCCATAAAAATAACAAGGCGCATTCCAATGTCATTAAAAAAGCGGATCCTTACAGCGTCAGGACTTGTCATTCTGATCTTTGCACTGGCGCCCGGAACCTACGCTACCGAGAACGCAGCCCCCACCACAGCGGCGGGGGTGTTCGACTTCGGGTCAGGGTTCATGCCACCGTCGACACCCAATGGCACCGTCGGAATGCGCGTCAGCAACTACCGGGCGAACGTCATCACCGACAGCAAAGGCAATAACAGCGGTAACGATTTCCATATCAACGTTCTGGCAATCGGCCTGGCTTACTTGCGCATGACCGGGCAAACGTTTCTGGGCGCCCGCTATGGCTTCGCTGCAGTGCCCGTGTTTTTCAAGATGGATGCAGACCTGGGCGTGAACGCCGGAGGTCAACGCGTCTTCAGCGACAGCGCATCGGTCTTTCGTCCCGCAGACCTGCAAGTGGTGCCGATTATTCTGGAATGGACGCCTGGCCCGGGCCTCGGTATCAATACCCAACTGATGATTCAGGCCCCTACCGGAGACTATGACAAGAACCGTCTGGTCAGCCCCGGAACCAACCACTGGACGCTCTCCCCCTTGCTGAATGCGACCTACATTTCACCCGGCGGATTTGAGGTTTCTTCCAGTTTTCAGATCGATATCAACGCGCGAAACCCCGACACCGACTACCGCAGCGGCGTCGAATATCGCCACGAGTTCGCGGTGGGTCAACACGTTGGCGACTGGACCCTGGGCATCGGCGGTTACTACTACAGACAACTCTCGGATGACGACGCGCCAGGACTGACTCGGGGCAACCGCGCCCGCGTAATCGCCGCAGGTCCCGCCGTGAGTTACTTCAAACCCGGTAGCGGTCTGCCTCCTGTGTGGCTGCACGCCTACAAGGAGTTCGATGCCCGCAATCGGGCCGAGGGCTACACCGTCGCGCTGCGCACCGGCATCAGTTTTTAAGTGGCGTACTCATCACGACCACCTGCTTTAACTCCTGGAGGCAATCAATGAAAGACCTGCACGAATTATTCAATACCCTGGATGGACGTGGCCTGGCAGCGCTGGTACGCAAAGGCGAAGTGAGCCCGAGTGAACTGCTGGAAACCGCAATCGCGCGGGTCGAACAGGTAGAACCCAGCCTGAATGCGGTCTGCGAAAAGCTCTATGAACAGGCGCGCGGTCAGGCGACCGAAAATAGCGTTCGACAGGGCGTTATGGCAGGGGTCCCTACCCTCGTGAAAGACATGTTCACCCCTATGGCAGGTGCGCGGATGACCTGTGGCTCACGCGCATTGGGCGATTTCCGCTCGGACATCGACTGCGAAATCGTCAGCCGGCTGCGTCGCGCAGGATGCCAACTTATCGGGACCACCACTGCACCTGAGTTCGGCGTCTCTTACAGCACCGAATCGCAACGTTTCGGGGCGACCCGTAACCCGTGGAATCTGGATTACAGCGCGGGCGGCTCCAGCGGTGGTGCCGCAGCGCTGGTGGCAGCACGCGCCATCCCCTTCGCGCATGGCAACGACGGTGGCGGCTCCCTTCGCGTGCCGGCCTCCTGCTGCGGCGTATTCGGCTTCAAACCATCGCGTGGCCTGTTGCCTTCAGGCCCTATGGTCGGTGAAGGTTGGGCAGGACTGGGAACGGCGCATGCAATTACCCTGTCGGTAGGCGACAGCGCCGCCCTGCTCGATGCCACCGCAGGAATTGATTCAGGTGCTCCCTATGCGGCGCCCATGCCGCCAACCGCCTTCTCGCGGGCAGTAGAACGCGAACCCAAACGGCTGAAAATCGCCTTGATCTCGACCCTTTCGCCTTGGCATGCAGAACCGGAGGCTCTGGCTGCACTGCAGCACACCGCGGCCTTGCTGGAGTCGCTCGGCCATTACGTTGTGCCAACGACACTGCCGGTCAGGCTGCCTGAATTCCTCGATGCGACGTTCGACATCATCGGCTCCCACACCCAGGGCTACCTTGAGCTGCTCGGAAAAATGCGCGGTTTCCCGGTTGCCATGGACGAACTGGAGCCCCGCACCCGCGTCATTCTGCGCGAGCGTGGCCAACTGCCTGCGACACGCTACATTTCGGCAGTCGAATCAATGCATGCACTGGGCCGGGCCATGGCCGGTTTCTTCGAGGATTACGATATCGTCCTCACCCCGACGCTCAACCGCGCACCACCCCGACTCGGAGAACTGGCGTTCGACGACGACAGCCGTTCGCTGCAGGACTTCATTGCCCTTTCACACAGCTATTCGCCTTACACGGCGCTGTTCAATGCGACAGGGCAACCGGCCATGTCCGTGCCTCTTTACTGGACAGCCGATTCGCTACCTCTGGGTTCTCACTTCGTAGCCCGGTTTGGCGACGAACTGACCTTGTTGAGCCTTGCAGCTCAACTGGAACGCGCCCAACCGTGGGCAGCACGCAGGCCTCCTTGCAGTGCGAAGGAGGATTGATACGAAGGGATTGATAAGGAGGGATTATTGCCGGAGGCCAGGCGGGACTGCAGCCTGGGTCGCAGGCTGCAGTCTTCAGGCTAAGAACTTATGGCTCGCCAGCCGTTTCCTGTACAGGCTCCGGATGCGCCCCGGTCATGTACCGGTAGCGGTCATAGAGGCTCGCCACTACTTGCCCACCGGCAACCCTGCCGGGAATTGCAGCCTGCAGAGAGCTGACCGCCCCCCCAAGACGCGAGGTGCCGACGTAATTGCCAGCCCAGGACGCTGCCGCCTTGCCAGCCTGGTGCGCCGCCTTGCCCTTGTCAGTCAGGTAGCTCAACCCCTTGCCGGCTGCGGCGCCTGCCACTTCGCCGACCATACCGGGCAGCGTGAGGTTGGCTGCGGTCAGCACTGCGGCGCCCGAGGCGTAGCCTTTCAAACCCTTGTCGAGGAAATTCCAGGCTTTGTTGACGCCCAAAAACCCCGTCATCACCAGGTTAAGCCCGACGATTTCCTTGAAGACCTGAACCGCCTTTTGCATATCGACTTCGGGATTCATGGCCAGTTTGAGCATCTCCGACACGCACCAGGCGCCGTCCGCCGCATAATCGGCTTTACCGACCATGCTTTTCATCAACATCACCAGCGCCGCACCGATACTCGCAGTGAGAGCAACCAGACCCAGCTTGGTGTAGAAATCAGGGTCCTCCTTGCGCTCGCTCGCAGACAGTTCCAGCCCTGCACGCATGGCATCGGCGACTTCGAATGTAGCCCGGAACTCGCTGCTCTTGGAGCCGAGATACGTCAGGCTTGAATTCATGATGTCGGTGATGCTTTTGTCCTGCTTGTAAACCTCGGTCGCCACTTTCATCTGCTGAGCGAAATGCTCGCTGACGTCGAAGTGCTTGACCACGGCAAGGTGATCTTCTTCCGAGATGTTCGCGTCCCCGGTGTCTTGCTTTGACAGCTTGCTCTTCACCATCTTGAAAGCGGCTGCAATCGACTCGCGGTTGAACACGCCCAGCGTGGCCGCGCCGGACGCGACAGCCGTTGCGATACCGAAGCCGACCTGATCCAGCAGGTGTTCGTTTTTGGCGAAAGTGGGCTGCGCCACGATGGCGTTGGACAGCAACGTGACGAAGTAGCGGTTGAGGCCGTGATCGACGTTGGTCCGCGCGTTGGTCAGCTCGTTCATCATCAGGCCGGCCATGAACACGGCGTTCTTGGTGTAGTGTGCAACCAGCGATGAGCTGTAGGAGTTGTCATTGCTGACGAACGCCACGGCCAGAGGCAAGGGGGCCAGCGCGAGCAGCATCGCCGGGCTTGCGCCAACGCGGCTGATCAACGAGGCGCCATTCTTGAGCGTGCCCAGTTCGGCATTCATGCTTTTATTGAGGCTGAGCAACTCCTCACGCACGTGGGATGGCAGCCCCGAGCGCTGCAATACCTCAGGCAACTTTTCGTTGTGAGCGCGCCAGGCGTCGAGTTGTCCCTGCGCGTTGGCCTGAACGATTGCGCCAAGCATGTCGTGCTCTGCCTCGGTCAGCGCAGACGATGGTTTTTCCAACAGCGGCTTCAACACGTCGGATGTCGTGGTACTCGCCTTCGGTAACTCATCGAGTTCGGCCAGTTGTTCCTCGGTCAACACCAGCGTGCCTGCGGCCAGCGCCAGCCGCAGTTTTTCATCGAACCCCATGCCGCGCTGGGCCTCGATGTTTTCTTCAGAGGCGACAGGCAATGGTGTTTCGCTGACGATGTTGCGCTGCTCCTGAGTGAGGTGGAGCACATGCCTGTTCAGAAAGGCATGCATCTGATCGGGCGACAGGTGCGGCGCCGGGGTGCGCATCAGGGCCAGCAAGCCCTTGTCATCCATCGGCGCCAACGCCCCGTAGGCATCGAACTTGCGCACCAGATTGCCGCCGGCCATAAGCAGTGCCTGGCTTCGCGTCAGCCTTGGCTCGGCGGGCTCGACAGGCTCCTCACCGTGCACTGATGCCTCTTCGGGTTCACTCGAGATTTCCTGCAACTGCGGCAAAAGATCGTGTGCGCGTAATTGCTGCAGCAGCTCCCCGGCCACCTCCGCCAACTCCTGCAGCGCGTTGCGGGCAGACACGTCCGGGCAGTTTTCTGTCAGTGCCTGCAAGGCGCCAGGCAATCCCTCAAGGCTTTTGAGCGTATCGGCATGCGAGCGCAACAGACCGACGGTTTCTGCGGATTGATGCTGAAGGTTGTTAATCAACTCAAGCGCACGATGTTTGGTCGTCTGAACGAAACTGCTGAACAGCGCGTACGACAAGGCATTGGTGGGCTTTGCGGCCAGAGACTCGGGTTCCAGATGGGCCAGCGCCAGCAGATCCGGGACCGCTAGCGCCAAGGCAGGCGTCCGGGTGGTCAAACAGGCGAGAGACTGATGCAGCCGCGCCGCGCTTAGCCCTTCAAGGGCCTGGGCCAGCGACGCGTGGGATGCGCTGGACCCGGGCTTATCGAACAGAAGTTTAGTGCAATGATCAAGCACATTTTTCAGCGCTGGCTGCTGATCTTCGCTTGCCAGCTGATGCCAGCCCTGCTCAGTCATGGCGACCTCCGCGAGGTCCTGCCCGAGCTGGGCAACATCGGGCCAGGACGGGTGTGTCTTGCCCAGTTCACGCTGGAGATTAGACAACAGGCGCACAGGGTCCTGCACCGGCACAGCGGAAGTGCGACCAAATGCCACGGCCAGCTCGCCGGAGGCGACAAAGGCCGTGGTACGAGCCTGTTGCGGGGTTTGCTCACAGCTGCTGGCGGCATCGGAGGACGCCGGGGCGGCGTCCGGTAATGAGGAATGAGAGGAGCGCGTGATCTGAGAGGGCATCATGGGCGTTTTCCCTGTGGTTAGTGGGTACAAGCAATTGACCGACTAAGTGGCATCCGACCCGCAACGGTTCCCGGCAGCCAAGGAAGAGTCGACGCATGGCCACTGAAATTTAGAGTGAATGTGCCGGGATCAAGCCAGGGATGACGCCATCGAACCGGGCAATCTCATGCGGGTGAGCCCCGCCCAGAGCAGGGCTTGCGCCTGCACAGTGGCAATGATTTCACGCCTTGCAGAGCGCAGCGTGAACGCTGTCACTGGTCAAGATGACTGCCTTTCATATGCCAGATAAAACCCGATGGGGTAGAATAGTCGCCTTTTCCGCCATGCCCCTTTGAGGACTGCCATGTTCAGCCGTGATTTGACTATCGCCAAGTACGACGCCGATCTGTTTGCCGCCATGGAGCAAGAAGCTCTGCGTCAGGAAGAACACATCGAGCTGATTGCCTCGGAAAACTACACCAGTCCGGCCGTCATGGAAGCTCAAGGCTCGGTCCTGACCAACAAGTACGCTGAAGGCTACCCAGGCAAGCGTTACTACGGCGGCTGCGAGTACGTCGACGTTATCGAGCAACTGGCCATCGACCGCGCCAAGGAGCTGTTCGGCGCCGATTACGCCAACGTTCAGCCACACGCAGGCTCGCAGGCCAACTCGGCTGTCTACCTGGCCCTGCTGCAAGGCGGCGACACCATTCTCGGCATGAGCCTGGCCCACGGTGGTCACTTGACCCACGGCGCCAGCGTTTCGTCCTCGGGCAAGCTGTACAACGCCGTCCAGTACGGCATCGATGCCAACGGCATGATCGACTACGACGAAGTCGAGCGCCTGGCTGTTGAACACAAGCCGAAAATGATCGTCGCCGGTTTCTCTGCCTACTCGCAGATCCTCGACTTCCCGCGCTTCCGCGCCATCGCCGACAAGGTCGGTGCCTACCTGTTCGTCGACATGGCTCACGTTGCCGGTCTGGTCGCAGCAGGCGTCTACCCGAACCCGGTGCCATTCGCAGACGTCGTGACCACTACCACGCACAAGACCCTGCGCGGTCCACGTGGCGGCCTGATTCTGGCTCGCGCCAACGCCGACATCGAGAAGAAGCTGAATTCAGCTGTATTCCCTGGCTCGCAGGGCGGCCCGCTGGAGCACGTCATCGCGGCCAAGGCGATCTGCTTCAAGGAAGCGCTGCAACCCGAGTTCAAGGCTTACCAGCAACAAGTGGTCAAGAATGCCAAGGCGATGGCCGGTGTCTTCATCGAGCGCGGCTTCGACGTGGTGTCCGGCGGGACTGAAAACCACCTGTTCCTGCTGTCGCTGATCAAGCAGGACATCTCCGGTAAAGACGCAGACGCCGCCCTGGGTCGCGCCTTCATCACCGTGAACAAGAACTCCGTGCCAAACGACCCACGCTCCCCGTTCGTCACCTCCGGCCTGCGCTTCGGTACCCCGGCAGTGACCACTCGTGGCTTCAAGGAAACAGAGTGCAAGGAACTGGCTGGCTGGATCTGCGACATCTTGGCAGACCTGAACAACGAAGCAGTGATCGACGCTGTCCGTGAAAAGGTCAAGGCCATCTGCGCGAAGTTGCCGGTCTACGGCGCTTGATAGACTTCGTCTAGACGCAACACCGAAAAGCCCCGGTTCGTGAGAACCGGGGCTTTTTGTTGGGTGGCTCACTAGCGGAGGCAGCTACTCAGATCATAGCCAAATACCTTATGCACAAACCCTCTCGAACCCCGCTCGAATCTTCTCCTCCGGCAACTCATCGGCAATAAACACGATTACGCTCTCGCGCTGCTCGCCTTCAGCCCACTCGGTATCCCAGTCAAAGCCGTACAGTTTCAGCACTCCCTGAAACACCATTTTGCGCGGTTCGCCTTCGATGTTGAGCACGCCTTTGTAGCGCAACAACTGCTTGCCGTGGTCTTCCAGCAGTTCGTTCATGAACTCACTGAGACGGTCCAGGTTCAGGGGTTTGTCGCTGCGCAGGACCAGGCTGGTGATGCGGTCGCCGGAGTTGCCGACCGGGGCCAGTGGTCGCAAGACCATGCCGCCGCCGAGGTCGGCGTTGAGGTTGAAGCCACGCACGTCGAGCAGTTCGGCGAGGTCGATCTTGCCGTGGTCGACGATGCGTATCGGGGCGCGGCGGTTGATGCGCGCAAGACGCGCGCTGAGGGCATCGAAGGCTGCGTCGTCTACGAGGTCACGCTTACTGACCAACAGACGGTCGGCAAAGCCGATCTGTGCCTGGGCGATGGTTTGCGCCAGATGGGTATCTGCGTGGGCAGCGTCCACCAGGGTAATGATGCCGTCGAGGATATAACGCTCGCGCAGCTCTTCGTCGATGAAAAACGTCTGGGCGACCGGTGCCGGATCGGCCAGCCCGGTGCATTCGATCACCAACCGATCGAAAGCGATTTCGCCACTGTCCAGGCGCTCCAGCAGCAGATACAGCGCTTTGGTCAGGTCGGTGTGAATGGTGCAGCACACGCAGCCGTTGGACAGGGTCATGATCTGCACCGGGTCGGTGCCGAGCAACTGGCTGTCGATACCGGCATCGCTGAATTCGTTTTCGATTACCGCAATCTTCAGGCCGTGCTCGGCCTTGAGCAGATGGCGCAGCAAGGTGGTTTTGCCTGCGCCCAGAAAACCGGTCAGCACGGTCACGGGGATGGGTTGCAACTCAGTCATAAGGCTCCTGGCGTGATGCATTCAGCTGGAATGAAAACGCGCCACAGGTGATGGCCTGTGGCGCGTCGGGTCAGACAATAACGCAGATCAGCATATCAGCATATCAGCAGCACTTCGGCCCGCCCTTGCCGCCGTAACGTGCCTCTTGCCGCTCCCGAAAGAACTGCTCGTAGGTCATCATCGGCTTGTCCGGGTGGGTGTTCTGCATGTGCTCGACATACGTATCGTAGTCAGGCATGCCCACCATCAGGCGCGCGGCCTGACCGAGGTATTTGCCGAGGCGACTCAGGTCATTGAACATGGGCAAATCCTCTGTGGGTGAACATCATCACACCTGCGGCGCTGGCGGCATGGCCTGATAAGGAGCTTCCTTGTCGGAGCGCTCCTTGGTCGTCCAGGCCGCACGGCCTACTTTGATGGCATAGAACAGAATGCTGAACACCACAAACAGGAACAGCATGGTCAGCCCAGCGTTGGTGTAGGCGTTGAAGATCACATGCTGCATCTGGTCCATGGTCTTCGCCGGAGCCAGAATCTGACCGGCATCCGCAGCGGCGCTGTACTTCTTGGCCAGGGCCAGGAAGCCGACCGCTGGGTTGGCGTCGAACAGTTTGATCAGGCCAGCCGTCACGGTGCAGATCAGCAGCCAGACAGCAGGCAACATGGTGACCCAGACGTAGCGCTGACGCTTCATCTTGATCAGCACGACGCTGGCGAGCATCAGCGCGATACCGGCGAGCATCTGGTTGGAGATACCAAACAGCGGCCACAGGGTGTTGATGCCACCCAGCGGGTCGATCACGCCCTGATACAGCAGATACCCCCACAGGGCGACGCAACCACCTGTACCGATGGCGTTGGCGGTCCAGGATTCGGTGCGTTTCAGGGCTGGCACGAAGCTGCCCAGAAGGTCCTGCAGCATGAAGCGTCCGGCCCGTGTGCCGGCGTCGACAGCGGTGAGGATGAACAGCGCTTCAAACAGGATCGCGAAGTGGTACCAGAACGCCATGGTGTTCTCGCCCGGCAATACCTGATGGAGAATCTGCGCGATACCGACCGCCAGGGTAGGCGCACCACCGGCGCGGGCCAGAATGGTGTTTTCGCCGATGTCTTTGGCGACCGCTGTCAGTTGTTCGGGCGTGATGGCGAAGCCCCAGCTGGAAACCGTCTGCGCGACCGTCACCACATCGCTGCCAACCACGGCAGCCGGGCTGTTCATCGCAAAATAGACACCTGGTTCGATGACCGAAGCGGCGACCATCGCCATGATCGCCACGAATGACTCCATCAGCATGCCGCCGTAGCCGATGTAACGGGCATTCTTTTCGTTATCCAGCAGCTTGGGCGTGGTACCCGAAGAGATCAGCGCGTGGAAACCCGACACCGCGCCGCAGGCGATGGTGATGAACAGGAACGGGAACAGCGCGCCTTTCCAGACCGGGCCGGTGCCATCGGTGAACTGGGTCAGGGCCGGCATTTTCAGCTCGGGGGCCAGAATCAGGATACCGATTGCCAAGGCCAGAATTGTGCCGATCTTGAGGAAGGTCGACAGGTAGTCACGTGGCGCCAGCAGCAGCCAGACCGGCAGCATGGCTGCGACGAAACCGTAGCCCACCAGCATCCAGGTGATCTGTATGCCGGTGAAGGTGAACATCGGCCCCCAGGTCGGATCAGCCGCTACCGCACCGCCGACCCAGATCGAACCCAGCAGCAGAATGACACCGACAATAGAGATTTCTCCAATGCGTCCCGGACGGATGTAGCGCATGTAAATGCCCATGAACATTGCAATCGGAATCGTCGCCATGACCGTGAACATGCCCCAAGGGCTTTCGGCCAGCGCCTTGACCACAATCAGCGCCAGCACCGCAAGGATGATGATCATGATCAGGAAGCAGCCGAACAAGGCGATGGTACCGGGAATGCGGCCCATTTCCTCGCGAACCATGTCGCCCAGCGAGCGACCGTCGCGGCGCGTGGACAGGAACAGAATCATGAAATCCTGCACCGCTCCTGCCAGCACCACACCGGCGATCAGCCAGAGCGTACCGGGCAGATAGCCCATTTGCGCGGCCAGCACCGGCCCGACCAGCGGCCCCGCGCCAGCGATGGCGGCAAAGTGGTGACCAAACAGGATATGTTTGTTGGTCGGCACGTAGTCCAGACCATCGTTATTGACCACCGCCGGCGTGGCACGCAGCGGATCGAGCTGCATGACGTGCGTGGCGATGAAAAGACTGTAGTAACGATAAGCAACCAGATAGATAGCCACCGCAGCAACCACTATCCACAAGGCATTGATCGCCTCTCCGCGACGCAAGGCCACGACCCCAAGAGCACATGCTCCGACAATTGCAACGATGAGCCAGGGAACGTGGCGCATCAGGCTATTATTATTTTTCATTTTTTATTCCAGCAGAGTTGACTAGAAGGCAAGCAGTGCGAGTTTAGCGTCGGATCCACGAAAGACCACCCCCAACCAAGGTCTAGGTCGAAAAATGATCAATTGCGGCAGATACCCGGCATAGAGGGCTGGAATGGCCTCAAGAGATGGTGGCCGGATCACAAAACGGCAAGGAGGAACTGTTCTGCCATTGCTTTCCGGTCTATCGTGCAGAGACGAAAGAATTGCTCGGAAAACAACCTGCCCGCTGACTGGTTTCAACGGGCGACAAGAGAGTTAACCCGATGACCGACTCACCCGAAGATCGCCGTCGTTTCAAACGCATTGCCTTTGATGCCAAGACCGATCTGAAGCAAGGCGACAAAAGCTGGAAAGTGAAACTGGTCGACCTGTCCCTCAAAGGGTTGCTGATCGAACGGCCTGATCCTTGGAACGGTGATCCGACGCAACCCTTTGAAGTCGACATCATTCTAAGCAACGATGCCCACGTGAAAATGGATGCCGAAGTCACCCATGACAACAACCGGCAACTGGGGTTTGTTTGCCGGCATATAGGGCTGGAGTCGATCAGCTACCTGAGGCGGCTGGTCGAATTGAACCTCGGCGACCCCGAGGAACTCGATCGGGAACTGGCGGCCTTGATCGAGTTGTACGAATAACCCCAAGGGAGGGTTACTCGAACAGCGCATCCAAAGCCTGTTCCAGGCGCGTGACAGCAATGATTTGCAAGCCGGGAGGTGCTTCTTTCGGCGCATTGCCTTTCGGCACGATGGCCCGTTTGAAACCGTGCTTGGCGGCCTCCTTGAGGCGCTCCTGACCACTGGGCACGGGCCTGACCTCACCCGACAACCCCACTTCGCCAAACACCAGCAGGTCATGCGGCAGAGGCCTATTGCGCAGGCTGGACATGACCGCGGCCATCAAGGCCAGGTCTGATGCGGTCTCGAGCACCTTCACGCCCCCCACCACGTTGAGGAACACGTCCTGATCGTGGGTCGGAATGCCGCCATGCCGGTGCAATACGGCCAATAGCATCGCCAGACGGTTTTGATCGAGCCCCAGTGTCACCCGGCGCGGATTGGACATGTGGCTGTCATCCACCAGTGCCTGGACTTCCACCAGCATGGGTCGCGTACCTTCCCACGTAGCCATGACCACGCTGCCCGGTACTTCTTCCTGAGCACGGGTCAGGAAAATCGCCGACGGATTGGAGACTTCCTTCAAGCCCTTGTCGGTCATGCCGAACACGCCCAGCTCGTTCACGGCACCGAAGCGATTCTTCACGGCCCGCAACAGGCGCAGACGGCCGTCCGACTCGCCTTCGAAATACAACACGGTGTCGACCATGTGCTCCAGCACGCGTGGACCGGCCAGCGCGCCTTCCTTGGTGACGTGACCCACCAGAAAGATCGCGGTGCCGCTTTGTTTGGCGTAGCGCACCAGCAAGGCAGCGCTTTCACGAACCTGCGATACGCCACCCGGTGCGGATTGCAACTGTTCGGTAAAGATCGTCTGGATCGAGTCGATCACCATCACTTTCGGCTTTTCGACCTTGGCTGTGGCAATGATCGTCTCGATGCAGGTTTCGGTCATGACGCGCAGTTTGTCCTGCGGCAGGCCCAGACGGCGGGCGCGCATGGCCACTTGCTGTTGGGATTCCTCACCAGTGACATACAGGGCAGGCATGCGTTGCGCAATGTTGCACAGTGTCTGAAGCAGAATGGTTGATTTACCGATGCCAGGATCACCGCCGATCAACACCACCGAGCCGTCTACCAGACCGCCACCGAGCACGCGATCCAGCTCGGCGGAGTTGGTGGAGAAACGCGGGATCTCTTCGACGCTGACTTCCGCCAGGGTTCTGATCTGCGCCTGCGAACCGGTCCAGCCCGTGCGTCCACTGGGGGGCGCAGCGGCACCACTCTCAATCATGGTTTCGACCAGTGTGTTCCAGGCGCCGCAATCAGCGCACTGGCCCGCCCACTTGGGAAACGTCGCGCCACACTCGGTGCAGCCGTACAAGCGTTTGGCCTTGGCCATGACAACCCCAGTCGTGAAAAACGCCCATCATAGCGCAGGTTTCGGTACCCGCTACTCGCTCGGCGAAGCACAGGTTTCAAAACCGGATAAAACTTACGCAGGCGGCTCCGGTCGATTAAACGTGGTTCAAGCGGCAACACTACGGCTGGGCTACACTCTTCTGGATCAATTTTATCTGTAACAAGGAATTACCCATGAGCGTACTTAGCGAGTTCAAGGCCTTTGCGGTCAAAGGTAACGTGGTCGATATGGCCGTCGGTATCATCATTGGCGCGGCATTCGGCAAGATCGTTTCGTCGTTCGTCGGCGATGTCATCATGCCGCCGTTAGGCCTGTTGATCGGCGGTGTGGACTTCAGTGACCTGGCCGTCACCCTGCGTCCAGCACAGGGCACAGCGCCCGCAGTACTGCTGGCGTATGGCAAGTTCATCCAGACCATCATCGACTTCATCATTGTCGCGTTCGCGATCTTCATGGGCGTCAAGGCGATCAATCGCCTGAAACGCGAAGAAGCCAAGGCGCCTACCCTGCCGCCAACGCCTTCCAGGCAGGAAGTTCTGCTGAGCGAGATTCGCGACCTGCTGAAGGAACAGAACAAGCCGGCAGAACCCGTCACCGTGGACCCTGCACGCCCACTCTGATTGTGGGTTTGAAACACGAGCTTGTGTTTGTGGGGCGTGGGAGTATCAGAAGGTTACGATAGCTGCGATGGGCTGCGAAGCGGCCCTGAAGCAGCTTGCTGCCGGTTCCCGGCATATCGCGGACGAGTCCGCTCCTACGATCCTTGGGGATTGTGGACGAGCGAAGCGTCGTCTACCAATACGTCTCGACTGCCACCTGCCCTGGCTTGCGTGACAGGCTCAGGCGCATGTCGCGCTGTTTGAGAATCGCTCGTGTGTCATCGATCATCTGCGGATTACCACATAACATTACCCGCGAATGCTCTGGCGTGAGGGCAATTCCGGCGGCGCGCTCCAGTTCTCCGTTGTCGATCAGTTGCGTGATGCGTCCATTCAATGCGCCCGGATGCTGCTCGCGGGTTACCGTGGGCAGAAACAGAAACTTGTCCGCGTACTCAGCCAGATACTCACGCTGCATCAGCTCGGCAATCAGCTGCTGATAGGCCAGCTCGCGGGACTCGCGCACGCTGTAGACAAGGATCACCCGCTCGAACTTCTCCCAGACTTCGAAATCCTGAAGGATCGACAGAAAAGGCGCGACGCCTGTGCCTGTAGACAACAGCCACAGGTCACGGCCATCAACAAATCGATCCAGCGTCAGGTAACCAAATGCCTGCTTTTCCACCATCAGGGTGTCGCCTTCGCGCAGGCGGTTCAGCTCGCTGGTGAACTCGCCGTCGGGCACCACGATGGAGAAGAACTCCAGAAACTCGTCGTAGGGTGAAGACACCATCGAATAGGCACGCCACACGGTCGTGCCATCGGCCTTGGTCACGCCAAGCCGCGCAAACTGGCCGGCACGAAAGCGAAAACCCGGATCGCGTGTAGCGCGCAGGGTGAACAGGTTCTCGGTCAGCGGCGTGACACGCTGCAGTGTCTGTCGGGTGAACTTGTCATCACTGACGGTCATGGTGCGCTTTGAACTCCTGAATATGGAAAGCAGAACCCAGTGTCCCGCAAAGCCGTCGCGATAAACACCGGCTGTTTGTGATGATTTACCTCGAAACCGACCTGTCGGCTTAGAGCATTTGGTTCTCGAAGACTGCCTGAGCTGGCTGAACGGCTGCGCGACAAATTACCTGAACCGCTCTTGCACAAGGGTTACAGGGTAAAGACATATTTCGCGGTGCCAAGTGCCATCAGTCCATCCGTCAGCGCGCCTGCGCAGTCGGCGGGTTGCCGGTGATTTGTTCCTAGACTGGATAAGCGAACAGCAAGGTCTGGATACACACCGCAAGGAGGCTTCATGAACACCATGGAAATCAATTTTCTACAGCCCTCGCCAGCAAAGAACCTGACACAGAGAGAAATCGAAGTCCTCAAGTGGTCCGCAGAAGGGAAAACAGCTGGTGCCATTGCAATCATTCTTTGCCTGAAGGAGCGCACCATTCACTTTCACATCGCCAGTGCCATCCAAAAGATGGGCGTGTGCAACAAGACCGCCGCTGCTGTACGTGCTGCGATGAGCGGCATGTTCTGACAAAAACCGCCGTTGTTCAGCAATAGGCAGATATCTGTCGGAAAACTACGTAAAATCCCGGGTATCGGCGAGTCTGCCTGTCACAGGACTCGCTGATATACCTTCGATTGCACAGAGTTCTCCCGCCAATGCCCCTGCTCATCAGTCCCTTCGCTGAACTTGATCTCATCCGCCAGCCAGAGCAACAGGATGAGCCGCTGCAGGCATTCGATGCCGCTGACGAATACCTGCTCAGCCACGTTGCAGAGACCGGGCTGAGCCTTCAAAGCCGGGTGCTGGTGCTCAACGACAGCTTCGGCGCCCTTGCGGCGAGCCTCGCCCGCCACGCGACAGTGTCAAGCAGTACCGATTCGTACCTGGCGGCGCAAGGGCTGGAAAAGAACCTGGCACGCAACGGCATGGCCTATGACGCGGTGCCTCTGATACCAGCCAGCGAGCCACTGAACGGCCCGTTCGACTGGGTGCTCATCCGCGTCCCCAAGACCCTTGCCCTGCTGGAAGAGCAACTGATACGACTGCAAGGCCAACTGGCACCCGGCGCGCGGGTGATCGCTGCGGCGATGGTCAAGCATTTGCCGCGCTCGGCCGGAGACTTGCTGGAAGAGTATGTGGGGCCGGTGCAAGCCTCGCTGGCGGTGAAAAAAGCCCGATTGCTATTTGTGACACCGCAGGCGCAGGAGGTGCAAGCCTCGCCTTACCCGACACGTTACCGGCTGGATGAACCGGCCATCGAACTGATCAACCACGCCAATGTGTTCTGTCGCGAGGGTCTGGATATCGGCACTCGGGCCTTTTTGCCTCATTTGCCGAAGAACCTGGGCAGCTCGCGGGTTGCAGACCTGGGTTGCGGCAACGGGGTGCTGGCCATCGCCAGTGCGCTGGACAATCCCGATGCGCACTACACGCTGGTGGACGAGTCATACATGGCTGTGCAATCGGCTGCAGAAAACTGGCGGGCACAGTTGGGCGAGCGAGAAGCCGTCATCCGTGCAGGCGACGGGCTGGACGGCCAGGAACCTGACTCTCTGGATGTGGTGCTGTGCAATCCGCCGTTTCATCAGCAGCAGGTGGTAGGGGATTTCCTCGCCTGGCGCATGTTCCTCCAGGCGCGCGAGGCGTTGGTAACAGGTGGCGCACTGTATATCGTCGGTAATCGACATCTGGGTTATCACACCAAGCTGTCGCGCCTGTTCAGGGGTGTCGAGCAGGTTGCATCCACACCCAAGTTCGTCATCCTCAAGGCACGCAAGTAAGCCGCAGCACGCAAAAAAAGACCCTCTTGCCACACGAGCGGTGACAGAGGGTCGTAAACGTGCCCGGAAGGCACGAACGGGAATGCAGTGATGATCAGTGAGTCGTCAGGCCTGCAGCGCTCATGAACATGCGCATCAGGCTGGCGACGATGAACAGCGCAAACACACTGCCCGACCAGATCCCGACCAGCCAGGCCAGTCGTTGCCAGAGCGGTTTGCTCAGTGCCGGATCCGGATCGTGCATGGAATTTTTACCAGACATCGTCATTCTCCTCGGTTCGGGCTAGTGATAACCGTCTTCGGTCGTCACCTTGCCGCGGAACACGTAGTAGCTCCAGAAGGTGTAGCCCAGGATAAACGGAATGATGAACAGCGTGCCGACCAGCATGAAACCCTGGCTCTGTGGCGGCGCGGCGGCCTGCCAGATAGACACTGAAGGCGGAATGATATTCGGCCACAGGCTGATGCCCAGACCGCTATAGCCGAGAAAGATCAGCAACAGGGTCAGCAGAAACGGCGTGTAGTGGGCATTTCGCGCCACAGCCTTGAACAGCCCGTACATGGTCACCAACACCAGAATCGGCACCGGCATGAACCAGAACAGGTTAGGCATGCTGAACCAGCGATGCGCAATATCCGCATGCGCCAGCGGCGTCCACAGGCTGACCACGGCCATGACGGCAAGAACCGCCAGTGCCAGAGGGCGCGCCAGGTCATGCATGGCCTTCTGTAGCGGGCCTTCGGTCTTCATGATCAGCCAGGTGCAGCCCAGCAACGCATAGGCAACGATCAAGGCCAGGCCGCAGAACATCGGGAACGGCGAAAGCCAGTCCAGCGAGCCGCCTGCAAACTGACGATCGACCACCGGAATGCCTTCAATATAGGCACCCAGCGCCACACCCTGAAAGAAAGTCGCCGCGAGCGAGCCGCCAATGAAGGCCTTGTCCCACCAGTGACGCTTCAGCTCGGTCGCCTTGAAGCGGAACTCGAACGCCACGCCGCGGAATATCAGGCCCATGAGCATGAACATCAGCGGCAGATACAGCGCAGACAGAACCACAGAATAGGCCAGCGGAAACGCGCCAAACAGTGCAGCGCCGCCCAGTACCAGCCAGGTTTCGTTACCGTCCCAGACCGGCGCGACAGTGTTCATCATCACGTCGCGGTCGTGACTTTCCTTCATGAACGGGAAGAGAATCCCGATGCCCAGATCGAATCCGTCCATCACGACGTACATCATAATGCCGAAGACGATGATGATGGCCCAGATCAGCGGAAGATCGATGCCCATGGCTTAGTTCCCCTTGCCAAGATGGTCAATATTGTCGCCATCTTCTGCGCCTTCAACAGCGGCGGAGAGCGGACGGGCCGGTGTGCGTTTCTGGCCAGGACCACCGTCAGGTACGTGCTCGACGTAGGCTTTCGGCCCTTTGCGGACCAGCCGCATCATGTAGCCCAGACCTGTGCCGAACAGCACGAAGTACACGACCACGAACAACACCAGGGTGATGCTCATCTGCGCAACGCTGTGACCCGAAGAGGCATCTGCGGTACGCATCAGGCCGTAGACCACCCACGGCTGACGACCGATCTCGGTGGTGAACCAGCCCGCCAGGATCGCGATCAGGCCCGAAGGTCCCATCCACAGCGCCATGTACAGGAACGGACGCGAGTTATACAGGGTGCCGCGTTTGCGCAGCCAGAGGCTCCACAGGCCGGTGAAGATCATCAGCATGCCGAGTGCGACCATGACCCGGAACGACCAGAACACGATCGTCGAATTAGGGCGATCCTCGGGTTTGAATTCCTTGAGCGCAGGCACTTGCTTGTCGAGGCTGTGGGTCAGGATCAGGCTGCCCAGGTACGGGATTTCCACCGCGTACTTGGTACGCTCTTCCTTCATGTCGGGGATGCCGAACAGAATCAGCGGCGTGGGCTTGTCACCCTCGTTTTCCCAGTGGCCTTCGATTGCTGCGATTTTCGCGGGCTGATGCTCGAGCGTGTTCAGACCGTGGAAGTCACCGACCACTGCCTGAACAGGCGCCACCAGGAGGGCCATCCACATGGCCATCGAGAGCATCTTGCGTACCGCCGGTGTATCGCGGCCACGCAGCAGGTGCCAGGCGGCGGAAGAACCGACAAAGAACGCAGTTGCCACGAACGCAGCGATCGCCATGTGTGTCAGGCGATACGGGAACGACGGGTTGAAGATCACGGCGAACCAGTCAGTGGGGATAATCCGACCATCGATGATCTCGAACCCTTGCGGGGTCTGCATCCAGCTGTTGGACGACAGAATCCAGAAGGTGGAAATCAGCGTGCCGATGGCAACCATCACCGTGGAGAAAAAGTGCAGGTTGCGACCGACGCGATTCCAGCCGAACAGCATCACGCCGAGGAAACCGGCCTCCAGGAAGAAGGCGGTCAGCACCTCGTAGGTCAGCAGAGGGCCGGTAACAGCGCCGGCAAAATCAGAGAAGCGGCTCCAGTTGGTGCCGAATTGATAGGCCATGACCAGCCCGGACACTACGCCCATGCCGAAATTGACGGCAAATATCTTGGACCAGAAGTGGTACAGGTCACGGTAGACATCATCGCGGGTCTTCAGCCACAGGCCTTCGAGCACAGCCAGATAACTTGCCAGACCAATGGTGATGGCAGGAAACAGGATGTGAAACGAAATCGTGAATGCGAACTGAATTCGGGCGAGATCGATAGCCTCTAAACCGAACATAAAACGTTCCTCTCTCAGATGAAACCTGCTGCCGACAACAAGCCAACAGCGATTGCCCCCACGGTAATGAGTGCATTTGTTTCTTTTTATGCAGCGTTCTTGAACGAGCAAATGCTGGTCGATTGGTCATCCTGTGCCTTTAAGCAATGACGTAGATCAATCGACAATGAAAGAGTAGTCCTGTTCAGCCCTTTAAGCCGTGTGGTCTATTGTCGCGTGGCGGGATGTCTCACGTGGAGAGCGACGCTCCGCTTCTGTGGGAGCGGAGGGAGAGGAATTGTGTAGGAGCGGACTTGTCCGCGAACTGCCGGGAACCGGCAGCAGGAACGTGAACAGCATCAGGCACAAGCAATGTCGCCCGTTCAGAGCCGTTTAGCAGCCCGTCGCAGCCGTCGTAACCTCCTGAAGCCCCCACGCCCTCCGGGAAGAAGCCCTATCTGCGGGCCTCTCAAGACTCGCTTACAACGACGAGCATGGGCGTGGGAACGACAGCCGAAGAATTACAACAGCTTGTCCAGCGTGATCGGAAACTCGCGTATCCGCTTGCCGGTCGCGTGGTAGATGGCGTTGGCAATAGCTGCCGGTACTCCCACGATGCCGATTTCGCCGACGCCTTTGGAGCCCAGCGCATTGACGATCTCGTCATTTTCTTCGACAAACAGCACGTCGATGTCACCAATATCAGCGTTCACCGGGATGTGATACTCGGCAAGGCTGTGGTTCATCGGGCGGCCAAGGTCATGGTCAAGCATCGCTTCTTCATGCAGCGCCATGCCCATCCCCCAGACCACGCCACCCAGAATCTGGCTGCGTGCCATTTTCGGATTCACCACCCGGCCTGCTGCAACCGCGCTGACCACACGGTTCACCTTGACGGTGCCCAGATCTTCATCCACCAGCACTTCGACGAATACCGCCGAGTGCGTTGCCGCCGCGTAGGCTTCGCGCTTCTTGTCCGGCTCGGCGTCCACCTGCACTTCGATCGCGCCATTGGCCTGCGACGCTGCAAGCTCGGCCATCGACAGCACCTGATCACCCAGGTACAGCTTGCCTGCTTCAAAGCGAACCTGATCTGGCGTGGCAGAGGCGAACTGCGGATGCAGACCTTTGGCCACTTCCAGTACTTTACGCTGCAAGGCCTGACAGGCCTGCTGCACCGCTGTACCCACTGAAGACACGGTAAACGAGCCACCTTGCAACGGCGCAGTCGGCAACGACGAATCGCCCAGCAAGAAAGTGACCTTGTCTACATCGACACCCGCAGATTCGGCTGCGATCTGGGTCATGACAGTGTAAGTGCCTGTGCCGATATCGGTGGTGGCACTGCTAACCACCAGCGAACCGTCTGCTCCCAGACGCGCCTTGGCACTGGCTTTCATCTGCATGGCTTCCCAGACACCGCCTGCCATGCCCCAGCCCACCAGTTGGCGACCCTGGCGCATGCTGCGTGGCTCAGGGTTGCGGCGTTCCCAGCCAAAACGCTCGGCGCCCTGGCTGTAGCATTCGCGCAACTCCTTGCTGGAATAAGGCTTGTCTTCGTTACCATTGCGTTCGGCATAGTTGGTCAGCCGCAGGCGTACCGGGTCGATCGCCAGCGCGCAGGCCAATTCATCCATCGCGCATTCCAGGCCGATCATGCCCAGTGCAGCGCCCGGCGCACGCATGTCCAGCGGCGTGAACACGTCCAGCGGCACCAGCTTGTAAGTCAGTTGCACGTTGTCACACTGATAGAGCATGCCGCTCCATTCCACGACGTGCTCGCTGAAATCCTCGAAACGCGAGGTCTGGCCGATGGCTTCGTGGCCCACAGCCAGCAGGCGGCCATTGGCAGCAGCACCCAGGCGCAGACGCTGAACAGTACGTGGGCGGTAACCAAAGGTGAACATCTGCTGGCGAGTCAGGGTAAGGCGTACCGAACGCTTCAAGTGCAGCGCAGCCATCACCGCCAAAGGCAGTTGATACTGCGGCCGCAAGCCGGAACCGAACGCACCGCCGACAAAGGCAGCCAACACACGAATCTTGTCCTTTTCCAGGCCGAAGACCTTGTGCAGGTAGTCCTGACAGTTCTGCGTACCCTGGGTCTTGTCGTGGATCTGCAAACTGCCGTCTGCCTGATACAGAACCGTCGAGGCATGCGGTTCCATCGGGTTGTGGTATTCGCTTGGCGTGCTGTAGGTCACATCGACACTCAGCGCCGAACTTGCCAGCTCACCCTCGAAGTTGCCACGCGGCGGCGGCAGTTCGGCAGGTGCGTCGTACGCGGTATCCAGCATGGCCTGCAGATCGGTCTGGTGGCTGGCCTGTTCGTACTCGATGCGTACCAGCGAACCAGCGTGTCGCGCCAGCTCCTGGGTGTCGGCCACAACCAGCGCCAACGGCTGACCGCTGTACAACACTTTATCGTTGTACAGCGGACGGAATGGCGAGCCGTCTGCCGAGTCAGCGTCTTCATAGTTCTCGTCATAGCTGGCCAGCGAAGGACGATTGGTGTGATCAATTACCGCAACGACACCCGGCACTTTCATGGCTTCGCTGATATCGATGCTGACCACGCGACCGCTGGCGATGGTGCTGGAGACCACACTGCCGAACAGCAGGCCTTCTTCAGGGTACTCGCCGGCATAACGTGCGCCGCCGGTTACTTTCAGACGACCGTCGACGCGGTCCACGGGTTTGCCCATTGGCGAAAATGGCTGGTTCATTGGGCGCTCCCTCCTGTTGCGGCGTCGCTCAAGGCACGAATGATCGCGCGGCGGGCCAATCGAACTTTGAAACCGTTGTGCGCAAGCGGCTGCGCGTCTTCCAGCATGGCGTCAGCCACTGCTGCGAAGTTTTCGCGAGTCACGGGCTTTCCGACCAGCAGGCTCTCGACAGCTTTGTCACGCCACGGCTTGTGCGCGACGCCGCCCAAGGCAATGCGCACGTCGCGCACCACGCCATTGTCGAGTTCCAGCGCGGCTGCAACCGACACCAGTGCAAAGGCGTAGGACTGACGGTCACGAACCTTGACGTAGGCGCTGTTGCTGACAAAGCGCGCCGCTGGCAATTCGACGGCAGTGATCAACTCGTCGTCTGCCAGTTGGTTGTCACGCTGCGGCGCATCACCAGGCAGGCGATGGAAGTCTGCAAACTCGATGGTGCGTTTGCCGGCGCGGCCTTCAACATGCACAACGGCCTCGAGCGCAGCCAGGGCTACGCACATGTCAGACGGGTGAGTCGCCACACAGGCATCACTGGCACCGAGAATCGCGTGAATGCGGTTCAGGCCATCGCGGGCCGGGCAACCGGTGCCGGGCTCGCGCTTGTTGCAGGGCACGCCGGTGTCGTAGAAGTAATAGCAACGGGTGCGCTGCAACAGATTGCCGCCGGTGCTGGCCATGTTACGAAGCTGCGGCGATGCACCTGCCAGTACAGCCTGACTCAACAGCGGATAATGCTGCTCGATCAAGGGGTGATAGGCCAGATCGGCGTTGCTGACCAGCGCCCCGATCATCAGCCCGCCAGACGCGGTCTCGCTGACTTCACGCAATGGCAGGCCGGTGATATCGATCAAATGCTCAGGCCTGGCAACGTTTTCCTTCATCAGGTCCAGCAGGTTGGTGCCGCCCGCGATAAACCGTGTGGCCGGCCCGCTCAGATTGACCGCTGCACTGACGTCGGTCGGCTTGCTGTAGGTGAACGGGTTCATGCGTTCACCTCCGGCTTGGCTGCGGCATTGTGAAACTGTGGCAGCGCTTCTTCGACGGCAGCAATGATGTTGCTGTAAGCACCGCAGCGGCACAGGTTACCGCTCATCAGCTCCTGAATTTCGGCGCGGGTGCTGGCACGACCTTCATTGGCGAGGCCCACCGCCGAGCAGATCTGCCCAGGGGTGCAATAGCCACACTGAAAGGCGTCATGCTTGATAAACGCTTGCTGCATTGGATGCAGTTGCTCACCGTCGGCCAGGCCTTCGATGGTGGTCAGCTCAGCGCCGTCGCACATGATCGCCAGCGTCAGGCAGGCATTGATGCGCGTACCATCACGCAGCACGGTACATGCGCCACACTGGCCGTGGTCGCAGCCTTTCTTGGTACCGACCAGGTCGAGCTGATCTCGCAGCAGATCAAGCAGCGTGGTCCAGGGCAGCACATCAAGCTGACGGAGCTGCCCATTCAGGGTCAGGGAAATCGCGTGGGTAGCGAAATCCTGGGGGTTCGGGGTCGTTGCACTCATGGAAACCTCACGGTAGGCGGTCGCTTGGCGCACTTTTTATGCGTCTTAAGGGGTGGGACTTCGTGAGGTTTGCAACGTTCAGGCTTTCTGGATGAGCGTACTTATCGTCGAAAGACCGTCATCCGCAGGCAGCCATCCCGACAAGCTGCTGGTATGATGCGCGGCTTTTTCCGACCCGCAAAAATCGAGCGGGCTGCCCTGCAGTCTGTGCTTTGCTGTTGGAGTCGATCATTCACGACGCACGCCGCGTCACGGAGAGCCAGACATGCTGGAAAGGCTGTTTCAACTCAGGGCACACAACACCAACGTGCGAACCGAGATTCTTGCGGGCGTCACGACTTTCCTGGCGATGGCTTACATCCTGTTCGTCAACCCGAGCATCCTCGGCGAGACCGGCATGGACAAGGGCGCCGTGTTCGTCGCCACCTGTCTGGCGGCAGCCATCGGTTCGACCGTAATGGGCCTGATCGCCAACTACCCGATTGCCCTGGCACCGGGCATGGGCCTGAACGCCTTCTTTACCTACACCGTCGTTCTGCACATGGGCCATAGCTGGCAGGTGGCGCTGGGTGCAGTGTTCATTTCCGCTGTGATGTTCTTCATCCTGTCGATCTTCCGCATCCGCGAATGGATCATCAACAGCATCCCCCTGCCCTTGCGCTCGGCGATTGCCGCCGGTATCGGCCTGTTTCTGGCACTGATTGCCCTGCACAACGCAGGCATCGTGGTCAGCAACCCGGCCACCATGATCGGCATGGGTGATCTCAAGCAGCCTGCTCCGGTGCTTGCCACCCTGGGCTTCTTTCTGATCGTTGCGCTGGACCACCTCAAAGTGCGTGGCGCCGTGCTGATCGGCATTCTGGCGGTCACTCTGGTTTCCATCGCACTGGGCTTCACGCCCTTCGGCGGCGTTGTGTCGATGCCGCCTTCACTCGCACCGACTTTCATGCAACTGGACATTATGGGCGCGCTGGATGTAGGTCTGGTCAGCATCATCTTTGCGTTCCTGTTCGTCGATATCTTCGACAACTCCGGCACCCTGATAGGCGTGGCCAAGCGCGCCGGGTTGATGGGCAAAGACGGGCACATGCCGAAAATGGGCCGTGCACTTATCGCCGACAGTACCGCTGCAATGGCAGGCTCGCTGCTGGGCACCTCGACCACCACCAGCTACATCGAGTCGGCTGCGGGCGTGAGTGCTGGTGGCCGTACCGGCCTGACGGCGGTCGTGGTAGCCGTGCTGTTCCTGTTGGCACTGTTCTTTGCGCCACTGGCGAGCAGCGTGCCAGCCTTCGCGACGGCCCCGGCTCTGCTGTTCGTGGCAGTACTGATGGCTTCGGGCATGGCTGAAATCGACTGGGATGACATCACCGTGGCAGCACCTGTGGTGATCACGGCCCTGGCGATGCCATTCACCTATTCCATCGCCAACGGCATTGCTTTTGGCTTTATTTCCTGGACCGCAATCAAGCTGCTGTCGGGACGCTGGCGCGAGCTGAATTCGGCGCTGGTGATCCTGTCGATTCTGTTCGTGATCAAGCTGGGCTGGTTCAACGCATGAGTGTTTCCTTCGACCCTGCGAGCTACGACCGTCAGCTCGAAGAAAAAACCGTCCGCCTGCGCGAGCTGCTGGCACCGTTCGATGCGCCCGAGCCGCAGGTGTTCGATTCGCCACGCGAGCATTACCGGCTGCGCGCCGAGTTCCGCCTGTGGCGTGAAGATCAGAAACGCTATTACGCGATGTTCGCGCCGGGCGACAACAAGACGCCGATCCTGCTCGAAGGCTTGCCGATTGCCAGCGAGCGCATCAACGCACTGATGCCAGTGCTGCGTGAACGCTGGGAAGCCAGCCTGACGCTGAACCACAAGCTGTTTCAGGTGGACTTCCTGACCACTCTGGCCGGCGACGCGATGATCACCCTGTGCTATCACCGCCCGCTGGACGATCAATGGATGGCTGAAGCCGAGACGCTGGCAAAAGAGCTGGACGTGAGTGTTATTGGCCGCTCCAAGGGTCAGAAACTGATCATCGGTCACGACTACGTCACTGAAAAGCTCGACGTCGCGGGCCGCACCTTCAGCTATCGCCAGCCGGAAGGTGCGTTCACCCAGCCTAACGGCACCGTGAACGGCAAGATGCTCAACTGGGCCTTCGATGCACTGGGCGAGCGGGAAGATGATCTGCTGGAGCTGTATTGCGGCAACGGCAACTTCACCTTGCCACTCGCAACCCGCGTGCGCAAAGTGCTGGCGACCGAAATCAGCAAGACCTCGGTCAACGCCGCTCTGAGCAACCTGGATGACAACGGCGTCGACAACGTCACGCTGGTGCGCTTGTCAGCAGAGGAGCTGACCGAGGCACTGAACAAAGTGCGCCCGTTCCGTCGTCTGCAGGGCGTGGACCTGAAAAGCTACGATTTCGGCAGCGTCTTCGTCGACCCGCCCCGCGCCGGCATGGACGCAGACACCTGCGAGCTGACCCGCCGCTTCGAACGCATCCTGTACATCTCTTGCAACCCGGAAACCCTGGCCGCCAACATCGCCCAGTTGCACGACACACACCGGGTCGAACGCTGCGCCCTGTTCGATCAATTTCCGTATACCCACCATATGGAATCGGGGGTATTGCTGGTTCGGCGCTGAGGCACCTTTGACTGTCCGTAAGAACACTATCGTGCCCATGCTCCAGCGTGGGCATGCCGCTCCGGATGCTTCGCGTCCGATCTTGACTACGCAGCGCAAGTTTGTGGCATGACAGCGTCGCGCAGAGCCGAATCAGTGAATCGCGAAACTGTCAGATTATTTATTAGCTTCCTATCGATACGCTGAGGTATAAACCGAAAAGTGAATTAGCCGCTTCGATGGGATCCAGTCTTGAGCTCCGAGTCCTCCACGCCTTCTGCCCCGGCCAAGCTGTCCAGCCAGCCCGGTTTCATCAGTTTTATCCTGTCACGCCTGATGGCGGTGTTTGCCATGCAGATTCAGGCGGTGGTCGTCGCATGGCAGGTTTATGACATGACCCGCGAGCCGATGGCGCTTGCGTATGTCGGCCTGGCTCAGTTCATCCCCATGTTGCTACTGTTGATGCCCGCCGGAGATCTGATCGACCGTTACAACCGCAAAGTCATCCTGATGATCAGCTGGAGCGTGCAAGCGGTCTGCGGTGTCATTCTCTTCGTGTTCTCGGCGCTCAAACTGCAAGACCTGCGGCTTATCTATGGCGCGCTGATGCTCTACGGCTGCGCCCGCGCCTTCACAGGCCCGGCTCTGCAAAGCCTGCTGCCGCAAATCGTCCCGCGAGACCAGTTGCCCTCGGCCATCGCCACCAACAGCGTGATCATGCGCTGCTCGACCGTTGGCGGTCCGTTGATAGGCGGCTACCTCTACTGGCTGGGCGGTGCCGAACTGACCTATTCAGTGTGTGTCGCGGCGTTCATCGCAGGCGTTCTGTTGCTGGCTCCGGTTGCCACGCCCTTTGCCGGCAAGCCGATGGAGCTGGGTTCAAGTGCATGGGGACGATTCACCGCGGGCATCGCCTTCATCCGCTCGCGGCCGATTATTCTTGGCACCATTTCGCTGGACCTGTTCGCCGTGCTGCTGGGCGGCGTGGTGGCCTTGCTGCCGATCTACGCCCATGAAGTGCTGAACCTCGGGCCGCAGGGGCTGGGCATGCTGCGTGCGTCAATGAGCCTGGGCGAGCTGGGGGTCGGCATTTACCTAAGCATGCGCCCGCTACAGCGCAATGTCGGCATGACGATGTTTCTCGCTGTCGGGCTGTTCGGTGTGGCGAACCTGGTGTTTGCCCTGTCCACGCTGTTCTGGCTGTCATGCCTGGCGCTGCTGGTCGCGGGCGCAGCGGACATGGTCAGCGTATTCATTCGCTCGGCGCTGGTGCAGTTCTCGACCCCCGACAACATGCGCGGGCGGGTCAACGCAGTAAACATGCTGTTCATCGGCTCCTCCAATGAATTGGGCGAATTCCGGGCTGGCACCAGTGCCTCGCTGATAGGCGCGATTCCCGCTGCGATCATGGGCAGCGTGTGCACGCTGGGCGTGGTCGGCGCCTGGATGACGTGCTTCAAATCACTGCGTCAGGTCGATCGCTTTGCCGATGCCTCACCTCCAGACTTGCAAACGGCGCAGCCCGTAAAACAGGCCTGACCGCAGCAGGCATCCGGAAAACACAAACGCCGCCTTAACCGGGCAGAACCAATCTGCCCGCCATACCTCTATACTCTCGCATTCTGCACAGCGCTGATCGGACAGCCGCAATGGCCAGCCCTATCAGCAGCAACACTCATTGCAAGAAAAAAGAGGGATCCGACATGCTCTGGAAAAAAGGCCGACGTAGCGACAACGTAGTCGATGCTCGCGATGGCGGCAGCAGTGGGGGCGGCGGAGGCATGCGCATCGGCGGCAAAGGGCTGGGTATCGGCGGTATCGTGATCATTGTCGCGATCGGCCTGCTGACCGGTCAGGACCCGATGCAGATTCTTGGCCAGTTGACCGGCCAGAGCACCGAGCAAAGCGCACCACCCACTGCCCAGACGCGTGAGGCGCCGCCGGCCAATGACCAGCAGGCCGAGTTCGTGCGCAGTATTCTGGGAGACACCGAAGACACCTGGCGTGCAGTGTTCGCGCAAAGCGGTCGCGAGTACAAGGACCCGACACTGGTGCTGTTCAGCGGCCAGGTGAACTCCGCCTGCGGTCGCGCCACCTCGGCAACCGGGCCGTTCTACTGCCCTGCGGACCAGCAGGTCTATCTGGACATGGACTTCTTCCGAGAAATGTCCCAGCGCTTCTCCGCCGCCGGGGACTTTGCCCAGGCTTACGTGATCGCACATGAAGTCGGCCACCACGTGCAGACGTTGCTGGGCATTTCAGCAAAAGTCGACAAGGCTCGTCAGGCCGGTCAAAAAATGGAAGGCAACAACGGTTTGCTGGTGCGTCAGGAGCTTCAAGCCGATTGTTTTGCAGGCGTTTGGGCCTACAACGCACAAAATCGTTTGAACTGGCTCGAGCCGGGTGATATTGAAGAGGCATTGAATGCGGCGAACGCCATCGGCGATGACCGCTTGCAGCAGCAGAGCAGTGGCCGGGTCGCTCCAGACTCCTTCACTCACGGGACTTCTGCACAGCGTGTACGCTGGTTCAAGACCGGCTTCTCCCAAGGCCAAATCAATCAATGCGACACGTTCGCCGCCAAGAGTCTCTGAGCACATGATTAAACCGCTTCTGGTCCTGTTATTGAGTACCGCCTTCGTGAGCCTTGGGGCGCATGCCGAGGATCAAGCGGTCAATTCAATCAGCCCGGATCGCCTGGCGATCAATGGCGCCGAGGCGACACTCGGGCTGAGCCAGGAGTGGGTACACCCCAAACCGAAGATCGAGCGTGTGGTGATCGTCCTGCACGGTCGCCTGCGCAACGCGCAAACGTACCTGCGCAGCATCGAACGTGCTGCCAACCAGTCCAGAGAGCGCAGCAAGACCCTGCTGATCGCGCCGCAATTTCTGGATGAGAAAGACATAGTCGCCCATCACCTGCCTGAGTCGATCCTGCGCTGGCGGCAGAACAGCTGGATGGAGGGCGCAACGGCCAGTAATCCCAAGCCGGTCAGTTCGTTTCTGGTGCTGGACCACATCCTCAAGCGCCTGAGCGACAGCAAACTGTTCCCCAACCTGAAAGAAATCGTCATCGCCGGGCATTCCGGAGGGGCGCAGGTGGTGCAGCGATACGCAATGATCGGTGGCAAGGAAGACGCCCTGCTGCACCGCGAAGGCGTGAAACTGCGCTATGTGATTGCCAACCCGTCGTCCTACGCCTATTTCGATGCAGAACGACCAGAGCCGGTGACCGCGCAAAGCTGCCCGAACTTCAACGACTGGAAATACGGCTTGAACAAGATGCCGTTCTATTCGGGCAAGGAAACGCCGGCTGACATCGAAAAGAACTACGTGAAGCGCGACATCACTTACCTGATGGGTGAGCTGGACACCGACCGTAACCACCCGGCACTGGACAAGACCTGCGCTGCAGAAGCCCAGGGCCCTTACCGTTTGATCCGCGGACAGAACTACTTCAACTACTTGCAGAAGCGCCATCCGGAAGGGCTGAATCAGCGCTTGGTGATCGTGCCGAAAGTCGGCCACAACGGTGACGGGATCTTCACCTCGCCGGAAGGTCAGGCGGTGCTGTTCAAGCCGTTTTGAGTGGTATGGATATCGTCCCCATGCTCCGCGTGGGGACGCATTTCTGGACGCTCTGCGTCCAATCTTGAGTGTGCGATGCTGCTCAGCTTTGTGAAGTGGGAGCGTCAACCGGTGCATGCCAACGAACAGCATTGGCATGGGAGCCCGTTCAGATCACCCCAACATCCCGCGCAGCGCCTTGCAATCCACCGCGTGCCAGTCGGTCAGTTCCGGCCAGGGATTATCCGGCAGGTTGACCAGGATGGTTTTCGCCCCTGCGGCACGCCCGCAGCTCAGGTCGTGCAGGTAATCACCGATCATGACCATTCGTTGCGGCTCGACTTCCCAGGCACCCGCCAGCTTCAGCAAGCCTGCAGGGGCCGGTTTGGGCGTGGCTTCGTCGCGGCCCAGCACGTCTTCGATGGCAAAGCAGTCAGCCAGGCCGATGGCCTTCAAGGTGATATACGCCAGCTCTTGAGCGTTACGGGTCAGTATCCCCAGCCGATAACCGCGCGCTGACAATTCTCGAACCAGCTCGACCGCGCCGTCGGCAGGCAGCGAACCCAACGCAAGCTCACGCTCGTGCTCCAGCAGCCAGGCATGCTTGGCCGCCGACTCCTCCGCTGGCAACGCGGCAAGATGGCCAAGAATGTCGTGATCCTGCGGGATATCCAGCTCACGCTTGATCGCTGCAAAGTCATGCACAGGGACAGTCAACGTGCCGTCCATGTCAAAGACCCAATGCCTTATGCCGTCGAGTGTCATGCCCAGTCCTCGCGATGGCGGATCAGCCCTTCCTGACTGACCGATGCGACCAGTTGCCCGGCGCGGTTGAAGATACTGCCCCGCGAGAAGCCACGGGAATTGCCTGCCCACGGGCTGTCCATTGCATACAGCAGCCAGTCATCGGCACGCAGGTCGTTATGAAACCACAGCGAATGATCGAGGCTGGCAACCTGCATGTCACGCTGCCAGACGGTCTTGCCGTGGGGCAGCAGCGAAGTGGTCAGCAAGTTGAAGTCCGAAGCGTAAGCCAGCATGTAGCGATGCAACGCCTGTATATCCTGCAAACTGCCATCAGCGCGGAACCACACGTACTTGATCGGCTCGCCAGGCTTGGGATCATACGGATCCTCAGCCGTCACCGGGCGAAACTGAATCGGCTTGGGACGCAGAAACTTGTCATGCGCCGCTTCCGGAATCAGGTGCGCGCGACGCGTCAACAGCTCAAGTTCGGAGGGCAGGTTTTCCGGGCCGACGATTTCCGGCATCGTGGCCTGATGTTCGAAGCCTTCTTCGTCGTACTGAAACGAGGCGCTGCACGTGAAGATCGGCTTGCCCTTCTGGATCGCCGTGACGCGACGGGTGCTGAAGCTGCCGCCATCCCGCACGCGGTCAACCTGGTAGACCACAGGCAGAGCAGCATCGCCGGGACGCAAAAAATAGCCATGTAGCGAATGGACGTGCCGAGCCTCCTCGACGGTCTGACTGGCAGCAGAGAGCGACTGGCCCAGCACCTGACCACCAAAGAGCTGGCGAAAGCCCAAGTCCTGACTGCGTCCGCGAAACAGGTTTTCTTCAATGGGTTCCAGCGTCAGCAGTTCAACCAGATCATCCAGCACTTGACTCATTCTCACTCCTGGCGCACATCAAGGCAGGCCCCGCAAGGCAGCTATGGCCGATGTGGTGTGTGGCAAGCCCTTTGGCCCGCAGCATTTAAATGGAATGATACAGATTTTAAGAGGATGAGCCGACGTGCAACTTGATCGACCCGATCAAGGCTTCAAGGTCTTGAGCCACTGCGCCTGGCTGACCCGGTAAAGCACATGCGGCTTGAGCGGATGGCCGTCCGGCAAGCCGGGGTGCTCGAAACTGCCGGATTCATCCTGTTGCATACCGATCGCCTGCATCACTTTTTGCGAAGGCTCATTATTGACGGCCGTGAACGACACGATTTCTTTCAGCTTCAAGCGATCGAAGCCACACCCCAGTGCAGTCCAGGCCGCTTCACTGGCAAACCCAAGGCCCCAATGTTCACGCGCCAGCCGCCAGCCGATTTCAATCGCAGGCGTGAAAGGCGCCTTGAAACCCACCACATGCAACCCGGTGAAACCGATGAACTCGCCCGTGTCCTTGCGCTCGAGCGCCCAGAACCCGAAACCCAGTTCGGCAAAATGCCCACGCAGGCGGCCGATCATGGCCGCACTTTCAAGGCGACTCAGGGGCTCGGGAAAATAGCGCATGACTTGCGGGTCCATACAAAGGGCGGCGAACGCAGGCAGGTCGTCGTCACGCCACTGACGCAACAGCAGTCGGGCGCTCTCCAGCTTGAGTATCGGTTCCATCGATTTCCCCGTGTAGCGAGACATGAGTATCAGCCAGCATTCCTACCGGCCCGCCACTTGACTGGGCGTCCGGCTACATTACTGGCACTATCGAGATTCGCCCCTTGAACGGACGCACAATGTCACTGCCGCTCATCTACCACGACGATTACAGCCCGGCCTTCCCGCCGGAACATCGGTTCCCGATGGACAAGTTCCGGTTATTGCGTGACTACTTGGTCGACAGCGGCCTGACCAGTGACGTTCAATTAATACGGCCCGATATATGTCCGGCGGACATTCTGGCGCTTGCTCACGACCCTTCCTACATAAGCCGCTACCTGAGTGGCGACCTGTCGCGAGAAGACCAGCGGCGCCTCGGCCTGCCCTGGAGCGAGGCGCTTGCACGCCGCACGGTGCGCGCTGTTGGTGGCTCACTGCTAACCGCCGACATGGCACTGAAACATGGTCTCGCCTGTCATCTGGCCGGCGGCACCCATCATGCGCACTACGATTACCCGGCCGGTTTCTGCATTTTCAACGACCTGGCGGTGATCAGTCAGTACCTGCTGCAAAGCGGTCGCGTGGATAAAGTATTGATCTTCGATTGTGACGTGCATCAGGGTGACGGCACCGCTCGTATTCTCGCGGATACAGAAGATGCAATCACCGTCTCGCTGCATTGCGAAAAGAACTTTCCGGCCCGCAAGGCCCAGAGCGACTGGGACATCCCGCTGCCGATGGGGATGGGCGACGCCGAATACCTGAACGTTGTCGATGACCTGCTCAATTATCTGCTGCCGTTCTACAAGCCGGATCTGGTGCTGTATGACGCCGGCGTGGATGTTCACAAAGACGATGCCCTCGGCTACCTGCAACTGACAGACCAGGGCGTGGCCAGGCGTGACGAAGCGGTAATGCGCCACTGTCTGGGGCGCGACATTCCGGTCATGGGCGTGATCGGCGGCGGCTACAGCAAGGACCGTCAGGCATTGGCGAGACGCCACGGCATATTGCATCACAGCGCGCAAAAGGTATGGAACGCTATGGGGCTGCGAGCCTGAGCGGCAGTCACACCTGAAAAGAGCGCTCGGGTAGAATGCCTGACCCTTCTTCCGACGACCTCTGCCGACCATGACTGACTTCGCCTCCTCCGCTGCCCGATCCGTTGCCATCATCGGAGGTGGCCCTGCGGGGTTGATGGCAGCTGAAGTGCTGAGTCAGGCCGGAATCAAGGTAGACCTGTATGACGGCATGCCCTCGGTGGGACGCAAGTTTCTGCTGGCAGGCGTGGGTGGAATGAACATCACTCACTCCGAACCCTATACGGCCTTTCTGGCGCGATACACGGAACGTTCGCCGATGATCGCGCCGATGTTGCGAGATTTTGGCGCCGACGCGCTGTGCCGCTGGATTCATGAGCTAGGCATAGAGACATTTGTCGGCAGCTCTGGCCGGGTGTTCCCCACCGACATGAAAGCCGCACCACTGCTGCGCGCCTGGCTCAAGCGATTGCGGGATGCGGGCGTTGCTATCCACACCCGACATCGCTGGCTGGGCTGGAATGCCGATGGCAGCCTGCGCATCGACAGCGTGGGCGGCGAACTGGCGCTAAAGCCAGCGGCGACGCTGCTGGCACTGGGTGGTGCCAGTTGGGCCAGACTGGGTTCAGATGGTGCCTGGCTGCCGTGGCTGCAAGCAAAGCAGGTAGACGTTGCGCCCCTGCAAGCCGCCAATTGCGGTTTTGAGGTGAGCGCGTGGAGCGATCTGCTGCGCAGCAAGTTTGCCGGTGCGCCACTGAAGAACATCGCCATGGGCCTGACTGGCCTGACGCCGCGGCTGGGTGAATGCGTACTGACTGAAACCGGTGTTGAAGGCAGTCTGGTTTATGCGTTGTCGGCGCAGATACGCGAACAGATCAACCTTCATGGCTCAGCGACTGTGCAAATCGATCTGCTGCCCGGTAAAAAGCTGGCAGACATACAGAAAGCACTGAACAAGCCACGCGGCTCACGCTCGATGGCCAAGCACTTGTACAGCCAGCTGGGGCTGGACGGCGTAAAGGCAGCGCTGTTGCGCGAGCTTGCACCTCGTGAAGCGTTTGCCGATCCGCTGATGCTGAGCGAAGCCATCAAGGCCCTGCCACTGCCCCTGCTCAAACCGCGACCCCTTGATGAGGCAATCAGCACAGCGGGCGGCGTGACATTTGAGGCGATGGACGAGCGCCTGATGCTCAGGCAACTGCCTGGCGTATTCTGCGCAGGCGAAATGCTCGACTGGGAAGCCCCCACTGGCGGCTACCTGCTGACCGCCTGCTTCGCCAGCGGTCGAGCTGCGGGGTTGGGAATGGTGGAGTGGCTGCGCTCGCGATAATCATCGTCCCGGCACCCTGCGATCAGCGGGAGCGCGGGAGGTGTGCGAGATAACACTATCGTGCCCATGCTCCAGCGTGGGCACGCAGTTCTGAACGCTCTGCGTCCGATCCTGGGGTACAACACCTTTCAAGGCTTCTTTTTACGCGGCCCGGTATTGAAAACGGGCACTTTACGCACAGGTTTGACCGCCGGCGTTGGCTCGGACTCGCCGCTGTCGACCCATTTACCAAGGTTGCGCTTGCTGCCTGAGACCTTGGGCTTTTTCGGCTTCTTGGGCTTTTTCAGGATCTGGCCGCTAGCATCAGTGCTAGGGACCCGGTGCTCCGGCTCGAAGTCCTGCTCTTCCCTGCGCTCCAGGGTCTGTCGGGTCAGCACTTCAATGGCCGACAGCAATTCCACCTCATCGGCACACACCAGCGAAATGGCTTCACCGGTCTGACCCGCACGGCCCGTGCGGCCAATACGGTGGATGTAATCCTCGGCAACGATCGGCAGGTCCAGGTTGACTACGGTCGGCAGGTCGTCGATGTCCAGGCCGCGAGCCGCCACATCGGTTGCGACCAGAATCTTCACTTCGTTGCTCTTGAAGCGGTCCAGCGCACGTTGACGGGTAGCCTGTGGCTTGTCGCCATGAATGCCGTCAGCGTTCAGACCCAGCCCCTGCAAACGGTCCACCAGTTGATCGACGCCAACGCGGGTCTTGGCAAACACCAACACCTGGCCCCAGCGATGCTTTTTCATCAGGTGAATGAACAGATCAGCCTTGCGCTTTTTATCCACCGTAACAACCCATTGCCTGACCGAAGACGCCGCGACGTTGCGCGGGCTGACTTCGATGGTCAGCGGGTCATTCAGCATCTGCGAGGCCAACAGACGAATCTCGTCGGAGAAGGTGGCGGAGAACAGCAGAGTCTGACGCTGCTTGGGCAATACGGCATAAATCCCGCGCAATTCCTCGGCAAAACCCAGATCGAGCATGCGGTCGGCTTCGTCGAGGATCAGGGTCTGCAATTGTGAGAACTTGACTGCCTTCTGACGATGCAGATCAAGCAGGCGACCGGGTGTCGCGACCAGCACATCGACGCCCTTGCGCAGCTTCATCATCTGCGGGTTGATGCTTACGCCACCGTAGGCTGCGTAGGTGCTCAGCGGCAGGTGTTCGGCGTATTGACGAATGCTTTCGTGAACCTGATCGGCCAGCTCGCGAGTCGGTGCCAATACCAGCGCACGAATCGAGTTGGGCGCGACCTTCGGCCCTTCCATGGTCAGGCGTTGCAGCAGCGGCAGGGCAAAGCCGGCGGTCTTGCCGGTGCCGGTCTGGGCTGCAGCCATCAGATCGCGGCCCGCCAGAACCGGGGGAATGGCCTGGGTCTGTACAGGCGTCGGAGTCTGGTAACCGAGCGTTTCAAGGGCGCGCAGCAGGGGTTCGATCAGGCCGAGAGAGGCGAATGTCATGGGGATACCGTAGGAAAAATTCACGCAAGGCGCGCAGTTTAACCTGTCCGGCCTGCCTCGGTTAGCTTGTACGTGTTGATCCGGCTTCGCGCAGTGGCGGTCTGCGCCATTGCGGCAGGCCGATCAGTACCACGCCGCTGATGATCACCACCATCGCCATACACTCCTCGAGGCCGATGGTCTCGCCAGCAAACAGCACACCGAGCATTACCGCCACCGCCGGATTGACGTAGGCATAACTGGTCGCGGCGGCTGGCCGCACATTCTTGAGCAAGTACATGTAGGCGCTGAAAGCGACGATGGAACCGAACACCACCAGATACAGCAGCGCACCCCAGCCCGCAGCTGTCGGCATATGTGCCAGGCGCTCGCCACTGAGCGTGCTGCCGATCAGCAGCACCGCCCCTGCAGTGATCATCTCCGCTGCACTGGCCATCGGACCTTTCGGCAGCGGCAGATGCTTGCTCAGCACCGAACCAAAAGCCCAGGCCGCCGCTGCAAAGATCACCACTGCTGCGCCGTACGGACTGGCTTGCAGGTTGGAACCGAGATTCAAAAGGCCGATGCCGATCAGGCCCAACACTATTCCCGCCCACTCGAGACTGGTTGTGCGGTTGCCCCAGAACAGCCCGAACACCAAGGTAAACAGCGGCATGGTCGCCACCGCCAGTGCTGCAACGCCCGACGCAACGCCTGCGTGTTCGGCAAGCGTTACACCGCCGTTACCACACGTCAGCAGCAGAAACCCGATCACGAAAGCTGCCTTCCACTCGGCCCAGGTCGGTGCGGGCACGCCACGAAAGCGCAAAAAACCGTACATCAGGCTGCCGGCGATCAGAAAGCGTACACCCGCCATCATCAACGGCGGCCACGACTCGACGCCAATGCGGATCATCAGGTAGGTAGACCCCCAGATCAGGTACAAGGCCAGAAAAGCGCCAATGAGCAACGGCGAAACACGAACGGACTGCGGCATGGTCAGGCTCTGGGATCATTGTTATGGTTAACCTATTGTATGAAGGCCATAACTGGACATTAAGCAGTAAAACCTGTTTAACCAGCCCCACGACTTATGAATCAACGCTTGTTCGGCACCTTTACCTTTCTTTGAAAAACATGCCACGCAACGAGAGACCCACCATGACGCTCGATAAATATGACCGGATATTGCTGGATGAACTGCTGAAGAACGGCCGCGCTTCTTTTGCGCAATTGGCAAAGCTGGTTAACCTCTCAGCGCCCGCTGTCGCAGAGAGAGTCGCCAAGCTGGAAGCCAGTGGCGTTATTACCGGTTATGAGGCCAAGGTCGACTTGTCAAAAGTCGGCCTGCCGATTCAATGCATCATCGAACTGCGCATGGGCAGCCACGGCAATCAGCAGGCGTACAAGGAATTGTGGAAAGTGCCCGAATTGATTCAGTGCTACCGAGTGACGGGCGACCCGTGTGTGATCATGCGGGCAGCGGTCGACTCGATGCCGCACCTGGAGGACCTGATCAACCGGATTGCCAAGTTCGGTTTCAGCAAAACCTCTATTGTGCTGTCAACCGCGGTCGAGAGAAGCCTGCCGTCCGATTACCTGACCAGGCAGGAAAAACCAGAGATCAAAAACCGCGCTGACGCTTGAGCGTTTCGCCGATCTTCGCAGCCGGGACTTTCTGCAGCGAACACAGCATCTGATGGGAGATCCCGGCGATACCGTGGGTATTGCGCAGTTCGTTGGTGAGGTACGCAGTCAGGTTGGCGGCCATTTCCGCATCGGCCATCGCCCGGTGAGCCTTGCCGGTGTTGGGCAGGCGTGCATAGCTGGTCAGCGTACCGAGCTTGTGGTTTGGAGCACCGGGCATCAGACGCCGGGCCAGCAGCATCGAACAGGCAAAGCTCTGTTCGCGTTTGCGCTGGATACGAGACAGCTCGTAATCCCAGAACTTCTGGTCGAACGACGCGTTGTGCGCCACTAACGGAGTCGAACCGACAAAGTCTGCCACATCGCCCATCACCCGTTCGGCACTGGGCGCGGTGCGGATCATGTTGTTGCTGATGCCCGTCAGGCCTTCAATAAAAGCAGGAATGCGTACACCGGCATTCATCAGGCTCTGAAAGCGCTCGACGATACGCCCCTGCTCCATGATGACCACGGCGATCTCGGTCGCCCGGCAACCAGGGTTCGGGGAGATTCCGGTGGTTTCAAAGTCGATGACTGCTACACGTTCCAACACTGGCCTGGCCCTGTAAATTCATTTCAACAACAACGCGCCTTCGATGGGCACATAACGACTTGCAGCGCGGATCAATGAGTTCGCTGTCAGCCCCGGCACCCCGTAGGCCACCGCTGCGACGCCGTGCTTGCTGATCACACGATCAAGCAGCATATCGAAATCGCCATCACCCGATGCCAGCACCACTTCATCCACCTGCGGTGCAAAGTCCATGATATCGATGGTAATGCCGACATCCCAGTCCCCTTTCGCGGACCCGTCGCTACGCTGGATATAAGGCTTGAGCCTGACCGTGAAGCCCAGATTGCGCAGGATCTGCTGAAACTGCTGTTGCTTGCTGTCGCCACGGTCGATGGCATACGCGAACGCATGAACAATTTCGCCACGCTTGCTGATATCCGCCCACAACGCGGCGTAATTGAAATGACAGCCATGCGCCTGGCGCACGGTGTAATACAGGTTCTGCACGTCGGCGAACACCGCAATCTTCTTCACCGCAATTCCTCATGGCGGGCAACGTGCCCACTGGTTACAGCGATCCGGAATGTGAATCGGCGCCCAGTATGCCAGCTTGAGGAAAGAATTGAGGCCGAGACAAGGATTATCGTTACCACGCTCGGGCGTGGTAACGACTTTCTGGATGCTCAGCGTCCGATCCTGAGTAAACGGCGCTGCGCAGATTTATGACGCCGAGCGTCACCCAGTGCCCCCCCACGCTGGAGCGTGAGGAACACGCATCACGTCATCAGACAAACGAATCATCATCGTCCGAAAACATGTCGCCGCCATTATCGAAGCTGTCATCGGCGGTGTATTGCTGATCCGGCTGGCCCCAGCCGCCCTGATCACTGGATGAGCTGGTGTCCTGCACCGGCGGCGCATCATGAATGACTTCGACAATTTCCTGCGGCTGACTATGGTGGCTGAACATGCTGCTGATTCCTTCCGCCAGCAGCACGCCGCCCGCGACACCGGCTGCAGTCTTCAACGCACCGCCCAGAAAACCGCTACCAGCCGCAGCGGCTGCGGGCGCAGCATAGCCGCCCTGCGGCGCTGCAGGTGCCGGAGCAGGATTGAACCCTGCGCCATCACGCCAGCCGCCTCCGGAAGGCTGCCCCTGTTGAGGCTGAGGCGCGCGCGAAGCACTGCTGCCAAAGATGCTCGACAGAAACCCGCCGCTGGCTGGCGCAGACGATTGCCCCTTGGCCTGCTGAAGCTCAGCCTGCAACTGCTGAATCTGCTCGTCACGCTGTTTCACCTGCTGATTGAGCTGATTGACCGCAGCCTCCTGCACCAGAATCGCCTGCGTCATGTAATACGGCGCTGCCGGCTGACGGGTCAGATGCTCCTTGATGCGTGCCTCGGCCGCTGCATCGCGGGGCGCGGAAGCCGTTTCGGCGTCTTTCAATTTCGTGAAAAGACCATCGATCAGGGTTTGTTCTTCGCTGTTCATGACCACCTCATTGAGTTGCCACTGGAATTCTTCCCTGCCGCAATAGCAGGGCCATGAATAGGAAATGGGGCCTGCGCAACGCGCTTCAATGACATGAAGAAAAAGATAACAAGTCACAAGGCCGCGTCATTGCCGTGCTTGGTTCAGCGAGGGGCATGGGCTAAAGTGGCGACCTGCTTTCAGCCTGTGATCTACCCACATGAACCCGTTGAACATCATCCAGGATTCGCTCTACTTTTTTCGTCGCCATCTGGGCGGCATTCTGGTGCTGTGTCTGCCGCTGGTCATACTCGAAGTCCTCGCCAAACAGGCCCTGACCGGCGCCATGCCGGCCCAGACATCGCCTGCCTACACACTGGTGATAGGGCTGTTCTTCTACCCGATCTACACCGCAGCGCTGATCCTCTTCCTCGACACCCGCAGCCGTGGCGAAGACGTACACACCCGTGACCTGCTGGCAATGGCATTGCGCCTGTGGCCAACCTTCGCAGTGCTTTCGGCCATGAGCACCCTGCTGATCATGTTCGGCCTCTCGCTGTTCGTCGTTCCCGGCCTCTGGGTGATGGTCAAACTGGCGTTCAGCGAGTACCTGCTGGTCCTGCGCAAACTCACGCCGTTCATGGCCATGCGCGAAAGCATGCTCATGACCACCGGGCACTTCACCCGCATTCTGGTGTGCGTACTGAGCGTCTACATTCCGCTATGGCTGCTCGAGGGCGCCAGTCTTTACCTGTTTCCCGAACCGCAAAGTCTGCCGGTTTCAGTGGCCATCGACAGCCTCAGCAGCTTTCTGCAACTGTTCATCAGCATCGTGATGTTTCGTTTGTTCATGCTGGTCAGCGAGCCTGCGCGCAAAGCCTGACCCTGAACCCGGGGCTGACGTCAGGCGCGCTGATTCGGTATGCTCCAACCCGAATCCCTCACCGAGCGCCATGCGCGCCAAGTCGAGCCGATGCCCCGTGTCCTGTTACGCCTGACCTTGTACTGCCTGATCATGATCGCCGTGGCGCTGCTGCTGGTCTACCAGTTGACCTGGCGCCCGCCTGCTCACGAATTGATCACCGCCAGCTGCAACCCGGCGATACAGGCGCCAAAGCTGGTGCCCGGTCAGGCCCTGAAAGTCATGACCTGGAACATCCAGTACCTGGCGGGCAAACGCTACGTGTTCTGGTACGACATGGCCGACGGCAGCGGCCCGGACGAACGTCCGACCCACGAAGACCTTGCCTATAACCTGGATGAAGTAGCACGAGTGATCCGCGATGAACAGCCTGATATCGTGCTGCTTCAAGGCGTGGACGATGGCGCGAAGAACTCCGACTATCAAGACCAGTTGAAGCTGCTTGAAGAGCGACTGACCGACCTGTACCCGTGCAGTACCCAGGCGTTCTACTGGAAAGCGGAATTCGTGCCCAACCCGCATATCTGGGGCAGCGTCGGCAGAAAGCTCGCCACCCTCAGCCGCTTCCATATCGACAGCGCCGAACGCCTGCAACTGCCGGTGCCCGACGCCAATATCATCAGCCGCCAGTTCCAGCCAAAGGATGCATTGCTGGTCAGCTACCTGCCCTTGCGCGACGGCGGGGAACTGGCCGTCGTCAACACCAGCCTCAGCACCGCCAAACGCGACGGCACTGCCCAAAAACAGATTGCGGCCACGGAAACACTGCTCGACAAACTGGAAGGCGGCGGCACGCCCTGGCTGATTGGCGGCGACTTCAACCTGCTGCCGCTGGGTCAATACCAGCGCCTGCCGGAACCGCAACGCCAAAGCTACGCCGCCGACAGCGAGCTGCACGCGCTGTGGGAAAAATACCCGATGATCCCCAGCAACGCAGAATCCAGCGGCATCGACCGCAGCAAATGGCTGACCCGCTTCCCCAACGACAGCCGCATCAATGGACCAGACAGGACGGTGGATTACCTGTTTTACAGCCCGAGTTTGAAGCGGGTCAGTGCGAGGGTACGGAGGGATGACACGTTGTTGATCTCTGATCACTTGCCGGTGATTGGGCGGTTTTTGTTGCCGGTTTTGCCTTGAGGGACAATTGGCATCAAGGCTTCACTTGCGCTCAACATCGGTGCCCAGCGTCGCGTCGAGTGCGTGCTCAAGTTTCACTAGTTCCACCTCAAGACCCTTTCTATAAATTGCCGTACCGCGACCGCAGTCGATAATCACCGTTGTTCCGACGCCGGTAAGCCTTCCGGGATATTTGCGCAGGGTCAACTCGACACATGAGCAGTCCAGCCAGCGTGCCTGATCGACTGACCAGCAGTTGTCTTCAAAGGCAAACACACGCATATCGCGCCTGATGTCTATTATCTCGGGTGGATAAATCCACTGTGTGGCAAGTGCCTCGTAAGGCGTCGCCTGGACACGATAGCGAGCACTGGGAGACAGAGCGATCACTTCGATGCGTTCTCGTTGCGTGATCCCGCCTTCATGTTCAGCGCTCGAGAATATAGGTTCATAACCTTTCCCGTTGAGCGTAAAGAATTTCGTTTTTTCATCAGCCTGCAACTGAGCCAGAGCTGCGCTCACCAACGGAAGGGACCGATCGTCAGGCTCAAGCGCCCGGTCATATCCATCAAACTCGATGCCCATAAAATCCGCCCTTTCTGCATCATCCGTGTAGCAGCGAGCGACGAGGGACAAGGTGCCTTCGGTGAAGTAGTACATATCGTACTCATAGTAATAGTCATAAAAGCCGTCCTTGTCCTGAGTCCCAGCGTCGATATGGTGATACCTCTCCATGCGGATTGCACCTGGCCCCTGGGATGTCCACTCAGGCTTAAGCTCGCGGTTGCGGCCGTCATCCCGCGAGAAGGTATTTTTCATCCAGCGCTTGATGCTGGATTTGAAAAGCAATTTGACTCTATTCAATGTCCCTCCCTGATAACCCGGTTGCCAAGCGACTCCGTGATTAGCTGCGAGCCTTGGCATCTGAATGGTGTCCCTCGAGGGCCTGTACGATCAAAACAGTTTGAACCGTTTTCGAGCGCGCTCGCCTAATGATTAGCCTGTGGATACTCCCACAGGCGAGGTGCCAATATCGGCATACACTAAAGGGTGATCAACGTGGCTAAAGACGACAAGAAAAGCAAAGGCGAAGCCTCCAAAGCCAGCAAGGACCTGAAGGACCTGAAGGACCTGAAGGACAAGAAAGCATCCCCGGCAAAGAAATCTGAAGCGGCCTCGACGCTTTCCAAGTCTTCCGAAAAGAAAGACAAGAAGAAAGACGCCGAGCCAAAGAAAGCTGCCAAAAAAGCTGATAGCAAGCCAGAAAAGGCCAAGAAATCAGACAAGGCAGAAAAGCCGGCCAAGGCTAAAAAGAAAAAGTGATGTTTGCTGCCTGCCAGGGCTTTACGCCCTGGCGTTCTCTAGCGCTGTTGCCGTCCTTTTTAGTCCCCTAAGGATTCTCCGAACAAGTCCC
>NZ_LJRO01000419.1 GCF_001401155.1 Pseudomonas tremae
GAGGGGCCACCGCCCATGATGGAGGCTGCTTGCTGAGGCAATTCGATGACCAGCGCAGTGAACGTGCAGAAGACAATCAGGATGGTGAGATTCCCCTCCAGGGGGGTCGTCAACGTTCCATCTTTAATCATCACGGTGTTGATAAAGCCGATTTCGATTGCCAGCACAACCGATATCAGGACCTGGGCCAACATAAAGCCTGCGATGGCTGAAACCCACCCCCAGAAATACTGCCGGGTCTGATCAAACAGCAGAAAGGCGATGAACAGAGGCCCCACGGCCACGATAGCCGTTGTCGAGACCTTCAGTACAAACAGCGTGGCGACGGCGGCCAGCAAGAACGGGATGCCTCCCAGCACATAAAACACCACCCCCTGAATCCCCAACCAGATATCAGCAAGACTGGCTCTGAAGATATTGAAGTTCATGGCCCCTATCAGGGCTTTCAGGTTGGCACCGTAAACAACGATCAAGCTGTCGATCTGGTTGGTTTGCGTGCCCTCCTGGCCGGACAAGATTCCCCCCATCCAGTTGGGGAAGCCGGTGATAAAGGGCACAATCGTTTGTACGTACCATTGCACACTGAACGCACACGCGGTGATGGCAGCCATTTTCATAATTTCTTTGGCCACATCCTCGAAGGCAACGTTCATTCCCCGGTACAGCCATTGCATGTTTCGCAGCGTGAAGTGGATCAACCACATCGTCCCGAAGAGCGCTCCTAGCCCCAGCATCACCTTGGCCATCCCGGTGACCAAGGCGCTTTGCAGGGCGGCATCAACGAAATTGAACAACGTCTGGGCTATTTTTGTTACGTCCATGCCGCCTCCGTTATTTTGCTCGGGTAAAGGTGGTGTAGTCGAAATTGATGACGCCGCCTTCCAAACGCATGGTTGCGAGGCCGCCAAGCATACTCAGTACCGTATCCGACTCGGCCTTGGCTTCGAACTGTTGTACATTCGTAATTGGCTTTTCGTTGCCTGATGCTTCCCAAGTACTAGCAATATCAATGTGGAAGTTCTCTCCATCCTTTGAAATAGTCATAACATAAGTTGGCTTGTACATCCTCTGGGTATTTTGACCTTCCCAACGCCCGATAAAATCATCCCCTTTGCTATCGAAGCAACCCGACAGCGCAAGTGCAAACAACACCAAGCAAGAAAAAGCAGTCATTCTTTTAAACATGGGTCATCTTCCCTTTTGAATTTATTGGTTAATCACTCGTAGCTAGGGAGACGCTGAAAAAT
>NZ_LJRO01000097.1 GCF_001401155.1 Pseudomonas tremae
CATTAATCCCACACGCCGCGTTCCCGCTGTCTTCGGATTTCTTTGCTCACTCTGACCAAATCAGGGCTGGGGCTGGGGCTGAGGCGGGCACGGGGCGGGGCTGTGGATTGAACATAATCGTAACTAGGCGGCGCGGCCGACTCCAAAGCGCTTTCGGCACTAGACAACTGGCCCTTAAGGCGACTTTGCCTACGCAGGTACTCGGGAGATGGAGTAATACCCTGCGCTTTCAGTGTTCGTACTTTTTCCTCTACGTACTTTACTTCAAACTTTAATCCTACATATTCATGCCAATTTGCATCCCAATTTTCCGTTGTTGCAGCTTCATATGTCGGTGGTTCATCAAGTCTCGTTTTCATAGTACCCTTCCTACTTCGCGCAGTGGCTGGGGCTGGGGCTGAAATTAATGCTTGGCTTCTAGGCCTTCTAAGTCGACTGAACATATGCCCACTTGAATCAACCCGATTAACCGGATCCCCACCGCAATACGCATAAGCATTCAACC
>NZ_LJRO01000431.1 GCF_001401155.1 Pseudomonas tremae
CCCGCCCCCATCGCAACGCCCACCACACCCGCCTTGAGGGCCAACGAATCGTTGACGCCGTCGCCCACCACCATCGGCCGGAAACCACTGGCAATTTCGCCCATGACGCGGTTGAGCTTATCTTCAGGCAGCGCCTGCGCCTGAACATCAGCGATGCCGATTTCCCGAGCCAGGCTGTCGGCCACGCTCTGCCGGTCGCCGGTCAACAGCAATTGTCGTCCCATTCCCAGTTCGCGCAACTCGAGCAAGGCAGCTTGTGCTTCCGGTTTGACGCTGTCGGCCAGCAGCAACCAGGCCAGAAATACACCGTCCAGAGACAGCCCGGCCAACGGGCCGTCATGTGCCGGTACAGCAGGCGTGGCAATGCCGAGCTGTTCGAAAAGCTCGGGCCGGCCCAAGGCGGCTTCGCCATGCTCGGTTGATGCCACGACACCCAGCCCTTGGCGTTCACGAGTATCGGTCAGTGGCAGCAATTGATGGTTATCCACAAGCCCGGCCAATGCACGGCTGACCGGGTGGCTGCTGGCCGAACCCAGGCTCGCCGCCAACTCCAGCAATTGGGGATGTTCCGGACCTTCTGCCTGCACCGTTTGCAGACGCAGACGCCCGAATGTCAGCGTGCCGGTCTTGTCCACTACCAGCGAGGTCAGGTCCGCCAGCTCTTCGAGAAACGCCGAGCTGCGGATCAGAATCCCGTGGCGCGCCGCCACGGCAATGCCGGCGATGGCAGTGGCTGGCGCCGAGAGCACCAGCGCACATGGACAGGCAGCCACCAGCACCGCCAGCATTGCCTGCGCATCCTGGGTGATGAACCATGTCAGCGCTGCAATCAGCAACACCAGCACCATGTAGCTGCCTGCGTAGCGCTCCAGAAGGCGGGTGATCGGTGGCTTGGAGCGTTCGGCGCTTTGCATCAGCGCAATCACCTTGCCCAGCGTGGACTGATCGCCGATACGAGTCACTTCGATGCGCAGCAGGCCATCCAGGTTGATCGCGCCACCAAACACCTCGACGCCGATACTCGCTTCCAGCGGCACCGACTCGCCGGTAATGGATGACGTATCGAGGCTCGCTTGCCCGGACAGCACCCGACCATCCGCCGGTACCCGGTCGCCTGCACGCACTTCAACCTGATCGCCGGCCTTGAGTGTGGAGTTATCGACCTCGTGAATACTGCCATCGGCCTCCAGCAAACGCGCCTGACTGCGTGTCAGGCGGCCAAGCGCCTCAATGGCTTCCTGAGAGCCGATCACGCTGCGCTCTTCCAGCACATGCCCGAAGATCATGATAATCGGCAGCAACGCAGCGGTCATCAGGTCACCAGTGGCCCAGGCGCCCAGCATGGCCAGTGCGATAAGTTGATCGGTGATGCCATGCAGGCTCGGATGCCGCAAGCTGTGCCAGCCCGCGCTGATAACCGGGATCGCTACCAGCAGCGAGGCTGCGCCCAGTAGCAGTTGGCTGACGCCGGTCTGCTCCGGGGAGAAAAAGCGCCAGATCAGCCCAAGGCCCAGCAAGCCCAACGCCAGCATCGCCAGAGTCAGTTGCCGGGCCGCGCTCCGCTGCTCCGCGCTACTCAACAGGCTGCCGGGCGCCTCGACTGTGGCGGCGTCATCGGTGTGAACGGCTTCGCCACTCATTGCGGTGCTCCCTGGATGATCAGGCGGGAATCGTCTTTGGGGTCGACGGTGGTGACCGAACCGGCCTGGCGCAGAATGCCCGGCACGCGTTCTCGGTACAGTCGCTGCATCAGGCCAGGATCGCTGCCGCTTCGCGCCGACTCCGACAGACTGACTACGGTAGCAGTGTCGGCCTGAGCCTTGGCCAGCCTCTCCGACGCCTGAGCGTGCGCCACTTGCAGGGTCCGGTCAGCCTGCTGGTTGGCGTTCTGGGTCAGTTTCTCGGCGTCCGTGCGCGCGTTAGCCACGGCCTGATCGGCCTGCTGACTGGCTGTCAGTACGGCATTGAACGCATTGACCGCCGAGGTGGGCAGGCTCGACTGCACATCGACCCGTGCAACCTCGATGCCGATGCCGGTCGCATCAAGCTCTGCCAGACGCTGGTTGATGCCGCGCACCAGATCACCGCGCAGCCGTTCTCGGCGTTCGGCGGCTTTACTGTCGGCGCTGATCAGCTCGGGCCGGGCCACCAGAATGGTGTCCAGGTCGCGCGCGGCAGTCAGCGCCACGGCGCTGCGATTGACCAGCCGGTCCAGCGCAGGCAACACATGGTCACCCTGCAGAACGAAGGACCTGGGGTCGATCACTTTATAGAACACGGTCACATCCAGTTGCACGACGCCTGCGTCGCCAGTCAGCAAAAAACCCGAGCCTGCCAATGCATCGCTCATGGGCGCCGACAAGGTCGCGATCTCATCGGCTTTCAAGGCCGCAGGCGAGCGCAGCAAGGTTTCTACCCGGCGCTCTATCACTCGATCAGCCGACGGCAGCAGCACCACCTGCTCAAACGGTTGCGGCCAGGCAGTCAGCAAGCCTGCGTTCTGAACCCGCTCGAGCGCGCCGAAACGCATCACCACCGCACGGTTCTGCGGGTCGATTTCGCGCACGTTTGACGTCATCCAGCCAAGCGCTGCCAGCAGGGTAACGCCATATAGCCCGATGAACGCCAGACGACTGGCCTGCAACCAAGGGCTGTTCACCGGCGGCCGTTGCGCCACAGGCTCGCTCATGGCTGCGTTCCGCTCTTGCCGTCCAGCGTCGGCGGGCCATCCACCAGCACCCGGAACGGCGCGGCGTCGGTGCGCAGAATCAGGCGCGTACCTGGCGTCACGATAGTGCCCAGTGTGTCCAGCGAGCGCAGCAGGTTGTACAGCTGCGGTGAGCCAGCGTAGGCACGACCGTAGATCTGCGCCGCCTCGACCCGGGACTGCGCCTCGATATCGGCGGCCTTGACCGTCGCATCCGCTTCGACAATGCGCGCATCACGCTCGGCTGCCGAGCGTATCTGGGCCGCCTCGCGCTTGCCCACTGAGGTGCGCTCGGTGGCGATGGTTTCCCGCTCGGCGCGCATGCGGTCCACGGTGGCGTTGAGTGTTACCGATGGCAATGTAAGTCGCTCGACGCCCACTTGCAGCACGCGCACGCCATAGGTTGCCAGCAGTTGCTGATCGATCTGCTGACGCAGCTGGTTTTCAAAGGCAGTGATGTTCACTTTGCTGGCGTCGGTATTGACCAGGCTGGACAGGTCGAAGCTGCTCGCAGTGGTCTCCAGCGCAGAGCCGACGAAGGTACGGATTTGCCGCGCGGCCTCGTCAGGCTGGTTCTGTACTGCGCGCATGAAACGCTGCACATTGGCCGCATCGCCTTGCACCTGCCAGGCCACATAGGCCTGAACGATGATGCGCAAGCCGTCGCGGGTGCCGACATCCTGCAAGCCGCTGGAGGTGGTGCGTAGCCGCAGATCCACCGGGATGGTCGCTTCGAACGGCGCAGGCCAGCGCCAGTTCAAACCTGGCTCGAGCAGCACGCGCGACGGGTTGCCGAAACGCGTCACCACCGTGGCCTCCCCCGAGCGCACCTGTACCAGGCTGGCCGCCGCGACGGCGAATGCAATCAGCAGCGCCGCCAGACTTGCCCGTCGCCACGGGAAGCTCGCCGGACCCGCAGCATGATGATGGTGGTGGTGGTGATGCCCATGACCACCATGCCCATGTGTGTCGTGGCTTTCGTGGTCACTGTGATCGTGATGATGATGAAACAGACTCAAGGGACGACTCCTTACTGAACGGCTTTACGCGGCGCCGTTGGGTCTGCCGGTGGGGTGAAAGATCGCAGGTCTATGGTCGGCGCGTTATCGCCGCCCAAACGGTGGTCGAGTATCAGCAGTTTGGCGTTGCCCAGCCCTTCGGTAAGCTGCGCCAGGTATTGCTCGAGCAGAAACGCCTGCCCTGCCTTGGCGTAAGCCTGCCGCTCGGCACTGAAGCGCAGGCCCGCCCCTTGTGCTGTGGCCATCACTTCCCGGGCAGCGCCAGTGGCCTGGTCGCGGGCGACACTGGCGTTGAGCTGGGCCTGATTAGCCTTGTCGCTGGCAGCCCCGCGCTCGCGGGCAATCAATGCCTGCGCGCCGATCTGCGCAGCCTGCACAGCATGGTATGCATTGGCCGCACCGGCTGGCGGATGGATCGCTTCGACCACCGTGGCGAGCAACTCGACGCCGCTGTCCAAGCGCTTCAGGTCAGCCTGCACTGCCTTGCCGATATCGTCGGCCAGGCCGCTGCGCTGCTCGCCAAGCAGCTCGTCCAGCGTGCGCGACGCGAAGTCATGTACCAGCACGCGGCTGGCCGTGCTGCGGATAAGGGCCGGGATATCAGCGCTGTTGTAGGTCGAGGCCATCGCTGCCGAGTCCGTCAGGCCGATGCGATAGACGAAGCGTACGTCCATATTGACGATTTGAAAGCTTTGCTTGTCGCCGGTACTGCTGGCAATGACCTGGGATTTTTCATTGATGTGGCTGGCATCCCACAGACGGTTGGCGCTGTTCGGCGGCGGGCCTTCGGCAGGGTCCAGTATCTGCTCGGCAGCGTCGGCTGCGGAAACACTGGTCGCCAGCTCATGAATCACGCCGTTCTCCACCGCCAGAACACGCCCGAATGGCCAAGGCAGCCCTGCATGCAGCCCTGGGCCGAAGACCTCGACCGGTTTGCCGAAACGCTCGTAGATGCCTCGTCCCTGCATGGGTATTTCATGCACGCCACTCAACGCCCAGCCCAACGCAGCCACCGCCGCCAGTACCGGCATAAAGGCGCGGCGCATGTAGGTGAAGGCCCAGATCTGGCGCAGATCAATACCAAAACGATTGTGCAGTTCGTGCTGCAAGGCCATCAGCGGGCGCGGTGGCCAGCGCAGCAGGTCAGCGATAAAGCTGCTGGCCAGCAGACGCGGCTCGACGCGAGGGTTGCGCGGGCTGAAGACCGACAAGCCCGCGCGCAGCAGGAACTCGAGTGCGACACCCATCGGCAGCAGGCCGATCAAAACGGCCAGACGCACAGGCCAGACCCTGTCGGCACTGGAGAAAAACAGGCACAGCGCACCGATCAGCATCACGGCAATGGTCATGCGGACCAGTTGCGCCAGCGGCCCTGCTTCCGGGGCCTGGCCATCGGGCTCGCTGCTCAATTGACGCTCGATGACCAGCAACCCGAATGCAAGCAGCAGCATCACACTACCGGCCAGGCTGCTCGTCGCCGAGAGGTCCGTGCCGAGCAACACCAGATTCCAGAAGGTACGGATAACGATCAATGCCAGCACAGCCCAACCGGCCAGCCACAGAGTCGATGCACCGATGTGCCTGATCAGCGACTCACCCGAGTCACTGAGTCGGGTCAGCAGACGCTCGTACCAGCCGCTTTCATCCAGGGTCACGGGTGTTTCGGAAAGCACTCCAGCGTCGAAAGCGCCCAACGCACGAGCGCGCCACAGTGCCACATGTTTCGCAGATTGCAGGCCAGCGGTCAGTAGCAGCAGCGCTGCCGACACGTTGCCGAGCACGGCCATCCACAGGGAGCCAGGGGAAAACAGGTCGATGGAAAACGCCAGCAACAGCCCGAAGGCGCCTGCCCCGCCGGTCAGGTACATCAGCCGTCCAAAACGCTTGACCTGCTGCATCGCCATTTGAAACCGCGGCAGACCTTCCAGGCCTGCATGCTCATCCAGATCAACCCGCATCAACTACCCCGGAACCCGCTGATTATTGCCCTGTGACAGACCCATGCATTGGCATGAGAATGCCTGCGCATCATAGCGTTACGATATAACACGCAGAGTGAAACTTTCGTCAGGACTATTAGCTGAACGAATGCGATATAGCCGCAGCGCACTGTCTGAAACTTGTCCCAAAGAGCCCGGCAGCACCCTTTTCGACCACCCGTGCGCCACTAAAATCGTTGCTGAATATTGCTTGGCGGAATGAATTGTTGATGGTGGTGTAAGTACCTCGGCGGTCGGACAGTTATACACGGCTGGTCTGGAGGCCTTGAGCTACGTGGCGATGGGCGATTCCGGTGGGCCTTGATATCGTCTTCTTTTGCAGCGTAGCACCGTAATCATTGCGCATGATCGGCATTTTTTTTTGGCCGATTTCCGAACCGTATCTCGTCTTTGTTATCTGTTGTGGGTAGTTTGCGTTCGGCAAGGAGTCGTTGGCGCGCCATTTTTTGTGCAGGACGCACAGAATTACTCAGAGGCTTCACCCTTATGAATCGCAGAAATCTCCTGAAAGCGTCCATGGCGTTGGCCGCTTACAGCAGCGTGTCGGCTTCAGGGCTTTTCGCCGCTCGAGCGTTAGCCGCAGCGGCCGATGGCGAGATCGAGCATTTCGACTTTGCAGAGCTGCAAGCTCATGCCAAGAAGCTCGCGAGTAAAGGCTATGTGAGCAACAAGCAAGTCCTGCCACCGGTGTTGGCGAACATGACGCCGCTGCAATTCAATGCCATTCGCTACGACCCGAACCACTCGCTGTGGAAAGACGTCAACGGTCAGCTGGACGTGCATTTTTTCCACGTCGGCATGGGCTTCAAGACGCCGGTGCGGATGTACAGCGTAGACCCGAAAAACAAACAGGCGCGGGAAGTGCATTTCCGCCATGACCTGTTCAATTACGAAAGCAGCGGCATCGACAAGAATCTGGTCAAGGGCGACCTGGGTTTTGCCGGCTTCAAATTGTTCAAGGCGCCAGAAATCGCCATCAACGATGTCGTCTCGTTCCTCGGCGCCAGCTACTTTCGGGCTGTGGACAGCAACAAGCAGTACGGGCTGTCGGCACGCGGTCTGGCAATCGACAGCTACGCCAAGCGTCAGGAAGAATTTCCCGACTTCACCAAGTTCTGGTTTGAAACCCCGGACAAGAATGCGACCCGCTTTGTGGTGTACGCGCTGCTCGACTCACCCAGCGCGACCGGTGCCTACCGTTTCGACATCGACTGCCAGGCCGGTCAGGTGGTCATGGAAATCGACGCACACGTCAACGCCCGTACCGATATCCTCCAACTGGGCATCTCGCCGATGACCAGCATGTTCAGCTGCGGCACTCACGAGCGCCGCATGTGCGACACCATCCACCCGCAAATTCACGACTCGGATCGTCTGTCCATGTGGCGCGGCAACGGCGAGTGGATCTGCCGTCCGTTGAACAACCCGGTCAAACCGCAATTCAGCGCATTTTCAGACACGGACCCGAAAGGTTTCGGTCTGGTGCAGAGCGATCACGAGTTTTCCAGCTACCAGGACACCGTGGTCTGGTACAGCCGCCGTCCAAGCCTGTGGGTCGAACCCATTACGGCGTGGGGTGAAGGCGAAGTCAGCCTGCTGGAATTGCCGACCACCGGTGAGACGATGGATAACATCGTGGTGTTCTGGACCCCAAAGACGCCAGTCAAGGCCGGGGACTCGATGAACTATGGCTACAAGCTGTTCTGGAGCCCATTGCCACCGGTCAGCACCCCATTGGCTCAGGTCCACGCTACGCGCTCGGGCATGGGCGGATTCCTGGAAGGCTGGGCACCGGGCGAGCACTACCCGACCACTTGGGCACGTCGCTTTGCAGTGGACTTCAATGGTGGCGGTCTGGATCGTCTGCCGGAAGGCACAGGCATCGAGCCTATTGTCACGGTCACTCACGGCAAGGTTCAGGACTTCAATATCCTTGTGTTGCCGGACATCAAAGGCTATCGCGTCACCTTTGACTGGGTACCGGACAGCGATTCGGTCGAGCCGGTTGAAATGCGCATGTTCATCCGCACCGCAGACCGCACGCTGAGCGAGACCTGGTTGTATCAGTACTTCCCGCCAGCACCTGACAAGCGCAAGTACCCTTGATGCGCTGAGTCTTCACACCCGAAATAGCGGGGCGCAGGGTCCGACACCTCTCGCCCCGCGCTCTGCGCTCCGTTACGCACAAATCCTGACTAATTAGTTGACAGTTTCCCGAACTGCGACTGATATACGTCGTGTCACGCCGTTGCGAGCATTCGCTCCAGACTTGCACCACCTCCTCAAAGCTCAGCCCTGTCGGCGCGCTCCGCAGCGTCGGGCGGTAGCTTTGTCTGCGCAATTCCCCTGATGCATTTCAGAAGGCACTCAGCATGGCGTTCAACCCTGTGAGCCGCGCCGACGCGCGCGCGTCGATCA
>NZ_LJRO01000493.1 GCF_001401155.1 Pseudomonas tremae
GAGATTTCTTTTCCAAAGCCGCCGCATATCTCAGAACCTGCTTAATTAGCGTATTTTTGCAGATTGGCCATCATTTCTTTCAACGCCTCGATATTGTCGGCGGGGTGCGCGGCTTGATCGAAATCACCAATCGTCTGCCATTGTGCAGCAACGTCCTCCGGGCTGAAGCCCGCCTGGGGGTCGAAGCATGCTCCCTGACTGCGCTCCCAACGGACCTTGCCGATCCAGCCGCCGCCCACTTCAAACAGATCGCCACTGTCCTGACACTGTTCGCTGCCCAGATACACCACCAACGGGCTGATCAGTTCAGGTTTGAGCAGCTCGAATACGTTGGCAGGAATAAGCCCCTCGGTCATGCGCGTGCCCCCGGTCGGGGCTATGGCGTTGACGAAAATCCGGTGCTTGCGGCCTTCCAGCGCGAGGGTGCGAGTCAGTCCGTAAAGCCCGAGCTTGGCGGTTGCGTAATTGGATTGGCCGAAATTGCCATAGATGCCGGATGTCGATGAAGTGAAAATCACCCGCCCGTAGTTCTGCGCACGCAGGTATGGCCAAGCGGCATGTGTGACCTTATAGGCGCCCTCGACATGGACGTGGTAAACTAGGTCCCAGTCAGCGTCCTCCATTTTGG
>NZ_LJRO01000179.1 GCF_001401155.1 Pseudomonas tremae
GGTGAGACGGACGCTTGCACCGTCACGCTGTGCATGTACGGCAAGTTGACAGGCAATAGTGGTGGTGCGGATTGCCAATCCGCCGAGAAGAAGTTTTTCAGCATCGAAGTCAAGAAACGCGGCAAGTTCAGACCGCAACCAACGTTTGATGCTCGGAAAGCATTTTTAGGACGCTGTGAAGGCTCCGATCCGGCCTACTCTGATATGATACTGGACACATTCGGTAAGGTCCGGGGCTAGTCCATTGAACAAACAAGCGTACTTGTTGAAGTTTCGACGTTGTAGCAATCAAGAAACCCTCGACTTTATGGTCGAGCGGCTGCTTAAAAAAGTGACCGCTGATGAGGCGCTGTCCGTGTTGGCGGCTGCTGACCATCGCGGCGTCGAAATAGCAACCGGTCGCTCCTTTGATAAAATTCCGCCCTATTTGTGGCGACAAATCGAATGAATATATAGGTTGAATCATGAAACTGTATATCGCTGAAAAACCTACTCTTGCCCTGGACATCGCAAACGCCTTGACAGACGGAAAGCCGTCAAAAAAGAACGGTTACTTTGAGTGCGGAGAAGATAAAGTCACGTGGTGCATTGGCCACTTGCTTAAATCTGTCGATCCGGAGGCTTACAATCCCAGCTATAAGC
>NZ_LJRO01000013.1 GCF_001401155.1 Pseudomonas tremae
ATCGAGCTGGTATCAGTCAGGTCGGCGAAATAAATCTGCCCAGGCCCTTACCCAAGCTGGTAAAGCTCCAGTGGCGTTCGTTGGCCAGCAAGTAGGAATAGACTTATGACTACCCGCGATCAGTACAACCGCACTACACCGCCGGCAGTATTGACCGAGCCGGTAACGCAGATTTTGGATGATCTGGCGCTCGAATATCTGAATGCCTACCGGCGCCTTCGCCATGAATGCGCTACGCATGAGGAAAGTGGGGATGTGAATGCCGCCGAGCGCGCACGCTCGCTGCTTAGCGTCGCCGAAGGTCGGTTGGCTGATGCCGTGGATGCCTTGACGCGTCGTAGGCTGGGCGAAGAGCATTTTTGGGCGGGCTTTAGGCAGGTTGTCATTCCGGACACTGTCCAAGCCAACCCACCAGAGATACCCGAACCTTTGTGGTTGGTTGAAGAACAATTGGCCAGTGGCGAGTGGATTCCCATCGAGCAAACCAACGATCTGGCCGAAGCTGAAAAGAAGCTGTCTACTGCGGAAAACAGCTTTTCCGGCCTGGCCTATAGGCTCTATCGCACAGACTGGTACGAAACAGCCGACAAGGCCAATCGCTCCCGGCCATAACTTCACGGAAAACGCCCAATTCTGCCTAAGCCCAGCCATCGAGCTAGGCAGTGGCAGTAGAACGATGTCACTTTTTGCGCCCACGACATCGAAGGACTGACGACATGGTCACTATATCCCGTAAGTACATTCGTACCGAGCCGCCGCCGCTGTTGACCGAACCCCTGGCCGTCCATCTGGATCGCAGCACCCTGGACCAACTGAATGATTACCGGCAGGCGCAACATGCCTGGCTGGCCTGCACTGGGGATGCCGGCGAGCGTACTCGCCTGCGTGCAGTGATGGAGCGCGTCGGCGCCCTTCTGGCTCTGCATATTGCCAATCAAGCAGCGCACCAGCTGGGCGAGCCCAGCAAATGGGCCGCTGCCGAGTAACCAACCAACTTCACGGAAAATCTCTATGAAAAAAGAAAAGGCTGAAGCACAAATTGCTCGCTATGAGCGAATAATTAAAGCCGCCACGGTCATAACTAAGGCGGAAAAAAGCGCGCTGGTCGAATGGGAAAAAAAGCATGTGACTGGCGACGGTGAATTTGGCACCAGCGATTGGCCTGGCTGGGAACCGATCATTTCCCGAATTTCACATTGATATGAAAAAATAGCAGCACCACCAAGCTCGCCCTGCGGGCTAAGTGCGCAGGAGAGGGATGGTTTTCGTTCCTCAGGGCTGAGCTGCAAAAAATGGATATCATCGCGCTTTTACAACAAGCATTAGACGCCTCAAACAATCTTAGGGACCTGGCTAAGAAAGTCGGGGATGCAGATTTCAAAATGCTCGTTGCGGATCTGCATTCGGCGCTTGGGGACGCTAAACTTGAATCTGGCGAGCTGAAGATGAAGCTTGCGGCAGCTCAAGACCGGATTGCACTGCTTCAGGCTCAAATTAATCAAAGTGCAACTGGTCAGCCAACGTACACGGAATAAGGTGTATACAGCTTCGATGGAGAGGTTGGGAGGTTTTGTACCTCATGTTGGGATGCTCACCAGCTCCGGGTCAGATTGGCCAACGTCTCACCTGATTTTCACTTTGCAGGTAAATGGATGTGTCCCAAGTGTAACGCACACTACAGCCCTGAGGAGTGAGGAAAAAGTCGCTGCACCACCAAGCCCGCCACTGCGCGGGCTAAGCCACTAGGAGAGGGAGCTTTTCGCGCCATGAGATTGAGCAGGGAGTTACCAATGCAGATCGTGAAAACTAAAGGGCATCTCATCTACAGTGCTAATCAGGGGGCACCAAGCCATGCATGCCTTGGGAATTGTCAGAAGGTTTGGTGGCCGGATGACGTCCAATCCAAATTGGCGATTCTGGCGAATCCAGCATGCCCTCAGTGTGGCGGGACGCTTACTAGCGATATCCCACCAGGTCATTACAGCGTGATTTCTGCTGACGCAGGAGTGCTGAAAAAAGGTGGCGCAACGATTACAAATGCTGGCCTCAACCTCGGCAAGTAATCAGCAAGGAAAATTGCGATGACTACAAAAAGTGTCGAGCGCGATGTGGCGATCTCAGAGCTTGCCAACCATTTGGAGCGCGATTTGATGCCTTGTCCGGCAGGACGCACCGCACTGCTGACGTGGATAGAAAAAAAGCTGGCTCAAATAGCGCTCAATCCTGTACCCACAGCAGCTGATGCTACGTGGTTGATCGAAAGCGCTTATATCCAATGGGCCGCTGCACAGCCAAGGGGCTAAGGGACATTCTATGAACGCGATTCCTACCCCTGCCATTGGGTTCAAGTCATGAGTGTAAATCAAGCCTTGAGATGGGAGCGGAATTCCCATCCGACGTCGACAGTGATACCCCATCGCCTGCCGTCGATTGGGCGCATGCCGCTGCTCGGGGGTGTTGGCTGACCTTGGGGACCGTCGCGGAGTTGGCCAAGAGTTGGAACAAGTGGACGATGAAACCCGCGTTGAGCTTGTCCAGGCGGTAGCCGAAATCATCAGGCTTGCGCATCAAACGAAGAGTTGAGGGAAAACGCCTCAGCAGCACACCAAGCCCTAGCCTAAAAAACCGGGGTGATACCGCTGAAGCAGAATTGACCCATGTGCCGACTTGGCGTTGCCCAATAAGTATTCAGCCCAAGGTCAGACCTGCTAACGCTTTACGGAGCAGAAGTTTGGGTCAGCGAAATTTCGGCAGCTGGGTCAACTCTGCATCAGCGGCGACATTCTCGCGTTTCCTGGGGAAGAGCCGCAATACTTGCCAAGGGGTAAGGTATGCCGCTAACGACTGACATGGTGTATGCCGCAACATGTCCCGCTCGACCACGAAACCAGGCGGCAGCTCTGTTAGCTCGTCCGTAAAGATGTCTTGGATCGTCGAAAACGGGATGGCTCCGTTCATGTGTACATGAAGTTCTGCACGATCCGGCTCGCTAGATTCTAACGCCAAGCTCTCGTGTGCAATTTCATGGCCATTGACCCCATTTGGCGTCGTTGCTAGATCCATCTGGCACTGATTCAAGCGCTATCCTTTGTTGTAATGACTCTGGCTCCACGCCGCCCAACTGCGTTTCTGTTTGCGACAATCTCAAAAAGCCATCCTGTGTATCAGTTGGTCAGGTAGTTCGTCTAGTGTTGCTGACTCAACATTTTTTACGGCTACGGCTTGCAAGGGCGCCTACCGATTCATAGCACCATCGCAAGGCGTGTTGTAGGCTGCGTTTTAAAACGAGACAGCGATGACTAATCGGCCAGCTGTCTATGCAATGAAATGGAGTAGTAATGTCTCGATTTGCATTTGGCAGCATTTTCACGGAACTGGATGATGACGAGATCGAAGATAAGAAAGGCTACGGATTCTTCGATTGGCTGGCTCATGGCGTCGTAGGTTACGACGAAGAGTCGGCGACATATTTCGCGAATTTGGACGGTAGCTGGGGAATTGGTACGGGATACCAGGAGATTCCCGCTATAGCCGACCTCCAGCGCCGACTGGTTGAAGCTTTTCAGGGGGTGGAACTTCCGTTCAATCGAGTAGGGCTTGAGCGACTGACTCAAGGTGTCGAAGACAGTCCGACGATCCTGACCCCATCCCAAGCCGCATCTAAAAGATCTTAAAGGAAATAAGATGTCCATCGTTTTGTATCACCAAGCAGGTCCAGACAAGTCCGCCGTTGATCAGGTTTTGAAACTAGTCGCATCTTTTTGCACTGACCTGAGGCTTGACGCAATTCCTGCCAGCAACGCTTTCTATAGCCTTTACCAGTGGGCGCTCGTATGTGAGGTCGAGTCGTACATCGAGCGAATCGGATACGCTAATGCCCCCGTCGAGCTGCTCTTGGCTTTTGATGAAATGAAGCAAGATGAGGTTGTTGGGTTCCTACTTTACCTCCCCGTGATGAGACAGATCGACACTTGTGGTGTTTGCTACATGGCGGTGAAGAGTACTCATCAAGGACGTGGGATTGGGAAAAACCTGCTAGCCGCGATGCTTGATCGCTATCCTCATGCTGAATTGACGTGCTCAGTCTCGAATGTAGAGTTTTACGAGAGTATGGGGTTTAGCGTGGTCGGTACTCACAGCTCTCAAGTCGCGATGAGTACCAGAGCGCAAGCTACAGAGGGAGAGATATTGCTCATAGATTCGAGATCGATCCTCGGATCACCTGAGGCACGAAAACGTCAAATGGAGCTGGAGCAGCGTTGGGGTAAAAAAGAGATGCGTTACGCCATACAGCAATTTGAACGCCATGTGTCCAAACTCGTTCTTCAAGCCGATAACTTCGTGAAGGAACGGCTTGGGAGGTAGAAAGGGCAAGCGTCTGGTTACCCGTGCGGACAAATAGCAGGCGTCTGGCCGCGAGAGTGAATTTATGATGGACGTCGACGACCCAAGTCGCCGCCGGTGAACGCATCGCAAACCTAGCCGCCCGCCAATTCATGCGAATTCGACGGGCGAACCGGGCAACGACCGTCAGTGCAGGGGTTGCCCCGCTAACGGAGGGATCTCACTCAACAGGTAAGCCAGCTCGTGCCAGGGATGCAGCCCATACTGGCTTGCCACACAGTCGGGCGCATGCTCAAAGGGTTTTTGCGCCAGGCCTATGGACTGCGCGGCCAGGCACTGGGTACACAAGACGAAATCACCTATCAGACTCCAGCGCCCGGCCCAGCCGATCTGCCGTTCATGAAGCAGCTCACTGCCATCCAGCGTGACGCAGCGAGCAAACACCGTATCTTCCGTCATACCACACCTCCATCCAGGGAATTGGGTACAACCTCACATCACCCATTCTAAAGCGTAGGCCATGCCTTGGCCGTTGGATGACCGTTCAGCGCCTCACACTTCCACCTGGAAAGCGCGAATCCCCGCCGACTCGGCAAAGCGGCCCACCGCCGTCAGGCTGGCCCAGGTGCGCAATGCTTCTCGACGCGAGCGCACCGGCAACCAATGACTGCCTGGCTCACCGGCGACGATGCGGCAGCAGGTCTTCTCCAGAATCAACCGGGCCAGATCCGGGTTGTCGATGGTCGAGGCGTCGAACGCCAGCGCGACAGCCGTGGCCAGCTCGCCCAGGTCGGGGTCGGTACGTTGCAGTGCGCGCAGGGCATTCAGTTGCCGAGCGGTGATGGGTAAGCACAGTGCGGCTGCGCCGCACCGAACACAGCGGTCACCTTGGCCAATGCCGTCTCGGTACCGGCGCGCATGTCCATAGATGACTTGGCCGGACGGTTACTGACAAACGGATCTTCAAACTAGAAGAACTGCCAAGCTGAGACACGAAGGGGTCGAAGGGGTCGAAGGGGTCGAAGGGGTCATTGTTGCTTATCCCCCTTCCGCCCTTTTGCCAGGCTCAACTCTTTAGGAAAGCTTGCGCCCGATTCGGAACAAAGCGTCTTCCAGCCACTGGTTGAAAACGCCCTGTGACGCTGGAATCAGCAGTTTTCTTTCCTCAATGTTTTTCTCACTGCGGTGCGGCATGGACATCGACGATGCGGGGGTGGTTGGCGGCTCTGCGTAGATGTGGTGAGAAATTCCGTAGATCCCCAGTTGGAACCAGCCTCCCTTACCTCGGCTAATCAAGCTAAAAACTTCTTCCGCAAAGCGTTTTAGCCGGCTGGGCGAGATGTAATAGGAGGCAAAATATTCGCCGCCCTTTCCTGGGGCTGCCAGAGGGATAGAGAGCCAGCTCATACCATTATCGTGATGCCGCCAAGAGGCCTCCTCCGTATCTAGGCCGGTGATGTCTCCCTCGTCAAATGACTTGTAACCACCCTTGATAGAAACCAAGCCCGTCTGAGAAAGCTTGAGGAAGAATTCATCATGCTGGGTATGCATGGAACGCAACGTACCCGAGAGTATGGGCTGCGGCAGAAACACGAGCTCTAGGCGATCTTCACGAGGCCGGCTATTCCAGTTCCGGCTGTTGCTACGATTCTGCAGGTGCTGAACGAAATCCTGTTCGGAAATGGCGCTGCGACTGGCTGTAAGTTGGCTTATCCCCTGGATGATTTTGTCTGAAAGGTCGCGATCACCTGTGAAGGTTGAACGGAAAAGGCCGTCGACGTAATCGGAAACCTCCCAGTGAAAGCGTTTTTGATCATCCTCGACCGGAACCTCTTCCAGAAAAGCCAGGATGGGTTTATTGGCAGCTTTGGCGCGACGGAACTCCTGCTGAGTGACGGACTCACCCGTGTGGGTTTTGAAACCGAAGTCCGCGCCAAGAATCAGCACCACTACGTCGGCTTGGTCAACCTCGGTCATGCATGCGACTTCAGAGGAATAGGGTCTTGCACCAAAATCCTCACACATCACAGGGGTGTGCCCCAAAAGAGAAACTGCTTTTTTAGCGGCCGCACGATAGTGCTCGAAATTACGTACTACAGAGCTGATAAACACGTTCATAGCAGTCCCCATCACTAATAGGTCACATCCGTTTCTCCTCATCATACCGGCCGCTCTCCTCGAAGTGACAGCTGCAGAAAAAAGCTAGCCGCTGAATCACCCCGACTTCCTAGACACTGACTATTTTTGGCCGATCTCAGCCGTTTGGGAAGGTCGGCATTGGGTCTACTCCAGCCGGTCAAGTCTCGTGCAAACGCCTGGTCACGTCGAATGCAAATGACTGGTCAGTGGCAATGCAAACGGGTGGTCAAGTGGAATGTAATTCTCCACTTACCAAGGCAAGGGCCGACTCTGGTATTTAGACGCGAGCCAATACACGGTCGCAAGGCTGCCCAAGGCGGGCGTTGGATGGAATTAGAGTATTGTGCCTCCCTTATTGCGCCAAGAGCGCGCACAGGGAGAAATGTTCGATGTCGAGTAAGGGCGTCCCTACCCTGGATAAAGCGAAGGTTCTGGAAAATGCTGTAACGTCGATTCAGCTAGGGATTGAGGGCTATCAGCTCACCCAGGGAAGTAACGGCAACCTCCTTCGAGCTGTCTCATCTGCTCGCAACCTCTTCGCAGGGGTCCTACTGCTTTTTAAGTACAGGATTGCAATGCTAGCGGACTCCCCTGAACATGCCGCCAGCCTCATCTACAAGGCCAGAAAATTTAAACCTTTCCGTGATGAGGGTGGCGTTATCCAATGGCGCCCCGAGCTTGAAAGAAATAAGACAATCGACGTAGCAGATATTGAGCTTCATTTCGATGCGCTGGGTACCTGCGGGCGATGCCCGCAGCACGCGTAGCGTGGCCCATCGGATCCTCTCCTCTAGCCTGTGACAACCTTTATTATCAATACACACAGTTATCGTCGGGGCATAATGCCCTGTACGACACATGGTAGAGAGTGAATGCATCGATGATAGAACAGCCAAAAAGGCTTACTCCGACACGCAACACTGTGCGAGAGTTGTATCTGAAATCAGGTAACCGCTGCGCTTTTCCGGGATGCAAAAAAGCTCTTTTCAACAGCAAAGGCTTGTTCGTTGCGCAGGTTTGTCACATCGAAGCTGCCGAGTCTGGAGGTGAAAGATTCAACCCCAACCAGACAAATGAGGAGCGGCGGGACGCATCGAATCTGATGCTGATGTGTTACGACCACCACATCGAAACCAACAACGTTGCACAGTTCCCGGCAGCCTTGTTGAAACGCTACAAAGCAGGTCATGAGGTTCGGTTTTCGGATGTAGTCGGAGTGATGGTGCAGCAGGTCTGTGATCACACGACGCTTAGCAACCCGCTGACTGCCGTCAATTTGCTGAAAATCAACAGAGCACTTTCGTGGGGGCATTCCAAAGTAGAGCTTGACGCTGTTCTGGAGGAAGTCGCTGAGCTCGCCAGTCAGCTAAAGAATCTTCCTATTCCTTGCCGTGAGTTTTTTCTCGTTCTCGTCAATCGTGCAGAAGAGTGCCGTGTCCTCAATACACTTGAGGTGTCCACTGTCGACATCAAGCAAGCAACGGACATGGGGCGGCGCGAGATCCGAGAGTTTTTCTCAATTCTTGATCAACACGGGCTCACGTTTGACAACGGCCAGAACGATTCTGGAATCCAGATGGTAGGCATCACTAAAGCGCGATCCGATTGGCCCGCGTGGCGTGATATCAAACTGTTTTGCAAACAAGAAAAAATTGATGTTGCCCAGATCATCTTGGGGCTGAACTTCGCTCTTCTGGACGAATAACTCCCCTTGAGGTAACCCTCTGGGCGCCGCCGAGCTTGGCCACTGAGAGTTTCAGGCTGATTCAGTCAGCGCGACACCGTCATCAGGGCAACGCCTGCCAGTCGCGCCACATCGCCCAGCGTTACACCCCGGCCAACGCGACCATTGCCGTCATGCAGCGCACCGTAGCCCCAACATGCTTGTCCAAATGCCCGTGGAATTCGCATCCCATTCTCAGCAATGGCTCCCTGCCACTAAATTACCCTTCCGACTCGCTTTCTCCCGTGATAAAAGCCCATCACACCCACAGATTGCACGGACTGCCTTACGCCATCCGGGACAGGCTTTCCAACAGGACGGAGAAGCAAGATGCATTTGAAGCGGATCAGGGCGTCAAATTTTCGTGCGTTTGGCGACGGTACGGTTGCCCCATCACTTGACTGGGAGCTTGCCTCCGGACTGAACATTCTTGTCGGGGAAAACGATTCCGGTAAAACCTCTGTAATCGACGCGATTCGCTACGTGTTGTGGACAACCAGCTACGAGTTCATTCGCCTCTTCGAAACTGACTTTCACATCACGGGCACAGCACGAGCCCGCTCCCTGTTCATCGAAGCCACTCTTGTGGACCTAGACCCCGCGCAAGAGGCTTCAGTTCTCGAATGGATGACCCACGAAGCAGACGGGTCTCATAGCTTGATCGTCTATCTGCAGGCGCGCTGGGTACCACCGAAGGCCAACAAGCGAGGACGGGTCGAGGCAATTACCTGCTCGGGTCCGAACGGCACGGGGCCAGAGATCGGCACGGCGGTTCGCGAGCTCATCCGAGCCACCTATTTACGCCCCCTTCGAGATGCCGAAGCCGAACTACGCCCCGGTCGCCAGTCTCGGCTGTCCCAAATTTTGGGCGCACATAAACGTATTGATGGGCAGGAGCAAAATGACTTCGACCTAGCGGCTCCTGCCACCGTCCCCAGCAACCTGGTCGGGCTGATGGCGTTTGCTCAGCACCACTTGGGCGAGCATCAGGTCATCAGAGATGTGCAAGACGACATCAACGACAACTACCTGAACAAGTTCGCGTTCGCTGGCGATGCCCTGTCCTCACGTATCCAGATCGCTCCAGAGTTGGGCCTGCAGCCCATTCTGGAGCGCTTCGAATTGGCGCTGCTGCCATCCTCTACCATCGATCCAGGTGAGCGGTACATTCGCGGACTCGGCTATAACAATGCTCTGTTCATGGCGACCGAATTGGTTCTGCTGCGGGACGGTGATGAACTCGGACTGCTACTGATCGAGGAGCCCGAGGCCCATCTCCATCCGCAGCTGCAGGAGCGCGTTCAGCAGCTCCTCGAACGCACCTCCAAAGCGGCGGAGCCAGATAGTCGCCCTGTTCAGATCATCATGACTACCCACAGCCCATCTCTGGCGGCGGGTGCGGACATCGCAAGCCTGACCTTGGTAAACCGTGCCCAACTGTTCAGTCTGGCTCACGGGAAGACCAAACTGCTGAAAAGTGATTACGAGTTTTTGAGGCGCTTTATCGATGCTACCAAAGCGAATCTGTTCTTCGCTCGCGGCGTTGCGATCGTGGAAGGGCCAGCAGAAGCGCTGCTGCTGCCCGCTCTGGCTGCTGCTTCAGGATACTCGTTCAACGAACACGGCATTTCTTGCGTTAATGTTGGCGGAGTTGGGCTTTATCACTACGCGCGAATATTGCAGCCGATTGATGGCTCGGCGATTCCCATTCCTGTCGCCTGCATCACGGATCGTGACATCGTCCCCAATGAGGCCACCTACATATCTCCTCCCAAGAACAACCGTAAACGATTCGAAAAAGACTACACGCCAGAGGAAGTCGAGGCACTGGTCAAAACGAAGGTCGACCGCGCCCAGGGTGGTAGCACAATTGTCTGCGTCTCCAACAACTGGACGCTGGAATTCGATCTCGCCCTTCATGGATTTGCCCAGTTGATGCATGACGCAATTCACTTGGCGAAGAAGGCAGACTCGAGGGGTGAACGGCTGACGGAGGACGATGAGAAGAAGACGATCGTCGAGGCAGGCGAGCGCTGGAAAGAACTCTCGAACGCTGGGCACACGCCAGTGGAACTGGCGTCACTCATCTATCAACCGCTCGTTGAAAAAGAGGCATCAAAAGCGATGACCGCCCAATACGCTGCTCACCTGATTTCAACAGGCGACTATGGGAAAGGCGATGAGCTGTTCAACAAGCTACCGCCTTACCTACAGCAGGCGTTACGGCATCTGACTGGCAGGGCTAAGCCATGACAGTCCCTGTGATCAATGCTGCCGATCTTGCGGCTCTACGCGAACTGACACCCGACTTGAACTTCGATGATCAAGAGCGGCGTGCCGTATTGCTGGAGAACCAGTCTCGTGACATCAACGCCGCGCCAGGCAGTGGCAAGACAACGGTACTCTCCGCGAAGCTCCTGATGCTGAGCCGCAGATGGACCTCAAGCCGCACAGGCGTTTGTGTGCTCAGCCATACCAATGTCGCCCGTGATGAAATTCAACATCGGTTAGGTACAAGCCATGACGGGAGTCGCCTGCTCACGCATCCCCACTTCATCGGGACGATTCACGCCATGGTGAATCAGTTTCTGGCTCTGCCCTACCTGCGAAGCAATGGGATGACTGTCGATGTCATCGACAACGATATCTTTGCTCGCCGGGCATTGGCGTTAGCCCAAGCTAACTTTGGCTTGAATCTGTACATGCAAAAGAATGCGAGCGTAACGCCCATGTTAGAGGGGCTGGTCTACAAGGGTGCCTCTCTGGACCTCGCCAGCGAGTTTGGCTCGCTTCCTAAACCAGGCGCAAAAACCCTTCCGACAATCGTCGGTATCAAAGAAAAACTCGCCGCTGAAGGGATTTTCCGGCACGCGGACATGTTCGCGTACGCAGAACGTTTGTTGACCCTTTTCCCTAAGGTTCGCACCCAGCTATCCCGCCGGTTCCCTATCGTCTTCATTGACGAAATGCAGGACACGTCCTGGGAGCAAGAGCGTTTGTTGCAGCTGATGTTCGATGAGACTGTCACAATTCAGCGCTTCGGCGACATCAACCAACGAATCCTTGGAAGCTCGGAAGGCGCGGAAAACCTGACTTTCCCTCGAGGCGACGTACTTCCGATCTCCTCCAGCAAGCGCTTCGGTCCCCACATCGCTAAGTCCGTGTCTAGAGCACAGCTGGCAGGTACCGCTATTACCGGAGAGGGCGAAGACCGTCAAGCTTCCATGCTGATCGTCTACAGCACCGGGCGAGTACAGGAAGTGATCTCGACGTTTGGAGACCATGTACTAGACCGGTTCAGCGATACCGATCTGACTAGTGGAAAAGTCAAAGCCCTTTGCGCTCGCAAACAGGGCGATGCTCCAACACAGATAGCTGGCCGTACTCTCCTGGACTACTGGCCGGCTTCGGGCGGCGACCAATCACCCGGCCTAAAGCTTGTGCGATTCTGGGCGCTTCTCGGGGGGCCCAAGCCTGCCGTAAACGCATCGTTCTCATCACGATTTGAGGAGATCCGCAGAGCGCTGTTTCTGGTACTGCGCGCGGCCAAGGCAGAAATTGTCGAAGGCTTGAAAACCGACCATCAGTTAATTCGAAAACTGCGTGATGCTGATGAAGATGTTTCAGCCTTCCGGCTACTGATTCGTGATCTGTGCATGAAAAACGTGAGCGATGCGGATGAAGCTAGGCGTATCCGTATCGTGAATTTTTTATACGTGAGGCTGCGCCCGTTGCTCCCAAATCACATGACGCCACAGATATTCGCCGCGCTCCCGGTTTTTGAGCGACCAGAGGCCATGGCTATTCACGGAGCCCACCGGTCCATGTGCTCTATCGAAAAAAATGGTCGCAGCTTAGATATTCATATCGGTACCCTCGCCTCGATGAAAGGCGAAACGCATCTGGCGACCCTCGTCATGGAGTCTTTAGGCCATCCAAGTCGTCGCTTCGACCTACAGCTGGCATTACCCATAATTGCTGGGATTGATACTCGCTACGCTAAAATGCCTGAGACTCAGCTTTCTCAATTTCGAAACCTGTATGTCGGTATGTCGCGACCTACAAGCTTTCTGTGCTTGGCAGTCAATGCAGAACGGGTTTCAGACGAGTGTAAAACGGCATTGACCGATCAAGGATGGACCATCACCCATTTGCTGTAGCAGGCCAAGGGGTGCAGCCTTCGAGAGCAAGGGCTTGCTGACAGGCTTTGAGTCGTTAGCACTTCTCAAGTCCCGTAAGTCGTTCTGCCGGCTGCAGTAGAGCAAAGTAAGATTTCTGGGAGGTCTGGTATGGATAACGATCACCGTTGGAAGCTTTTCAACCTGGACTCGCTACTGGATGAGATGGACGGGCCTCTTCCGGAGGCATCAACAATAGACCTCTTCATTGCCGCTATCTCATTCAAGAACTTCGACTTCGTAGAGCGGCGCTTATCTTTTGTATGTGAAAGCGTGACCTACAGGTTCGAGGTCTGGCAGAGACTGATTGACGCCGCACCTGTGAAATATTGGATTAAAAACAAACAGGAGGGCGTACTGATTTACCCTCAGTCCGACTTCTGTGGTGCTCTGAGGAGCTATCGATATAGAGGGCCGCTTCTCGATGTCAAAGCGATGTCTTCCGATTGGGTAACTGTCGCGGATACTCGAACGCTTTACAGCGCTCTCGACACCCCGGCTGCCCGCTCTGTCTACGATGCTTGGCATCGGTGGGTGACGTCGACCACCAAAGAGGCTGCCGATCTGGCTGAAGGGCGTTTCGCCAACACTACCGTGGCCAGATCCTTGATCCTTTCTAGCCTGGGTGCCTGCCTCGCCTGCAAGGAGCCTGCAATCAGCAGCGCCAGAACCACAATCGCCAGCGTGCCTGGTAGCGGGACACTCATCCAGCTGCCGCTCTGTAGGTTGCACCTAGAACAGGCCAAACAGCAGCCGAATGTGCTGAAGTTTTTGGGAACGCTGTTTTCCCTCTCGATAGATATCCCCGAGTTCGGTCGAAGCGAATTCATCCCTGACGAATTGATACCACACGTTCATGCCATGGTCGCTGAAGAGCTTGGAGGTATTGCTGCGAGTGCGGAGAAGCGTGAAAAGGGATGGCACCTCAGAATTGACCTGCCGCACGGCTGGTGGTGGCTACTGCGGCTGAAGTCGCTGATTAATTACTCCTACATGCTTTTCAGCCCTTCAGAAAAAAAGCAGGTGTACCGGGCGGACTCTGCTCCTGATCATCACGACCTCCCGTTTTTCCCTGACCACGAACATGCTCGTCCTGACAGAAATTCGGATGTCCGCTCGCCGAGTTTTTTGTACGGCAATCCATTTTTTGATTTCAAGCGACTACGACAGGTCAGCGACGAGCGAATGAGGCCGACTGAGCAGGCTCGCTAGGCCTTTCCGTTGCTCGGCACGCCCATCGCTGAATTTGCAGTTGGAGAGGGTCGTGCGTGGGTAGGGGCTGTTGATGGCTTGCCAGGCCAGAAAATTCACGCTGAAAAGCTCAAAAATGACCATTCGTGAACTAATTAAGGATCATAAAAGACTTCACTTTTTATCACAACAATATGATTTTTAAAGTTTTTTAGCAGATTTTTTGAAAAGTCGCGTCACCTATATCTAGAGAGAGGTTTCCCGATTTCGGTAGAAAGGTCCCATCAAAAGCCATTTGAGACCTAACAAAGTGAATAACTTTCGCAAAGTTGTAGAAGCTCTGGAAAAGCTCGCACCTAACGCGGACAAGCTAGTTCCGCTCATTCTGTCTTTCGCAGTCTTCGCTGCGATCATCGTCATTGGTTTGCAGCAAGGAGTAGGCAAATGAGGATTTTTCCTTGGGTGAAGATGCCAGCGCTGTGGATCAAGGGAGGAGGCCTGCGTGACTTCGGATGGGCGAACTCCAGCACCGTGCAGCGCTCCAAGGCAATCGCTGCGCTGCAGTTGTACATCGCGCTTTTGACTGTCGCAGAAGAGGACTGGCGTACAGATGGCTGCAAGATGGTTGCAGATATCACCTATAGCGATCTGATGCGGATCACCAATCTGAGTCGGCAGCTGGTCGCAACGGGACTGGACGGATTAGTGGCGGCCGGGCGGATCACCACGGAGAAACAAGGCCGGAAATGCCGGTACCTGATTACTGGCTACGACTTCACCGGCAACTGGTGCAAGCTGCCTGCGAGGGCGTTGTACGTTCCTTTGAAGCAGACACTGATCGAGCCCTTCCAGCTGTTCCAGAAGCGGTCGGTCTGCGAGTTGGATGCACTCAAGCTCTTCCTCTATTTCGCTTTCGCCCGGGATAACAAAACGCCCTACACCATGGCCTCATTCGAAACGATCTGCGAAAAGACCGGTGTGCCCGAAAAGCGCATCCCCCGGGCGAATGCATTTCTCATCAATTGCGGGTTGCTGGCCAACTTGTCGCGCGAGCATTCGGAAGACGCCAAGAAGAAGGAGCCGAACAAGTATTTCCTGCGTGGTTACAGGGCGCTTTTTGTAGGTCGGCAAGCGCTGGCCCCCGCGCCAGCAGCGTGACCGGGGCCTGACCAGTCAGCCGAAGCTGCCCAGCTGATATATCCAAGGAGCGACGGGCTCCATATACTGGCACAAGGCTATTTTTGGCGTAGAAGTGCTGTGCGCTCGGCAGTATCGATAGGAAGGAACCGATGCAAGATCTAGTGAACCCGGAATATGCTGTAGAAATTGCAGATCTAGCACCCGTCGCCAGGCGAGTTATACGCACTAGGCACCCACGGAGCGCGCCTGAAGACGTGGAAAAAGCTGAAGCACCTCAGCAGCTCTTAGGGCCTGCAGTAGCGTTCCCGGATACGCGATCGACGCGTGCGAAGCGCTGGAGCCCTTTGGAGTCAATCACTGTTCAGAACTTTAAGGCTGCCAAGCGCGCAAACATACCTTTGGGCAAGGTAACCATTCTGGTCGGCCCGAATGGTTGCGGAAAATCATCGGTACTTCAGGCTATTCACTGGGCTGCGCGCGCCGCGAGCTACATTCTGCCGAAAAACACGAAAGAAATGATTTCTTTCGAGCGGTTAGATTACATACCTTCAAGCGATCCACTATCGACGCTTCACAATGGTCAGTTAAAACCAGGAGCTACATCGACGCCTGTCGAGGTTGCTTTCAATCGCACAGCGGCCGGCGACGATCCAGTTCAGACTGTCGTGCGGTTGAGGGCGGCGAGAAATAAAGCTGGGGTTACGGCCCATATCGACGGGGGAAGTGCTGTCACACCGTACAAACAGCGGTTTCAGTTTCTAACTACCTATATACCTGGCTTGGCGGGGCTCTCTGAAAGGGAGGCTATCTTGGCTCAGCCATCATTGCGTAGACAGGCTGCCAGCGGTGATGCGGGAGGAGTCCTCCGAAACATACTATTGAACCTCAAGGCCCGCAAAGCGGATGAACCTGATAGTTTGATGGGAGAGGAGCGTTTGAAGCAGCTAAATTTGTTGCTGCAGAAAGTGCATCCTAACGTGTCTATCGATGTGTCCTACGATGACAGGGAAGACTTTCATATCTCCGCCACGGTGCAAATGGATGGTTATAAAAGGCCACTAGAAACCGCCGCTACAGGCATCCTGCAAACAATTCAGATTTTTGCTTATCTCATTTTCTTTGAGCCGAGGCTCATGTTGATTGACGAGCCAGATGCCCATCTTCATCCGAATCGACAAGAGCGGCTGATTGAAGCTCTTGAGCAGGCAGCTGATGAACATAATACGCAGATCATCTTGTCCACACATAGCCCACATGTGGTTCGTGCAGCTAGCCCTATGACGAAGCTGGTTTGGATGAGTGAAGGCTTAGTCAAGACAGATGATGACGAGGCGATACGCCGGCTTTTGGGATGGGGTGGGCTGGACAAATCTGTTTTGTTCTTCATAGAGGATGAGGATGACAAACCCTTGCGGGCCATCCTCAAACAATGGCCGGAGCTTGGTCGCCAGCTGTCGCTATGTCGATGTTTTGGGATCGAAAACCTTCCCAAAGACAAACTACTTTCCGGCTTGCTAGTTGATGGCAAGATTGATGTTGCAGCAGTAATTCACCGTGACGGTGACTTCATGACGCCTGAGGAAGCGACCAAATGGGCAGAAACATTCAATACGAAGGGAGTATATCCTTGGACAACCGCAGGTTCGGATATTGAAGGATATTTCTGCTCAGCCGACTATCTGGCATCACTGTACGAAATCTCGCTTGATGAAGCTGAGCAATGGCGGAAGACTGCGTCCAAGGCTGTAAGTAAGGCACGAGCTGATTTTTTCTCAAAACGCCAAGTCATCAATAGGCTAATTTGGCCGGATGGTGGTTCACCTGCGACCGAAGACTTATGGGCTCTGGGGGCGGGGCCTAGTCCAATTACCGTCAAAGGTAAGAAGCTATTGGCTCAAATAAAAGTTGTGGCCACCCAAAACGGGTACAGCGATAAGCTTCTGAACAACTTCACCATCCCAGAGGGTTTTACGGTCGCTCCAGATCTGAAGCTCATTTTGGAGAAAGCTTTAGCCAAGCGCTAAGCAGAAGTCATTCGCAGAGATGGAATCAGCCGCTGATCACTGGTTGGTATCTGGCGAGAGCAACAGAGCTCAGTGAGGCCCTCATAATGATACCTGCATAATGGCCTAGTATTGATAAAAAGAGAGTTAACTTGAAAGTCTTCCTCACAAGTAATAAAATTTATTTTGAAACTTGCGTCTCTGTACTGTTAGCGATCATGGCTATCATTGTTTCGATTAACGCTAATTCCATAGCCAAAGCCCAGCTATCCTTGGCGAATGATGCCCAAAGGATTGCTACGCTTCCTTATTTACCAAATATTAAGGCTCGTTTTAAGTTTGTATCTTCGGAAGATGGAGTTCGAAAAGAGAAGCTGGAAGTTACTAACTCTGGGGATTCAATGTACGAACTGCGCGCTGTTCCTATAGCGTTTTTAGAGCTGCGAGAGCTGCGAGAGCTGCAGGTTGTTCCAATTAACGGACCTTATACAAAAAATACTCATCTTAATAAATCTACTATACCCCTTGAAGGGTATTTTCCTAACGTGACATGGGTGGATGGTAGCGACAAGAATTTTGTGCTGTACCAAGATATAGAGGGTGCAGGTCTCTTGGAAGATAGATTAGATGTCTTTTCCAAGAAGTATAGTAGTAAGGAAAAACACATTATAGGCGGCATTGAGAAATATTTGCTTGTCTCATATAAAGACCGTTTCAAAGCACTCCATACAGACTATTTTCAGTTTGACCCTATGGGTGAAGGGGTGTTGATGGATAGTTCTGAAGGTGAGGCAGTGTTTAAAAGTCATAGCGAATTTTCTCAAAAAAAGATTAAGCTAGACTATAAAATTTCTACACCAGAAGAAATTGGCAATTTTTGGCTTAAACTGAAAATCTAGAGAGCTGGACCAAAATCTGCCAGAGATAGAACATTGGCGGTCCAAGCGACTGGCTGAGCCATTAATATCTCTCAGCTTCAATATTTAACTTATGCTTCTTCAATCGAATCCGAAAACCATTATGAAGATTAGATGCAAGACCCCAGGCTGTGGGCATACGGAAGAAACCAATCTTGAGCTGTTCATTAAAATTCTCGGCGGGGCACTGCCGATGGGTGGGTTCCAAGCGTGGAGATACTATCTTTTCGCCGGTACCGGATTTGCTCTCACGATTGTGACTGCGATCATTACTGGTGGTATCGCTCTTCTTGTGTTTAAAGACGAGATTGTCACATGGATCGTCAACCGTGGATACAAATGCCCTTGCTGTGAGTCCGTTGACTGGGAGGCTTGATTCCAGGCGGGGCAGTCAACGGTGCGTGGCTCGGGCTGAAGCGAATAGCTTCGTATCTGGCCTTGCAAAGATGCTGTCATTTCTTAGAAAGTTGAAGCCATCGAGAGTCTATGGTTGCTTTCTGAGATCTTCCACTTCGACCTGCAGCAGTTTGGATTCTTTAAGTAGCTTATCCATCATGGCGAAGCAACTCAGTCTGTAGCCATGTATTTCTTCGTCTGTGAATAGCTGTTTACCGTTCAGATTCCAAGTTTTCCGGTTGTTATTTGTTGCTATCGTGCATCTCTCTACCTCGCTCGACCAGAATTTTATTTCTTCAAACTTTGCTGCAGCTTGTATGCTCAGGATCTGAGCTTTTGCTAGCGCCTCTTGATGTTTGGCACTGTCTTCCAGAGCGATCTTCGTTGCTGATAGTTCTTCTTTTTGGCTCAAATATGTTTTTATAAAAAAATACAGCGCAATAAGCGAAGTTGGCGGGTTGATTAAGCCGCCAAAGTAATCGCCAATGGTGCCCCAGTCACCTGGAGACTTAGAGAATGGATAGTCGTGCAAATTAAATATATAAACTCCAGCCACTGAAACGATGTAGAAAACTATAGCGCCCCACATCCATTTTTCATTCCACTTCATTGTTGTGTCCCCAATTTAGTCAAGGCAAGCGTTATAGTCGAATTTTAGTTAGTTCGAAACTGTAATTTATGACAGTTCACTCCGTTCGGGGGTGATGAGCGGCTTTGATTCATGGCAGCAACAACTGATCTGATACGCTGAATCAGGCCGCTCCCTGAACTGAGCTAGTCACGGAAGCTCTTCAAGTTGGGCCTGTGCTTTTCCCAGATAGACGTGACCGCCCATGGGTATGTCGTATCTTGGAGGGCCGAGCCACTGTTGTGTCACGTCTGTGGATTTGAGTAGTTCTTCCAGATCAACATCCGCGCTTTTGAGCTTTTCCAAATCCAATTCGAAAAAACTCACGACCGCTTGCCAGGCTGGCCAGGGTGTCGTGGCAAGCAGATAGTAGTCGGTAGCTGTCGGAGGAAGGCTCAACCTGGCCATCTCCGCTAAAATCCAGATTGAGCGCCGCAGCAGGTAATGCCATCTGGATTCAAGATGCAACTCGAGCTGCTGAGAAACTAGAGGGAATCGTGCCTTTCGTTGGGTGGGGGACATAAGCACGCCCCGCCTACCTCGACATGCCGTAATGAATCGGCGAGCCGTGTGATGTGCGTTGCCAACGGTTCCAGCGCATCTCTTTACGAATTTCGTAACCCAAAGGCCTCGTGACAATCTTTATTGTTTGCAATGGAACCGGTTTTTTGGAGGTTTTTGAGTTTTGTGACAAACTTTATTTTTATGGAGCTAGCTTTGTAATGACCTACGGCCCCCGGAATACGAGGGGCACTGTGACAATCTTTATTGTTTCATCACAGTGTGTGAAGCTAAGAAATAAAGTCTGTCGGAAATAAACAAAGTCTGTCGCTGGCGCCTCCGAACCCTGCGGTCGAGTAGCCGGTGACGCTTTTTCCAGGCCACTGTGCTCGGGACGTACTACAAGGTTTTGACGAGCGAATGGTCTTAACTGCCGATTGATAGCGGAACATCGCAATCTTTCGTTGTCAGCTCAGACCGCTGTCGGCAGGTCCTCACCGAACCACACGACACCCAGGTCGGAGTTTGCAGTTTCAGCTTGGGCAGTGTGGCCGCTCGATTCTGCGCTGGCGGTAACAGAGTGAGGCATTTCTCGGCCGTCATAGCTCTATTGTGCTTGCGCTGGGTACATTTGCTGGTTTTATTGAAAATCATTTTTTAACCAATAGCTTACATGTCCCCGACAGACTTTATTCCGCGGGATCAGACCTGCGAGATCCAAAACTGCCGCAGGCTTATCAAAAAATCAGCCCTCACCTGCATTAAATAATCCCCCCGCCCTCTCTGTTCTGATTGATACAAACCCCAATCGCCAGTTCTGGAACCAGACTGATCCCGCTGACCACTCATCAAAAATACATGGCTGCCGGTTAGCAGTACGCGAGAGATTTTCCAGGCAGTGCCCTGTACAAGGCATCTACATCGACGAACAAATGCCGTCGCCAGGTTATTCCAAGTCAGGGTAAGTTTGTTGTCCCTACAAAAGAGTTGTTGAATAAGGAGTTTTCATGAAAGGTTCTGCGACGTTGGGTCTTTTGGTCGCCGCGCTGTTTTCCTCCGTCTCCCAAGCCGCTGACGTCAAGTCATGCAGCGATCTGGCCGGGCGGTGGGAGACAGCCGCAGACGGTCAGCATGTCGTGATGGACATATCCCCATCAGCAGAGGCGTGCGGGACTGACTGTGTGACGTTGGAGTTAAAGTACAACCTTGATAAGACGCGCGTTAACAAAGCCTACTGTCACGAAGGGGTTGAGGGCGTCAAAGGGCAGGGGCCAATGGTCATCTCGTTTGAGGGTGCCTACGGTGGGCATTCCATAGGGACATACAATCGAAAACTGAACGTGCTGTGGGCCGGCGTCATACCGAAAGACAGCAAAGGGAACTGGGAAACAAAAATGGACAATTACTGGTTCAAGCGAGTGGGCAACTAAGCATCCGGCTGTTTATCAAGTGTGTCCGGAGCAGCCTCAATCCCGCTTCATCATGAAAATGAAAAACATCCCGCCCAACAGCGCTGTCGCGATACCTATAGGCAAGTCCTCAGGCGCGATCAGCGTGCGGGAGACGACATCCACCCAGATCATCAGTAACCCGCCCAGCAGGGTGGCGACGGGCAACAGTCTTCGGTGCTCCGAACCCACCAGACGTCTGGCGATGTGCGGCACCATCAGGCCGACAAAGCCTATGGAGCCGCACAGGGCGACCAGTACGCCGGTCATCAGTGAAGCGATCAGGAAGACCAGCAGGCGCACGTTGCGCACTTGCAGGCCGAGGCTTGTGGCGGTTTGATCGCCGCCCATCAAGGCGTTCAGGGAGCGACCCAGCCCTTGCAACAGCACCCAGCCGGACAGGACCGTGATCAGTGGCACGGTCAGCAGTTCCCAGCGCGCCAGCCCCAGCCCGCCGAGCATCCAGAACAGCACTGAGGAGCTGGCGCGGTGGTCGCCCAGAAACAACGACAGGTTGGCGATCGCCATCATCACGAAGGACACGGCTACTCCGCCGAGCAGCAGACGCTGGCTGTCCAGGCGACCCTTGTGGCTGGACAGCCACAGCACCAGGCACAGGCTGACCAGCGAGCCGACAAATGCGGCCAGTGGCAACGTCAGCATGCCGAACACTTCCCCTACGTGCATGACCACGATCACCGCGCCGAGCGTCGCGCCGGAGGTTGCTCCCAGCAAATGCGGGTCGGCGAGAGGGTTGCGGGTTGCTGCTTGCAGGACGCTGCCGATCAGCGCCAGCCCCGCACCTGCCAGCACGCCCAGTAACACACGTGGCGTGCGTATCAGCCAGACGATGGTTTCCTGTCCCGCTGTCCAGAGCTGGGGGTTTTCGTTAATGCCGAACAGTTTGAACATCAGGATACCCATCACCCGGTTCAACGGCACAGGCGCTGCGCCGAAGGTGATGCACACCACGCAGGACGTCAGCAGCAATAGTGTCAGGGCGATCAGTAAACCGGTGTAACGGCTTGGGCGCTCGGTCAGCCACTGCGCCAGGGTCATCGCTTCACGTCGTGAAATGCTGCTGCAAGTGTTTCGATGGCCGTGACGTTGTCGAGCCCGGGCGTCACTGCTACGTAAGGCAGTACCACATAGCGTCGGTTGCGGATCGCGTCGATGGACTGCAGGGCCGGGTTGCTTTCGAGGAAGTGCTGTTTCTGCGCAGCGCTGACTTCGCCATAGTCGACGATCACGATCACCTCGGGATTGCTTTGCACCACCGACTCCCAGTTGACGTGGGTCCAGCTGGCGTCCACGTCGCCCATCACATTGTGCCCGCCAGCGGCGCTGATCAGTGCCTGGGGGATAGCCAGGCGGCCGGCGGTCATGGGCCGGTCTTCGCCGCTGTCATACAGAAAAACCCTGGGCTGCGATTTGCCTGCAACGCTTGCCTCGACGTCACTCACGCTGCGGCGCATTTGTGCAACCAGCGTTTCTGCACGGTTTTGCACGTCAAATATCCGGCCCAGATTAAGCAGGTCGTTATAGACATCCTCCAGTGTCGCCTCGGCGCGCGGCATTATCTGCGCGCAGGACTCGGTCAGCTCGTAGGCTTTGATGCCCAAGGGTGCCAGGCTCTGCGGCGTGACGTCGCCGCCCACCCGCATGCCATAGTTCCAGCCAGCAAAATAGAAGTCGGCGTTGGCGTTGAGCAGCGTTTCCAGAGACGGGTATTTGCTGGCCAACTCGGGCAGTTTGCCAAGATCGCGCAACAGAGCCTGATCAGGTTTGTTCCAGCCGGTGATGCCGCTGTAGCCCACCATGTTTGATTGCAAACCCAGCGCGACCATCATTTTGGTGAGGTTCACATCGTTGCTGACCGCACGCTGCGGCGCAGCCGTGAACGTTACCGAGCGGTCGCAGCTTTGCACGGTGACGGGGTAGGCAGTGGGGTCGGCTTGCGCCATCGGGCTGCACAGCAATGTGAGCAAAGTCAGCCGGGCGAACAGGGCATTCATCTCAGGGGATCCAGGTAATGCGCGGGTAGTCGCGCAAAGGATGATTGTCGACCAGCGCCTTGGCGCCGAAGACGTTGAGCAGCATTTCCGGGGTCAGCACTTCCCGAGGTGTGCCTTGGGCGATGAGCCGGCCGTGATGAATGACACACAGACGATCACAGAATGCTGCCGCCAGGTTCAGGTCGTGAATGCTGGCCAGCGTCGCGACGCCAAGCTGTTTGACCATCCCCAGCAGTTCCAGCTGATGACGCGGGTCCAGGTGGTTGGTCGGCTCGTCCAGCACCATCAGCCTGGGTTCTTGCACCAGTGCCCGTGCCAGCAGGCAGCGCTGCTTCTCACCACCGGACAGCGTGTCGAAGCGGTGCTGTTCATAGCCTGCCAGGCCCACGGCAGTCAGGGCTTTTTGCACAATGGCGCGGTCGTGCGCACTGTCAGGGGCGAAGAAACCCTGATGCGGCGCGCGACCCATGCTCGTCACGTCCAGCAGCGTCAGGCCGAATGCGTCGGGAAATTCCTGGGCAACCACTGCAACGTGCCGGGCGCACCAGCGTGGGCTGCGCGACCAGATATCGTGAGCGCTGATGGCGACCTTGCCGCTGTGCGGACGACTGAAGCGGAACGCGCAACGCAGCAGGCTGGTCTTGCCGCTGCCATTGGGACCGATCAGGCCGACGAACTCGCCAGTGTCGATCTGCAGGTCGATATCCTTCAGGGCGAAGTGCTCGTGCGCACAGACTGACGCCTGTTCCGGTGCCCACGCGAGGCGCTCTATCGCAAGCATCAGAAACTCAGGTCCGCAGTCACGTACAGCGAGCGAGGCTCACCGAGAATCCATTGCTGGCCGCCGTTGTACTGGCTTGCTGCGTATTGGCGATCAAACAGGTTGCGCGCCTGCAAGCCGAGTGTGGTATTGCGCAGTGCCTTCCAGGACAGGCTTGCATCGGCGACGGTGTAGGCGGGCAGTTTGCTGGTGTTGGCGATATCGGCGTACCGGCTGTCGACATAGCGCAGCCCGCCGCCGATCTGCACAGAACTGCCGAGCTGCTTGTCGAGCCACAGGTTGGCCGTGCGCTTTGGCACATCGACGGGCGTGTTGCCGTCGCGCGATACAGCTACGCCCGATACGCTCTGGTCAAATTGGTCATAGCGGGCGCGAACGAAGGCTGCGTTGGCGGTCAGCGCCCAGTCCTGCGGCAGTTGCAGTTTCAGGCTCGCCTCAAGCCCGTCGGAAGACTGCTGGCCTACCTGCTGGGTGAGGTCAGGATTACCGGCATCGGTGGTGAGCAGCTTCTTCTTGACGATATGGTAGGCCGCCAGCGTCCACTCCAGACGCTGATCCCAGAGCATTTGCTTGAAGCCCAGCTCCGATTGCCTGGCGGTGGCCAGGTCGAATTGTTGCTGCGTGGGGTTGAGCGAGACAAGGCTGCCCACGCCATCGGTGCTGGTCGAATATTGAGCGTAGGCGGAGCTGTCCGGCGTCAGCGCGTAAACCAGGCCAACCTTCCAGTTGTTGCCGATCAGGTCTTTTTCAGTGCGGCTGTCATCACGCAGGTTGTTGCGTTCGATATCCACGTAGTCACGCCGCACGCCGGTTATAACCGAGAGTTGGTCGCTCAGTTGCGTACGGTTTTCGCCGAACACGGACAGTTGTCGGGTCGTGCTTTTGAAAAGCTCCGAATAGGGTGACGCACTCTGAAAACGACCCGCTGCGGGGTTCTCGATATCGACCGGGTCGCCCGCCGGGTTTACATCGTCGTAGGGCGAATTGTTGGTCAGCTTGAAGCGGATGCGGTTGACATCCATGCCCAGCACACTCTGGCTGTCCAGCCCGGCGAGGCTGTGTTTGAAGATAAACGTCTGGCGATCGCCGGCCTGTTCCTGATTGTGCTTGATGCTGAAATAGCCGCTGCGCGACAGTTGCTGAGTGGCGGCGTACCAGTTGTAATTTTCGGCGTTCTGCCAGCGTCGGTGCGAGGTCAGGTAGTAAAGCTCGTTGGATGAGGCCACCTGATCGGAGATCTGCCAGTCGGTGGTCAACCGGGTCCATTGATCGTCGTAGTGCTGCTTGTCGTTCTCGATGTTGTAGTTCTTGTCGCGCAGGCCTTCGTGGTAGCGGCCGTTGATCATCGGCACGCCGAAGTAGTTCATGGGCCGCTGATTGCCACCGTCATGGGCGAGGGTGAACGACAGGTCTTCGCTGGCCTGCCAGTGCAGAGCGCCACTGACGAACGTGCTTTGCGAGTCGCCGTTATCGATCCAGCCATTGCTGTGCAGCTGATTCAGGTTCAGGCGATAGCTCAGTTGATCGGTTAACGAGCCGCCACTGTCGAGCGCTGTCTGCCGGTTATCGTAAGAGCCGTAGCCAAGGCGCAGGTGGTTCTCGATATCGCCTTCGAAGGGTTTCTTGGGGATCACATTGATCACCGCGCCCGTCGCACCTTCGCCATACAGCACAGAGGCCGGGCCGCGTAACACATCAATGCGGTCGATTGCCCAGGTGTCAACGGGCATGGTGACGGTACCCATCGAGCTGTACATGCGGCTGCCGTCATACAGCTGCATCACCGACCCCTGGCCTGTGAAACCACGCGCAGACAGAGCAGTGCCTCCGTCGCCGGGTGCACCGACAGCCGTGATGCCGGGGCTGCGTGCCACGGCTTGCTGCACGTTGGCGTCACCGCGACTGCGCACTTCGTCCCCATCGAGCGAACTGGTGCTCGCCGGAGTCTGCAACGCCGTCAGCGGCAGGCGAGAGCCAGCGCTGCTGACGGAGTCGAGATGTTCTACGTCTTGCGACCGGGCTGTGGCTTTTATCGAGGACGGAGCAAGCTCGACCTGTTCTGAAGCATTTGCATAACCCACACTGCTGGTCAGCAGACAGAACGTTGTGACTAGACGACGGGAGCGGAAAAGGGGGCTGATCATGGAGTTGAGGATCGCTTCGGAAGGCTGCGTTTGATAACCGGCAAGTGTTATAACATAACATTTGAGAGTCGGCATACACGCTTCTCGATCAGCCCAGCAGGCGTCAGAATTCTCTGTTCAGTCACATGCCTTGCTCTGTCGGCACTGCGCTCAGTAGATCGCCCAGCAGCCTGGCGTCAGCAGCTCAAGCAGATTCTCATCGGGGTCGCGGAAATAAATGCTCGAGCCGCCTCTGGGCCACTCGGTGCGGCCTTCGATGGCTACTTCGGCCCGAGCAAGTCTGTCAGTCCAGGGTTGCATCTGGTCGGCATCGATGGCGAAGCACACATGGATGCGTCCCTGCGCATCATGAGGGGGAATTTCGCCGCCGCTGAGGTGTTGCGTCTCTAGTGATGCCCCGCGTTTGAACAGCAAAAGCGTGCTCGAACCTCCGACGTTGAACGCCACCAGTGTCGGGCTTTCAAACATGATCTCCAGTTCAAGGGTGTCGGAGTAAAAGCTTCTGGCTGCGACAAGGTCGTCTACGTAGAGCGCGGTCTCGATGATCCTGTTGAGTCGTGGCATGCGTCGTCATCCTTTTCGTACTTGCGATAAATCAGCCTGATCAACAAGGGGCGTCGATCAAGGGCTTATGGCAAGTCTTGCAGAGACGCAGACAGGCTGGCCAATTCCGATTTTCTGGATGCGCGATCCAAGCGATCTATCGACAGATAACGGCAGCCAGCTTCCTGCCCTTTTTCACGCGCGGCGAGTCACTATCAGTTCGACCGCCGCAATACGGTCTACGTCCTCGTATCCGTCTTCCAGCAGTTCTTCGCCGAACACATCCGGATCAAGTTCTCGATAGGTCCACGCCAACGCCGAGTGACTGATATCGCCTCGCACCGACTCCAGAAACGGATCATGTTCGCCCACCATTGCTACGCCGGTGTACAGCACCAGCGAGCCGCCAGGTGTCAGCCGATCCAGTGACTCGCGCACGATGCGCACCGACAGGTCTGCCCCCAGTGCATCACCGCCGTGGCGATAGGCCCGGCGTTTGGCGTCTTTCATGTAAGGCGGGTTGGCGACTATCAGGTCGAACGTACCGGTGACGCCCGAAAGGATATCGCTCTGGCAGCACTCAACGTTTTCCAGCCCGGCCAACGCGGCATTGGTCTGGGCAAAGTGCAGCGCTTTGGGATTAATGTCGACGGCAAATACCTGCGCGTCGGGGCGTGCAACGGCGATCAGCAAACCTCCGGCACCGGTGCCACAGCCGATGTCTACAGCGCGGCTGATCACCTGCGATGTGTCTTGCAGGTGACGATTGATGGATTGAGCAAAACGGTAGGTATCAGGGCCGAAGAATACCGAGTCCTCATCCGACGTCGGGAAAGCCGAATGCATCAGCAGCAGGTCATCCAGGCTTGAAAACCTCACCCGGCTCTTCAAACCGTCGTCGCTGCGTTCAAGCACACCGGCCTCCAGCAGGCCTTGCGCTTCCTCGGCAGGCAGCATTGACTCCGGGATCTGACGGCTCCAGCCGAACACATCTCGCAATGATGCAGCAGTGCGATTTTCCGGGCGCTGATTCACACGCTCGTGGGTCAACGGAGTGGGCGTGATGAAGTGGTAGCCGTTGGTCTTCAGGCGTTCTGCCAGAGCGATCAATGCATTACGGTCAGGCAGCGGGTGGCTCATGCGTGTGCTCCAGTCATTCGTTCCGTCATGCTGCTGACAAACAGGCGCGTGGCGTGCAGTCCGGCGGCCGTTGCATGACGCGCTGGCGACATGCTTTCGATCAGGGTAGACATCTTTTCAGTGGCCGACGCTGACTCCAGCTTCATGTGCAATTCGCGTACATCCGGATCGGTTTCCTGAGTAGTGCTTGCCAGCGCCGGCGCTGGTTGAGCGCCGGTTTGAACGTTGCGAAAGCGCGAACGAAATGCCTCGGGCAACCGCTTGCCGGTCGATGGCTGGGCGCTGCCGTCCGGCAGCCAATCGCCAGCAATCCAGTCATGCACCAGCTGTTTTTCGTAGCCGTTGAACACGCCGAACATCGGCGCACCAGCGCCTTCGAACAACTTCCAGAAACGGCTGTGAATAGGGTCTTCGTGACGCTTGATCCAGCCCCGGTTCTCCAGCACAGCAAGAAACTCCGGAATCTGATCCGGCTCGGCCAGCCACTCATTGACTGTTTTTCCATCCAGACGGCAGTAGTCGGAATGCATATGCTGACCGAACGTGCGCTTGCGCTCGAGCATGGCCACAACTTCCTGCTCGAGATCGAACGACTGAATGACCTCGCGGGAGCCCATGCCCAGCTCGTTCAAGCGATAACCATTGGCGACACGTCGATAAAACTCGTCGCGCTCCTGACCTACCGGCATCAACTCGAGGACGCTCTGCGCCGCTTTGCGGGCATGCCCGGTACTGGCGTTATCGATGGTGACGTGCAGAGTAAAGTAATAAGGATCGATCCCCAGCTCGTTCAGCTCGAACGAGGTAATCAACAAATGCAGCGGCAGTTGTTCATAGCCCAAATTGTAGCCAATGACTTCAGGAAGGTACTGATCACTCAACTGGCCCAGCGAAAGCTGGATGGCCGCTTGCAGGTACGCTTCATCCGGCAGCGGGGCGCTAGTGTCGCAATCGAGATCGGCCAGCAGTTTGCGATACAGCGACACGTGGTTCTGCGCCTGCTCACCATCCCCCAGCTCTTCCAGGTACGTGCGAATCAGGCCGTGAAACCGGTAGTCCGCCCAGTGTGGCAACAGCCCGTACAACCAGGACCCATCCACTAGCTTGACCGGCGCAACGTGCTGAATGAAATACATCGCTTGCGACTTGTTCTTGAAAAAACGCCGTGGCTCACCATTACGGCGCTCTTCCAGATAGCGCGCATATTGATCTGCAACGACGCCAACGTTGTGCTCCATCCACTGCTCCAGCGCTTCCGGTTGCGTCGGAAGATCACTGTTTTCACGCTCTGCGCGGGCAAGGCAGTGGTTCAGAAAGGTGACCGCATCATGTTGATGTTCTGGAGCTCGATCATTCATCCATGAGTGGTAGATGGTTTTTGAACGGGCTTCTTCAACGACGGTTTTGACGACGGCTGTGCCGTTCATCACTTGAAGAGACGTCATGAAAATCGTACCTCGGCAGTTGAAAATCACATAGACGCGGTCACGCAGGACTTTCTGTTTTCTATAAAGCGTAGAGAAGGGAGTGTACAGACAGCCAGAAATTCAGCGCATTTTGCAGAGGACCGATAGGTGGCCCTCCAGGCATACGGCGTTATGCCAAGAAGGCAAATATCGGGATGGAAATCGGAATTCAGGTTGTATGGACAGGGCCTGAGTAGCGCTCGGCAAGCATGGCAAGAAGGAATGAAAAAACTCGGAACGCAGGTTTTTGAGGCAGGTCCGAATCTGTATGCCGTCGATAACGACAGCATGTTTACTCCACAAAAGCTTGCCAAAAAGGATGACCGAAAATGACCAACTATTTTCGTATGAGCGCCATTGCCGCTGTACTTACGCTGGGTTCCCAGATGGCCGTTGCTGCCCAGGACCCTGATGACTTTGTAGAAGACGCGTCTGCCAAAGGCATCGCGGAAGTTCAGGTAGGCAAATTGGCTCAGGATGAAAAAGGCGTAGCTGCGGACGTAAAAGAGTTTGCTCAGCAGATGGTCAAAGATCACACGGCTGCCAATGAGAAACTGGACGCGATTGCCAAGAAAAAGTCGATCGAAGTGTCCACTGACCCTATGTTGATGGACAAGGCCAAAGCGATGATTCTGGAAATGCGCGGAAAGTCGTTTGATCAAGCCTATGCGAACAACCAGGTTGTTGCGCATGAAGAAGCCATCAAGCTGTACAAAGAAGAAGCCGAGAATGGCAAGGACGCAGAGTTGAAAGCCTTCGCCAAAGAAACTCTTCCTACCCTGGAAAAGCATCTGGAGCACGCCAAAAAGCTGGCTGCTGCGCACGGCGGCAGCGCTGCCAAGCAATAATGTGACTGGATGTAAATTCAGATAGACCGCCTGGCCTGAACTGTTTTGCTCAGGTCAGGCGGTTACATATACGTTCACTACTTATGTGCTTGAAACTATTTACTTGAAGTGGCTGCCTGATTGCCGCCCTGTTCGGCGATAGCCGTCAGCTTCTCGTCAGCGCCTTTCTCTTCGGCCAATGTGGCACTGAGCAGTTTCACTGCCTCTTTCATCCCCAAGTGCTTGGCCATTGCGATGAGCGTGCCGTAACTGGCGATCTCGTAATGCTCGACCTTCTGGCAAGCGCCGATCAATCCTGCGTCCAGAACTTCGCCTTTTTCGATCTCGTCCAGCAGCTCCTTGCTCTCTTCGATCAAGCCTTCCATTGCCACGCATTTCATGCGCTTGAGTTTCAGGCCTTCGGCTTCCACCAACTGATCGATTCGCTCGATCTGCCCATTGGTCTCTTCCAGGTGAGCCTTGAATGCTTCGGCCAACAGCGGATTAGTGGATGCACGAGCCAGCCGCGGGAGAGCCTTGGTGATTTGCTTCTCAGCGCTGTACACGTCAGAAAGTTCGTGAATAAACAGGTCTTTTATCGTAGTACGAGCCATGCAGATGATCCTTTTTTGCACATGAAGTTATCCACAAGCGAGGCTAAAAGTCAGCCTCGCATGCGGGGTTGCAACAGGTTGAAAAGTGCAGCTGAAGACGGGTTGATCAGCGTCTGGGCAGGTTGTTGTCCAGCAACGTTCCGACGCCGAAGACTTTGGCAGCCATGACCACCTGAAACCCCCTGCGTGCCAGAAGCGCCTGTGCCTCAAAGGCACGAAGCCCATTCACGAATACCGCATCTGTCAGTGCATTCCCGAGTTCGCCATCAGGCGAAAAGTGCTTGCTGGAGCGTGTTTGCTTCATGATCCTTTCTCTTGATCGCGGTATCAGAGCTCTCTTCTATAAGTCAGCTTCTTTAAGAAGCAGTCCTCAAAGATCTTTGCCCTGAACAAAGCCCGACCCAAGGTCAGCACCAGTAATGGGGTTGGATGTCGGGTCGGACATGGTCCGTTCCTTCATCATTTCCAGAACCTCTGCGTCTTTGGCATCCAGGGTTACAGAGGCAGAACCATCACCACCGTCGACCGCTGGCTGAGGCGACTCGACGAACTCCCACTCGCCGCCCTGATTCCAGGGGCCACGTACATTCGGTTCACCGGACATGTTGAAGTACTTGTTGGTGAATTCCGGCATGCCCGGCAGTTTGCCTTGCGGGAAGTTAGGCTGAATGGCGTGCAGGGCTTTTTCGAATGACAACTGGTGAGCGATCTCACGGGTCATCAGGAAGCCCAGTGCTTCTTTTACGCCTGGGTCATCGGTAACGTTCATCAACCGCTCGTAAACGATCTTGGCGCGTGCTTCGGCGGCGACGTTGGAGCGGAAGTCGGCAGTCGGTTCACCAATGGTGTCGATGTAAGCAGCGGTCCACGGCACACCGGCCGAGTTGGTCAAAGGCGCACCGGCACCGTACAACAGGCTGGTGATGTGTGAGTCATTGCCATTGCCGTTGATAGCGCGGTACAGCTCACCTTCTTCTTCGATGCCTTCAGCCAGTTGGCCTTTGGCACCTTTGTTCAGCATGACGATAATCGAGCCTACGATTTCGAGGTGGCTGAGTTCCTCGGTAGCGATGCTCATCAACAGGTCTTTACGGCCTGGATCATCTTCGCTCAGCCCTTGTGTGAAGTAGCGTCCCGCAGCTGCCAATTCACCTTGTGCGCCGCCGAACTGCTCCAGTAGCAGATTGGCGAGTCCAGGGTTAGGGCGTGCTACACGAACGGTATATTGAAGTCGTTTGTTATGAATGAACATGTCGTTTCCTCAGGCTTTGTTTCTTGGGAAGCGTTAACCCATGTGAATGGGCCGATTCAACGCAGTTATTGGTTATGAAAAGAGAGGCCTGTAAACGTTGCTCATAACTTTCAATTCATGGGATGAACGGTGTCAAATAACGAGTTCAATAGAATTTAGTTATCTTGGTTGTCCTACAGGATCGACGCGTAAGTCACTGAACACCGGGCGCAGCGGGGCGCTCAGCGAAGGGGGCTCGACGGGTGAAATATTTCAAAAACAGTGCTTATAAGAAAAGACTATTAGTTGATTAAAGTCTTCGTCCGGGTCTTGCCCAAGCTCTTTAAGGTGGCTACATGCTATCACTTACATGATGGTGTTAATATTTTGAATTTTTCGAAAACGCCGCGATCTGTTTTTCGAGTCGACAAAGCAGGAGCTGCACAATGGCTGAAAAACACTACCGTATTGATTACCTGCTGCATGGCAGTTACAAAACGTTCTATGTAAGAGCAGGTGTCATGGACAACAGAGAAGCCTGGCATTGGGCATCAGTGGATGCGGGATTCGGTGCGATTCCCAAATACCGTTCTGATCCAGTACCAAAGCTGAGCAAACCCCAGGCTGAAAAGCTCGGGCTTTCAAATGTGGAGTGGGCCCAGGCGTGAAGCGCCTCAGGTTCACTACAGCATGATGCACACCGTCGTGCGGCACGATGCCGCATGACGGAGTGCAGCCACGTCAGTCATTGATCGACTTGAAACGTTTTATTTATGCATTTTTGATCTGAAAACACTCTTTTTGATCAGTATCTACGAATGATACGCAGGTGCTTGACCTCCTTTTGTCCCCCTTCCGTTTTTATCCTGTTCACGTTTGACGCTGCTTCGCCGATAGCCCGGTATCAGATGACGGTCATCATTGAACTTCCTATGGAGGCTTAGCTCTGAAGTGATATCACATTGCCTTCATCTGGGTGGGCGTCCCTACTCAGCGTGGTTAAACATGGCTTTTGGCATCTGTCGAGATACGAAGAAAGGAGTTCTTTTAGCCGTATCAGGCCTCCCTATCTAAAAGAGAACAACATGAACATTCTGTCGCCGGGCATCTACCTCACCAATCGCTTGCGCTTCCCTGCCAAATTCGCCGTTCTGGCCATCATCATCGCCATACCGTTAATCGTCCTCGGGCTGCGCGTTTTCGACAGCCTGAACACCAGCATCGACTCTATTTCGCAAGAACGCACCGGCCGTGAATATCTGCAGGTCGTGACACCCATCCTGCGACTTTCAATGCTGCAGCGAGCGCACACTAACCGTCTGCTCTCTGGTGATGCCTCTGCCGCGCAGGACCTGAGCACCAACCGGACACAACTCGACGCCGCCTTCAACAGCCTCGCTGATGTGGATGCTCGCCAAGGCGCAGCGCTGGAAACAGAGAGTCGCGTGCAGCGTCTTCGTGACGGCGCTCGATCTCTGATGGATAGCGTCAAGCCGGGCGCAGCCCCGGACGAGCTGTTCGCGCAGTGGAATGATCAACTGGCCCAGACGCTGAACTTTATCTACTACGTTTCGGCCACGTCGGGCCTGGTGTTGGACGAAGATTACGCATCGTTGTTCTTGATCGATCTGAGCACCATCCGTATGCCCCGAGAAATCAACGTCGCCGGGCAGATCCGCGGGCTTACTGCAGGGCTGAGTACCGGCCAGGGCCTGAGCCCGACAATGCGTGGTTCGCTTGAGGGCCTGTTGAAGAACGAACTGCAATTTCGTGGTGAGCTGGAGCAAAGTATCCGGCTGCTGAAGCGTCGCGCTCCAGAACTTGCCAGCCATGTCGGTGAGTCCATCGCGGTTGCCACTACCACGATGGACAGTTTTCGCAGCGATTTGCAGGCTTATGTAAAGGGCACAAATTTCTCGGCAGAGCAGGGCCTGGCATTGAGTGCGCGCGGTAACGTCGCAGTGTCGGGCCTCTATAAAGCTCAGGACGATATTCAGATTGCGCTGAAAAATGAATTGGACTCGCGTTACGACGCATTGCTGTTGCAGCGCGAAGTCGTGATCGGCATGTGCGTAGTGATGGGGCTGCTGTTGTTCTACGCGTTCCTCAGCATCTACCGCGCTCTGCGTCTGGCCATCGACAGCCTGCTGGGTGTCACCCGCCGCTTGGCCGACGGTGATCTGAGCGCTCGCGTTCAGGTGGTCAGCAAGGACGAAGTCGCTGATATCGGTAATGGTCTCAACCTGATGGCAGAGGCGTTTGCCAGCTCCATCTCGCATATGGATCGTACGTCGTATGAACTGTCCGATGTGGCCGCACGATTGGGTACTTCAATCGGCCTGGCCAAGCAGTCGATGAACGCCCAGCAGGCCGAAACCGAGCAGGTGGCCACAGCCATCAACGAGATGACCGCAAGCGTTGCCGATGTGGCGCAGAACACCGAAGGTGCAGCGCTGGCTGCGGATGAGGCGAACACAGCCTCGCGGAACGGCCTGCGCATCATGCATCAGGCCCACTCGACCATCCAGGCGCTGGCCGAAGAGGTTGAAGTCAGTGCTCAGAAGGTTCAAGCGCTGGCCCTGCACAGCCAGTCGATTGGCGGCGTCATCCAGGTCATCAGCACCATTGCCGACCAGACCAACCTGTTGGCGCTCAACGCTGCCATCGAAGCAGCGCGTGCCGGTGAGCAGGGGCGCGGCTTTGCGGTCGTCGCCGATGAGGTTCGCACGCTGGCATCGCGCACTCAGGCATCCACCGAAGAAATCCGCACCATCATTCAGCAATTGCAGGCTGCAACCGACGCTGCTGTTCAGCAAATGCAGGCCGGCCAACACAAGGCTCAAGCGTGCATCAGCGCTGCCAGCGAAGCCTCCGGCAGCCTGTCGAGTATCAGTCAGGGCGTCGAGCGGATCGTCGAGATGAACACGCAGATCGCCAGCGCCGCCGTGCAGCAGCATGCTGTTTCCGAGGACATAAACCGTAACGTTATGGAGATCCGTAACAGCTCCGGGACGTTGATGATGGGTATCGATAACAACGCCGTGACTGCCGAAGAGCTGGCACGTGTGGCGCACGACATGCGCAATGTGGTTGCGCGCTTCAAGCTGAATGCCTGATATGACCGGGGGGCTCACAGCCCCCCTGTCTTCACCTGAATCAACGGCCGAACGTTGATTCTTTTTTTTGATCAAGTTTTGCTTGTCTGCGGCCGATAGCTCTGGCGCGCGGGTTTGCTGTCCATAAAAACAAATCTTCAGCTCCTTCAGTGCGCATAAAAAAGCATATTCAGGAGATGTTATGAACAGCAGATTTGCCAATATCAGCGTCAACATGAAGTTGGCTCTGGGCTTTGGGACCGTTCTTTTTTTTACTGCCGTCCTCGCTTTCGTCGGCTGGACCAGCCTCGACAAACTCATCTACCGCACCGACAGAATCGGTGACATCACTCAACTTGGGGATAACCTGACCTCGTTGCGGGTCGCGCGTCTGCAATACATGCTCACCGATGGCGATGAAACCGCCGCCCAGAACATGCAGAGCAAACTGGACGTTTTCAAGACGCAACAACAATCGCTTCTGAAAAGATTCAGCAACCCGCTCAACCTCAAACCTCTGGGCGAGCTGGCTGATGTCACACGCGATTACGAAGCCTCGCTCACCCGCATGCGTGCGGCTTATCAGGCCGGTTCCAAGGTTCGGACCGAGATGGCAGTCAATGCGGCAGCTGCAGCGCAGACGATTGAATCGCTGAACACCGCCGTGATACAGACGGACCCTTCGGAGCCGACGCGTTTCGATCAGATCCTGTTGGTTAATACGGCCCGGCAGGACCTGCTTCTGGTGGGTAACGAAGTTCGCAGCTATACCGTGAAACCGGATGAGAAGTCTGAGAAAGCGGTCTTCCAGCAACTGGATACTGCGATCGGCCACCTGGACGCACTCAAATCCACTTTTGACGCGACCAATCGCGAGCAGATAGTACGGCTGGAAACGGCCCTGCGCAGTTATCGCGGCTCGGTCGAAGCGTTCAAGGTGACGACCCAGACAGCCGGCGCGGTCCGTAAAGACCTGACCGCTCAAGGCGCGGCCATCGTCCAGCTTGGCGAGCAGCTGTATGGCATTCAGATGCAGCTTGCCAAGGAGGATGCCGCACGAGCGCGGAACCTGCAGCTGGGCTGCGTATTGCTGGTTATGCTGCTGGGCATTCTCGCTGCTGTCGTGATCACGCGTCAGATCACCCGTCCGTTGCGCGATACGCTGGCAATTGTCGAGCGCATTGCTTCCGGCGACCTGACACACACCGACGCCATCACCCGACGCGATGAGCTGGGCGTGTTGCAACAGGGCATTCAGCGCATGGGCACCACCCTGCGCGAGCTGATTTCCGGTATTCGCGATGGCGTCACGCAGATTGCCAGCGCGGCCGAGGAACTGTCGGCGGTCACCGAGCAGACCAGCGCCGGGGTCAATAGCCAGAAGGTGGAAACCGATCAGGTCGCCACAGCAATGCAAGAGATGTCCGCGACCGTCCATGAAGTGGCACGCAATGCCGAGCAGGCTTCCGTAGCCGCCTCTGATGCCGACAAGCAGGCTCGCGAGGGTGACAGGGTGGTCGGCGAAGCCATTAAGCAGATCGAACGACTGGCTGCTGAAGTGGCTCGTTCATCCGATGCCATGAATGTCCTGGAGCAGGAAAGCGACAAGATCGGCAAGGTCATGGACGTGATCAAGGCGGTTGCCGAGCAGACCAACCTGCTCGCGCTCAATGCGGCTATCGAGGCTGCGCGTGCCGGCGAGGCGGGTCGTGGTTTTGCTGTAGTTGCCGATGAAGTTCGCGGTCTTGCTCAGCGTACCCAGCAGTCTACCGAGGAGATCGAAGGCCTGGTCGCTGCCCTGCAGAACGGCACCCGCCAGGTGTCGGGCATCATGCTGGGCAGCCGCACGTTGACCGACAGCAGTGTCGAGCTGACCCGCAAGGCTGGTACTTCACTGGAAAGCATCACCAGGACCGTGTCGAGCATTCAGGCGATGAACCAGCAGATCGCGGCAGCGGCCGAGCAGCAAAGCTCGGTTGCAGACGAAATCAGCCGCAGCATCGTCAACGTACGCGACGTATCCGAACAGACAGCAGAAGCCAGCGAAGAAACAGCCGCGTCCAGCGTTGAACTGGCCCGCCTGGGCGGCCAGTTGCAGATGATGGTCAGCCACTTCCGCGTTTGATCCAGCCAACGCGAAGCTGCAGAACGCATTTCGTGACGCTCCGCGCCGCACCTCTGACCCGAGGTCGGACGCGGAGCGTCCAGAAATGCATACCCACGCGGAGCATGGGCACGATGGTGTTCCAAGTAGGGGACGATAGTGTTCTTCCAGTCGCCTATCGTTCCCGCGCTCCAGCGTGGTAACGCATTTCGTGACGCTCCGCGCCACACCTCTGCGCCACGCCGCTGACTCAAGGTCTGATTATCAGCACAGGCATGAACACACTTATTAGATAACTATACGTTCGTATATATAGCGCATACAGACGGATCAACATGACCTACTTTTGCAGGTTTTAACAGTTGTTCGAAACTCTATAAGCTTGTCCTCATTATCCGGCAACCACTATTGCCCTTTATTTGTAATCGCTGAGAGCCCGTCTGCTTATAAAGCTGGCCGGGCCGTGCCTGTGCAGCCGATTCGAGGTGAGCTATGCATTCAATATTTGAATTCGGTAAAAGCCTGCGAGCGCCCCGTTTTATCAAACACGGTGCGCGTAATACGTATTGGGCCGATGGTGTCTGTCTGGTCCTGCTGGCGGTGTTTGTCGGGCTGTTGCTGTATGGCGCAGGCCAGATGCTGCAGCCAATTGACGTACTGACTTCAAGCCCGGTAAGCCTCGACCCCGCGCGGTTGCCCGAGTATGCCTGGCGTACCACTTTGCGCATGTTTATCGCGCTGGCGGCTTCGTTGGTTTTTACCTTTGTGGTGGCCACGCTGGCGGCAAAGAGTCGCAAGGCTGAACAGGTGATTATTCCGGCGCTGGATATTCTTCAGTCGGTTCCGGTGCTGGGGTTTCTGACGTTTACCGTCACGTTTTTCATGGGCCTGTTTCCCGGTCGGCAACTGGGCGTCGAGTGTGCCGCCATCTTCGCCATTTTTACCAGCCAGGCGTGGAATATTGCATTCAGTTTCTATCAGTCGTTGCGCACCGTACCGAGTGACTTGAGCGAAGTCAGCCGCCAGTTCGGTCTGTCGCCCGTGCTTCGTTTTACCCGGCTGGAGCTGCCGTTCGCCATTCCCGGGCTGGTCTGGAACATGATGATGTCGATGTCCGGAGGCTGGTTTTTCGTGGTGGCCTGCGAGGCGATTTCGGTGGGCGATACCACCGTCAATCTGCCGGGCATCGGTTCGTGGCTGGCGTTGGCCATCGAGCAGAAAAACCTCATGGCCATTGCATGGGCAGTGGGCGCAATGGCGCTGGTGATCCTCGCCTACGACCAATTGCTGTTCCGTCCGATTGTCGCCTGGGCGGACAAATTCCGCTTTGAGCAGACGGCGTCGTCGAAGCGTCCGCGCTCCTGGATGTACAGCCTGCTGCGTCGCTCTCGTCTGGCGCCAATGCTCGGCGCGCTGCTGGCCGCCCCGTGGAAGGGCCTGATGCTGATCGACTGGCGCGTGCTGTCGAACGTCTGGAAGGTCAGGCCCACGCCCGCCGTGTCGCGGTTGATCGATTATCTGTGGCTGGGGCTGGTCATGGCCGGTTGCCTGGCCGGTGGTACGTACCTGTTCCGGTTCATCGAGGCCTCGTTGGGCCTGAGCGACATGGCCACGGCGTTTGGTCTGGGCCTGGCGACCATGTTGCGGGTGATTGTGTTGATCATCATCGCCAGCCTGATCTGGGTGCCGATCGGGGTGTGGATTGGTCTGCGTCCAGTGTGGGCCGAGCGGTTGCAGCCAGTTGCGCAATTCATGGCGGCGTTTCCGGCCAACGTCCTGTTCCCGTTTGCAGTGATCGCGATTGCCGGCTTGCACCTGAATCCGGACATCTGGCTCTCGCCGCTGATGGTCCTCGGTACCCAGTGGTACATCCTGTTCAACGTGATCGCCGGGGCCAGTGCCTTGCCGACCGATCTGCGTGAGGCGGCCAGCATGTTCAACATGCGCGGCTGGCAGTGGTGGCGCCGTGTGGCCCTGCCGGGCGTGTTCCCCTACTACGTCACTGGGGCGTTGACCGCTTCGGGCGGTTCGTGGAACGCCAGCATCGTCGCCGAAGCGGTGTCATGGGGCGATCAGCATCTGCAGGCGGCAGGGCTGGGTTCGTACATCGCCAACGCGACACAGGCGGGGGATTTTCCGCGCGTCGCACTGGGCATCGTCGTGATGTCGGTCTTCGTGATTGCTTTCAACCGGTTGTTGTGGCGCCCGCTGTACGGGTTTGCCGAGCGACGTCTGAGTCTTGTGTGACCTTGGGTCATCTTGTTTAAGGGAGGGCGCCATCATGATGGCTGTCGAAACGCGTTGCCTGGTTGATGTTCAGAAAGTCCGACACGTGTACGGCACAGGCAGCAAAGAGCGCCTGGTGCTGGAAGACGTGACACTGCAACTTAACGAGAACGAAATCGTCGGTCTGCTGGGCCGGTCGGGCTCTGGCAAGTCCACGCTGCTGCGCTCCATTGCCGGGCTGGTGGTGCCGACCGAGGGCGAAGTCAACTTCCCTCGCCGGGCGCAAGGGCGGGCGATGTCAGTGGGCATGGTGTTCCAGAGTTTCGCTCTGTTTCCTTGGCTGACCGTACTGGAAAACGTCGAAGTCGGGCTTGAAGCGCAGCGTGTGCCCGCGGCTGTCCGGCGCAAGCGCGCGCTGGCAGCTATCGACCTGATCGGCCTGGACGGATTCGAGAGCGCCTACCCCAAGGAGCTTTCCGGGGGCATGCGCCAGCGAGTGGGCATGGCACGGGCGCTGGTGATCGACCCTGACGTGCTGCTGATGGACGAGCCTTTTTCCGCGCTCGACGTGCTAACCGCCGAGACCCTGCGCACCGATCTGCTGGACATGTGGAGCGAAGGGCGCATGCCCATCAAGTCGATCCTGATGGTGACGCACAACATTGCCGAGGCTGTGCTGATGTGTGACCGCATCCTGCTGTTCTCCTCCAATCCGGGGCGAGTCATCAGCGAGATCAAGGTCGACCTGCCGCAGCCGCGCAATCGCCAGGACCCGATCTTCCGGGCGCTGGTCGAAGAAATCTATGTACTGATGACGCAGGACAACGACGCAAGCGAAATCCGTCAGGGTGTATTCCCCGGCACTGGTCTGGGTATGGTCTTGCCACAGGTCTCGACTAATGCGCTGGCGGGTCTGATTGAAGCGATCCATGCGCCGCCTTACAGCCTCAAGGCTGACCTGCCGGAGCTGGCCAGCGCGCTGCATTACAACGCCGACGAATTGTTTCCGATTGCCGAGGTGCTGCAACTGTTGCGCTTTGCCGAGCTGAAAGGCGGTGACATCCGTCTGTTGCCTGCGGCGAATCGCTACGCACTGGCCGACGTGGATGAACGCAAGCAACTGTTCGCTCAGCATTTGCTGAGTTTCGTGCCACTGGTGGCGCATATTCGACGGGTGCTGGATGATCGCCCCACGCACACGGCACCCGCGCGGCGTTTTCGCGATCAGCTGGAAGACTTCATGTCTGAAAGCGATGCCATGCAGACCCTGAACGCGGTGACTCAATGGGGCCGTTACGCCGAGCTTTTTGCCTACGACGAACTGGCCGATCAGTTCAGTCTGGATAACCCGTCGTGAGGTTTGTACGACATACTCTGCGGGCCTTTTGAAGAGCGAGATGGTGCAGATGGACGAGCCGCAATCCTGCAGCACGGCTGCGATGGCAGTCAGGTGGGTCGCTTTGCTGGCGTTGGCGCTGGTCATTGCGATTGCCGACACGTTGACCGATCTGGAGATCGCCGTGGGGGTATTCCAGATCGCGGTGGTGCTGCTGGCTGTCAGACTGTTGCCGGTCAGGGGCGTTATTGCTGTCGCGGTGGTGTGCATGGTGCTGACGGTGGTCAGTTACGAGATGACCACCTCCAGGGGCAGCGAGGCATCCGGGCTGATCAATTGCGTTATCAGTCTGTCCGCCATCGCCATCACGACCTGGCTGGCATTGCGCATGGCCCGGGCGATCAGCACAGTTCATGAAGCGCGCTCACAACTGGCCCGGATTGCCCGAGTCAATCAGTTGGGCGAGCTTACGGCGTCCATCGCCCATGAGGTCAATCAACCGCTGTCCGCCATCGTCATCAGCGGCAATGCCTGCCAGCGCTGGCTGGCCGCCGAGCCGGTCAATCTGGACAAGGCACGTCAGGCGGTCGAGCGCATGATGAGTGATGCGAACCGTGCCGGCGATATCATCGTGCGGGTGCGCGCCCTGGCAAAGCGCTCCTCGACGCACAAAGAGTGGATCAGCGTGGCTGACACCGTGGCTGAAATCGTGGCCCTGGCGCACAGCGAGATAGACGGGCAGGGCGTCGCGCTGACGGTCGAGGTTCCGGAAGGCCTGCCGCCGTTGCTGGCTGACCGGGTGCAGATCCAGCAGGTGCTGCTGAACCTGATGCTCAACGGTGTGGATGCGATGAAAAAGGTCGCGCCGGATCAGGCGCAACTGGAGGTTCGGGTGGATTGGCGCGAGGGCGGCGATATCGGATTTTCGGTGCATGACAATGGCGTCGGCGTGCCGCCGGAACATGTTCATCAGCTGTTTGATGCGTTCTACACCACCAAGGAGGAAGGCATGGGGATCGGCCTGGCGATCAGCCGGTCGATCATCGAGGCCCACGGCGGGCGTATCTGGGTCACACCCAACCCGACAATGGGTGCTACGTTTCACTTCACGCTGCCCACTGGAAAGATGGAAACCTGATGATGACACCCACCGCAGACCCGCAGGCCGCCGAGCCGATCATCTACGTTATCGATGATGACCTCTCGGTGCGCTCTTCACTGGAAGACCTGCTGGCCTCGGTGGGTTTGCGCAGCCTGCTGTTCGGCTCGACCCGGGAGTTCATGGAGGCTTCGCGCCCTGATGCGCCGGGCTGCCTGATTCTGGACATCCGCATGCCTGGCATGAGCGGCCTCGACTTTCAGGAGCATATGGCCAGGTCAGGTATCTTCCTGCCCGTCATCTTTATCACCGGGCACGGCGACATTCCTATGTCGGTGAGGGCGATGAAAGCCGGAGCCGTGGAGTTTCTGACCAAGCCCTTTCGCGAGCAGGACTTGCTGGATGCCATCCAGCAAGGGTTGGCTCAGGACCGCAATCGCCGCCAGAACGACGCAGTCGAAAGCGAATTGCAGCGCCGTTATCTCAGCCTCAATCAGGGTGAGAAGCAGGTGATGGACCTTGTGGTCAGCGGCCTGTTGAACAAACAGATTGCCGCTCGACTGAATGTCAGTGAGATCACCGTCAAGGTCCGACGCGGCTCGGTTATGCGCAAGATGGAAGCTGACTCGCTGGCTGATCTGGTCAAGTTTGCCGAGCGTCTCAAAGAGCTTCACTGAGCCTCTACGGGTTCATCAACTGCGGCAGCACGTAGTTGCGCACGACGTACAGCGAGCCTTCAGCACTCAGGTGCCCCGAGTCGATCTGCAAAAGCGAATTGCTGTCTTCCGGGCGCACCCGACAGGCATCGGCAATGCACAGTTTGTCGATCAGCGAGACGAAGCGGATGCCTGCCGAAGCAGCCAGCTGGCGGGCGGTCTGATCGGTTGCCATGATGCTGCGGTCCAGTGCCGGGTCGTTGATATACGGCTCGGTCAGCCCCCAATGGCGGTTGACGATGACACTTGGCAGCGATGGGTTCCACTGTGGCAGCGGGCCGATCAGCACAACATGTCTGACGCCAAAGCCTTTGAGTCGAATTGCTATGCGGCGCCAGTCAGTCTTGTCGTGGCCGTCTTTCTGCGCAATGACCACGGTCTCCGGACGCAGCCTCTCAATACTTTGCAGGGCCGTTCTGTTGGAGTAGTCACAGGCCCGGCTGGTGGCCGATGCCCGTCCGGCGTGGTCGAGCAGATCAGGCAGGCAACTGGCCGATGCCACCTGATAGAACGGCGTATTGCGCGCCAGTAACTTGCGCAGCCCAAGTGACAGCGCCTGCGCGTGGGAGTCGCCCCACAGGAATACTCCGCCTGCGCCCTGCTGATGCGTGCAGGCCTCGTCGATCCCGGTCTGCCCGCGCTGGGTCATGGCGGAAAAGGCGTCGCACTTCAGCCAATAGGGTTCATACAGGTGGTGCTGGCGATCGACGTATTCTTCGATAAACAGCGCTTTGTCCGAAACACTGATTGCACGCAGCGGCGTTATCACGCCTCGGTTCATGCTCACCAGCGCGCCTGCGACGAAAACCAGAGCGGTCAGCGAGGCAAATTTCCAGCGGCCGACGCGCGCAGGCTTGCTGACAGGCTGTTCGATCAGTCGCCACGAGACCAGGCCCAGTGTCAGCGCCAGCAGCATGCCCGGCAATACCGTACGCATTTCGCCCAGCCAGCCGGCGTAGCTCATCCACACCACCACCGGCCAGTGCCAGAGATACAGCGAATACGACAGTTTGCCCAACCACTGCGACAGCGGATTGCCGGTCAGCGACGAGTCATTGCGTGCCGCCGTGATCACCGCAAAAGTCCCCAGCACCGGCAGCGCCACCAGATACCCCGGCCAGGTGTCCTGCACCGAGAGCAGAAAGAAGCCGGCCACTATCATTGCCAGCCCTAGCGCTTCCAGAGCCCGCTGCTGCAGCGCCCTTAACTGAAACGGAAACACACACGCCACGCCACCCGACAGCAGTTCCCACGCGCGAGCCGGCAGCAGGTAAAACGCAGCTTCTGGCGCTTGCCACGAGGCCACGATGCACAAACCAAAACCGGTCATGCATCCACCAAGCACCCACCAGCGCAGGTTGTGCAGCGCAACGACGCGGCTGAGGAGCAGCAGCGTAATCGGGTAGAGCAGGTAAAACTGCCATTCGACCGACAGCGACCACGTGTGCAGCAACCATTTTTCATGGGCGCTGGCGGTGAAGTAACCAGCCTCGCGCCAGTAGACGAAATTGGAAACGAACCCCAGGCTGCTCGCCACATGGCTGCCCAGCGCGCTGTAGTCCAGTGGCAGCAGATAAAACCAGCCCAGCAGCAAGAGGCAGAAACACAACACCGCCAGTGCCGGAACGATGCGTCTGGCCCTGGAAGCGTAAAACGTCACCAGCCTGAATGTGCCGTTTTTCAGCCCGCGCATGATGATCCCGGTGATCAGATACCCCGAGATAACGAAAAAAACATCTACCCCCGCAAAACCGCCCGGCAGCCAGGCGGGGTGGAAGTGGAACAGCACTACGGCAACCACCGCTATGGCACGCAGTCCGTTGATGTCTTTTCGGAAGGCCGTGGGTACGCCGGATGTCGGAGGAGCGGCAGGGGCTGGCGCGACTGTGCTGCAGTCGCCTTGGCGATTCATCACTGGCTGCCAAGGGCGGGTGCCGGTGTTCTGGCAGTGATTGCATAACCGATGGCCAGGCCAGCAAACAGGTTTGCGACCGCGACCTCGAACATGTCGGTAGTCCAGCTGATCAGGCACCAGCAAAAAACGACCGTCAGCAGCATTCGGCCGACGCGGGTCTTATCGTCGATCAACCTGAAAAACAACGGAATCTGCAGCGCATACAGCAGTAGCCCGAGTACACCCAGCATCGTCCACAGGTACAGGGCGGAACTGTCCATGCCGAGAAAGATCCCTGCGCCTTCGACCGGAAATATCCCCATGGTGCTGCCGACCATGCCGAAGCCTGCTCCCGTGATCATCCAGCCTTCACGGCGCATGGCATCAATCAGATTGGGCCACGTGTTGATCTGCCGGTCATACAGCGAGGCCATCGAGCTGCCGTTGCTGACCTCGTACGCATCAAGGTTCAACACCAGCCCCAGCGTTGGCAGCAGCAAACCGACAAACACCGCCACCACACCGATAACCCGACAGGTCCAGCTCATCCGCTGGATCATCAACAGGCCGATGGTGGCGGCGAATGCGGCGGCGGGGGCTTTGCTGGTGGTCATCACGATGGCGTAAAGCGCCACGGCGCCCAGCATTGCCATGAGCAGGCGCGAGCGCAGGAACATGAACAGGTACAACGTGTAAAAAGCGATCATGATCGACAGCACGTTGGACACTCTGGCAAAGCCTGCGAGGCGGTCCGATTCGTCAGCGCTCCATGTGGTGTTGGCGCTCAGTTCGGTTCCGCCGACGTTGTAGCTGTAACCCTTCCATGGCACCGAGAGAAGCCTGTCCAGCGCAATCCCCAGCAAGGACGCCAGCAGGCAGAACACGATGGCCTGGCAAAACAGCTTGCGACGGTGCAACAGGTGTTTCCCGCAGACAAGGCCAAACAGCAAAGGGCTTAGGGCGAATAAGCTGAACGCCAGGTTGTGAACGCTGGCGCGATGCAGCATGGCCAGCAGGCCCGAGATCAGCCACAGGACCACAAACGTCCAGAACAGCGGCCCGGCCTTGAACGTGCGCAGTTCAAGCACAGCCAGCAGAATGCAGGCTGCCTTTGGCAAGTAGAGCAGGGGGCCTGTGCCGGCCTGATCGAAGTAGAAGCGCAAGGCTCCGGAGAAAGTCTCGACCAGAATCAGGCTGATGGCGACCCACACCATTACCGTCGACTTATCAAAGGACATGATCGACGCGCGCGCGTCG
>NZ_LJRO01000038.1 GCF_001401155.1 Pseudomonas tremae
CAAATGGGCCTGAAGTCGATGAAGCGCCCTGACAATGAACAGCCTTCCCAGGAGGAGCTAGACAGGCGTGCACGCGAATTCATAAGAAGTTCGCCGGTAACCACCCAATCAGGGGCCGATGCGGGGCCGCAAAAATCCGGAAAGTTAAGCGCACGCAAACCTACAGCCAAGCGCTTCATCTTCTCTCTCAACGAGGATACAAGTCAGCAAATTGATTCAGTTGCACTGTACCCACGCACCTTCAAAGCCAGTCGCTCAGACGTAGTGAAGGCAGGTCTTCTCGCGTTGCTATCAATGCCTGACGATGAGGTCATTGCGCTACTGGCTCAGGTAACCGGAACAGGTAATACCAATAAAGACGGGTAGCTCACACATATCTATTAAGGCATGCTATGTATATATTATGCATACTGTATATTTGTTTTACACACAGTATATCGCTGCCTATGCAT
>NZ_LJRO01000250.1 GCF_001401155.1 Pseudomonas tremae
GAACGCTGTTCACGCGCTTCGGGGAGCGAATGTTGATGGTACTCATCAATGATGACAGCGCGTTGGCGGTGTACCGCATGGTAGTGGCCGAATCCGGGCATTCCGACATCGGCACAATGTTCTATGACTCAGGCCCCAGGGAATTCCTGCAAACGGTGACGACGCTGATGAATGCGGCCATGCAACGTGGCCAGCTACGTACCACTGATCCGCATATCGCAGCGCTGCAACTCACCTCGCTGCTGACTGCGGAAACCGATATTCGCCTCTATCAACAAACACCCGCACGCTTGAGCGTCGAGCAGATTCAAAGCATGGTCAAACGAGCAATTGATACTTTTATGCTGGGCATGGAAAAGCGCTGATTCACCGGGCTGCGACAGGTAGCCCTCTTTAAATGCTGGTTAAAATGTAAAGCTGCCAGGCCGTGACATATTTGCTTACCATTTATTCGGACAACCTGATTCAAACCTCGATTCCGGGCCCGTATAGCTCGTCAAGAAAACCCGAAGGAAGGCGATAGCCTATTGCCCACTTCGGAAAAATAATAATGATCCTGCGAAAACTCAATCTTGCACCGCGTTCGGCTTTATGCTTCGGTATTTTTTGCCTGATGATCGTTGCACTGGGCCTGCTGGCTTTGCGTCAGGCAGCACTTCTCAACACAGCAG
>NZ_LJRO01000305.1 GCF_001401155.1 Pseudomonas tremae
AGCGCGGGCACCTTGCAAGTGGGCAACGGCGGCACTCAGGGTTCGATCTTGGGCAATGTGTTGAATAACGCAGCGCTGGTCTTCAATCGCAGCGACTTAACGACCTTCGGCGGCGCCATAACAGGCTCGGGAAGTGTCAAGCAAACCGGTGGCGGCACGTTAAGCCTGACGGGTGTCAGCAACTACCTCGGCGGCACGTTTCTGGATGCGGGTGCCCTGTCGATCGGCAATGCCAGTGCAATAGGTTCCGGCACCCTTGCCATGGCGGAAAATACCCAAATCAACTTTGCCAGCAGCTTCAACCTGCCCAACCGTATCACCCTCACTGGCGACCCTTATGTGGATGTCGCAGCAGGCGCGACTACCGAGCTCAGCAACGTAATCGCCGATGGCAGCCTGCCCGGCGATCTGGTTAAGCTAGGGGCAGGCACTCTGGTGCTCAGCGGTGCCGATACCTACACCGGCGCCACTGAAGTCAGCGCGGGTGTTCTGAGTGTGCAAGGCAGCTTGGCCAGCAAGGTGACAGTTGATAACGGTGCACTGCTGATGGGGTTGGGTTCCGTGGGCGGGCTTAACGTGTTGGCTGGCTCTACGGTAGCCACAGGCGGCACGGTCATTGGCACCCTGACCGTGAATGGCAACCTGAATGTGGCTGCTGGCTCGGCCTACCGGGTCAATATCAACGACGTTGGGCAAGGTGATCTGCTCAATGTCCACGGTAGAGCCTCATTGGCGGGTGGCTCGGTTCATGTTGCTTCCAGCGGAACGCGCTGGAGCCTTAGCCATCGCTACGTGCTGGTTACCGCGAGCGGCGGTGTGACCGGGCAATTCACTGATGCCACCGCTGACTTTGTATTTTTGACCCCCAATCTTAGCTATGACGCCAGCAACGTATACCTGACGCTGGCACGCAACGACTTCAGTTTCGCGTCGGTAGGTAACACGCAAAACCGACGGGCTACGGCGGTTGGGCTGGAGTCCCTGAACCACGACTCCGATCTGTACCAGGCCATCCTGCCGCTGAATGCGAGTGCCGCGCAGTCTGCATTCGACAGCCTGGCTGGGGCCAGCCTGGCCAGCACGCGTACAGCGATTATCGAAGACAGCCGCTACGTAGGTGATGCCATTGGCCAGCACCTGCTTGAGCCTGCTACGTCGCCAGCTTCGGGTGCCAACGTGTGGTCAAGTACCTGGGGGCATTGGGGTGGCGATGCAGGCAATCCCAACGCAACAGCCCAGCACTACAATGGCAGCGGACTGGTGGTGGGGGTAGATGGGCAATTGTCGGACCTGCGCGTCGGTACGTTGGTCGGCCAGCATCAGCTGGACAACAGTGCGGGCGGCGGCAGCCGTGCCAGCAGCACAGCGACTGACTTGGGCGTGTATGCCGACACCGACCTTGGCGCGCTGCATGTTCAAGGCGGCGCTGCCTACAGCTGGTACGACACCAACAGCCATCGGAATATCGACTTCGCACCCTACGCTGGAAATGCCGATGCCCACTATGGCAGCGGCGTGGCTCAAGGGTTTATTGACACCGGGTACCGCTTCAGCTTTGGTGATGTGGCGCTGACACCCTTCGTCAATGTGGCCCGCGTGTTGATGCATCAAGACGGCTACCACGAGCACCACAGCGACACCGCCCTTGATGTACGTGGCAGCAGCAGTACCGTCAACTACGGCACCCTTGGCCTGCGCGCCAGCTACAGGGCCAGCGCTGGCACCGAACTCCACGCCAGCCTGGGTGAACAGCATGCCTGGGGTGACATCATGCCCGTCAATGAACAGCGTTTTGCCAGTGGTGGCGACAACTTTCAGGTCGTCGGAGTACCAGTAGCCCGCAATACGGCGGTTGGGAAGTTGGGCGTTGACTTTGCCGCTAGCCCAGCGTTAACCCTAAACTTGAATGCTCATGAGCAGTTAGGTAATGGCAGCACTGATCATGATGTGCGCTTGTCGGCGGAATATCGGTTCTGAGTAACGCGCGGTGCACCTCTGAAAAAAACTGTAGTGCCAGCGCCCTAGGAGAATTGCATCAAATGAAGGACAGACCACATGTACAGGCAATGGCCGACTACTTTCGAACTGATCCAGCTTATGCAGCGGAGTTGCTTGCCGAAGTCCGTTCGGACGGTGACCAGGACGAGCTGGCTATTTTGCTGCGACAAATGGACGAGGCATTCGTGATCGACTACAAACTTCCCGGCTCCGCGTCCGTGGAACAGCCATGAAACAGTCAGCTTGGACGCACGACGGCAGGCCGGTGGATGCGGCTTCTATCCCCAACGCCTAAATGCATCAGATGACATGCTTAGCTCCCTGCTTTTCAAAAATTCAGACCAAACACTAACTGAATTTCAGCTCATTGCCAGCCCGACATGTGCTTGGGCTGTCGGACGTTGAAGGGTGATCATGAGCCTTGCCAATGGACCGGCGTTTCTGATTTGGAGACATGCGAACATCATTCATACACTGGATGGTATATTTCATGGTTTCTGAATTTGATTTATTTATAACTAGTTGATTTAAATGTAATTTAATCTTCTATTGATAATAGAGTGGGAATGATTGGACGTCCGGCACCAACTAGCAAGAAATGCCCTGGAGCCCGCGTAATTGCGGGCTTTTGGCTTTTTGGGTCTGGCAAATTCTGGCAGCTTTGTGCATCGCCAAACACCGTGTTTATGTGGTATCGGGCGCTGACTGAGCCAAATGCCATGCTTGGTGCTCGATACCATGTCGCCTTATTAGGGAAGGGCATGGTATCAAAACTCATCATTAACCCCGGTTTCATTGGGTTTTAACCTGGTGCATGAGTGCTTTTCTGCGCATGGTATTTTTTTCCATGGAATCCCACTGCAAGCAGGGTCAACCTGATCGGCGATTACCTCTGGCGGCAGAGCCGCAAGCTGGAAGAGGGTAAATTCAGGCGTTACGACAAGTCGGAAAACCCTAACGTACGATTTTTTCCGAATTCTGTAGGCCCCCAGGCAGAACTTTTTCTTCCCTCGTGCCACTCATGGTTGATTTTACGGGTGAGTTGACCCGCTTCCAGAAAGCCGAAGAGGATCAGTATCATGGTGGGTATCAGTGGTAGAGCAGGGCCATCGGGCGCTTACTATAGTGGGCACACAGACCCTGAGCCAGCATCCGGGCGCGCACGCGATTCCAGCAGCGAAGCCAGCTCCTCGAACAGCCCGCAGGTGCCGCCCTCTTCTAACGCGCCCGCATCTCCGATACCAGCCGGACGTCAGAGGCTTTTGCGATCCAGGCCGTTGTCGAGCCAAACCAGAGAGTGGCTCGAGCAGGGCATGCCGACAGGGGAAGGCACTGGAGCGCGCAACAGGCCGCAAGCATCTGCTGATGCAGCAGCGCCGCATGCAGGTACAGCAGCAAGACGCACAACGCAGGCACCTGCTGATGCAGCAGCGCCGCATGCAGGTACAGCAGCAAGACGCACAACGCAAGCACCTGCTGATGCAGCAGCGCCGCGTGCAGGTACAGCAGCAAGACGCACAACGCAGGCACCTGCTGATGTCCGCGTACCGCGCGAAGGGGCAGTGGCACGCGCCAATAGGATCGTTCAGCAATTGGTCAGTGCGGGCGCTGATCTTGCCCATACTCGCAGGATGTTTCGCAATGCCATCAATGGGCACGGGGTAGCTTTTTCTGCAGCCGAACAGCGTATTTTGCTGGAGCATTTCCCTGACATGCTAGCGACTGGAATCAGCCAAAACTCAGAGCTTGCCACTGAGCTCCGTGATGCGCTCCGTAGCGCGGTTCGCCAACAGGCAGCACAGGCAGCACCGGCTGTGACGCCAACGCCGCCGAGGGCCAACCCTGCGGCATCATCAGCGGGCAGCAGCCAACGTTCGTTATTTGGACGGTTCGCCCGGTTGATGACGCCGAACCAGGGACGGTCCTCGAACACTGCCACCTCTCAGGCGTCGGTAGACAGGCGCCCGGCACGCGTCAATCAGGTACAAACACCCCCTGACAGGACTGCGATGCGCAATCTTGGCGATAATATGGCCAATGTCGCACTGCAGGCATTTGCTGAACAGGGGGGGCGATCTGGAGCGCCTGCGCGCTGCTATTGAAAGTTATGTAATGCAACGCCATCTGATACCCGAGGATATAGGGCGCAGGTTGCAGAGTGTGGGTATTCTCCCAACTATTGACTCTAACGAAAGCATTCTAAACAACCCCCTGCTTAATTTGAATGTTGCGCTAAACCGCAGGTTAGGTGCGTCTCCGGTCGTTGAACGAGCGCCTCGTCCAGCCGTCCCCACTACAACTGATCGGAGGTCTATGTCGGCTGCTGAGATGAATAGACGCACAGCCCTGAATATATCCTCACAATTTAGTCAGCTGCGTACGATCTCGAAGGCTGAATCCGAAGAATTGGGTTTCAAGGATGCGGCAGACCATGGCTTGGAAGACGCGACGCACTGTCTTTTTGGTGGGGAATTGTCGCTGGGCAATCGGGGTCAACAGGTGATAGGTCTGGCGTCGATACCTTACGGCCAGGAGGGAGATAAGGAACTGGTGTTCATGGATATGAAAAAACTTGCCCAATACCTTGCAGGCGATCCTAGGCATCCGATGCACAGGCAACCGCTTAACGAAGGCAATATCGCTAGTTACGCCTTTAGGATCGTTCCGTGATCGCGCGTACAGCAAAAACCTGGTATGCCGGCCTCTATGTATAGGAATTTCAATAATTCCTATACAGGGTCATGAACTGAAAAAACATCATCGACGCCCTGCCAACGTGGCGTCGATGTTGGCAAAAAAACTCTTTTCACCCCCCACCGGCGCCGAAAAAGGGATCGAAAGCGACTTTTCTGTCCCTTTTCGAGAATCTTGACGCGCCTCTCTCGTATCATGCCTGCACGTATCTGTTGCCGCTGACCGAAAACTGACCCAGTAGGGGTTTTAATAACAAACCGCCGAAATTTCCGTCGTCCCATCACACCCGGTCTGCAGAATCAGCGCTACTGTGTTGTCCACCCGAAGGCTTCGATATTCGCATCCGCCAAAACCAAGGAACCCGTTCATGAAATCCCGATTTTCTTTCAGCTCATCTCTCCTGATCATGCTGTCGCTGACAGGGTGCGCAGTGAATATGGATGCTTCAAAGCACGATCAGTCTGGAGAAAACGCTCTTTATGGCAGTTGGCATGTTGCAGGCGTAGCGGTATCAGACTCGGGCGTGCAAGCGCTTGAAACTGATGATCCAAGCCTCATGGGCCGACGTCTCAGTTTCAGCCACGACCAACTTGCATGGAAGGCTCCAACAGACTCGACGGAAGATGTATGCAGGGGGCCTGTTTTTCACAAGCTTCCGGCGATGTCCGGAGCTGAACTAGAGCCGCAACTCCATAAGCTTGGCATCGAAAAAGCTGTGCTCTATGGCGTTGAATGCAAATCTGGAAGCTGGGGTCCTTTTGATAAAGAAACCCCGGTATTTTTTATGGCACAGGATGGGTCGCTAGCTCTTTCCTGGTATGACGGCGGAATGCTGAAGCTCGTGCGAGACTGATCACGGAAAGGTCTCGCTGCCGCTCAAGCCATGTGCCTGTGGGGCGAGACCTTGGAAGGGAGTAGTTTTGGCGTCTGCGAATATACGGAGGAGTGCACAGTGGCCTGCATCGAGAGATACTTGCGCGCTGTCTTTTCAAGCAGTTTCAGGCGCTGCTTCCACTGACCAGTCATTCATCCAGCAGAAGCTGCACCACCCCCATTCAATCAATTAAAAACTCACCTGCCCGGAAAAGAGCTGGATTTGGGTTTCTCATAAAAAACCGTCTCTCCCGGCGTCCTGTCCATTACATCAATCAGTTTGAGCCAGGTATCCAGGTCATCCGTGCTGATCTTCGTATCGCGCTTGTCCTTTTTCCAGAGGTTATCCAGCAAGTCGAAGAAGCCCTTGTCGTTGAGGATAAACTCTGCAGCCGCTTTTTCCTTCTCGTCGCCGCTGTTTAGAATCTTCTCGAAGTCTTTCTTGCTGACGATATCGTCCTTGCCGTTCCAGTCGTCCCATTTCTCGCGGATAGTTTCGATCTCTTCCTTGTGCGCGTCGTAATACGCCTTGTTGTATACGTCCATTGGCAAGCCGTTGGTGTTCTCGCCAATGATGCCGTTTTTGTCTTTATGCGCGCTTTCGTCCAGACGGATCATCGACGAGCCTTGATCCTGAGGGGTTTCAAGGAAGTGTTTCCACTCATCGGTCTGGTAATCGAAGATGCTCTGATCGGTGGGTGCATCCCGGCCTTCGTATTCGTAGAAGCTGTAGCGTCCGTACTCCAGCTTGTCGCCCCAGTCTTCTTGAGCGAAGCCCAGGTTGGCCTGATCCTTGAACCATTGGCCTTCCTTGTCGGTGGCCTTTTGTTTTTTCTGGTGATCGACGAACACGCTGATGATGCCGGTAATGATCCCCAAGCCTGCGGTTACCAGAAATAGCGGCGCGGTTGCACCAGCTAACGCGCCGATAGCGCTCGCAGTTCTGCTGAATGCCACGGCAATCCCGATGCCGGCCGCGGCAGTGCCTGCGGCACCCGAAACGATTTGCAGACTGCCATTGGCAATCTCCAGGTCGCTGCCTGTCTTGATGCCATTTTTGATGGCGATCCCGCCCATGACGATGTCGGCGATGCTCATGACGTCCGGTGCGATGCCGAGTACCTTGACCACTGTACCGGCGATGCGCGCCGAGACACTGGACGACACCTTGCCCGCTCCTTCCGGTGCGGCACTTGCAGCGCCTTGTGTAACAGATTGTGGGTCTACCAGACCTGCACCCCCTGCATTGCCAGCCACGGCCTGACCCACCGAGTTGCGCATGCTATCGACGACGTCATCAGCCTGGATCGGGTGATTATCGGCCTCGAGCATCACATTGATCGACTCGCGATCGATCTCGTCGTTGCCAAGCATTTCACTCAAGTTGACTCGATCGTTTTCCGCCGGAACCGGCTGGCCATTACGCTCCAGTTGATCTTCAATCCCGGCAGTGAATGCTTCACGAGTCGGCGGGGTGATGTCCTCTGCAACGAAGCGCTGCACGGCGGCGTCGTAAAGTTCGTATAACGAGTCGCTGTAGCTGGCGTAACCAGAGCCGGAAGCAGAGTCCGGAACCGGCGTTGTGGCAGCACGCTCCATCTCGACTGCCATGCTGTTCAGACTTTCAGCATCCAGGGCTGGAAGGTCGATTGAGGCGCGCTGAGAATTGATGCTCTGCACCACCGCATCCTGATTGATATTCAGCCTCAGGTCTTCGGCCAATTCGTTCAGATTGGCGTACTTCGAATAATCTGCGGGCGGGTTGCCGCCAGAGCGGGTCACGATCTCGTCGAGCAGTTCGCGACTGACATCCTGCGCGAGCGGCCCTGCATCGTTGACCTCATTGATAAGGCCAATCTGATCCATCACGTCGCCGATACTGCTACCAGCTCTGATGCTGTCCAACTCGTAAACGCTGTTCAGCCGACTTTCCAGACCGTCATCCACAGCAGGGACGTTGTTGGTCGCCTTCTCGTCTTCGATCTTTTTGCCCCACAAACCTTCCTTGCCCCATATTTCCGGTATGGTCTTGCTCAGCCCGATCAGCTCCGCAACGTTGGTCTTTGTAAACAACTCGAACACGCCGGTTTTTTCGAACTGCGCGCCGGAGCCCAGGAAGGTGATGAAGTCTTTGGCAATAGCCAGGCGCTCCAGAGGATCGTCCGCTAGCTGGCCGTTCTTGGCCGTCAACATGTAGATGGCGCCACCCAGGGAGGTAAAGCCAGCTGCAGTACCGAATACGCCGCTCTGGTTGAGTTTGCCGATAGCTTTCTTGAAACCCTCTTTATCCTCGGCACCCACGTATTTATCGGCCATGTAGTCGTTGTACTTGTCCAGCGTAATTTCGTTGTTTTTTAGTTTGGTCGTCTGCTCCAGAAAGTCAGTGGCCTTTTTCTTGTCGTTTATCATTTCATTGATAAACTTCTCGATCGTCTCCTGGGTACGGCGGGGGATATCGGCCATACCTTTGATACCCTGTTTGAGGGCAGAGAAAATGTCCTTCAGGGCCAGTTCTTTATATTCATCAGGGATGCCGCCGGGGTCAGCCATCAACTTGTCGACTTCGGCCATCACGCTGTTTTTTTGCAGTTCATTCTGCGCGTCTTTCGCCAACTGCGGATCGAGAAGTTCCAGGCTGGAAAGCAAACGTGCAACGTCAGATTGTCCTTCGGACTTTTTACCGGCCTTGTCCAGATCAGCGAGGTAGTCGACAAACTCGCTGCTGACCAACTTATCGTGCAGGTCTTTGGCCAGTGCTTCCTTGTCGCCACCGCTGACTTTCTCGATGGCGGCGTCCATCTCGGCCTGATATTCCTTGCCTATCTTGTCTTTCTCGCCATCGCCATTGGCAAACAGCTCCGTCAACGCCTTATCGATGTTATTGCCGTTGAGGATGTCCTGCATGTCAGCATTGGTCAGAGTTTCGCCTTCGCTGTCGAACCTGCGCCATGACTCGGCGCCGCGAGGTTCTTCGATATAAGGCGTGATGGTGCGCCCACTCTCCATCCCGGCCTTGGCTTGAATGGCCATGACCAGTTTGTAAACATCGCTGTCCTTGTCGACTTTCTTGTCATCGACCAGTTTTTGGTACTTGTCCATCAGGTTTTTTGTAGCGAGTTCGACCACGGTCAGGTCTTCGGAATTCTTGTCCTTTTCGTCAGACTTCACCCCTGTGGGTTTACTGAGAAGATCCAGTTCGTCGAGATTGCCTAGGCCGTATTGATCACGGATCTTCTGCACATCGCTCTGAACGCCTGCGCTGCTCTTGTCGGCAACCCGGTCGTACAGCTCTTTGTTTTGGTATTCGGAGACCACATATTGTTTGCCGTCTCGGCTCTCGAACTCAATCACACCGTTGCCCAGTTCGTCCTTGGTGCCGGCCTTGATGATGTCGTGATCCGCGACATAGACATTCTCGTCTGCCACTTCCCGCCCGTTATCAGTAACGCGGTTTTCCACGGTGACGCGCGACAGTCCCATTTGCTGCGCAGCAGTAAATAACTCTGGTGTCAGAGCCTTGGAAACAGTGACCTTCTCGCCGTCTTGTTTGACGTAGGTAATGACGTCGGCCGTTTCAAGCTGGCCTTGCCATTCGAAGTTCTTGATATCACCCCATGCAGGCAGCTCGGTATTGCGATCGGCGACCTGAGTGCCGTCAGTGATGGCTTTTTCGACTTGCGATTTTTGCGCTGGTGCTTGGCCAAGGGCATCGAGTTGCTTAAGGAACTGATACAACTTTGGATTGGTCGATGCCGCCACTACAACACCTTGCCCATCACGCTCATAACGCATATCGCCGTTTTCCTCGACCGAGACGCTAGTGCCTTCAACAGGCGGCCACTGTTCATTGTCGGTAGCAGTACGGTCCGGTTTTTTCTGCTCATTGCCTTTGGCCGATACGATGCTGCGCTTGAGCTTCGATTCGAAATCCACAAGACCTTCGCGGGGGAGCGTATCGTTTTTGGGCGTGATGTTCATGAGCGCCTCGTCAGGTAAGGCGAGCCTTGACAGGCAAGGCCGCAAGAAAGCGAAAAAGGAGTTTCGCGATTCTTACTGCGATCACCTGCAAATCGTTGTGAAAAGTTGTGAAACGTTGTGCCATTGATTAAAGCGATGGTGGTTTTGTCACACTCGTCAGAGGACTTGTACCCAGGCTGACATGAGCAATGGAGCCCTTCGTCTGGGCTGGTATCGACCCATCAGCAATGCCAGAATGAAAGTGACCCGAATCCAGGAATTCGGATTTTTACGGCACGGACGCGTACAGGCCGTCATCAAGCCTGTTTAAGGGATTTATGGTTTCTATCTATGTGTGTGGCGAAAACAAGCCTCGACGGGTCAGCGACTGGGTTATAAAAAAGAATACTCAGGACGAATTCACGCTGACGTGTCATTACCCCTCTCAACCGTCTGACGACAGCCCGCTTAGCGACTGTAAGATCGTTCCCACCCTTGAGCTGAAGGGCATGCTTCTTCTGAAAAAAGGAAGCGCTGTGCTCAATCCCGTCGAGAAGGTGGAGATATATGGCGAAAAATACGCGCTCGTTCAGTATCCGAAAAGCCTGAAAAAATACCTGTTCAAGATGGACAACATCGAACTTGTTTCACCGACGTCGATCACCGATGAACCTGCATTCACTTATTTTCGCTCTGTGGCTGAAGCTCGGGTTAGCAACGCGGCTGATGATGACAAAAAGGGCATCGCCGAAAATGTTGCTCGCCAGATGGGGAGCCTTTCGTTGTCTCCGGCCACAGCGCTACATGCCTACTGTAAAAGGCAGCAAGCAAAACTGGACTCGCCGGGGAAGTTTATCTTTCCATTCGGGCTTAACGAAAGTCAGCTCAAGGCAGTCGAGCAGGCTTTCAGTTCGCAAATAAGTGTGATCGAAGGACCACCCGGTACTGGCAAGACGCAAACAATCTTGAACGTCATTGCCAATATTCTCTTGCAAGGGAAAACCGTGGCGGTGGTGTCCAATAACAATCCTGCGGTCGAGAATGTCTATGAAAAGCTGGGCAAGTGCGGGCTGGGCTATCTGGTTGCGAGGTTGGGTAGCCAAAAAAACCAGAAAGCATTTTTTGCCGATTTGTCTTCTCGGCCTTCAGCAGGCCTTGAGCCTGCGCCTTCAATTGAAAGTATCCAGAGCGTTCTGCAGCAACTCAAACGCTGTCTGAGCGCGCAAAATGCAGTGGCCCAGTTACAGATCGAAATTAACGAGCTGGAGATAGAACGGCGCTACCTTCTTGAGTGGCAGCAGGAAAATGGAATCGTGCCTGTCCATGACAGGTACAGGTTGTCGCCACGAAAAACGACGGATTTGATGGCCTACCTGCCGCGCATTCCCGGTGATCGGATCCGGATCAAGGACCGGATCGGGTTGCTGTTCAACTTCAGAATAGTGCGCACCCGGTCGCTGAAAGACCGGGAGAAGCGCATGTCAGCTTTTTATAGCTTGCAGCTTCATTACTACGACGCGGTGCTGCAGAAGAAAAAGTCCGAACTGTCTGGTCATGAGGAAGCGCTTAGGGTCGGTAATTTCAAGGCACTGCTGGAAGAGCTGACGGCCTCTTCGATGCACTATCTGAAACACCATTTGCAGTCTCATATTCCTGATGATGACAGCTTCGATATCAATTACAAAAAGCGGCTCGATGCGTTTTTAAAGCGCTATCCGGTCATCGGCAGCAGTACGCATTCGATCGTCAATTCCCTTGGGGGCAGGGCGGTTCTGGACTATGTCATCATCGATGAGGCCTCGCAGCAGGACATTGTCCCCGGCGTACTGGCGCTGAGTTGCGCGAAGAATCTTATTATCGTGGGTGATCGAAAGCAGCTTGCCCATATTCCGGAGAAACTGGGACTGGAGGCGCCAGCTCCTTGGTATGACTGCGAGAAGTACAGCATGCTGGACTCATGCATCAGTGCATTCGGGGATTCAATCCCGATGACATTGCTCAAAGAGCATTACCGATGTCATCCGCGGATCATTCAGTTCTGCAATCAGCAGTTCTATAACAATCAGCTTGTTCCGATGACGCAGGACGGCGGCGAACAGGCACTGACGCTGGTGGTAACCGCCAAGGGAAACCATACGCGCAACAATTCCAACCTGAGAGAACTGGACTCATTATTGGCGGTGCTCGAGGGCAATGGGGAAAGTCTCTGGGAAGGCGAGGATGGAAGAGGGTTTATCGCACCTTTCAAGAATCAGGCGGTACTTTCCAGTTCGTGTCTGCCAGCAGATTTCGTTAATGACACTGTGCATAAATTTCAAGGGCGAGAGTGCGACGAGATCGTTTTTTCTACCGTTCTGGACAAGCATAAAAGCCCGAAACGCTTGAGCTTTGTAGACGATGCTCGCATGGTTAATGTGGCAGTTTCCAGAGCCAAGAGCAGGTTCACGCTGGTCACGGGCGACAACGTATTCAAGGCTGGTAATGGCCATATCGCCGCACTTATCCGCTACATGGAATATTACGCAGAGAACGGGCAGGTGCATCGTGCGCCGGTTATCTCCGCGTTCGATCTGCTCTACAAAGAGTTCGACCAATCACTGGAACGCTTGGACCAGAGGCTCGACCCTGAAGACGTATCAGTCAAGTCCGAACGAATTGTGGCGCAGATACTTCGTGAGGCGCTGGAACACAAAGCCCGTCAAGGCATCATGTTTCATCGCGAGGTTCTGCTCAAACAACTTGTGTCGGTAACCCGCGCCGACTTCACCACACGAGAGCTGGAGTTCATGAACAACGCGGCCCGCTGTGATTTTGTGCTCTATTTCAAGGTGGGGAAAAGCCCGTTGGGTGTCATTGAAGTCGACGGCGGTCACCATAACGATCCTGTACAGATTGAGCGCGACGCTGTGAAAAACAGCATTCTGAGTAAATGCGCTATCCCCTTGCTTCGTTTGCGGACTATCGAAAGCCATATCGAAGAAAAAGTAGCAGCGTTTCTGGATCAATGGACGCCACGCGCAACGGATGAAGATTCTGCAACTGCGCCGCCTTGAAAGTCATCACGTCAGGCGAGCAATTCTTCTCTCCACTGGCGAGCATTTCCAGGGCAGCAAGGCTTCGTGAGCCGAGCGCCGAAAAGCGGAAACAAGCAACAGATGTCAGTTGATCTCGGAACCCATTCGCGCTGGGTGACCACCGATGAGTGCGTTCATGCTGAAAATCCGAGAACTGAATTGAGCGCTAACTTGATCAGGAATAATTGATAAAAAAATTCTGAGGAGTAAGTGATGAAAGCTTCAAGATCTATCAGTGCGCCCAAGGCTACCGAAGTCCTGGCTGATGACTCTAAACGCAAAGACAAGAATGCAGGCTCCCTCGCGTCTGATGCTGGCAGTCGTGGTGCCCCTGATAAAAAGTCAGACGAAAAAAGTGGTTCGCGTCTGGACAAGGCTACTTCAGCCGTAAACTTTGCATCGTCGCTCGTCAATGCGGGAACAAAAAGCTATACCGCCCACCAGACACTGAGCGATGGTCTGCATAAGGCAAATAAGCCAGAACAAGAAAATGTTACTTTCGCGTCTTCCGATGAGCGCGCTGAACTACAGAGCCCGGCTGTCAGCCAGGTAAGCGCTGACCAAAAGTCTGGTTCTTTAGCAGCCTTTGCAGATTTACTCACGCAGTTGCGTTCAACGGCTACGCGGTTATTAGATGACATTAGCGCCAAGCCAGTGCCACAGGTAGCCATCAATCGGCACGATACACCGCCGCCTCCGGAAAAGGAGTACCCGGGTGTTGTCAACGCTGATGGCTCGATCATCGAGACGGAAAAGGATTTGTCTGACAAACCGAGTGATGCTTCAGGCCGGCCGCGGGGCGATACCCGCACTGCGGAGCAAATTATCGATGCCAATCCGATTCTGAAAAACCTGGGTGATCAGAAAGATATAAAACGTACTGAAGCCTACGCCAGGATAGGTGACTGGACTCAAAACAATGCTGATCCAAAAGCCCGGGCGGATGCTGCATACAATGCCGCCAAAGTGCTCAACTGGATCAATAGCTCAGATCAGGCAGATGGCGCCCCTCGCCAATGCACGAACGACAGTGACTTGCAGGGTATTACCCACGACGGTGATGCCAGGCATGGTACTGAAGCAGGTAATTGGAAAGACTTCGTCGAGCAGGGCTACGCAGCGCTGAAGGGCGATCATCGTCTGGATAAAGCCAATGATTCACATGTTCGGCCTGACGGTTCAAACAAGGACAATTTTCAGGCGTTTGCAGGAGAGGCAGGTAAAAAGCTATGGCCTTTGCCGGCCGCCAGTAATGTGTTGGTCGCGGTAGGTGACTCGAAAGGCGGATTGACAGGTGCTTTGAAAGCCGGTGCAGGTGCGGCGGCGCAGACAGGCATTGCGGCTGCTGAAGGTGCTGCAGGCGGGGTCAAGGGTGGACGTGCCAGTTCGGCTTCCGTAGTTGCTCTGGGTGCTGCGGGGGCAATGTCCGAGTCTCAGGCCGCGCCGGATTCGGTAAAGACCATTGCTGGCATGGTGTAGAGCCATATGCCCTTTTTTGATCACCCGACAGGTGTTGATAAAAGGGGCATTTAGCACCCGAGGAAATGCACCGCTTATAGTCTTGATACGTTTCTACAAACAGGCATAGCTACACAATCACAGCCTGAAGTTGCTGTTTTGTGCGCGCTTCTTCATATAAGGCATGGCTGGAACGAGCCAGGCAGCAATAACCTCTCGCGACTCTGACGGCCGCAGCGTTCGTCGCTGCTTTGCCGGCTTGTTTAAGCCCCAACATCAGTTCGCACCCTCTGCTCTTATCTTTCCCCAAATGCAGGTGTATCGTATTCGCCCTTCGCATCTGCTCGCAGGTGCCCTCAGTTTTCGTTTCAGAGGTCCCGCCGTTCATGTCCTTCACCCGTCGTCAAATCCTCACAGGCATTGCCGGTCTTGCCGTAGTCGGCCTTGGAGCAGGCGGTGCTTCGCGTTACTGGATGGGACGTCGCGAATCGGAGGCTGGTTCGGACTTTGTGCTGATCGCCGCTCCGCTGGATGTGGAGCTGGTGGCGGGCCACAAGACGCCTGCCTGGGCATTTGGCGGTTCTGCGCCAGGTACCGAGTTGCGGGTGCGGCAGGGCGAGTGGTTGCGGTTGCGCTTCATCAATCAGTTGCCGGTCGAAACCACCATTCACTGGCATGGTATCCGGTTGCCGCTGGAGATGGACGGCGTGCCTTACGTTTCGCAGCTGCCGGTCAAGCCGGGTGAGTATTTCGATTACAAATTCCGTGTGCCGGACGCCGGTAGCTACTGGTATCACCCGCACGTCAGCAGCAGCGAAGAGCTGGGACGTGGGCTGGTCGGGCCGTTGATCGTAGAAGAGCGCGAACCGACCGGCTTTGCCCATGAGCGCACGGTCAGTCTGAAAAGCTGGCATGTGGACGAAGAGGGCGCATTCACCGAGTTCAGCGTGCTGCGTGAAGCGGCGCGTGAAGGCACGGCTGGGCGGTTATCTACGTTGAACGGCGTTGCGCAGGCCGTCATCGATCTGCCAGCCGGACAGATTACCCGAGTGCGGCTGCTCAACCTCGACAATACCGTGACCTATCGGCTCAATCTGCCGGACGCCGAGGCGCAGATTTATGCGCTGGATGGCAACCCGGTCACACCGCGCCCGTTTGGTGAAGAATACTGGCTGGGGCCGGGCATGCGCATCTGCCTGGCAATCAAGGCACCGCCTGCGGGTGAGGAGATTTCATTGCGCAACGGCCCGGTGCGTCTGGGGACATTTCGTTCGGTTGCCAATAATGATGCTCCCGGCTCGTGGCCGCCCGAGCTGCCAGCCAATCCGGTATCCGAGCCCGATCTGGATAAAGCCGAGAAAATCAATTTCAATTTCGAGTGGGTTGGTTCGATGTCGGTCAACACCGGCAATGGCAAGCCACCCAGCCTGTGGCAGATCAACGGCCAGGCCTGGGATATTACCGACAAGACCTGTGCTGATCGCCCCATCGCCAAACTGAAGCTCGGCAACAGCTACATTTTCGAACTGAAGAACATGACGCAGTATCAGCACCCGATTCACCTGCATGGCATGAGTTTCAAGGTGATTGCGTCCAATCGGCGCAAGATCATCCCTTACTTTACCGATACCTTCCTGCTGGGCCGCAATGAGCGGGCGCGGGTCGCGCTGGTGGCGGATAACCCAGGGGTGTGGATGTTCCATTGCCACGTCATCGATCACATGGAAACCGGCCTGATGGCCGCCATTGAGGTGGCGTGATGAGGCAGCCGCCGATCATTGACCGCAGTAACGACCAGTACTTTATGCGCGAAGCGTTGGCGTTGGCGGCCCAGGGTGCGTTGCTGGGTGAAGTTCCAGTCGGCGCGGTTGTAGTTCACAACGGTGAGATTATCGGCCGTGGTTACAATTGCCCGATCAGCGGCAGCGACCCCAGCGCTCATGCCGAGATGGTTGCGATTCGCGAGTCTGCAAAGGCGCTGGACAATTACCGGCTGCCGGGCAGCACGCTTTACGTGACACTTGAACCGTGCAGCATGTGCGCCGGGTTAATCGTGCATTCGCGTGTGGCGCGCGTGGTCTACGGCGCGCTTGAACCCAAGGCGGGCATTGTTCAGAGCCAAGGGCAGTTTTTCAGTCAGGCCTTTCTCAACCATCGCGTCCTGTTCGAAGGCGGAGTGCTGGGCGAGGAGTGTGGCGCGATGCTGAGCGAATTTTTCAGAATGCGCCGAGCGGCCAGAGAGGCGAGTAAAGGCCAGGCGAGTTAGAGCGCCGGTTTTTCTTCGTTGCTGGCAGGCGCCGGACCGGGCGGTACGGCGGGTTGCGTCTTGTCGACACCTGGCACGTGCAGATTGCCATCGGCCACTTGGCTGCCTTCAAGCTGCGGCTGAGTGACCCAGGTCAGAATGTCGTAATAGCGGCGAATGTTGGCAACGAAATGCACCGGCTCACCGCCTCGGGCATAGCCGTATCGGGTTTTGCTGTACCACTTCTTTTGTGCCAGACGCGGCAGCATTTTTTTCACGTCGAGCCATTTATCGGGATTCAGCCCCTCGGTTTGGGCGAGTTTGCGCGCATCTTCGAGGTGGCCGCTACCAATGTTGTAGGAAGCGAGAGCCAGCCATGTGCGATCCGGCTCTTTAATAGAGTCGTCCAGTTGATCCTTCACGTAGGCAAAATACTTTGCCCCGCCTTGAATGCTTTGTCGGGCATCCAGCCGGTTGGTCACGCCCATGGCTTGAGCCGTGTTCTGGGTGAGCATCATCAGGCCGCGCACACCGGTTTTTGACGTCACTGCCGGTTGCCACATCGATTCCTGATAGCCGATAGCGGCCAGCAACCTCCAGTCGACTTGCTCTTTCTTGGCAGATAACTGGAAGTGCTTTTCGTATTTGGGCAGGCGCTCCTGCAGGTGCTGGGCGAAGGTATAGGCGCCGACGTAGCCAAGTACGTCAACGTGCCCGTAGTAGCGGTCCTTGAGGCGCTGCAGCGTGCCGTTCTTCTCGACCTTGTCGAGGTAGGCATTGATTTCGTTGAGCAGGCTGTTGTCTTCCCCCGGAGCAACGACCCAGCGCTGTTGGCGGGCCTCGCCCAGGTCGAACGCGACGCGTACGTTGGGGAAATACACCTGATTCATCGCCAGTTCGTTGGAGTCGACCAGTGTCAGGTCAATCTGGCCCTCATCCACCATCCGCAGGAGATCGACGACCTCGACCGCGTCCGACTCTTCATATTCAATGGCAGGATTCTTTTCCTTGAGCGCCGCCAGCTGTTCGGCATGGGCGCTCCCCTTGAGCACCACTATACGTTTGCCCACCAGCTCGGCGGGGTCAGTCGGGCGCGACTGGCCATTGCGGTACACAACCTGAGGGGTGACTTCCAGATAGGAGTGCGAGAAACGCGCCTGTTGCTTGCGCTTTGGCGTGTCGATCAGCCCGGCTGCGCCAAGCACCGGGCCGCCCGGTTTGTTCATCTGATCGAACAGATCGTCGAGATTGTCGGCCGTTTCGATTTTCAGTTCGACGCCCAGATCTTCGGCGAAACGCTTGACCAGCTCGTACTCGAAGCCGGTTTCACCGTTGCGATCCTGGAAATAAGTCGCCGGGCTGTTACGGGTGATCACGCGCAGAACACCGTCCTCCTTGACTCGTTCCAGTGTGGTGGGTTTCTCCACGCAGGCGCCGAGCATCAGGAAGAGTCCGGTTGCGATGAGCCACTTGGCGCAACGTGGGCGGAAATCTGGTCTGAAGAACATCGGTGCAGTATACGCAAAGCGCACCGGGCGCCATATCTCGACAGTGATGCTTGCGTCTGATAGGCGAAGGTATTTTTCAGGCATTTGTCGGCTTTTTTCGAGCGCAGCGACATTTGGGCGCATGAGGGGCTGCCGTTTTGAGTGATCAAAGGCCCGGTTTAGGCTAGAATACGCGGCCTCAAAGCACACCCCTTCTCGAGGCTGTCCCGAAGATGTTGATCCTGCGCGGTGCTCCTGCCCTTTCTGCCTTTCGCCACAGCAAATTACTGGAACAACTGAAACAAAAAGTTTCAGCTGTCAGTGGCTTGTACGCCGAATTCGCCCACTTCGCTGACGTCACCGACGTTCTGACCAGCGAAGAACAGCAGGTTCTCGACCGTCTCCTGAAATACGGCCCAAGCGTGCCGGTTCAAGAGCCGAGTGGTCGTCTGTTTCTGGTGTTGCCACGTTTTGGCACCATTTCTCCCTGGTCGAGCAAGGCCAGCGATATCGCTCGCAACTGCGGTCTGAGCAAAATTCAGCGCATCGAGCGCGGGATTGCCTTCTATGTAGAAGGCCAGTTCAGTGAAACAGAAGCTCAGGCCATCGCCGACAGCCTGCACGACCGCATGACGCAGCTGGTATTGGGTGATCACGACCAGGCCGCGGGTCTGTTCAGTCACGCTCAGCCAAAGCCGCTGACCGCTGTGGACATTCTGGGAGGCGGTCGTGCTGCGCTGGAGAAGGCCAACGTCGAACTGGGCCTGGCCCTTGCCGAAGATGAAATCGATTACCTGATCACCAGCTTCAATGGCCTGGGGCGCAACCCTCATGACATCGAGCTGATGATGTTTGCCCAGGCGAACTCCGAGCATTGCCGCCACAAGATTTTCAACGCCAGTTGGGACATCGACGGGCAAAGCCAGGAAAAAAGCCTGTTCGGCATGATCAAGAACACCTATCAGATGCACAGCGAAGGTGTGCTGTCCGCTTACAAGGACAACGCGTCGGTGATCGTCGGCAACGTCGCCGGGCGCTTCTTCCCGGACCCTGAAACCCGCCAGTACGGTGCGGTACAGGAGCCGGTGCACATTCTGATGAAGGTCGAGACCCATAACCACCCGACTGCGATCGCTCCGTTTCCTGGCGCAGCCACCGGTTCCGGCGGCGAGATTCGCGACGAAGGTGCAACCGGTCGCGGCGCCAAGCCCAAGGCCGGTCTGACCGGTTTCACCGTGTCCAACTTGCAGATCCCCGGTTTCGTGCAGCCTTGGGAAGTGCCTTATGGCAAGCCCGAGCGCATCGTGACGGCGCTGGACATCATGATTGAAGGCCCGCTGGGTGGCGCGGCGTTCAATAACGAGTTCGGCCGTCCTGCACTGACGGGTTATTTCCGCACCTTCGAGCAATCCATTACTACGCCGCATGGTGATGAGGTGCGTGGTTACCACAAGCCGATCATGCTGGCAGGCGGTATGGGCAATATCCGCGAAGATCACGTCCAGAAGGGCGAGATTACTGTCGGTTCCAAGCTGATCGTGCTGGGCGGTCCGGCCATGCTGATCGGTCTGGGCGGCGGCGCGGCGTCTTCGATGGCGACTGGCACCAGCTCTGCAGACCTTGATTTCGCTTCTGTTCAGCGTGAAAACCCTGAAATGGAGCGTCGTTGTCAGGAAGTCATCGACCGCTGCTGGCAGCTGGGCGATCGCAACCCGATCAGCTTTATCCATGACGTCGGTGCCGGTGGTTTGTCCAATGCCTTCCCTGAACTGGTCAATGATGGCGATCGCGGCGGTCGTTTCGAGCTGCGTAACGTGCCCAATGACGAGCCGGGCATGGCCCCGCTGGAAATCTGGAGCAACGAATCACAGGAGCGTTATGTGCTCGCGGTCGGCGTCGAAGACTTCGAGCGCTTCAAGGCTATCTGTGAGCGTGAGCGCTGCCCGTTTGCAGTGGTCGGCGAAGCCACTGCCGAGCCACAACTGACCGTGACCGACAGCCACTTCGGCAACAGCCCGGTGGACATGCCGCTGGAAGTGCTGCTCGGCAAGGCGCCGCGCATGCACCGCTCGGTCGAGCGTGAAGCCGAGATCGGCGATGATTTCGACCCGAGTACGCTGGACATCGAAGAAAGTGTGCAGCGTGTGCTTCGTCACCCGGCCGTGGCCAGCAAAAGCTTCCTGATTACCATCGGTGACCGCAGCATCACAGGCCTTGTGGCTCGCGATCAGATGGTCGGCCCCTGGCAGGTGCCTGTGGCTGATTGCGCCGTGACGGCGACCAGCTTTGACGTCAACACCGGTGAAGCAATGGCTATGGGCGAGCGCACACCGCTGGCGCTGCTGGATGCCCCGGCTTCGGGCCGCATGGCGATCGGCGAGACGCTGACTAACATTGCCGCCTCGCGTATTGCCAAGCTGTCCGACATCAAGCTGTCGGCTAACTGGATGTCGGCTGCCGGGCATCCCGGCGAAGATGCGCGTCTGTATGACACCGTGAAAGCGGTCGGCATGGAGCTTTGCCCGGAACTGGGGATTACTATTCCAGTGGGCAAGGACTCGATGTCCATGAAGACCCGATGGAGCGACGAAGGCACCGAGAAAAGTGTGACTTCGCCGCTGTCGCTTATCGTGACCGGCTTTGCGCCGGTGGTCGATATCCGTCAGACCCTCACGCCCGAACTGCGCATGGACAAGGGCATCACTGACCTGATCCTGATCGACCTGGGTCGTGGCCAGAACCGCATGGGCGCCTCGATCCTTGCGCAGACGCACGGCAAACTTGGGCGCGTCGCACCGGATGTCGACGATGCGGAAGACCTGAAAGCATTCTTCACCGTGATTCAGGGCCTGAACGCCGATGGCCATATTCTTTCCTACCACGACCGTTCTGATGGCGGTCTGCTGGTCAGCACGCTGGAAATGGCGTTCGCCGGTCACTGCGGCCTTAACCTGCACCTCGACGGTCTGGCTGACAATGTTTCAGAAATCGCGGCCATCCTGTTCAATGAAGAGCTGGGTGCGGTCATCCAGGTTCGTCAGGACGCTACGCCTCTGGTGCTGACGCAATTCAGCGCGGCTGGTCTGGCGGATTGCGTTGCGGTGATCGGGCAGCCGATCAATAACGACGAAGTGTCGATCAGCTTCCACGGCGAGCCGGTGTTCAGCGGCCAGCGCCGTCTGTTGCAGCGTCAATGGGCCGAGACCAGCTACCAGATCCAGCGCCTGCGCGACAACGCCGAGTGTGCCGATCAGGAGTTCGACGCACTGCTGGAAGAAGATAACCCGGGTTTGACTGTCAAACTGGGCTTCGACGTCAACGAAGATATCGCTGCGCCTTACATCAAGACTGGTATCCGCCCTCAAGTGGCCGTTCTGCGCGAGCAGGGCGTCAACGGTCAGGTCGAGATGGCTGCAGCCTTTGACCGCGCCGGTTTCAACGCAATCGACGTACACATGAGTGACATCCTCGCCGGTCGTGTCGATCTGAACGACTTCAAGGGCATGGTGGCTTGTGGCGGCTTTTCTTACGGCGACGTGTTGGGTGCCGGCGAAGGCTGGGCCAAGTCGGCGTTGTTCAACAGCCGCGCGCGTGATGCGTTCCAGGGCTTCTTCGAGCGTTCCGACAGCTTTACGCTGGGCGTGTGCAATGGCTGCCAGATGCTCTCCAATCTGCATGAGCTGATTCCAGGGAGCGAGTTCTGGCCGCACTTTGTACGTAACCGCTCCGAGCAATTCGAAGCGCGCGTGGCAATGGTGCAGGTGCAGGAGTCGGCGTCGATCTTCCTGCAAGGCATGGCCGGTTCGCGCATGCCTATCGCCATCGCGCACGGCGAAGGTCATGCGGAATTCCGCAACGACGATGCGCTGCTCGAGGCAGACGTCTCCGGTACCGTGGCACTGCGTTTCGTGGACAACCACGGCAAGGTCACAGAAGCCTATCCGGCCAACCCGAATGGCTCGCCACGGGGTATCGGCGGCATGACCACCCTCGACGGTCGCGTCACCATCATGATGCCGCACCCGGAGCGGGTGTTCCGCGCGGTGCAGAACTCGTGGCGTCCAGAGGACTGGAATGAAGATGCGGCCTGGATGCGCATGTTCCGCAATGCGCGGGCGTGGGTTAACTAAGGCTCGTGTACAAGCTCGCTTTCTTTGTGCCAGCGAGCCATGTAAACGAGGTCAAGAGCGCTGTATTCGCAGCTGGTGCAGGGCGAATCGGTGCTTACGATCAATGCTCATGGCAGGTACTCGGCCAAGGCCAGTTCCGCCCGCTGAATGGCAGTCAGCCATTTCTCGGGCAGAGTGGCGTGGTCGAGCAGGTGGACGAATGGAAAGTCGAGCTGGTCGTTGCGGACGAACTGATCGCGCAAGCGGTAGTGGCGCTCAAACAGAGTCATCCCTATGAAACGCCTGCTTACGAAGTATGGCGTCTGGAAGAGTTCTGAGGCGCATCCAGGGCTGGACGCAGAGCGTCCGGAAAGGCATTGCAACGCTGAGCGTCAGGCTGATTATTGTGCCAATGCTCCGCGTTGGCATGCAGTTCTAGACGCTCTGCGTCTGGTCTTGATTGCGTGGGGCAGCGCTCTAACCCTTTGCAATGATCAGGGCCGAATTTCGATCATTGTCCCGTCTTTCACCAAGTCCCAGACTTCGCGCATGTCGTTGTTCTTCATCGCAATGCAGCCGTTGGTCCAGTCGAGGGTGTGGAAATACCACTCTGGATATTCCTCATCCACCGGCGTGCCGTGGATCATGATCATGCTGCCCGGTTTGACGCCTTCGTTGCGCGCCCGCGCCGAGTCGGTGATGTTCGGGTAGGAAATGTGCATCGACAGGTTGTAATTGTTACTGGGCTTGCGCCAGTCGAGCCAGTAGAAACCCTCCGGAGTACGTTGATCGCCTTCCTGAAGTTTGGTGCCCTTGGGGTTTTTACCCAAGGAGATGCGATAGGTCTTCAAGGCTTCACCGTCGCTGATCAACTGCAACTGACGCGCCGATTTGAGTACCAGCACCTTGTCGATCTTCTTGCTGGCAATGCTTTCGGTATTGATAACTTTATTGTTGATGATTTTCTGTTCGCTGCCCTTGGGCACAATAGTCTGCGTGAAAGCAGCCTGCGACAGTGGCAAGAATGACATGCAGAAGAACGCGAGCAACCAGCGCATTACGATTTCCCTGACGGCCTTGATTCATGGATAACGATCGTTATCGATGACAGGCCGATGTTATTTGCAGCCCTGGCTCAGGTGTCCAGCATCGGACGTGACGGGGGGAGGGCGCTGGTATGAACCGGGTAAGTCTGCCGACGCCGATCCGCGAAGAAGCATTCTAGAGTACGCCTGACCGTCATGAAAGCCAGGTCCGCCCACGGAATGTCGGCTTCGTCGAATAACTGCACTTCCAGGCTCTCTATACCGGCGGAGAACGTTTCGGAGGCCATTTCTGCACGATAAAAAACATGCACCTGATTGATATGCGGAACATCAATCAGCGTATACAAGTGTAGCCCGGCCAATGTGGCGCAGGCTTCTTCGACGGTTTCCCGACGCGCGGCCTGCTCGACGGTTTCGCCGTTTTCCATGAAACCGGCCGGCAATGTCCAGAAGCCCAGACGCGGCTCGATGGCGCGACGGCAGAGCAAAACCTTTTCACCCAGCGTCACCAGACAGCCCGCGACAATATTCGGGTTCTGGTAATGGATGGTATGACAATGCTCGCAGACGTACCGCAAACGACTGTCGCCCTCGGGGATACGCTGAATGACCGGGTTGCCGCACTGGCTGCAGAATTTCATGTTTTCAGTCGATAGTGAACGCAGTCGCTATCTTGGCCTGTCGTGCCGCAGCTCGGCAACCCTCGGGTTTATCTGAGTTGCCTTGCAGGGGGTTGGGCACGACGTTGCTTTGGTGCATGATGCCAGACAGGCAACAGAACGAGATTTCCCATGCTGGATGAGCTACTTCGCCGAGTCGTCAGTCACACGCCAGAGACTCTCGACACGGATCAAGGCTTCCCCGAGGCGGCCGTGCTGGTGCCTGTCACCCGCAGCGAACAACCCGAGCTGATCCTCACCCTGCGTGCCAGCGGCCTGTCGACTCATGGCGGTGAGGTGGCTTTTCCGGGTGGTCGACGCGATCCGGGCGATCCCGATCTGATCTTCACGGCTTTGCGCGAGGCGGAAGAGGAAATTGGCCTGCCTCCCGGCCTTGTCGAAATTATCGGTCCGCTCAGCCCGTTGATCTCCAAGCACGGGATCAAGGTCACACCCTATGTGGGGGTCATCCCCGATTTTGTCGAGTACCGCCCCAATGATGGCGAGATCGCGGCAGTGTTCAGCGTACCCCTCGAGTTCTTTCGTCAGGACACCCGCGAGCATACGCACCGCATCGATTACGAGGGCCGGAGCTGGTATGTGCCCAGTTATCGCTATGGCGGTTACAAGATCTGGGGGCTGACCGCGATCATGATCGTCGAACTGGTCAATGTGCTGTACGACAGTAAAATCAGCCTGCATCATCCGCCTGAACGCTCGACCACCTGAGCTGACGATTGCTACATCACCTGTAACCATCATCTGTAACAAGCCGAGCCATGAGCGGCCAGTCTGAGGTAACCGCATGAAGTTTCGCCTGGGAGAATCCCGTGTTCAGACCGACCCGCAAAGCTGGGTCGCGCCCAGTGCCGTGCTTATCGGCAATGTCAGGCTTGAGGCCGGAGCGAGTGTCTGGTTCAACACCGTTTTGCGCGGCGATAACGAGCTGATCCACATCGGTGAAAACAGCAATGTGCAAGACGGCACGGTGATGCACACCGACATGGGGTCGCCGCTGGCGATCGGCAGGGGCGTGACCATCGGTCACAATGCCATGCTGCACGGCTGCAGTGTCGACGACTATAGCCTGATCGGTATCAATGCGGTCATTCTCAACGGAGCAAAAATTGGCAAATACTGCATCATTGGCGCTAACTCGCTGATTGCAGAGGGCAAGGTCATTCCTGACGGCTCGCTGGTCATGGGTTCACCAGGCAAAGTGATACGCGAACTCACCGATGTGCAGAAGAAGATGCTTGAGGCCAGCGCCGCCCACTACGTTCACAATGCCCGGCGCTATGCCCGCGACCTGGCCGTGCAGGAAGATTGATGAGTAACGATTCCACAGATTCCATAGTTGAAAAGCCAGTCCGTTCCCCGTGCGTCAGCATCTGTGCGCTGGATGAGCAGGATATTTGCACCGGTTGCCAGCGCACCGTGGACGAGATCACACGGTGGAGTCGAATGAGCAACGACGAGCGTCGCGTCGTGCTGGGGCTGTGTGACGAGCGTGCCAGGGCCAGCGGGCTGATGTGGACGGTGGGCGGGGCACACTGATCATGCTTTTTCTGCTCGCCTACATCGGCAGCGTCGTGCTGATTAATTTCGCTTTTTCCAGTGCGCCGCATCTGGACATGATCTGGTCAGCGTGGGGCGGTCTGGTATTTGTGCTGCGCGACATGGTGCAGATTCGCTTCGGGCATGGCGCAATCGTCGCCATGCTGGCGGCGCTCGTGCTGTCTTATGTCACCAGCGATCCCACTATCGCGCTGGCCAGTGCCACGGCGTTTGCCGTATCCGAGTGCATCGACTGGCTGGTCTTCAGCATCACCAAGCGGCCGTTGCGTGACCGTTTGTGGATCAGCTCTGCACTAAGCATTCCGCTCGATACCTTCATCTTCTTCGGCATGATTGATGCCTTGACCGCCCCCGTCGTGCTGACCGCGCTGATCTCCAAGTTCGCCGGTGTCACTATTGTCTGGATGATCATGGCCTGGCGTGCGCGCAACAGTGCCTGCGCCGGTTGAAACCCATTTGTCCGGGCTTCATGGTAAATTGCGCGCCTTTCTTCACTGCGGTTGCTCGCATTAGGCGTGCAGCTCTCGATATCTGCTTCACGAGGACCTGAGATGACTCGAATCGGAACTCCACTGTCGCCCACCGCGACTCGCGTACTGTTCTGCGGCAGCGGCGAACTGGGCAAGGAAGTCGTGATCGAACTGCAGCGCCTCGGCGTTGAGGTGATCGCTGTTGACCGTTATGAGAACGCACCCGCCATGCAGGTCGCGCATCGCAGCCACGTCATCAACATGCTCGATGGCGCGGCCTTGCGTGCCGTCATCGAGGCTGAGAAGCCGCATTTCATCGTTCCGGAAATCGAAGCGATTGCCACTGCAACGCTGGTCGAGCTCGAAGCTGAAGGCTTCACGGTCATTCCGACTGCACGTGCCGCTCAGCTGACCATGAACCGCGAAGGCATTCGCCGTCTGGCGGCGGAAGAATTGAAGCTGCCGACCTCGCCGTATCACTTTGCCGACACCTTCGAGGCTTACAGCAATGCTGTCGAAGACCTGGGTTTCCCATGCGTGGTCAAGCCGGTCATGAGTTCTTCGGGCAAAGGGCAAAGCCTGCTGAAAAGCGCCGATGATGTGCAAAAGGCTTGGGATTACGCTCAGGAAGGCGGCCGTGCCGGCAAAGGGCGCGTCATCGTCGAAGGCTTTATCGACTTCGATTACGAGATCACCCTGCTGACCGTGCGTCACGTGGGCGGCACCACATTCTGTGCACCAGTGGGCCATCGTCAGGAGAAAGGTGACTATCAGGAGTCCTGGCAGCCACAGGTCATGAGCCCTGTAGCCCTGGCAGAGTCGGAGCGTGTTGCCAAGGCGGTGACCGAGGCTCTCGGTGGGCGTGGCATGTTCGGCGTCGAATTGTTCATCAAGGGTGATCAGGTGTGGTTCAGCGAAGTCTCGCCGCGCCCGCATGACACTGGACTGGTTACCTTGATTTCTCAGGACCTTTCCCAGTTTGCTCTGCACGCTCGTGCCATTCTGGGTCTGCCGATCCCGTTGATTCGCCAGTTTGGTCCATCGGCCTCGGCAGTGATTCTGGTCGAAGGTCACTCTACGCAGACCGCCTTCGCCAACCTGGGCGCCGCGCTGGCAGAACCGGACACGGCGTTGCGTCTGTTTGGCAAGCCGGAAGTCGCCGGTCAACGTCGAATGGGCGTTGCCCTGGCTCGTGACGAGTCGATCGAAGCTGCGCGTGCCAAAGCGACACGGGCCGCTCAAGCGGTCAAGGTAGAACTGTAGGTCGTAAGCCCAAGGCTGCAGAAAAGGGCGTCCGGCCCTTTCTGCAGCCTGCAGTTCAAAGCTCTGTGTCTTTCGTTTCCTTCAGGCTCAAGACCGCCAGCACGCTGATCAGCGCTGCTGCAGAAACATACCCGCCGACCCAGCTCAAGCCGCCCATCGCTACCAGTTTCTGGGCAAAGAAGGGGGCCACCGAGGCGCCCACGATTCCACCCAGGTTGTAAGCGGCGGATGCGCCCGTGTAACGAATCTGCGTCGGAAACAGCTCTGGCAGCAGAGCGCCCATCGGGGCAAAGGTGATGCCCATCAAAAACAGTTCGATACAGAGGAACAGGGCCACTGCCCAGGTGCTGCCGTGGGTCAGCAGCGGCTCCATGATGAAGCCCGACAGAATTGCCAGCACGCCACCGACAACCAGCACCGGCTTGCGCCCGAAGCGATCACTTGCCAGTGCCGCCAGCGGTGTGGCCGCGGCCATGAACAACACGGCAAAGCACAGCAGCCCGAGGAATGTTTCGCGGGTATAGCCCAGGGTCGAAACGCCATAGCTCAGCGAAAACACGGTCGAGATATAAAACAGCGCGTAGCACACCACCATCGATGCCGCACCCAGAAGCATGGGTCTCCAGTGCTGACCGAAGGTTTCCACGATAGGCAGGCTGACGCGTTGTTGGCTTGCCATCGCTTTGGCGAAGACCGGCGTCTCTTCCAGTTTCAGGCGTACGTAGAGCCCGACCATGACTAGCACTGCGCTGAGCAGAAACGGGATTCGCCAGCCCCACTCGCGGAACTGATCGTCGTTCAGCGTCATGGCCAGTGCCAGAAACAGACCGTTTGCGGCCAGAAATCCGATTGATGGGCCCAGTTGCGGAAACATGCCGAACCAGGCGCGCTTGCCCTTTGGCGCGTTCTCGGTCGCCAGCAGGGCTGCGCCGCCCCATTCACCGCCCAGCCCCAGCCCCTGACCGAAGCGCAGTACGCAGAGCAGAATCGGCGCCCATGCGCCGATGGTCGCATAGCCCGGCAAAACTCCGATCAGTGTGGTGCAGATCCCCATTAGCAGCAGTGACGCGACCAGTGTCGACTTGCGCCCTATGCGGTCACCGAAGTGGCCGAACAGCGCTGACCCCAAAGGACGTGCAAGAAAGGCGATGCCGAAGGTCAGAAACGACGAGAGCATTTGCGCAGTGCCTGACGTCTGCGGGAAAAACACCGGGCCGATCACCAGTGCGGCTGCCGTGGCGTAAACGTAGAAGTCGTAGAACTCGATGGCCGTGCCAATGAAGCTGGCAGTGGCTACGCGGGTTGTTGAGTTGACTGGAGTAGCGAGCGCGTCATTACCTTCACGGGCGAGCAGAGTATTGGTCATGCGGACTCCCTGACAGTCATCTCGCCGGTCGGCCTGCGCCGTGCCCCGGCAAGCGTTGATTATTATGGTTGGGGTGAAGCGCGGGGGAGAATAACGCGAAGAGTGGGGCGAAAGGCAATGGTGGCGCCCGTGAATCTATTTTAACGTGCCCGCCAGCGTGTTGTGCCACATGGCTACCCGAGTGACGCGGTTGTCCTCGGTCTCGAGTATCTCCAGGCGGTAAGGCCCGATTTTCAGGCAGACCGGAGCCTCGGGAATGGTCTCTAGCGCTTCTGTAACCAGCCCGTTGAGGGTCTTCGGACCATCGGACGGCAGGTGCCAGCCGAGGCTTTTGTTCAGCTCGCGAATGGACGCTGCACCCTCGACTTCGAGGCGTCCGTCTTCCTGGCGTTTGACGTGAGGGTTGTCCAGCCTCTGCTCGCTCTCGAACTCGCCGACGATTTCTTCGAGAATGTCTTCGAGGGTAACAATGCCCAGCACTTCGCCGTACTCATCCACCACCACGCCAAGGCGGCGTTGCTGCTTGTGAAAGTTCAACAGCTGCAATTGCAGCGGGGTGCTTTCGGGGACGAAATAAGGCTCGTAGCAGACCGCCAGCAATTGCTCCTTGGTCAGCGTGGCTTTGGGCAGCAGATGGCTGATGTCGCGAGTGTTGATGACCCCTTGTACCTGATTGATATCGTTGTGATAGACCGGCAGGCGCGTGTGACGGGAAATGATCAGGCGTTCGATGATCAGTTCTATCGGGTCATCAAGGTTGACGCCGTCAACGTCATTGCGGGGTATCAGGATGTCATTGACGGTAATGCTGTCCAGCGCACGGATGCCCGAAAGCACGTTGATACGCGGGTTATGTTCCTGAACAATCTCTTGCTGAACGGCCTTGTGCGAATCGTCATCGAAGGCCTGGCTCTGAGGTTGTACGTGGCGTGACGGAAACGGGCGCAGAAGGGTCTTGGCAAGCACGTTGAACACGTAGGCCAGCGGCCAGACGATCTTCATCGGAATGCGCAATACGCCATTGCCCAGCATCAGGGTCTCTACCGGATGGCGGTTTGCGAGGCGTCGCGGTATGTATTCGGCAAAAACCAGCATGACGCTGAACGTGGCCAGCCACGCCACGGTCGGTCCGTTGTAGAACCAGTACCCGGCAGCGATGAGTGTGACAATGACGGTGATCAACACCTTGATCAGGGTGTTGCACAGAATCAGGCTGTTCAGGTTGAAAGCCAGATCGGGAAGCGTCGCCGCTTCGTCCTTGCGGCTGGCGGCGCGCAGTGTCTTGAGCTGATGGTGAGCGGTTTCGACTGCCGTCAGCAGGGCGGCCCAGAGAGTCAGCAGGGCGACTACGCCAAGCAGCGGGCCGAGCGGCAAGTTATCCATTATCAGAGGCCATCAGATGTGCAGAATGAATTCGCGTACCAGCTTGCTGCCGAAATAGGCCAGCATCAGCAGGCAGAAACCGCCCAGGGTCCAGCGAATAGCCTTGTGCCCACGCCATCCGAGACGGTTGCGTCCCCACAGCAACACGCTGAATACAATCCAGGCCAGGCAGGCGAGCAGGGTCTTGTGCACCAGATGCTGGGCAAACAGGTTCTCGACGAACAGCCACCCGGAGAGCAGCGACAGCGACAGCAGTATCCAGCCAGCCCACAGGAAGCCGAACAGCAGGCTTTCCATGGTCTGCAATGGCGGGAAGTTTCTGATCAGTCCGGTCGGATGCTTGTTCTTGAGCTGATGGTCCTGCACCAATACCAGCAAAGCCTGAAAGACCGCGATGGTGAACATCCCGTAAGCCAGCAGCGAGAGCAGGATGTGGCTGAGGATGCCCGGTTCTTCCATGATCGGCTGCACCGTACCGCTGGGCGCGAATTGCGCCAGCAGCACGGTGATCATACCGAGCGGGAACAGCAGCACCAGCAGGTTTTCCACTGGTATGCGCGACGTGGCGATCAGTGTGACGGCGATCACCGAGGCGGCAATGAGGCTGGCCGAGTTGAAAAAGTCCAGCCCAAGGCCGACGGAGTGCGTCAGTTGGGAAAACAGACCTAAGGCGTGCGCAATGACCGCGAGCGTGCCGAGCAGGCACAGCAGCCGTTTGTCGGGCCTGGCGGTCTGGCTCAGGCGCACGCCCTGGTAGGCGGTCGCGGCGGCATAAAGGGCGGCGGCGGCGAGGCTGGGAAGCAGGCTGGGTGGCAAAGGGGACATAGATCCTGATGGACGGGCCTGGAAAGACGCTGAGTTTGGCATATAACCGGTAAATCACGAAAGACCAGAGAAGCAGTCTGCGTGGTGTCCGTGTGACGGAGTCTTCGCTATAATCCGCGACCTGCTCACGCCGCAGGCTCGCCGAGCGCCATTTCTGCATTACGGGCCGGGCCGCATCAACCGGGGTTCGACGAGAGCCTGAAAGGATCGCGCATGTTTGAAAATCTGACTGACCGCCTCTCGCAGACGCTGCGCCATGTAACTGGCAAGGCCAAGCTTAACGAGGACAATATCAAAGATACCTTGCGCGAAGTGCGTATGGCGTTGCTTGAAGCCGACGTCGCCTTGCCGGTGGTCAAAGACTTCGTCAACAGTGTCAGGGAGCGCGCCGTCGGTACCGAGGTGTCGCGCAGCCTGACGCCGGGTCAGGCGTTCGTGAAGATCGTCCAGGCCGAACTCGAAAGCCTGATGGGCGCCGCCAACGAAGACCTGGTGCTCAATGTCACTCCGCCTGCCGTGATCCTGATGGCGGGCCTGCAGGGTGCGGGCAAGACCACCACGGCTGGCAAGCTGGCGCGCTTCCTTAAAGAGCGCAAGAAAAAAACCGTCATGGTGGTGTCGGTCGACGTGTACCGTCCTGCCGCCATCAAGCAGCTCGAAACGCTGGCCAACGACATCGGCGTCACGTTCTTTGCTTCCGATATCAGTCAGAAGCCTGTCGAGATCGCGCAGGCTGCCATAAAAGAAGCGAAGCTCAAGTTCATCGACGTCGTGATCGTCGATACCGCCGGTCGTCTGCACGTCGATGTCGAGATGATGGGCGAGATTCAGGCGCTGCACGCTGCGACCAAGCCAGCCGAAACGCTGTTCGTGGTCGATGCCATGACCGGCCAGGATGCGGCCAATACCGCCAAGGCCTTCGGCGATGCGTTGCCGCTGACCGGTGTGATCCTTACCAAGGTCGACGGCGATGCTCGTGGCGGTGCTGCACTGTCGGTGCGTGCAATCACCGGCAAGCCGATCAAGTTCATTGGTATGGGCGAGAAGAGCGAGGCGCTGGAGCCGTTCCACCCGGACCGTATCGCCTCGCGGATTCTAGGCATGGGCGACGTGCTCAGCCTGATCGAGCAGGCCGAACAGACCCTCGACAAGGACAAGGCCGACAAGCTTGCCAAAAAGCTCAAGAAGGGCAAGGGCTTCGATCTCGAAGACTTCCGCGATCAGTTGCAACAGATGAAGAACATGGGCGGTCTCGGCGGCCTGATGGACAAGCTGCCGAGCATTGGTGGCGTCAACCTGTCGCAGATGGGCAATGCCCAGGGCGCGGCAGAGAAGCAATTCAAGCAGATGGAAGCCATCATCAACTCGATGACCCCTGCCGAACGTCGGGATCCCGAGCTGATCAGCGGTTCGCGCAAGCGCCGGATCGCCATGGGTTCCGGGACCCAGGTCCAGGACATCGGGCGTCTGATCAAGCAGCACAAGCAGATGCAGAAGATGATGAAAAAGTTCTCCGCCAAGGGCGGAATGGCAAAAATGATGCGCGGCATGGGCGGAATGCTGCCCGGCGGCGGCATGCCGAAAATGTAATTGTGTCGCGTGCAAGAGGTTTTGCATGCGTTTCATTCGGGAGGTGACTCCCGTCCAGCCCGTGTCATGCGGGCTTATACTCGCTGTCTTGATGACAGCTCCTTGGCAAATCTGGAAGGCATGCCGATAGGCGCCGGAAAAAGACATTTGCAAAAGTCCGGATATTCCTTAGAATATGCGGCCTTTCGGGCACCTATGCCCGCTGTGCATCTTAGATTTGCAGCACCGACTACAGGAACGATGTTCAATGCTAACCATCCGTCTTGCCCTTGGCGGCTCCAAAAAGCGCCCGTTTTACCACTTGACCGTAACCGACAGCCGCAACGCTCGTGACGGTTCCCACAAGGAACAGATCGGCTTCTTCAACCCGGTTGCCCGTGGTCAGGAAATCCGTTTGTCCGTTAACGAAGAACGCGTCAACTACTGGTTGAGCGTGGGTGCACAAACTTCCGAGCGCGTTGCCCAACTGCTGAAAGAGCACAACAAGACCAAGGCCGCGGCCTGAGTCTTATGAGCGCGACGCCTGCATCTGCCGACGATCTGATCGTCATTGGCAAGATTTACTCGGTTCATGGCGTTCGCGGCGAAGTGAAGGTGTATTCCTTTACTGATCCGATTGGAAACCTGTTGGACTACAAAACCTGGACGCTTCGGCGCGAAGGCAGCGTTGACAAACAGGTGGAGCTGGTCAGCGGACGCTTGCAGAGCAAGTTTCTGGTCGTAAAGCTCAAGGGTCTCGATGATCGCGAAGAAGCTCGTCTTCTCTCCGGTTACGACATCTGCGTGCCGCGCAACCTGTTCCCTGATCTGGACGATGGCGAGTACTACTGGTACCAGCTTGAAGGCCTAAAGGTCATCGACCAACTCGGGCAACTGCTCGGTAAAATCGATCACCTGCTCGAAACCGGTTCAAACGATGTAATGGTTGTAAAGCCCTGCGCGGGCAGCCTTGATGATCGTGAACGCCTGTTGCCCTATACGGAGCAATGCGTGTTGGCAATCGACATGGCCGCTGGCGAGATGAAGGTGGAATGGGACGCGGACTTCTGAATGCCATGGCCGGTCTGCGCATAGAAGTCATCAGTCTGTTTCCTGAAATGTTTTCCGCCATCAGCGAATACGGCATTACCAGCCGTGCGGTGAAGCAAGGGCTGTTGAAGCTCACTTGTTGGAATCCGCGGGATTACACCACTGATCGCCATCACACTGTGGATGATCGCCCATTTGGCGGTGGTCCGGGCATGGTGATGAAGATCAAGCCCCTTGAAGATGCTCTGGTTCAGGCCAGGCAAGCGGCGGGGGATGCGGCGAAGGTGATTTACCTGTCGCCACAAGGCCGACAGCTGAATCAGTCTGCGGTACGCGAACTGGCGCAGGAGGAAGCGATTATCCTCATCGCCGGTCGTTATGAAGGCATTGACGAGCGTTTTATTGATGCTCATGTCGATGAAGAGTGGTCGATTGGTGACTATGTTCTTTCCGGTGGCGAGCTGCCGGCGATGGTCCTGATTGACGCGGTTACGCGGCTGCTGCCTGGAGCTTTAGGGCATGTGGACTCCGCGGAGGAAGATTCCTTCACGGACGGTCTGCTGGATTGCCCGCATTACACCCGACCTGAGGTGTATGCGGATCAGCGTGTTCCCGACGTGTTGCTTAGTGGCAATCACGCGCACATCCGGCGTTGGCGTTTACAGCAGTCCCTCGGGCGGACCTATGAACGACGCGCTGATCTTCTGGAAAGCCGCTCGCTTTCTGGAGAAGAGAAGAAGCTGCTGGCGGAATACATCCGCGAGCGGGACGATAGTTAACGTATCGATGGTCGATCCAGACGGATTACCTTAGGAGCACCAGCATGACTAACAAAATCATTCTTGCCCTCGAAGCAGAGCAGATGACCAAAGAGATCCCTACCTTTGCACCAGGCGACACCGTTGTCGTTCAGGTTAAAGTGAAGGAAGGCGACCGCGCTCGTCTGCAAGCATTCGAAGGCGTTGTCATTGCCAAGCGTAACCGTGGCGTGAACAGTGCTTTCACTGTTCGTAAAATCTCCAACGGTGTTGGCGTTGAGCGTACTTTCCAGACTTACAGCCCGCAAATCGACAGCATGGCGGTGAAACGTCGCGGTGACGTTCGCAAGGCCAAGCTGTACTACCTGCGTGACCTGTCCGGTAAAGCAGCGCGCATCAAGGAAAAACTGTCCTGATACAGTTTTTCGATGCATAAAAAAGGCAGCCTCAGGGCTGCCTTTTTGCTGTCTGTTATCTGATGATTTGCTCTTGGCTTATTCCCACATGTAACGAGTAAAAATGGCTGCCATCAACCATCCGCTGATTGACCGGTTTCTGGACGCCCTCTGGCTCGAAAAGGGCCTGTCCGATAACACCCGCGACTCTTATCGCAGCGATCTTGCGCTGTTCAACGGCTGGCTGCAGGAACGCAACGTCGATCTGCCCGTTGCCGGGCGCGAAGTGATCCTCGATCACCTTGCGTGGCGCGTGGAAAATGCCTACAAGCCGCGTTCTACCGCGCGTTTTCTGTCCGGCGCGCGCGGCTTTTATCGCTACCTGCTGCGCGAAAAGCTGATTGCCGTCGATCCCACCCTGCAGATCGACATGCCTCAGCTGGGCAAGCCGTTGCCCAAGTCGCTCTCCGAAGCCGACGTCGAAGCATTGCTCGCCGCTCCTGACCTGAGTGAGCCAATCGGTGAGCGTGATCGTGCCATGCTTGAGGTGCTGTATGCCTGTGGTCTGCGCGTGACCGAACTGATCAGCCTGACACTGGAACAGGTCAACCTGCGCCAGGGCGTGCTGCGAGTGATGGGCAAGGGCAGCAAGGAGCGGTTGGTGCCGATGGGGGAGGAAGCGATTGTCTGGGTCGAGCGTTACATGCGTGGCGCCCGTGATGAGTTGTTAGGCGGAAAGCCCAGCGACGTGCTGTTCCCCAGCACCCGCGGCGACCAGATGACCCGTCAGACGTTCTGGCACCGTATCAAGCACCAGGCAACGGTTGCTGGTATCGGCAAATCCTTGTCGCCGCACACCCTGCGTCACGCCTTCGCGACTCATTTGCTCAACCACGGCGCCGACCTGCGCGTGGTGCAGATGCTCCTGGGGCATAGCGATCTGTCGACGACCCAGATCTACACCCATGTTGCGCGTGCGCGGTTGCAGGAAATGCATGCAAAGCATCATCCTCGGGGTTGAATGCTCGCGCTTTTCGCGAAAAGTCTTACATCAGTGCAGAGCGGCCTTTAAGCCCTAATGTGGTAGGCTTTGCCGGTTTCGCAGAACAAGGCCTGACCCTTCTGTTTTCAGCAGCCGTCAGCCTGTCCGCCGTCATAGGAGTTTTCATGCGTTTGCCCCAGATTTTCGCTGCCGCCGCTTTCATGCTGGCCGGTACTTTCAGTATGTTCGCCGCCGCAGATACCGCACCTGACCAGGCCATCCGCAAGACACTGGATTCGCTCCAGCTGGAACTGCCGGTCGAGAGCATTTCGCCGAGCCCGCTCAATGGCCTTTACGAAGTGAAGCTCAAGGGCGGTCGCGTGCTGTACGCCAGCGCCGACGGCCAGTTCGTGATGCAGGGCTACCTGTTCCAGGTGCAGAACGGCAAGCCGGTCAACCTGACCGAAAAGACCGAGCGTCTGGCCATTTCCAAGACGATCAATGGCATTCCGCTTTCCGATATGGTCATTTACCCGGCTGTCGGCGAGACCAAGTCGCACATCACGGTATTCACCGACACCACCTGCCCGTACTGCCACAAGCTGCACGAGGAAGTCGCGCAGCTGAACAAGATGGGGGTCGAAGTGCGTTACATGGCCTTCCCCCGTCAGGGGCTGGGTTCTCCGGGTGACGAGCAGTTGCAGGCTGTCTGGTGCTCCAAGGATCGCAAGTCTGCCATGGACCGTATGGTCGACGGCAAGGACATCAAGGCCGCCAAGTGCGACAACCCGGTCAGCAAGCAATATGAAATCGGCCAGTCTATCGGCGTGAACGGCACACCTGCGATTGTTCTGGCCGATGGTCAGGTCATTCCGGGCTACCAGCCTGCTGCTCAGGTCGCCAAACTGGCGATGGGCGCCAAATAGCACTGCGTCGCGTGAGGCGCAATCCTGGCGCCTCGTCTCATTTGTGGTCGCATGGTGACATGCGGCGGTTTTCCACGGCTGATTCATAATCGGCCGTTTTTCGGGGAGTTCATCAGTGAAACCGGTCAAAGTAGGCATCTGTGGGCTGGGTACTGTCGGTGGCGGTACTTTCAACGTACTTCAACGTAACGCCGAGGAGATTGCCCGTCGTGCCGGGCGTGGAATCGAAGTGGCGCAAATTGCGGTTCGTACACCCAATCCCAACTGCCAGATTGCCGGTACCCCTACCACCAGCGACGTGTTCGCGGTTGCGACCAACCCTGAAATCGATATCGTCGTGGAACTGATCGGTGGTTACACCGTTGCGCGTGAACTGGTGCTCAAGGCCATCGAAAACGGCAAGCATGTGGTCACGGCCAACAAGGCGCTGATCGCCGTTCACGGCAACGAGATTTTCGCCAAGGCCCGTGAAAAGGGTGTGATCGTTGCGTTTGAAGCGGCTGTCGCCGGTGGCATTCCGGTCATCAAGGCCATCCGTGAAGGTCTGTCGGCGAACCGTATCAACTGGCTCGCAGGCATCATCAACGGTACAGGCAATTTTATCCTCACCGAGATGCGCGAAAAGGGTCGCACCTTTCCGGATGTGCTGGCTGAAGCTCAGGCGCTGGGTTATGCAGAGGCCGATCCGACATTCGACGTCGAAGGCATCGACGCTGCCCACAAGCTGACCATCCTGGCGTCCATTGCCTTTGGTATCCCGTTGCAGTTCGACAAGGCTTACACCGAAGGCATTACCAAGCTCACCACTGCAGATGTGAACTACGCCGAAGCGCTGGGCTACCGCATCAAGCACCTGGGTGTCGCGCGCAGCACGGCACAGGGCATCGAACTGCGTGTACACCCCACGCTGATCCCGGCCGATCGCCTGATTGCCAATGTCAACGGCGTGATGAACGCGGTGATGGTCAACGGCGATGCCTCCGGTTCTACCCTGTTTTATGGCGCCGGTGCCGGTATGGAGCCGACCGCATCGTCAGTCATCGCCGATCTGGTGGACGTCGTGCGGGCCATGACCTCTGACCCGGAAAACCGCGTGCCTCACCTGGCCTTCCAGCCTGATTCATTGTCCGCTCACCCGATTCTGCCGATCGAAGCCTGCGAAAGCGCCTATTACCTGCGCATCCAGGCAAAGGATCATCCGGGTGTGCTGGCGCAGGTGGCGAGCATTCTGTCCGAGCGCGGCATCAACATCGAATCGATCATGCAGAAGGAAGTCGAAGAACACGATGGCCTGGTGCCGATGATCCTGCTGACGCACCGCGTGGTGGAACAACGCATCAATGACGCCATCCAGGCACTGGAAGCGCTTCAGGACGTGGTAGGGCCGGTGGTTCGTATTCGCGTCGAGCACCTTAACTAACGTCGTTTGCAAGCTGTCGGTTACAGGCTGCAAGCACCAGACGACCAGATGCACGTCAGGCGTCAGTTGTTTTGAATTTGAGGCTTGAAGCCTGAAGCCCGGCGCTTCAAGCTTCAAGCTCACACCAAAGGTTTGATCCCATGCGCTATATCAGTACTCGCGGGCAGGCACCGGCCCTTAATTTCGAAGAGGTTCTGTTGACTGGTCTGGCCAGTGATGGCGGCCTCTATGTGCCTGAAAACCTGCCTCGTTTCACTCAGGAAGAGATCGCTTCCTGGGCGGGGCTGCCTTATCACGAACTGGCTTTCCGGGTGATGCGCCCGTTTGTGACAGGCAGCGTCCCGGATGCCGATTTCAAGCAGATCCTCGAAGAGACCTACAGCGTCTTTACCCACAGCGCGGTCGCGCCTCTGCGCCAGTTGAATGGCAACGAGTGGGTACTTGAGCTGTTCCACGGTCCGACCCTGGCGTTCAAGGACTTCGCACTGCAACTGCTCGGCCGTCTGTTGGACTATATGCTGGCCAAGCGTGGCGAGCGCGTGGTGATCATGGGCGCCACCTCGGGCGACACCGGGTCTGCAGCCATCGAAGGCTGCCGTCGTTGCGATAACGTCGACATCTTCATCCTGCATCCGAACAACCGGGTCTCGGACGTTCAACGTCGACAGATGACGACCATCTTCGGCGATAACATCCATAACATCGCCGTCGAAGGCAACTTTGACGACTGCCAGGAAATGGTCAAGGCCAGCTTCGCCGACCAGAGCTTCCTGAAGGGCACGCCTCTGGTGGCCGTCAACTCGATCAACTGGGCGCGCATCATGGCCCAGATCGTTTACTACTTTCATGCCTCGCTGCAACTGGGAGGCCCGGCGCGCTCTGTATCTTTCTCGGTTCCGACCGGCAACTTCGGCGATATCTTCGCGGGTTATCTGGCGCGCAACATGGGGCTGCCGATCAATCAACTGATCGTCGCCACCAACCGCAACGACATCCTGCACCGTTTCATGAGCGGTAATCAGTACGTCAAGGAAACCCTGTACTCCACGCTGTCGCCTTCAATGGACATCATGGTTTCGTCGAATTTCGAGCGTTTGCTGTTCGACATGCATGGTCGCAAGGGCTCGGCAATTGCCGAACTGATGAGCACGTTCAGACAGGGCGGCGGTTTCAGCGTCGAAGAAGAGCGTTGGACCGAGACCCGTAAACTGTTCGATTCGCTGGCGGTCAGTGACGAGGACACTTGCAAGACCATCGCCGAGGTATTCGAGAGCACCGGCGAGCTGCTTGATCCCCATACCGCTATCGGCGTGAAGGCTGCCCGTGAGTGTCGTCGCAGCCTGGATACGCCGATGGTGATCCTTGGCACAGCTCATCCGGTCAAATTCCCGGAAGCAGTGGAGAAGGCGGGCGTAGGAAAAGCGCTTGAGCTACCTGCACATTTGTCTGATTTGTTCGAGCGGGACGAACGCTGCACCGTACTGCCGAATGACCTGAAAGCCATACAGGCCTTTGTCAGCCAGCACGGCAACCGCGGCAAACCGCTCTGACAGAAGCGTCGTGTAACAACTTTAGGCCCGCCACTTGGCGGGCCTTTGTGTTTCTACGTGCCAAACTTCGCTGGTTTTTCGAACCAGAGAGTTGAGTCATTCGTGGGCAAGCAGGCAAGCAGACAGGACGTAGTCAGGGAGACGGGCAGCACGATGAGAGGCCGCGCATGGCGCATGGCATGGATGCTGTTGGCGCTGTTTCTTGCGCGTTCGGTCGATGCAGCCCAGAGCCTGCCATTCACTCTCACCGCCCCGTTCGTGGTGTCTGAGGACCTCGTCATCAAGGCCAGGGATCGCGCATGGCTGGACCAGCGCAAGGCACTCAGGGTCGGCATTGCGATTGCCGATTACGAGCCGATCGATATTACCAGCGATCGTAATCGCTATCAGGGCATCAGCGCCGACTACCTGGGTCTGGTCAGTGATCAGTTGAATATACCGATGCAGGTCGTCGGTTTCACCAGACGTGAAGAGGCCATTGATGCACTGCGCGCGGGCAGGATCGATCTGCTGACCAGCGCCAACGGGTTCGAGCGAGGCGTGCCAGGGCTGTCGTTCTCGAGCGAGTACATGCCGGACCGGTCAGTGGTGGTCGGTCGGGGCAACGATCTGAGTCCGCCATCGAGCCTGGCCGGCAAAAAGGCCGTACTGCTCGACGGGTACGCCGATTCCGAGGTGGTGCACCGCGTCTATCCAGACAGCGAGATCATCATTGCCCCCAACCTCTACAGCGCGCTGGAGGCTCTCAGCCAGGGGGAGGCTGACGTTTTTATCGGCAACGAGGTGATCGTGCGCACTTACACCGCGCTGCGACCTTATCTGGGCTTGCAGATCAAGTTTGAAAGCCGCTTGCCGCCTGTCGGGTTTTCCTTTGCCATGCGCGGTGACGAGCAGCGCTTGCTGAGCCTGATTGATCAGGCACTCGGCAGTATCGCCCCTTCGGTCAGCCGTGAGGTGCTCGGGCGCTGGACTCTGGGCCTTGGGGCGGACGTAGACGGGCAGCGCATACGTCTGACCGGCGCAGAGCGCCGCTGGTTGCTCAAGCATCCGAAGGTGACGGTTTCTACCACGCAGCATCCACCCTACATCTACAAGGACAAAAATGGCCAGTGGGTGGGGCTCAATGTCGACGTGCTGGCGCGTATCTCGCGCATGACCGGCTTGCAGTTCGAACATCAGGAAGTGCCCTCCACGCAGCAGAGTATTGATCTGCTTCGCTCTGGCCTGGCAGACATGAACACCTCGCTGGCCGAAAATGCCGAACGACGACGGTATCTGGACTTCACCTATTCGTTTGGTGGCAACAGCTGGATGTTCGTGGTGCGCTCCGATCGCTCGTCGCGGATATCGCTTGCCAGTCTGGACGGACAGGTGCTTGCGCTGCCTGCGCGGCACGCGCTTGAGGACATGATCAGGCAAGAATACCCGCTGATCAAACTCCGCCTGGTGGACACCTACGAGCAGGCACGCGCACTGGTCGAAAATGGTGCTGCAGAGGCGACCATTCAAAACGAAGCGGGCGCCTACCTGTTCCCCTCGGGGCAGTTGAAAGTGGCGCGCAGTGTCGATGGCAAGTGGTCCCCTGACAGGTTTTCAGTGGTCAAATCCCAACCCGAACTGCTGAGCATTCTGAACAAGGCGCTGGAAGAGTTCCCGGTCGCCGAGCTGCGCTCTATTCGTTTGAAATGGTTGGGATCGACCCTGCCTCAGCCTTCGCTTTGGTCGCGGATACCGCAATGGGTGTTCTGGGTTGTGGCGCTTGCAGTGCTTACCGGGCTGGTATCGCTGGCCTGGAGCAGCCGTCTGAACGCGCAGATTCGCCAGCGACTCAAGGCTGAGCAACAGCTCAATGATCAACTGGCATTCAAGCATGCCTTGCTCGACGGCATCCCCAACCCCATTTATGTGCGTGACCTGAAAGGGCGTCTGATCTCGTGTAATCGCAGCTACGAGCAAGCGCTGGACATCAGCTTCGAACAGATGAACGGGCGACGCCTGACAGATGTTCATCTCATTCCGCGGTCATTGGCCGAACAGATGCATGCCGACTACCTCAAGCTGCTGGAAAATCATCAACCGGTCTTTTCCGACCGCACGATCGAGTTGTCCGGAAGACGCATGGACGTCTGGCAATGGACGGTGCCTTTCTTCGCCGCCGACGGGCAATTACAGGGGCTGCTGGGTGGCTGGATCGACATCACCGAGCGCAAGCAACTGGAGCAGCAACTCGAAGACGCCATGCGTCAGGCAGCCGATGCCAACGAGGCGAAAAGTCTATTCCTGGCCAGCATGAGCCACGAAATTCGGACGCCGATGAGCGCAATCACCGGTTTGCTCGAGCTGGAATGCGAGCAGGCGCTACGCCAGGGTCAGGCACCATCCCAAGGCTTGCAGATTGCCCTTAGGTCGGCCACGGAGCTCGTGGCATTGATCGGCGAGAGCCTTGATCTGGCCAGGATCGAAGCAGGTGGCATGCAGTTGTCACTGTCGGTGACGTCGCTGCAGGCAGTATTCGAGGGAGCCATTGAACTGTTTTCGGCGCAGGCCAGGGAAAAAGGTCTGGAACTGCATCTGCAGTTCAATGAACAGGCGCGGGGCGACTATTGGCTGGACTCGCTGAGGCTGCGTCAGGTGTTGCATAACCTGCTGGGCAATGCCTTGAAGTTCACTCACCAGGGGGAGGTTGTCGTCAGTGTGGATGTCTCGGATGTTTCGGCCGATGCTTCGCGGGTGCGAATCTGTATTCAGGACAGCGGTGCCGGTATTGAGCCGGAGCGTCAGCAGCAGATATTTCAGCCCTTTATCCAGGCCAATGGCGACACGGCTGCACGCTATGGCGGCAGCGGGCTTGGACTGAGCATCACCCGTCAACTGGTGGAACTGATGACAGGCGATATCAGCCTGCATAGCGAGCCGGGAAAGGGCACGCGGGTAACCATCGACATACCGCTTGCACGTGTCACCGGGCCGCTTGAGCCCATTGAGGATGCTCGGCAGGTGTACGCAGACACTCGCAGCCTGCGTCTGATAGTGGTCGATGACATGTCGGCCAACAGGCTGGTGCTCACCCGGCAACTGGAGTTTCTCGGCCATCGGGTGGTGGCGGTTTCGGACGGGGAGGCCGCCTTGGCGATATGGCGCGAAGAACTGTTCGATGCCGTAATCACCGATTGCAACATGCCAGGCATCAGCGGCTACGCATTGACCCAGGCCATTCGACAGATCGAGCAGAAAGAACGCCGCCGGCGCTGCCCTGTTATCGGCAGCACCGCCAACGCTCTGATTGATGAGGCCGGGCGCTGTGAACAGGCCGGCATGGACGGGCTGTTGATCAAGCCGCTGTCTCTGGCGCGTCTGGCCCAGGAGCTGACAGACCGGGTGTCTGAGCCGACCTTCGACATACGCTCGCTGCAAGACATGACCCAGGCCAATCCGGAGCAGATGGACCGGTTGTTAAGCGAACTCTGGAAAAACCTGCGACATGAGCATGACTTGCTGGAGCCTGCGGTATTGGCAAGCGACTGGAAGACGCTGGGTGCCTGCCTGCATCGGCTCAAGGGTGCTGCCAGCCTGGTGGACGCCGTGCCCTTGGCCAAAGCGTGTGCTGCGCTGGATGAAAGCGTTCGGCTGCAATCCGCGGCTGGCCTTGCCGAGCGCTGGCTGACGCTGGAAACGGCCATGACCTGCCTGCGCGCTGATATCGAGCTGCAACTGGCAGCGGTGCCTGAAATGACGCCGTCTCGCGATTGAGCTTTGCGGAACCGGTTCTGCAAAAAACGCCGTGATCGCCAGCGCTTTTAAGACATGTCTTATGGGGCATGTCTGCGCGAGGGACTAAAATCAGTGTTCTGCTGTTCCGATGCTTTCAATCCCGTAGGCGTGACCGTGCATACACTCAAGGTTCTGATTCTCGAAGACCACCCGTTCCAGCTGATGGCCTTGCACCAGATGCTCAATGCCAATCAGGTCTTTGATGTGCTGGCCGCTGACAGCGTCGAAGCTGCGAAACAGTCATTGCACAGCCGCGGCCCTATCGACATCGCGATCTGCGACTTGCAGATGGAAGGGCCTGACGGTCTTGAACTGATCCGCTTTCTGGCTGAAAGCGGGCAGGCGAGGGCGCTGATCATCCTGAGTGTTTCCGCCACTTGCGTACTGGAGGGCGTTGCGCAACTGGCACTCAATCAAGGCATAAAGGTGCTGGGTTACTTGCAGAAACCCGCTTCAGCCGCCGCGCTGTGCGAATTGCTCAAGGCTTATGGGCCTGGTCGTGCCGAGTCGACGGTGCCTACGCCATCGCCTGCAAGCTGCGCTCCCGAAACTTTGTCTGCGCCAGAGCTGTTTGCCATGATAGGCCAGGACGCAGCCGGCGCAACCTCTGTGGCGGAGCAGTGGATTGCCTATTTTCAACCCAAGGTCAGCCTGCGCGGCGAGTTGCTGGGGGTAGAAGCGCTGGTTCGCTGGCAGCACCCTGTGCATGGCCTGCTGGCCCCCGGGCGGTTCATGGCCACCATCGAAGCCAAAGGGCTGACCGCTGCGCTGACCTGGCGGGTGCTGGATCAGGCACTGCAATTATCTGCGCAAGTCCTGCGAGAGCAGGGTATGGCGTTGCCGGTCGCCGTCAACATCGACCCGCACGTGCTTCATCAAGCGGATTTCGCCGAGCAGATCATCCAGGCCCTTGCGCGTCATGGCGTACCGGCAAGTGCCCTGACCCTCGAAATTCTCGAGCAGGATGCCGCCCGGCCTGAAAACTGGCAGCTGGAGAGCCTGTTGAGGCTGTGCATGCAGGGCTGCAGGTTGTCCATTGATGACTTCGGCATGGGCGCATCGAATATCGAAAGGCTGCTGCAACTGCCGTTTTCCGAACTGAAAATCCCGACCGAGTTTGTGCGTGGCATGGCCGATGATGCGCGCAAGTCCGCTGTAGTTGCCGGGGCAATGCTCATGGCGCAACGCCTGTCCATGTCAGTGGTGGTTGAAGGCGTAGAGACGGTAGACGATTTTCACAGTGTGCTGGCGTTGGGCGACCCTGCGGTTCAGGGGTATTTCATTGCCCGTCCGATGCCGACGTCCGAGCTGTTGCACTGGATGGCCTCACGTGATGAAACGCGCCGACAGGCGGTGCTGGAGTGACTCTCGCACTCAAGACATCCCGCTTTCCTGCAGGTAAATGAATAATGTTGCGTCGTTGGCCAGGCCGAGTTTGCGCATGGCTCCGATTTTCTGCGCACTGACCGTCTGTTTGCTGCGATTGAGCTGTGCGGCGATCTGGCCGACCGTATGACCGGCCGCAAGCAGGCGCAGCACTTCCAGCTCCTTGGGCGACAGGCGCTCGGACGGCCGCATTGGCTGAGGTCCATGCGGGTGTATTTCTCTCAGAACCCTGCGCACTGAATCGGAAACAAACACCTCACCGAGCCGCGCACTTTTGATCGCCATCGGCAGTTCCCCGGTCAGGCTGGCCTTGCTCAATAACCCTCGCACACCGATGTCCAGCATGGACTGAAACAACCCGTCGTTGCTCAACGTTGTCACCACAACCACGGGCAGCGCCGGAAAGTCCCGGCGGATGCGCTGCAGCAGGCGCAAGCCGTCGCTTTGCTGTTCGACGGGCATCATGAAATCAGTCACCAGCACATCACAGCGGTGCTGCGTCAGCGCCTGCAGCAGTTCATCCGGGTTATGGGCTTGAGCCACCACGTTCGCCAGGCCATGCCGTTCCAGTACTACCCGCAGACCAATGAGGAAAATAGGGTGGTCATCCGCCACGATGACGCGCAACGGGCGATCGGTTGAATCGCTCAAGGTGTGCCTCCGTCATAAATGGGCTGGACGTATTTCAGGTGATCCAGCTGTTTATAACAGGAGGGAAGGGCATGCACGCTACGTAGGACCTGTAGCGGAATTTTGTCGTCTTTTCCTACCTGTCCGGTTTCATACTTGGGGTGACTCGTTTTTTCCGTGTCACATTCAACAGGCATGCTCGAAATAACAAGCAGTGCCGTGATCGGCCGATAGAAAGAACTTTTTTCTATCAGCGATGGTCATTTGTTGGCACCTTTGCATTCAAACTGTTGAGTGGTGATCCGGATGGAAAATATCAGCTTACTGCTAAGCGAAGCGCTGGCGCCTTACCAGGCCACTATCGGGCCGGCGGGTTCTCGGGGCGAGCGTCTGGTGACTCTGGAAGATAAAGCGGGTGCCTGTGTGATCAAGCGTACATTCAGCGCCGATCAATTGAACGATAAACGTCAGCTCACCGACGTGGTGGACGGCCTGCGCCGAGACCTGATGGTCGCTGAAGGCCGTATCGAGCCTTGTGTCATTGCGGCCATGCGCAACCTTGCAACCAGCCGTGCCTTTGCCGGCGCACGTTCATTTGCTTAACAGACGCTTAACGGCCTTCAACAGGCCCGGAACCTGACGGGTTCGCGGTAATCCTATCCATTATGCCAGTCTTGATCACTGTGCTCCGCTGATCAGGGGCTGGCGTACTGACCCAAGTGGTCATGTTTGCCCCGGCCAGACCCCCTCTGTCCGGGGTTTCTTTTGCCTGCTCAGTTCTTTTCCAGCAGCGCTTTTACCTCCTCCAGATAGCCAGCCCGCTGGGCGGGATCCAGCCATTGTGCGTAGAGCTTCATAAGTCTGGATTCACGCAATACACGCATTTCGTTATTGATCTTGGCGATGGCCTGCTCGCCTTCAGGTGACCGGCTGCAACTGATATAGATGAATTGGTAGGCCGGGTTTCCCTTGATCGGTATAAAACTCAGTTCTTCGGGCAATATGCCTTGTTGCATGGCTTGATAACGAGCTTCCGGCCAGAAGCTGATAAACGCCTGCAGACGCCCGAGACGTTCCATTTGCAGGAGGCTGCCGATGGCGTCGTTGCCATAGTGCGGGATCAGCGTGTCTTCATCGACTGTGCGCAGAGTATGGTCGATCAGCTCACCGTAGCTGCGTTCTGCAACCACCCCCAGCCTGATTGCGTGGCTGTCCATCAGCGCCACAAAGTCGATTTTTCCGTCTTCCATGAAAGGGGCAAACGTCTCCACGTCCTCTTTGCGCACGATCAGGCCGCTGCTCATGATGGCAACAATGGGGATGGAGAACAGCAGGGTCCTGGCGCGTTCCTCGGTCCACAACATGGTCGGGTCGCAGCTCAGAGAGGTCGCGTCATTCAGCATCTGCAGGCCCCTGGCACGATTGACCCGCATCAGCACATGGTCGTATTCGGGCATTCTTGCGGTCAGCAATGGCATGAGCTGATCGATCGCTCCCTGCCCGCGCATCGTTCCGGAGAAGATCGTCGACGGGGGTATGTCGCGCATCAGCCAAGTCAGCGTTTCTCGTGCCTGACAGACACCCGACAGGGTCGTCAGCGCAATGACGAGCATCAATCGAGCCGCTGTACAGTGCGAGGCAGGAAGGGGCATTCGCGGGTGTCATCCTCGAAAAAGGGTCAACAATCTGAGTGGGGTGGCAGGTCTTTGAATGGCGCGGCACCAGTGGCGTCACATTCAAGCACCCAAAGCCGTCTTCAGGCTGGCAGCCTGACGTGTCCGCAGAGACTGTTGCAAAGTATCAAGATGTATCAGGATTTTGTTTCAGACTATCGTTTTTTTGATGTGCCGCAAATCAGTGAAGCACGGCCCGGACTTTGGTGCCTGCGCGAGCAAATTCCTTCGCGGGGCGCGCATCGGTTAGACTTGCGGTCTTCCCTCCAGACTCTAGAAGCCCGTTCATGGCCCAGCCGTCCACGACCTACAAATTCGAACTCAACCTGACAGACCTCGACCGCGGGGTTTACGAAAGCGTCAAGCAGACCATCGCCCGGCACCCATCGGAGACCGAAGAACGCATGACCGTGCGTCTGCTGGCCTATGCCTTCTGGTACAACGAGCAGCTGTCGTTCGGTCGTGGTCTGTCCGATGTGGACGAGCCGGCACTCTGGGAAAAGAGCCTGGATGATCGCGTCCTGCACTGGATCGAAGTGGGGCAGCCTGACGCCGACCGCCTGACCTGGTGTTCGCGGCGTACCGAGCGCACCAGCCTGCTTGCCTACGGCAGCCTGCGCGTCTGGGAAGGCAAGGTCATCCCGGCGATCAAGAACCTGAAAAACGTCAACATCGCAGCAGTCCCGCAGGACGTACTGGAAGTGCTGGCCAAAGACATGCCGCGGGTCATCAAGTGGGATGTGATGATCAGTGAAGGTACTGTGTTCGTTACCGATGACCGTGGCCAGCATGAAGTCCAGTTGCAGTGGCTTGCTGGCGAGCGTGGTTGACCGCAGCCTGCCTGTATCGAACGTATTGTCCATCGACACCCTGAAGAGAATCAGCTGACCCGCATGCGCATTGAACCCCGTCTGTTGCCCGACACCTTGCCGTTTCTCGGTGACCTGCCGCCCTTGCTCACTCGTCTGTACGCCTCCAGAGGCGTGTCCTGCGAGGCAGAGCTGGACAAGAGTCTGGCGCGACTGATCCCTTATCAACAGCTCAAGGGCATCGATGCAGCGGTCGATCTGCTGGTGACCGCACTGCGTGAAGGCCAGCGGATGCTGATCGTCGGCGACTTCGATGCCGACGGCGCTACCGCCAGCACCGTGGGTGTTCTGGGCCTGCGCCTGTTGGGGGCGGGGGCTGCGCATGTCGATTATCTGGTGCCCAACCGGTTCGAGTACGGCTATGGGCTGACGCCGGAAATCGTCGAGGTCGCATTGCAGCGCGAGCCACAGCTGCTGATCACGGTCGATAACGGCATCTCCAGCGTCGAAGGCGTGGCCGCAGCCAAGGCGGCAGGGTTGCAGGTTCTGGTCACCGATCACCATTTACCCGGCCATGAGCTTCCAGCGGCGGACGCCATCGTCAATCCCAATCAGCCAGGCTGTACCTTTCCCAGCAAATCGCTGGCAGGGGTCGGGGTGATTTTCTATGTGCTGATGGCCTTGCGCGCGCGGCTGCGTGAAACCGGCTGGTTCGATAGCAATCAGCGTGCCCAGCCTAATCTGGGCGAACTGCTTGATCTGGTCGCGCTGGGCAGTGTGGCCGACGTGGTTCCTCTGGATGCCAACAACCGCATTCTGGTGCATCAGGGCTTGATGCGTATCCGGGCCGGGCGCGCACGTCCGGGCTTGCGCGCGATTCTCGAAGTCGCACGGCGCGAGCCTGCGCGCATCACCTCGACCGATCTGGGGTTCATTATCGGCCCGCGCCTGAACGCAGCAGGGCGCTTGGACGACATGAGCCTGGGCATTGAATGCCTGCTTTGCGACGACCCGACGCTGGCGCGGGAAATGGCCGTGCGGCTGGATGAACTGAATCAGAACCGCAAGTCCATCGAGCAGGGCATGCAGCGCGAGGCGCTCGCCCAGCTCAAGGATCTGCCGCTTGAATCGATGCCGTTTGGCCTGTGTCTGTTCGATGCCGAGTGGCATCAGGGTGTCATCGGCATTCTGGCCTCGCGTCTCAAAGAGCGTTACCACCGACCGAGCATTGCCTTCGCGAGTGCGGGCGAGGGCGTCCTAAAGGGCTCTGCGCGTTCGGTGCCGGGCTTTCATATCCGCGATGCGCTGGACGCTGTGGCAGCGCGTCATCCGCAACTGATCAGCAAGTTCGGCGGGCACGCGATGGCGGCCGGTCTGTCGCTGCCTGAGGAGCACTTCCCGGCGTTTGCCGAGGCGTTCGACCAGGAAGTGCGTCGCCAGCTTGAAGAGCAGGACCTGACCGGGCGCTTGCTGTCCGATGGCTCGCTGGCTGTCGAAGAGTTTCATCTGGAACTGGCCCGCGCACTGCGCAATGGCGGCCCCTGGGGGCAGCATTTCCCCGAGCCGTTGTTCCACGGCGTGTTTCAGCTGGTCGAGCAACGGGTCGTGGGCGAACGCCATTTGAAGATGGTGCTCAAGACCGAATGCGGCAGCGTGAAGCTGGATGGCATTGCGTTTGGCGTGGACCGCGACATCTGGCCCAACCCCAATATTCGCTGGGTAGAACTGGCCTACAAGCTCGACCTCAACGAGTTTCGCGGCAACGAAACCGTACAGCTGATGGTGGTGCATCTCGCACCACGCTGACAATCAGCAGGAACCGCTCTCGCTGCCGGGTTGTCGACAACAGACGGTCCAGTGGAATCTGTTGCCTGTATGAACAGAGCCTGGACTCCCGGATTTTCAACACGAGAGGTCACCATGAGCCTGCTGCTAGAACCCTACACCCTGCGCCAACTGACCCTTCGCAACCGCATTGCCGTGTCGCCTATGTGCCAATACTCCAGTGTTGATGGCCTGGCCAATGACTGGCATCTGGTCCATCTTGGCAGCCGCGCCGTTGGCGGTGCCGGACTGGTCATCAGCGAAGCAATGGCGGTTACGCCTGAAGGTCGCATCACTCCCGAAGACCTCGGTCTGTGGAACGATGAGCAGATCGAACCGCTGCAACGCATTACTCGCTTCATCAATGCCCAAGGCGCCGTCGCGGGCATTCAACTGTCGCATGCCGGGCGCAAGGCCAGTACCTGGCGTCCGTGGCTGGGCAAGCATGGCAATGTGCCTTTGACTGAGGGCGGCTGGACGCCGGTCGGTCCATCGGCGATTGCTTTTGATCCGCAGCACACCGCGCCTGTGCAACTGAGCGAAACGCAGATTCAGGAGCTGATCAAGGCCTTTGTCGATTCCGCACGTCGCGCGCTGACGGCAGGCTTCAAAGTGGTCGAAATTCACGCCGCGCACGGTTACCTGCTGCATCAGTTTCTCTCGCCAATCAGCAATCAGCGCACCGATCAATACGGCGGATCTTTCGAGAACCGCATTCGCCTGACGCTGCAAGTCACCGAAGCGGTACGTGCCGTGTGGCCCGCAGAGCTGCCGTTGTTCGTTCGCGTGTCCGCTACCGATTGGGTGGAAGATGGCTGGAACGCCGATGAAACCGTCGAACTGGCTCGTCGACTGAAAGCGCTGGGCACCGACTTGATCGACGTGTCTTCAGGTGGTACTTCCGCCAACGCCGAAATTCCTGTAGGCCCCGGCTATCAGACCCGATTTGCCGAGCGGGTTCGCAAGGAGTCCGGGATCGCCAGCGGTACTGTGGGGATGATCACCGATCCGGCTCAGGCAGAGCATATTTTGCGTACCGGACAGGCCGATATCATTCTGTTGGCCCGTGAGCTGCTGCGTGATCCGTACTGGCCATTGCGTGCCGATGAAGATCTGGGCGGACGCCTGGCAACCTGGCCTGCGCAGTACCAGCGCGCCACGCATCGTGACCAGCCGATTCATGAGTCTGATCTGCGCGATTGATCGCTGATCAGGGCATTGAATGAAATGAGCGCCATATGGCGCTCATTTTTTTCACTCACCTTCCAGCAGTTCGGTTACTCGGCTGATCAACTCAGCGATGGCGAACGGTTTTGGCAGCACATGCATGCCGGGCTCCAGCGTGTCGTGTGCCAGCGCGGCGTTTTCTGCGTAGCCGGTCACGAACAGGATTTTCAGATCGGGCCTCACTTCCCGCGCAGCGTCTGCGACCTGACGACCATTCATGCCGCCTGGCAGGCCAACATCGGTCACCAGCAAGTCGATGGCGGTTTTTGATTGCAGGATGCTCAGCGCATCAGCGCCGCGCTCGGCTTGCAATACCGCATAGCCCAGGTCTTCAAGCAGTTCGACAATCAGCAGTCGGACGGCAGGTTCGTCGTCGACGACCAGAATCGTCTCGTCGCCGGTATTTTGCATCGGCACTTGCAGCAGTGAATCTTCCAGCGCAGGGGTTTGGGCCTCACCTTCGTGTATCGGCAGCAAAATGCAGACGCTCGAGCCGTCTCCGACTTTCGAGGTGATGCTGACACCGCCACCTGATTGCCGCGCAAAACCATAGATCATTGACAGGCCGAGGCCTGTGCCCATGCCCAGTGGCTTGGTAGTAAAGAACGGATCGAAGGCCCGCCCGATGACGTCTTCCTCCATGCCGCTGCCCGTGTCACTGACTGACAATTCGACGTAGCGGCCCACAGGCAGCCCATGTTTCGCGGCTTCCGCAGCATTCAGGTTGCGATTGCCGGTTCGAATCAGCAACTGCCCGCCATCGGGCATGGCGTCCTTGGCGTTAATGCACAGGTTGAGTAGCGAGTTTTCCAGTTGGTGCGGGTCTACCAGGGTTGACCACAGGCCTTGCGAAGGCGTGACCTGCATATCGATGCCGGGGCCTACGGTTCGTCTGATCAGCTCGTCCATGCCGGCCACCAACCGGTCGATGTCGATGGCAACCGGGGCCAGTGTCTGCCTGCGTGAAAACGCCAGCAACCGATGTGTCAGTGACGCAGCGCGTCTTGAACCTTCCAGGGCTGCGTTGATATAGCGATCCAGCTCGGTGAAGCGCTCTTGACGTATTCTCGACAGCAGCAGCTCCATGTTGCCGGTCACGCCCATCAGCATGTTGTTGAAGTCGTGTGCCAGGCCGCCGGTCAGTTGTCCGACCGCCTCCATTTTCTGAGACTGGATCAGTGTTTCCTGTGCGACGCGCAGGGCTTCGATGCGATCCTTTTCATGGGTCAGGTGCTTGCCCAGCGCAAAAATGATTCCGTTGCCTGGTGCAGCGGTCCAGCCGAACCAGCGATATGTCCCGTCAACGTGCTGATAGCGGTTTTCAAACAGCGGCAGGACATGGCTTGCAGCGTGGGTCAGCGCATGTTCTGTATTACTGACGTCGTCCGGGTGGAGCAGGGTCAGGATCGAGCTGCCCAGCAGCTCGTCTTCCGTACGACCGAGGATCGCGTTCCAGGCAGGGTTCACTCTCAGGAAAATACCGTTGAAATCGAGAATTGCCAGCGGGTCGGGAGACATTTCCCAGAACGTGTCCAGTTCGAGCGTACGTTGCTCTAGCGTAGCTGCCTGGCGTTTTTCCAGGGTGATCAGTTCGTCGATCAGGTCCAGGCGTTTGCGTTCGCTTTCCTGCAGGGCCCGTTGATTGAGAACCAGATTGGTGGTTTCGTTGGTGATGCAAAACATGCCGACGGTTATGCCGTGTTCGTCTATCACCGGCGAAAAGGAAAATGTCCACCACGTTTGCTCTGGCGCACCGTAGCGCGCCATGCTCAGCGGCAGATCCTTGAAGTGGCATGCCTTGCCTTCCAGTGCATCTATCACCAGCGGGGCTACCTGATCCCAGACGTCAGCCCACAGGTCCGGGATAAGCGCGCCGATTGCGTCATCCTTGCGCGGGCCGAGGATCGGGGTGTAGGCGTCGTTGTGGAAAAACACCAGGTCTGGCCCCCAGAGCAGGTACATCGACTCTGGCGAATTAAGAATAAGGTTCAGGGTGTTTTTCAGTGACGCAGGCCAGCGCTCGATCGGCCCGAGCGATGTTCGGCTCCAGTCTTTAGAGCGAATGGTCTCAGCCGCCTTGCTGTCACTTGCCGGGAAACTTATGGGGGAAATCAACTCAGGCAAGCTCCTCGCGGCTGCATTTTACTGCAAGGCATTCGAATGACATGTTTTATCGGACTAATCAATTCAAATCGATGCATTATTACTGTTTGCTTTTTCCAAACGCACATTATTGACCCTGCCCGGCAGGCCGGGGTTGCACGCATTTAGCAGAATAAGTTGAACGAGCGGATGAGCGGATGTTGCCCGCAGCAGCCGTAACATTCGGAAGCACACCAGGGAGAGGGGGCGGGGGACTTCTGGTTAACCTGCGGGTCAATAAATCATCTGACAACCGCCATCGGAGGTTTCTTGTGAATACGCGTGGTTTACTCGATCAACTGCTCAAGTCCGGGCAGAGCATGTTACAGGACAAGACAAGTGGCAAATCCGGCAAGTCGTCTTCGGGAGGCGATGCGCTCATGAATGGCCTGGGCAGTTTGCTTGGCGGCGGTCAGGGCAAAGGGCAGGGCGGGCTGGGAAGTCTTCTGTCCGGTGCTGGTGGTGGCGCACTGGCCGCTGGAGCGATGGGGCTGCTCAAGGGCAAACGGTCGCGTGGCATGGGTGGCAAGGTGCTGACCTACGGCGGGCTGGCAGCGTTGGGTGTGCTGGCCTACAAGGCATATAACAACTGGCAGGCCAGCCAGGGTGTTGCCGGCCAGCGTGAACCGCAGACCATCGATCGTCTGCCTGAGGCTGAGGCCGAGCAGCACAGTCAAGCCATCCTGCGCGCGCTGGTTGCCGCTGCCAAAGCTGACGGTCACGTCGATGAACGCGAGCGTGAGCTTATTGAGGGCGAGTTCAGCAAACTGGGTACTGATCAGGAACTGCAGCATTGGCTTGAGGCAGAATTGAAAAAGCCTCTGGACCCGGCTGATGTGGCACGTGCCGCAAGCACACCGGAAATGGCTGCCGAAATGTACATCGCCAGCGTGATGCTGGTGGATGATGAGCAATTCATGGAGCGCGCCTACCTCGACGAACTGGCGCGTCAGTTGAAGCTTGAGCCCGGGCTCAAGGCCGAGCTGGAAGGGCAGGTCAGAAACGCCTAGCAGCCCGCCTTTGGCAACGAGCCGACTGATATCTGCAACGGTATCAGCCGGCCCTCTGATCAACTGTTTTCCAGTCCCTCGGCGTTGGTCAGTTCTCTGATCAGCGCTGCTTGCTGATCCTTGAAGTGCGCCTCGAACTCTCGAATCCTCCCCTCATATTCCTCGCTGTCCAGAGTAATGTTGCGCTGTTCGAACTCATCGGTCAGTCGTGTCAGCCCGGTTCTGTAGATTTGCTCGAGTGCGTCGAATCTTCCCCTGTAGGTTTCTCGCAGGTAGCCGACCCAATAATCCTGTTGCGCAGCAAAGTCGAGAAAGGGTGCGCCTTGTTCCCCGGACTGCACGCGCAGCAGCGCAGTGTCCAGTTCCCCTGGCTGAATAGCAGCATGGGCTTCGAAAAGCATGCCTTCAGGCGGCACAGGCAAGTCCAGTGCGCTTGCCCAGCGCGTGCGGTACGCCAGACGCACTTCGGCTTCGTCTCTGCCGCCAGCCTGTTCGCGCGCTGCCGCGTCCAGCTCCGACAGACGATAAAGCCGGGTAGTGAGGCGGTAGAGTGAAGCACCGCGCTGTTCAGGCACGATGTCCTGGACTGTCTGGCGAGTGAACACCAGAACTTCCATCTGATTGAACTCCAGCAGGATGCCGTCCGGGCACGTGTGGTTGCTGCGGAACAGTCTGAGCGGCTCTTCTGCAATTGCGTTGAGTGTCATGCGCAGTGGCGGGTCTTGATTCACGGTGTACAGCACTCGCCAGACACGTTCCTGCAATGCGGCTCGACTGGCAGTATTACGATAATCGGCGCTGTGGCGCAGCGAGCTGATCAGCTCCAGCAGGTTGCCGGTGTGTTCCCCGGCTTCAAGCTGTTCCCATATCTGTCGGCGCTCGCCGTTCAACGGGCTGGAATCATCCAGCCAGGGCTCCACGGTGACTGGATCCGGAGTGGAAGAGCGACTTGCACTGGACATGTAGTCTGACAGCGAGCCGTCGGAATCCTCGTCTTGCGCCCATTCCATCGTGCTTAGTTCAGGCGGCACGTCCATGTCAAAGGTGTAAGCGTTCCCGTAACGCTCTGACAGCAGTGCGCTACGTATGGTTGTTTCGGAGAGCGGATTGTTCAGCAGGCTGATTTCCATATGAGACTGGCTTTCAGGATTGGCAAGAACGTGGTCCGGCAGTTCGCTGAGCATATTGCCTTCCAGCAGCAGCGTCCTCAGCGGCCCAGGCACGAGGTCATTCAGCCAGACTGGCCATTCGCTCATTCCGACACTGTTCAACGACAGCCAGGCCAGAGCATTGTCTCGCAGGCCTGCCACGCTGTTGATGGCCCCCAGCCGATTGTTATCCAGTTCCAGTCGCTCAAGGGTCGGAATGCGACTTAGGAAATCGATATGGTGTTGACCGATCAACATCCCTTGGTCGTTGAGAATCAGCGAGCGCAGGAACCTGAGTTCCAGCAGTGCTTGTGGCAGTTGGACCAGCGGTACGACATGCCCATTCATTTCCAGCGAACTGAGTTCAGTCAATGGGCGCAGCAACTGGTCGAGATCAGACACCGTCCCGGTGATTCTGCTCAGGTGCAAGTGGCGCACCTGGCGATAGAAAAACTCCGGCAGGTTTCTCGGGAAATGGGCCAGTGCGATGTCGGCAAGACGCAGCGGCGTGTGGATCTGCCCCAGGCTGAAAGTTCGCCAGTGATCAATCAGTACCGAGCCGATCTGGCGTCTTGCCCCGATGGTATGCTCACTGGGAATGGCCAGCGAGCTTGATGCATGGACCCACTGATCGAGCGCTACGGACAGTTCGGCGCCCTGCAGCAACTGCATGTTGACAGCCGCCTGTATGGCAAGGGGGGTGTCCATGACAAACCGGAACGAGCGGTCGGCTACCGACTCGGTAATGCGTGCCTGTATCGCGGAATTCCGGGAAAGGCTGTTGCCGCGTAGATCGATCAATGTCTGGCGACCAGTACCGGGCGGATTTTCAAGAATCCGGCCCGGAAGCTCTGTCAGGTTGTTTTGCGCCACCGAGAGTTCGCGCACGTTGTTCGGGAGCAGATCTGTCAGCCATGAAGGCCAGCGGTGCATACCGACCCGCTCCAGCACCAGTCGATCCAGATGCAGCCAGTTCAGGTCCATTGGCAGCACGCAGACTATTCGATTGCCGCTGAGGTCGAGCATTCTCAGATCAGTCATGCTGCGAAAGTGGTTCATCTGCGTCTGGTCCAGAAAGATGCTCTGGTTGATCAGCCCAAGCTCGGTCAACTGCGGCAGCATGCTGGACACCCAATAGGGCAGGTTGAGAAAGACCGACGACTGCGGATCCAGACCGGCGCCGGGTTCGCTGATCAGGTGCAGTGAACGCATATTGGGGAAACGTTGCAGGAAATGCCCCAGCTCGAAACTGTTGGTCAACTGGCGAGGCAGGCTCACCTCTGCGGATTGCGCAACTGCAGTGCCCGGCTGAACCCTTGCTTCGATCGAGATATTCTCCAGGTGCAGCCCAGTGACGCGGGCATGGACAAAGTCCGGCAGATACCGGGGGAAATCGGTCAGGGACACATGCTGCAGACGCAGCGGCTCGAAAGTGCGTCCGATCTCGGGCAGATTGTTAAGGCGCCAATGGTTCCAGATGGCGTCGCTGATACGCTCTCGACTGTCTATGTGCGCCTGACTCATGGGCGGCAACGTGATGATTTCATCTGTCCAGGCGATAAGGCTTGCCCGCAAATCCAGTTGCTCGCTCAGCAGAGTATTGAGTCGCTGGTCGATTTCTCTGTTATTCCAACCGGTATGACGCAGGCGGCTGAGAATGTCCTCCGGGAACGCGTCCTCCAGCTCCAGGGTACGGATCTTGTCCAGCAGGCTTTCGTCGGTTATGTGCCAGTCGGTCTCGCTGCGACCACTCAACGGATAGCCCACCCGACCGTCAGCCAGGCGCATGGGTGACCTGGAACCTGGTTTGATGGCCTGCATGTTCAGCAATTTGGCGAGCTCCTGGCGCGGCAGGGGATTGTCCTGAATGAGCGTCGCCAGCTCCAGTTTCTGGCCGGTATGGGTAAAGCCCAGCTGCATGCGCTCGGCGTCCGGCAGTGCATGAAGCACAGACGAATACATATCATCCAGCCCCTGCAGATGATGGTCTTCAGCATCGCGGGCCTGATATAGGTCGCCGTCTTTTATCAGTATTTTGCGAATTGGTGCATCCTGCGGGCCAATGCTGTCGACCAGCGTGCCGCCGAAAAAGCGGTTATGCACCTCGAGCCTGATCTGTGGCGGCCACTGCGGCAAGGCTTCAAGACTGTGCAGAACAAGGCGGTCGGTATCGGCACTGGACACGGAGGTCAGATAAAGCCCTTCATAAGCTCGCACCAGCCTGACGTGCTGCAGATACACGCTGGCCTCTTCGGCAATTCGCAAGGGTACGCGACGCTCCGTTGTCAGTTGAGTCAGCTCCGTCGGCGTTGCGTGGCGGGTCAGTTCGTTCACCACAGCAGTTGGCAGCCCGGGAAACGCCTTGTGCAGGGTTTGCGCGCTGTCTGCCTCAGCGACGGCAAGCGCACGGTAGTGTGATTCGAACAGCCAGGCTCTGGTCGCGCGGGCGCGTGCTGTCAGTAGCGCCCGCAATGTGGTCACTCGCGCTGACATACCCGGCTGGCCGGCCCCGAACTCTTCGTCGAGCAGAGTGCCAATTTCACGGTTGCTCAACTTTTCCAGAACCTGGCGCAGGGCATCCTGGCGCAGGGCGTCAGGCTGGTCGACACGTACCGTGATGCTGTCGCGAGTAACAGCCTCCTGCGTTGGCGGGAACGTTTGAATGGGCGCGCCCTGGGCATCCACCAGCGTCAGCGCCCGGTTGTTCGGCCAGCGAGGATCCTGGCTCAGCAGTTCAAGTTGCAGAGGGGTTGAAGCGCTTGCATCGTTTGCTGCCATCTGCTCGATGAACCGATCGATTTGCTGGTCCAGCCTGAAACGCAGCGCGGTGTCCTCAAGCAGTGCAGGCGGGCGGGCCTGATCAGTCAGCGCCTGACGCAAAACTGATTCGGGCGAGTTGCTGACGCTCAGCAGGTGCCTGGCTGTGGTGTCGGAAAATACCTCACTGGAATACCCCAGCCGGCGAAACAGCATCAGACCCTCCATTTGCAGTGGGCGATCCAGCTCGTGCAGCCAGGCACCTGCGCCGTTGTGCCGCAAGGCTGGCTGGTAGCTGTCCGGGCGGGTGGGGTGCGTCATCCGGTAGCCATCGCCGCTCTTGCCGGGCTCTACGGCATAGGTTTTCCCTTCGAGCGCCAGCCACTGCCTGCCTTGCCATGTATACAGGCCAGTAGCGTCTGGCTGCAGACCGCCTGGCAGCACGATGTCATGGGCGAAGGGGGCGAGGTCGGGCTTCCACAGGCGTGTCGCGCCGTCCGGCAGTTCCACGGCTTTCAAGCCCCTGACGAACTCGGGCACTTGCAGCGCAGGTATGCCGGCCCCTGCGACCGTCGCAGCGCCGAGCGCGGACATCAGGGCGATGTTCTCCACCACGTCGAACAGATAAGCGAAGGCCTGCTGTTTTTCATCCTTCGCCCAGCTTTCTGCGCCCTCGTAAACTTCATGGATCAGTTGCGCAGCCGTCACCGCCAGCATCAGCTCGCCCAGGACCGGAACCACAAAGCTTGCGATGTTCAAGACGTCCAGCGCTTTGCTCTTGAAGTACTGCACCCGTTCATCGAACGTCTTCTGATCCTGATCCGCCGTAGGCACCCCCTGAAACAAGGCGTCGTCACGCAGTACGGCCTGTTTGCGATCGTACAGTTCGTCCAGCAACGGGGCGCTCAGCGGGGTTTCCCTCAGGTGCAGCCTGGCGTTTCGATCTTCTTCACGCTCCAGCCACTGGCGCTCGAAAATGCCGCCTTTCGTGACCTTGGGGTGCAGACGTTCTAACAGCTGTTCAAGCACTGTATTGCGGTGGCGTGCCGGAATGAAACGCTTGAAGAAGTTCAGATACCCTTTGACGAACATTCGCTCGCGCAGCGAGTTCATGAAGACTTCGACCGAGTCATATTCTTTAAGCGGTGCAATTGGATCGTCAGGCAGATAAACGACAATTTTTTCCGGCCCGGTTGCGATGTTCCGGTTCTTGCCGAAGACGAAGGGGCCGTTAAGCTCTATATCCCCCAGGCACAATACGCTGCAGCTTAACGGCGTGTTATCGAGCAGGGCGCCTTGCCTGCCCGCAAGCGTTTCCAGTAACGCAACCTTCAACGGTTCACTGACCAGTTCCTGAAGCGTTGCGATCTGCAGTTGCAGCCGGATGGAGGAAGACTCCAGTTGCATGAAGTCCTTGCGCAGTCTCGAGGCAGCCGAGTCCGAAGTTTCATCTGGCGTCGAGGGTGCGCTGAAGACGGATTTGATATGCGTCTGATACCTGCCGCCCAGGTCCAGTTCGCGGCACAGTGCTGCAAACTCTGTGGGAGAAACAGGTAAGGGCTTGCCCTCGATGTAGTTGCCTGTGATTTCGCAAGACGAAAACACTTCGGCCCTGGTGCCAGTATCCGAGTCCATCGCTCCAGGGACTGTTTCCCACGCCTCGAAGTTCTGCAGAGCGGCGTTGAGCAAGGTCTGCCTTGCAGCTCTCAGGGCCGTATTGGCCTCGGTCATCGGGTCTTTGGAGGCCGACGCGAACGACTGATCGACCGTTGCACGACTGGCGTGAAACAGCCAGGTATCGGTAACGTCAACATCCAGACCGAACCGTTCCTTGATTGCCGCCGTCAGCAAGGGCCTGGCAAAGTCTTCAAGGGTAGAAAGACCGTCGAGTGTCGGACGGACTTTCTGTTCGGTGCGGCGCTGTTCTGTGTAGAGTCGCTGCAGTTCGTCGAGCCGTTCGGGACTGGACGTACGGGCGTTCGTCAGCCATTGCGGTGAACGCCCGGAAGACCGGCGTAACGTTGCGTGGACAGCCGGTCCGGCCTCAAGCAGCCACTCGGGTGTCTTGTCTTTTATATGCTGCACATGAGAATTTGTCGGAGCAGCGTCCGACAGTAATGAATCAAGCATCGAAGTGCCTTGTCATGAATGAGGAGGCGACGAAGCTTACGTTTGTGTTTGACCCCGCAAGTGCTAACTATTTATGTGTTTTGATTATTCGTTGCACGTGGCGCTCAAGTAGTGCGCAGCGTTGCCGAAAATATTTGAAGGGTGCGATTAAACCGCCTGACGAGTTGATTCCCGTCTCGCCCGCCCGGCCTCTGGAGGCTGGGCTATACTCACGCCGCCTGGACCGTTCATCGGTCTGCATCTTGAACACGGCTGACGCCGTCGTTGAACTCTTGAGGGATGACTGTGAAGAACTGGACCTTGCGCCAACGGATTCTGGCGAGCTTTGCCGTCATCATTGCCATCATGCTGTTGATGGTGGTCGTGTCGTATTCCCGGCTGTTGTCCATCGAGTCCAGTGAGGAGCAGGTCCGCCTTGATGCGCTGCCTGGCGTCTACTACAGCACGCTGGTTCGCAGCGCCTGGGGCGAAAGCTACATCCGCACGCTGGAACTGATCTCCGAGGGTGCCGCGCGGCCGCTGACCAAGCAGGAAAAAGATCAGTACAAAGGGTTCGATGAGAACCTGCAGACGCAAATGGATGGTTACAAGAAATCTATCTTCGATAAGGACGACCGCGACAGTTTTGCACTCTTCGAGAAGCGGCGCGATGAATATGCCCGCATGCTCAACGAAGTGCTTGCCAACTATGATCGCGGTGATTACGCCAGCGCGCGCGCCGAGCTGTTCGGTGATGTGAACCCCGTGTGGCTGGCGGGCCGCAAGCAGCTCAACGAGCTCATTGTCGCCAATAAACAACTGGCTGACGAAGCCACCAACAACATCGTCAGCGCGGTGCTGAGTGCCAAGGTCAGCATGATCCTGTCCTTGCTGATCGCCATCATGGCAGCGGCGGCCTGTGGCCTGCTGCTGATGCGCTCGATCATGGCGCCGATGCAGCTCATCGTACGTATTCTCGACATCATGCGCTCCGGCGATCTGAGCACACGCCTCAGCCTGGCTCGCAAAGATGAGTTCAACGCAGTCGAGACCGGCTTCAACGACATGATGACCGAGCTCACCGGGCTGGTCGCGCAGGCCCAACGATCTTCCGTTCAGGTCACGACGTCGGTCACCGAGATCGCCGCGACCTCGCGTCAGCAACAGGCCACCGCTACGGAAACGGCTGCGACCACCACCGAGATCGGTGCGACATCGCGGGAAATCGCTGCCACTTCGCGTGATCTGGTGCGCACCATGACCGAAGTCACGTCGGCTGCTGATCAGGCATCGATTCTGGCCGGATCGGGCCAGCAGGGTCTGGCGCGTATGGAAGAAACCATGCATCAGGTGATGGGCGCGGCCAATCTGGTCAACGCCAAACTGGCCATCCTCAACGAGAAGGCTGGCAACATCAATCAAGTGGTCGTGACCATCGTCAAGGTTGCCGACCAGACCAACCTGCTGTCGCTGAATGCTGCCATCGAAGCCGAAAAGGCCGGTGAATATGGCCGCGGTTTTGCGGTGGTTGCCACTGAAGTACGCCGCCTGGCCGATCAGACCGCTGTGGCCACGTACGACATCGAGCAGATGGTGCGTGAAATCCAGTCAGCGGTGTCCGCTGGCGTCATGGGCATGGACAAGTTTTCTGAAGAAGTGCGTCGTGGCATGTTCGAAGTCACTCAGGTCGGGGAGCAGCTGTCGCAGATCATTCATCAGGTGCAGGCGCTGGCGCCGCGCGTGCTGATGGTCAACGAAGGGATGCAGGCGCAGGCCACAGGCGCCGAGCAGATCAATCAGGCGCTTGTGCAACTGGCCGATGCCAGCAGCCAGACTGTCGACTCACTGCGTCAAGCCAGTTTCGCCATCGACGAGTTGAGTCAGGTTGCGGTCGGCTTGCGCAGTGGCGTTTCGCGCTTCAAGGTCTGAGTCCAGACAATGACGGAGCAATCGCCGAGGCGCACCGGTCCGCCAGTGACCGCTAACAAGCTCTTCCTGCTGTTTTGCATCGGTGAAGACCGTTACGCGCTGGAAGCGACTGAAATTGCCGAAATTCTGCCGCGGGTGAAGCTCAAGAAGATTGCCAGAGCACCTCACTGGGTGGCCGGGATTTTTGCCCACCGTGGCGAAATCGTGCCGGTCATCGATATCAGCGCGCTCAATTGCGGCCAGCCGGCCCACGCGCGCACCAGTACCCGCATGATTCTGGTGAACTACCGCTACGACGATGCCCACCCTGCTCAACTGCTCGGGCTTATTCTGGAGCAAGCGACAGAAACCCTGCGCTGCCCGGTTTCACAGTTCAAGGCCTATGGCCTGGACAATCGCCTGTCACCTTATCTGGGGCCGGTCCGGGAAGACGAGAAGGGCCTGCTGCAATGGATTCATGTACAGGAACTGTTGAGCGAACCGGTGCGCGAGCTTCTGTATCCGGTGGTGCCGGTAGACCTCGAATTGCTTGAGGACGCGCCATGAAAGTTGATGATTCACGTTTTTTCAGCTTTCTGAAAGACCGCATCGGGCTGGATGTGACCTCGGTTGGCGAAGCCATTATCGAGCGTGCCTTGCGCCAGCGGGCGACCGCTTCCAATTGCCCCGACAGCGATGCCTATTGGCACCTGCTGGTGACCTCGCCTCAAGAGCAGCAAGCGCTGATCGAGGCCGTGATCGTTCCCGAGACCTGGTTTTTCCGTTACCCAGAGTCGTTTCTGACACTCGGCATGCTGGCCCGTGAGCGTGTGGAGAACCTCGCAGGCGTGCGTCAGCTGCGCATTCTGAGCTTGCCTTGTTCGACTGGCGAGGAACCCTATTCCATTGCGATGGCATTGCTGGACGCTGGCGTAGATCCTCGGCAATTCAAGGTTGATGCCATCGATATCAGCCCGGTTTCGATTGCCAAGGCCGAGCATGGCGTTTATGGCAAGAACTCGTTTCGCGGCAGCGATATCGGCTATCGCGAACGCTTTTTCAATCCGGTGGCCAACGGTTTTGAGATTTCCGACTCGATTCGCGGCTGCGTGAATTTTCAGTCCGGCAACCTGCTTGACCCGAAACTGGCAACGCAGGTGGCCTATGACATCGTGTTCTGTCGCAACCTGGTGATCTATTTCGACCAGCAAACCCAACAGCGTGTATTCAAGGTGCTCAAACAGCTGACCCGTGAAGACGGCCTGCTGTTCATCGGCCCTGCCGAGGGCAACCTGCTGGCGGGTATCGGCATGCGCCCCATAGGTATCGCCCAGTCATTTGCCTTTCGCCACGCGCCCGTTGCGGCTGCCGTGCCGGTGCCTCCGGTAGCTTTCGCCGTATCGCGCCCTGCGCCTCCGGCAGCGCCTGCACCGCGCACAGCACCTGCGGCTCGCACATCCGCCGCTTTCGCACCCGTTGTGAAGGCAACAGCCAGCGCCGACAGTACGGGGGCTGCAGCATTGCTTGAGAGTATCGCGACGCTGGCCAACGAGGGTAAAAGCACTGAAGCGCGTATGGCGTGCGAGCGCTACCTGCAGCAGCACGAGCCGGCGGCGCAGGTGTTTTACTGGCTGGGGCTCCTCAGCGAGGTGGAGGGCGCTGTGGCGCAGGCCCAGGGTTTCTATCGGAAAGCGTTGTATCTGCAACCCCAGCATCGGGAATCGCTGGCCCAGTTGGCAGCGATGCTTGCCGCTCAGGGAGACAGCGCCGGAGCCCGACGTTTGCAGGACCGTGCGGCACGTGGTGCGAATAAACAAGGAAACCATTGATGACGGGCCTGTCCGGCTTTTCCAGCCTCACCCATGATCAGGCGCAGGACATCGACGATTGCTGGAACCGCATCGGTATCCACGGCGACCGCTCGTGCCCGTTGCTGGCAGAGCATATCCACTGCCGCAATTGTGCAGTTTATTCCGCTGCCGCCACACGCTTGCTGGATCGCTATGCTCTGGCTCAGGAGCAACAGGAGCACTTTCAGGGCTCTGTGCTGCAGCGCGATATCAAGACTCGATCGATTCTGGTGTTTCGCCTCGGTGAGGAGTGGCTGGGGCTGGTTTCCAGCTGCCTCTCGGAAGTGGCCCCGCAACAGACCATTCACTCGCTGCCGCATCAGCGATCACGTGCAATGCTGGGTGTCGCCAACGTGCGGGGCGCGCTGGTAGCGTGCATTTCGCTGGTCGAGCTGCTCGGCCTGGACACCAATCCAGTGGTAACGCAGTCATCGCGCATCTTGCCGCGTATGCTGATCGTTGCTGTCGAGGGTGGCCCGGTTGTCGTGCCGGTGGACGAGGTAGACGGCATTCACGCCATCGACGAGAGTGTGCTGGAGGCTGCCTCTGCATCCGGTACACATGCCAATGCCCGCTTCACCCGAGGCGTGTTGCAATGGAAGGACCGCAGCCTGCGTTGGCTTGACGAAGAAGAGTTGTTGTCGGCGGTACACCGGAGCCTCACATGACGCCAGATCAAATGCGTGACGCTTCACTGTTCGAGCTGTTTACCCTGGAGGCCGACGCTCAGACTCAGGTTCTGAGTGCGGGCCTGCTGGCGCTCGAGCGTAACCCGACTCAGGCAGATCAGCTGGAAGCCTGCATGCGCGCGGCTCATTCGCTAAAGGGCGCAGCGCGTATCGTTGGTGTCGATTTTGGTGTCAGCGTCGCACACGTGATGGAAGATTGTCTGGTCAGCGCACAGGAAGGCCGCCTGTTGTTGCAGGCCGAACACATCGACGCGCTGCTGTCCGGCACTGACCTGTTGATGCGCATTGCCACGCCCGGCGGCAACAGCGTCGGCCAGCCCGATGTCGACCTCTACGTCGAGCGACTCAACACGCTGCTGGCATCTGGTGCGGGGGCGGCGCGCACCGTCAGTGAGCCACCCATCGATCCGTTGCTGGCGAGTGCGATGCAGCTGCTCGATCCTGCGTCCCAGGCCACACCTGTGCCGAACAGCCCTGGCGTTGACCCGCTGGCCGCTGATTTGCGCCTCGGTACGCCAGCGCCGACAGCGCCTCCCGAGCCGGAACCGCCATTCACGCCGCTGCGTGAGCGGCGCGTGACGGAGGGCGGCGAGCGCGTTCTGAGGGTGACCGCCGAACGCCTGAACGGGTTGCTGGACATGTCGAGCAAGTCGCTGGTGGAAACCCAGCGGCTCAAACCGCTGCTGGCCGGCATGCAGCGTCTCAAGCGCCTGCAGAGCAGCAGCGACCGTGCGCTTGAGGTGCTGGGCGCCAGCTTTGGTGAAGACGGTCCCGGTGCCGATGTACAGAAGGCGCTGGAAGATGCGCGGGGGCTATTGTCTCAGGCGCAACACATGCTGGCCCTGCAGACGGCCGAGCTGGATGAATTCGGCTGGCAGTCGGCGCAGCGCGCGCAGTTGCTGTATGACACAGCGCTGGCCTGCCGCATGCGACCGTTCGCCGACGTCCTGGCGGGGCAGGCGCGCATGGTTCGTGACCTCGGCCGCGAACTCGGCAAGCAGGTCCGGTTGCAGATCGAGGGCGAGAAAACCCAGGTCGATCGCGATGTACTGGAAAAACTCGAGGCTCCGCTGACGCATCTGCTACGCAATGCTGTGGACCACGGTATCGAATCACCGGAAAAACGTGTCGCCTGTGGCAAGGAACCTGAAGGCCTGATCCGTCTGCAAGCTTCTCATCAGGCCGGGCTGCTGGTTGTTGAATTGAGCGATGACGGCGGCGGCGTAGACCTTGAGCGGCTGCGCCAGAGCATTATCGAGCGCAAACTTTCGCCCGCTGAAACCGCCGCGCAATTGAGCGAAGAAGAACTGCTGAGCTTTCTGTTCCTGCCGGGTTTCAGCATGCGCGACAAGGTCACGCAGATATCCGGACGTGGTGTGGGGCTTGATGCGGTGCAGCATATGGTTCGCCAGATGCACGGCAGCGTCGAGCTGCAGCAATGGGCCGGCGAGGGCAGTCGCTTCAGAATTGAAATGCCGCTGACACTGTCCGTGGTGCGCAGTCTGGTGGTCGAGGTGGGCGGCGAGGCCTATGCGTTCCCGCTGGCGCACATCGAGCGCATGCGCGACCTGCAGCCCGATGACATCTTGCAACTGGAAGGACGCCAGCACTTCTGGGATGAAGAGCGTCACGTCGGTCTGGTCTCGGCCAGCCAGTTGTTGAACCGGCCGCCTGCCCAGAACCCCGGAGAAGCACTCAAGGTCGTGGTCATCCGCGAGCGTGATGCCGTTTATGGCGTAGCCGTCGAGCGCTTCATTGGCGAACGGACGCTGGTGGTCATGCCGCTGGACGCACGTCTGGGCAAGGTTCAGGACGTCTCGGCAGGTGCCTTGCTCGACGATGGATCGGTAGTACTGATCATCGACGTCGAAGACATGTTGCGCTCGGTGGAAAAGCTTCTGAACACCGGGCGGCTCGAACGCATCGACCGACGCAATCGTCAGGTTGATCATGTTCTGCGCAAGCGTGTGCTGGTTGTCGATGACTCTTTGACGGTTCGCGAGCTTGAACGCAAGCTGCTGGTGGGTCGCGGCTACGAAGTCTCGGTGGCCGTGGACGGCATGGACGGCTGGAACGCACTGCGTGCCGAAGACTTCGATCTGCTGATCACCGACATCGACATGCCGCGCATGGACGGTATCGAACTGGTTACGCTGTTGCGCCGCGACACTCGCTTACAGTCTCTGCCGGTGATGGTCGTTTCCTACAAAGATCGTGAAGAAGACCGACGTCGTGGCCTGGATGCCGGCGCCGATTATTACCTGGCCAAGGCCAGTTTCCATGATGATGCCTTGCTCGATGCCGTTGCCGAACTGATAGGAGACGCGCAAGGATGAAGATTGCCATCGTCAATGACATGCCCATGGCTGTCGAAGCCCTGCGGCGTGCATTGGCTTTCGAGCCCGCGCACCAGATTGTCTGGGTGGCGAACAACGGTGCCGACGCGGTGCAGCGCTGCATCGCAGAAACCCCGGATCTGATCCTGATGGATTTGATCATGCCGGTGATGGACGGCGTGGAGGCAACACGTCGGATCATGGCAGAAACGCCCTGCGCCATTGTCATCGTGACCGTCAACCGCGAGCAGAACATGCGTCGTGTCTTCGAGGCCATGGGGCACGGCGCACTGGACGTGGTGGACACACCTGCAGTCGGTGGTCCCAACCCCAGAGAAGCGGCGCTGCCACTGCTGCGTAAAATTCTCAATATAGACTGGCTGATCGGCCAGCGCGGCAGCCGTGAGCGCGTTGTTGCAGCCCCGGTGCGAGAGTCGGTAAAGCGCGACAGGCTGATCGCCATCGGGTCTTCTGCCGGCGGTCCGGCGGCGCTGGAAATTCTTCTGAAAGCATTACCGGCAAATTTTTCCCCGGCCATTGTGCTGGTGCAGCATGTCGACCAGGTATTTGCCGCAGGCATGGCGGACTGGCTGTGTTCGGTGTCCGGTGTACCCGTCCGGTTGGCTAAAGAGGGCGAAACGCCGCAGCCAGGGGTGGTCTTGCTGGCCGGGACCAATCATCATATCCGGTTGCTGAAGGACGGTACGCTGGCGTATACGGCGGAACCGGTCAATGAAATCTACAGGCCCTCGATCGATGTGTTTTTCGAGAGCGTGACCCGTTACTGGAGTGGGGAGGCAGTGGGCGTTCTACTGACTGGCATGGGGCGTGACGGCGCGCAAGGGCTCAAGGCAATGCGTGAACGGGGGTTTCTGACCATCGCTCAGGATCAGGCCAGCTCTGCGGTCTATGGCATGCCCAAGGCGGCGGCCGCCATCGATGCAGCTGTTGAGATACGTCCATTGCTCACCATTGCACCTCGCCTTGTCGAGGTATTTACCCAATGATTGTTCAGGTGCAAACACTGACTGTCGGCGAACAGGAGACAATCCATGGATGACCTGCACAAGGACGACATACTCCCCCCTGACGACGACAGCGCGATGGTGCTGCTGGTTGATGATCAGGCGATGATCGGCGAAGCGGTCCGGCGCGGGCTGGCCGGTCACGAGTCGATCGATTTTCACTTCTGCGCCGATCCGCATCAGGCGATTGCCCAGGCGGTGCAGATCAAACCAACGGTCATCCTTCAGGACTTGGTGATGCCGGGGCTGGACGGTCTGACGCTGGTGCGTGAATACCGCAGCAACCCGCTTACCCGTGACATCCCGATCATCGTGCTTTCCACCAAGGAAGATCCGCTGATCAAGAGCGCAGCATTCACCGCAGGTGCCAACGATTACCTGGTCAAGTTGCCGGACAACATCGAGCTGGTTGCACGAATTCGCTATCACTCGCGCTCGTACATGACTCTGTTGCAGCGCGACGAAGCCTATCGCGCCTTGCGCGTCAGCCAGCAGCAGTTGCTCGACACCAATCTGGTGTTGCAGCGACTGATGAACTCCGACGGCCTCACCGGGCTGTCGAACCGTCGTCATTTCGACGAGTACCTGGAGCTTGAATGGCGAAGGGCAGTGCGTGACCAGTCGCAGTTGTCGCTGCTGATGATCGATGTCGATTATTTCAAGGCCTACAACGACAACTTCGGCCATCTTGAGGGCGATGAAGCGCTGCGTCAGGTGGCCAAGGCAATTCGCAACAGTTGCAGTCGCCCATCTGATCTGCCAGCGCGCTACGGCGGTGAGGAGTTCTCTATGGTCCTGCCCAACACGTCGCCAGGCGGCGCGCGGCTGCTGGCCGAAAAACTCCGGCAGAGCGTGGCGAGCATGAACATTCCGCATGTCGCCCCGGCGCCCGGTTCCAGTCTTACCGTCAGTATCGGCGTCGCAACCGTGACGCCGCAGCTGGAGATGTCCAGCCGTCAGTTGATTCTGGATGCCGACAAGGGGCTTTACGTGGCGAAGAACAACGGGCGCAATCAGGTTGCGGTGGGCTGATCGCAACAGCCCCGATAAAATAGACACCACAACGACCGTCCGACGGGCTGCATTCGCGGCTCGGCCTGGGGTATACTCGTCGGCTTTGAAAATTTCGCCTGCGAGTGCTGCCTACCATGGAAATCAACCCGATCCTAAACAGCATCAAGGATTTGTCCGAGCGCTCCGAAACCATTCGGGGGTATCTTTGACTACGATCACAAACATGATCGTCTGACCGAAGTCAACCGCGAGCTCGAAGATCCAAACGTCTGGAACAACCCGGCCTACGCCCAAGAGCTGGGGCGCGAGCGCTCTTTGCTGGCGCAGATCGTCGAAACCCTGGACGAAATGTCCTCCGGACTGGTCGATGCCAAAGACCTGCTGCTGATGTCCGCCGAAGAAGAAGACCAGGCCGCCGTCGATGACGTGGCTGCCGAAGTCGAGCGTTTGCGTGCGTCGCTGGAAAAGCTCGAATTCCGCCGCATGTTCAGTGGCGAAATGGACCCCAACAACGCCTATCTGGATATCCAGGCCGGTTCCGGTGGCACCGAAGCCCAGGACTGGGCCAACATCCTCTTGCGCATGTACCTGCGCTGGGCCGACAAACGCGGTTTCGACGCCACCATCATGGAGCTGTCTGCCGGTGAAGTTGCCGGCATCAAGGGCGCGACCGTGCATATCAAGGGCGAATACGCCTTTGGCTGGCTGCGTACGGAAATCGGCGTTCACCGTCTGGTGCGCAAGAGCCCGTTCGACTCCGGCAACCGCCGTCATACCTCGTTCTCGGCCGTGTTCGTGTCGCCGGAAATCGATGACAACATCGAAATCGACATCAACCCGTCGGACCTGCGCATTGACACCTACCGTTCCTCCGGTGCCGGTGGTCAGCACGTAAACACCACCGACTCGGCGGTGCGCATCACCCACGTTCCGACCAACACTGTGGTCAGTTGCCAGAACGAACGCTCCCAGCATGCAAACAAGGACACCGCCATGAAAATGCTGCGGGCCCGTTTGTACGAGCAGGAAGTGCAGAAGCGCAACGCAGCGTCCCAGGCCCTCGAAGACACCAAGTCCGACATTGGCTGGGGTCACCAGATTCGCTCCTATGTTCTGGACGCCTCGCGCATCAAGGACCTGCGGACCAACATCGAACGCAGCGACTGCGACAAGGTGCTTGATGGCGATATCGACGAATACCTGATCGCAAGCCTCAAGCAAGGGCTGTAAACCGTCAGCCGACCCCTCAAGCCCCTCGTCGCAAGGCGAGGGCGAACCCGTGATGGAATATCTAAAGACATGAGCGACCAACAACTCGACCCGCAAGCCCTGCAACAGGAAGAAAACACCCTGATCGCCCTGCGCAAGGAAAAGCTTGCTGCCGGCCGTGCCAAGGGTCAGGCCTTCCCCAACGACTTCCGCCGCGACAGCTACTGCAACGACTTGCAGAAACAGTACGTCGACAAGACCAAGGAAGAACTGGCAGAGGCAGCGATTCCGGTCAAGGTTGCCGGTCGCATCATGCTCAATCGTGGCTCGTTCATGGTGATTCAGGACATGACCGGACGCATCCAGGTCTATGTCAACCGCAAGACCTTGCCCGAAGAAACCCTGGCCGAGGTGAAAACCTGGGACCTGGGCGACATCATCGCTGCCGAAGGCACCCTGGCGCGTTCCGGCAAGGGCGACCTGTACGTCGAGATGACCAGCGTGCGCCTGCTGACCAAGTCGCTGCGCCCGCTGCCCGACAAGCACCACGGCCTGACGGACACCGAGCAGCGCTATCGTCAGCGTTACGTCGACCTGATCGTCAACGAAGACGTGCGTGAGACGTTCCGCGTGCGCTCGCAGGTAATCGCTCATATCCGTAGCTTCCTGATGAAGCGCGACTTCCTCGAAGTCGAAACGCCGATGCTGCAGACCATTCCCGGCGGTGCTGCTGCCAAGCCGTTCGAAACCCATCACAATGCACTCGACCTGGAAATGTTCCTGCGTATCGCGCCAGAGCTGTACCTCAAGCGTCTGGTGGTCGGCGGGTTCGAAAAAGTCTTTGAGATCAACCGCAACTTCCGCAACGAAGGCGTTTCGACCCGGCACAACCCCGAGTTCACCATGCTCGAGTTTTACCAGGCGTACGCTGACTACGAAGACAACATGGACCTCACCGAGGAACTGTTCCGTGAACTGGCGCAACTGGTTCTGGGCAGCACCGATGTGCCCTATGGCGACAAGGTGTTCCACTTCGGCGAGCCTTTCGTGCGCCTGTCGGTGTTCGATTCGATCCTCAAGTACAACCCTGATCTGACTGCGGCCGATCTGCAGGACGTCGACAAAGCGCGTGCCATCGCCAAGAAGGCCGGCGCCAAGGTGCTCGGCTTTGAAGGCCTGGGCAAGCTGCAGGTGATGATTTTCGAAGAGCTGGTCGAGCACAAGCTGGAGCAGCCGCACTTCATTACTCAATACCCGTTCGAAGTATCGCCGCTGGCCCGTCGCAACGACGACAACCCGAGCGTTACCGACCGCTTCGAACTGTTCATCGGCGGTCGTGAAATCGCCAACGCCTATTCCGAGCTTAATGACGCGGAAGATCAGGCCGAACGCTTCCAGGCTCAAGTGGCCGACAAGGATGCGGGTGACGATGAAGCCATGCATTACGACGCCGACTTCGTTCGCGCGCTGGAATACGGCATGCCGCCTACGGCGGGCGAAGGCATCGGTATCGATCGTCTGGTGATGCTGCTTACCGATTCACCGTCGATTCGGGACGTGATCCTGTTCCCGCATATGCGCCCGCAAGCGTAGTCAGTTGAAAATCAGCCGCCTTTGATGGGCGGCTTTTTTTTAGGTGTTTTTTCAGAATGACTCATTTCAGAATCACTCATTCAGAGCGACTCATTTCAGAGCGACTTAAAAGGAAGCTGTCGTGACGATTGCCAGAGAAGGGGCCGCCGGAGTAGCGAGTGCGGTGGCTAAAAGTGTCAAGTATCAAGGCCGAAAGGCCACTCGCGAAGGCAGCGAGCAACGCAGGCAGGTCATTCTCGACGCCGCCATGCGCATCGTGGTGCGCGACGGCGTACGCGCTGTGCGCCATCGTGCAGTGGCTGCCGAAGCCAATGTGCCGTTGTCGGCCACGACCTATTATTTCAAGGACATCAATGATCTGTTGACCGATGCTTTCGCTCAATACGTTCAGCGCAGTGCCGATTACCTTGCCAGGCTATGGCAAAACACCGAGGTTGTTCTGCGCGAGATGATGGCCCGCAGTTCGGGAAGCCCGAGCGACCGCTTTCGGCTGGCCGACGACATTGCGCGCATGGTGACGGAGCATATCCGGCGCCAATTGCTGACCCGGCGTGACTACCTGATCGCCGAGCAGGCTTTCTATCATGAAGCGCTGATCAACCCGCGCTTGACCCCGCTGGTCATGGCCCATCAGGAAATTCTGCTGCAGGGTAGCTGCCAGTTTTTTCAAGTGATCGGCTCTGTGCACCCTTATCAGGATGCACAGGTGTTGACGGGACTCATACGTCGCATGGAGTATCAAGGCCTGCTTCATGGTCCACAGCGTCAGGCAGATGAAGAAATGCTCTGTATCCTGACGCGTCAGATGCGTCTGGTGCTGGGGACGCCGCAGCCCCTCAAGGCGTGACGATGCTTCTTGCCGGGTTCTCTGGTTCAGAAGCCCGCGCGGCTTGACGATTCTGCCTTTTCGGATATTTTTCTAGAGGTGGCGCATGACCCGTGCGCCGCCAAGCAGCAGGGCGAAAGCCCGCCAGCCAAGGAGTCCCGGTGGACGAGTATCAACAGACTATTCGTGCTTTATCGGATCGGATCGTCGTTGCACAGACGCCCATCCGCATTCTGGATGCAGTGAAGTGGGACGAGACGGTTCGTAAGGAGTTTCTGGCTGCCAAGGGCAAGGCATTGCCTGCCGTGGACCGTGCCTATTATGAAAACCGCCCGCTGGGTTTCGATTCGGTTGCCTTGAAGCAAGAGTTTCAGAATATCGAGCGGGACGTCACGCGTCAGTTGGGGCAGTTCAACCCGGTCGGACAGATCATGCGGCGCATGTGCCGCGAGTACCGAATGGTGGTGCGCATGCTTGAAGCGCGTGGCACTCCTGACTTCGGGCTGATCTCGCAGGAACTGTACGGCGCGGCGTCCGATGCGTTCCATGCCGGTGACCCGACTCTCGCCGACCTGGGGTTGATGCTTTCTGATTACCTCAACAACATCGCCGGACGCGGTGACTTGAAGGACGAGCCCAAAATCCTGACGGCCAAAGACGCTGTCTCGCTGCTGCAATCGCGTCTGAACCGGGTGTTCGGCGAGGCCGAGGAAACCATTCGTGTGTTTGAGTCGGACGGTATCGTCGCCGATGCGGCTGCCGGTGCCGACTACATCAAGATCCGCAGTGATGCGATGTTCAACGAACGTGATGTGCGAGCGCTTGAGGTCCACGAAGGGCTGGTTCATGTCGGTACTACGCTGAACGGGCAAAATCAGCCGATCTGCACCTTCCTGTCCAAAGGCCCGCCTTCGTCGACGGTGACTCAGGAAGGGCTGGCGATTCTCATGGAAGTCATTGCCTTTGCCTCTTACCCCAGCCGTCTGCGCAAGCTGACCAACCGTACGCGTGCCATTCATATGGCGGAGCAGGGCGCTGATTTTCTGCAGGTGTTCGAGTTCTATCGCGAACAGGGTTTCGGCATGTCGGAGAGTTACGGCAACGCCAGCCGGGTATTCCGCGGCTCGGTGCCGAACGGGTTGCCGTTCACCAAGGACCTCTCTTACCTGAAAGGCTTCATCATGGTCTACAACTACATTCAGTTGGCCGTGCGCAAGGGCAAGCTTGAACAGGTGCCGCTGCTGTTTTGTGGCAAGACCACGCTGGAAGACATGCGCAGCCTGCGGCAATTGGTGGACGAAGGCCTGGTTGTCGCCCCCAAATACCTGCCAGAACAATTTCGCGACATGAATGCGCTGTCGGCCTGGATGTGTTTCTCCAACTTCCTCAATCACCTCAGCCTGGACCGCATTGAAGCGGATTACTCGAATATCCTGTAGCCACGCGGTCGGTTTTTCGTCCTCTCGGCCTTTGGCCAGTATCAAAAACAGGCTTGCGCATGATGCGGAGCGTCGGCGCGAGAGCCCTATGGCAATGAGACTTTAAGGAACCTCTTTTTGAAACTGATCGGCATCTTCGCCCTGATCCTGAGTCTCACCGGCTGCAGCTCGATGCTGTTTTATCCCGAGCCGGGTGTGCCGTTCACGCCAGACAAGGCGCGGCTGCGCTATCAGGACGTCAACCTGACCGCTGCCGACGGTACGCGCCTGCACGGCTGGTGGCTGCCGGCCAAAGAAGGGGTGCCGGTCAAGGGCACGGTTCTGCACCTGCACGGCAACGGCGGCAACCTTTCGTGGCACCTGGGCGGAACCTGGTGGTTGCCGGAACAGGGTTATCAGGTGCTGATGCTCGACTACCGCGGTTATGGTCAGTCGCAGGGCAAACCCAGCCTGCCATCTGTGTATGAGGACGTTCAGGCGGCTTTCGACTGGCTGAACGCCGCGCCGCAGGTACAAGGTAAACCGCTCGTGGTGCTGGGGCAGAGCATCGGCGGCGCGTTGGCAGTGCACTACCTGGCAGAGCATCCGCAGGAACGCTCCAGAGTAAAGGCACTGGTTCTCGACAGCGTGCCGGCCAGCTACCGCAGCGTCGCGCAAAACTCGCTGAGCAAATCCTGGCTGACCTGGCCTTTGAAAACGCCGTTGTCGTGGCTGATTCCGGACGCCGACAGTGCCGTCAACGGCCTGCCGCAACTGGCAGGCACGCCGATATTGATCTTCCATAGCATGGACGACACGCTGGTGCCTCTTGCCAATGGCATCGAGCTGTACAAGGCTGCGCCACCGCCACGGGTGTTCCAGCTGACCCGAGGCGAGCACGTGCAGACGTTTGCCGATCCGCTGTGGCGCCAGGTTATGCTGCGTTACCTCGAAGACCCGGCCCACTTCAACGGCCTGCGTCGTCTGGGCGAAGTGCCCGATTATCCCGCCCCTCCCGGACAGGCTGGGCAATGAATCGGGACCGCAACGTCAATGGCATGATCCTGAGCGGCGTCGGCGCAGTCATCGGTACTGTCGGTTGCTTGTGGTTTTACGGTTACCTGCACTTTGCAAAACCTGAAGACGCCTTGCTGCTCAGTGAATTCACCCTGCTCAAGACCGTGCCCGGCGAGGACTACAAAGTTGCTGCAACGCCCGCCGCAGAAGTCGCGCAATGCGTTGATGGCGTGCTGGTGCTGTTCGATACCTCGCGAAAGGGGTTGTCGGGCGTGCTGGTCGACGACCACAGGCAAGCGGTGCGTTGCATCGGCCAGCAGCCTCCCGGGCAATAAATAACCAGGCATTAAAAAGCCCCGCCTGTATGCGCAGGCGGGGCTTCGGTGCAACGGCTCGATCGTTTATTTCATCGAAGAGCGCGGTGCAACAGGCTGGTTGTCGTTGGAAATGGTCACTTCCACGCGACGGTTCATGGCGCGGCCCGAGTTGCTGGTGTTGTCGGCAACCGGGTATTCCTTGCCATAGCCCATGGTGACGACGCGCGCAGGGTCTACACCCATGCGAACCAGTGCCATGCGGACCGAGTTGGCGCGACGCTCTGACAGCGACTGGTTGTAGGAAGCCGAACCGGTGCTATCGGTGTAGCCTTCAACAATTACTTTACGGTCAGGGTTTTCCTGAAGGAAAGAGGCCAGCTTGCCAATGTCGCCCTGAGCGGTCGGCTTCAGGTCAGCCTTGTTGTAGTCGAACAGCACGTCGCCGAACGTTACCAGCGTACCGCGCTCGGTCTGCTTGGCGTTCAGGCTGTTTTTCAGTGCTGCGATCTGGGCATCACGTGCGTCCAGACGCGCTTTGGCACGGTCGGCAGAAGCGTTCTGCAGAGCGGCTTCAGAAGTGCGCAGGGCAATGGTCTGCTTGGCCAGCTCGACGCGCTGATTGGTCAGGTAAGCCAACTGATCGACTTTCTGAGCATCTTCGCTGTCGCGGAAAGCCTTGTCGGCCTTGTCCAGCCACTCGCTGGCGTCTTTGGTCTCGAGCGCAGCAACCTTGGTTGCTTCCGGGTTGGTCTGCAGCGCTGTGAAGTTGCTACGAGCCTGTTCCAGGTTAGGGTTGGGCTTGGTTGCACAGGCTGCCAAAGCAACGCTCATGGCCAGCAGAGCAGGGATCATCAATTGTTTACGCATAATAGGGTCGTCCTTTAATCAGTTACGAATTCATGAAAACAGAAGGAGGGCGGGGCAATCACTGCACCTGGCGCATGCCTTCTTCACGGAGTTCGTTGACGCCCTGACGAGCATCCTGCACGGCCTTGGCAGCTTTGGCGGCCTGAGATTTGCGTTCTGCTACACGAGCGTCCCACTCGGCTTGTTCAGCCAGTTTGCGGGCTTCGTCGTACTTGTGGTCCTGCATCGCCAGATCAGCTGCCTTGAGCTTGTCTTGAGCCGACTTCATTTCCACGGCTGCGAACTCGGTACCGCCGGCGCTGACAGCGCTGTTGACGGCTGACTGAGAAACCGCGTACTGCTCTGACGGCGGGTTGCCTGCGCAACCGGCGAGGATGAAGGTGCTACCGATTGCCAGCGCAGCAAGCTTCAGGCCGCGCAGGCCTTTGGATTTGTTTTTGGCAGTAGGGGTGTTCATGGTGATCAACTCCATTGTCTGACTCCGAACGTGGTTATCCATGACAGTTTTCTTATCAAGTCCGGGCATGAGGTTATACAACTGCCTGCTGCCTGACGGGCTTTTCTGTAATGGTTAATGGCTCCGACCCGCGCACTTTTTGAATAGTTCAGATAAATATTTCCTCATCGGCCAGGAAATTTCAATAGCGCCTGGCGTTGGTAGAGTATTCCGTTCGACAGGTAAACGAGGCTGAGCCCGCGTGATCATGGGGATGCAGGGCAGGCTTTTTATTACAAGGATTTGTCGTGGCAAGGGCTTTTGGTGCACTGTTGGCAAAGCGGATTTGAATTCACGTAGCTGTTCTTTTTGAACGGATACGCAACTGAGCCCAAATAAAAACCGGGAGAGGGAACGATGGCCGATATCGATGCACGTCTGCGCGAAGACGTTCACCTGCTGGGTGAGCTGTTGGGCAATACGATTCGTGAGCAACGCGGTGCCGAATTTCTCGACAAGATCGAACGTATTCGCAAGGGCGCCAAGGCTGGCAGGCGCGGCTCTGCAGAAGGGGCCGAACAGCTCAGTTCAAGCGTCGATGGGCTGGAAGATGACGAACTGCTGCCAGTGGCCAGGGCTTTCAACCAGTTTCTCAACCTGGCCAACATCGCCGAGCAGTATCAGCTCATGCACCGGCGTGACGACACTCAGCCTTTGCCGTTCGAGTCGCGGGTGCTGCCCGAGTTGCTTGATCGCCTGAAAACTGAGGGGCATGCGCCTGATGCCCTGGCGCGTCAGTTGAGCACGCTGCAAATCGAACTGGTGCTGACGGCTCATCCCACCGAGGTGGCCCGTCGTACGTTGATTCAGAAATACGACGCGATCGCTGCGCAACTGGCGGCGCTGGACCATCGAGACTTGAGCAGCGCCGAGCGTTCTCAGATCACTTCTCGCCTGCAGCGCCTGATTGCCGAGGCCTGGCACACCGAAGAGATCCGGCGGATTCGCCCCACCCCTGTTGATGAGGCAAAGTGGGGCTTTGCCGTCATCGAACATTCACTCTGGCACGCTATTCCGAATTACCTGCGCAAGGCCGATCACGCGTTGTTCTCGGCCACAGGCACGCACCTGCCACTTGACGCCGCTCCGATCCGCTTTGCGTCCTGGATGGGGGGCGACCGTGATGGCAATCCAAATGTAACTGCGGCCGTCACCCGTGAAGTACTGCTGCTGGCGCGCTGGATGGCGGCTGACCTGTACCTTCGTGACGTCGACAATCTGGCGGCGGAGCTGTCGATGCAACAGGCCAGTACCGCACTGCGCGCCAGTGTCGGTGACAGTGCCGAGCCGTATCGCGCCGAACTAAAGCGCCTGCGCGAACGCCTGCGTGCCACTCGCAATTGGGCCAATGCGTCATTGACGGCCAGCCAGCCCGCTCCTGAAGCGGTGCTGCACGATAATCAGGACCTGCTGGCCCCGTTGCTGCTGTGCTTCCAGTCCCTGCATGAGTGCGGCATGGGCGTGATCGCCGACGGCCCGCTGCTGGATTGTCTGCGTCGTGCAGTCACCTTCGGCCTGTTTCTGGTGCGTCTGGACGTGCGTCAGGATTCCACCCGGCATTGCGCGGCGATGACTGAAATCACCGATTACCTCGGGCTGGGACGCTATGAAGACTGGGATGAACAGGCCCGGATCGACTTTCTGCTGCGCGAGCTGGATAACCGCAGACCGTTGTTGCCGAGCTACTTCAAGCCTGCGGCGGATACCGCAGAGGTTCTGGCGACCTGCAGAGAGGTGGCAGCGGCCCCGGCGGCGTCGCTGGGCTCCTATGTCATCTCGATGGCCGGTTCGGCTTCAGACGTCCTGGCCGTGCAGTTACTGCTCAAGGAGTCTGGCCTGCAGCGCCCAATGCGTGTGGTGCCACTGTTCGAGACCCTTGCCGACCTCGACAACGCCGGGCCGGTAATCGAGACCTTGCTGGGTTTGCCCGGTTACCGCTCGCGCCTGCACGGCCCGCAGGAAGTCATGATCGGGTATTCCGATTCTGCCAAGGATGCTGGCACCACGGCAGCGGCCTGGGCGCAGTACCGGGCGCAGGAAAGGTTGGTCGAAATCTGCCGTGAGCAACAGGTCGAATTACTGCTGTTCCATGGTCGCGGTGGTACGGTTGGACGGGGCGGCGGCCCTGCGCATGCGGCGATTTTGTCCCAGCCGCCTGGCTCGGTGGCTGGACGCTTCCGCACCACCGAACAGGGCGAAATGATTCGTTTCAAGTTTGGTCTACCGGACATCGCCGAGCAGAACCTGAACCTTTACCTGGCCGCCGTACTGGAAGCCACCTTGCTGCCGCCGCCGCCCCCACAGCCCGCCTGGCGCACGATGATGGACCAGATGGCCAGCGACGGCGTCAGCGCCTATCGCGCCGTGGTGCGCGAGAATCCCGAGTTCGTCGAGTACTTCCGCCAGGCGACACCCGAGCAGGAATTGGGCCGCTTGCCATTGGGCAGTCGCCCGGCCAAGCGTCGTGAAGGAGGTGTTGAAAGCCTGCGCGCGATTCCGTGGATCTTTGCCTGGACCCAGACTCGCCTGATGTTGCCCGCCTGGCTTGGCTGGGAAGCGGCGCTGAGCAAGGCGCTGGCACGCGGGGAGGGTGATGTGCTGGCGCAGATGCGCGAGCAGTGGCCGTTCTTCAGAACTCGTATCGACATGCTGGAAATGGTACTGGCCAAAGCCGACGCGGACATTGCCCGACTCTATGACGAACGTTTGGTCTCCGACGAGCTGCAACATTTGGGCGCACATTTGCGCGACCTATTGTCGCAGGCCTGCAAAGTGGTGTTGGGCCTGACCGGTCAGGCGCGACTGCTGGCTCATAGCCCTGAAACGCTTGAGTTCATCAGTTTGCGCAACGCCTACCTGGACCCGCTGCATTTGCTTCAGGCCGAGCTTCTTTCCCGGTCGCGTAACCGTGAAGCTAATCTTGACAGCCCTCTGGAACTGGCGCTGCTGGTGTCTGTGGCGGGGATTGCTGCCGGTCTGCGCAACACTGGTTGAAGGCCTTGAGCGGCGCCGTTGCCAGGTCGTTTCGATCCGGCAACGGCAGCGCCTGGGTTTGCAGGCCGGCCCACCGAAAACATTGATGCAGATCACGCTGTACGACTATCAAGGCCCGCAAGCCTGCACGCCTGCGGTTGCTGCGACTTTCGGCGGCTTGTGCGGCCCCGGTCTGCTGTGTATCTTGATCAGCCTTTCGGCCTGTTGGCCTGATTATTTTTTAGATTGGCCCCCGAGGCGAATCCGTTGATTTCACTATAAAAAATTTGAGGAGCATGACGATGCGCGTGATTCTGCTGGGAGCTCCCGGGGCCGGTAAAGGTACTCAGGCAAAATTCATCACTGAAAAATTCGGCATCCCGCAAGTTTCGACAGGCGACATGCTGCGCGCTGCGGTCAAGGCTGGCACTGAATTGGGCCTGAAAGCCAAAAGCGTCATGGACGCGGGCAATCTGGTTTCCGATGACCTGATCATTGGTCTGATCAAGGACCGTCTGGCTGAGCCGGACTGCGCGAATGGCGTATTGTTCGACGGCTTCCCTCGCACCATCCCTCAGGCTGAAGCGCTGTTGAAGGCCGGTCTGGAAATCGACCATGTGCTGGAAATCGCCGTTGATGACGAAGAAATCGTCAAGCGCATGTCGGGTCGCCGTGTGCACGAGGGTTCTGGCCGCATCTACCACACGATCTTCAATCCGCCGAAGGTCGAAGGCAAGGATGATCTGACTGGCGAACCACTGGTACAGCGCAAGGATGACGTAGAAGAAACCGTGCGTCTGCGCCTGAAGGTTTACCATGACCAGACCAAACCGCTGGTCAAGTTCTACAGCGAGCTCGAAGCGAAGAACGGCAAGCCCAAGTGCAGCCATATTCCTGGCGTCGGTTCGGTTGAAGACATCACTGCCAAAGTGCTGGACGCTCTGAGCTAAGCCGCTGCACCTGCTTGATAAATGGCCCGCTTGCGGGCCATTTGTCATTTATACTGCGCCACTTTTTCACCAAGACGGAACCACCGATGACCACCTTGCTGGCCCTGGACACTGCCACTGAAGCCTGCTCGGTCGCTTTGCTGCATGACGGCAAGGTACTGAGCCATTATGAGGTGATTCCACGCCTGCATGCCCAGCGCCTGCTGCCCATGATCAAGGACCTGCTGGCCGAGGCGGGTATCGCAATGTCGGCGCTGGACGCCATTGCCTTCGGGCGCGGTCCGGGGGCTTTTACCGGGGTTCGCATTGCAATCGGTGTGGTGCAAGGGCTGGCGTTCGCGCTGGAGCGTCCGGTGTTGCCCGTCTCGAACCTGGCTGTTCTGGCGCAACGTGCCTTTCGCGAGCACGGTGCTTCGCACGTCGCGTCGGCCATCGATGCGCGCATGGACGAGGTCTACTGGGGTTGCTACGCCGAGAAGGCCGGTGAGATGCGTCTGATCGGCGAGGAAGCGGTCATGGCGCCCGAGCTGGCAGCACTGCCGGCAGGTTCCGTCGAGCCGTGGTTCGGTTCCGGCACTGGCTGGGGCTACGCCGAACGTATTCCGGTAAGCCCGGCAGGTTACGATGCCAGCATGCTGCCCCACGCACAGGACCTGCTGACCTTGGCCACCTTCGCCTGGCATCGCGGCGAATCCTTGCCGGCAGATGATGCTCAGCCGGTGTACCTGCGTGACAAGGTCGCGACGCCTAAAGCGCGTTGATAGGCGCAGCGTGGAACGCACAGACCGCAAAGTGGCGAGCTGATTCGCTGCTCATGAAACTCCGTGTCAGGCCGATATAAATGTCAATAGGCCATCTACCGTTTATCGTCTGTATGCGTCTTAATCGCATATAGCGAAAACAATTTGCCAGATGTGTGGTCTAGTTATCGTTAAGCAATTTGCGAACTACAAGGCAGTAACGCTAAATTGCCACTATCGACGCCGAGTAAATAATCGATGCGCATAGACGGAACATCATCACGTTCATACCCGATCAAGCGAAAGCCGCAGAAAACGCCTGCTACTGTTGAAGGTTCTTTTGAGGAAGTCGTTACAGATGCCGAGTTGCCGCCACCTGCGGCGCAGGCTCGTCGGGAATCGGGCGACTCACCGGTTGGCAGCACGGGCAATGTCCCCGCGCGTCCGCAGGACATCATCTTTCCGCGCTCCATGAGTTCTCGCGTTGCCCATGCGTTGGCCAGCTATCTCACAACTGCCACCTTTGTTGATTGGGACCTTGAAGTATCCGGGCTCGATCTTCACGTCTGATTGTGTCTCGCCTCCCTTACTATCTCGGCTGCCCGTCATGGAGTGAAAACGCCTGGCGCGACTCCCTGTACCCTGAAGATGCGCGTCCCGCCGATTTTCTGAGCCTTTACACTCAGGTATTCAACGTTGTTGAAGGCAACACCACCTTCTATGCCCGTCCCGCCGCCACGACCGTGCAGCGTTGGGCTGAGACGATGCCTGAAGATTTCCGCTTCACCGCCAAATTCCACAAAGACATCAGCCACAGCGGCGACCTTCGCCAGCAAGTCGGTGCTGCCGAGGAATTCATTCGTCTGCTTGCGCCGCTGGGAGGCCGGATTGCGCCATTCTGGCTGCAATTGCCCGCGAGTTTCACCCCGCATAGGCTCGCTGAACTGGTCAGCTTTGTCGATGAGTTGAGCGTGCCTCTGGCGGTGGAAGTGCGCAATATGGCTTTCTTCCTGAAGGGCGATGAGGAGCGCATGCTCAATCGCCTGCTGCTGGACCGCGGCATCGAACGTATCTGCCTCGATTCGCGTGCATTGTTCAGTTGTGTCTCGACTGATCCCGCCGTGCTGCATGCGCAGTCCAAGAAGCCGAAAGTGCCACCGCGTCCTGCAGCACTGACCCTTTTCCCTCAAGTCCGCTTCATCGGCCGTCCGGAGCTGGAAGCCAACGACCCGTTTCTGGTTCAGTGGGTAGAGAAGGTCGCGGCATGGATCGAAGAGGGGCGCACGCCCTACGTGTTTCTGCACACCCCCGACAACCTGAGGGCTCCTGAACTGGCCAGACGCTTTCATGAGCAACTGATGGCACGGCTGCCGGGCTTGCCATCTTTGCCTGAGCTGGAGCGCGGTCCGCAAGTGGAGCAGTTGGGCTTGCTCTGAAGCCACCAGGTGTGGGCTTATAGAGCTTTAACCGGTGCGAAGGCTGAACATGCGGGTATTGCTGTTTTTCTTGGTGATCTTCACCGGCTGTGCGCTTGCGGTCTGGCGTGGCTGGGTCGAAGTGCCAGCGCGCTGGAACCCTTGGGCACCGCTGGACGTGCGAGCAGAGCCGAACATCCTGACCGCTTATAAATTGTCTCGATTGCAGAATGACCCCTCGCTGTGTGACCAGGTGTTGGGTACTTCCGGGCTGCGCTTCAGTCGCCAGGCTGATAGTGGTCCGGACGCCAAATGTCCGCTGGAAAATACCGTGCGTATTCAGGGTGGCGATGTGGCGCTGAGCAGCAGTTTTCTTGCCAGTTGCCCACTGGCTGTTGCCTATGCGCTGTTCGATATTCATACCTTGCAGCCAGCTGCTCAGGCGGTTTTCGGCCAGCGTGTGGTGCGGATCGATCACCTTGGCAGCTTTGCCTGCCGTAACATCTATAACCGCGCCAACAGCAGGCTCAGTCAGCATGCGACGGCCAACGCGCTCGACATCGCGGGCTTTCGCCTGGCAGATGGTCAGCGCATCAATCTGCTAAAGGACTGGGGCGATACCGGTGACAAAGGGCGTTTTCTCAGGCAGGTGCGCGACGGTGCCTGCAGGAATTTCAGCACGGTGCTGGGGCCGGAATACAACGCGGCGCATCGTGATCATTTTCATCTAGATATGGGAAGGTGGTCGGTGTGTCGGTAAGTCAGGGGCAAGCGATACATCACAGGCGCGCTAACAGACGCTTGTCGCTTGTTTGAGGCTTAGGCCGCCATCCGCAGGTTTTGCAGAATCAGTGGGCGCGCCCAACTGTTTTCGTAGTCGAACTGGCGCTGTTGAGCGGCAATGGTTTGCTGGTCAAGCGGCAGGGCAGGCTTGTCGGCCAGGTCCCATTCAAGCTCGGCAATCGGCAAATGCAAAGGTCGCGGCTGCGGGCCGGGGCCTGGCGTGCCTTTGTCATCGTAGGGGTTCAATACGGTTGGGCGTACCCAATTGCTGTCGAATTCCAGGTGGCGCTGCTGTTCGATCATCTCGACGATGCTGAAAGGTTCGGCAGGCGGTGGCAGCAGGTCGAGATCAAATTCGGCGATCGGCAGGAACAGAGGCTCAGGTGGCTTGACCTCGGTGTCAGTGACCGGGCAGGAGCGTTGCTCAACAATTTTGCTCAGGGTTTTCGCACCAGCGACCGGCTCGCCGGTTTCGACATCGACTTCAACCGCGGTCGGGTGTACTGCAACTGTATCGCTGTCACTGACCTGTTCTGCCATCGCTCGGGCAAATGCATCCGACCACAGATGCGTCACACCACCCAGTGTGCGGCTGTTGCGAACGCTAAAGTCGCCTGAGTGCGACAAATAGCCGATGGATGATTGAACAATGTCTGACATAGCGATCAGTACTGGCCTTGGGTCTGGCAAAATGCCGGATACTTGGTTATCGGCAGATCTTGCCGATCATTAACAATTTTCGAGTGTATGAACGCAATGAGTGAGCAGCAAGCAGGCAGTCGTGTCCGGGTCGAATCGCAGAGGGTCGACGGGCAGGCTGCCGCCGCCGATTGGGCGCAAAGACTAGGGCTGCCGTTGCAGGACGTTGAGGCGGATTTTGCTTTGCAGGTCACCGATGATGGCCTGCAATTGCAACAGTTGGGCGACGATGCGCCGGGCGCTGTAAGGGTCGATTTTGTCGAGGGTGCTGTTGCTCATCGCCGATTGTTTGGCGGTGGTACCGGGCAGATGATCGCCAAGGCCGTTGGCATTCAGCCAGGCATACGGCCCATCGTGCTGGATGCCACCGCCGGGCTGGGCAAGGACGCATTCGTCCTGGCGAGCCTTGGCTGCGAGATGAGCCTGATCGAGCGCCAGCCAATTATCGCTGCTCTGCTTGAAGATGGCCTGCTGCGCGGACGCAGCGACCGCGATGTCGGTTCGATCATCGCGCAGATGCGCCTGCTGACCGGCAACGCCATCGAGATCATCCGTGACTGGACAGGCGAGCCGCCGCAGGTCATCTACCTCGACCCCATGTTCCCCCACCGAGAAAAAACCGCGCTGGTGAAAAAGGAGATGCGCCTGTTCCGGCCGCTGGTCGGCGATGACATGGACGCACCGGCATTGCTCGAGGCTGCCCTCGCGCTGGCCACCCATCGCGTGGTGGTCAAACGCCCGCGCAAGGCGCCTTGCATTGACGGTCCCAAGCCGGGTTACGCGCTGGATGGCAAGTCCAGCCGCTACGATGTCTACCCGAAGAAAGCCTTAAAACCCAAAGCAGTGGGAAAACAGCAGGACGCCCAAGGCAGCCCCCAATAACTAAAGTGCCCCGAACACCTTTTTCGCCAGCCCGGTCGCCGCTGCCTGTGGGTTGGCGCGAATGCTTTCTTCCTGTTTGGCAATCATCTCAAACAGGCCGTTGAGGGCCTGCTCGGTCACATAACTTTCGAGATTGGCACTTTTGCTGTCCAGCGCACCAAGAGCGGCGGCCTTGCCGGCAAAGGCATTGTATTTCTGCACCAGGCCTACCTGATCGGTAGATTTCTTGACGATAGGCAGGAATTTGGCACGAATCTGTTCGCGGCTGGTGCTACTGAGGTATTGGGTTGCCGAGTCTTTGCCGCCACTGAGAATGGCCTTGGCATCAGTCACACTCATCTTTTTCACAGCATCTACCAGCAACGCCTGAGCCTGGGGTACGGCCGCTTCAGCAGCCTGGTTCATGCTGTTTTCCAGCTGATCGACCTGACTGCCCATGCCGAGCATTTTCATCTTTTTCGCGACCTGGCCCAGTTTGCCAGGCAGTTCGATGCGCACGTCCTGATTCTTGCTGAAGCCACCGGGTACGCCCAGTTGCTTGACCGCAACCTGAGCGCCCTGGGTCAGGGCGTCCTTGAGCCCGCCAGTGGCGTCCGACTGCGAAAGGTCGCTCAGCGACAAGGCAAAAACATTGGCAGATATCAGCAGGCCAGCACACAGACCGGCGAACGTAAACGAAAAACGAGGCATAAGGCGTCCTTGTAGGAATGAGTTCTGACCTGCGCCTGATTCAAAGTTGGCGCGTTACGCTGTCAAGCGTATCAGGAAGTCATGAGAAGGCATCCAAAACCTTGGTGTGCAGAATGTCGCTGGAGAAAACAGGCTGGGAGAATCGAAAGCGGCGCGCAGATAGCGCGCCGCTGAAGCGTGATTTGACTGCGGACCGATCAGTCAGAGACCTGAATAACCTTGATTTTCAGGCCGCTCTGGTTCTGGTCTGTCAGTTCAATCGAGTGGACGGTGTCGTTGATCCAGAGCAACCTGCCCTGGTGTTCGATGCGCGCCGACAAGGCATAGCTATGGCCTTGCACAGGATAACGGTTCCCGGCATAGCCCAGTTCGAACGGTAGCGGTGTCTGGTGGTCGATCTGTTTTTCGCACGTGGCGATGACATCTGCCGGGGCGTCAGCCAGGCTGATGTCACTCAGGGTGACGTTCAGGTTGCAGCCGTTCGGCAGCGCAATGCGTGGCAGGTAAAACACTTCGCCCTGAAGCCTTACTAGGGTTTCGCTGGTCATTTCAATTTCCTTATTGAGTGAGCACCCTTCATGGGTGTAACCCCACCCTAGCAGGCAGCAGAGCATACGAACTGCGAACCGACTGCCTGTCTGGAAAACCCTGCCAAGTTGCTGAAATACCCTACGCTGCCCCTGTTTCGCTTCTTACGTTTTGCTCTTCTTCGTTGCTGTGCAGCGCCACTTGCCGGATGGACAGGCGTATTTCAGCAGGCAAGACGCGTTTGGCTGCACCTTCTGCCAGTTCGCCCAGCATGGGGTGATAGCTCAGCTTGCCGGCGCTGTCCTTGCGCAGTACGCCGAGGTCGAGCAGGGTCTGGATGAAGTGCCTGAACAGGCTCTTGTCGAAAAACTCAGGCGCATTCAGGCCATGCAGAATCGACAGGCGCTGGGCCATTACCGTGCACAGGTCTTCCAGTTCTTCGGCGCTAAGGGTGTTTTGTCCGCTGTTGAGCAGCAAGGCGATTGCCATGTAGAAACGCTGCAGCGTTTGCGCAATGGCCCGCGACAACAGGGTCAGCAACACGAACTCTCGAGAGCTGGGTTCCGGACGTACATAAACGTCTTTGCGAAAGCGCAGCAGGCCTTGTTCGACAAATGCATTCAGCCACTGGTCGACCACCGCATCGAGCTCGCTCAATGGCCAGCGAATGAATAGCTCCGATTGCAGGTACGGGTACAGCGCACGCGTGTAGCGCAGAATCTGTTCGCGGCTCATGCGCGACGAACTCTGGAAAAAGCTCGCCAGCAGGGAGGGCAGGGCGAAGATATGCAACACGTTGTTGCGGTAGTACGTCATCAAGACCGCATTCTGCTCGTTCAGGTACAGAATCTTGCCCAGCGCGTCTTTTTGCTCGGCAAGCAGGTCCATCCCTTTGACGTGCTCGATCAATGAGCGCCCATCGCCTTCCGGTAACGTGGTGTGCGGCGAATAAGGGACGCTGCGCAGCAGTGTCAGGTACAGGTCGAGCACGCGCTCCATGGCCTGGTCGTCGAGTGCCAGCTTTTGAGTCGACAGCAGCGCAATGGCGACGAGGTTCATCGGGTTTACGGCTGCCGCTTCGTTCAGGTGCTGAGCGACGCGTTCGCCCAGTCGGTGAGTCGTTTCGCTCAGCCATTCAGGGCGAAATTCAGGCGTCAGCTCCTGCGCGCGCCAGTCTGGCTGTTCGCTGTCAAGAAATTCGGCCAGCTTGATAGGCTCGCCGAAATTCACCGACACCTGACCAAAGCGCTGCTTCAGCGCGCCGATGACTTTGAAGATGTCGAAAATCGATTCCTTCTTCTTGGTCGCGCCCCTCAGTTCGCCCAGATAGGTACGGCCTTCCAGCACTCGCTCATAACCGATGTACACCGGAATGAAGACAATCGGCATCCGCGAGTTGCGCAAGAAGCTGCGCAGTGTGATGGCGAGCATGCCGGTCTTTGGCTGCAACATGCGTCCGGTGCGCGAACGACCGCCCTCAACGAAGTATTCAACCGGGAAACCCTTGGTAAACAGGGTGTGCAGGTATTCGTTGAAGACCGCGGTGTACAAAGGGTTGCCCTTGAACGTACGTCGCATGAAAAACGCACCGCCACGCCTCAGAAGGCTGCCGACCACCGGCATGTTCAGATTTATGCCGGCAGCGATGTGCGGTGGTGTGAGGCCGTTGCGAAACAGCAGGTAAGACAGCAGCAGATAATCGATGTGGCTGCGATGGCAAGGAACGTAGATCACTTCATGACCGGGTGCGACCTCTTGCACGCCTTCAATGTGACTGACTTTGATGCCGTCATAGATCTTGTTCCAGAACCAGCTGAGCACCACTTCCAGAAAGCGGATCGCGGAATAGGTGTAGTCCGAGGCGATCTCGTTGCCGTAGCTCAGTGCACGTTCCCGGGCTTTCTCCAGCGTGATCTTTTCGCGCTCTGCCTCTTCGATGATGGCCTGCTTGACCAATGGCTCGGCGAGCAGGCCTTTGACCACATTGCGGCGGTGCGAAACGTCCGGGCCAATCACTGCGCTTTTCAGGTTGCGAAAATGCACGCGCAGCAGGCGCTGAGTCATGCGCAGGGTCAGTTCGTAGCCTTTGTTCTGGTCAACCAGCTCGCGCATGTGAATGGGCTCGGAGAACTGCACGCGTGTCTTGCGGCCCAGAATCAGAATGCTGACCAAGCGACGTAAGCGACCAGTCACCGCCCAGCTGTCAGCGAACAGCAGCTTCCAGGCGCTGGACTCTCTGTCCGGGGATTGCCCCCAGAACACGCTGACCGGAATGATCTGCGCATCTTCAGCGGGGTTCTGACTGACCCCCGCAACCAGACGCTCCAGGGTCGGCGGTGCGCCGCGCTTGTCTTGGCGACCGAGCCAGTCGGGCGATGGTGTTAGGTAAAAGAATGCTGCGGGTTCGATCAGGTTGCCAACCGCCACGGACAATACCGGTCTAGGCAGCCCTGCTTTGCGGCATTCGGTATCGATTACCGCCAGATCACTGAGCGACGGAGACTGCAGGGCATAGAAAACCGGCCGGCTGCGATCAAGGTTGAGCGTGAAAGACGATTGGTTGATTGTTTCCGAGCGAACCCAGAGATACAACAATCGGCGCAGAGTGCCGAACACGAGACGACGGAAGGGAGATCGGGTCATACGGCTTCTGCTGAGTCAGGAACGGGCGGCTGCCCGAGATGGGCGCCAGTGTGACGTATCCCGAGACGATCGGCAAAAACCGCTGCACGCCTGTTGTGGCCTCTGCGCTGGAGACGAACGCTTGAAAAGCGCGCTGGATCGAGCAGGCTTGCTTCATCGACGTCGGTCATCCATAGCGTCTAGGGGAAAAGCCTTACGTCGTGCGCCAGGTAATCTCTTCTTCGCCATCGGCACTGACGCGGATCCAGCGGTCGGCAGTTTCGTCGCTTTCTTCTTCGATCCAGGTGCCTGGTGCGCAGCGTACTTCAACGTTCAGCGCTGCGAAGGCCGCGCGGGCGCAAGCGATGTCGTCTTCCCAAGGGGTCTGGTCGCTGTCGAGGTGCAGGCTGTTCCATTTGCCGACGGCCTTTGGCAGCCAGGTCACGGCCACTTCGCCCGCCTTGCATTTCCAGGTCTGGCCGCGTTGCGTCCAGTCACTGCAAGTGCCCAGGGCATTGCTCAGCCATTCGGCGATTGCCTTGTGGTCGACGTCTGCATCTTTCAGGTAAATCTCGATATCGGGTTGGCGCATGGGTGCCTCTGTTGAATGCTTATTGCAGCACGAAATAATCGTAGCGCATGGAAACGGTGACCTTGAAAGGTCCTGGTTGCTCGATGACCGCAGTGCGGCGTTCGGCACTGGCACGCCAGCCGTGAGGTGTCATTGCCAGAAGATCGGCGCGTGACTGGCCGTCGATCAGCTTTAGCGTGTAGCTCAGGGTTTCGCTGTGCTGCAACTGCATGCCCGGCGGTACCAGCGCCAGGTGCTTGTCGTCGGCGTAATCGCGAACCTCGTCGTAGAGTTGCTGGCGCAGTTCCATCAGGTGTTCGCGCGTCGGGCCTACGCGCATCAGTCCGCCACCGGGTGTCAGCAGACGTTTGGCTTCCTGCCAGTCCAGCGGGCTGAATACACTGGCCAGAAACTGACAGCTTGCATTTGGCAGCGGCACTCTGGCCATGCTGGCGACCATCCAGGTCACGCCAGGGCTGCGTCGGCAGGCGCGCTTGACCGCTTCGCGCGAGATATCCAGTGCAAAGCCGTCGGCATGGGGCAGCGCCTCGGCGATCTGCGCAGTGTAATAGCCTTCACCGCAGCCGATGTCCAGCCAGTGAGCCGGCGAGCGTTCAGCCGCAAGCGCTGCCAGGCGTTCGGCAACCGGGGCGTAGTGCCCCGCGTTGAGAAAGTCGCGACGTGCTTCGACCATCGCCTGATTGTCGCCCGGGTCACGGCTGTTTTTGTGCTGCACCGGCAGCAGGTTCAGGTAACCCTGACGCGCGCGGTCGAAGCGATGGTTGGCCGGGCATACGACACCGTTGTCGGCTGCGCTTAGCGGTGCAGAACAGATTGGGCAGGTCAGCATCAGGCGAGCAACTTGACCAGGGTCTGGTAGTAGATCTCGGTCAGCACGTCGAGATCGCTGGCCAGGATGCGTTCGTTGACCTGGTGAATGGTCGCGTTGACCGGGCCAAGTTCGACCACTTGAGTGCCCAGGGTCGCGATGAAGCGGCCATCCGAGGTGCCTCCGCTGGTCGAGGCTTTGGTGTCGCGCCCGGTCACGTTCCTAATGCTGGACGACACGGCGTCCAGCAGTGCGCCCGGCTCGGTCAGGAACGGCAAGCCCGACAGCGCCCAGTCGATGTGCCAGTCGAGTTCATGTTTGTCGAGGATCGCAGTGACGCGCTGTTGCAGGCCTTCGACCGTCGACTCGGTCGAGAAGCGGAAGTTGAAGACGGCCACCAGTTCGCCCGGGATTACGTTGGTCGCTCCGGTACCTGCGTTCAGGTTGGAGATCTGGAAGCTGGTCGGCGGAAAGAAATCATTGCCATTGTCCCAATGCTCGGCGGCCAGTTCGGCCAGCGCTGGCGTTGCAAGGTGGATCGGGTTCTTCGCCAGATGCGGATAAGCCACATGGCCCTGCTTGCCGCGTACGGTGAGCGTGGCGCCCAGCGAACCGCGCCTGCCGTTCTTGACCACATCGCCCACCAGCGTAGTGCTTGACGGCTCGCCGACGATGCACCAGTCCAGACGCTCCTTGCGTGCGGCCAGACGCTCGACCACGGCCTTGGTACCATGATGGGCCGGACCTTCTTCATCGCTTGTGATCAGAAACGCCACCGAACCCTTGTGGTCCGGATGGTCAGCGACGAAACGCTCGGCCGCGACCAGCATTGCCGCCAGACTGCCTTTCATGTCTGCGGCGCCACGTCCGCAGAGCATGCCATGCTCGTCTATCAGGGCATCGAACGGGTCGTTCTGCCAGTTTTGCACCGGGCCGGTCGGCACCACGTCGGTGTGGCCGGCGAAACACAGTACCGGGCCATCGCCGGAACCATGAGTGGCCCAGAAATTGTCGACGTCTTCGATGCGCATCGGCTCCAGCTTGAACCCGGCATCGCCCAGGCGCTGCATCATTACCTTCTGGCAATCGGCATCGACCGGTGTTACCGAAGGTCGACGGATCAGGTCGCAGGCAAGTTGTAGGGTGGGCGAAAGGTTGGCTGGGGCCGTCATGTACAGAACTCCGGTAGCAAGACTTTGGGCGCGAAAAGGCGGATATCTTAAAGCAAAACGACGGCCTGAGCCGTCGTTTATCGTGCCCTGTGGATATGTCAGGTTGTGGGGCGGGAAGGGCGGTTGGCGCTGGCCGACAGGATGGCCATGACCACCGCCGCCAGATAAGGAAGTGATTGTGCGAGCAGCATTGCCATCCAGAAACCTGAATCCATATTGATGACTGCTCGGTGCATGAGTAAAAGCACAATTGTCGTCCACGAGATAATCACGGTAGACAGTTCTTCTTTTACATCGAGAATGGTTTGCGCGATCAGATGTGCGGACGTGTGTTTGGGTGTTCTGAAGAACGGCATTCCTGATGTGACGCAACCCGCCAGCACGGCCTTGCCTATCGTCGGATAAAGCGCCATGCCAGCCAGTATCGCTGCAAGAGCCTCTCTGATGTTTGTGCTGACCAACTGTCGGTAGAGCGCAATTACCTTGAGCGAGCGAAGCGCAAGCATCAGTATCAATGGCGTGGAAAATACCCATGGCAGCGGCCCGAAAGTATCTGGCTCCAGAATCATCGCCAGCGACCAGGCGAGCGCGGCAAGCGTTAGCAGATAATTCATGCCTTCTGCCGCCCACGGCATCCATCCCGCGATGAAATGGTAGCGTTGCATCGCACTCAGTGATTCGCAGTTTCCTGCCATCAGGCTCCGGGCATGCCGCTTGACGATCTGGATAGCTCCATATGCCCAGCGGTAGCGTTGTTTTTTGAAATGAATGAACGTGTCCGGAGTCAGCCCTTTCCCATAGCTGGTAGCGGCGTAACCCGTGGAAAAACCGTTTTCCAGCATACGCAGGCCCAGTTCTGCATCTTCACATATGCACCATTGTGCCCACCCCAGCCGGTCCAGTGCTGACCGGCGGATCAGCGTCATGGTGCCGTGCTGGATAATGGCGTCATGGTTGTTGCGGATGACCATGCCGATGTTGAAAAAGCCTCGATATTCGGCCTGGCAGCAGCGCTTGAACAGGCTTTCGTTACTGTCGCGGTAATCCTGCGGTGATTGAATGACTGCGATCTCCGGGTTCGTGAAGTGCGGCACCATGTGTTTGAGCCACTGTCGGTGGACGCAGTAATCAGCGTCGACGACTGCCACAATCTCTGCGTCTTCAGCTGTATGTTTCAGCAGGTAGTTAAGTGCGCCTGCCTTGAACCCGGAAAGAGGATTGATGTGAAAAAACCGGAACGGCGGGCCGAGGCGCTGACAATAGTGTTCAATGGGCTTCCAGACCGCCGGGTCCTGAGTATTGTTGTCGATGACCAGAACCTCGTAATCCGGGTAATCCAGTGTTCGCAACGAGTCGAGAGTCAGTTTCACCATGTCCGGAGGTTCGTTGTAGCACGCGATATGCAGGGAAACCTTTGGTGTGGGACCCGCATGCCGATGTATCGGAGAGAACGATCGTGGGGCGTCCGGTCCCCAGCATGTTTCCAGGAGTTCGTGCGTTTCGATGCCCAGGTAGGCCAGCAAGCAGGTGGCCCAGATAAAAGCGAGAGGCAGCGCCAGCCAGATGCACAGTGAGTGCGCGTAGCTCATGCCCAGCCATACCAATATCCAATAAGCAAGAATGATTATAGAGACGCCTGCATGCCATGAGCCTGGCTTCAGGTGGCTGATAAGCCTAAGCATTTCCGAGGGTACGTTGACCGGCATTTTTACCGGACCGCTGGTTTGCAGTTTTAATCTGCGCTTGGCATCGAACAGACCCCAATTAGGGCCTGGCAGGCCTTCTTCAGTCTTCCAGTCCTGGTCAAAGGCTTCTATCACGAAGTAGTCATGGCCGTGCTGGTCCAGTAAAGGAATCTGGTTGCGCAGGTATATTGAGTACTCTGCGCCGGACGTTGTCATCCGCCTTTTGGCCGCGGTTTTGCTAGGCCAGCCAATCTCGGAAAGTATCAGGGGCTTATCGGGGAATCTCGCTCTCAGTTCATTCGCGTGTGCCAGAACTATCGCGCTCGCCTCCAGCGCTGAAGCACCTTCCCAGAAAGGCAATATATGAGCTGCAATGAAGTCGACCTGCATGACGAGTTCCGGTGTCTCGTACCATTGCGTCCATATCTCGGAGGTCGAGACCGGCACGTTGACGGCACGCCGTGCGGTTTGCAAATACTCGATAAGCAGGCCGACGGGAATATCATCGCGAAGCAGGACTTCATTTCCCAGGATCAAGCGTTGCACGCTGGTGTAGCGGTTGGCGAGTTCGATCCCGGCATTCATTTCCTGGATGTTGTGCTCGTTATCTTCTGTTATCCACACACCGAGCGTGACATTCATGCCCAGTTCTTCGGTGAGCTCGGGTATATGACTCAATGTGCCCTCAACCGAATAAATCCTGATGTTTTTTGTGAGGCTCCGAAGCAGCAGCAGGTCATTCTTTATTTGGTCTCTGGTTGGGAAAATCTGTTTGTACGGGCTTTGTCCTGGATGAAAAGGGGCGTATGCCACGCCAGAGATCATTGCAGGCCAGTCGGGCGGATAGTTGAATCTGGTTTTGAACAGATTTTTTGGCCAGGCTGCTGCCCTTCCTGAATGTTCGTCCATGTTTGAAATACGCTCCATGCGGTGTATCGACGCCGCGACTCCCTGTCGCGTCCATTAACCCTAGCAACGTTGAAGTGTCAGGGTTTTCCGGCGTTTAGAATCTTTTCTTCGTTGTCGTTGCACGCCAGATGTTTTTTGCACAGTCAGTACTGATCGCGTTTCGACAACAAGCCGAGTGTCTTAACTTCCGACTAACCCCTATAATGCGCGCCGGTTTTCGGGGTATTGATCATGAACACAGACGATCCACGTTTCGCAGGCATCGCCCGTTTGTACGGTATTGAGGGGCTGGCACGTCTGCGTGCGGCTCACGTGGCGGTGGTCGGTATCGGCGGCGTGGGCTCGTGGGCGGCGGAAGCGATGGCGCGCAGTGGCGTGGGCGAGATTTCGCTGTTTGACATGGACGATGTCTGTGTCAGCAACAGCAACCGTCAGTTGCATGCGCTGGACAGCACGGTCGGACGGCCGAAGGTCGAGGTAATGGCCGAGCGCATTCGGGCTATCAACCCTGATTGCGTCGTACACGCTGTAACGGATTTCGTGACCCGCGACACCATGGCCGAGTGCATCACTCAGGACATGGACTTTGTGATCGACTGCATCGACAGCGTCAACGCCAAGGCTGCGCTGATCTCCTGGTGCAAACGACGCAAGATTCAGATGGTTACCACCGGCGGTGCGGGCGGGCAGATTGATCCGACCCTGATCCAGATCGCCGACCTGAACCGTACGTTCAATGACCCGCTGGCCTCCAAGGTGCGCTCTACACTGCGTCGCGATTACGGCTTTTCGCGCACCCCAAACCGCCATTACAGCGTGCCTTGTGTGTTTTCCACCGAGCAACTGCGTTATCCGAAGCCGGATGGCAGCATCTGTCTGGAAAAGAAGTTTGTCGGTGATGGCGTCAAGCTGGACTGTGCGGGCGGTTTCGGCGCGGTAATGATGGTCACCGCGACGTTTGGCATGGTTGCCGCAACCCGCGCCGTGGACAAGCTGGTCGCAGGGACGCGACGACCGTCCGAGCGGGTCAAACCGCTAGCTGCAACAGACGTTCAGGCCTGAGTCAGCTCACGCATCTTTTGTAGCACAGCGTTCAAACCATTGCTGCGCGAGGGTGAAAGCTGGCGACTCAACCCCAGTTGGGTGAACCAGTCAGGCAGGTCCACGCTTTCCAGCTCCGAGGCAGACAGCCCGTTGACCCGTGCCAGCAAAAGCGCAACCAGCCCGCGAATCAGCCGTGCGTCGCTGCTGGCCTGAAACTGCCAGCCATCGGCACCGAGTTCGCCAGTCAGCCAGACCTTGCTTTCGCAGCCATGCACCAGATGGTCATCCGACTTTTCATGATCGTCCAGCGGTGGCAGACGATCACCCCACTGCATTAGAAGGCGTGCGCGCTGCTCCCAGCTCTGTGGTTGCGCGAAGGTCTCCAGGGCAATGAGTGCAGTGGCCGGAATAGTCATCTGAGCAGCTCCAGAGCCTGATCCAGTGCGCTGAAAAACCGCAGCAAGTCGTCCGAGTCGTTGTACAGCGCAAGCGAAACCCGTATGGCGCCGGGCAGACCGAGTGTCTTGAACAGCGGCATTGCGCAGTGATGTCCCGCGCGTACCGCAATGCCTTGCTCGGTCAGCAGATGGGCAAGGTCGGCATTGTGTACACCGTGTGCCACGAAGCTGACCAGTGCCAGGTCAGGGTCGCCCAATACCTGAATGCCATCACGCTGTTGCAAACCTTCCAGCAAACGCCGATGCAGTCTTGATTCATGATCGGCGACTGCCTGATGGTCGAGGTTTTCCAGATAATCGAGCGTTGCTCCGAGGCCGATCACGCTGGCAATGGGCGGTGTGCCTGCTTCAAAACCCAGAGGTGCCGGACGAAATTTTGCGTGCTGATAGTCGGCAGTCAGCACCATCTCGCCGCCGAACTGCCAGTGCGTCAGGTTCGGCAGGGCATCGTTGCGCCCGTACAGAACACCGAGCCCTTCCGGGCCGTAGAGTTTGTGGCTGGAGAACACGTAGAAGTCGCAGCCCAGCGCCTGCACGTCGTGGCGACCATGCACAACGCCTTGCGAGCCATCCACGACGGTCAGTGCGCCGTGTGCCTTGGCAATCGCAACAAGGCGGGCCAGCGGCTGCCAGGTCCCGAGTACATTGGAAAACTGACTGACTGCCAGCAATCGCGTGCGTGGCCCGATCAGGCTGGCGGCTGCTTCAGAATCGATCACGCCGCGCTCATCAATGGGCAGAATCACCAGTTTCAGGCCCCGACGCTGCGCCAGTTGCTGCCAAGGCAACAAGTTAGCGTGATGCTCAAGCGCGCTGATGGCGATCTCGTCACCCGCCGAGAACTCATGTTCCAGCCCGTAGGCCAGCAGATTGAGTGCAGAGGTTGCGCCGTGGGTAAATATGATTTGCCCGCTGTCACCGGCATTCAGCCAGTGGGCTGCCTTGAGCCGGCTGGCTTCGAAGGCCTGAGTGGCATGTGCGCCGGGCAGATGTTGGGCACGATGCACATTGGCGGCACCGTTGCTGAAGTAGTGGGTCAGGGCATCGATCAGTGCCTGAGGTTTTTGCGTGGTAGCCGCGTTGTCCAGATAGGTCTGGCCTTGGCGTTGCAAGGCGGCGATCGCTGGAAAATCGGCACGCCAGGGGGAGAAGAGGGGCATTGTGGGTCCTGCGTGTGAAGGTGGGTTCAACGTCGGAGGACGTCGAACCCACACACAGCATCAGTTGTGAGCGTGCAGTGCTTCGTTCAGCTCGATGGCCGACTTGTGGGTTTTGCATTCCACTGCGCCAGTCTGCGAGTTGCGACGGAACAGCAAGTCGTTCTGGCCCGCCAGTTCGCGCGCCTTGACGATCTTCACCAGCTCGTTGTTTTCATCAAGCAACGCAACCTTGGTACCAGCGGTCACGTACAGGCCCGACTCCACAGTGTTGCGGTCGCCCAGCGGAATACCGATACCGGCATTGGCGCCGACCAGGCAGCCTTCGCCGACCTTGATGATGATGTTGCCGCCACCGGACAGCGTGCCCATGGTCGAGCAACCGCCACCCAGGTCCGAGCCCTTGCCGACGAATACGCCTGCGGAAACGCGGCCTTCGATCATGCCGGGACCTTCGGTGCCGCCATTGAAGTTGACGAAGCCTTCGTGCATCACGGTGGTGCCTTCGCCAATGTAGGCGCCCAGACGCACGCGAGCGCTGTCAGCGATACGCACGCCGCTCGGCACGACGTAGTCGGTCATTTTCGGGAACTTGTCGACCGAGAAGACTTCCAGCAGCTCGCCTTTGAGGCGCGCTTCGAGTTGGCGCTCTGCCAGCTCGGCCAGATCGATTGCGCCCTGGCTGGTCCATGCAACGTTTGGCAGCAACGGGAAGATGCCTGCCAGGTTCAGGCCGTGCGGCTTGACCAGGCGATGTGACAGCAGGTGCAGCTTGAGGTAGGCCTCGGGGGTTGAGGTCAGTGTTGTGTCTTCGGCCAGCAGGGTCGCAACCAGAGGCTTCTGGCTTTCAGCCAGGCGGGTCAGGAGTGCGGCCTGAGTCGCGTCGACTGGTTTCATGGCTTCGGCCAGCTTGTAGGCCAGGTCGACATTGAAGGTAATCGCCTTGTTGCCGTCGGTGTAACCCAAGACTGGCGCGATTGCAGCCACCAGCGCTGCCGAAGGATTGATCAGGGGCTGGGCGTAGAACACTTCCAGCCATGCCCCTTGACGATTCTGGGTGCCGACGCCGAAGGCCAGGCTGAACAGAGTATTGGACATGTAAATACCTCTTAACTTTATCAAGGGGCTTTCAGTAGCGCTTGGGCTTACTGTAAAGCCGCTGCATACAGGTCAGGTTTGAAGCCGATCAGGGTTTTGTTGCCAAGATCGAGCGCCGGGCGCTTGATCATTGAAGGCTGCGCGAGCATCAGTTCGATGGCTTTGGTCTGGTCGAGATCGGCTTTCTGTCCGTCATCGAGTTTGCGAAACGTAGTGCCTGCGCGATTCAGCACCACCTGCCATCCATGTTCATTGCACCACTGCGTCAGGTGCTCACGGTCGATGCCCTGTGTCTTGTAGTCATGAAATTCGTGGCTCACCGCATGCTCGTCGAGCCAGGTGCGGGCCTTCTTCATGGTGTCGCACGCTTTGATGCCATATAGAGTGTAAGTCATTGTTTTAGGTGGGGCGGCTGGTCTTGCTCGATACCCCCACATTTCTCCTCGGCTTGTCAGCCGCGCATTATGCCACGTCATCCCGTCCAATGTTGTGACAGCGTCAGTACGGTTACTGAACGAAAACTAGATAATAAGCCTAACCGTCATTAAGAAAACTTCACCCTGTCGTGCTTGAGTGGCAAGCCCTGCGCGAGCAATTATTACTCTCCACTTGAAGGCTGGGTGCGTTATGTCTGAGCAAGAAAAGAAGCGTCAGGAGGCGCTTGTCCGGCAACGTTATTACCGGGAGCGCCAAAGAGCCGAAGGGTTCAAGCAGAGTACGTTATGGATTCACGGCGAAGCCGAGACAGAGGGGCGATTGGCGGCGCGTGAGGGTAAACCACTGTTGCCCATGCAGTCCCACGACCCGGTAAGTTGGGCCGTCGGGTGGGTCGCGGAAAAATTGCGGACCCGGGAGTAGTTGCCTTGCAGGGTCAGGTCACGCCACCCTTCGCTGCGCGAAGCCGGTGGCGCGACCTATTGGCGGAGCTGGTTATCGGGGGGCTGGTAGCGTATTGCCCTCAGCGCAACACATCGGTATCAGCGCGCGGCGGGTAGATGGCGCCCATCACTTCAATATCATTTTTGCTGAGCGTCTTGCCGGCATTGATGATCTCGAAGTCGCCAAGGGTCACTCCATTGGGAATGTCGTAGTGCATTATCGATTCCCGGTCATACGCCGAGTGATGGAAGTCGGCTGACTCGTACAGTTCGAAAAAATTGCTGTTGATCTCGTCATCAGTCAGCCCGGTCTGAGCCAGCAGCGTGCGCAGCAGGGGTTCGTTCCAGGGGATGTTGGCCTGAGGGTGCTGGTGTTCGTGAACGGCGCCCAAGGCATGTCCGAATTCATGCAGCACAATGCGTGTCAGCTCTGCGCCAGGTTTGAGGTCTGGCGTGTATATATCCTTGATGTTGAACTCCATCGTGGTTTCATCCTGCGCTGCCAGCAGGTTATCGGTGCCGATCGCGCTCCAGTTCAGTTGCTCATTGAAACCGATGCGGATATCGCTCGGCCCATCCGTCACGAACTCGAATTTCAGATTGATGTGTGGCAGCCATTTGTTTGCGGCTTCGATGACCGGGCCTGTCAGGGTGACTGGCGGGTCGTTTTGAAAAAGAATTTTCAGGGTTCGCCCGCGTGCCCAGTATCGGGTGAACGACACCAGAAGACGTGCCTGATGGTTTGTATTGCCCGTGCTTTGGCCGGATTGTGATGTTTGGGCTGGTGCGGTGGCCGTATTGGACGGGTTCTCGCGGATTGCGGCGTCGTATGAGGCCTGCTGGCTGCCAGTGCTGCGCATGCAACAGGGCGCTGGCAGTTTTATGTTCTGAGTGGCTGAAACGGGCATGTAATTGGCCTTCATGGTAGATCGCTTCCATAAGGAAGCATGAAAAATGAAGGTTGAAGGTACAGTCGCTAAAAGTGTGACAGGTGGTAACTAATTACCCCGCCGCACATTGCATGCGGCGGGGTGGTTGCTTTACTTGAGCACGAAAGCCCGGATGCGTTCCGCTGCCTCTATGCACTCGGCCAGTGGCGCGACCAGCGCCAGACGCACGCGGCCGGCGCCCGGGTTGACGCCATCGACTTCCCGCGACAGGTACGAGCCGGGAACCGCAGTGACGTGTTGATCAACGAACAGGTCGCGACAGAATGCAGCGTCATCGGCGCCCACGTGTGGCCACAGGTAGAACCCGCCGTCCGGACGCTGCACATCCAGAACCGGAGCCAGAATGTCGAGCACCGCGTCGAACTTCTCGCGGTACAGGTCACGGTTGGCGCGCACGTGATCTTCATCATTCCAGGCCGCGATGCTGGCCAATTGAGTTTGCACCGGCATTGCGCAGCCGTGATAGGTGCGATACAGCAGGAACGCTTTCAGAATCTCGGCATCGCCCGCGACAAATCCCGAGCGCAGCCCTGGCAGGTTGGAGCGCTTTGACAGGCTGTGGAACACCACGCAGCGCTTGAAATCCTCACGGCCCAGTTCGACACAGGCGCTGAGCAGGCCTGGCGGCGGGGTTTGTTCGTCGAAATACAGCTCGCTGTAGCATTCGTCGGCTGCAATCACGAAATCATGCTCGTCAGCCAGCGCAATGAGTTTTTTCAGGGTTTCAACCGGAATCAACGCCCCTGTCGGGTTACCCGGCGAACACAGAAAGAGAATCTGGCAACGCTTCCAGATGTCCGGGCTGACTGCGTCGAAGTCCGGATTGAAGCCGTTCTCGCTCAGGCACGGTAGATAGTGAGGCTGGGCGCCGGCGAGAAATGCCGCGCCTTCATAGATCTGATAGAACGGATTCGGGCTGACCACCAGGCCGTCATCACTGCGATTGACCACTGTTTGAGTGAATGCAAACAGTGCCTCGCGTGTGCCGTTGACCGGCAGTACATTGCGCGCCGGGTCGATCCAGCCTTGCGGAACGCCAAACCGGCGACTGCACCACCCGGCAATCGCTTCGCGCAGTGCAGGGATGCCCAGGGTGGTCGGATAAACCGCCATCTGGTCGAGGTTGTCGGCCAGTGCCTTGGCAACGAAATCGGGGGAGCGGTGCTTGGGCTCGCCAATAGACAGCGCCACCGGGCGTTTTTCCGGGTTGGGCGTCACGCTTCCGAGCAATGCGCGAAGCTTCTCGAAAGGGTAGGGCTGAAGCAGTTGCATGGCGTTATTCATGAAGCGTGTTCCTCGATGAGCTGCGTTGAGCCAGTGCGTGTGGTCGAGTGTTCATATGCTGATCCGCAGGTCGCCGCCGGTGTCCGAGTTGACGCTAAGTTGCTTGACGATCGCTTCCTGCAAACGGCTGCACAATTGCGGGTCGGAAAGCGGTTGATTGTTGGCGTCGGTGATGAAGAAAACGTCTTCCACGCGTTCACCGAGGGTTGCAATCTTGGCGTTCTGCAGGGACAGGTCGAACTCCAGAAAGATCTTGCCGACACGTGCCAGCAGGCCGGGCCGGTCTGGTGCCAGCAGTTCGAGCACCGTCACCGGACGCTGGGCGTCGTTGTGGATGGTGACCTGCGGCGCGAAGGCAAAATGCTTGAGCTGGCGGGGGACGCGGCGCTTGATGATCGTCGGATAGTCATCCGGGTTGTGCAGCGCCTCGGTAAGGCCTTCACGAATGTCCTGAATACGCTCAGGGTTGTTGCCGATCGAGCCGCCCTCATGGTCCAGCACGATGTAGGTGTCGAGTGTGAACTGACTGCTGGACGTAATGATGCGCGCGTCATGGATGTTCAGGTTCAGCTGGTCCATCGCTGCCACGGTCACAGCGAAGAAGTCATGCTGGTCCGGGGCATAGATGAAGATCTGCGTGCCGCCCTCGAACTCGCGCTGGGTCGTTTCCTTGATCAGCACCAGCGGGCCGCCGTCGGCTGGCTGCTGCAGGATTGCATCACTGTGCCAGGCTACATCACCAGCGGTGTGGCGCAGAAAATAGTCGTCGCCCAACGCTGACCAGAGTTGCTCGACGTCATCCGGATCGGTGCCGTTGCGCACGAGGATGTCCAGTGCGGCTATCTGCGTGCGTCGAATCTGCTCTTCCCGATCGACCGGGTTCTCCAGGCCGCGACGCAAGGCACGCTTGGTCTCGGTGTACAGCTGGCGCAACAGACTGGCCCGCCAGGAGTTCCATAGCGTGGGATTAGTTGCGTTGATGTCGGCGACGGTCAGCACATACAGGTAATCGAGATGCACTTCATCGCCCACGAACTGGGCGAAATCATGGATGACCTGCGGATCGGAGAGGTCCTTGCGCTGTGCCGTGGTGGACATCACCAGATGGTTGCTTACCAGCCAGACGATCAGCCGGTTGTCCCATGCAGGCAAGTGATGGCGCTCGCCGAATGCATGTGCGTCCACCGCACCGAGTTCGGAATGATCGCCACCGCGACCTTTGCCGATGTCGTGATACAGGCCGGCAAGGTAGATAAGTTCCGGCTTCGGCAGGCGCGCCATGATCTTGCTGGCCAGCGGGAATTTCTCGGAAACCTCGGTGTACTGCAGTTTACGCAAGTGCTTGATCAGGTTCAGCGTGTGCGCGTCGACGGTATAGATGTGGAACAGATCATGTTGCATCTGCCCGACGATATGACCGAATTCGGGCAGGTACAGGCCCAGAATACCGTAGCGGTTCATTCTACGCAGATTGCGATGGATGCCTGTCTCGCACTTGAACAGCTCGATGAACAGGCTGGTGTTGCGAATATCGTTGCGGAAATCGTCGTTGATCAGGTGCCGATGCTCGCGCAGCAGACGAATGGTGTCGGCACGCACGCCTTTTATCTCAGGGTGCTGAGCCATCAGCACGAAAATCTCCATCATGGCGAAGGGTGTGCGCTTGAAGACGTTCGGGTTGGTTGCTTCTATATAGCCGTCGTGCAGCTGAAAGCGCGAATTGATCGGCTGAGGCGTGCCTCCGTCATCGGAAAGGATGACTTCCTCGAAGTGCTGGATGATCAGGTCGCTCAGCTCGGCGATGCTCATAACCACACGGTAGTACTTTTGCATGAAGCGCTCTATAGCGAGCTTGGCGTCATTGTCTTCGTAACCCAGCAGCCCGGCGATGCGCACCTGATAATCGAACAGCAGCCGGTCTTCGGATCGTCCGGCCAGCATGTGCAGGGCATAGCGTACTTTCCAGAGAAACTCCTGGGAGGAGGCCAGCAGGGCATTTTCGCTCCCCAGCAGGAAGCCTTCGCCTGCCAGTGCATGCAGGTTCAGTGTGCCGTACTGACGCCGGGCGACCCAGAGAATGGTCTGGATATCGCGCAGGCCACCCGGGGACCCTTTGGCGTTGGGCTCCAGGTTGTATTCGGTGTCGTTGTATTTGTGGTGACGTTTTATCTGCTCGGCATGCTTAGCCAGAAAAAACTCTTTGCTTGGCCACATGTGCCGGGTGCTGGTGACTTCCAGCATGCGCTGGCGCAAGTGCTCGGGGCCGGCGATGGTGCGGCTTTCCATCAGGTTGGTAATCACCGTCAGGTCGGCCAGCCCTTCCTGCGCGCATTCGCGCACCGAACGGACGCTTTGTCCGACCTCCAGGCCGATATCCCACAGCAGCGTCAGAAAACGCTCGATAGGGTCGCGAAAAACTTCGTGATCATCGCTTTCCAGCAGGATCAGCAGGTCAATGTCCGAGTAGGGGTGCAGTTCACCGCGACCGTAGCCGCCCACTGCCAGCAACGAGATGTCGGCATCTTCGCTCCATTCGAACTGATCCCAGGCCTTTTGCAAAATGTTGTCGACAAACCAGGCCCGATCCTCGATCAGTCGGCGAATGTCGCGGCCCGCTTTGAAACGATCGTCAAGAACATCTCTGGCTCTTCGGATGGCCTTCTTGAACGCAGCGATGGGGCTGGCTTTCAAGGCCAGTTCGGCCTGGAACTGGCCACGATCGAACAAGTCCGGATCTACTTGCGGCATTGAGCAGTATTCCTCGTGTCGGGCTGGGCGCGTTGGTGATCAGGCGTTCAACCGGGCTCAGGGAGCCTTTTGTGCAATGGTATCGTCGCTGCGTAAAGTGAAGATTTCGTAACCGTCAGCGGTCACCAGCAGGGTGTGCTCCCATTGTGCCGAAAGCTTGCGGTCCTTGGTGATTGCGGTCCAGCCATCGCCAAGAATCTTGGTTTCAGGTCGGCCCTGGTTGATCATCGGCTCAATGGTGAAAGTCATGCCTTCTTTGAGCTCGATGCCGGTGCCTGCTTCGCCGAAGTGCATGACTTGCGGCTCTTCATGAAACACCTTGCCGATGCCGTGGCCGCAGAACTCACGCACCACCGAGAAGCCGTTTTTTTCGGCGTGTTTCTGAATGACTGCACCGATGTCGCCCAGGCGTGTGCCGGGCTTGACGATTTCGATCGCCTTGTAGAGGCATTCCTGGGTCACTTTCGACAGGCGCTCGGCCCATACCGGAACAGTGCCGACGTGAAACATCCTGCTGGTGTCGCCGTGATAGCCATCCTTGATCACGGTGACGTCGATATTGAGCGAGTCGCCGTCTTTAAGCTTCTTGTCGCTCGGGATGCCATGGCAGACTACCTGATTGATCGAAGTGCAGATCGACTTGGGAAAACCCTTGTAATTGAGCGGGGCAGGGATCGCCTTCTGCTCGTTGACTATATAGTCATGACAGATGCGGTCCAGCTCTTCGGTGGTGACGCCAGGCTTGACGTGCGGCGCGATCATTTCCAGTACATCGGCGGCCAGGCGGCCGGCAATGCGCATCTTTTCGATGTCTTCCGGGGTTTTGAGGGTGATGGTCATGCTGAATCTCTCGACGTGGCTGGCACGTGGTTGGTGCGCAAAGCGGCAATTCTATCAGACCACCCGCGCCGGGTGATCATCGCTTCCTTCTATAGGCAATCGATGCGCGCTTAAAAGTCCGGTAAAACAAGAGGTTGATTGGAGTTCCGTTCTCTTCCCTTTTGTGATATAAAATGCGCCGCTTTCCAAGGTCCGTCCTTGAAGCACAAACCCACACACGTGTCGACACGATGACCTGGGTGCCCTTGGCAGATGCCACTGGTTGGTCATTGGGATACGTGGAGGCCTAACCCGACTTATCAAGGAACTATTTATGTCCCAAGTCAATATGCGCGATATGCTTAAGGCCGGTTGCCACTTCGGTCACCAAAAGCGTTACTGGAACCCGTTAATGGCTAAGTACATTTTCGGCGCGCGCAACAAGATTCACATCATCAACCTTGAAAAAACCCTGCCGATGTTCAACGAGGCACTGACTTTCGTTGAGCGCCTGGCGTCGGGTAAAAACAAGATTCTGTTCGTTGGCACCAAGCGTTCCGCTGGCAAGATCGTTGCTGAAGAAGCAGCACGTTGCGGCTCGCCGTACGTCGATCATCGCTGGTTGGGCGGCATGCTGACCAACTTCAAGACCATCCGTCAGTCGATCAAGCGCCTGCGTGAGCTCGAAATACAGTCCGAAGACGGTACTTTCGCCAAGCTGACCAAGAAAGAAGCTTTGATGCGTACCCGTGATCTGGAAAAACTGGATCGCAGCCTGGGTGGTATCAAGGACATGGGCGGTCTGCCAGACGCACTGTTCGTCATCGACGTTGATCACGAGCGCATCGCGATCACCGAAGCCAACAAGCTGGGCATCCCTGTTATCGGCATAGTCGATACCAACAGCAGTCCTCAAGGCATTGACTACATCATCCCGGGCAACGATGACGCAATCCGCGCCATCCAGCTGTACATGGGTTCGATGGCTGATGCTGTTATCCGTGGTCGCAACAATGTTGCTGGCGGCACCGACGTATTCGTCGAAGAAGCTCCAGCAGCTGCTGTAGAAGGCTGAGTAAAAACGCCTGGCGTTTACTCAGTACGCGAAAAGGGGGCTTAGCCCCCTTTTTGCCACCTGTGAAATGATTTGTCGGTCTGTAGCCATGACCTTGTTGTCATGTGCTGCTGCCACCCTGATTTTTCAAGAATTGCACGCCCGGCGAGCCGGGTGGAATGGTTGAAGACCTATCCAAGAGGATTTTGAAATGGCAGAGATTACTGCAGCGTTGGTCAAAGAACTGCGCGAGCGTACCGGCGAAGGAATGATGGATTGCAAAAAGGCCTTGACCAAGGCTGGCGGCGACATCGAAAAAGCAATCGACGAAATGCGTGCTTCCGGCGCCATCAAGGCCGCCAAGAAAGCAGGCAACGTTGCTGCTGAAGGCGCTATCGCTATCAAGGAAGACGGCAAGGCTGCCGTCATCATCGAAGTCAACTCGCAGACCGACTTCCTCGCTCTGCAGGACGATTTCAAGAGCTTCGTCGCTGCAAGCGTTGAAAAAGCCTTTGCCGACAAGATGACTGATGTCGCTCCGCTGATCGAAGCTCAGGAAGCTGCGCGTCTGGTACTGGTCGGCAAGGTTGGCGAAAACGTCAATATCCGTCGCCTGAAGCGCATCGAAGGTGACGTTGTTGGTGCTTACCTGCACGGCAACAAGATCGGTGTTGTGGTTACTCTGAAGGGCGGCGACGTCGAGCTGGCTAAAGATATTGCCATGCACGTAGCGGCAAGCAACCCCGAGTTCCTGTTGCCTTCGGAAGTGTCTGCCGAAGCGATCGAGCGCGAGAAGAGTGTCTTCCTGCAACTGAACGAAGACAAGATCAAAGGCAAGCCAGCTGAAATCGTCGAAAAGATGGTTGGCGGTCGTATCACCAAGTTCCTGGCAGAAGCCAGCCTGGTTGAACAGGCTTTCGTCAAGAACCCTGAAGTCAAGGTCGGTGAGCTGGCCAAGAAAGCCGGCGCTGAAATCGTGTCTTTCACCTACTACAAAGTAGGCGATGGCATCGAGAAGCCAGTCGACAACTTCGCTGAAGAAGTCGCTGCTCAAGTAGCTGCCAGCAAGCAGTAAGACGGTTTTATAACTGTCGCCCCAAAGAGGCTGCCCGCATACGCGTGCGGCCTCTTTGTCGAAAGGGGGCAGGAAATTTTTCTGGAGATTGTGCCCACAAGGCTGCATTCTCCCGACGCTTTCGAAGCGTCAAGCTAAAGTAAGCGCAGGCTTGAAATAGCTCGCACAGATTTTTTTCAGAAAAACGCCGCAGGAGAGATTCGCAATGGCTCAGCAGGGCAGTGGTTATCAGGCTCGCTATAAACGCATTCTACTCAAGCTTAGCGGCGAGGCCCTCATGGGCTCGGAAGAGTTCGGCATCGACCCCAAGGTGCTGGACCGCATGGCGCTGGAAGTCGGTCAACTGGTCGGTATCGGCGTCCAGGTTGGTCTGGTTATCGGCGGTGGCAACCTGTTCCGTGGTGCAGCGCTGAGTGCTGCAGGCATGGATCGGGTGACTGGCGACCACATGGGAATGCTGGCCACGGTGATGAACGCGCTGGCAATGCGCGATGCGCTGGAGCGCGCTAATATCACCGCCATCGTGATGTCGGCCATTTCCATGCTGGGCGTGACGGATCATTATGATCGTCGCAAGGCCATGCGCCATCTCAGCGCCAAGGAAGTGGTTATTTTCGCTGCGGGTACGGGGAATCCGTTCTTCACAACCGATTCGGCGGCCTGCCTGCGTGCAATTGAAATCGACGCCGATGTGGTGCTCAAGGCGACCAAGGTGGACGGTGTGTACACCGCAGACCCGTTCAAGGACCCGAATGCCGAGAAGTTCGATCATCTGACTTACGATGAAGTGCTGGATCGCAAGCTGGGTGTGATGGATCTGACCGCAATCTGCCTGTGTCGCGATCACAAGATGCCACTGCGCGTCTTCAACATGAACAAGCCGGGTGCCCTTCTGAATATCGTCCATGGCGGCGCTGAAGGAACCCTGATCGAGGAAGCCCAACAATGATCAACGAAATCAAGAAAGACGCCCAAGTGCGCATGCAGAAAAGCCTTGAGTCGCTGGCTCATGCCTTCACCCGCATCCGCACCGGCAAGGCTCATCCAAGCATTCTGGGTGGTGTCATGGTTCCTTATTACGGCGCAGACACGCCGCTGAGCCAGGTTGCCAACGTAACCGTCAAGGACTCGCGCACCCTGCAGGTTGTTGCGTTCGAACGCAATATGCTCGCTGCCGTCGACAAGGCTATCCAGAGCTCCGGTCTGGGCTTCAACCCGACCAACCTCGGTGAGCTGCTGCTGATCTCCATGCCGGCCCTGACCGAAGAAACCCGCAAGGGCTTCACCAAACAGGCCCGCGATGCTGCCGAAGACGCCCGTGTGGCCGTGCGTAACATCCGCCGTGATGCGCTGAGCCAGCTGAAGGATCTGGTCAAGGAGAAGGAAATCAGTGAAGACGAAGAGCGTCGTGGTGCTGACGACATCCAGAAGCTGACCGACAAGTTCGTAGCGGAAATCGAAGTTGCGGTGAAGCAGAAAGAAGCTGATCTGATGGCTGTTTAAGGTTTCGGACGCTTTCATGGAAAAGATAAAACCGGCCGGGCCGTCATCGGTGCCGCGTCATGTCGCGATTATCATGGATGGTAATAATCGCTGGGCGAAGAAGCGCCTCCTGCCAGGCGTCGCCGGTCACAAGGCCGGCGTCGACGCTGTTCGGGCTGTTATCGAGGTGTGTGCCGAGGCCAAGGTCGAAGTGCTGACCCTGTTCGCGTTTTCCAGTGAAAACTGGCAGCGTCCGGCTGAAGAAGTCGGTGCGTTGATGGAGCTTTTTTTCACAGCGTTGCGCCGTGAAACCAAGCGCCTGAACGAAAACGAAATCAGCCTGCGAATTATTGGTGACCGTTCGCGTTTTCACCCTGAGCTTCAGGCTGCAATGCGCGAGGCAGAGACGCGGACGTCCGGCAACAGCCGCTTCGTCCTGCAGATCGCTGCCAATTACGGTGGGCAGTGGGACATTGCACAAGCTGCCCAGCGTCTGGCGCGCGAAGTTCAGGCCGGGCACCTGCAGCCGGAGGACATCACGCCCGAGCTGTTGCAGACCTGTCTTGCGACCGGCGACCTGCCTCTGCCGGACCTGTGCATTCGCACCGGTGGCGAGCACCGCATCAGTAATTTCCTGCTTTGGCAGCTGGCGTATGCCGAGCTGTATTTCTCCGACCTGTTCTGGCCGGACTTCAAACACGATGCCATGCGCGCTGCGCTGGCTGATTTCGCTTCTCGCCAACGTCGCTTCGGTAGAACCAGCGAACAGGTAGAAGCTGGAGCCCGGGCTTAATGCTGAAACAACGGATTATCACGGCACTCATTCTGTTGCCGATCGCGCTGTGTGGTTTTTTCCTGCTCACCGGCATGTATTTCGCTCTGTTCATCGGAGGCGTTGTCGTGCTGGGCGCCTGGGAATGGGCGCGACTGGCCGGGTTCGCTTCCCAGTCTATGCGCTTGGGCTACGCAGCTCTGGTCGCCATCCTGCTGTTTCTCATGTATCTGCTGCCGGGTCTCGAGCCCTGGGTGCTTGTCGCCGCCGTTATCTGGTGGGGCGTTGCGACCTATCTGGTCCTCACTTACCCTGATTCCAGCAATCACTGGGCGAGCGCGGTCTGCAAGCTTGTGATCGGGCTGCTGGTGCTGCTGCCTGCCTGGCAGGGGCTGGTGTTGATAAAGCAGTGGCCGCTGGGCAACTGGCTGATTCTGTCCGTGATGGTGCTGGTCTGGGCTGCCGACATCGGTGCCTATTTCTCCGGCAAGGCTTTCGGCAAACGCAAGCTGGCGCCCAAGGTAAGCCCGGGCAAGAGCTGGGAAGGTGTATACGGTGGGCTGGTGGTCAGTCTGGGCATTACTGCCGCCGTGGGTATCTCCCGTGACTGGACGGCTGTCCAGTTTGTCGCCGGGCTGCTGGGTGCAGCGGTAATCGTGTTCATTTCCGTGATCGGTGATCTGACTGAAAGCATGTTCAAGCGCCAGTCCGGTATCAAGGACAGCAGCAATCTGCTGCCCGGGCACGGCGGCGTACTGGACCGCATAGACAGCCTGACCGCTGCTATACCCGTTTTTGCCGTCCTGTTATGGGCTGCTGAATGGGGTGTGATGTGAGTGCTCCGCAACAGATCACCGTTCTGGGGGCGACCGGCTCCATAGGGTTGAGCACGCTGGATGTCATTGCACGTCATCCGGCCCTTTATCAGGTGTTTGCGTTAACCGGTTTCAGTCGGCTGGCCGAGCTGCTTGCGTTGTGCATCAAGCACACGCCGCAATACGCAGTGGTGCCGGATCAGGTTGTCGCCCGCAAATTGCAGGATGACCTGGCTGCGGCCGGCCTCGATACCCGGGTGCTGGTCGGCGAAAGTGGCTTGTGTGAAGTAGCTGCGCACCCGCGGGTCGATGCAGTGATGGCTGCCATCGTCGGGGCCGCAGGGTTACGTCCTACGCTGGCTGCGGTGGAGGCGGGCAAGAAGGTGTTGCTCGCCAACAAGGAGGCGCTGGTCATGTCCGGCGCCTTGTTCATGCAGGCTGTTCGCCAGAGCGGCGCTGTGCTGCTGCCTATCGACAGCGAGCACAACGCGATTTTTCAGTGCCTCCCCGTCGACTTTGCTCGCGGTCTGGGTGCTGTCGGTGTTCGACGTATCATGCTCACAGCGTCTGGCGGACCTTTTCGCGAGACCCCGCTTGAGCAGTTGCGAGATGTGACCCCGGCACAGGCTTGTGCCCACCCTGTGTGGTCGATGGGGCGCAAGATTTCCGTCGATTCGGCCACCATGATGAACAAGGGGCTGGAGCTGATCGAGGCTTGCTGGCTGTTCGATGCGCGCCCCGATCAGATCGAGGTTGTGATCCATCCCCAGAGCGTGATTCACTCGCTGGTCGATTACGTTGATGGCTCTGTGCTGGCTCAGTTGGGTAATCCCGACATGCGTACACCCATTGCCAATGCGCTCGCCTGGCCTGCACGTGTAGAATCTGGCGTTGCGCCGCTTGATCTGTTTCGCATCGGCCAGCTGGACTTTCAGGCCCCCGATGAAGGGCGTTTTCCTTGCCTCAGACTGGCGCGTCAGGCCGCCGAGGCGGGCGGCAGTGCGCCTGCCATGCTCAACGCGGTCAACGAAGTGGGGGTTGCGGCATTTCTTGACGGGCGTATCCGTTACCCGGAAATCGCCGGTATGATCGAGGATGTCCTGAATCAGGAGCCCGTCACGGCGGTCGAAGAGCTCGACGCGGTGTTTGCAGTGGATGCCAAGGCAAGACTGCTGGCGGGCCTATGGCTCGATCGAAGCGGGCAATGAACGCAAGGGTTGATGTGGTGCGTCAAAGGCGGGCCTCGAGGTCTGCGATGATTAACACACCGACCGATCAGTCGGTACCCGGAGAAGCCTGATGAGTGCTTTATATATGATTCTCGGCACCCTTATTGCCTTGGGCGTGCTGGTGACATTTCACGAATTCGGCCACTTCTGGGTGGCTCGGCGCTGTGGCGTCAAGGTACTGCGTTTTTCTGTAGGTTTCGGCACGCCGCTGCTGCGCTGGCACGACCGCCAAGGGACCGAGTACGTCGTTGCTGCGATTCCTCTGGGTGGCTACGTAAAGATGCTCGACGAGCGCGAAGGCAATGTTCCGCCCGAGCTGGCCGATCAGTCCTTCAACCGCAAGACGGTAGGGCAGCGCATTGCGATTGTGATCGCCGGCCCGACGGCTAACTTCCTTCTGGCCATCGCCTTTTTCTGGGTTCTGGCGATGATGGGTAGCGAGCAGGTGCGCCCGGTCATTGGCGCAGTCGAGTCTGGAAGCATCGCTCAACAGGCCGGCCTGACCGCCGGGCAGGAAATCGTCGCTGTGGATGGTGAGCCAACCTCAGGCTGGGCTGGCGTCAATCTGCAATTGGTCCGCCGCCTGGGTGAGAGCGGCACCATAGCCATGAAAGTCAGGGATCAGGGCTCGACGGTCGATACCTCTCGCGAGCTGGTATTGAATGACTGGCTCAGAGGCGCAGAAGAGCCTGATCCGATCAAGTCGCTGGGTATTCGCCCATGGCGTCCGGCCTTGCTGCCGATCCTGGCAGAAATCGACCCGAAAGGTCCGGCGCAGAGTGCAGGTCTCAAAACCGGCGATCGGCTGATTTCGATGGACGGTCAGCCGCTCAGTGAGTGGCAACAGGTTGTCGACCGGGTGCGTGAGCGCCCCGAGGCGAAAGTATCGCTGCGTATAGAGCGTGACGGTGCACAAATTGACGTTCCGGTGACTCTTGCCGCCAAAGGCGAAGGCAAATCGGCCACCGGCTATCTGGGTGCGGGTGTAAAAGCTGTCGATTGGCCACCGGAAATGCTGCGTGAGGTCAGCTACGGTCCTTTCGCCGCCATGGCCGAGGGTGTAAAGCGCACCTGGAGCATGAGTGTGCTGACTCTGGACTCGCTCAAGAAAATGTTGTTCGGCGAGCTCTCGGTAAAAAACTTGAGTGGACCGATAACCATTGCTAAAGTGGCGGGCGCTTCGGCCCAGTCGGGCATCGGAGATTTTCTGAACTTCCTCGCTTATCTGAGTATTAGCCTGGGGGTTCTGAATCTGCTGCCCATTCCCGTCCTGGACGGGGGGCATTTGCTGTTTTATCTGATCGAGTGGGCGCGTGGTCGTCCCCTTTCGGAAAAGGTTCAAGGTTGGGGGGCGCAGATCGGTATCAGTCTGGTAGTGGGCGTAATGTTGCTCGCGCTGGTCAACGATCTGGGCCGACTGTAAAGCGTTGCCGAGTTGCGAATCTGCCGCATTTTGCGGCAGTTTGTTTATTGCCAGTTGGAATAAGAAAGGACTTCATGAAACGTCTGCTGCTAACTGCGGTTCTTTCCGCACTGATGATCGCTGAAGTTCACGCCGAGTCCTTCACCATCTCCGATATCCGTGTCAACGGCCTGCAGCGGGTATCCGCCGGCAGTGTCTTTGGCGCGTTGCCGCTGAATGTAGGCGAGCAGGCGGATGACGGTCGCTTGGTGGAGGCTACCCGTTCGTTGTTCAAAACCGGTTTCTTTCAAGATATCCAGCTGGGTCGCGATGGCAACGTACTCGTCATCAGCGTCGTCGAGCGCCCGTCCGTTGCGAGCATCGAAATTGAAGGTAACAAGGCCATCTCCACCGAAGACTTGATGAAGGGGCTGAAACAGTCCGGTCTGGCCGAAGGTGAGATTTTCCAGCGTGCAACCCTCGAGGGTGTGCGTAACGAGCTGCAACGTCAGTACGTTGCCCAGGGTCGTTACTCCGCCGAGGTTGACGCCGAGGTTGTTCCTCAGCCGCGTAACCGCGTGGGCCTGAAGATCAACATCAATGAAGGTACGGTTGCGTCGATCCAGCACATCAACGTGGTGGGTAACACGGTTTTCTCCGACGAAGACCTGACCGACCTGTTCGAACTCAAGACCAGCAACTGGCTGTCGTTCTTCAAGAACGATGACAAGTACGCTCGTGAAAAACTCTCGGGCGACCTTGAGCGTCTGCGTTCGTACTACCTTGACCGCGGCTATATCAACATGGATATCGCCTCGACCCAGGTTTCGATCACGCCTGACAAGAAGAACGTGTACATCACGGTCAACATCAACGAAGGCGAGAAGTACAGCGTCAAGTCGGTCAAGCTGAGCGGCGACCTGAAGGTGCCAGAAGATCAGGTCAAGTCCCTGCTGCTGGTTCAGCCTGGTCAGGTGTTCTCGCGCAAGGTCATGACCACGACGTCCGAGCTGATAACCCGTCGTCTGGGTAACGAAGGCTACACCTTCGCCAACGTCAACGGCGTGCCGACCCCGAACAACGAAGATCACACAGTCGATATCACCTTTGTGGTCGATCCCGGCAAGCGTGCCTACGTCAACCGCATCAACTACCGCGGCAACACCAAGTCGGAAGACGAAGTGCTGCGTCGCGAAATGCGTCAGATGGAAGGCGGCTGGGCTTCAACCTACCTGATCGACCAGTCCAAGACCCGTCTGGATCGTCTGGGCTTCTTCAAGGAAGTCAACGTCGAGACGCCGCCAGTTCCGGGCACCGACGATCAGGTGGACGTCAACTACGCTGTTGAAGAACAGGCGTCCGGCTCCATCACCGCCAGCGTCGGCTTCGCGCAAAGCGCAGGTTTGATCCTGGGTGGTTCGATCAGCCAGAACAACTTCTTGGGTACGGGCAACAAGGTCAGCATCGGCCTGACCCGCAGTGAATACCAGAGCCGTTACAACTTCAGCTACGTCGATCCGTACTACACGCCGGACGGTGTCAGCCTGGGCTACAACGCCTTTTACCGCACCACCAACTACGACGACCTCGACGTTGATGTTGCAAGCTATGCAGTAGACAGCCTGGGTGCCGGTATCAACCTCGGTTACCCGATTAGCGAGACGTCGCGTCTGACTTACGGCCTGACGGTCCAGCAGGACGAGATCAAGACCGGCAAGTACACCGTTGACGAGATTTTTGATTTCGTTCAGAAGGAAGGCGACAAGTACCTGAACTTCAAGGGTTCGGTCGGCTGGTCCGAGTCGACGCTGAACAAAGGCGTTCTGGCAACCCGTGGTCATTCGCAAAGCCTGGTGTTCGAATCCACCTTGCCGGGCAGTGACCTGTCGTTCTTCAAGCTCGATTATCGTGCGCAGTACTTCCACCCGATCACCGACAATTACACCCTGCGTCTGCACACCGAGCTGGGTTACGGCGACGGTTACGGTTCGACCTCGGGTCTGCCGTTCTACGAGAACTACTATGCAGGCGGCTTCAACTCGGTTCGTGGCTTCAAGGACAGCACGCTCGGTCCGCGTAGCACGCCGAGTCGTGGTGCGTCGGTAACCGGAAATCAAGGTACTCTCGCCGATCCGGATCAGGATCCACTGCCGTTCGGTGGTAATGCCCTGGTTCAGGGTGGCGTAGAAGTCATGTTCCCGCTGCCATTCGTCAAGGATCAGCGCTCGCTGCGTACCTCTGTGTTCTGGGACGTCGGCAACGTGTTCAATACCAAGTGCGATTCCAGCAAGACATCTGCAAGCGGCAAGAAAGTCGAGTGCAACGACATCGACCTGTCCGGTATGGCCAGCTCTGTGGGTATCGGTGTTACCTGGATCACAGCTCTCGGTCCTCTGAGCTTCGCCCTGGCGATGCCGATCAAGAAGCCGGACGACGAAGCCGAAACTCAGGTTTTCCAATTCTCCCTGGGTCAGACTTTCTAAGCGTCTGATCTTTGATAACGCAACGAATTTTGTAGGAGTTGTATTGTGCGTAAGTTGACTCAATTGGTAATGCTGGCCACCGTATTGGTCGCCAGCCCTGCATTTGCTGACATGAAGATCGCGGTACTGAACTATCAGATGGCCCTGCTGGAATCCGACGCTGCCAAGCGTTACGCCGTAGACGCCGAGAAGAAGTTCGGCCCGCAACTGACCAAGCTGAAAAGCCTGGAAAGCAGCGCCAAAGGTATTCAGGATCGTCTGGTCAGCGGTGGCGACAAGATGGCTCAGCCTGAGCGTGAGCGTCTGGAGCTTGAATTCAAGCAAAAGGCCCGTGATTTCCAGTTCCAGTCCAAAGAGCTGAACGAAGCTAAAGCTGTTGCTGACCGTGAAATGCTCAAGCAGTTGAAGCCTAAGCTGGATCAGGCAGTTGAAGAAGTGATCAAGAAAGGCGGCTTCGACCTGGTATTCGAGCGCGGTGCCGTGATTGACGTCAAGCCTCAGTATGACGTGACTCGCCAAGTCATCGAGCGCATGAACCAGCTGAAGTAACCATGAGCATAACCATCAAGCTCGGCCAGTTGGCCGAGTTCCTTGGTGCCACGTTACGTGGCGACAAGGATATCGAAATCACCGGGCTGGCCACTTTGCAAGAGGCCGGCCCTGGTCAAGTCAGTTTCCTGGCAAATCCCAAGTATCGTAAATTGCTGGTCGATACCCAAGCTTCTGCCGTGCTGCTCAAGCCCGCAGACGCCGACGGTTACACCGGTAATGCGCTGGTGGTTCCTGATACTTACCTGGCCTACGCGCGCATTTCGCATTTTTTCGATCCCAAGCCTAAAAGTAGCGCAGGCGTTCATCCGACGGCTGTGATTGCCGCAGATGCACTGATTGATCCTGCTGCCAGTATTGGCGCTTTTGCTGTGATCGAGAGCGGTGTGCGTATTGCAGCAGGTGTAAGCATCGGTGCTCACTGCTTCATCGGCGCTCGCTGCGAGATCGGTGAGGGCGGCTGGCTGGCCCCGCGGGTAACGCTTTATCACGATGTGCGCATTGGCAAGCGCGTCGTCATTCAGTCGGGTGCCGTGCTGGGTGGCGAAGGCTTTGGCTTTGCCAAGGACAAAGGTATCTACCACAAGGTTGCACAGATCGGTGGCGTCACCCTCGGTGATGACGTCGAGGTTGGCGTCAATACGGCAATCGATCGGGGTGCGCTGGCTGATACGCGAATTGGCAATGGCGTCAAACTGGATAACCAGATTCAGATTGCCCACAACGTACAGGTCGGCGACCACACGGCAATGGCTGCGTGTGTCGGTATCTCTGGAAGCACCAAAATCGGCAAGCATTGCATGCTGGCTGGTGGTGTCGGCCTGGTAGGGCATATAGATATTTGCGATGGCGTTTACATCACGGGTATGACCATGGTCACGCATTCCATCACCGAGCCGGGTTCCTACTCGTCGGGTACGGCAATGCAGCCAGCCGCCGAGTGGCGTAAGAGCGCAGCACGTTTGCGCAAGATCGATGACATGGCGCGACGTCTGCAAAAGCTTGAAAAGGCCTTGGAGACGGTGACCTGCGCCGATAATCGCTCATCTGATGGCTGATACCTTTTTAATATCAAGCGTGCACAGTCGATAAACTGCCTCCTTGATGTAGAGGGGTGCTGCGCAGTCGCGACGCACTCCTAATCTTTACTACAGGCTTCCCCTCGAAATGATGGACATCAAAGAAATTCGCGAATACCTGCCTCATCGTTACCCGTTCCTGCTGGTGGATCGTGTGACCGAGCTGGATATCGAGAACAAGAACATTCGCGCCTACAAGAATGTCAGTGTCAACGAGCCTTTTTTCAACGGTCATTTCCCCGAGCATCCAATCATGCCGGGCGTTTTGATCATCGAAGCGATGGCACAGGCTGCCGGCATCCTCGCGTTCAAGATGCTCGACTCCAAGCCTTCTGACGGCACGCTCTATTATTTCGTGGGTTCGGACAAGTTGCGTTTCCGCCAGCCGGTTCTGCCGGGCGACCAACTGGTGCTCGAGGCGAAGTTCCTGAGCAGCAAACGCCAGATCTGGAAGTTTGAATGCAAGGCCACGGTTGACGGCAAGGCGGTATGCTCTGCCGAAATCATCTGTGCGGAACGTAAACTATGAGTTTGATTGACTCTCGCGCAATCATCGATCCGACGGCCGTACTGGCCGACAACGTTGAGGTCGGCCCTTGGTCGATCATCGGAGCCGGTGTGGAAATTGGCGAGGGTACAGTCGTCGGTCCTCATGTTGTCCTCAAGGGGCCAACGAAGATCGGCAAGCACAACCGCATCTACCAGTTTTCATCGGTGGGTGAGGACACGCCCGATCTGAAGTACAAGGGCGAGGAAACACGCCTGGTCATCGGCGATCACAATGTGATTCGCGAAGGTGTGACCATTCACCGCGGTACCGTTCAGGACCGTGCTGAAACCACACTGGGTGACCACAATCTGATCATGGCCTATGCGCACATCGGTCATGACAGCGTAATCGGCAACCACGTTATCCTGGTCAACAACACGGCGCTGGCAGGCCATGTTCATGTCGACGACTGGGCGATTCTTTCCGGCTTCACGCTCGTGCACCAGTTTTGCCACATCGGCGCGCACAGCTTTTCCGGTATGGGCACTGCCATCGGCAAGGACGTTCCGGCGTTCGTGACGGTTTTCGGCAACCCGGCCGAAGCGCGCAGCATGAACTTCGAGGGTATGCGTCGTCGCGGTTTCTCCGAAGAAGCCATACATGCGTTGCGCAGGGCCTACAAGACGGTTTACCGCCAGGGGCTGACGATCGGTCAGGCACTGGACGAACTGGCCGCGCCCGCAGCTCAGTTTCCCGAAGTGGCTGTGTTTCTGCAGTCGATCCAGACGTCGACTCGCGGCATCATTCGCTAATCATGACCAGCCCATTATGTGTCGCACTGGTCGCTGGCGAAGCTTCCGGCGATATCCTCGGATCAGGCCTGATGCGCGCCCTCAAGCTGCGCCATCCCGATATCCGGTTCATCGGTGTGGGCAGTCCGCTGATGGAAGCCGAAGGCATGCGGTCTTATTTTCCGATGGAACGCCTGTCGGTCATGGGGCTTGTAGAAGTGCTGGGCCGGCTGCGCGAGCTGCTGGCCCGCCGCAAGCTGCTGATCCAGACGCTCATCGATGAAAAACCGGATGTCTTTATTGGCATCGACGCTCCCGATTTCACTCTCAATATCGAGCTTCAGCTACGCCGCGCGGGTATCAAGACGGTGCATTACGTCAGCCCTTCGGTCTGGGCCTGGCGTCAAAAACGTGTGCTGAAGATTCGTGAAGGCTGCGATCTGATGCTCACTTTGCTGCCCTTCGAAGCCCGCTTTTACGAAGAGAAGGGTGTGCCGGTCCGGTTTGTCGGTCATCCGTTGGCCGACACTATTCCTCTCGAGTCCGATCGCGCTGCTGCTCGCGTCCAGGCGGGTTTGCCCGCCGAAGGCCCGGTTGTCGCATTGATGCCTGGCAGTCGGGGCGGCGAAGTGGGTCGTCTGGGTGGGCTGTTCTTCGATGCTGCCGAGCGCCTGCTGGCCAGCAAGCCCGGTTTACGGTTCGTGCTGCCGTGTGCCAGTCCACAGCGACGTGCCCAGGTTGAAGAGCTGTTGCGGGACCGTGACTTGCCCGTCACATTGCTCGACGGGCAGTCGCATGTTGCCTTGGCTGCCTGCAACGCGGTACTTATCGCCTCCGGTACTGCGACGCTTGAGGCCCTGTTGTACAAGCGGCCGATGGTCGTCGCCTATCGATTGGCGCCCCTGACATTCTGGATCCTCAAGCGTCTGGTCAAAAGCCCTTACGTGTCGTTGCCGAATCTGCTGGCCCAGCGCTTGCTGGTGCCGGAGCTGCTTCAGGATGACGCAACGCCTGAGGCGTTGGCCGACACGCTGTTGCCGCTGATCGAAGACGGTCACGCGCAGACTGAAGGTTTTGATGCCATTCACCGGACCTTGCGCCGCGATGCCTCCAACCAGGCTGCCGATGCAGTATTGAGTCTGCTCGGCCAGTCACCTTCATTGTGAGTTCGCCAATCATGCAAACAGGTCTGGATTTCACCCTCGTCGAGGATCTGGTCGCGGGCGTTGACGAAGTCGGCCGCGGGCCGCTGTGTGGTGCAGTGGTCACGGCTGCAGTTATTCTCGACCCTGCCAGACCCATTCTGGGGCTCAATGACTCGAAGAAGCTGACCGAAGCCCGGCGTGAAAAACTATTTGTCGAGATTCAGGAAAAAGCCCTGTGCTGGTTTATCGCCCGGGCTGAAGTCGAAGAAATCGATCAGCTGAACATTTTGCACGCCACGATGCTGGCCATGAAGCGCGCCGTCGAAGGGTTGAGCGTCACTCCAAAACTGGCGCTGATCGACGGCAATCGCTGTCCGCAGTTGTCTGTGCCCTCGGCGCCGGTGGTGAAGGGTGACTCCAAAGTCCCCGCCATCGCAGCCGCTTCGATTCTTGCCAAGGTCAGCCGGGATCGGGAAATGGCGGCACTTGAACTTGTCTATCCGGGTTATGGCATCGGCGGGCACAAGGGTTATCCTACTGCGGTGCATCTTGAGGCATTGGCCCGGCTCGGGCCGACGCCCATCCACCGACGTTCGTTCGGTCCGGTGCGTGCGGCCCATGAAGCGCGCGCGGCCATACTGCTTGGTGGCCCGCTTACGGTGCCGGTCGGTCTGTTACAGGACTGACGTTTCCTCCGGAGACCGCTACAATCCTGCCCTTCGTTTTTTGTATTTTCGCGTTATAGGATCACCATGCCGGCTTCTTTTGTTCATCTACGCCTGCACACCGAGTATTCGCTGGTCGACGGTCTGGTCCGGGTCAAACCGTTGATCAAGGCGCTGACCGGCATGAACATGCCTGCCGTGGCAGTGACTGATCAGAACAACATGTGTTCGCTGGTCAAATTCTACAAGGCCGCCCAAGGCTCCGGGATCAAGCCGATCTGTGGTGTCGACCTGTGGCTGGCGGGCAGGGATGAGGACGCTGCGCTCAGTCGTATCAGCCTGCTGGCGATGAATGCTCAAGGCTACCGCAACCTGACCGAACTGATCTCACGCGGCTTCATCGAGGGCCAGCGCAACGGTCAGATCGTCATCCAGCGCCAGTGGGTCGCGCAGGCCAGCGAAGGCGTTATTGCGCTTTCCGCGGCCAAGGAAGGCGAAATCGGCATGGCATTGCTGGGCGGCAACCCAGGCGAGGCAGACGAGCTGCTGCGCGAATGGCTGGAAGTATTTCCTGACCGCTTCTATATAGAGGTGCAACGCACCAACCGCACAAACGACGAAGAACATTTGCACGCCGCAGTGGCGCTGGCCGAGCGCCACGGTGCGCCGCTGGTCGCGACCAACGATGTGCGCTTTATCAAACAGACCGATTTTGAGGCTCACGAGACTCGCGTGTGCATCGGCGAAGGCCGGGCGCTGGACGACCCGCGTCGCTCTCACAATTACAGCGATCAGCAGTATCTGAAAAGTCCGGAAGAAATGGCCGAGCTGTTCAGTGATTTGCCTGAGGCGCTGGAAAATACCGTCGAGATTGCCAAGCGCTGCAACATCGACGTCAAGCTGGGCACCCACTTCTTGCCCAACTTCCCGATTCCCGATGGCATGACCATCGACGAGTACTTCCGCAAAGTCTCGTTCGACGGTCTTGAAGAGCGTCTTGCTGTCCTGTTGCCCAAGGACACCACCGAAGATTACGAAGCCAGGCGCCAGGTGTATGTCGACCGGCTGAATTTCGAGCTGGACATCATCATCCAGATGGGCTTCCCCGGTTACTTCCTCATCGTTATGGACTTCATCCAGTGGGCCAAGAGCAACGGCGTACCGGTAGGTCCCGGTCGGGGTTCGGGTGCCGGCTCGCTGGTCGCCTATGTACAGAAGATCACCGATCTCGATCCGCTGGAATATGACCTGCTGTTCGAACGCTTCCTGAACCCGGAGCGGGTTTCCATGCCCGACTTCGACGTCGACTTCTGCATGGACGGTCGTGATCGGGTGATTGAATATGTGGCCGAGAAATACGGCCGCAATGCAGTCAGTCAGATCATCACCTTCGGTTCCATGGCGGCCAAGGCGGTGGTGCGTGACGTTGCGCGGGTACAGGGCAAGTCTTACGGGCTGGCTGATCGACTGTCGAAGATGATCCCGTTCGAAGTCGGCATGACCCTAGAAAAGGCTTACGAGCAGGAAGAAATCCTTCGCGATTTCCTCAAGGTAGACGAGGAAGCCGCTGAAATCTGGGAAATGGCCCTCAAGCTCGAAGGCATCGTGCGTAACGTGGGCAAGCACGCTGGTGGTGTGGTTATCGCCCCCACCAAGCTGACGGACTTCTCGCCGATCTATTGCGACGAAGCCGGCGACGGCCTGGTGACCCAGTTCGACAAGGACGATGTCGAGGCCGCAGGGCTGGTGAAGTTCGACTTCCTCGGTCTGCGAACCCTGACGATCATCGACTGGGCGCTGAAGACCATCAACCGCGACCGCGCCAAGGTCAACGAAGCGCCTTTGGACATCGCGTTCATTCCGCTCGATGACATGCCGACTTACCAGTTGCTGCAACGGGCTGAAACCACGGCGGTCTTCCAGCTCGAGTCGCGCGGCATGAAGGAGCTGATCAAAAAGCTCAAGCCCGACTGCCTGGAAGACTTGATCGCACTGGTGGCGTTATTCCGTCCCGGCCCTTTGCAGTCGGGCATGGTAGACGACTTCATCAACCGCAAACACGGCCGTGCAGAGCTGTCTTATCCGCACGTCGATTACCAGTACGAGGGCCTCAAGCCCGTGCTGGCACCTACTTACGGCATCATTCTGTATCAGGAACAGGTGATGCAGATCGCACAGGTCATGGCCGGTTACACCCTCGGCGGTGCGGACATGCTGCGGCGAGCGATGGGCAAGAAAAAGCCCGAGGAAATGGCCAAGCAGCGGGGCGGTTTCATTGATGGCTGCAAGACCAACAATATCGACGCGGATCTGGCCGGTAACATTTTCGACCTGGTTGAGAAATTCGCGGGCTACGGCTTCAATAAATCCCACTCGGCGGCCTATGGGCTGGTGTCGTATCAGACTGCCTGGCTGAAGACTCACTACCCAGCGCCGTTCATGGCGGCGGTTTTATCGGCGGATATGCACAACACCGACAAGGTCGTGACCTTGATCGAAGAAGTGCGCACCATGAAACTGCGCCTCGACGCACCGGACGTGAACACCTCCGAGTTCAAGTTCACGGTAAGCGACGACGGCCGCATTCTGTATGGCCTCGGCGCTATCAAGGGCGTGGGCGAGGGCCCGGTCGAGGCCATTACCGATGCGCGCCAGAACGGGCCGTTCAAGGATCTGTTCAATTTCTGCGCGCGCGTTGACCTCAAACGGGTCAACAAGAGAACGCTTGACGGCCTGATTCGCAGTGGTGCGCTGGATCGCCTCGGCCCGTACTTCGAATTGGAACCCAAGGCGTATCAAGCCAATATCGACCGTAACCGTTCGGTGTTGCTGGCAGCGCTGGAAGAGGCCATTCAGGCTGCCGAGCAGACCGCTCGCAGCCGCGACAGTGGCCACTCGGACCTGTTTGGCGGCCTGTTTGTCGAGGCGGATGCCGATGTATACGCCAACCATCGCAAGACCCGCGAGTCGAGCCTCAAGGATCGTCTGCGGGGTGAAAAGGAAACCCTGGGGCTGTACCTGACCGGGCATCCCATCGACGAATATGAAGGCGAGATTCGCCGCTTCGCCCGTCAGCGGATCATTGACCTGAAACCGGCCAGAGACACCCAGACGGTCGCGGGTCTGATCATTGCCTTGCGCGTGATGAAGAACAAGAAGGGCGACAAGATGGGGTTCATCACCCTGGATGACCGCTCGGCACGCATCGAAGCGTCGCTGTTTGCCGAAGCGTTTCATTCGGCACAGTCACTGTTGCAGACCGATGCTATTGTTGTGGTCGAAGGAGAAGTGAGCAACGATGATTTCTCTGGAGGGCTGCGACTGCGCGCCAAACGTGTGATGAGTATCGAGGATGCACGTACCAACCTGGCCGAAAGCCTTCGCGTGACGGTACACGCCGACGCGCTCAAGGGTGAACGGCTGCGCTGGTTCGGTGATCTTTGCAAGCGCCATCGAGGTGCCTGCCCGATCACTGTGGATTACACCGGGAAGGACGCCAAAGCACTGCTGCAATTGGGAGAAGCGTGGCGTATTGATCCTGCGGACAGCTTGATTCAAGCTCTGCGTGACCAGTTCGGGCGTGAGAACGTCTTTCTCCAGTATCGTTGAACGCCGCAGGCTCGACTTGCGCTCAACCCTGAATTTTAATTTCGACCTGACCGCGCCTGTTCCGAACAGGAAGGGCGCAGACGGATCAACCGGCCGGCCTCTTGGCCGTCGACCCAAGACGGATGCCTATGAACCCGAATTTCCTTGATTTCGAACAGCCTATCGCTGACTTGCAGGCCAAAATCGAAGAACTGCGCTTGGTGGGTAACGACAACTCGCTGAACATCGGCGACGAGATCTCCCGGCTGCAAGACAAGAGCAAAACGCTTACTGAAAGCATCTTCGGTAACCTCACCAGCTGGCAGATTGCGCGCATGGCGCGTCATCCGCGTCGTCCCTACACGCTGGACTACATCGAAAACATCTTTACCGAGTTCGATGAGCTGCATGGCGACCGTCACTTCTCCGATGACGCTGCGATCGTCGGCGGCATTGCCCGTCTGGACAATCAGCCGGTGATGGTCATCGGCCACCAGAAAGGTCGTGAAGTGCGCGAGAAAGTGCGCCGCAATTTCGGCATGCCGCGCCCTGAAGGCTACCGCAAGGCCTGCCGTCTGATGGAGATGGCAGAGCGCTTCAAAATGCCGATTCTGACCTTCATCGACACGCCGGGCGCCTACCCTGGTATCGACGCCGAAGAGCGCAATCAGAGCGAGGCTATTGCCTGGAACCTGCGCGTGATGGCCCGTCTTAAAACCCCGATCATTGCCACCGTCATCGGCGAGGGTGGTTCCGGCGGTGCGCTGGCCATTGGTGTCTGCGATCAGTTGAACATGCTCCAGTACTCGACCTACGCGGTCATTTCGCCTGAAGGCTGTGCTTCGATTCTGTGGAAGACCGCCGAGAAGGCGCCGGACGCTGCCGAAGCAATGGGCATCACCGCAGATCGCCTGAAGGGTCTGGGTATTGTCGACAAGGTCATTCCTGAGCCACTGGGTGGCGCGCACCGTGATCCGGTGGCAGCAGCAGGCCTGATCCGTGAAGAATTGAGCAGCCAGCTGGCAATGCTCAAGGCGTTCGATAATGACGCGCTGCTGGCTCGCCGTTATGACCGATTGATGAGCTACGGCCTGTAAGCTGCATCGCGTCGATTGTTCCCACGCCTTGCGGGCTTCTGCCCAAAGGGCGTGGGAGCGAACCGCGCGACGCTTCGTTTGTTCGCGAAAGGGCAGGTTTGAGCACTGAAACAGTCAGTGTGCGAATCAGCCAAACCGGTGAAAAACACCAATGACCACCCCCTTGTGCAGCGGTCATGACCTTTCTGCCAGGCTTCTTCAAGCCTTGGCTCCATGGCGCAATGCGCCTGTCTGGCACGTCGGCTTTTCCGGCGGCCTTGATTCCACCGTGCTGCTGCATCTTCTGGCTGAACTCGCCAGATCCGAAAACCTGCCTGCTTTACACGCGATCCATGTCCATCATGGCCTGCAAGCCGCAGCCGATGCCTGGCCGGAGCATTGTCGTCAGGTTTGTCAGGCGCTGGGTGTGCCGTTCGAACAGGTCAGCGTAAAGGTCGAGCCCGGTGCCAGCGTCGAGCAGGCTGCCCGGCAGGCGCGCTATAAGGCGTTTACCGAACAGCTCGGTGCTGGAGACGTGCTGCTGGCCGCTCAGCATCGCGATGACCAGGCCGAGACGTTGTTATTTCGTCTGATGCGCGGTGCCGGCGTTCGCGGTCTGGCCGCCATGCCTGATCAGCGTGCCCTGGGGCGTGGGCATCTGGTGAGGCCGCTATTGGTAGTGTCGCGAATCGAACTGGAAGCCTATGCGCATCAGCATGGCCTGAACTGGATTGAAGACCCCAGCAATAATGATCAGCAATTCTCGCGCAATTTTCTGCGCGGTCAGGTCCTGCCCTTGCTGACGTCCAGGTGGCCTCAGGCATCTGCCAGTCTGGCGCGCACTGCAGAGCATCTCGGCGAAGCTCAGCAACTGCTTGACGAGCTTGCACTGCTGGATCTGGCCAATGCACAGGCCACAACAGCCTTTGCCTGGCTGGATTTGCCTGTACTCGGTCTGAAACCGCTCGCCGGGTTGTCTGCAGCGCGACAGCGCAACGCACTGCGTCATTGGCTGGCTCCGCTGACCCGGCTGCCCGATACCGATCATTGGGCTGGCTGGGTTGCATTGCGCGATGCTGCCCAGGATGCGCGTCCGCTCTGGCGGCTGGCCGCTGGAGAGCTGCATCGGACGCAGGATTGCCTCTGGTGGCTGCCCGCAGCCTGGTCGCTGACCTGTGACAGCGTCATGAGCTGGCTCGATCCGGCTGACGCGCTGCACCTGCCTGGCAATGGTCGGGTGATGCTGGAAGGAGAGCCGCCCTCGGGAGCACTGGAAATACGCTGCAGGCGGGGCGGTGAGGTCATGCAACTCAGCGGGCGTGGCAGCCGCGATCTCAAGCGGTTGCTCAATGAGCAAGGTGTACCGACGTTCCTGCGCGGCAGATTGCCGCTGCTGTATCGCGACAATACCCTGCTGGCGGTCGCCAACCTGCCTGGACTGGACGGTTCGCCCAATGAACGCTGGCGTTTGCGCTGGATTGCACCGACCCGCGACCAAAGTTTGAGCTGAAAGGCCCTTTCAGGTAGACTACGCTCCCTTCTTGATACAGCTTCTGTTGGTTCTTTTGAAACAACGCAAGTTGCCGGTTACCAACCAGTATTTACTGGGTAATTCTTAAAATGTAGCGCACGACACGCTGGCTTTTGCCGGTCGGTTTCAACGCAGCAGTTTCGGGAGTACGCCATGAATTTTGTCGGTAATCGGGGGCTTAGGCCTTCCTTCGCTTTCCCCGGCGGCTCTGACCGCTTTAACGCAGACTTCTAGGGTTTTTCATGACGCGCTACATCTTCGTCACGGGCGGTGTTGTTTCTTCATTGGGGAAAGGCATCGCCTCGGCTTCACTGGCGGCCATCCTGGAGGCGCGGGGACTCAAGGTCACCATGCTGAAACTGGATCCCTACATCAACGTCGACCCAGGCACCATGAGCCCGTTTCAGCACGGTGAGGTGTTCGTCACCCACGATGGCGCTGAAACCGACCTCGACCTCGGTCACTATGAGCGGTTCATCCGCACCACGATGACCCAGAACAACAACTTCACCACTGGCCGTGTGTACGAACACGTCCTGCGCAAAGAGCGCCGTGGTGATTATCTGGGCGCGACCATTCAGGTCATCCCGCACATCACCGACGAGATCAAGCGCCGCATCATCAAGGGCGCCGGTGATGCCGACGTGGCACTGGTCGAAATCGGCGGTACGGTAGGTGACATCGAGTCGCAACCGTTCCTTGAAGCCATCCGTCAATTGCGTTTCGAAGTCGGCGCGCGCCGCGCGATGCTGATGCACCTGACACTGGTGCCTTACATTGCCACCGCTGGCGAGACCAAGACCAAGCCGACGCAACACTCGGTTAAGGAACTGCGCTCCATCGGTCTGCAGCCTGATGTACTGGTTTGCCGCTCCGATCACCCGATCGATATTTCCTCGCGTCGCAAGATCGCTCAGTTCACCAACGTCGAAGAGCGCGCGGTCATTGCCCTCGAAGACGCGGATACCATCTACAAGATCCCGGGCATTCTGCACTCGCAGGGCCTGGATGATTTCGTGGTCGAGCGCTTTGGTCTGCAATGCGGCGGTGCCGACCTGTCCGAATGGGACAAGGTGGTCGACGCCAAGCTCAACCCCGAACACGAAGTCACCATCGCGATGGTCGGCAAGTACATGGAACTGCTCGACGCCTACAAGTCGTTGATCGAAGCCATGAGCCACGCGGGCATCACCAACCGCACCAAGGTGAACTTGCGTTACATCGATTCCGAAGACATCGAGAACCAGGGCACAGGCCTTCTGGAAGGTGTGGACGCCATTCTGGTCCCGGGCGGCTTCGGTCTGCGCGGTGTCGAAGGCAAGATCACCGCCGTTCAGTTCGCTCGTGAAAACAAGGTTCCGTACCTGGGGATCTGCCTCGGCATGCAAGTGGCGGTCATCGAATTTGCCCGTAACGTGCTGGGCTGGAAAGACGCCAACTCCACCGAATTCGACCGAACCAGCGCGCATGCCGTGGTCGGTCTGATCACCGAGTGGGAAGACGCCACCGGCGCAGTCGAGACACGCACCGAAAGCTCCGACCTGGGCGGCACCATGCGTCTGGGCGCGCAAGAGTGCCAGCTTGAAACGGGTTCTCTGGTTCACGACTGCTACAGCAAGGACGTGATTGTCGAGCGCCATCGTCATCGCTACGAAGTGAACAACAATCTGCTGCCTCAGTTGATCGAGGCCGGCCTGAAGATTTCCGGTCGCTCCGGTGACGGTGCGCTGGTTGAAGTGGTAGAAGCACCGGATCACCCGTGGTTCGTCGCCTGCCAGTTCCACCCAGAGTTCACTTCCACGCCGCGTGACGGACACCCGCTGTTTAGTGGTTTCGTCAAGGCCGCGCTGGCACAACATCAGAAAAACTCCTGACAGGGACTGCAGACATGGCTCAGAAAATCATCCGCGTAGGTTCGATCGAGATCGCCAACGACAAGCCGATGGTGCTGTTCGGCGGCATGAACGTACTCGAGTCCCGGGATATGGCCATGCAGGTCTGTGAAGAGTACGTAAAGGTGACCGAAAAGCTCGGCATCCCTTACGTGTTCAAGGCCAGCTTCGACAAGGCCAACCGCTCCTCGGTGAATTCCTACCGCGGGCCTGGCCTTGAAGAGGGCATGCGAATTTTCGAAGAGATCAAGCGTACCTTCAACGTTCCGCTGATCACTGATGTACACGAGCCTCACCAGGCAGCTGTGGTTGCAGAAGTCTGCGACATCATCCAGCTGCCGGCCTTTCTGTCGCGTCAAACCGATCTGGTCGTCGCGATGGCCAAAACCGGCGCCGTCATCAACATCAAGAAAGCCCAGTTTCTCGCGCCTCAGGAAATGAAACACATCCTGACCAAATGCGAGGAAGCGGGTAATGATCAGTTGATTCTCTGCGAGCGCGGTTCCAGTTTCGGCTACAACAATCTGGTAGTGGATATGCTCGGCTTCGGCATCATGAAGCAGTTCGAGTACCCGATACTGTTCGACGTGACCCATGCGCTGCAGATGCCGGGTGGTCGTTCCGACTCTGCCGGCGGCCGCCGCGCTCAAGTACTCGATCTGGCCAAGGCCGGCATCAGCCAGAATCTTGCCGGTCTGTTTCTTGAAGCCCATCCAGACCCGGACAATGCCAAATGCGACGGGCCGTGCGCCTTGCGTCTGGACAAGCTGGAACCTTTCCTGGCCCAGCTCAAGTCACTGGATGAACTTGTCAAAAGTTTTCCGATCGTAGAGACCGCTTGAACAGGGTTCTCCGGTAAAGTGCCGTTCCCCGTCATTCGTGACGGGGTTGTTGCATTCAGACCTGCCTTTTTCTGCGTCTGATTGCGAGCACCGTTTTCCCAGCTGCGTCGTTTTCGTCAATCTTGGAGTGTTTACAACAATGGCAAAAATCGTCGACATCAAAGGTCGTGAAGTTCTCGACTCACGTGGCAACCCCACCGTAGAAGCAGATGTGCTCCTCGATAACGGCATCATCGGCAGCGCATGTGCGCCGTCCGGTGCGTCAACCGGCTCGCGCGAAGCGCTGGAGCTGCGTGATGGCGACAAGAGCCGTTACATGGGCAAGGGCGTGCTGAAGGCTGTTGCCAACATCAATGGTCCGATCCGCGATCTGTTGCTGGGCAAAGACCCGGTTGATCAAAAGGCTCTGGATCACGCGATGATCGCGCTTGATGCCACCGAGAACAAGGCAAGTCTGGGGGCGAACGCAATCCTCGCCGTTTCTCTGGCTGCGGCCAAGGCTGCTGCGCAGGATCAGGATCTGCCGCTTTACGCGCACATCGCCAACCTCAATGGCACACCGGGCGTGTACTCCATGCCGGTGCCGATGATGAACATCATCAACGGTGGCGAGCATGCCGATAACAATATCGACATCCAGGAATTCATGATCCAGCCTGTCGGCGCCAAATCCTTCGCTGAAGGCCTGCGTTGGGGCACCGAGATTTTCCATCACCTCAAAGCTGTGCTCAAGGCACGTGGCCTGAATACTGCTGTCGGTGACGAAGGTGGTTTTGCACCTAACCTGGCGTCCAACGCCGAAGCCCTGAGCGCAATCGCCGAGGCCGTCGCCAACGCAGGCTACACGCTGGGCACTGACGTGACCCTGGCGCTGGACTGCGCAGCAAGCGAGTTTTACAAGGATGGCAAGTACAAGCTCAGCGAAGAAGGCGAGTACGACTCTGCCGGTTTCGCCGAATACCTTGCCGAACTGACTCGCAACCATCCGATCATCTCTATCGAAGACGGTCTGGACGAGTCGGATTGGGATGGCTGGAAAGTCCTCACCGACAAGATCGGCGAGAAGATCCAGCTGGTAGGCGACGACCTGTTTGTGACCAACACCAAGATTTTGAAGGAGGGCATCGACAAGAAGATCGCCAACTCCATTCTGATCAAGTTCAACCAGATCGGCACCCTGACCGAAACGCTGGAGGCCATCCAGATGGCCAAAGCCGCCGGTTACACCGCGATTATCTCTCACCGCTCTGGTGAAACCGAAGATTCGACCATTGCCGACCTGGCGGTGGGCACCTCGGCTGGCCAGATCAAAACCGGTTCGCTGTGCCGCTCCGATCGCGTCTCCAAGTACAACCAGTTGCTGCGCATCGAGGAGCAATTGGGCGCCAAAGCTGTGTATCGTGGTCGTGCCGAGTTTCGCGGCTGAGCCATAGATGGTAAAAAGACGCAGAGCGCTGCCAGGAATCGAGTCTTGTGACTATTCTTTGCAGCTGTGATGCTGACGCTCCGCGGTAATCTGGAGTGATTGAGCCTGGCTTATGTCAGGCTCAATGCCCTCAGTCATTTGTTCTTCACGCTGGCTCTGCTGTTTTTTTACTGGGTACCTGATATTTCAATGCGCAGTCCTAACTGGTTGTTCCTCGTCCTGCTCTTGTTGCTGGGTGGCTTGCAATACCGTCTTTGGGTCGGTAACGGCAGCCTTGCGCAAGTGGCCAGCCTGACTCAGCAGATTGCCGACCAGCACGCTGAGAATGAGGTGCTGCTCGAGCGCAATCGCGTACTCGATGCAGAAGTCATGGAGCTGAAAAAAGGCCTGGAGACCGTTGAGGAGCGCGCCCGGCATGAACTGGGTATGGTCAAGGACGGCGAAACCCTTTACCAGCTCGCGCAATAATCAAGTTGGTGCAATGACAGATTTCCTTCCTGCCTTCTGGGCAGTGATACCTGCGGCGGGCATCGGAGCCCGCATGGCAGCCGATCGTCCCAAGCAGTACTTGCAATTGGGCGGCCTTACCATTCTCGAACACAGCCTGCTCTGCTTTCTGAATCACCCCCGACTCAAGGGGCTGGTGATCAGTCTGGCCGTGGACGACCCTTACTGGGGCGAGCTGCCCTGTGCGCATGATTCGCGAATCCAGCGGGTAAATGGCGGTAACGAGCGTTCGGGCTCGGTGCTTAATGCGCTGTTGCACCTGCATGCTCAGGGCGCGAGTGACAATGATTGGGTTCTGGTGCACGACGCTGCAAGGCCGAACCTTGCGCGCAGTGACCTGGATAATCTGCTGGGCGAATTGGCGAATGACCCTGTGGGCGGCCTGTTAGCTGTGCCGGCCCGCGATACCCTCAAACGCGCCGACAGCAGCGGCCGCGTACTCGAAACCGTGGACCGTAGCCTGATCTGGCAAGCCTTCACGCCGCAGATGTTTCGTCTCGGTGCCTTGCATCGCGCGCTTGCCGACAGTCTTGTGTCGAATGTCAGCATTACCGATGAGGCCTCTGCCATAGAGTGGGCGGGGCAGTCACCTCGTCTGATCGAAGGGCGTTCCGATAACATCAAGGTCACTCGCCCCGAAGACCTTGAATGGCTGAGGCAGCGCCGCAGCTAGTTCGGACGCTAGCGCCTGCTACTGGCGATACTCGTCCCGCATCGCCAGTCCCTCCTTGAGGTAGTCCACCAGCTTGCGCACCTTGGGCGACAGGTGCCGTTGCTGTGGATACAGTGCCCAGACCGCTGTGTTGGGCGGCTGATGAGTGTCCAGCAGCGATACCAGTGCGCCATCCTTCAAATGCCTTTGCACGTAGTAGTCCGGCAGCTGGCAAAGACCGATCCCGTGCAACGCGGCGTCCAGCACCGCCTGGCCACTGTTGCAACGCCAGTTTCCCTGTACCCGCTGAGAAAACTCTCGGCCGTTCTGTTGCAGTTGCCAGGTATCGCTGCCGCCAATCAGGCAGTTATGACGGCCAAGTTCCGACAGGCTGTGAGGCCTTCCGTAACGTTCGATGTAGGAGGGCGACGCGCACACGTACATTTTGCGTGGTGCAATGCGGGTCGCGACCATGCGCGAGTCCTGCAGTCGACCCAGTCGAATCGCCAGGTCCATGCCTTCATGCACCAGATCCAGCGTCTCGTTACTCAATTCGATGTCGACGCGCAACTGCGGGTAGAGATCCATAAAGCGGGTGACCAGCGGCGTGATGAAACGCTCGCCATATGCCACTGCACAGGTCATGCGTAACAATCCCTTGGGCTCGCTGGCCAGATCGCCTACCGCGCGCAGTGCTTCCTCGCGCCCGTCCTGCAGGCGTTGGCAGTGGTGCAGAAATGTCTGCCCGGCTTCGGTCAACGCGACCTTGCGTGTGCTGCGGTACAGCAGGCGAGTCTGCAGGCGTTCTTCAAGGCGCACGATCTGTCGACTGACATGCGACGAAGAAACGCCGAGCCGCAGGGCTGCAGCGGTGAATTGGCCACATTCGGCGACGGCGACGAACTCATCCAGACCTTCCCAGCGATTGGTGTACATCGATTATCCCTGTACAGCATTAATGTTTTGCTTTTAGCCGTATTACTCATCAAATGGCACTGTACTACACTGCAAACCTTGTTTTTACTCGTCGGAGAAAATTGATGATCAAGTCACGCGCTGCTGTCGCCTTTGAAGCCAAAAAGCCACTGGAGATCGTTGAAGTCGATGTCGCCATGCCCAAGGCCGGAGAAGTGCTACTCAAAGTGGTGGCGTCCGGCGTCTGCCATACCGATGCCTATACGCTTTCCGGCGCTGACCCTGAAGGTATATTCCCATCGATTCTCGGCCACGAAGGCGGCGCTATTGTCGAAGCGATCGGCGAAGGCGTGACCTCGGTGGCGGTCGGCGATCATGTCATTCCGCTGTATACCCCGGAGTGCCGTCAGTGCAAATTCTGCCGTTCGGGCAAGACCAACCTGTGTCAGGCAATTCGTTCGACTCAGGGCAAAGGCCTGATGCCGGATGGCACCACGCGCTTTTCCTACAAGGGCGAGCCGATTTTCCACTACATGGGCACCTCGACGTTCTCTGAATACACCGTGCTGCCGGAAATCTCGGTGGCCAAGATCGACAAGAAAGCTCCGCTGGAAAAAGTCTGCTTGCTGGGTTGCGGTGTTACCACCGGTATCGGCGCAGTGCTCAACACGGCCAAGGTAAAGCCGGGCGACACCGTCGCGGTCTTCGGTCTGGGCGGCATTGGCCTGTCGGCGGTGATCGGTGCGGTCAAGGCCAAGGCGGCGCGAATCATCGCCATCGATATCAACCCGGCCAAGTTCGAGATCGCCAAGCAGTTGGGTGCAACCGATTGCGTCAATCCGAAGGATTTCGATCGTCCGATCCAGGAAGTCATCGTCGACATGACGGATGGCGGTGTGGATTTCTCCTTTGAGTGCATCGGTAATGTGCAACTCATGCGTTCAGCGCTGGAATCCTGCCACAAGGGCTGGGGCGAGTCGGTGATCATCGGTGTTGCCGGTGCCGGTCAGGAAATCTCTACCCGTCCGTTCCAACTGGTGACCGGGCGCGTCTGGCGCGGTTCGGCGTTTGGCGGCGTGCGTGGCCGTACCGAACTGCCGAGCTACGTCGACATGGCGCAGAGCGGCGAAATCCCGCTGGATACGTTCATCACCCACACCATGGGCCTCGAAGATATCAACAAGGCGTTCGATTTGATGCACGAAGGCAAAAGCATTCGTACCGTCATTCATTTCTGAGTAACAACGCCAGTCTGTCAGCTTCAAGCGCCCGCTTGAAGCTGACAGCTGTTTACTGGGGGACCCCTTATGCCTTTGGAAAATATTTCCTGTCAGAAAAGCTTTGGTGGCTGGCACAAGCGTTACAAGCACCACTCGCAAGCGCTGGGCTGCGATATGGTCTTTGCTGTCTACCTGCCGCCTCAGGCAGAGCAGGGCGGCAAGCTGCCGGTTCTGTACTGGCTGTCCGGTCTGACCTGCACTGACGAAAACTTCATGCAGAAGGCCGCTGCTCATCGGCTTGCCGCCGAGTTGGGCATTATTATCGTGGCGCCCGACACCAGCCCGCGCGGTGCCGATGTGCCGGACGACCCCGACGGTGCCTGGGATTTCGGACACGGCGCCGGTTTTTATCTGAACGCCACTGAGCAGCCCTACGCGCGGCATTATCAGATGCATGATTACGTGGTCAAGGAACTGCCTGCGCTGATCGAGGCGCATTTTCCGGCGTCTCAGGCACGCAGCATCAGCGGCCACTCGATGGGAGGTCACGGTGCGCTGGTGTGCGCCTTGCGCAACCCGGGGCGCTACAAATCCGTGTCGGCATTTTCACCCATAGGCAACCCTATCGATTGCCCTTGGGGGCAAAAAGCCTTCTCTCGCTATCTGGGCGAGGATCGGTCCCGCTGGCGCGAGTGGGATGCCAGCGTCTTGATGGCCGAGGCTGCGGAAAAACTGCCGACACTGGTTGATCAGGGCGATCGTGATGATTTTCTGGTCAATCAACTCAAGCCCGAAGCCTTGCTTCAGGCTGCCAAAACTGCGAATTACCCGCTGACACTGCGGATGCAGCCCGGTTACGACCACAGCTATTTCTTCATCGCCAGCTTCATCGAAGACCATCTAAGGCATCACGCCGAAGCCTTGAACAGCTAACGTGCGCCAAAGCAGGTAGAATCACGCCCTGTCTTTTTTCAGGGCGTTTTTTTATGCGTATTGGTCATGGCTATGATGTGCACCGTTTTGCCGAAGGCGATTTTATTACCTTGGGCGGCGTGCGGATTGCACACGGTTTCGGCCTGCTGGCCCACTCCGATGGCGATGTCCTGCTGCACGCCTTGAGCGACGCACTTCTGGGTGCTGCGGCCCTGGGCGATATCGGTAAACACTTTCCCGATACCGACCCGCAGTTCAAGGGCGCTGACAGTCGGGTCCTGCTTCGGCATGTACTCAAGCAGATTCACGGCAAGGGCTGGAAGGTCGGTAACGTCGACGCCACCATTGTCGCTCAGGCGCCAAAAATGGCGCCTCATATCGAGGCCATGCGTGCGTTGATCGCCGAGGACCTGCAGGTGGACCCGGACCAGGTGAACGTGAAAGCCACGACCACGGAAAAACTCGGTTTTACCGGGCGTGAAGAAGGCATTGCCGTGCATGCCGTCGCGTTGTTGCTGCCAGCATGACCGAACTGGAACTGCTGGGGCCAAGGGCCTACGGTGATGCGCTGGGCAGTGCTGTCCTCAAGGCTACAGCTGAAGATTTTCAGGTGGACGAAGTACTGGACATCCCCCTGTCGGGCGATGGCGAGCATTTGTGGTTGTGGGTCGAGAAGCGCGGCCTGAATACCGAGGAGGCTGCCCGCCGACTGGCACGGGCAGCGGGCGTTCCGTTGCGCACGGTCAGCTACGCCGGTTTGAAGGATCGTCAGGCGCTGACTCGTCAATGGTTCAGCATTCAACTGCCCGGCAAGGCTGACCCTGATCTTTCCGCGGCCCAGAACGAGACCCTGCAGATTCTCAAGACCGGCCGGCATCGGCGCAAGCTGCAGCGCGGCGCTCACGCAGCCAACGGCTTCACACTCAGGCTGACCCGTCTGGATGCGGACAAGGACGCATTGAATCAGCGTCTCGAGACCATTGTCCGACAGGGCATACCCAATTATTTCGGTGCTCAGCGTTTCGGTTATCAGGGCGGTAACCTGGGTGAAGCCCGTGATTATGCCAGCCGTCAGGCGCTGCCTGAGCAGCGTGCAGTGCGCTCGCGTCTGTTGTCCACGGCGCGTAGCTACCTGTTCAATCGGGTGCTTGCGGCCCGTGTGGCCGATGGCAGCTGGCAGCAAGCTCAGGTAGGCGATCTGCTGGCGTTCACAGACAGCCGGAGCTTTTTTCCGGCCGGGCCTGACGAGTGCAGCGACCCGCGGCTGGCGATTCTCGATCTGCATCCCACGGGCCCGCAGTGGGGTGAAGGCCCTTCGCCAGCTGGCGGCGTCACCGCAGAGCTGGAAAACACCATCGCCAGCGACGAATCCGCACTGCGCGACTGGCTGATCAGAGCCGGCATGGAGCACGAACGTCGCATCCTGCGACTGCCCATCGGGCGGCTGACGTGGCATTATCCCGAGTCTGACATTCTGCAACTGGAATTCGTCCTTCCGCCCGGATGCTTCGCCACTGTTTTGGTGCGTGAACTCGTGGATCTGGTGCCGGTTGGGCAGACGGACAGCTCATGCGTATTCTGATATCAAATGATGACGGGGTGACTGCACCTGGTCTTGCAGCGCTTTATGCCGCGCTGGCCGATTACACCGAGTGTGTGGTGATCGCGCCTGACCAGGATAAAAGCGGTGCCAGCAGTTCACTGACACTTGATCGGCCCTTGCACCCGCAAACACTGGCCAACGGTTTCATCAGTCTCAACGGCACGCCGACCGATTGCGTGCATCTTGGGATTCATGGGCTATTGGAACGTGAACCGGACATGGTGGTTTCGGGTATCAATCTGGGTGCTAATCTGGGCGACGACGTGCTGTACTCCGGCACGGTGGCAGCAGCCCTGGAGGGACGCTTTTTGCAGCGTCCTTCGTTCGCCTTTTCGTTTCTGTCACGTCAGCCGGATAATCTGGCGACGGCGGCGCATTATGCGCGTTTGCTGGTCGAGGCCCATGAGCAGCTCGACCTGCCTCCCCGTACGGTACTGAACGTGAATATTCCAAACCTGCCGCTGGAGCATATCCGTGGCATTCAACTGACCCGATTAGGGCACCGGACCCGAGCCGCAGCACCGGTGAAGGTCGTCGACCCGCGGGGGCGTGCCGGTTACTGGATTGCAGCGGCTGGCGATGTGGAGGATGGCGGCGCCGGGACCGATTTTCACGCGGTCATGCAGGGCTACGTCTCAATCACACCGTTGCAGCTGGACCGGACGTATCAGGACGGTTTCAGCAGCCTGAACCACTGGCTGGAGGGTCTGCGTTGATGTCGCGCGATCAGGATGATCTATTGCGTCGCGGGATCGGGATGACCTCGCAGCGAACCCGCGAACGGCTTATTCAGCGTCTTTGCGAAGAAGGTATCTCCAACGCGCGCGTGCTGGACGTGATCCGCAAGACGCCCAGGCATTTGTTCGTCGACGAGGCGCTGGCGCATCGTGCCTACGAAGACACGGCGTTGCCCATTGGTCATAACCAGACGATTTCCCAGCCTTACATGGTTGCGCGAATGAGCGAGCTGCTTCTGGCGGCTGGCCCGCTGGACAAGGTCATGGAGATCGGCACCGGCTCCGGTTATCAGACAGCGGTACTGGCGCAGCTGGTGGAGCGCGTATTTTCGGTCGAGCGCATCAAGGTGCTTCAAGACCGCGCCAAGGAACGTCTGGTCGAACTGAACGTGCGCAACGTGGTTTTTCGCTGGGGTGACGGCTGGGAGGGCTGGCCGGCTCTGGCACCCTACAACGGGATCATCGTGACGGCGGTAGCCACCGACGTGCCACAGGCGCTGCTGGATCAGTTGGCGCCAGGTGGGCGGCTGGTAATACCTGTAGGTTCTGGCGAGGTTCAGCAACTGATGCTGATCATCCGCGAGGAAAACGGTTTTTCACGGCATGTATTGGGTGCTGTGCGCTTCGTTCCGCTGCTTAACGGGCCGATCGCCTGAAGATTGTCTGTGGCGGCGAGTGAATTCTGGCGCCAGTCCTCGGTCTACACCGCGCGGCCTGTAATGTTAGATTGCCTGATGGCGTCATCTCATGCAGCTTATTGATACATAACAACGTTTTTCAGTAGTTAATCACTGGCTGCCCGCCGCTAATGCGGCACAACAGGCATCTTTTTTGAATCCAGTCACCAGTAAAGGGAGTGGCGGGTGAGTCTCACAGTCATTCAGCAGCTCAGGTCTTCAAAAAGTTATCAGCGTCTGGTGATTGGCATTGCTCTCAGTGTCCTCTTGGTCGGCTGCTCGAGTTCGCCCTCGGGCGGCGTTCGCGTCGTGGATCGCAACGGCAATGCCGTTGCGCAACGCCCGACGGTGACCACTGGCCAATACGTGGTCAGGCGCGGTGATACGCTTTTTTCTATTGCATTTCGTTACGGCTGGGACTGGAAAGCGCTGGCGGCCCGTAATCAGATTCCGGAGCCGTTTACAATCAAGCCAGGTCAGACGATTCGCTTTGACGGCCGTTCCTCTTCAACGCAGGGTGTAGCGTCGACTTCCGAATCGGGACGTCCGGCGACCACTTCATCAACCACTACCAGCAGCTCCGGCTCGGTCAAAACCACGGTCATGTCGAAGCCGGTTGCGGTTGTACCGGTGGTGATACCTCCTTCGGCGACTACCGCCACAGGCCCGGCCGGCCGGTCTCCGTCGGGTTGGACCTGGCCTTCTAGTGGCATTTTGATAGGAAAATTTTCCTCAAACGGCAGTTTGAATAAAGGAATTGATATCGCTGGTGATTTGGGACAGCCTGTTTTGGCAGCGTCTGATGGGTCAGTTGTTTACGCCGGAAGTGGATTACGGGGCTACGGCGAATTGATCATCATCAAACACAGCGATACCTACGTCAGTGCCTACGGTCATAACCGCAGGCTTTTGGTACGGGAAGGGCAACAGGTCAAGGCAGGGCAGACGATTGCCGAAATGGGGTCAACAGGAACTGACCGGGTGAAGCTGCATTTTGAGATTCGCCGCCAAGGTAAACCTGTAGACCCGCTGGGATTCTTGCCACGTCGTTGATAGTTGCCAGCCTGTTCCTGGCGTAATAGGAACAGGCTCAAGTGTTGCCATGGAACCAGGCGGCGCTGGAGCTTGAGGTCGAACTCACCAAAGGACTAAAGCAATGGCTCTTGGCAACGAAGCGCCGGAGTTTGACATCGATGATGAAGTGCTCCTTATGGAAGCCGGCATTGTCCTGAAGGAAGCGTCAGACGAGAAGCAGCCACCCGCTGCCTCGGGGCGTACCAAGGTCAAGCAATCATCATCGCTCAAACAACATAAATACATTGATTACACACGGGCGCTCGACGCAACCCAGTTGTACCTCAATGAAATCGGTTTCTCCCCTCTGCTGTCCCCGGAAGAAGAAGTCTATTTTGCGCGCCTGTCGCAAAAGGGAGATCCGGCCGGGCGCAAACGCATGATTGAAAGCAATCTGCGGCTGGTGGTCAAGATTGCCAGGCGTTACGTCAATCGTGGCCTGTCACTTCTCGACCTGATCGAGGAGGGCAATCTGGGGTTGATCCGGGCTGTCGAGAAATTCGACCCTGAACGCGGCTTTCGCTTTTCCACCTATGCCACTTGGTGGATTCGTCAGACCATCGAACGGGCAATCATGAATCAGACCCGGACCATCCGGTTGCCGATTCATGTGGTCAAGGAACTCAATGTCTATCTGCGTGCAGCCAGAGAGCTGACTCAGAAACTGGACCACGAACCGACCCCTGAAGAAATCGCCAACCTGCTGGAAAAGCCAGTGGGTGAGGTCAAGCGCATGCTGGGCCTGAATGAGCGTGTATCTTCCGTGGATGTGTCGTTGGGGCCTGATTCCGACAAGACTCTGCTGGACACCCTGACTGACGATCGTCCCACCGATCCGTGTGAGCTTCTGCAGGACGATGATCTGTCGCAGAGCATCGATCAGTGGCTGTCCGAACTCACCGAGAAGCAGCGTGAAGTGGTTATCCGTCGCTTTGGCCTGAGGGGGCATGAGAGCAGCACACTTGAAGATGTAGGGCTTGAGATCGGTCTGACACGCGAGCGTGTAAGGCAGATCCAGGTTGAAGGACTCAAGCGCCTGCGAGAGATCCTTGAAAAGAACGGTTTGTCCAGCGAATCGCTCTTCCAGTAGCGCCCCTCCCGCAGTGTCACCCAAGGCCGATATAACACTTGATGTGTGTATCGGCCTTTTCATATGTCTTTCGTCATCTAAATTTGTGCGTGTGATTTCTCTGCGCGTTTCCAGGCGGAGGGTGTCGCCGGTTTCATCAGGTAAGTAACGCCGGATTCTTGTAATCCATCGCGTACATCTGTTGTAAGTCATCAAGGCTTTGTGGGTGAGAATTCCTGCCAAACGGCATGTAGGCTGGCTCCAGGTTGCTGATTTTAAAGTCTTTATTTTCTGAGTGGTCAGGCTCGCAGAAATATTCTGGAGCGTTTGAGGTGTTGCTCTTCGAGGTTAAATCTCTAATATCGAAGCTGTGCCAACGGATCGGCACAGGCTATCAAGGATGACGGCCAAGGACATCGCAGGACGCGATTCATCAGGATGATGACAAGGGAATACAGGGATTAGGGAGAAAATGTGGGCGGGTCATACCGCCCCTTTTTTTTGCCTGTCAAACAGCAAGTGCGACTCAAAAAAAAGGCCCTGCGAAGGGCCTTTTGTCTGTCTGGAATCTAGCGCTCCAGGTGTTCGATCTTGCCTGGTTTGCCATCCCACTCTGCGGCGTCCGGCATACCGTCTTTCTTTTCGGTGATGTTGGGCCACACCTCGGCAAGTTCGGCGTTGAGCTCGATGAAGTTTTCCATGCCGGCCGGGATCTCGTCTTCGGAGAAAATGGCTACAGCAGGGCACTCTGGTTCACAGAGTGCACAGTCGATGCATTCGTCCGGGTGAATCACCAGGAAGTTCGGGCCTTCGTAAAAGCAGTCCACCGGACAGACTTCTACGCAGTCGGTGTACTTGCACTTGATGCAGTTGTCGGTGACGACGAAGGTCATTTCTAATTTTCTCCTCAGGCGGCTGCAGCAGAGCCCTTCCAGACAGGGTTGCCAGGTTCGGGAGGTTTCCCGGCCCTATGAAAACACGTGCTTTTGGTGGGTGACCTTGAGGCAGTCGGACTGCGTCGCCTGCCACCTACCCTTGGTTCGCTGCGTTTTCACGCGGCTCGAAAAACAGCTCGGCCAGGCTAAAAGCCGAGAGCATCCCAAACCGCGCGGGATTCTAACAGTATGTAATGCTTCGCGTCACAGTCGAGTTTGCAATGTATAGAGCAAATCCAGCGCCTGTCGCGGGGTCAGGTCATCGACCTTGATCTTCGACAGTTCATCCAGTACTGGGTGCGGCAGGCTTGCGAACATATCGCTCTGCTGCGGGATCGCGGGTTTGCCGGGTTTCGCCCTTGGCTGGTCGTGCGGCAGGCTGGTGGTTTCCAGGCGCTGCAAGTGCTCTTTGGCACGTGTGATGACTTTCCCCGGAACGCCCGCAAGCTGCGCAACCGCCAGGCCATAGCTCTGGCTGGCTGGCCCCGGCAGCACACGGTGCAGGAAGACGATTCGCTCGTTATGCTCGGTGGCATTGAGGTGCACGTTGTTCACCAGCGGCTCGCTTTCCGGCAGAACCGTCAGCTCGAAATAGTGCGTTGCGAACAGCGTGTAGGCACGCAGTTGCGCAAGGCATTCGGCAGCAGCCCACGCCAGCGACAGGCCGTCGAAGGTGCTGGTGCCGCGTCCCACCTCATCCATCAGCACCAGGCTCTTGTCCGTGGCGTTGTGCAGGATGTTTGCTGTCTCGCTCATTTCGACCATGAACGTCGATCGTCACTGGAACCTATACGGGTAAAGATCCGGTCCACCAGTGACAGCTCGCAACTGGCTGCGGGCACGAAGCTGCCGATGTGGGCCAGCAGCACGATCAGTGCTGTCTGACGCATGTAGGTCGATTTACCACCCATGTTCGGGCCGGTGATGACCAGCATGCGGGTGCTGTCGTCCAGTGCCAGGTCATTGGCGACGAAAGGCGTGCTCAGTACCTGCTCCACCACCGGGTGACGGCCCTGTTCGATGCGCATGCAGGGTTCAGTGACGAATCGCGGGCAGTTGAGGTCCAGGTTCAGAGCGCGCTCTGCAAGGTTGCTTAGCACGTCCAGCTCGGCCAGCGCCCCTGCAGTGTCCTGAAGCGGCGCAAGGTGGCCGATCAGGTCCTCGAGCAGCGCTTCGTACAACATTTTCTCGCGTGCCAGCGCCCGACTTTTTGCCGACAGCGCCTTGTCTTCGAACTCCTTGAGTTCCGGCGTAATGAACCGCTCGGCGCCCTTGAGGGTCTGGCGACGTATATAGTCAGGCGGCGCCTGTTCGGCCTGCTTGCTCGGCAACTCGATGAAGTAGCCGTGTACGCGGTTGTAACCCACTTTCAGATTGGCCAGGCCGGTACGGGCTTTTTCCCGAGCCTCCAGATCAATCAGAAACTGCCCGGCGTTTTCACTCAGCGATTGCAGGTCATCCAGTTCGGCGTCGTACCCGGTCTTCAAAACGCCACCGTCACGAATCACCGCGGGAGGGTTATCGATGATTGCGCGTTGCAGCAGGTCAGCCAATTCCGGATAGGTGCTGGCCGTCTGCGCCAGTTGTTGCAGATGCGGCGTGTCCAGGTCCGCCATCGCCTTTTGCAGCTCGGGCAGGGCGCTCAAGGCATCACGCAGCCGCGCAAGATCGCGGGGCCGGGCGTTGCGCAGACCGATACGGGCCAGAATCCGCTCGATGTCGCCAATTTCCTTGAGCTGCGGTTGCAGGTGCTCGAAGCGATAGCGATCCAGAAAGCAGGCAATCGACGTCTGGCGCGCCTGAAGAATCGGCAGGTCGCGCAACGGGCGGTTCAGCCAGCGGGTCAGCAGTCGCGTGCCCATCGCTGTCTGGCAACGGTCCATGACCGATTGCAGGGTATTGTCGCGGCCACCAGACAGGTTGATGTCCAGTTCCAGATTGCGGCGTGTGGCGGCATCGAGGATCACGGTATCGTCAAGACGCTCGTGACGCAGGCTGCGCAAATGCGGCAGGGCAGTACGCTGGGTCTCCTTGGCGTAGCCGAGCAGGCACCCCGCAGCGCCAATGGCAAGGGTCAGGTTTTCGCATCCAAAACCTTTGAGGTCCTGTGTCGAAAACTGCTGACACAGACTTTTATGAGCCGAGTCGCGCTCGAAATCCCACGGGGCACGACGGCGGGCGCCTCGGCGTTTCTCCGCCGGCAGACCTTGCGGCCAGTCGTCCGGGATCAGCAATTCTACGGGATTGATACGCTCCAGCTCGGCAAGCAGGTTTTCCCAGCCCTTGATCTCCAGCACGCTGAAGTTGCCGCTGGTGATGTCCAGCACGGCAAGGCCGAACAGGCGCTCATCGCCGAGCACGGCTGCGATCAGGTTGTCCCTGCGCTCATCCAGCAACGCCTCGTCGCTGATGGTCCCCGGTGTGATGATCCGCACTACCTGACGATCCACCGGGCCTTTGCTGGTCGCCGGGTCGCCGATCTGCTCGCAGATGACCACCGACTCGCCCAGCTTCACCAGTTTGGCCAGGTAGCCCTCGGCGGCATGGTAGGGAATCCCGCACATGGGAATGCTCTGGCCTGCCGACTGGCCGCGTGCGGTCAGCGTGATATCCAGCAGTTTGGCGGCTTTTTTCGCATCTTCGTAGAAGATCTCGTAAAAATCGCCCATGCGATAGAACATCAACTGATCCAGGTGCTGGTTTTTGAGTTTCCAGTACTGCTGCATCATCGGAGTGTGTGAGGAGAGGTCGGAAATTGCTTTATTCATCAGTGGCTTAGGCAAGTTCTTGAGAAGGGGGTTGGGCAACCTTGAGGCATGACGAGCGATCCCTCTTTGAATCAAGGGCGTCTGCCGGGTATTTGCGATTGTCGCAAGGTTATCACGCACGATCAGGTGGTGCAGTTCTGGCGTGACGGCTGTTCATTGATGACCAGACGTTTCCCGGCGGCCCTGAACGTCGATTTGCCGTATAGACTTTCAGCGTCGGCATTCGATAGTCGAATGCTCCTTGATAAAAAAGGATTTTATATGAAAAAGAAGAGGGCCAGAGACTCTGTCAACGGGCAATTCATTCCTTTGGAAGAAGCCAAAAAAAGACCGAGAGAAACCACGGTTGAAACGGTCAAAAAACCGGAGCGCAGGAAAACTGACTGATCAATCGGCCATTGCAGGGTTGCTGCAGTGCTCTGGTGAGCATTTGCTGCAGGTCTTGTGCATGAACAGGAGAACGTCGTGGATCAGATAACCGGGCTTGCCGATACCTTGGGCAAGCTTCTAGACGCAATGAGCGCTCAAGTGACCACCGCCGAATCCTGCACGGGAGGCGGTATTGCGGAGGCAATTACGCGCATCGCCGGCAGCTCCGCATGGTTCGAGGCAGGCTATGTGACTTACTCGAACGCTCAGAAGACCCGACAATTGGGTGTCCCGGCGGCATTGTTCACTCAAGTGGGGGCGGTCAGCCAGCCGGTCGTCGAAGCCATGGTGCGAGGTGCGCAGCGTGAAAGTGGCGCTCGATACGCCGTGGCGGTCAGTGGCGTGGCGGGGCCGGGCGGCGGGTCGGTCGACAAGCCAGTCGGTACGGTATGGCTCTGCTGGGGCGATGGTGAGGCGCTTGTTGCGCAGTGTCACCGGTTCGATGGCGACCGCGATCAGGTACGTCGGCAGACGGTCGAAGCCGCGCTACACGGGCTGATACAGCTTGCACATGGAGAAATGCCAAAACAGGGGTAGGCGCGCGCTCATCGCTGTGGAATAATACTGTCTACTTATACAGGTGTTGTGGCCGTCAAGGCCCTAATTGAATTTGATTACGTGAGGACTTCAATGGACGACAACAAGAAGAAAGCCTTGGCTGCGGCCTTGGGTCAGATCGAGCGTCAGTTCGGTAAAGGTGCCGTGATGCGCATGGGCGACCATGACCGCCAAGCGATCCCCGCCATCTCCACTGGTTCTCTGGGTCTGGATATCGCACTCGGTATCGGCGGATTGCCAAAAGGCCGGATCGTCGAGATCTACGGTCCGGAATCTTCCGGTAAAACCACGCTGACGCTGTCGGTCATCGCGCAAGCCCAGAAAATGGGTGCTACCTGTGCGTTCGTCGATGCCGAACACGCTCTGGACCCTGAATACGCAGGCAAGCTGGGCGTCAATGTCGACGACCTGCTGGTTTCGCAGCCGGACACCGGCGAGCAGGCGCTGGAAATCACCGACATGCTGGTGCGTTCCAACGCCATTGACGTAATTGTCGTCGACTCCGTGGCTGCGCTGGTGCCCAAGGCCGAGATCGAAGGCGAGATGGGTGACATGCACGTAGGTCTGCAGGCGCGTCTGATGTCGCAGGCTCTTCGCAAAATCACCGGCAACATCAAGAATGCTAACTGCCTGGTGATCTTCATCAACCAGATCCGCATGAAGATCGGCGTTATGTTTGGTAGCCCGGAAACCACCACCGGTGGTAACGCTCTGAAATTTTACGCTTCGGTACGTCTGGACATCCGCCGCACAGGTGCGGTGAAAGAAGGCGACGAGGTTGTGGGCAGTGAGACCCGCGTCAAAGTAGTTAAAAACAAGGTTGCACCGCCTTTCCGTCAGGCCGAGTTCCAGATTCTCTACGGCAAGGGTATCTACCTGAACGGTGAGATCGTTGACTTGGCTGTCCTGCACGGTTTTGTCGAGAAGTCCGGTGCCTGGTACAGCTACCAAGGCAGTAAGATCGGCCAGGGTAAAGCCAACTCGGCCAAGTTCCTGGCAGATAACCCGGAAATCTGCAAAGCGCTTGAGAAGCAGATTCGCGATAAGCTGCTCACCCCAGGCGTAGATACCAAGGCAGTAGGTTCCCGTGAAGCGGTAGTTGCCGCTGACGTGGCCGAAGCAGACGCCGATATCTGATACCCATGGCCGCTGTGCTTGATACGCCTGTCGCCATACGGCGCACTGCAATGGACCTGCTCGCGCGACGCGAGCACGGTCGAGTCGAGCTGACGCGCAAATTGCGTCAGCGCGGCGCTCCTCCGGAGCTCATCGAAGCCGCCCTCGACCGGCTGGTCGAAGAAGGTCTGCTCTCTGAATCTCGTTACCTTGAAAGCTTTGTCTCTTACCGGGCGCGCTCGGGCTATGGCCCTGTTCGTATTCGAGAAGAGCTGAATCAGCGTGGTTTGCAACGCGCTGATATCGAGCAGGCGCTCAAGGAATGCGGGGTGGACTGGCAAGAAAAGCTTCAGGATGTCTGGCAGCGCAAATTTGCCGGTGCATTACCCGTTGATGCTCGAGAACGCGCCAGGCAAGGGAGGTTTTTGAGTTATCGAGGATACCCACTGGACATGATCGGCCGCTTGCTAAGCGGCCGTGGTGGTGATGATTGATCAATCAGAGCGTTGTGTGTGGCGCCTGATTTACGCAGTCCTGCCTGTCGCTGAAGCATCAGCCCAGTTTTCCTGCAAGTTGATGTAGTCCACCAATTCCCGAAGCCTGCCTTGGTTGCGCCCTGTAAAGGTAAATGCAAGCCGCGTCAGATGGCTGAATTGCGCTTCATCATGTTCCTCGCCCTGATAACTGTGCTGATGGAAGTTTTCATTGATGCACAGGTCGACGAAAGCCTCCTGCATATGTTCCAACGCTTGCTCACTGAGTGCGTGATGCATACGGATCACAAACTTGTTCTTCAGCCAGCGGCTGGAGTGGAAGTTGCTGTAAAACTGGTTGATCTCTTCCACTGCTTCGCCGGGGCTGTAGACCAGTCGCATCAACTTCATGTCGGCTGGCAGGATGTAGTGGTTGTCCTGTAGCTGATTCTTGATGAAATCCAGCGCACCTTGCCAGAAGCTTCCGCCTGGAGTGTCCAGCAGCACGACCGGCACCAGCGGACTTTTACCAGTCTGTATCAGTGTCAATACTTCCAGTGCCTCATCCAGCGTTCCAAACCCGCCTGGGCACAGCACCAGTGCATCAGCTTCCTTGACGAAAAACAGCTTGCGGGTGAAGAAAAAGTGGAAAGGCAGCAAGTTGTCGGTGCCATCGACGGTCGGGTTCGCGTGTTGCTCGAAAGGCAGGGTGATGTTGAAACCCAGGCTGTGTTTCAGGCCCGCACCTGCGTGAGCGGCCGCCATGATGCCGCCACCTGCGCCGGTGATGACCATCATGTCCGATTGTGCGAGTTTCTCGCCCAGATCTCGGGCCTGTGCATATAGCGGGTGCTCTATGGGCGTACGAGCGGAGCCGAAGACTGTGACCTTACGACGCTCCTTGAAGCGCTCCAGCACACGAAAGGCTTTATCCAGTTCACGCAGGGTCTGCAGGGTTATCTTGACGTCCCAGCGGTTGCGGTCGTCTTGAGCCATGCGCAACACGGTAAGCATCATGTCGCGATACAGCGGCAGATTTTGCGTACCGGGTGCCACTTCATTGATATGTGCTTCGATCTTGGCGGTCAGGTCGAGACCGTTGCTTTGAAAATGTCGGGATAGAAGATCATCAGGTACATACGGCATTCGGGATTTTTCCTCCTGCAGAGTCAATGGCCCCTCAGGGCGTGTTGAATCGATGATGTCCCGGTTTTCGGAGAAAGGCTACCCATTCCCTGTTTGAGTCAGAGCGGATTAGTTGCAGGATGTCTTGGCGTTGCCGAACTGGCGCGCCTCATGTGGCAGGCGCGCGTGGCAGAAGTGAGGTTATCGCGTGAAAGGACTGTTTACTGCTTGGGCTTGGCTGCGCAGTCCGAGGCCTGGAAAGTCTGGGTCGCAACCGGGCGATTGGTTTTGTACTCGGTGAACTGATACTTGAGTACAGCGCCTTTGGTCATCAACTGACGAAAGCCGTTGTTGTGGCATACGCTGTTGCCCAGCTGGTTGCGCATCACGTCCGGGTTGGCACGCATCTGACTTGCCTGGCCTTCGCGGACACTCAAGTGGTTGATCAACTGATTGCCGGTGACGGTGTAGCCCTGATCCAGAATATCCTCGTTGATCGCTCTCGGCGTGCCGACACTGCTTTCCTTAGCGACTTTTTCCAGCATCTTGCTGAGTTCGAACTCCTGTTTCGACGCCGCTTGAGCGCACAGCGGAGCAACGAGCAAAAGCGTAAGGGTAGGTGCGATAAGGCGCAGCATTTAACTCTCCTGATTAAGTGGCTGGCTGTTGGACCAGCGACTTCAAAGTGCGTTCCGGTCAGCCCGCCAAGCGAGCGGCGGAGCCGTGGCGCAGCAGTATAGAGCAGGACTAATCCAGCGGCCTAGGCCGAAAGCGGGTTCAAGCGCTGTCGCTCTGATAAACTGCGCGCACTTTATCCCTGCCGAGTCTCTGTGGTGTCGATGTATTCCCCCCGCTGGCGTGCCCAGCGATGAGCCATGCCGTTTCGCGTCTGCGTGACGAGCGTCTGGCACGCAGCACCAAACCGTTTATTGCCCGTGGATCGCGTGCGCCGCGTTGTCCAGCCTGCCGGGTCATTTCCAGCTATTGCCTGTGTGAATGGCGGCCAACGGTGGCCGCCCGATCGGGCATGTGTTTGCTGATGTATGACACCGAGCCTATGAAACCGACCAACACTGGCTGGCTGATTGCCGATGTCATCGAAGACACCTATGCCTTCGGCTGGTCGCGTGTCGAGATTGATGAGCAGTTGCTGGCCTTGCTGGATGACCCACAATGGCAGCCGTATATCGTCTTTCCCGGCGAGTTTGTCGCTAACGAGCGTGTGGTCACGCATGTCTCGCCGGAGGAGGGCAAGCGCCCACTGTTCATTTTGCTGGATGCCACCTGGACCGAAGCACGCAAGATGTTTCGCAAAAGCCCTTATCTTGAAAGGTTTCCGGTACTGAGCCTCGTGCCCGAGCAAATCTCGCGTTATCGCCTGCGTCGGTCAAGACGTGACGATCACTTCTGCACCGCGGAAGTGGCGGCTCTGTGCCTGGAACTGGCCGAGGACGTGAGCGCCAGTGGCGTGCTTGACGCTTATCTGGATGTATTCAGCGCGCACTATTTAGGCGCCAAGTTTCAGCGTCCGATAGATCCGGATGACGCCGCTCACACTCATTTGAAGCCCTTCATTTGAAGGGTGTCATGCTGCTCTGCAGTATCAGGTGGCACGTGTTGGGCCGATTGCCATCTTTGTGCGCAGTCGACGGCGCTTCGCGCTTGACCGTCATGGTGTTGCTGGGCATGCTTGGCGCCGCCTGGAAGCCGATTCATCGGGTCTGCCGCGGCACTTGCCGCCAGCCTTTGAGCGGCCGCTTTTGTCGGCCACTCACTATAAAAACAGGATCATTACATGACCTACGACATCCTGATCGCTGATGATCACCCCCTGTTTCGCAGTGCGCTGCGTCAGGCGCTGACCATTGGCCTGGGGCCTGAGGCACGGCTGGTCGAGGCAGAGAGCATTGCACAGCTTGAATCTCGTCTGGACGAGAAGGGCGACTGGGATCTGGTTCTGCTGGACCTGAACATGCCGGGCGCCTATGGGTTCTCCGGGCTGGTCCTGCTACGTGGCCAGTACCCGCAAATACCGGTGGTGATGGTCTCTGCTCAGGAAGAGGCGTCGATTGTGGTGCGCTCCAGAGAGTTTGGGGCCAGCGGGTTTATCCCCAAATCCAGTTCGCTGGAAGTTATCCAGCAGGCAGTCCGGACCGTACTGGATGGCGAAGTCTGGTGGCCGCCGCAGGTCAATGAAGTCATCAGTGTCTCGGATGAAGCAAAAGCGGCGAGCGCAGGGCTTGCCAGCCTGACGCCTCAGCAGTTCCGCGTGCTGACCATGGTGTGCGAAGGCTTGCTGAACAAGCAGATCGCCTCCGAGCTGAGCGTGTCCGAGGCGACTATCAAAGCCCATGTCACGGCGATTTTTCGCAAGCTTGGCGTGCGTACGCGCACTCAGGCGGCATTGCTGTTGCAGCAGCTTGAATCCATCTCTTCCAGCTGAAGGTAGGCCATGTAGCTCGTATTCACGCTTTTTTGACCTTTATTGCCTTAGTTTTCCTCATCTTTTTTTGCACGGCAGCCCTCTATGTCGCCCTTCAAAGGCCAAACCGGCCTTAAACGTATTCTCAATGCTGCAGGTTATTCCATCGATGGCATGACCGCTGCCTTCAAAGGCGAAGCCGCTTTTCGTCAGTTGGTGCTGCTGAATGTGGTTCTGGTCCCGCTGTCGTTTTTTCTGCACGTCAGCAAGGGCGAGCACGCCTTGCTGGTTGCTGTGTGCCTGTTGGCGTTGATCGTGGAGCTGCTCAATTCTGCTGTCGAGGCGGCCATCGACCGTATTTCGCTGGACCTGCATCCGTTGTCGAAGAATGCCAAGGACATGGGCAGTGCCGCCCAATTCATCGCCCTGAGCATGATTGCGCTGGTTTGGGGCATCGTTTTGCTGGGCTGAGTCTGCTCAGTAGAGGCTTGGCAACACGATCTCGTCGCTGCGCTGCACGCCGGCAGTGAACGCGCGGCACAGTTCGAGAAATTCACGCATGGCGGAAGTCTGATACTTCTGCTTGTGCCAGATGAAATAAAACTGGCGTGACAGGTCCAGCTCCGGTGTGGCCAGCTCCACCAGATTGCCGCGACGAAATGCATCCCGCAGCGCAAGCCTGGAAATACAACCAATGCCCAGCCCTGACTCGACCGCCCGTTTGATCGCTTCGGTGTGTTCCAGTTCGAGCCGGACATTCAGGCTGTTGCGATGATGGCGCAGGGCCTGATCGAACGTCAGTCGTGTGCCTGAGCCCTGTTCGCGGAGAATCCAGGCTTCATGGGTGAGCTCTTCAAGCGTTACATGCGCACGCTTTGCCAGCGGGTGCTGAGGCGCGCAGAACACGACCAGTTCGTCTTCGACCCAGGATTGCACCTCGATGTCCGGATGGCTGCAATCTCCTTCGATCAGCCCCAGGTCGATCTCGTAATGGGCAACCTGTTGCACGATGTGCGCGGTGTTCTGGACGTGCAGCTTGACCTGACTTTCCGGATGGCGCTGCATATAACCGCCGATCAGCAGGGTTGCCAGATAATTGCCGATGGTCAGGGTGGCACCGACCGCCAGCGAGCCGAAACCTGATTTGCCATTGAGCAGGTCCTCGATTTCCTTGGCCTGGTCCAGCAGCGCAACCGCCTGCGGCAGCAGCTGTCTGCCCGTGGCATTGAGGCTGAGCCGCTTGCCGGCGCGGTCAAACAGCTGGCAGCTGGACTGGCGCTCCAGTTCGGTGATGGATGTGCTGGCAGCCGACTGTGAAAGCGAAAGCAGCACAGCTGCCTTGGATACGCTTTCCTGCCGGGCCACGGCGACGAAAACCTGAAGCTGACGTAGAGTAAATCGCATATCTATATAACCGATAACCTATATCTTGATAATCCATTTAACAGATATTCTGTCTGCCACTAGAATGTCGCGCAATAGCGCAGTGCTTCTGCGCGCACTATTTTTTCAGGAGTCCTCACGTACATGAGCAACATGAACCACGAGCGTGTCCTCAGCGTCCACCATTGGAACGACACCCTCTTCAGTTTCAAGTGCACCCGCGACCCTGGCTTGCGTTTCGAGAACGGTCAATTCGTCATGATCGGTCTGCAGCAGTCCAATGGTCGTCCGCTCATGCGTGCCTACTCCATTGCCAGCCCCAACTGGGAAGAGCATCTGGAATTCTTCAGCATCAAGGTGCCGGACGGCCCGCTTACCTCCCAGTTGCAGCACCTGAAGGAAGGCGATGAAATCATCATCAGCAAAAAGCCTACGGGCACGCTGGTGCTGGATGACCTGAAGCCGGGCAAGCACCTTTACCTGTTGAGCACGGGCACCGGTCTGGCACCGTTCATGAGCGTCATTCAGGACCCTGAGACCTATGAGCGTTTCGAGAAGGTCATCCTCTGCCACGGCGTGCGCTACGTGAACGAGGTCGCCTATCGCGAGTTCATCACCGAGCATCTGCCGCAGAACGAATTCTTTGGCGAAGCGCTGCGCGACAAGCTGATCTACTACCCGACGGTCACCCGCGAGCCGTTCGAGAATGAAGGCCGTCTTACTGACCTGATGCGCAGTGGCAAGCTGTTCAGCGATATCGGTCTGCCACCGATCAACCCTCAGGACGACCGCGCGATGTTGTGCGGCAGCCCGAGCATGCTCGACGAAACCAGCGAAGTGCTGAACAGCTTCGGTCTGACCGTTTCTCCGCGTATGCGTGAGCCTGGTGACTATCTGATCGAGCGTGCATTCGTCGAGAAGTAGACCGCTCTCACAAGACCCGCCTTGTCCTTGATCGGATCAGGCGGGTTTTTTATTGCGTGGGAAATGTTGCCGGCACTACTTCAATGACGCAGATGACGCCGGTCTGCGGGTAATGCCAGCGTACGTCCAGGTCCCAGAACTGCGCGCCATAGCGGCGCTCTGGCGTGGGTAGCTGGTAAGCCGGTCGCGGGTCTTGAGCCAGGCATTGTTCGATCAGCTCGACTAAGGGCTCGTTGAGGCGTAGAGCGTGTGTTCGGGCTTGCATCAGCGCGGCGTCCTGCCACTGCACCGGGATCAAGGCTGGCGCGGCACTGGCCATGTGGTTGGTTGCGTCGGCGATGACATCGGCATAGGGCACATAAGGCTTGATGTCCAGTACTGGCGTACCATCCAGCAGGTCGATGCCCGACAACCAGAGCCGGCCGGGTTCGACCTTGTCCAGCTTGACCACCGATTGCCCTATACCGTTCGGGCGATGCGTGGCGCGTGTCGCAAATACGCCCATCGACTGATTGCCCCCGAGACGGGGCGGGCGCACTTTCAGGCGTGGCTTGTCTTCCAGTGCCAGGTGGAATAGAAACAGCAACCAGACATGGCTGACCTGTTCCAGCCCCTGAACAGCCTCGCCCTGATCGAAAGGTGCGATCAGTTCCAGCACGCCTCGCGCTGCCGGCGCCAGCTGTGGCTGGCGCGGGATGGCGAACTTCTCCTTGAAGCAGGAGCGCACGAAGCCCACAGGGGAGACGTTGTAGCTCATGGTGTCAGCCGCTTCAGCAGCGGACACGCAGGGTCAGACCCTTGAGGAAGTTGCGCAGCAGTTGATCGCCGCACGCGCGGTAGTTGGTGTGGCCGACCTTGCGGAACAGCGCGCTCAGCTCAGGTTTGGACACTGGAAACTCTGCGGACTTGAGGATTGCATGCATGTCGTCTTCTTTCAGTTCGAAGGCTACGCGCAGTTTTTTCAGAACAATATTGTTGGTGATCGGCAGATCGATCGGCTGTGCAGGGCGGCTTTCGTCCTTGCCACGCTTGAAGTAGACCAGCCCGTCCAGGAAGTGCGCCATGATTTCATCGCTGCAATCCAGATAGCCTTCTTCTTCCTCTTTCTTCATGAAAGCGATGACGTCGCTTTTCGACACTTCAAAACCGGTAAGGCCGATGATCTCGACAATTTTGCTGTCGCTGATATCGAGCATGTAGCGCACGCTGCGCAGTACGTCGTTGTTCATCATGGGGCGTGTTTCCTGGTAAGTCGGCGGCGCATGACAGTGATCACGCGCGCTGTAATAGGGGGATGTCGGAAGGAATTAAAACTTTTCCTTGGTCGTCATGTAACGCCACTGGCCTTCGGGCAGCTTGCCCATAGACACGCCGCCGATGCGGATGCGGCGAATGGCAACGATTTTCAGGCCAACGGCTTCGCACAGTTGCGCGATGATGCCGGGCTGCGGGTTTTTCATGGCAAAGCGCAGACGGTTCTCGTTCTGCCAGCTGGCCTTTACGGCCGGCAGCTCCTTGCCCTTGTAGGTCAGGCCGTGGTTCAGGCGATTGAGGCCGTGGGCAACCATCTCGCCCGAGATTTCCACCACGTATTCCTGTTCGATCTTGCTACGGTCATCGGTGAGTTTGCGCAGGATTTTCCAGTCCTGACTGAACACCATCAGGCCGCTGGCATTGGCTTGCAGACTCGAAATGGCTTCCAGGCGCATGAAGTGGCCTTTGAGCGGGCGCTTGCTGTAGCTGTGCTCTTCGGAAAGCGTGCCTGGCGTGATCATCTGCAAGGCGCTTTCGGCGCTTGCCGAGGCGGGCTTGTGCAGGATGATCGTTACCGGTTCCGGAGAGTCGGCCTTCGCGTCCGGGCTCAGTTCGATTTTCTGCGTGCTGACCTTGAAGTGTGGCTCTTCGATAACCACGCCATCCACAGTGACCCAGCCCCCTTCGATGAACAGTTCGGCCTCCCGGCGGGAGCAACCGACCAGCTCGATAAGGCGTTTGGAAAGGCGAATGGGGTCTGTCATGACAAAAAAGCCGTTTGATAAGTAGAAAGGCGCCATTGTAACCGCCAAAGGCCGGTTAATCGCGGCAACATTGCATTTGCCTGGCAATCCACATCAATTGCGTCTGTTCAGGCGCATCCTGAGCATGGGGTACGGCTGGCCTAGGCCATCGACTTCCGAGCGGCTGACGACCTCGAATCCCTGTTTGCAATAGAAGCCGAACGCCTTGGGATTCTGCTCGTTCACGTCCAGCTCAGTGATGCCGAAATGGTTGACGGCATGTTGCAGCAGTTGCGTGCCAATACCCTGATTGCGGTATTCGGGGGCAATGAAAAGCATGTCCAGCCGCCCCCGGTTCACGCCCGCGAAGCCGGTGATGGCGTGCTTGTCGTTACGCATACAGAACAGCGTCACGCTGTCCAGGTACTGAGTGAGCAAGCCCTTGAGCCGGACGACATACGCGTCCGGCATGAAGTCGTGGGTGGCGCGCACCGAGCGCTCCCACACCTCTATCATTTCCGGATAATCCTTCACATCAGGTGCACATAGCTGCATCACGCCATCCTCCGCTCGGCCTGTCGTCCATAGACAACACCAACAGACAAAAAAGCCCTGCCATTTTAAGGGCAGGGCTTTTGATGGCGCTTTGACCGGTGTCAGAGCATTTCGGCCCACAGGTCGTATTCGTCGGCGTCGGTCACGCGGCACATGATCTTGTCGCCAAGCTGGACGTTGCTGCCGTCTTCCAGGCCGATGAATACGTTGCCGTCGATTTCCGGAGCATCGAAGAAGCAACGGCCGACGGCACCACGATCATCGACCTCGTCAATCAGCACTTCGATTTCCTTGCCGATCTTCATTTGCAGGCGAGCGGCGCTGATTGCCTGTTGATGGGCCATGAAACGATCCCAGCGATCCTGCTTGATGTCATCCGGCACGATGGCCGCATCCAGCAGATTGGCAGGAGCACCTTCGACCGGTGAATACTGGAAGCAACCGACGCGGTCCAGTTGGGCTTCGGTCAGCCAGTCAAGCAGGTACTGGAAATCCTCTTCGGTTTCACCGGGGAAGCCGACGATGAAGGTCGAGCGGATGATCAGATCGGGACACTGTTCGCGCCAGTTCTTGATGCGCGCCAGGGTCTTGTCTTCAAAGGCCGGACGCTTCATGAGCTTGAGGATTTTCGGGCTGGCATGCTGGAACGGGATGTCCAGGTACGGCAGGATCTTGCCTGCCGCCATCAGCGGAATCAGCTCATCGACGTGCGGATACGGGTAGACGTAATGCAGGCGAACCCAGACGCCCATCGAACCCAGCGCCTGACACAGCTCGGTCATGCGCGTTTTGATCGGCTGGCCGTCCCAGAAACCGGTGCGGTATTTGACATCGACGCCATACGCGCTGGTGTCCTGAGAGATCACCAGCAGCTCCTTCACGCCGGATTTGACCAGACGCTTGGCTTCGTCCAGCACATCGCCCACCGGACGGCTGACCAGCTTGCCGCGCATCGACGGGATGATGCAGAAGCTGCAGCTGTGGTTACAGCCTTCGGAGATCTTCAGGTAGGCGTAATGGCGCGGGGTCAGTTTGACGCCTTGTGGGGGCACCAGATCGATAAGAGGGTTGTGATCCTGGCGCGGCGGCACGACGTCGTGCACGGCATTGACCACTTGCTCGTATTGCTGCGGGCCGGTGACCGACAGCACACTCGGGTGCACGCTGCGAATGACACTCGCATCGACGCCCATGCAGCCGGTGACGATGACTTTGCCGTTTTCCTTGATGGCTTCGCCGATCACTTCCAGCGACTCGGCCTTGGCCGTGTCGATGAAGCCGCAGGTATTGACCACGACCACGTCGGCGTCCTCGTAGGTCGCAACGACTTCGTAACCTTCCATGCGCAGTTGAGTCAGGATGCGTTCCGAATCAACGAGCGCCTTGGGGCAACCCAGAGAAACGAATCCAACCTTGGGGGCGGACGGCGTGGTAACGGTGGACATGGCAAACCTCGGCGTGAAGGGCGCCCGAACGCAAAGCGCGGGCACCGACTGGGCGCTTGGGGCGCCTCTGATCAAAAAGTGCGCAATTCTAGCGGTGGGCGGGCGGGATGACCAGCGTTAGAAAGAGAATTAAGACGAGTGCTGCGTTATGCTTCGCGCCATCGTGGCCAGACGTGTCAATGTCTGGCTGAATCTTAATTGTTACGTGTTGTGATGTTCTCAGTCTGTTGAACCTCATGTCTGGTTATCTGGAGTAGTGGATGAGTCAAGCAAACAGTCATGCGGAGGCCGGAGGCACGGCGAAACCGATCGGGTTGTTGATCGCCGCTGTCGGCGTGGTTTACGGGGATATCGGCACCAGTCCGCTGTACACGCTGAAAGAGGTGTTTCAGGGGGGCTACGGTGTGGAAGTCAGCCACGACGCGATTCTCGGCGTGCTGTCGCTGATTTTCTGGTCGCTTATCTGGGTGGTGTCCTTCAAGTACATGGCGTTTGTCCTGCGTGCCGATAACCAGGGCGAGGGCGGCATCATGGCGCTGATGGCCCTGGCGCGGCGGGCTTCGGCCAAGCACCCCAGGCTGCAGATGATGATGGTGGTATTCGGATTGTTCGGTGCGGCACTGTTCTACGGTGACAGCATGATCACCCCGGCAGTCTCGGTCCTTTCGGCGATGGAAGGTCTGGAGCTGGCCTTCGATGGCCTGGATCACTGGATCGTGCCGATGGCGCTGGTTGTGCTGGTGGGGCTGTTCCTCATTCAGCGGCACGGCACAGCGCGCATCGGCGTACTGTTCGGGCCGGTGATGGTCGTCTGGTTTCTGGTGCTGGGCGCGTTGGGTGTCTACGGCATTATGCAGTCGCCGGAGGTGCTGAAAGCGGTTAACCCGGCGTGGGGCCTGAATTTCTTCATCATTCATCCGGGGATCGGCGTCGCCATTCTGGGCGCTGTGGTTCTGGCGCTGACCGGGGCCGAGGCACTGTACGCCGACATGGGTCACTTTGGCCGCAAGCCAATCTCGCGTGCCTGGTTCATCCTCGTGCTGCCCGCGCTGCTGCTCAACTATTTCGGTCAGGGCGCGCTGGTGCTGGATAACCCGGAAGCAGTGCGCAACCCGTTCTACCTGCTGGCGCCGGGCTGGGCGTTGCTGCCGCTGATCGGTCTGTCGACAATGGCCACCATCATCGCTTCTCAGGCAGTGATTTCCGGCGCTTTCTCGATGACGTTGCAGGCAATTCAACTGGGTTATATCCCCAGAATGCATATCCAGCACACCTCAAGTGACGCGCAGGGCCAGATTTACATCGGTGCCGTGAACTGGGCGCTGATGGCGGGCGTTATCATGCTGGTGATCGGTTTCGAGTCGTCCGGCGCGCTGGCTTCTGCGTATGGTGTGGCGGTCACAGGGACCATGCTCTGCACCACGATTCTGGTGTCGACGGTCATGCTGATGCTCTGGAAATGGCCGCCTTTGCTGGCTGTTCCGCTGTTGATCTGCCTGCTGCTGGTGGACGGTCTGTTCTTCGCCGCCAACGTGCCGAAGATATTTCAGGGCGGTGCCTTTCCGGTGCTCGCCGGTGCAGTGCTGTTTATCCTCATGACCACCTGGAAGCGTGGCAAGCAATTGCTCGCCGAGCGTATCGACGAAGGCGGGCTGCCCTTGCCGATCTTCATCGGCAGCATTCGTGTCCAGCCGCCGCATCGTGTGCAGGGCACTGCGGTGTTCCTCACCGCACGTTCGGACGCTGTCCCTCACGCGTTGCTGCACAACATGCTGCATAACCAGGTGTTGCATGAGCAGGTCGTGCTGTTGACGGTGGTGTATGAAGACTCGCCTCGTGTGCCTGCCGCCGAGCGCTTCGAAGTGGAGTCGTATGGCGAAGGCTTCTATCGGGTGATCCTGCACTTCGGCTTTATCGACGAGCCGGATGTGCCTGCTGCGCTGGCGCTGTGTCATCTGGCCGAGCTGGACTTCAGCCCGATGCGTACCACTTATTTCCTCAGTCGCGAAACGGTCATCCCTTCAAAAATGGATGGCATGGCTCGCTGGCGTGAGGCGCTGTTCGCTTTCATGCTCAAGAACGCAAACGGCAACCTGCGCTTCTTCAAGCTGCCGTTCAACCGAGTGATCGAGCTTGGTACACAGGTCGAGATGTAACCTGCTGCTGTAAAGCCAGTCAGCATGGACAAAAAAATCCCGGCAACCTCACGGTGCCGGGATTTTTTATGCCTGCAGACTTCGATAAATGAAGCCTACTGGGCGGTAGCCTTGCCCTGACGCTTGTTGATGGCGTCGATCAGGCGCTTGGCCAGTGCCGGATAGTCTTCGTCGAAGTGATGACCGCCAGGCAACTGAACCGCTTCGCCGACGGCGGTGGTGTCGGTGCAGCCGCTGTCTTTCTTCTCTTCGATGCCGTAGACACAGAACACCTTGGCGGCAGGCAGTTTGGCCATTTCCTGTCCGGTGGTGGCCTCCTTGCCTGCGTTTCCGAGCCAGCCGTCGACGTGAATCTCGAAGCTGCCGGTGCGTGCAAAGGCGAGCAGAATGATTGCATCGACACGATTCTGGTCATCCGTAGCGAGGCGGTTGTAGATCGCAGGCATCACGTCCGCGCCAAACGAGTAGCCAGCCAGGATGAAGCGCTTGGTGCCCCATTTCTGCCTGTAGTGGTTCATCAGGTCGGTCAGGTCGGTAGCGGTCTGCTCTGGCGTCTTGTGTTCCCAGTAGTAGCGCAATACATCGATGCCCACTACTGGATAGCCCATCTTGGCCATGTCGCCGGCAACGACCTTGTCCAGGTCGCGCCAGCCGCCGTCACCGGACATGAACAGCGTCACGGTATCGGAAGGCTGGCTGGCCGGGACTTCAACCACCGGGATACCCAGGCCGCCGCTGTCGTTTTCACCGAGCAGCAAGTGACGCAGTTCGGTATTGAGGACCTGCGGCAGCGGAATGTCGTAATCGCTGATGCTGGTGTCGGCGTTGGTCTGGTCGCGTACGAAAGCGGCGCTCGGATCATCCGGTGCATCGTTCCAGGCCGCCAGCCAGTGGCCGTGCGGGGCTTTTTGCGGCAATGCCACGTCACAGATCTGCGGTGCTGTCTCACCCTCTTCAAGCACCGGAGGCGGGTTCGAAGCATGCTCGAGGGCAAAGCCTACAGAGATGGCCTGTGCCTTGTCGTCCGTCTGTTCGGCCAGCCAGCGCCATGCCAGCGTTGCGCCAGGGCCTATCCCGCCAACTACCTTCGCAGGACCGTCGAGCTTCTGCAGGGCAGCTTGAAAGGTCTTCTGTTGCAAGACACAGTCATCCTTTGGCAATACCACCTGAATGATGCGTGCCGAAGCATCCTTGCTGATCGCCAGCAACTGCTTGTCGGTGAGCATGTCTTCAGCGGTGACCGCCAGGGCGATGCGCGTCTTGATGCTGGTGGCCGGCGTCACACTGGTCAGCGGCGCGCCGCCTTCCAGGTCCAGATGTTCCAGCGAAGCGGGTGGAGCGGGGCGGGTCCAGATCCATACCCCCGAAGCTACGATAAACAGAACAATTGCCAGTGCTGCGAGCAAAAGGCGCCAGGAGCGTCGAATCATCAGCGTTTCACCAATCCAGTCAGACCGCCCGCAATCAGGGCGGCGGTGTCAGCCAGTGCCACGAGCGGATCAAGTCCGGCAGGCACGGCCATATAACGAGGTTCCCAATCGGGCTGGAACTTGTCCTTGAAGCGACGCAGCCCCTGGAAGTTGTAAAGCTGTTCGCCGCGGCGGAAGATCATCGAGCCAAGACGCTGAGTGATCGGCGCGCCGCGTCGCGGTTGCAGGCCGGACAAAGGCACCATCCCCAGGCTGAAGCGCGCATAACCCTGGGCTTTGTAGTGCAGAATCAGACCGACCATCATGAACTCCATGGTCAGTTTCGGTGCGTCCGGGTGAGAACGCATCAGGTCCAGGCTGGCCAGCTCCGGGCTGGTGGTTTCCAGCAGGTTGGAGAAGGCCACTGGCTTGCCCTGAAAGTGGATGATCGCGATGCGGAAGTATTTGAGGTACTCCGGGCTGAAGCGACCGAGCGAAAAGCCTTTTTCGCGGACGTTCTTGCCGGTCAGCCAGGCATCGGAAATCACTTTCAGCTCGTCGATAGGCGCCTGACCCGGCTCATAGATCTCCAGCGAAAGCCCATCGCGGCCACCCCGATTCCAGGTGTAGCGCAGGTCTTTCATTTCCTTGCCTTTGGCGTCGATGTCGAAACGTCGCAGGTCCACACGTGCTTCCTCACCCAGCTTGATCGCTGTCAGGCCGATGTCCATGTAGAACGGCAGGTTTTCTGCGCGAACCTGATAAAACACCGGACGAGCATGATGCACGTCGCACAGGTCGCGGAACTGCCAGATCAACTCCGCGCGTTGCTGGGTCGGTCCGATCGGGTCGTAGAGCGCCACCAGACTGCGCCCGCGATGCGAGTACATCAGAAACGCATTGCCAGCAGGGTGAAACAGGATGGCCTTGTCGCCGGTCAGCACCAGGCCGCCGTCTGGCTGACTGGATGCCTTGAGAATCTCGGCGGCTTTGTCCAGGTCAGCCGCATCCGGCAGCTTGATAACAGGTCGCGCAGTGCGCAGCAGCCAGGTCAGCGAAACCACCACCAGCAGCACTGCACTGCCGAGTGCCGAGCGCAGGCCGCGCGGGGCGTCTGCGTCCAGGGTAAATTGCCACCACAGCTGATGGCTGTAAGGCACATCCTGGTAGGCGAACAGCAGCAGCCATATCGATGCGCCGACCACACAAACACTGGCGATCAGATAAAGCGGCGAGAACGGCAGCTCCAGCAGACGACTGGGACGATAGAACGAGCGGCGGAAGGTCAGCAGCAGGCCTGCGGTCAGCAGGAGCATGCTGGCCTCTTCCCAGTCGAAGCCTTTAAGCATCGACAACACGGCGCCCACCAAGAGCAGAATGACGGTCAGCATCCAGGCTGCGGACAACCGACGACGCAAGCCTTGAGCGAGCAACAGGCACAAGACACCGACCAGGCTGGCGCCGAAGTGCGACGCGTCGATCAGCCGGTGCGGAATCATGAAGCCTACGTTTTCAAGCCGGGTATCGATCTCAGGGGTGGCACCAGAGAAGAGCAGCACCACCCCCGACAAGAAAACCAGTAGTGCCAGAATTGGCGCAGCCAACCCCGAGGCAACGCGCATGGCTTGCCTGGTCGGCAGCAGGCGCTGGGCTTCAGTGAACAGCAAGGTCAGGCAGGCCAGCAGAAGCGGCAGCACCACATAGATGAGGCGGTACAGCAGCAATGCAGCGGCCAGCGGTGCGGCACCCAATTCGTTGGCGAAGGCCGCCAGCAAAATGGCTTCGAACACGCCCACGCCACCGGGCACGTGGCTGAGCACACCGGCAGCGAGTGCCAGCAGGTAGATCAGGATGAACGCGCCGAGCGGTGGCGCGTGGGGCAGCAACAGGTAAAGCACCATCGCTGCTGCGGCGACGTCCAGCGCGGTGATAACCAGCTGGATCAGCGTCAGCTTCAGGTCTGGAAGGCGCAGTGTGCGCCGACCCAGGCGGACCAGAATGTTGTGCGGGATATCCTGCTCCGGCAGGCGGCGGCGGTAGACGAACAGCGCCAGCAGCAGGCTGCCAGCCAGAACCGCGGTCGCGATGACGGCGAGAACATCGACCGGCAACTTGAGGGCAAGTGAGGCACCGGAAAGATTGCTCAGCGTCGCCAGTGCGGCCAGCGGTGGCAATGCGCAGCCCAGCGAGAGGCTGGCAAACACCGTCATGCGCGCGATCTCGATGGCACCCACGCCGTAGCGCGAGTACAGCCGATAGCGAACCGAGCCACCCGACAGCATCGACAGACCCACCGCATTGCCGATGGCAAACGATGTAAAGCCGCCGAGAATCAGGGTTTTGACCGGCAGGTCGACGTTGGCGTAGCGGCTGGCTGACAGTTCATAGCCCATCAGAATGATGTAACCCACCACCGCGGCTGCCAGTGCCCCGCCCAAAGCGGGCAATGGAACCGCGAACAGTGAGTCGTGCAGCGCATACCAGTCCATTTCGACCAGCATGTGGCGGCAGGCAATCAGGGCCAGGCCGAACAACAGCAGCATCACCGCCAGCCCTATAGGCTGTCGGTATTTGCTTAGCAGCTCCCGCCAATGCAGGCGCGGTGGGGTGCTTGGTTGTTCTGCATCAACAGCTTTATTGGAATCGGACGTGTTGTCGCGCATCAATCACTCCTTGGATCGTGCGCGACAGGATGGAGGTATACAGCCAAGTTACCAATCCCTACGCAAAAAATATTTCAGGATGTTAGCGCGTCAACGCCTAACGAGCGAATAGCGAATCGAGCTGGTTGAAGCTGTTCAGCTACGGTTCAGTCGTGATCAGCCTAGTAATAAGCCTATCGGCAGCGCATGCAAAAACTGTCGTCAATGAAAGCATTACGTTACAGATGTGATGATAGGGTTTCAAAGGGTCTGGTAAATAGTCTTTTTTGTCAGACAGTTAGCCGTGGCCTGGAATGTTTTTCCGGCGGAAACAAAAAAGGCCACTCTTTCGAGTAGCCTTTCTTGATGTTTGGTTGCGGGAGCCGGAT
>NZ_LJRO01000370.1 GCF_001401155.1 Pseudomonas tremae
GATATCGACAGCAGAACAAAACACTGCATTACAGACCGATGCACTGAATCAGGCTGGCTGCGAGCGGGTTTTTGAGGATGTGGTTTCTGGGGCCAAGGCTGACCGGCCCGGCTTGGTTGCTGCTCTCACCTATCTTCGCGACGGCGACGTCCTAGCCGTCTGGCGGCTGGATCGGCTTGGGCGCTCCCTGCCGCACCTGATCGAGACGATAGGAGCGTTGGAAGCGCGAGGCGTCGGTTTCCGATCACTGATGGAAAATATAGATACCACCACGTCAGGTGGTCGACTCATCTTCCATGTGTTCGGGGCATTGGGTCAGTTTGAACACGACCTGATCCGCGACCGCACCAAGGCCGGCTTGGCCGCTGCCGCCGCTCGCGGGCGAAAGGGCGGGCGCAAGCCGGTCATTACCGCTGACAAGTTACAGCAGGCACGTAAATATATCGCTAACGGGCTAAATGTCCGGGAGGCCGCTACACGCCTTAAAGTGGGCAAAACGTCCCTGTATGCAGCTCTGCAATCCACCCGCACAGTCGATTTCTTAAAACGACAACAACCTCAAGCGTAGCGCCCCAGAAATGACCTCCAAAAGCGAACGGTTGAACGTCCTATCGGATGCCGAACAAGAGGCTCTGTACGGTGTGCCTAACTTCGATGACAGCCAACAGCTGGAATACCTCGCGCTATCAGAGACCGAACTGGCACTGGCCTCCAGTCGCTTCGGCCTAAATGCTCAGGTGCATTGCATTCTGCAAATCGGTTATTTCAAGGCCAAGCGCGCTTTCTTTGTCTTTGACTGGGACGAGGTGGTCGATGACTGCACCTTCGTCATCAGTCGGTATTTCCAAGGCCAGTCGGTGGAGCTACTGGCCATCTCCAAGCATGAGCGCTATGCCCAGCGTGGCGGTATCACGGCGCTGTTTGACTATCAGCCATGGTCTTTGACCTGCTTGCCTTGGCTGGCATCGCGGGCCGCACAACTGGTGCGACGCGATGTAACGCCCAGCTTTGTGGCTTTAGAGCTTGTGGTCGCGCTAGGTGAACGCAAGATCATCCGGCCGGGTTACACCACCTTGCAGGAGATTGTCAGTAAGGCACTGAGTGATGAACGCCTTCGCCTGGGCAGCTTGCTCGAGGGGCTGCTGGACGAACCCCTCAAGGCAATATTGTCGCAGTTGCTGGTGTACGAAGATACCCTCTCCGATTTGGCCGTGCTCAAGCAAGATGCTAAAAATTTTGGCCATCGACATATGAGCCGCGAGCGCGAAAAGCGCGCGACGCTGGCACCGCTGCACCACGCCGCCAAGGAAATACTACCCCGCCTGGAAATCTCCCGGCAAAACCTGCTGTACTACGCCAGCCTGGTGAACTACTACACGGTATTTGACCTGCGCCGTCTCAAGCCTGCACAAGCACGCCTGTACCTGCTGTGTTTCGCCTAGCTGCGTTACCGGCAATTCACCGACAATCTGGTGGCCGCAATGAATCACCTCGTGCGTCACTATGAAGCTGAAACCAAGGTGTATGCACAGAAGCGTATTTTGCATGAGCAGGTGGTGCAATCGCGCAATAACCGTAAAGTCGGGCGGCTGCTCCTGTTGTACGTAGACGACCAAGTGGCTGACAGTGAGCTGTTTGGCACCGTGCGCCGTCGTGCCTGGCAGATCATGGGCAAGGACGAAGTGCTAGCAGTAGGCCAACACATGAGCACCAAACAGCTCAGCTCCCTGGCGCTACGCTGGGAAGCTATCGACAAACTGAGCGTGCGGGTGCGCCTGAACCTGCGACCGATCTTTGCTAGCGTGGACTTCTGCGGGGCGGAACCGGATAACCCCTGGCTGCAAGCGCTGGAGTGGATCAAAACAGTGTTTGCGCATCAGCAACGACCATCGCATCGCCCATTGTCCGAGTGTCCAGCCAATACCTTGCCAGTGCGCTTGCGCTCCTTCCTGCTGGACAGTGACGACGCTGGCAACCGTGTAGCTCTTAACGACGCACGATATGAGTTCTGGCTGTACCATGAGATAGCCAAACGTCTACGCACCGGCGATATCTATATAGATGACAGCTTGCAACACCGCCAACTGGCCGACGAGCTGGTGCCACTGGCCGAATACGCGCCACTGCTGGCAAAAATGGACGCGAACATTGCCTGGTTGCGTCAACCCGTCAGCACGCGCCTGGAAGCGTTGGCCGAGCAATTACGACAACAGTGGCATTCCTTCAACTCGGAACTACGCCGGGGGACGCTGCCACACCTGACGTTCGACACTGCGCGTAAACGCTTGATATGGCGCCAACCCAAAGCTAATAAAGGGGCCGACCAATCCGAAGCCTTTTACGGGCGTTTGCCGCTGACCGACGTGGCCGACGTGTTGCGCTTCGTGGATGGTCAATGCCAGTTCCTGTCGGCATTGACGCCACTGCAACCGCGCTATGCCAAGCAGAGCACCCAGGCCAACAGCTTGCTGGCCGTAATCACTGCCATAGCCATGAACCACGGTATGTTCACCATGGCGCGCACCAGTGACATTCCCTATCAGGTGCTGGAGACGGCCTACAAGCAGTACTTGCGACAATCGACGTTGCAAGCAGCCAATGACTGTATTAGCAACGCCATCGCCAAGC
>NZ_LJRO01000318.1 GCF_001401155.1 Pseudomonas tremae
TGGTATCAGGTTGCCAACTGGGTCAGAACAGGTTGAGAGGCTGTTCATCTCTAAGAGAAATGCAAAGGTACGAATTGCCGTTCATTGCATCCATGCGATGAAGTTTCAGTTCGAGCCAATGACGCCCCGAGCGGTCCCCGTTGGGCAGAAAACGATAGATGCCGAAGTCAATCTGTGGCTCATGGGGCTGAAGATGCAGCTCGCGATACGCTTCGAGTACGACTTCGCCTAAGGAGGCGCTGCAA
>NZ_LJRO01000296.1 GCF_001401155.1 Pseudomonas tremae
TAAGCCGAACGGAGACGTCGGGCCGTCAGTACCGCCTTTATCATCGGCTTTCCACAGCGATGAATTATTGATTTTTGCTGACCAAACCATTAGGAATGGTGGAGCTTTGGAAAGGGCTATAGCGCGCCAGCCAGGCCAAGATGTCATAAGGGTTACGGCTCAAGACGCAGGCGATATCGGCGTTGATCTTGGAAGAGGTTTCAAGAGGGTATTGCCCACTGGCAACATCCTTAAAAACCTTGAGACAAATGGCGCTCCAGAAAAGCTTGAAAATTTGCGAAGTATAGAAGGTTTGTATCAGTATAATCCCAGCAAGAAAAATTGGGAGACAATTACTATCTTTCCAGCACCTGCTCCCTAAAAAGGTAAGGCATTTATGAAATATGAGAATGTTCGACACATGCTAAAGACTGTTTTTTGTTCGGATTTTAATCTGGCAGAAGACGTTGCTATAGGTATATATGTTAATAGTCTTAATTCTAGTGGAAAAAACAGATGAGATGAGGTATGAATTAGCTGAGTGTCTTCGTGATCAAAATGTTTCTTGGCGAGACATGTTAGTAAATGATGAGTACGAGGTCTTGGATTTTGAAACTGAGCAGGAAGCTAAGGATTATATTAAAAGGATTCTTTGGCAGCCATTGGATAAAAAAACCAATTGAAATTTACGAGGCGTTCGTAGGAACTTGAGTGGTTGTATGAAGAGGAGTTGTCAGGCAGTTTTCATAGTTCCTATAGGCGCATCTAAGGTCCTAGGCGATTATGGATGGGAGTTTAATAGTCTTGAAAGGCTTCCTGAAAGTATCGGAGAGTATTTGGTTAGGTATTTGGGTCTTAAGTTTGAAGAGGAATACGCGGGCATCAAGAAATATACAAATGATCAGATAAATATGTCCATTTTTCTTGACGGCAATAATGAGGTTGAGAGTATCTATTTTCAAGCGTTCGAAAGTTTCTTGGCGGGAATTTATAAGGCATGCCAAAATGAAGCGGTTTTTTCAGGGGCGGAAATATTTATTCCCGAGGAAATGAAAAGCTTTTAGTGGTAAAGGGGTATGTGTTTCACTGAAGTTTTGCAATGGTGAAATCGATGGCTCAGCAAAAGCCAAGGCTCAGGATTTTTAATGTTTGTTAAGCAGTGTGAATGGATCTCGAAAGATGCTCTGGAAGCAATGCTGACAATCGGTGATGCTGAGACTCAGTGCGTAGCTTTTTGTCATCCATATCATATGAATGTCGGGGACATGCTGCTAGAGCCTGTCCTTGCGATATCAATAAAAAATGTAGCCAAGATGGCGGCAGGCTCTCAGCCATACGTACTACGTATTGACGATGGATTCGTTCATGAAATTCTGGCTGAGGTGGTTAGTGTTGAAAAATCGCTGGTGATTGTAGGTCAACTCACTATTGAGTTGGATGACTGTCTCTTATACACATCTT
>NZ_LJRO01000034.1 GCF_001401155.1 Pseudomonas tremae
TCAGTACCCTTGTCCTGTATGAAATCATCCCGGGTTTCATCCTTGCCAGCATTGCCATCGTGGTATTCAGTCTGATCGGCAATCCTGCGTCTGCGTCCATGCAGACACGTTTCCTGGCGGCTGAGCAGGAGTTCAAAGCCAACCGCTGATAATGCTGCTTGAATAACCGATGAAATGAAAAGCGGCCCGCACTTTCTGCAAGTGCGGGCCGTTTTTTTTTGATCGTTTGATTCAAGGCCTGCGTGCGACTCAGCTCTTGTTGTGATCAATATCCAGATTATAGAACGTGGCCTTGCGACCTTCCGAGGTATACCCGGTGTTGTCCTGGGTATAAACACCGGCTTTGAAATACAAAGGCTTGTCGCGCCAGGTCTCGCTGATGCGCTTGCTCCAGTCGGTGTCGTTGACACTGACAGTCAATTTTCCACCCTTGCTCAGGTGAAT
>NZ_LJRO01000146.1 GCF_001401155.1 Pseudomonas tremae
ACCTGATGATTGCCCACGGCATCATTCAGGCGCTGGATGGCAATGTTCTGGTGCCGTTGCTGTTTTCCGAGGCCGTCAACCTGCACCCGGTTGCAATCATTTGCGCCGTGCTGCTGTTTGGCGGGCTGTGGGGATTCTGGGGGATCTTCTTTGCGATTCCGCTGGCCACGTTGTTCAAGGCCGTCCTCGATGCCTGGCCGCGTAATGAACCCACTGTGGCACCACTACTTTAAGCAGCAAGTCTGGATCGTTGCGGCACCTTGCGTGCCGCAACGCTTATCGGAATATCAGCCTTTGTTCAGGGCCTCGGCCTGCGCCAGTACTTCAGCCACATGGCCCGGCACTTTCACGCCGCGCCATTCCTGACGCAGTACGCCTTCGTTGTCGATCAGGAAGGTGCTGCGGTCAACGCCCAGGTATTCCTTGCCATACAGCTTCTTGAGCTTGATGACGTCGAACAGCTGGCAGACGGCTTCGTCCTTGTCCGAAATCAGCTCGAACGGG
>NZ_LJRO01000287.1 GCF_001401155.1 Pseudomonas tremae
GTTATTCCTAAATAAGGATCTAATGATGAACGAGTTTATTGATCGCCAAGTGTCTATGCTGCATCGTCTTATAGGCGACTATCGTAACGGCGCGCTCAACTTAAACCGTCTTATTCAAGGAATTGAAGGTGTTAGGGCGGTAGTAGAATCTGATAAATGGAAAGAAGCTGTATTTCCGATAATTTCCTTTATAGAAGAAATAAATGGAGTTGCTCTTGATGCGAAGCGTAATTTGACTGCAGATGAGAAAGCATTGATAGACAGCTCGCTGATTGAGCTTGAGGCAACCATGTGTTACTTGAACTAGCTTAACGGTTGGAGTCGTTATTTTTGAGGGCTTTATATTCTGGATTAGGCACGAAATTGAACAGTCTCCTAGTCCAGATATATTGTTCGTGAGTTAGTCTGTTTGCTTATGATGGGAAGTCGAGTAGTGCACTCCTAATTGCGAAGGCATAAGCAGGCACTGCCAGCAAATGATATCGTAGATCTTAATCTGCGGCCAATAACTTATCTATCACCTCGTTGCTCTGGGTGAGGTGAGCAGCAAACTGATTCAACTGCATGTCGATGAGCTCTCCGAACTAAGCCATATAGAGGGTAAAAAGTTTTAAACATTCTGAAATACAAGCAAGCCATCGAAAATAAAGTAAGGAGGTGCGGTTTGATTGCAAAAAGTCGGTATTGCTTTAAGAGTTTGAAACTTTCTGAATTGTGTAGATTTTTGTCATATGGCTTGGCTTTTTTTAAAAGTGGAAGCGTGTCGCATCTACCGATGATTATTATTGGGCGGCCTGGATTACTC
>NZ_LJRO01000133.1 GCF_001401155.1 Pseudomonas tremae
ATTCGGCATATGGTCGGCGGGCATGCCGAGCGCGTCGACGATGAAGTGGTGCTGCGCTTCGAATTCCCGGAACGGCCGGGCGCGCTGTTCAACTTCCTCAACCGCCTGGGCGGCCGCTGGACCATTTCGATGTTCCACTACCGCAACCACGGCGCGGCAGATGGCCGGGTGGTGGCTGGTTTGGTGGTGCCAGAAGAAGAACGGCATCTGGTAGGCGCGGCGCTGGACGAGATCGGCTACCCGTACTGGGACGAGAGCGAAAACCCGGCGTATCGGTTGTTTTTGAGCTGATGCCGAAACGCGGAGCGTCCTGAAATGCATGCCGACGCGGAGCATCGGCACCATGGTTACCTGACGTTCTGAGTCAAACCTTACTGTATAGGGGCGTGCTCAAGCGGCACAGGGTTAGCTTTTTCTGTCGGCTCGGCGGCTGGCGCCTCGATGGTTTCTGCCTTGAAGGATGCAGGTTCGGCGGGGGCTGGCACAGGCTCGCTTGCCGCAGGCGGCGTGGCAGACTCCACAGCAGGCTCTACTGCCTTGGGTTTCGATTCCCTGGACTCCGGGGCCAGCCTGGACGGCTCCGCTGCCTTGGCCGGTTCAGCGGCGGCAGGTGCCACATCCGGAACGCCCAGGTCCGCCTTCGGCTTTTCTACAATATGCGCGGCCTTTTTCACTTCAGGTGGCAGGAAGTTTTCCACCAGACCGAAAAAGCGTTCATAGAACTTCGCCGACGAAACCGTCTCGCTGGCAACTTTGACCATCGAATCATCGGTAGAACCAATTGGCATCGAGACAGAACCCAATACTCCGACCCCGAGGCTGGCGGAGTTATTGGTCTTCTTCAGGGCATAACGGTCCTGCAACGCATTGGCGAACATGGTGGAGTTGCCATCTTTCATGTCAGCCGCACACACCAGATTGAAGCTGATCTCGATGTGAGTATCACCGGTTTGCTGAAAGCTCTTGCGACCGGCGACCATCTTCGGATCGTTGCTGGTGATGATGTAGCCCTGACTCAGCAAGGCACGTCGCCCCGCTTCGCAATATGCCAGGTCGGTCGCAGGATAGCTGCGTGAGAAGGTTCCGGCGTCGTCGAAGTGCTCGTGATCATAAATCGCCTGTTTGGGCGATGAACAGCCCGCTGCCATCAACAGGACAGAGGCCCACAATGCGGTGCGAAGGTTCAATAGCTTAAACATCGAGAATCCTGAGGAAGGAAGAATCTGCCAGCAAGACTGCGAACTGGGAAATGGCGGTAAGTCTGCAACAAGGGAGACGTTGTATCAACGTACAGTTCAAAAAGGATCTGAAAGCATTGCCCAGCCTCTATCTGCGCCGCATAAAACGCAGGCAACAAAAAAGCGACCCTTAGGTCGCTTTTCTGTTTGCTTCAAGGAGTTCAAGGGCCTTGAAGCGGTGTATGGCGCAGCGGACGGGACTCGAACCCGCGACCCCCGGCGTGACAGGCCGGTATTCTAACCGACTGAACTACCGCTGCGTATCGCTTTGAAACTGTTTGAAACAACCCTTAACAGGCTTGCTTCCTGTACATCTGACTGAAACGCCCTTTGGCTTTTCAATCGCAGACCCGGCGAACCCGATCTGTACAAATATGGCGCAGCGGACGGGACTCGAACCCGCGACCCCCGGCGTGACAGGCCGGTATTCTAACCGACTGAACTACCGCTGCGCATTGTGGACTTGCGTCCGTATAACCGTTTTTGAAAGCTCTCGTACTTCAGCCTTCAAACTCAACGATGCGCCAATCTTACGATGGTGGGTGATGACGGGATCGAACCGCCGACCCGCTGCTTGTAAGGCAGCTGCTCTCCCAGCTGAGCTAATCACCCTTTGCTTCGTTGAGGCCGCGAAATTTACGCACCTAACGAACCTAAGTCAATACCCTGATTGAAGTTTTTTGAAAAACCGCTTCAAACGCTGACCCTTTACCACACATCAAAAGAACAGCAAAGCACCAATCCCGCAACGCTGCGCAAAACTATTCAGCGTAGACCATTTTCCGGGTCATGCCGCCGTCTACGACAAACTCCTGACCGGTCACAAACCCGGCGTTTCGCGACAACAACCAGGCAACCATCGCCGCCACATCCTCGACTGTCCCTACCCTGCCCGCCGGATGCTGGGCATGATCGGTCTCGGACAAGGGTTCGGCGCGGCGCAACGACGGATCGCGCGCGTCAATCCAGCCAGGGCTGACCGCATTGACCCTGATTTCAGGCCCCAGACTGATTGCCAGCGCATGCGTCAACGCCGTCAGACCGCCCTTGCTGGCCGCATAAGCCTCAGTGTCGGGTTCCGACTGCCTGGCGCGCGTTGAAGTCAGATTGACGATACTGCCGCAGTGCGCACGCAAATAAGGCGCGCAGTGCTTGGCCAATAACATCGGCCCACCGAGATTGACCGCCAGTACCCGGTTCCAGTGAGACAGATCCAGGCTTTCGAGAGTGGTGTTATGCGGATCAGCGACCGCTGCGTTGCATACCAGTGCGTCCAGACGGCCGAACTTCCTGAGCACTTCAGCCACACCCTGGGCGACCTGCTCTTCACTCGCGACGTCCATGGCTATGAACAAAGCGTTGTCACCCAGCACGCGGGTTACTTTCGCACCGCGTGCACGGTCCAGATCGGTCAACACCACCTGCCAGCCTTCGGCAATCAGCCACGCCGCAATGCCCAGCCCGATGCCGCGCGCAGCCCCGGTCACCAGCGCGACGCGACCGTTGTGGGTACCTGCAAACTTCAGCGCCCACTCCTGACCTGTCTCAGCGCTCACCGTATCACTCACAACGCCGCCAGACCGCGTGCCAGGTCGGCCTGGAGGTCAGCAACGTCCTCAAGACCTACCGCCACCCGGATAAGACTGTCGCGAATGCCAGCCGCTTCACGCTCCTGCGGGGCCAGACGGCCATGCGAGGTTGTGCTCGGGTGGGTAATCGTGGTTTTGCTGTCGCCCAGGTTCGCGGTGATCGAGATCAGACGCGTGGCGTCGATAAAGCGCCATGCGCCATCCTTGCCACCTTTGACCTCGAAGCTCACGACCGCACCGAAGCCCTTTTGCTGACGCTGGGCCAGCTCATGCTGCGGATGGCTCTTGAGCCCGGCGTAGTGGACCTTCTCGATACCGTCCTGCTGCTCGAGCCATTCGGCCAGCGCCTGAGCGTTGGCACAATGAACACGCATCCGCAGGTTGAGGGTTTCGAGGCCCTTGAGGAAGATCCATGCGTTGAACGGGCTGAGTGTCGGCCCGGCCGTACGCAGAAAACCGACCACTTCCTTCATCTGCTCGCTGCGACCTGCAACCACACCGCCCATGCAACGGCCCTGGCCATCGATGAACTTGGTGGCCGAATGCACAACGATGTCGGCCCCCAGCAGCAACGGCTGTTGCAAGGCTGGCGTACAGAAGCAATTGTCGACGATCAGCATCGTGCCTTTGGCATGAGCGATCTCGGCCAGACCGGCGATGTCGACCAGCTCGGCCAATGGATTGGAGGGCGACTCGACGAACAGCATTTTGGTGTTGGTCTTGATTGCCGCTTCCCAACCACTCAGATCAGCCAGCGGAACGTAATCCACCTCGATACCGAAGCGCTTGAAATACTTGTCGAACAGGCTGATCGTGGAGCCAAAAACGCTGCGCGACACCAGAACATGGTCACCGGCACTGCACAGGCTCATCACCACCGCGAGGGTTGCGGCCATGCCGGTGGCCGTGGCGACGGCCTGCTCGGCGCCCTCAAGCGCGGCAATGCGCTCTTCGAAAGAGCGCACGGTCGGGTTGGTGTAACGCGAGTAGACGTTGCCAGGCACCTCGCCGGCAAAACGCGCAGCCGCATCGGCGGCCGTGCGAAATACGTAGCTGGAAGTAAAGAACATGGGGTCGCCATGTTCGCCTTCCGGTGTGCGGTGTTGCCCGGCACGTACGGCGAGGGTATCGAAACCCACGCCTTCAAGGTCGCTGTCCAGCCGCCCTGCATCCCATTCCTGAGTCATGCCGCCCACTCCTTGTCCGATTAGTTGTTGTACAGATCGATGATCGCACTCACGGCCTGAGTCTTGATCTTGGAAGCGTCGTTGCGCGCGCTCTCGATCCTGTTCAGATAATGTTCGTCGATGTCGCCGGTCACGTACTTGCCATCGAATACCGAGCAATCGAAGTTATCGATCTTGATCTTCTTGCTGCCGCTGACCGCTTCGATCAGGTCGTTCAGATCCTGATAGACCAGCCAGTCGGCACCGATGAGGTCGGCCACGTCCTGAGTCGTACGGTTGTGGGCAATCAGCTCGTGAGCACTCGGCATGTCGATGCCGTAGACGTTGGGGTAACGCACAGCCGGGGCCGCCGAGCAGAAGTAGACATTCTTGGCACCAGCTTCACGGGCCATTTGAATGATCTGCTTGCAGGTGGTGCCACGCACGATGGAATCATCCACCAGCATCACGTTCTTGCCGCGAAACTCCAGTTCGATCGCGTTGAGCTTCTGGCGCACGGATTTCTTGCGTGCGGCCTGACCCGGCATGATGAAGGTCCGACCGATGTAGCGGTTCTTGACGAAGCCTTCGCGAAACTTGACGCCCAGGTGGTTGGCCAGCTCCAGTGCCGCCGTACGGCTGGTGTCCGGAATCGGAATGACCACGTCGATGTCGTGATCCGGACGCTCGCGCAGGATCTTGTCGGCCAGCTTCTCGCCCATGCGCAGACGCGCCTTGTAGACCGAGATACCGTCGATGATCGAATCCGGGCGCGCCAGATAGACGTGTTCGAAAATGCACGGCGCGTACTTTGGGTTGGCGGCGCACTGACGGGTATGCAGCTTGCCGTCTTCGGTGATGTAGACCGCTTCGCCCGGTGCCAGATCACGAATCAGAGTAAAGCCCAGCACGTCCAGCGATACGCTTTCAGACGCGATCATGTACTCGACGCCTTCATCGGTGTGACGCTGACCGAACACGATAGGACGAATGGCATCCGGGTCACGGAAACCGACGATGCCGTAACCGGTGATCATCGCCACGACCGCGTAGCCCCCACGGCAGCGATGATGCACGTCAGTAACTGCGGCAAAGATGTCCTCTTCAGTGGGCTGCAACTTGCCACGCACGGCCAGCTCATGGGCGAATACGTTAAGCAGCACTTCCGAATCGGAGTTGGTGTTCACATGGCGCAGGTCGGATTCGTAAATCTCCTTGGCCAGTTGCTCGACGTTGGTGAGATTGCCGTTGTGCGCCAACGTGATGCCATAAGGCGAGTTGACGTAGAACGGCTGGGCTTCGGCCGAAGTCGAGCTGCCCGCCGTTGGATAACGCACATGACCGATGCCCATATGCCCGACCAGACGCTGCATATGTCGCTGATGGAACACATCACGCACCAATCCATTGTCCTTGCGCAGGAATAACCGGCCATCGTGGCTGGTTACGATACCGGCAGCGTCCTGGCCGCGGTGCTGGAGGACGGTAAGCGCGTCATACAGCGCCTGATTGACGTTCGACTTGCCGACGATACCGACGATGCCACACATGCGACACAACCCCTACTTAGTGGAACTGGATTTACCGAGCACATCCTGCTGTGGTGTAGACGGCAGGATCTGTTCCTTGAACGGCAGATCAGCGGGTATGCTGATGCCGCTTGCAAGCCACTTGCTGGACATCCCGAGAATCAGGTTTTTCGACCAGTCAGCAACCATGAGAAATTGCGGCACCAGCCTGGACTGCTGCCACCATTGATCCTGTTGTACCGGCCCCAGGCTCAACAGCCCCACCGCCACAACGACAAGCAGGCCTCCGCGCGCTGCGCCGAAGACCATACCAAGAAAACGATCGGTCCCGGAGAGCCCGGTGACGCGAATCAGTTCGCCTATCAGAAAGTTGACCATGGCGCCTACCAGCAGGGTGGCGACGAAGAGGATGGTACAGCTCGCAATGACGCGGGCCGAAGGTGTTTCTATGTAATTGACCAAGTACTGCGACAGCCCTGCGCCAAACATCCAGGCCACTACACCTGCAATGATCCACGTCGTCAACGACAGTGCTTCTTTTACGAAGCCGCGTTTCAGACTGATCAGGGCGGAGATGGCGACAATTCCCAGAATTGCCCAGTCAACCGGAGTAAATGGCACGTTGCAGCCTGCAGACAGATAAGGCGGCGCATTTTAGCAGAGCGCCTGCCTGCCGGTAAGCAGCGATTACCGGCAAGAGGCATTTTCCTGTACGGCGACGCCATCAGGCGCCGGACGGTCAGCCCCGCTCAGGCTGAAAGCGCACCACGATACCTTTGAGTTTTTGCTGCTTGTCGAGCTGATCGCGCAGACGATCGGCCTCTGCGCGCTCTATCAGCGGGCCGACAAACACCCGATTAACGCCATCGGACGTGCGAATGTAAGCGTTATACCCTTGGGTACGCAGGGTCTTTTGCAGGTTATCGGCATTGGCACGGTTGGACATGCTCGCCAACTGCACGGACCAGCTGACTGACAAACCATTGGCATCGACCCCAGCCGGTGCTGCAGGCTTGGCGGGAGCCGCTGGCGCGGGTGCGGGCGCAGTCACGGGTGCAGGTTTGCTGGCTGGCTTTGGCGCCGGCGCCTGTGCCGCAGGCGGTGCGCTCTGGGTGGCAGGAGCTGGTGCAATAGGCATCGACGGCGGCTGATTGCTGCTGCCGCTGTCATCCTCGCCCGGCACAGGCTCCTGAGGCAGGGCTTGAGGTTCCGGAACAGGTACTGGATCGACCTTTACTTGCGAGACTGCAGGGGCCTGAGGCGCAGAAGGCGCCTCAACCTGTACCTGACGTGTCTCATCTTCACGTGTGAAGAGCATGGGCAGAAAAATGACCGCTACAGCGATCAGCACCAGTGCTCCAACCATTCGCTGCTTGAATACGTTATCCAGCAAAGCCATTTGCAGCGTCCTCATCGGTATGCCGGGCCAGCCATTCCAGAGCCTCGGCAACACAGTAAAATGAACCGAACAGCAGAATCTCGTCATCGGTCGTGGCGTGCGCGCACTGAGCCTCGAGTGCCAGCGCAACACTCTGATAGGACGTCACGCGAGCACCAAGGTTCTCCAGTGCCGAATGTAACTCTTCTGCGCTGCGGCTGCGCGACGTGGGAAGAGGCGCAACCGCCCACTCATCGATCACCGCCGCCAGGGGCGTAATAACGCCGTCGAGGTCTTTATCACTCAAAAGCCCGAACACAGCTAGACGCCTGCCGGAAACCGGACGACGGGCCATACGCTGCGCCAGAAAATGCGCGGCATGGGGGTTGTGGCCCACATCCAGAAGCAGATTGAGCCGCCTGCCTTGCCAGCGGACTGTCCGGCGGTCGAGACGACCGGCCAGCCGGGTTTCGGCAAGCACCCGCCCTACTGCTTCCGGTTGCAGCGGATAACCCAGCAATGCAAACGCCTGAAGCGCCAGCGCGGCGTTCTGCATAGGCAGGTCGAGCAGCGGGAGATTATGCAGTTCGACCTGCTCACCAGCTGCCAGACCACGCCAGTTCCAGCTGTCATGCCCTGTCGACAGGTCGAAGTCCCGCCCTCGTAACAACAACGGGCAACCAAGCTCGCGAGCCTTGGCCAACAGGGGCTCCGGTGGCGCAGGATCACCACACAGGGCAGGACGGCCGGAACGGAAGATACCGGCCTTCTCGAACGCGACTGACTCGCGGGTATTGCCCAGGTACTCGGCATGATCAACACCGATGCTGGTAACCAGCGCGATATCCGGATCAACCAGATTTACCGCATCCAGACGTCCGCCCAGACCGACTTCCAGAACAGCCACATCGAGCTGTGCCTGTTCGAATAGCCAGAACGCCGCCAGCGTGCCCATTTCAAAGTAAGTCAGGGTGACATCGCCCCGCGCTGCTTCAACCGCGGCGAAGGCATTGCATAATTCAAGATCGGTGGCTTCGACGCCCTGCACCTTGACTCGCTCGTTGTAGCGAATCAGATGCGGCGAGCTGTAGATACCGACTTTAAGGCCCTGGGACTGCAACAGGGCGGCCACAAACGCACAGGTCGAGCCTTTGCCATTGGTGCCCGTCACAGTGATCACCCGGCGCGCCGGACGCAGCAGGCCCAACTGCTGCGCCACCTGTCGGGAGCGTTCCAGCCCCATATCGATGGCGCTGGGGTGCAGTTGCTCCAGATAAGCGAGCCAATCGCCCAGTGACCCTGGGGTCATATCGAGGCAGGTGCCGGCGGAACGACGATAGGCTCGATGACCGGCGCGACGAAACGTGGCGTCGGCAGATTCATCATTTGCGCCAGCAGATTACCCAGGCGCGGACGAAGCTCGCTACGCGCGATGATCATGTCGATCGCGCCGTGATCCAGCAGGAACTCGCTGCGCTGGAAACCTTCCGGCAGCTTTTCGCGAACGGTCTGTTCGATAACGCGAGGACCGGCGAAACCGATCAGCGCCTTTGGCTCTGCGACAATGACATCGCCCAGCATGGCCAGGCTCGCCGAAACACCGCCGTAGACAGGGTCGGTCAACACCGAGATGAATGGCAGCCCCTCTTCGCGAAGGCGCGCCAGAACAGCAGAGGTCTTGGCCATTTGCATGAGAGAGATCAGTGCTTCCTGCATGCGCGCACCGCCGGAAGCGGCGAAGCAGATCATCGGGCAACGATTTTCGAGGGCGTAGTTGGCAGCGCGAACAAAGCGCTCGCCGACGATGGCACCCATCGAACCGCCCATGAAGGAAAATTCGAATGCCGACGCAACCACGGGCATGCCCAACAGGGTGCCGCTCATGGAAATCAGCGCATCTTTTTCGCCGGTCTGCTTCTGGGCAGCCGTCAGGCGGTCCTTGTACTTCTTGCCGTCACGAAACTTCAGACGGTCGACCGGTTCCAGATCAACGCCCAGCTCTTCGCGACCCTCGGCATCCAGAAAAATGTCCAGGCGCGCGCGCGCACCGATACGCATGTGGTGATTGCACTTGGGGCAGACGTCCAGGGTCTTTTCCAGCTCCGGGCGATAGAGCACCGCCTCACAGGAAGGACACTTGTGCCAGAGGCCCTCGGGAACCGAGCTCTTCTTGACCTCGGAACGCATGATCGATGGGATCAGTTTGTCTACCAACCAGTTGCTCATGCTTTATATCTCCAGTACCGATGTGGCTTGAACGGCTAGCCATGACACGCCAGCCGCACGCCCTCAGCTAAATTCGTATGGACGATGGTGACGGAACGGCGATCGACCCCTGGCCAGACCTGCACACCCCCTCACTCCGCTTCTTCACAACGACGACGGCGCACACAGGCACCCTCGCTTACTTGATTCGACCCGCATCTCTGGCGGAACAGGCTTATGGACGGCGGCCGAAGCGCAACCGTCACATCAGGAGCCCTGGACCGCACTCATGAACGCAAGGATCTTTTCGCGATCCTTGATGCCTTTGCTCTTTTCGACGCCGCCACTGACATCCACTGCATAAGGCCTGACCTGAGCGATGGCCTGCGCCACATTGGCCGAGGTCAGGCCGCCTGCGAGAATGACCGGTTTGTCGAGATCATCCGGAATCAGTGCCCAGTCGAAGGTTTCGCCAGTGCCGCCCGGCACACCTTCTACGTACGTGTCGAGCAGCACGCCACGGGCATTACGATAGGCACGACAGGCACTGGCGATGTCATCACCCGCCTTGACCCGAAGCGCCTTGATGTAGGGGCGATGATAGCCGTCACACTCTTCCGGCGTTTCATCGCCGTGAAACTGCAGCATGTCCAGCGCAACCGCATCCAGCGTCTCGTTGAGCTCACAGCGACTGGCATTGACGAACAGCCCCACCGTGGTCACGAAAGGCGGCAACGCGGCGATGATCGCGCGGGCCTGAAGCACGGTCACAGCCCGCGGGCTTTTTGGGTAAAACACCAGACCAATGGCATCCGTCCCAGCCTCGACAGCGGCCAATGCATCCTCTATGCGGGTAATCCCGCAGATCTTGCTGCGAACGGCTGACATATGTTGAAAACCTCAGACCTTTCGGAAAGTCCCGGATGTTAACAAATGCTTTCCGGATCGTCAGCCGTCCAATTCGGCAAACCCCGTAAGAAAATGCGGACCGACGTAGCGTTCAGGCAACGGGAACTCGTCGCGGTACTCGACCTGCACCAGATAAAGGCCGTAAGGATGGGCCGTCACGCCACCGGTACGCCGAACCCGGCTTTCCAGAACATCACGCGCCCATTCGACCGGACGCTCGCCGGCGCCGATCGTCATCAGCACGCCGGCGATATTGCGCACCATGTGGTGCAAAAACGCGTTGGCGCGCACATCGATCACGATCATCTTGCCATGACGGGTCACACGCAGATGGTGCAGCTGTTTGACGGGCGATTTGGCCTGACACTGCCCGGCACGGAAGGCACTGAAATCGTGAGTGCCCACCAGAAATTCGGCGGCTTGAGCCATGCGCTCGACATCCAGCGGACGATGATTCCAGGTAATTTCCTGATTCAGGTGCGCAGGACGGATCTGATCGTTGTAGATCACGTAGCGATAACGACGCGCAATGGCCTTGAAGCGTGCATGGAAGTTGGCGGGCATGACTCTGGCCCAGGTAACGCTGACATCATGAGGCAGGTTGATGTTGGCGCCCATCACCCAGGCTTTCAAGGAACGCTCGGCAAGGGTATCGAAATGCACCACCTGCCCGCAGGCGTGTACGCCAGCGTCAGTGCGCCCGGCACACATCAGCGATACCGGTGACGCAGCAACCTTGGACAGTGCGTTCTCGAGTGTTTCCTGCACGGTGAGCACGCCGGACGCCTGACGCTGCCAGCCGCAGTAGCGCGAGCCTTTGTACTCAACGCCCAGCGCGATTCGGGAAAAGCCCTCGGCCGCCATCTCGGCAGCCGGGTTATCTATGTTCGCCAATGTGGTACAGCCTGTCGGTTCGCGAAAAGTCGGCCATTATAGGGCCGCAGAAAAAACACGCTACTCACGCCGACGGCTGAAAAACAAACGGCCGCGTAAGCGGCCGTTCGAGTGGGGGGCAGGTTTGAATCAGACCAACCGCGAAAGCATCTCGCGCGCCTCACTTTTCTGCCCGTCATCACCTTCGGTCACGACCTCGTCAAGGATGTCACGCGCTCCGTCTGCATCGCCCATATCGATATAGGCACGCGCCAGGTCCAGCTTGGTCGCCGCCTCGTCAGTACCGGCCATGAAGTCGAAGTCCGGCTCATCGTCCAGCGCTGCCGCGTCTTCGGCGGTAAACCTTGGCTCGTCGAGCGGCGGATGCTCAAGGTTCTGAGAAAGACGGTCCAGCTCGGCATTGACGTCATCGATTTCGGTCGCAAACGCCTGACTGGCCTGATCGGTTTCGATTTCGTCAGCCAGCGACAGATCAAAGTCTTCAGGCAGCTCTAGATCGTCGCTGATCGGCGGCACCGGCTTTGTCTCGACAGGATCGAGCGGATCGGTGCCGAGGCCCAGCAGGAAGTCATCTTCGTTCTTGAGCGCTGGGTCTTCCTCGGACAGGTCCAGGTCGAAATCGGCAAGTTCTTCAGGGACTGCTGCTGCGCGCGCTTCTTCCTGCTCGCGCATGATCGACTCAAAGCTCAGCTCGTCGTCGTCAGCCACCGCTGATATTTTCGGCTCGTCCAGCATCAGGTCATCGATGTCATCCACCGTGGAAACATCTGACGCAGGTGTTTCTTCGAACTCGTCGAGGCTCAGATCGAAATCGTTATCGAACGGATCCGCTTCCTCGGCAGGCGCAGTTGCCACCGGTGCTATCACCTCCGGCTCGACCGCTGCGACGGGCTCAGGCTCGAGCGCCGGTTCAGTTGCCTCGTCTGCCGAATTATCAGCCAGCAACTCTTCGACATATTTGGCGTCGAGTTCAGCGGCCAATGCAGCAGCACTGGCTGCTGCAGCTGCCGCAGCAATGGCAGGAGCTGCCGAAGCCGGTGCGGGTTCAGAAGCCAGCGGCGTAGCGGACTTCAGGGTCGAGTGACGTTCTTCAAGCTGCTCGACCTCAGCTTCAGGCTTTCCCGCAGCCACCAGTTTACGCTCGTGGGCGGCGTAGGCTTTGTTGTTGCCCTGCTCGGCGTAGATTTCCATCAGCTTGAGGCGGATATCATCACGCTGCGGATCTTCCTTGATAGCCTCCTCCAGCAACTCGATGGCCTGATTCATGCGGCCATAAGCAATATGAATCTCGGCCTGGACCAGCGCATCGGCTGGACGCTCGCGAGTCGCAGCTGTAGCGGCTGCCGCAGCACCGGCGCCCATACGGACATTGGGCGGTGGCACATCAAGCCCGTCGAAACTGGCCTGCGGCGAATCCATGTCCATGTCTGAAACGAACTCGGACTCTTCAGCCAGCGCCCGCGCCATGCGCTTGTGCTTCTCGGCTTCGGCTTTTGCCGCACGACGACGTGCCAGGAACAGCAGCAACAGCGCCAGGATCAGCAGCACAGCGCCCCCGACCAGGCCGAGCAGCACCGGATTATCGAGGATCTTCTGCAGCGTACTCTCATCATCTTCAGGAACGGCCACAGGCTCCACAGCCAGCGGTTGATCCGCAGCCGGTGTCGCCACCTCAGCCGCGCCTGCCGGCAACGCATCTTCAGGCGCAATCTCGCCAGCTGGCTTGACCGGGGCGCCATTGGCATCAACCAGAGAGGCCGGCACCGCTGCGTTGGCTGGGGTCGCAGCGTCAGGAGTTGCCGCAGGAGGCGGCACCGCAGCGCCAGCCGCTTGCATTTTGGCCAACTGACCGTTTTTCAGCTCGATGAGACGCTGAAGCTTGTCCAGCTGGCTTTGCAGATCGTTCATCCGGCTTTTCAGCTCGGCATTATCCCGGCGCGTGGTATCGAGCGCTTCCTGAGCGACCGCCAGCTTGTTGCCCAGATCACTGTCACCCGCTGCGCCTTTGGCGGCTGGCTTGCCGCTCGCAGACACCAGGCTGAGGTTGTCAGAAGCATCCACTTTGGAGGGCGCCGCACCGGCGCGATCACGCCGGGTGGCATCGACCTGACGCGGGCCTGCGGGTAGGCGACGGCCTTCGCGCCAGGCACTGTACTGTCGGGAAACTTCGGCAATCGCTTGAGGCTGTGGCAGTGCAGCGGTTTGCTGAGGTGTCGGCAGACGCAGCACCTGACCCTTTTTCAAACGGTTGATGTTGCCACCGATAAATGCGTCGGGGTTCAGCGCCTGAATCGCCAGCATGGTCTGCTGAACCGTACCGCCCTTACGTACCTTCGCGGCGATTTCCCACAAGGTGTCGTTATTGGCGGTGACGTATTGCGACTGTTTATCTGCGGCTGGCGGTGGCAATGCTGCCGGAACGGCTGCGGGCGTCGGGGCAGGTGCTTCGGGCGCCGGAGCTTCTGCCGACGGCTCCACTGTGGCCAGTTGCGCAGGTGCTGCGGGAGCCGCCGCAGGGGCCGGTGCCGGAGCAGCTGCAGCAGCGGCCGCCTCCGGAGAGTACTTCGGCGGGTCCAGCAGAAGACTGTAATCACGCACCAGTCGACCGTTCGGCCAAAGCACCTGAACCAGAAACTTCACATAAGGTACGCGCACCGGCTTGCTGGAGGTGATGCGCAGGACGCTTTTGCCATTAGCATTGATGACGGGGGTAAACGAAAGATCGTTCAGCAACTCCTGACGGGAGACACCCAACTGAGCGAAGTCAGCCGTGGTTGCCAGGCTGGGGACAATTTGCGCAGCATTGAGCCCCTGCGCATCAGTCAACTCGATTTCCGCTACCAATGGCTGATTCAGGGTCGACTTGACCGACAATTCCCCGAGCCCCAGCGCCTGCGCCATTCCCGATGACAGCGCTGAAGCCGCAGCGATTGCTAATACCAGTTTACGAACCTGAACCATAGCCCATCCCTTGTTTAAAGATTCTCCGATATCCGGAGAGGTAGTCCTGCATTTGGGTGTAAGGCGTCTCGCCGCTAAAATAATTGTTCAATGTGTTGCCAAGTATCTTTTACACATAATCTTTTATCAACAATTCGCCAACCTGCACAGCATTGAGCGCGGCACCCTTGCGCACGTTATCCGAGGTAAGCCACAGATTAAGCTGTTCCGCATCGTCCGTTCCGGCTCGAACCCGGCCTACATAGACCACATCCTGCCCCACTGCGTCACCGACCGGGGTCGGGTAATCACCGGCATCCACCAGTTCGACTCCGGCAGCGGCCTCAAGTGCGGTATTGACCGCAGTCAGATCAACCGGCCCGGCCGCGCGCAGCGAGACGGTAAAGCTGTCACCGAAGAACACCGGCACCTGGATGCACGTGGCCGATATCTTAAGTGACGGCAGGGCCAGCAGTTCGCGCAACTCGGTGACCAGACGCTTTTCCAGCGGAAGGTGACCCGACTCGTCGGGTTTACCCACCTGAGCCAGCACATTGAACGCCATCTGGCGGTCAAAAAAACGGGTTTCCAGAGGGCGGACATTGAGCAATTCAGTGGTCTGACGCGCCAGCTCACTGACGCCCTCGCGCCCCAGTGCGGAAACAGCCAGGCACGCCGTCACGCTCACGAACTGAATATCGACCAGCGCACGCAACGGGGCCAAGGCAAGCGCAACCGCTGTGGCCGCAGCACTCGGGCTGGCCACCAGGCATGGCGCGACGCCACAAATATCCAAAAGCGTAGCATTGATTTCAGGCACCACATTGGGCGCCTGTGCAAACGGGAAGGCGCCTGACAGATCGACAACCGAGCACCCCGCCGCTACCGCCTTTTCGGCGTAGCTGCGACTGATCGCCGGGCCAGCGGCAAAGAACGCCAGCCGGACTGTGCTGAAGTCGAACTCGTCGACTTCACGCACGCGCACATTCTTGCCCCTGAAAGGCACCGAATGACCGGCAGACTCGATGCTTGCCAGCAAGTGCAGACTGCCTACAGGGAAATTGCGCTCTCCCAGAACCTGGACAATGGTTTCGCCGACAGTACCGGTTGCGCCGACTACGGCGATATCAAAGGACTGGCTCATGCAAAAACCTCAGGAAAATCGGGGAGCGGCACTTTAACCGTCGTACTGCAAGCAAGCAATTCAAGCGACCAAATAGACTATTTTTCAAGGCTCGAGGCCAATCGGAAAGAACGTACCGTGACTCCAGACGCCCAGCCACTGCTGCCCGTCGATCTCGCGAGAAACCGCCAGGTCGACCAGCTGATAGAACACATTTCGATGAATCAGTGCTTCCAGATTGCTGCGCACCAGTACATAAGGAGCTGGCTCGCCGGTATGCGGATCTGTCACTACCCGTAAAGGATGCTCAGGACCGGCCTCTGCTTCGTCATCGACATGAGTCCGAAAGCGCAACACTTGCGCCTCGCCCTCTCCCACCACCTCAAGGCTGACCGCGATAAAAGGCGCGTCGTCCACCTTGATACCGACCTTTTCCACAGGGGTGACCAGAAAATAATCATCCCCATCGCGCCGCATGATGGTCGAGAACAGCCGGACCATAGGCTTGCGACCGATCGGCGTCCCTTGGTAATACCAGGTTCCGTCGCGGGCAATGCGCATGTCGATGTCGCCACAAAAATCCGGATGCCACAGATGAACAGGTGGCAACCCTTTGGTTTTGGGGATCTGCGCAAACAGATCGCCCGCCTTGCTTGAATCGGTCACTCAACTCTCCTGCAGCCAGCCCTAGCGCTCAACGCCCAAGAGTGTACGAGCGTAGTCCTCAAGTGGCGGGCCGAGCAAATCTTCAGGACTTGTATCGTAAAGCGTCAGCAATCCGCCACGACTGCGTATGCGTGCGCTGTCGATCAGGTAACGGGTGCTGGTTTCGATCAGCATGAGCTGAATGACGCCACTGTCCACACCCAGCCGATCTACCGCCTCCTGATCAGACCACTGATCAACATTGCCGATGCGGTCATCTGCCTTGGCAAAGCGGGTGTAGAGCAAATAATGTGCGCCGGCACTGCGCGCTTCGGTCAGCGCTTCGTCCAGGCCTAACGGGGCACGGGCACGGCGGACCATCGGAAAGTATTCGACGAAACCCTTGAAGGCCTCCTCGGCCACCACATTGGGACGCGGATAGGCATTGCCTGGCGGCACGAAGGCGCCTTGAGCAATGTAGATGAACGAGTCTGGCTGCACACGCCAGTTGGCCGTGCGGCGGGTATTGCTGTGGTCGAGCAGACCTGCGTCGCTGAACTGCTCGCGAACACCCTCGCCCATGTCACTGACTTTCATGCAGCCGCTCAGCGCCATAAGCGCGAGCAGCAGAACCAGGCTACGCATCATCCCCTCCCAGATGCCGGTGACGGAAAACCGGCGAATGGTCGTCGGATGCAGCTTCCGCGCCATCTCTGGGCCAGAGGCTCAAAACCGCGACGCAGCGTTATTACGCAGCGGGGTCGGGCTTAGGCTCTGCTGAAAGATCGATGTCGCGCTTGCGCTTGTTGCCCATGCGTACACCGATGTCCATGAGGAAATTGAAGAAGCCCTCCTGATCCTCCAGCACGTTGCTCCAGAACGGCGAGTGGTACAGCGCAACAGCACCATGCACCAATGCCCAAGCAGCACAGTAGTGGTAGTAAGGAGGCACATCTTCAAGCTTGCCTTCAGTGATGCGGCCTTTGATCAGCAGCGTCAGGCGTTCGAAGTTGGAAGCGCGGATCTTGTGTAGCTCTTCGACCAGCTCGGGCACCTGATTGCCCTTTACCACTTTTTCTTCCAGACGGTCGAACAAGCGATAGCGCTGTGGATCACGCATGCGGAATTCGAAGTAGGCACGCGAGAGCGCCTCCTTGTCCTTGTCGACGTCGGCAGAATGCAGCAGCTCGTTCAAGTCACGCTCATAGTCGAGCATCAGGCGAAGGTAGATTTCCGCCTTGGACTTGAAGTGCTTGTAGATGGTCCCTTTGCCAATGCCAACGGCGTCCGCGATCATTTCGACGGTGACGCTGTCTTCGCCCTGCTCCAGGAAAAGCTTTAGTGCGGTGTCGAGAATTTCCTGCTCACGGCGGCGAAATTCACGGACCTTACGAGGTTCTTTCTGCATGAGGAGGTCTGTCAGGATCGAAATCGAAGCAGGGTATTATGCCCAATCGGCGCTAAATTGCACGGATCATCGGTCCTTCCGGGTTATATCCATCCACTGGCAAATAACCTGCAGCAATTGATCATTATTCGGCCCCGCACTGACCAAAACGCTAAAGCGCTGGCAGTGAAGGCGTTGCTGCGACAAATTCCATGTACCCGGTGATGACAACGTACAGCGTGAAATAGGCAAAGATCAGCGCTGACGCAATGTAAGACCAGCGTAGCATTCGCTCCCCCATGAAACGCCCACCCTGATGAGCCAGCGCGCACAGGGAAATCGACCAGACCACACCAGCCGCGACAAACCCGGCCAGAAACGTCGAGGCACTGGTCAGATCAGAACCTTGCCGCGCGATGAGTGCGCCACCTACTGCCGCGAACCAGAGAATGGCGCTGGGCGATGACATGGCCAGAAAAATCCCGCGCAGGAACAGTGTCAGGTCGGACGTTTCTGGCTCGACATCAGCGCTCGCAAGGCCCTCGCTGACAGTGGTTGCGCTCATGATCATCCTGAAACAGAACCAGGCCAGAACCGCGGTTCCGCCCAGCCACAGCACATAACGCACGGCCTCGTACTGAAGAAGCACCGCCATGCCAAGCATGGCCAGAATCGCGTAAGTCAGATCGCCGACGCAGGTGCCCAGGCCAAGCCAAAGCCCCTTGGTAAAGCCACGCTGCATGGACAGGGTTATCATGGCGATGTTTGCCAGGCCAATATCCAGGCACAACGAAAGACTCAATAGAAACCCGTTGGAAAACTCCACTGACAACCTCGACCAGACCCGCGATGTTCGTTTTGGCGCACCGATGCCCTCATCTGTTCAATAAGGACTCAACAAGCGCTTTGGTATTCCAAAACTGTTTAAAAAACGACCAGAAGGCGCTGGAAGACTTACCATTCTGGTCAATACTCAAGGCGCTGGTGCCTCATTCCCCCAAATGATGCACCTGCAAAGGTGCCAACGGACCGAGTGCCTTTGTTTTACTCCTAATGGTCTTGACCCGGTTTCACCCCCCCAGAATCCGGGTTTTTTTTGCCTGCAATTCGAGGCTTGCTCAGCGCTGAAGATGGGCCAGCGGGAACAGGCGAGAGAAATTGGCAGTGGTCTGCTCGGCGAATCGCTCGTAAGGCTCACCGCGAAGCATTGCCAGAAATTCGGCCACCTCACGCACATACTGCGGCAGATTTGGCTTGCCCCGGTAAGGAATGGGGGCGAGATAAGGCGAGTCGGTTTCGACCAGCAGACGATCGGCAGGCACCTGCCTGGCCACATCACGCAGGGCATCGGCGTTGCGAAACGTCACGATACCGGACAGCGAGATGTAGTACCCCATATCCAGCGCGGCCTTGGCCATTTCCCAGTCTTCAGTGAAACAATGCAGCACGCCGGCCTGAGGCAAGGCCGCTTCACGCAACAGGCTCAAGGTGTCGGCACGGGCACCGCGGGTATGGATGATGACCGGCTTTTCAGTGGCTCTGGCCGCCTCAAGGTGTATTCGGAAGGACGCCTGTTGCAGCTCGGCGGCTTCAGGTTCGTAGTGGTAATCCAGACCGGTTTCACCAATCGCTACCACACGCGGGTGGTCCAGCTCTTTGAGCAGCCAGTCCAGCGGCGGCATTTCACCCGGTTTGACGTCCAGCGGATGAATGCCAACCGAGCAGTCGACATCGGCATAGCGTTCGGCAAGAGCCTTGACCGCACCGGCATTGTCGGCGCTGACGCCGATACACAGAAAGTGTCCGACACCCCGGCCCCGGGCGGCCTCAAGGGCTGCGTCCAGGGAGCCATCGTGCTGGGCGAGGTCAAGGCGATCAAGGTGACAATGAGAATCTACAAGCATGGGCAAGGAACACAACTACATCGTATGGGTGGGACGATCGGACTTGAGAGCACCGACCAAGTGGGTTTCGATCAGATTGCGAGCAGTATTGTCGCCATCATTGAATTGCACGCCGACCCCGGCAGTACGGTTGCCCTGAGCACCTTTGGGTGTGATCCAGGTGACCCGGCCCGCTACCGGAACCTTCTCCGGCTCATCCATCAGATTGAGCAGCATGAACACTTCATCGCCCAGCTTGTAGCTCTTGCTGGTCGGAATGAACAGGCCGCCATTCTTGATGAACGGCATGTAAGCGGCGTACAGCACGGACTTGTCCTTGATGGTCAGGGACAGAATGCCGTTACGTGGACCCGTATTAAGCGGCAGACTCATGACAATACCTCTACGATTCCGAATAACACCGAGTCTACGCCTGTCCCGGTAGCCCTGCCCACTGCACCAGTAGCGCTTCGAGCAGCAATACCCGGTTGAGGTTGGCCTTGGACATGACTTTCTGGCGCTGCGCAAGTATCCAGTCCTGAATATCCAGCACCTTGCCACGTGTCGACTTTTGCGCCAGGTACTGAACAACCTTGCGCATATCACCCAAGCCCAGGCCCTCTTCGTCCTGAGTCATCTGATAGCGCAGGATAAGGTGAGACCAATCGCAGAACCAGTCGAACAGCAGCAATAACGGGATGTCTTTCCAGCCCTCGGCGAGCTGGGTAGCCGATTGCTGTTGCTTGAGCAGTTTTTTTACGCCATCCACCACCAGTGCGCGCTGTTCGCGAACGCCTTGGGCGTGAAGCGACACAGCCGCCAGTGGGGAGCCGGCAGCCAGTGTCAGCAGTTCAAAGCGCTCGTCCGGAGTGCAATCAGGCAACGCGCCGCTCAGCCAGTCCAGGCTCATCTGCTCGCCGGGCAGCGGGCAGGCCTGCTGCACGCAACGGCTTTTGACCGTCGGCAGCAGTCGACTCGGCTGGTGACTGACCAGCAACAGCACGGTGTTGCCCGAGGGTTCTTCGAGGCTTTTCAGTAAAGCGTTGGCCGCATTGATATTCATCGCCTCGACAGGCTCGACCAAGACCACTTTGCGTCCGCCCATCTGGGCGGTCTGGACCACAAAACTGACCAGATCACGCACCTGATCGACCTTGATCGGCTTGTCGGCCTCTTCTGGCTCAAGCACGTAATTGTCCGGGTGACTGCCAGCCAGCAGCAACAGGCACGACTTGCACTGCCCGCAAGCGTCAAGCCCGTCAGGTGCCTTGCACAACAGGCTGGCCATCAGGCGCTCGGCCAGTGCCCGCTTGCCGATACCGGCAGGACCGTGCAACAGGTAGGCGTGCGCGTGCTGAGCACGGCCTGCCATCTGTCGCCAGAGCGATTCCTGCCAGGGGTAGGCTTCAGCCACGTTGCAGCTCCAGCAATTGGGGCAGCAACGTGTCGAGAGAGGCCTGGACTTCAGCGAGGGTCTGCGCGGCATCCACCAGGCGATAACGCGCAGGCTCGGCTTTTGCCCGCTGCAGATAGGTGCTGCGTACCGCGTCGAAGAAGGCCCGGCCTTCCTGCTCGAAGCGATCCAGCCGGCCGCGTGCCGCAGCGCGCGCCAGACCGACTTCCACCGGCAGATCGAAGACCAGCGTCAGGTCAGGGCGCAGGTCGCCCTGAACAAACTGCTCCAGCGTTGCAATGCGCTGGTGAGACAGGCCACGCCCGCCCCCCTGATAGGCGTAGGTTGCATCGGTGAACCGATCACAAAGCACCACTTCACCACGCGCCAGCGCAGGACGGATGACCTCGGCCAAGTGTTGCGCACGCGCTGCAAACACCAGCAGCAGCTCCGTGTCAGCGCTCATGCTTTCTTCGCTGGGCGCCAGCAATAGCTCGCGCACGCGCTCGGCCAGAGGCGTGCCGCCAGGCTCACGTGTCAGCAGCACCTGCACGCCCTGGGCCCGCAATTGCGCTGCCAGGTAATCACGATTGGTGCTCTTGCCTGCACCTTCCGGACCTTCAAGAGTGATAAACAAGCCAGTCACAGATAATCCTTAGTCTTTGTCATTGCGCATCAGCCCCGGATTGCGGTGCATCCGGCTGGGTCGTGACATCTGGCTCTGCAGGGGAAGGCACTGATTCAGGCGTCCCTGACTCAGGCGTTTCAGCTGGCGTTACAGGCGGAGCAACAGGTGCCGGGCTGGAGCGGTAATCTGCACGGCGCTTGAGCTGATAGTCACGCACGGCTGCGTTGTGGGCGTCCAGATCGTCCGAAAAGACATGGCTGCCATCACCCTTGGCCACGAAATACAGGCTGCTGCCGGGCACAGGATTGAGCGCAGCATGAATGGCTTCGCGCCCTACCAGCGAAATAGGTGTCGGTGGCATTCCGGCGATCATATAGGTGTTGTAAGGCGTTGCTTCTTTCAGGTCAGCACGGGTCAGCTTGCCGTTGTAGCGTTCGCCCATCCCGTAGATAACGGTCGGATCGGTCTGCAACTGCATACCCAGCTTCAAGCGACGTACGAAAACACCGGCAATCTGGCCGCGCTCCTGCGGCACACCGGTTTCCTTCTCGACCAGCGATGCCATGATCAACGCCTGATAGGGCGTGGAATAAGGTGCTTCCGGCGACTTGGCACGCCACTCCTCATCCAGCACTTCTTCCAGACGACTGTAAGCCTGCTTGAGCAATTCGGCATCGGTCATGCCGCGTACATAGCGGTAGGTGTCGGGGAAGAAACGGCCTTCGGGGAACACATCAGGATGACCGATCTTCGCCATCAGCTCGCTATCGGACAAACCTGCAAGGGTCTGATCGAGCTTGGCCTGCTTGGCCAACGCAGCACGTACCTGCCTGAAATTCCAGCCTTCGACCAGAGTCAGGCTGTATTGCACGACCTCTTTGCGCTTCCAGACATCAAACAACCCTTTGACGTTCATGCCCGGCACCATGCGGTATTCGCCGCTGTGCAACGACTGCCCCGACAGGTTGAAGCGCCAGTAGAGGCGCAGCCAGAACGCGTCGCTGATCACGCCATCGGCCTGCAAGCGATTGAGAACACCGGTGGGCGTCGAGCCCGCCGGCACATCCAGCAATTGCTCTTGAGCCACCTTGAGTGGTTGTTCCAGGGCTTTGTTCTGCTGCCAGAACGCGAAGCCAAGCAGTAGGCCGGCCAGGACAACGGCAGTTTCCAGCAACACCAGTAATTTTCGGATCACAGATCAGATATCCAGAAGGGTGCGAGCAATACCTTGCAGTTTACGGGTGAGCGGACCAACCGCCCAGTCCAGCGCTGCAAAACCGCAGACAGGCCAGACGCCATAGACGCTGTTGCACAGAAACACTTCGTCTGCCGTTTCAAGGTCAGGCAAGTGCAGATCACGGATTTCGACAGCCAGCCCCAGATTTCGTGCCTGATCGAGCAATGCGGCACGCATCACGCCTGCGACCCCACACCGACTCAGGTCGGCGGTCAGCAAACGCCCGCCACAGACCAGAAACAGATTGCTGTATACCCCCTCGATCAACCGCCCCGAGGTGTCGCGCATCAGCCCCTCGGCATGTTCACTGTCGCTCCATTCGGAGCGGGCCATGACCTGCTCCAGGCGATTAAGATGCTTGAGCCCGGCCAGCAGCGGCTGTTCGGCCAGCCGGGTCTGACAGGCAAACAGGCGTACGCCCTGTTCGGCATGGGCAGCGGGATAGGCTGGTGCGGCACTGCCTTGCAGAATTCGACGTGAACACGCGTTGGCGGCAGGAGCATAACCGCGCTGACCGTCGCCTCGGGTAAGAATCAGCTTCATGACCCCGTCGCCAAGCTCGGCGGCGAAACGGGTCATTTCAGAGTGAACCAGCGCAAGGTCGACCGATATCGCCAGACGCTGGCAGCCAGTTTCAAGACGCTGCAGATGACGATCAAGCAGCAATGGCCGGCCAGCCTTGACAGCGATGGTCTCGAAAACTCCATCGCCGTAGGCCAGCCCTCTGTCCTTGACAGACAGGCTGCCGGCAGGAAGGCCATCAACCCAATCGGGCATTACTCGGCAAACCGGCGGAATACCAGCGAACCATTGGTGCCACCGAAACCGAAGGAGTTCGACAGAACGACGTCGATCGGCATGCGGCGTGCTTCGTGAGGCACAAAGTTCAGGTCACAACCTTCGCTTGGCTCGTCGAGGTTTATGGTCGGCGGAGCCACCTGATCGACCATCGCCAGCACGCTGAAAATGGCCTCGACTGCGCCAGCAGCACCCAGCAAATGGCCCGTCATCGACTTGGTCGAGCTGACTGCCAGCTGATAGGCATGATCGCCGAAGACCGACTTGATGGCCGACGCTTCGGCGAGATCGCCTGCCGGCGTCGATGTACCGTGTGCGTTGATGTATTGCACCTGATCAGGGTTGACCTTGGCATCTCGCAACGCATTGACGATGCAGCGAGCGGCACCGGCGCCGTCGTCAGGTGGCGAGGTCATGTGGTACGCATCGCCACTCATGCCAAACCCGACCAGCTCGGCATAAATGGTCGCACCACGCGCCTTGGCGTGTTCGAGTTCTTCAAGCACCATAGCACCGGCACCGTCGGAAAGGACAAACCCATCACGGCCCTTGTCCCAGGGACGGCTGGCACGCGCCGGGTCGTCGTTTCGCGTTGACAGCGCACGCGCTGCGCCGAAACCGCCCAGACCAAGGCCACAGGCCGCCATTTCAGCGCCACCGGCAATCATCACGTCCGCTTCGTCATAGGCGATGTTGCGTGCAGCCATGCCAATGCAGTGAGTGGCCGTGGTACATGCCGTCGCGATGGCATAGTTAGGCCCCTGTGCGCCCAAATGGATCGACAGGAAACCGGAAATCATGTTGATGATGGAGCCCGGTACAAAAAACGGTGAAATCCGTCCCGGCCCTTGCTCATGCAGCAAACGACTGCTGTTTTCGATGTTGGTCAGACCACCGATGCCCGAACCCATGGCGACGCCAATGCGTTCACGGTTTGCATCAGTGACTTCAAGGCCTGCGTTACGCACCGCCTGGAAGCTGGCCGCCAGGCCATACTGAATAAAGAGATCGAGCCGACGCGCTTCTTTGGGCGCCAGGTATTCCTCGACGTTGAAACCCTTGACCGAACCGCCGAAGCGGGTGGTGAAGGCTGACAAGTCCGTGTGCTCGATAAGGCCAATGCCACTGCGGCCCGCCAGAATGCCTTGCCAACTGCTGGGCACGTCATTGCCCAGTGGCGAAAGCATACCCATCCCGGTGACCACGACGCGTCTACGCGACACAGGACTCTCCTTCTCTCTTGTTTACGGAACAATCACAGCGTTTTTTAAAGAAAAAACCGCACGCCGGTTAAAGCAGTGCGGTTTTCCCGTGACAGCAGTCAGCGATTACAAATCTTAAGCCTGATGGCTAGTGACGTAATCGATTGCTGCTTGAACGGTAGTGATCTTTTCCGCTTCTTCGTCAGGGATTTCGGTCTCGAATTCCTCTTCCAGAGCCATTACCAGCTCGACGGTGTCCAGGGAGTCAGCGCCCAGGTCTTCAACGAAAGAAGCAGTGTTGACAACCTCGTCTTCTTTGACGCCAAGTTGCTCGGCAACGATTTTCTTGACGCGCTCTTCGATGGTGCTCATACCTAGTTTTAACTCCTAGTGGAAATGTTCAGGCATCTGGCCAGTGGGTAAGTGTATAGAAGAGGTTTTGCGTATTTCAAGCTAAACGCTCTTCCCTTGTCCCCAACCGTACCTTTGCCCATTCATAGATTGCAGCTTTATAACGGATTTTAGACAGCTCGTATGACATTTTTTTGAAACAGAGCGTCACATCAGCTCATGTACATGCCGCCGTTGACCGGGATTGTAGCCCCGGTAACGTAGCCTGCGCCTTCAGACGCAAGAAAAGCGACTACATGCGCGATCTCTTCAGCTTGCCCCAGGCGAGCCAGGGGGATCTGGGTAATCAGTGACTGACGTTGCGCCTCTGGCAGCTCGCGCGTCATGTCGGTGTCGATAAAGCCCGGCGCAACCGAGTTGACGGTAACCGCACGCGACCCCACTTCACGGGCCAGGGCACGGCTGAAACCTTCCAGACCGGCCTTGGCGGCAGCATAGTTTACTTGACCGGCGTTGCCCATGGCACCCACAACCGAACCGATGCTGATAATACGCCCCCAACGAGCTTTGGTCATACCACGCAAAACGCCCTTGGACAGACGGAAAAGGCTGTTCAGGTTGGTGTCGACAACGTCATGCCATTCGTCATCTTTCATGCGCATCATCAGGTTATCACGGGTGATACCGGCATTATTGACCAGAATCAACGGCGCGCCAACACGTTCCTGAATGGTCGACAAGACCGAATTTACAGACTCGGCATCACAGACATTCAGCATCAGACCGAAGCCTTCGATGCCGTTTTCCTTGAACGTCGCACTTATACGCTCGGCGCCGGACTCGGAAGTCGCAGTACCTACAACGACCGCACCCTTGCGTCCCAATTCAAGAGCAATGGCTTGACCAATACCGCGACTGGCACCGGTGACCAGTGCCACTTTACCTTGAAGGCTCATGCAGACTTCTCCTAATCAGGCCAGTGCCGCGCGTGCGGCGGCAAAGGCTTCGGGGGTATCAAGGTTGTAAGTCGTCACGCCTTCGGCGCAACGCTTGTTAAGACCGGCCAGGACTTTACTCGGCCCACATTCCACCAACTGGGTCGCACCGCGACTTGCCAGGCACTGGATGGATTCGACCCAGCGCACAGGCTTGTACAGTTGCTCCAGAAGATCACGTTTGAGGGTCGCCAGATCACTGACTGCGCTCGCGCTGACGTTCTGCACCAAAGCGATCCCTGGCGCCTGCCATTCGATGGCCTCGACGGCCTCGGCAAAACGCTCGGCAGCAGGACGCATAAGCTCGCAGTGCGAAGGCACGCTGACCGGCAGCGGCAAGGCACGCTTCGCCCCACGGGCCTTGCACAGTTCCATGGCACGCTTGACCGCTTCGGCGGAACCGGCGATGACCACCTGGCCCGGCGAGTTGAAGTTAACTGCGCTGACGACTTCGCCCTGCGCCGCTTCGGCGCAGGCGGCAATGACGTCGGCATCATCAAGACCCAGAATGGCTGCCATGCCACCCTGACCGGCCGGCACGGCTTCCTGCATCAACTGACCACGACGCTCCACCAGCTTGACGGCATCCGCCAGGCTCAGGCTTTGCGCCGCGACCAGCGCACTGTATTCACCCAGGCTATGACCGGCAACAAAAGCCGGAACGGCACCGCCTTCCGCCAACCACACGTGCCACAGGGCGATGGAAGCGGTCAGAATGGCCGGTTGGGTCTTGTCGGTCTGATTGAGCAACTCGGCAGGACCGCTCTGGGTCAATGCCCACAGGTCATAACCAAGCGCTTCGGAAGCCTGCTCGAATGTGTCCAGGATCAACGGATGCTGCTCGCCCATTCCGGCAAGCATGCCGAGCGATTGCGATCCTTGACCCGGAAAGACGAATGCGAGGGATGCAGACATATGACAGACCTCTGAATGATTGTCGTCAAAATAAGCGTCCGGACGAGCCGAACGCGAGAATTCAAGTTTACATGACTGATCGGTTGGATGACTGACCAGTCTGATGCGTCACATTTTCAGGTCTGGTCGTCTCGAAGCACTGCTTCAAGGCGCCCCCTGAGGCGCTGCGGCAAGTTTTCGCAGGCCTCGGTCTGCGCTCGCTGAATAGCACTCTGAAACCCTGCAACGCTGGCAGCCCCGTGGCTTTTCACCACAACGCCCTGCAACCCCAAAAGGCTGGCACCATTGTGACGGGCCGGGGCCAGATCGGTCCGCAAGCGCTTCAGCAACGGCAACGCCATCGCGCCGACAGCCTTGGTCAGCAGGTTACGGCTGAACAGCGCATCGATCCGCTCGGCAATCATTGTAGCCAGCCCTTCACTAGACTTGAGCAGCACGTTGCCGACAAAACCGTCACACACCACCACGTCGGCCTCCCCCCGGTACACACCATCGCCCTCGACGTAGCCGATGTAGTTGAGCCCCGCAGTCTGCTGCAACAGTGCAGCAGCTTGCTTGACCTGCTGATTACCCTTGATGTCTTCAGTGCCCACGTTGAGCAAGGCGACTCTGGGCTTTACAATCCCAAGCGTCTCGGCAAGAACAGACCCCATCACCGCAAACTGATAAAGCGCCTCGGCGCTGCAATCGACATTTGCGCCCAGATCCAGCAACTGGCAATGACCTGCGCGGGTGGGCACAGCAGCGATCATCGCGGGCCGGTCGATACCAGGCAACGTCTTGAGCACGTAACGAGACAGCGCCATCAACGCACCGGTGTTGCCGGCACTGACACAGGCCTGAGCCTGCCCGCTTGCTACAAGCTCGAGTGCAACACGCATGGAGGAATCAGGTTTGCCACGCAGAGCCTGAGAAGGACGCTCATCCATGGCAATGACTTCGCTAGCATTTACAACGCGCAGGCGCGAGCGATCCACACCTTGATGGTGGGCAATCAGTTCTTCAATAAGGGTGGCTTGGCCGACGAGGGCCAGATGAAGCGAGGGTGTAGCTGTCAGACACGCAAGGCTTGCCTGAACAATGTTGCGGGGACCGAAGTCCCCGCCCATTGCGTCGATCGCGATGATCGGAGCGGACAAGAAATTACTCGTCAGCGCCCTTGTCGATCACTTTACGACCACGGTATACGCCTTCTGGCGATACGTGGTGACGCAGGTGAATTTCACCAGTGGTCTTTTCTACCGACAGAGTGCTTGCCTCAAGAGCGTCGTGCGAACGACGCATGTCACGGGCAGAGCGGGATTTTTTGTTCTGCTGAACAGCCATAATTGATTAACTCCTAAACGTTTGGGTCACGCTTTAACTGCGCCAATACACTGAACGGGTTGGACCGCGTTACCTCGTCCACGCTCGGTTCGGGCTCATCGAGACCCGCCGGTTGCTGGCATTCTTCAGGATGATGAGCAGGCACAATGGGCAAGGCGAGCAGTAGCTCATCCTCGATCAATGCCAGCAGATCCAATGGATCTTCGCCCAGTTCCAGCACGTCATAACCTTTCGGTAACGACTGGGTATTCGCACCCTCCTTCACCACGACATAACTGCATTCGCTGTGGATCGGTAGGGTCACCAGCTCAAGACAACGCTGGCAAACCATCTTGACCGGGACGTCTATCGAACTGTGGATAACCACAGAGCGGCGTTCGTCACGCTCGAAAATGAACTTCGCCTGCACCGTACCGACAGTGTCGGCAAGCGGGTCGCAGAGTCTCTTCAAATCGCCCAGCAGCACTTCACCCTGAAGGGTAGTGCCGCGATCAGACAATTTGCGCGGGTCAACGTGAGATGGAATCGGGTCATTCAACATAGGCGCAGCATTCTAGGGATGCCCCCTTGGCATGTCAAAGGAAATTCAGGCCTGTTCGTCACTCGGGCCACTCTTTAGAATCAACGCTCAGCCTACGGAGAACCGCATGCCTTCCCTGCTCCTTGCCTCCAGCTCCACTTATCGCCGCGAACTGCTTGCCCGCCTGCGCCTGCCGTTCACCTGCAAGTCTCCGGATATCGATGAAAGCCATCACCCGAACGAGGCGGCACACGACCTGGTGCAGCGCCTCGCCCGCAAAAAAGCCGAGGCGCTGGCGGGTGAATATTCGCAGCACCTGATAATCGGTTCGGATCAGGTCGCTGTGCTCAATGGCCGAATACTGGGCAAACCGCACACCTTCGAGCGCGCCCTGCAACAACTGACGGCCGCCAGCGGCAACCGCGTAACCTTTCTGACCGGCCTGGCGCTGCTTAACAGCACGACCGGAGAATGCCAGATCGACTGCGTGCCCTTTACCGTACACATGCGCGAGCTCGATCAGGCCCGCATCGAGCGATACCTGCACGCAGAACAGCCTTACGACTGCGCAGGCAGCTTCAAGGCCGAAGGCCTGGGTGTCAGCCTGTTTCGCAGCACGGAAGGCAGCGACGCCACCAGCCTGATAGGGCTGCCACTGATTCGCCTGGTAGACATGCTTATAAAGGAAGGCGTCAGCATCCCCTGAGCGCCTGCAACACGGCCTGCAATAAAAAGCCCTGACCAGCAATGATCAGGGCTCAGACACCAAGGCTTTGAATGCCTGTCAGCGTAACGTCGGACCACTGAAGCCGACCAGCGTGGCAATACGCTCAGCCATGCTGGTGCCGATTTTTTTCGAGAAACGATCAAAAGGCGACTCTTCGACCGTGTATTCGACAATGTCCTTTTCCTTGATCAGCTCACGCGCCACGTAGCTCGCATTGCCAAGACCATCCACCAGACCAAGCCCGACCGCCTGCTCACCGGTCCAGACCAACCCGGAAAACAGCTCTGGGTGATCCTTGTCTTTCAAGCGATCGCCACGCCCCTGCTTGACGCTGGCAATGAACTGACGATGGGTAGTATCCAGCACACCCTGCCAGAACTGGGTTTCATCAGCTTTTTGCGGCTGGAACGGATCAAGAAAAGCCTTGTGCTCACCCGACGTGTAGGTACGACGATCGACACCCAGCTTTTCCATGGTGCCGACAAACCCGAAACCGGCCGCAGTGACCCCGATGGAGCCTACAAGGCTGGCCTTGTCAGCGTAAATCTCATCAGCCGCACTGGCGATGTAGTAAGCGCCCGAAGCACCCAGATCGGTAATGACCGCATATACCTTGATATCGGGCTTGGTTGCGCGCAGACGACGAATCTCGTCATAGACGTAGCCTGACTGCACAGGACTGCCACCCGGGCTGTTGATGCGCAGAATGACACCCTTGGTCTTTTCATCCTCAAAGGCTTTTTGCAACGCGGTAACGATATTTTCCGCACTGGCCGCTTCTTTGTCGGCGATCACACCCTGCACGTCGATCAGCGCGGTATGACTTGAACGTCGCGAAGCACCACCCTCAAGATCAAGCATTGGCAACACCACAGCCACAAACAGAAACGCGAACGTCAGCAGCTTGAAGAAAATCCCCCAGCGCCGTGCCCTGCGTTGCTCCTGAACACTGGCGAGGAGCGTTTTTTCAAGAAGCTTCCAGCTTTTAGCCTCTTCCCTGCCATTGACACCATCGTCCGCGCTCTGCGAAACGGGTGCTTTCCATTCATCAGACATGCTTCTTCTACCCTCACCGGAAATCTAGACGCTGCGCCTGTTTAACCAGGTGCGCAGCTCGGAAAAATGCTCAATGGCCATTATGGGCTCGAACTGCCGCAGGGACTCAAGCGGTTGCGCACCATAGCCAACCGCCACTGAATCCATACCGGCATTGCGCGCCATCAGCAGGTCGAACGAGGCGTCACCAATCATCAACGAACGGCCCGGCAAGACACCGCAGTGCGCCATGATCTCGTTCAGCATCAACGGATCAGGCTTGCTGGCGGTCTCGTCGGCAGCACGAGTGACGTCGAAATAATCCGCCCAGCCATTGGCTTTCAGCACCCGATCAAGCCCGCGTCGCGCTTTGCCGGTCGCCACAGCCAGACGATAGCCGTCTTCGCGAAACGCCTGCATCGACTCCACAACACCCTCGAACAACGGCGAAGGCACCTTGTCCATCTCCATGTACGCGTCAGCGTAGTGCTGGCGGATTTCGACAAGAATGGTTTCGCTGGTCTGCGGGTACAGTGTGCGGATCGCCTCGGGCAGGCCAAGGCCGATAATGTTCTTGATTGCAGAATCGTCACACACCTCGACACCACTTTCGATGGCCGCGGTGCGCATTGAATGAATAATGCGCCCGACCGAGTCGGCCAGCGTGCCGTCCCAGTCAAATATCAACAGATCGTAATCACGACGCACTAAGACGCTCCACTGTCCTGGCCCACATCTCGTCGACAGGCGCCTGCACATTCAATTTGCTGCCATCAGGCATCGGCACGGTCAGCATGTAGGCATGCAGGAAGAGGCGCTTGCCACCCAGATCACGAATTTCCCGACTGAAGTTCTCGTCACCATATTTGGTATCACCGGCAATGGCATGACCTGCATGCAGGGTATGCACCCTGATCTGGTGAGTACGACCGGTGACCGGCTTGGCTTCGACCATGGTGGCGAAGTCACCGAAACGGCGCAGCACCTTGAAGATTGTCAGCGCCTCCTTGCCCTCCTCGTTTACTTCGACCATGCGCTCGCCGGAACGCAGATTGCTCTTGAGCAACGGGGCGCGAACCTGCTTCTGGGCAGCCGCCCAATTGCCGCGAACCAGCGCCATGTAGCGCTTGTCGACGCCATCGCCACGCAGGGCCTCATGCAGATGGCGCAACATGCTGCGCTTTTTGGCAATCATCAGCAGGCCGGAGGTGTCTCGATCAAGGCGATGCACCAGCTCGAGCTCCTTGGCGTCCGGGCGCAGCTGGCGGAAGGCTTCGATGACACCGAAGCTCAGACCGCTGCCGCCATGCACGGCAATACCCGCAGGCTTGTTGAGGACTATCAGCGCCTTGTCTTCGTAGACAATCGCAGCCTCAAGGCGCTGCAAGAGTGCCTGCGCAACCGGCACGGGCTCGTCACGCTCGGGCACGCGCACAGGAGGAATGCGCACGATATCGCCTGCCTGCAGCTTATATTCAGGCTTGGTCCGGCCCTTGTTCACACGCACTTCGCCTTTACGCACGATGCGGTAGATCAAGGTCTTGGGCACGCCCTTGAGATAAGTGATCAGAAAATTATCGATGCGTTGACCGGCAAGTTCCGGCGCAACCTCAACCAGCTGGACGCCGGGGGTTGGAGGGGCAATATTCGTCATGCGGCAAATCATAACAATTTTTATGGATTTGAAGCACTTAATGATTGCTGCTATAGTCGCGAACGCCGCCAAAAGCGGCCGGGCAGCGGATCAACGGTTGACAACCGGCCCTGACCAACGCAATTCACAAGGACGGGAGGCCGTCCTACGCAGTGTTCGGTGACAACGGAGCACGCTGGAACGTAACAAGCGCAGGTGACATGAGGCCGGAAACACGCCTGACAGCAGAGCAGACAGCTCGCGGTCAGTGCGGACAGTTCATGGCCAGTTCACAAAGTGCAGTCGCTTCCAGACGCTACGAGCGGATGCTTCGGGAACAACGCCTCAAGCCATGATGCGCAACCTTCCCAATCGAAGGCTGCGGTAAATGCCAACCCGCTGCGGATTCTGCGCGCGGCAGCACCCGAATTATCAGGGATACGTGTAGGGTGGAGACGCACAACCATCGGAATGTGTAGCACAAGGCTTGTTCTAGACGCTTCATCTCGTCCGCTACCGATGGTCGATTCCTCCTCCTGACAAAGCTTTTGCTGAAAGGGTGTCTTATGCCACCACAGCAAGCAGGAAACGTAGTCGCGACCCTCCGCCCCTTCTGGGCGAGGACCTCGCTAGACACTGGAGTGTCCAACCACTCCTGACGTGCCCTGACACCGACCGTGAGAAGTCGTGTGTGCCGAACGCCGTTTCCGGCAGCCCGGAAACCGACGGTACTACATGAAAAGAATGCTGATTAACGCAACTCAACCCGAAGAGTTGCGTGTTGCACTGGTAGACGGCCAGCGCCTCTACGACCTGGACATCGAGTCAGGTGCACGCGAGCAGAAGAAGGCCAACATCTATAAAGGCCGAATCACTCGCATCGAACCCAGCCTTGAGGCTGCCTTTGTCGATTTCGGCTCTGAGCGCCACGGTTTTCTGCCCCTCAAGGAAATCTCCCGCGAGTACTTCAAGAAAGCCCCTGAAGGCCGCGTCAACATCAAGGACGTCCTGAGCGAAGGCCAGGAAGTCATCGTTCAGGTCGAGAAAGAAGAGCGTGGCAACAAGGGCGCAGCCCTGACCACCTTCATCAGCCTGGCAGGCCGTTATCTGGTCCTGATGCCGAACAACCCTCGCGCCGGTGGCATCTCGCGCCGTATCGAAGGCGAAGAGCGCAACGAACTGCGTGAAGCCCTCAACGGCCTGATCGCCCCCGCCGACATGGGTCTGATCGTTCGCACTGCAGGCCTTGGCCGCAGCAGCGAAGAAATGCAGTGGGACCTCGATTACCTGCTGCAACTGTGGACCGCCATCAAGGAAGCGTCCCTCGATCGTTCGGCTCCTTTCCTGATCTACCAGGAAAGCAACGTCATCATCCGCGCCATCCGCGACTATCTGCGCCAGGACATCGGTGAAGTCCTGATCGACAGCGTCGAAGCCCAGGAAGAAGCCCTGACCTTCATCCGCCAGGTGATGCCGCAGTACGCCAGCAAGATCAAGCTCTACGAAGACAGCGTTCCGCTGTTCAACCGCTTCCAGATCGAAAGCCAGATCGAAACCGCCTTCCAGCGCGTGGTCGAATTGCCTTCCGGCGGCTCCATCGTCATCGATCCTACCGAAGCCCTGGTGTCCATCGACATCAACTCGGCGCGCGCCACCAAAGGCAGCGACATCGAAGAAACCGCCCTGCAGACCAACCTTGAAGCGGCTGAGGAAATCGCCCGTCAATTGCGTCTGCGCGACATCGGCGGCCTGATTGTCATCGACTTCATCGACATGACGCCGGCCAAGAACCAGCGCGCAGTGGAAGAAAAAGTCCGCGAAAGCCTGGAAGCCGACCGCGCCCGCGTTCAGGTCGGTCGCATCTCGCGCTTCGGCCTGCTGGAAATGTCCCGTCAGCGCCTGCGTCCATCGTTGGGCGAAAGCAGCGGCATCGTTTGCCCCCGCTGCAACGGCACCGGCATCATCCGCGACGTCGAATCGCTGTCGCTGGCCATCCTGCGCCTGATCGAAGAAGAAGCCCTGAAAGACCGTACTGCCGAAGTACGTGCCCAGGTGCCGATCCCGGTTGCTGCGTTCCTGCTCAATGAAAAACGCAACTCGATCACCAAGATCGAATTGCGCACTCGCGCACGCATCATCATCCTGCCGAATGACCAGCTCGAAACCCCGCACTTCGAGGTTCAGCGTCTGCGTGATGACAGCCCGGAAGCGCACAACAGCCAGACCAGCTACGAAATCGCCGCTGCCGCCGCCGAAGTGGAAGAGATTGCCCCGCTGGCTGCCGCAACCCGCACCCTGGTTCGTCAGGAGGCAGCCGTCAAGACTGCTCCAGCGCGCGCCAATGCGCCGGTTCCGGTAGAAGCCGTTGCACCTGCTCCGACGCCTGCACCTGTCGCTCACGAGTCAAGCCTGTTCAAGGGCCTGGTGAAATCCCTGGTCAGCCTGTTCGCGACCAAGGAAGAGCCTGTTGCACCGGTAGTAGTTGAAAAACCGGCTGCAGAACAGCGTCCAGCTCGCAACGAAGAACGTCGCAACGGTCGTCAACAGAGCCGTGGCCGCAACAATCGTCGTGATGAAGAACGCAAACCTCGTGAAGAACGTGCTCCCCGCGAGGAGCGTGCCGAACGCGCCCCGCGTGAAGAGCGTGCGCCTCGCGAAGAACGCGCACCGCGTGAAGAACGTGCCGTCCGCGAACCTCGTGAAGCCCGTGAAGACTCGGCACCTCGCGAAGAGCGTCCGGCCCGTACTTCCCGTGAGCGCAAGCCGCGTGAAGCTCGTGAAGACCGCCCGGTTCGTGAACTGCGCGAGCCTCTGGACGCAGCCCCGGCTGTTGATCTGGCCCGCGAAGAACGTCCTGAACGCGCTCCGCGTGAAGAGCGTCAACCACGCCAGCCTCGTGAAGAACGTCAACCACGCGCCGAACAGGCCGCGGCGGCTGCATCCGAAGAAGAGCAAGTACTGCTCAACGACGAACAGGCCAACGACGAGAATCAGGACAGCAACGACGGCAGTGAAGGCGACCGCCCTCGCCGCCGCTCCCGCGGTCAGCGTCGTCGCAGCAACCGTCGCGAGCGTCAACGTGATGCCAACGGCAATGTGATCGAAGGCTCCGACGAAAACGGTAACGAAGAAGGCAGCGCCGATCTGTCGGCCGGTCTTGGCTTCACAGCCGCCGCCTCTGCCGCCAGTAGCGTGATCAGCGCTCCAGCCGAAGCCGATGCGCATCAGCAGGCCGAGCGCGCCAACAGCACAGACGCATCGACTGCAGAGCCTGCACAGCAGACTCCTGCCGCCGAAGCGCCGGCTGTTGAAGCACCTGCATTTGAACAGCCAGCCGCCCAGACAACAGCCACTGAAGCACCGGTCGCAGATGCGTCGGCAGCAGCAGAGCCTGTCGTTGAAGCCCCAGCCGTTGAAGCGCCTGCGGTGATCGACACTCCGGTTGCGCAACCTGCTCCTGAAGTAGAAGTTCTGCCAGCAGCGACCGAAGCACCGGCTTTTGCAGCACCGACCGAGCAGTTCGAGGCACCGCATGCCGAGCGTGTAGTGCCGTTCAAGCCAACGCCAGAGCCTGCGCCACAAGCGCCGGTCGAAGCAGCGGCTCATGAGGAAGTGCCAGCCACTGAATCATCCGAACTGCCAACACCTGTCGAAGCACCTGCTGCCGAGCCTGCATTCGCGAAAGAAGAACCTGTACCTTATGCCGCGCCTCAGGCCGCTGCCGAGGAACAGGTGTCTGCACCCGCAGAGCAGGAACCGGCGATCGAGGAACAACCGGCAGCTCCGGTCAGCAGCACTGGTCGTGCCCCCAACGATCCGCGTGAAGTTCGTCGCCGCAAACGCGAAGAAGAAGCGCGTCGTGCGGCGGCTGCAAGCGCTCCGGTTGCTGAGGCAGCACCTGTTGCTGCAGAGCCAGAATCGGTCCAGCCTTCACCGGCAACCGAAGAGGCTGCAACCAGCCACCAAACCGCTCAGCCTCACCATGAAGCCAATAAGGAAGACGAGACTAAACCTCTCATCTAACTCCGGCCCATGAAAAAGCCCCGCTTGTGCAGACAGGCGGGGCTTTTTTACATCTGCGATTCAGGATAACTCTTTGGTCTGGCCGCAAACGCTGTGTCCGTTTCTGAGTTTGCGTAGGCCGAGACGCAGATATAAATGTGCGGAGCCTTGCTTAGTAGAGGTTCGGCTCCATTTCCAGCTCGACACCGAAACGCTCGGCGATATCGGCCTGAATTCGGCGCGCGAGGTTGAGCAATTGCAGGCCACTGGCCTGTCCGTAATTGACCAGCACCAGTGACTGGAGCGTATGCACCCCGGCGTCGCCTTCACGGAAGCCCTTCCAGCCAGCCTGCTCGATCAACCATCCCGCCGCCAACTTCACCCGGCCATCAGGCTGCGGGTAGCCGACCACACCTGGATGCTCGGCCTGGAGCCTGATGTAAAGCTCAGCCGAAATCACCGGATTCTTGAAAAAACTGCCTGCGTTGCCCAATACCGCAGGGTCAGGCAGTTTTTCGCTACGAATGGCGCAGATTGCGCGACTGACATCGAACGGCGTCGGTTTTTCGATGCCCAGTTCATTAAGACGCTGACGGACCGGGCCGTACTCAAGATGCAATCTGGCGTCGCGAGTCAGCCTGAAACGCACACGCAGAATCAACCAGCGTGCTACCTGGTGCTTGAAAACGCTGTCCCGGTAACCAAACGCACAGTCGTCAAGAGAAAACTCTCGCAGCTCGCCAGTTTCGCGGTCCAGCGCAGTCAGGCTATGAAAGACATCCTTGATCTCGACGCCATACGCCCCGATGTTCTGCATCGGGGCCGCGCCTACCGTACCTGGAATCAGGCTGAGATTTTCGAGCCCTGCCAGCCCAAGCTCCAGACAGGATTGAACAAACGGATGCCAGGGCTCGCCGGCCTCGGCCTCTACAATCGATTCCGCACAGTCTTCACGCACGATGCGAATGCCGCGGCTCGCCATGCGCAGCACCAGCGCCTGCACATCACTGCTAAGCAACAGATTGCTGCCGCCGCCGATGACCAGCAGCGGCACATTGTGTTCGGCGGAATACGCCAGCGCCTCGAGAACATCGTCATCGCTGTGCGCTTCGGCAAACAGTTGCGCCTGTACATTCACACCAAAGGTATTGAACGGCTTCAGGGAAACATCGGAGTGAACCTGCAAGGTCATGCCCTCACCTTTCCAGCTGGCTGGATAAACCGCATCAAGCCTCCAGAAGGCGTCTTACGCGCTCAAGGTCTTCAGGTGTGTCGACACCGCCGGGCGGCGCTTCAAGCGCGTCAGCCACATGAATGCGCACGCCATTCCACAGCGCACGCAATTGCTCGAGGCTTTCGGTGTTTTCCAGCCAGCACGGCCCCCAACTGACGAAGTCATGCAGAAAACCCGCACGGTAGGCATAGATACCGATATGCCGGCGGTAAGGCACACCCGCAGGCAACCGGTCTTTATCACTGGCCAGCGCATCCCGCGCCCACGGAAGCGGAGCGCGGCTGAAGGTCAGGGCCAGACCGTTGATGTCGGTCGAGACCTTGACGATGTTCGGATTGAACAACGCCGCCACATCATCGATAGGCTCGGCCAGGGTAGCCATGCCGGCTTCCGGATGCGCAGCCAGGTTGGCTGCCACCTGGTCAATCACCGCAGGCGGGATCATCGGTTCGTCGCCCTGGACATTGACCACAATCGCATCGGCCGCCAGCCCCAGTTGCGTGGCTACCTCGGCCAGGCGATCGGTGCCGGAGTTGTGGTCTTCGCGGGTCAGCAGCACTTCAGCGCCAAATGCGCGGCACGCCTCGACGATGCGTGCATCGTCAGTCGCCACCACTACACGCTCGGCACTGCTCTTGCGTGCCTGTTCCCAGACAAGCTGAACCATGGGTTTGCCAGCAATGGTTTGCAACGGCTTGCCGGGAAACCGGCTGGAGCCGTAACGCGCCGGAATGACGACGGTAAAGGCTGCTGTCATTTTTCCAGTCGCTCATCGGCGGTCAGGGTGCGCGCTTCGCTTTCCAGCATCACCGGAATACCGTCACGAACCGGATAGGCAAGGCCTGCGCCCTTGCTGATCAGCTCGGTCTTGTCGGCGCTGAGCTTCAATGGCCCCTTGCAGATGGGGCAGGCAAGGATGTCGAGTAGTTTGGTGTCCATAGGAGATCCTGAAGCAATCATGAAGAAAGACGGAGGAGTTGCTCATCGAACCAGCCGACGAAGGCGTCGGACGGCGCTGCATCGACCGCCAGATACCACCAGTCGTCGCCTGCGAAGGCACGACACTTCACCGCATCCTTCTCGGTCATGACCAAGGGTAAAGCCGGGGTAAAGGTCAGCGCCTGAGCACTGTAGACTGCATGGTCGGCGAAAGCGTGAGCCACCGGTCGCCAGTGTAGTCCTTCGAGGGTCTTGAAGAAACGTTGCGGATTGCCGATTCCGGCGACCGCATGCAGCGCCTGCCCGGCCGGGAAATAGTCAACTGGCCGGCGCTCGCCGCTCCGCAGGTTGATCAGCGCAGACGGCTTGAGCGAGAACGCGTAGCCATCGTCGCGATCCGCAGCAGCGCCGTTGTAGAGCAAGGCATCGACACTCTTAAGCCGTTCGACCGGCTCGCGCAACGGGCCGGCCGGCAGGCAGCGGCGATTGCCCAGACCTCGGGCGGCATCGATCAGCACCAATTCAAGGTCACGCGCCAGACGGTAATGCTGCAAGCCATCGTCGGAAAGAATCAGGTCCAGCGGCTCGGCAGCGAGCAACGCCTGAACGGCGCGACTGCGATCAGGGTCGATCATCAGCGGCACACCGCAGCGCTTGACGATGAGCAAAGGCTCGTCACCTGCCTCGGCGGCGCTCTGGTCAGGCTGTACACGCCAGGGCAGGCTTGGCGGTTTGGCGCCATAACCTCGGCTGACAACGCCTACGCGCAGCCCGCGGAGGCGGCAGTGTTCGATCATCCAGAGGATCAGAGGCGTTTTGCCTGTGCCACCGATGGTGATATTGCCAACCACGATAATCGGCACCGGGGCCCGATAGATATCGCCCTCGCCAGCCACAAAACGCGCCCGTTTGCTGTCCACCACGCGTCGGTAAAGGCTTTCCAGCGGACGCAACAACATCAGCGCCGGGTGGCCCTTGTACCAGGCATCAAGCAAACGGTCGGTAAATGCCATCAGTTAGCCGTTGTGGCCTCGACAGTGGTCATGCGCAAATGACTGAAGCCCAGTTTCCCTGCTGCATCCATGGCCGTGATGACCGACTGATGAGGGGTCTTGCCATCCGCGCTGATAGACAGCGGCAAGCTGGTATCGCCCGCCGACTCGCGCTGCAGTGCTTCGATCAGCGTTGCCAGGTCGTTCTTCGGCAACAGCTGATTGTTCAGGGAAAATATCCCGTCGGCATTGATGGCGATGTCCAGGTGCTTCGCGGCGGCGTCCACCTCCGGCGTGCCGGTGACTGCCTGTGGCAAGTCCACACGCAGCTGGGTCTCACGGGTAAACGTGGTCGTCACGATGAAAAACAGCAGCAGGATGAACACCACGTCAATCAGAGAGACCAGATTGATGTCGATGTTTTCGCGAGGTCTGCGGCGGCGAAATTTCACTTCTTCTTGCCCCCGCCTGCCCTGGCCAGCGATTTGAGGTCTATTTTGGCGTCGATCAGATCGACATCACGGTCGCCCTGCACCACCTCGACCAGACGAATTGCTTGCTGCTCCATACCGACCACCAGTTCATCGACACGGCTTTGCAGAAAGCGGTGAAAGAAGATCGCAGGGATCGCAACGATAAGGCCCGACGCAGTACAGATAAGCGCCTTGGAAATACCACTCGCCAGCACACCGGCATTGGCCGTGGCACCGGTGCTGTTGAACGAGCCGAAAATGTCGATCATGCCCAATACTGTGCCCAGCAGACCGAGCAGAGGCGCCATCGCGGCGATCGAGCCCAGTGCGCTCAGGTAGCGTTCCAGGTCATGAATGACGCGAGCGGCGGCCTCCTCGATGCACTCCTTCATGATCTCGCGACCGTGCCTGGAGTTGGTCAGACCGGCAGCCAGGATCTCGCCCAGCGGCGAATCTGCGCGCAGTTGCTTGAGTTTTTCGTTGTCCAGCTTCTTTTCCTGAATCCACTGCCAGGCCTGCCCCAACAGATGCGGTGGCGCAATCCGGCTGGCGCGCAGCGTCCACAGGCGTTCGATAATGATGCCGACAGCGGCGATGGAGCTTAAAATGATCGGCAGCATCATCCAGCCGCCCGATTTGACCAGTTCCCACACAGTGATCACTCCCTCGAAAAATTGCCGCCACTCTAGCATAGGGTCGCCAAGTGCCGAACGTCGAGATCGATATCCCTTCATTCAATCACGCCAGAAGCGCCGTTGTGCACGCTCCGCTTGTGGTGTACCGAATGCCCCCAGTTGCAGGCTGACAGCGCCCAGTTCGGCGCTGTCATAACTGGCGATACCCAGCCACCGATAGCGCGCCATGACCAGTGGATGAGGATGGCCAAAGGCATTGTTGTGGCCGCGCGAGATCAGTACACCAACCGGCGCGACTGCCTGCAAAAACCGCTTGGAGGAAGAACTGCGGCTGCCGTGGTGCGGCGCCTGCAACCAGTGGGCGCGCAGGTCGAAGCCGCTGCCCATCGCCGCACGCTCGGCGTGTACATCAATGTCGCCCGTTAACAACAGGCGCTCGCCATTGGCCTCGACGCTGAGGATGCAGGAGCCCGCGTTGCCGTCGGGGGCCTCCTCCCAGCGCCATGTCGTGAACACGACGCCGTCCCATTCCCAGCGTTCGCCGTTTTCGCACAGCCCGGCGTCGAGCTGCGGGGTCAGCCTGGCCACCTCTCCGCCCGACACTCGGTTCACCGGGAAGGCCCGATGAACCGCCAGGGCGCCGCCAGCATGATCCGCGTCGGCATGGCTGATCAGCATCAGATCAAGATGACGAACACCACTCTTGCGAATGGCGGGCACCACCACACGCTCGCCGATATCGAATTCACCAAAGCGTGGCCCTGCGTCATACAAAAGGGTGTGATTGCGCGTGCGCAGCAGAATCGACAGGCCCTGCCCGACATCGAGCTGCAGCACCTCGACCCGCCCCATCGGTACCGGTGTGATGGGCGGAAAAACGCATAGCAGCAACAAAGGCCAGCCCAGAGGGCGCATCGGCACACCTCTGGGCAGCAATAAAACAAAGGCTCCGAGCAGGCTTATCAGCCATGCCCAAACGGGCACCGCACTGGGCAGCCAGGCGGGCAGGACGTCGGCCACCCAGCCGAGAAACACGAACAGCCACTCCAGAGCGCCGCCCGCCAGCCACAGCAGGCCTTCACCCACCACCGGAAACGGCAGCAGCAAGGTGCCGATCAGTGCCAGCGGCAAGACGATGACGCTCACCCAGGGCACAGCGAGCAAATTGGCAAACGGACCACTCAGGCTGATCGGCAGGTTCAGCGCCAGCAGTATCGGCAGCAGGCCAATGGCGATCAACCATTGCGCGCGCGTCCAGCTTTGCCACCACTGCCAGGCGCCGAGACGACCACTGAAGATCAGGATCAGAATGCCCACTGCCGCGAATGACAGCCAAAAACCGGGTTGCAGGGTTACCAACGGCTCAAAGATCAGCACCGCGCAGAATGACAATAGGAGTGGCCAGACAACGCCCAGGTGCCGAAAGCGCAAGCGCCACAGCAACACCATGCCCACCATCACGCAAGCACGTCGGACCGGGACTTCGAAGCCAGCCAGCAGCCCGTAGCCCAGCGCCGCGACAAACGCCAATGCACATGCCGTCGGCAGCCAGGACAACGCCCGTGGCCATAGCCCCCAACGTGCCAGACCTGCAATCAACGCATAGACCACCCCTGCCAGCAGACCGATATGCTGACCGGAAATGACCAGCAGGTGGACCGTGCCGGTGTTTTGCAGCACTTGCCAGTCAGTGCGCGACAGGCCCGAGCCGTCGCCCAGCACCAGCGCCGCCAGACCGCCTTCCCTGCCCTGCGCATCGACCGCCAGCAACCGCTGACGAATGCCATCGCGCCAGGCCCCGCGCGCTGGCGTCAGCAATTGACCGTCTGCCACAGTACCGGTCGCGCCGATGCGCCGGGCCAGTAGCCAGGCCTGATAATCGAAGGCATCCGGGTTGACCAGCCCGCCCGGACGCTTGAGTTTGAGGGCCAGACGCCAGCGCTCGCCGCTTTTGACATCGGGGCCGCCGTACCAGGCCACGCGAATACGCGCAGGCAGCTTCGCGCGCCGCGAGCGCGCATCCTCCAGTTCGAAACGCACCACGCCTTCTGCAACACTCGGCAACCCGACGACGTTGCCCTGCACCCACAGCGTCTGGCCGTCAAACCGATGCAGCAGGCGATCATTCAGCGCCCACTGCGCCGACACGCACGCCCACGTGAAGCCGACCAGAAAAAACGCCATTGGATAAGTACGAAACGGCAGCAGCATCAACGCCAGTATCGGCATCAGCAGCAATAGCCAGATCGGCGGCAATACCGGCAGAAAACGCAGGGCAACAAGCCCCAGCGCAAGCGCGATCATCCCTGTGCGCATGATGATTCCCTGAAGCAGAAAGCTCTAAGGATTAACGCACCGGGGGACAATCAGCAGGAATGGTGTATTGCAGAATTTGAGCAACAGCGCTCTACAACCAGCCGACCCGCCAGCCTGGCGGGTCGAAGCCGATGTGTTACTGGCGCATACCGCGCCCGCTGACCAGCAGCCGTGCGCAGCCAAGGTACAGCACGATGGTCGCAACGATCATGAACGCCAGAGCGATGCTGATCTTGATGTCGGACACGCCCAGAATGCCGTAGCGAAATGCGTTGACCATGTGCAGGACCGGGTTGGCCAGCGACACGGTCTGCCAGAACGGCGGCAGCAGGTTGATTGAATAGAACACACCGCCCAGATACGTCAACGGGGTCAGAACGAACGTCGGGATAATCGAAATATCATCGAAATTGCGCGCGAACACTGCGTTGATGAAACCCAGCAGGGAGAAGATCGTTGCGGTCAGCACGACCACAATAATAGTCACGCCCAGGTGATGCACTTGCAGGTCGGTGAAAAACATCGACAACATGGTGACGATGAACCCCACCATCAGGCCGCGCAACACACCGCCCAGGGTGTAGCCGACCAGAATGGTGTGCGGCGACACCGGCGAGACCATCAGCTCTTCGATGGAGTGCTGAAACTTTGCACCGAAGAAGCTTGAAACCACATTGCCGTAGGAGTTGGTGATCACCGACATCATGATCAGGCCAGGCACGATGTATTGCATGTAGGTGAAACCACCCATGTCACCGATCTGCCGGCCGATCAGATTCCCGAAAATCACGAAGTACAGGACCATGGTGATCGCTGGTGGCAGCAAGGTCTGTGGCCAGATCCTCATGAAGCGGTGGACTTCGCGATAGACGATGGTTTTCAGGGCAACCAGATTGGGACGCAGTTCGCCGTTTTGCTCGATCATACCGCCACCTTCGCCAGGTTTTTCTCAACCAGAGACACAAACAACTCCTCAAGGCGATTAGATTTATTGCGCAGGCTCAACACTTCAATGTTCTGGAACGCCAACTGGCTGAACAGCGCAGTGATGCCGACATTCTTGTCGACCTGAACTTCCAGCGTATGGCTGTCCAGCAGCCGGCAGGGAAAGCCCGGCAACTGAGGAGCGTTCTGCCAGGATTCCTTGAGGTCGAGCACAAACGTCTCGACGGTGAGCGTGGCGAGCAGCTGTTTCATTCCGGTGTTCTGCACTATCACTCCATGGTCGATGATGCCGATGTTGCGGCATAGCTGCTCGGCCTCTTCCAGGTAGTGAGTGGTCAGAATGATGGTGATGCCTTTTCTGTTCAGCTCGGTGAGGAAGGTCCACATCGAGCGGCGCAGTTCGATATCCACACCGGCCGTTGGCTCATCGAGGATCAGCAGACGCGGCTCGTGAATCAGCGCGCGGGCAATCATCAGGCGCCGTTTCATGCCGCCGGACAACGAACGCGAAGGTACGTCGCGCTTGTCCCACAGACCCAGTTGGGTCAGGTACTGCTCGGCGCGTTCCTTGGCAATTTTCGCCGGGATGCCGTAATAGCCGGCCTGAGTCACGACTATATCGAAGGTCTTCTCGAACTGGTTGAAGTTGAACTCTTGCGGCACGACGCCGATGCAACGCTTGAGCGCAGCAGGTTCACGGTCCAGGTCGTGACCGAAGATGTTCACTGTTCCGCCGGTCTTGTTGACCAGCGTCGAGATGACGCCAATGGTGGTGGATTTGCCAGCGCCGTTAGGGCCGAGCAAGGCGAAAAAATCACCTTCGGCCACGTCCAGATCGATGCCACTCAAGGCCTGGAACCCGTTGCCGTAGGTTTTGGTGAGCTGCCGAATGGACAGAGCGGAAGACATATCTTGAGAAATACCCATCAGGAAAAAGGAAATGAATCAGGCTGGAAGCAGCGGCCAGTCGTCGACCCGCTCAGCCTCAATCGAACAATGGTGCTTGGCTGAGCCGGTCAAGTACAGACACATCTGTTAATAGTAAATATCGAGCGCCGGGCATGATCCATCTGGCCCCGTTTGCAGCATCAGGTCAGCGGGCTCATGACAGCCTTGCGATAGGCCGGACGTGCTTTCAGACGTTCATACCAGGCTTGGAGGTGAGGCAGCGGCGGACGTTCAATCGGCATTTCAAACCAGCCGTAGGCAAAGCAGCCCAGCGGAATGTCGCCCATACCGAAAACCTCGCCAGACAGATAAGGCTGTCGGGACAACGCCTCATCGGCGATCAGCAGCAGACCGTGCAGGTTCTTTATGCCTTGCTCGATGGCAGGCCAGTCCTGCTTGTCAGCCGGCGTGCGCACCACGCCCCAGAATACCGGGCTGAAGGCAGCAGCAATGGTCGAAGTAGCCCAGTCCATCCATTTGTCTGCACTGGCGCGAGCCTGCACATCAGCGGGGTACAGCTCGGAATCAGGGGCGTGACGCGCCGCCAGATAGCGCACGATGGCATTGGACTCCCAAAGCACAAAATCGCCGTCTTCGATCATGGGGATGCGCCCGTTGGGGTTTTTCGCACGGTAAGCCGCTTCGTCAACCAGGCCGAACGCGCCACCGGCATCCTGGGTTTGATAAGGAACCCCGACTTCTTCGGCAACCCAGAGCGCCTTGCGCACATTGCTGGAATTCTTCCGTCCCCAGATTTTAAGCATTGCGTTCCCCTCGCCTACGCTGGTAAATGAATACCATCAGTCTACGCCGATCCTGCGGCAACTTCCTTGTTAGCCAGGGGTCACTATCGATGTCGCCTCACCACTGCCTGGCGACCAGTTACTGGTAGCTGCCAGGGCGGCTGTCATCACGGAGGAACACCTATGCTGTTGTTGTGGATTGTAGTGCTGGTCGTCGGCATTGCCTGGCTGGCTCACCGACGTATCGACCCGCTCCCGGCGCTTGGCGTAGTGGCTGTCTATTTGTTGGCCATGGGTATTTTCAGCCGCGCGCCAGGATGGCTGCTGACAGTGTTCTGGTTGTTGTGGCTGGCGCTATTCATACCGCTGATACTGCCTGATCTGCGCCGTAAACATTTCACCACCCCGATGTTCAGCTGGTTCCAAAAAGTCTTGCCACCCATGTCAGAAACCGAGCGCGATGCCATCGACGCCGGGACGGTCTGGTGGGATGGCGAACTGTTCAGCGGGCGTCCGGACTGGGACAAATTGCTGGCCTATCCGAAAGTCCGCCTGACCGAAGAAGAACAGGCGTTTATCGATGGCCCGACCGAAGAACTCTGTGCGATGGTCAGCGATTGGGAGATCGGCCAGGCGATGGACCTGCCACCCCAAGCCTGGGCGCACATGAAAGCGCACGGCTTTTTCGCTCTGATTATTCCCAAAGAGTTCGGCGGCAAGGGCTTCTCGGCCTACGCTCACTCTCAGGTTGCGATGAAACTGGCCACCCGCAGCGGTGACCTGGCGTCCACCGTGATGGTCCCCAATTCCCTCGGCCCGGCTGAATTGCTGCTGCATTACGGCACCGACGAACAGCGCAATCACTACTTGCCGCGTCTGGCACGTGGCGAAGACATTCCCTGCTTTGCGTTGACCGGTCCGCTGGCAGGCTCCGATGCAGGCGCGATGCCCGACACCGGCATCATCTGCAAAGGCCAGTGGCAGGGCGAAGAAGTCATCGGCCTGCGTCTGACCTGGGAGAAGCGCTACATCACCCTCGGCCCGGTGGCCACCCTGCTCGGCCTGGCCTTCAAGGCTTACGACCCCGAGCACCTGCTGGGTGAAGAGGAAGACCTGGGCATCAGCCTGGCGCTGATCCCTACCGAAACCCAGGGTGTGGAGATCGGCCGTCGCCATCTGCCGCTGGGCGCCGCGTTCATGAATGGCCCGAACTCGGGCAAGGACGTGTTCGTGCCCCTGAGCTACCTGATCGGTGGTCAGCCGATGCTCGGCAAAGGCTGGATGATGCTGATGAACTGCCTGTCGGTGGGTCGCTCGATTTCGCTGCCTGCGGTCGGCACTGGCGCGGCCAAATACACCAGCCTGGTGACAGGGCAGTACGCCAAGGTTCGAGAGCAATTCAATGTGCCGCTGTCGGCTTTTGAAGGTATTCAGGAGGCACTGGCGCGCATAGGCGGCAACGCCTGGCTGATGGACAGCGCCCGCATGCTGACGGCCAACGCAGTCGATCTGGGCGAGAAACCTTCGGTACTGTCGGCGATCCTCAAGTACCACCTGACCGAGCGTGGCCGCGAGTGCATCGGCCATGCGATGGATGTGCACGGTGGCAAGGGCATCATCATGGGGCCGAACAACTATCTGGGCCGTAACTGGCAAGGCGCGCCGATCTTCATTACCGTCGAAGGCGCCAACATCCTCTCGCGCAATCTGATGATCTTCGGCCAGGGTGCCATTCGCTGCCATCCGTTCGTGCTCAAGGAAATGGCGTTGGCCGGACGCGAAGACAAGCAACAAGCCCTGCTCGAGTTTGACAGTCTTCTGCTCAAGCACATCGGGTTTGCGGTAAGCAACGCGGCCAGCACCCTGATCCTCAATCTCGGCTTCGGGCATTTCGAACGAGCGCCGGGCAACAGCCTGAGTCAGGGCTATTTCCGCGCGCTCAATCGGCAGGCAGCAGCGTTTGCGATGCTGGCCGACCTGAGCATGATGCTGCTGGGTGGCGAGCTCAAGCGCCGTGAACGCCTGTCCGCACGGCTGGGTGACGTACTCAGTCACATGTACCTCGCCTCGGCCGCGCTCAAGCGTTATCACGATCTGGGTTCGCCCGACCACATGAGCCCGTTGTTTCGTTGGGCGATGGAAGAAAGCCTCGGGCATTCGGAACGTGCGATGGACGAAATCCTCAGCAATTTTCCTAACCGGTTGCTGGGCGGCGTACTGCGCGCTGTGGTCTTCCCGTTTGGCCGTCGTCACAAGGGGCCGTCGGACAAGCTGGACGCCGAGGTTGCACAGGTGCTGGGCCGAGCCAAAGGCGATCCGACCCTTGAAGAGCTGCTGGCAGGCTGCTACCGCCCGCAATCGGCAGAAGACCCGGTGGGCGCCCTGCAACATGCAGTGGACCTGCTGAGCGCCGCCTATCCGCTTCATAAAAAATTGCAAGTGGCGCTCAAAAGCGGTCAGGTCAAACCCGACGCCGGCGAACATGCCATCGACGCTGCGTTGCGTCTTGGTGTGCTGCAGGCAGATGAAGTGCAGACATTGCGCACGGCGGAAGCGGCTCGTCGCGTGGTGATCGATGTGGACGACTTCGACAAGGAAGAGCTGACACTGACGGAAGGCAAGATTCGCTGATCCGTCGGGTAGCACCACACAGCAGGCGCGTAGAGCTTTATACTCTGGCGCCTGTTTTTGCATTTGAGGATTACCCCGATGGCCGACGCCACTCTCGACTACCAACTTGGCCTGCTGGCACACCTGCGCAGCATTCTGGTCGCGCTGGGCGAGGCCGAGCAGGTTCCTGAAGAAAGCCCCATGCCTTGTTCATGGAACGCTTCGATGAACTGGTCGAACAACTGCCGCTTGACCCGATCGAGAGCCAGTACCTGGGACAAGACATTCTGTGCCAGGTGATTCAGCGCTACCCGCAAATCGCCCATCTGGTGCCTCGCGACCTGCTGTGGTTCTTCGCCGGCGACTGCCTGCACTTCATGCCTGATGACGAAATCGAGCTGTATCAAGCGCTTGAAGAGCGTCGTTACGAAGCAGAGCAGAACGATGAGCCGTTTGACTGGAATCAGGAAAAGCAACTGCTGTCCATTCCCGCCCAAGGCAGCAAGCACTGAGTAGCCACCTACCCGCTCTCTGAAAACATCGATAAATACGATCATTCCATACCGGGATTTGATTCTGTTTATCGATCAGGCGGGCCTACCATGACACTCATTATCACCTGATGAGGAGTGCCTTTTTTTCATGACTCAATTTCGTAAAGTGCTGTCTGTTCAGGCTGGCCAACCTGCCTCTGACGGCGCTGGCGTGAAACTGACGCGGGTGTTCGGTGGCCGTGGCGTAGAGCAGTTCGATCCGTTTCTGATGCTGGACGAGTTTGGCTCGGACAAACCGGACGATTACATCGCAGGTTTCCCGCCCCATCCGCACCGTGGTTTCGAAACAGTGACCTACATGCTCGAAGGTCGCATGCGCCACGAAGACCACATGGGCAACGTCGGCCTGCTGCAGGGCGGCGGCGTGCAATGGATGACCGCCGCTCGCGGGATTATCCACAGCGAAATGCCCGAGCTTGAACAAGGCACCATGCGCGGCTTTCAGTTGTGGCTGAATCTGCCTGGCAAGAACAAGCTGAACGACGCCAGCTATCAGGACATCCAGCCGGAAAACGTTCCCCGCCTTACCACCGAGCAAGGCGTACACGTTGTGGTTCTGGCCGGTCGTTTCGATGACGGCAAGGTTCAGCAGCTCGGGGCCGTGCAACGCCCAGACACCGAACCGCTGTATTTTGACTTCCACATGCCTGCAGGCAGTCGCATCAGCCCGCAATTGCCCGCTGGTCACCTTGCGCTGCTGTACGTGTATGAGGGCAGCGTCGAGCTTGAGGGCAGCAGCCAACCGATTGGCGTGCGCCAGATAGCGCGGCTGTCCGACGAAGGCGAACTGTTGATCAGCAGCACCGACGGCGCTCGAGTGCTGTTGATTGCAGGCAAACCCTTGCGCGAGCCGATTGTGCAATACGGGCCATTCGTGATGAACACGCGTGAAGAGATCGAGCAGGCGTTGAGCGACTTCCGGGAAGATCGCCTGACCGCGTGATACCCGCCCTGCCCCCTGCACCACCGGGAATCCGTCATTCAATCCGGTTTCCCGGTCGTCAACGGCAGCCTGACACGGCAGCACCCTCGCAAGGTCCACCACTCGTGGCTGGTTAAGCCAGCCGCAGGAACCGTTTCAATTCTGCGCCTTGGGCAATCGCGTCGTGGCGACCCAGCTCAATCAGCTCACTGCAATAACCCGACTCGAACAACAGATAGCTGAGGACACTGGCGCCGCTGCTCTTGGTCGCCCCCGGGCCGCGCAGAAAAGTGCGCAGTGCAGGCGGCAATTCGCGGCGGTGACGTGCAGCAATTTCGTCCAGCGGTCGGCTGGGAGAGATCACCAGCACTTCTACCGGCTCCATGCCCGGTTGCCTTATCTGCTCGTCGGGCAGCAGCGCACTGGCCATGTTCAACCGCTCCAGCAGTTCGATATCGCTTTCGAGGTTGTCGATGAACGTGCTGTTGAGCATGTGCCCGCTGATTTGCGCCAGGCTCGGTTGAATGCCGCTTGGCGGACGCGGCGCAGGCCTTTCGCTCTTGAGCCCGCGCGGATTGCCGCTGACCCCCACCACCAGCACACGATTTGCCCCCAGGTGCAGCGCCGGGCTGATCGGTGCCGACTGCCGCACGGCGCCATCCCCGAAGTATTCCTGATCGAGCATCACCGGGGCGAACAGCAGGGGAATGGCAGAACTGGCAAGCAAGTGGTCCACCGTCAGTTGCGTTGGCCGACCGGTACGCCGATGACGCAGCCAGGGTTCGATAGTGCCGCGACCTTGATAGAACGTGACTGCATGCCCTGACTCGTAGCCGAAGGCTGTCACCGCCACTGCACGCAGATGATGGGCGTCAATGGCGGCTTCGATCCCGGAAAGGTCCAGCCGCTCGTTGAGCAGATCACGCAAGGGTGAGCTGTTGAGCAAGGCAACCGGAATATTGCGACCGAACCCCATCAGGCTGCGTCCAAAAAACCGGCTGGCCTGATGAATCACGCCTGACCAGTCACTGCGCAGCACTTGGTGACTGCGAAATGACTGCCAGAACTCGGTCAACTGGTGAATGGCGATGCGAAAATGCAGCGCGCCGCTGGCCAGCTTCACTGCGTTGATCGCACCTGCCGACGTGCCGACAATGACCGGGAAAGGATTGGGTGAACCGGCAGGCAGCAGGTCGGCAATGCCAGCAAGCACCCCTACCTGATAGGCGGCACGGGCACCGCCTCCTGACAGAATGAGCCCGGTCACGGGCTCGACATTGCTTGTCACAGTACTGCTCGAAACGACGGGTTCTGGCATCTGCAACTGACCTCGGTGATCGAAGACACTTTATCTATGCTTGTTATATAGCTTCGGTTCACCTGCCGGTCGACTTTTGAAACGTCGATGGGCCCACAGATATTGTTCCGGGCATTCGGTAATGGCTTTTTCTACCCACTGATTGATGCGCAGACAGTCGACTTCGTCGCTTTCACCCGGAAAATCTTCCAGGGCAGGATGAATGACCAACCGATAACCGCTGCCATCGGCCAGCCGCTGCTGGGTGAACGGAACTACCCGCGCACGCCCCAAGCGGGCAAATTTGCTGGTGGCGGTCACGGTGGCCGCCTGAATGCCGAACAGCGGCACGAACACACTTTGTTTGGCGCCATAGTCTTGGTCGGGCGCGTACCAGATGGCACGTCCGGCGCGCAGCAGCTTGAGCATGCCGCGCACATCGTCGCGTTCGACGGCCAGCGAGTCGAGATTGTGACGCTCGCGGCCACGACGCTGGATGAAATCGAACACCGGGCTTTTGTGTTCACGGTACATGCCGTCGATGGTGTGCTGCTGGCCCAGTAGCGCGGCGCCGATCTCCAGCGTGGTGAAATGCAGTGCCATCAGGATCACGCCTTCGCCCTGTTGATGAGCCTGCTGCAGGTGTTCAAGCCCTTCGACCCGAGCCAGCTTCGCCAGTCGCTGCCTGGACCACCACCAGCTCATGGCCATTTCAAAAAAAGCGATGCCCGTGGAGGCGAAGTTTTCCTTCAGCAGACGCTTGCGCTCGGCAGCGGACAAATGCGGAAAACACAGCTCGAGGTTGCGCGATGCAATATTTTTTCGATCAGTGGCCACCCGATACATGACTGCGCCCAGAGCTCGACCAATGACCAGCAAGACCCGAAAAGGCAACTGGACGATCAGCCACAAAAGCCCCAGCCCCAGCCACAACGGCCAGAAACGGGGATGAAGGAAACTGGATTTAAAGCGCGGGCGATCCATTTGGGCTTCCGTCAGAACAAAGGCCGCGCATTCTACAACGGTTCGACCCGCTTGCGGCTCGCGGGCGTTCTCGCTATAAGTCTCGGCACTTTTAGCGACAAGCTGTTGTGTATATCAACCATGAGCCAGATTGAATCGCAAAACCCGGAACCCGTATTTCAACTCAAGGGCAGCATGCTCGCCATCACTGTGATGGAGCTGACCCGAGCCAACCTCGAAGCGCTCGACAGGCAACTGGCGGCGAAAGTGGCGCAGGCTCCCAACTTCTTCAGCAACACGCCGTTGATCCTGGCTCTGGACAAACTGGCGCCCCACGAAGGCGCGGTGGACCTGCCGGGGCTGATGCGCATCTGTCGTCAGCACGGCCTGCGCACCCTGGCCATCCGGGCCAATCGCATTGAAGACATCGCTGCAGCCATCGCCGTCGATATCCCGGTGCTTCCGCCATCCGGTGCTCGTGAACGCGTACTGGACCCGGTCGAAGCCGAGGCGCCAAAGAAGGTTCCGGAAAAACCGCCCGAGCCCGTTATCAAGCCGACCCGTGTGATTACGTCGCCAGTCCGCGGCGGCCAGCAGATCTACGCCCAGGGCGGCGATCTGGTCGTGGTCGCGCCTGTCAGTCCCGGCGCGGAACTTCTGGCCGATGGAAACATCCATGTGTACGGCCCGATGCGCGGCAGAGCACTGGCAGGTATCAAGGGTGACACTCGGGCAAGGATCTTCTGTCAGCAACTCAGCGCCGAGCTGATTTCGATTGCCGGGCAATACAAGGTCTCCGAAGACTTGCGCAGAGACCCTTTGTGGGGCTCGCCGGTCCAGATAAGCCTTTCCGGTGATGTGTTGAACATCATTCGTCTTTAACGGATACTGCCGCAATTTTCAAAGTATCTCTGATTCGCCGCGAAAAGGTCGCAAAGGCTGTAGGAAATCCTGAAAGGCGTCGCTTTTCAGTCGGCATATGAGTTGAAAGTAATAGCCCGGTGCTAGCTTTCCAGGATCATGCCATTTGATTTCCAGAACTCTTCGACCCCTGCTGCGTCACGAGATGCTCTTCAGGGACTCAACGTCCTTTTCATCTAGGGGTGATTCACCTTGGCCAAGATTCTAGTTGTTACATCCGGCAAGGGTGGTGTGGGCAAGACCACTACCAGCGCCGCCATCGGTACAGGCCTCGCATTGCGCGGCCACAAGACTGTCATCGTCGACTTCGACGTCGGCCTGCGTAATCTCGACCTGATCATGGGCTGCGAGCGTCGCGTCGTTTATGACTTCGTCAACGTGGTCACAGGCGAAGCCAACCTGCAACAAGCGCTCATCAAGGACAAGAAGATCGAAAACCTGTTCGTGCTGGCCGCCAGCCAGACACGTGACAAGGATGCACTGACCAAGGAGGGCGTTGAAAAAGTCCTCATGGAACTGAAAAAGACCTTTGAATACATCGTCTGCGATTCGCCAGCAGGTATCGAAACCGGTGCTCATCTGGCGATGTACTTCGCCGACGAAGCCATCGTCGTGACCAACCCTGAAGTCTCCTCGGTACGTGACTCTGACCGCATGCTCGGCCTGCTGGCCAGCAAATCGCGTCGCGCAGAGCTCGGTGAAGACCCGATCAAGGAACACTTGCTGCTGACCCGCTACAACCCCGAGCGCGTCAGCAAGGGCGAAATGCTTGGCGTGGAAGACGTGAAGGAAATTCTCGCCGTCACCCTGCTGGGCGTGATCCCGGAATCCCAGGCTGTACTCAAGGCATCCAACTCCGGCGTGCCGGTCATTCTGGATGACCAGAGCGACGCCGGTCAGGCGTACAGCGATGCAGTCGACCGCTTGCTGGGCAAAACACTTGAGCACCGTTTTCTGGATGTGCATAAGAAAGGATTCTTTGAACGTCTGTTCGGGGGTAACTGATGAATATTTTTGACTTCTTTCGTGACCGCAAAAAAGAAAGCACGGCCTCGGTAGCGAAAGAGCGTCTGCAGATCATCGTTGCGCACGAACGTGGCCAGCGAACGACCCCTGACTACCTTCCTGCCCTGCAGAAAGAGCTGGTGGAAGTGATCCGCAAATACGTCAATATCGAGTCCGATCAGGTTCAGGTCGCTCTGGAAAGCCAGGGCAGCTGCTCAATTCTGGAACTCAATATCACCCTGCCAGATCGCTGATCAGGCAGTCGTCCACGGCGGCATCGGCGCACTTCTCAAGAAGCTGCGCCTTTGCCGCTGTCGGCGTTTCTAGCGTTTCGAGGCCGTTGCATGCCGCTGTCCAACATCCGCATCATTTATCAGGACGCTGCCGTTCTGGTGATTGACAAGCCTACCTTGCTGCTTTCCGTCCCCGGCCGCGCCGATGACAACAAGGATTGCCTGATTACCCGCCTGCAGGAAAACGGTTACCCCGAAGCCCGCATCGTTCATCGTCTGGATTGGGAAACGTCCGGCATCATTCTGCTGGCTCGCGATCCCGATACGCATCGCGAATTGTCGCGGCAGTTTCACGATCGTGAAACCGAAAAAGCCTACACCGCGCTGTGCTGGGGCCAGCCGTCGCTGGACAGCGGCAGCATCGACCTGCCCTTGCGCTACGATCCGCCGACCAAGCCGCGCCATGTCGTGGATCACGAGGCTGGCAAGCACGCGCTAACGTACTGGAAAGTTCTCGAACGGCATGCCAGCCATTGCCGGGTCGAACTCACGCCTGTCACCGGCCGCTCTCACCAGTTGCGCGTGCACATGCTGTCCATCGGGCATCCGCTGCTGGGCGATGGCCTTTACGCCCATTCCGAGGCGCTGGCGGCGTACCCGCGCCTGTGCCTGCACGCCAGCATGCTGAGTTTCACGCATCCCGGCAGCGGCGAACGAATGACCTTCGAGTGCCCTGTACCTTTCTGACCTGCATCACACAGCGGTTCTGAGCCATGACTATAGTGTCCACGCCTCGCGTGGTCATGCCGTTCGTGACGCTTTGCGTCACACAGCAGTTCCGTGATGTCAGGTGAGTGCAACCCAAGGCAACGTTTGAGCCAATGCGGTAAACTCGCGCCATTGCTGTCTGGAGCTATTTATGCGCGACGAGTTGAACAAAGGCCTCATCGATTTTCTCAAGGCCTCGCCTACCCCCTTTCACGCCACCGCCACCCTTGTGCAACACTTTGAGGCTGCGGGTTTTCAACGTTTGGACGAACGTGACACCTGGGGCATCGAAACCGGTGGCCGGTACTACGTCACACGCAATGATTCTTCCATTGTCGCGTTCAGAATGGGCCGCCAGTCGCCGCTTACCGGCGGCATCCGCATGGTCGGCGCGCACACTGACAGCCCATGCCTGCGGGTCAAGCCGCAACCGGAACTGCAACGTCAGGGCTTCTGGCAATTGGGTGTCGAAGTCTACGGCGGTGCGCTGCTGGCCCCTTGGTTCGACCGCGACCTGTCGCTGGCCGGCCGGGTCACCTTCCGCCGTGACGGCAAGGTCGAAAGCCAGCTCATCGACTTCAGACTGCCGATCGCTGTCATCCCCAACCTGGCTATTCACCTGAACCGCACAGCCAATGAAGGCTGGGCGATCAACGCGCAAAACGAGCTGCCGCCGATTCTGGCGCAAGTCGCCGGTGACGAGCGCGCAGACTTCCGCGCGCTACTGACTGATCAGTTGGCACGCGAACATGGCCTGAACGCCGATGTAGTGCTTGATTACGAGCTGAGTTTCTACGACACCCAGAGCGCAGCAGTCGTTGGCCTCAATGGTGACTTCCTGGCGGGCGCACGTCTGGACAACCTACTATCATGCTTCGCAGGCATGCAGGCGCTGCTCAACACCAGCAGTGATGAAACCGCCCTGCTGGTGTGTACCGATCACGAGGAAGTGGGCTCATCCTCGACGTGCGGCGCAGACGGCGCGATGCTGGAACAGATCGTCCAGCGCCTGCTGCCAAGCAGCGAAGACTATGTACGCACCATTCAGAAATCGCTGATGATTTCCGCCGACAACGCTCATGGCATACACCCCAACTACGCCGAGAAGCATGATGCCAATCACGGGCCCAAGCTCAACGCCGGGCCAGTCATCAAGGTCAACAGCAATCAGCGCTACGCCACCAACAGCGAAACCGCAGGTTTCTTCCGCCATCTGTGCATGGCTGAAGAAGTGCCCGTGCAAAGCTTCGTGGTGCGCAGCGACATGGCCTGTGGCTCCACCATCGGGCCGATCACCGCCAGCCACCTGGGCATACGTACGGTCGACATCGGCTTACCGACATTCGCCATGCACTCGATTCGGGAGCTTGCCGGCAGCCACGATCTGGCGCATCTGGTCAAGGTATTGGGCGCGTTCTATGCCAGCCATGAGCTGCCGTAGCAGTCACCAAGGACACAAACTGTATCGCGGGGCAGCCTGCTGTCCCGCACCTCAGCCGCTGCCGCTCGATAGATGCCTGGTCAGAATAAAATTCAATGTTCGCTGAGAATGAAAGAAATAAGTACAGCATGGGTGTTTCGAAAAAGGGACTTCATGTCCCGCAATCCATTGACGTACCCTGTCAATGCTTGACACCGGCGTTTTCGAATAAACCGGTGGACGTGGTTCAGGCATCATCGTCTTCGGGTTTACTGACGATATCGTCATCTTCGTTCACGTAATACGGCATGTCGGCCTCAACGCCTTTCTCTCCTGTTTTGGCAACCAGTTGCCTGTATTTTTTGCCATCCCAGAGCCGGAAAATAAGCGTGGAGTCCTCGCCACCCGAGAGCGTTGAGCCCTCGCTGCCAATAAGCTTGCTGCGAGCGCCCGCGACCAGAACGCTGTTCTTTCCGGCGGTCAACTTGCATTGGTCTCCAGCCATCAACGTACAGTCATTCCCGCCTGTAAGTTTGCTTCGATCACCCGCAGTCAGGTAACTGTTGTTTCCGGCCAGCAACTTGCTGCGATCACCGGCTGTCTGATTGCTGTCTGCGCCGGCGATCAGCCTGCTTCGATCACCTGCCAATTGCACGCTGAACGCACCGGCAATAAGCGTGCTGCGAAACCCCGCTGTCTGCGAACTGCCCTTGCCGGCAATAAGCATGCTTTTATGCCCGGCAACTTGAATACTCTCATGGCCCGCAATCAACGAACTGCCATAACTTGCAATCTGGTTACTGCCGTAGCCCGCAGTCAATGTACTGCGCATACCAGAGGTAAGACTGCTGCCGTAACCCGCAATCAGCACACTGCGCAGCCCGGCTATCAGCGTACTGCCATAACCTGCGGTCAACAGACTTCTGATCCCACTGGTCAGCGTACTGCCATACCCGGCTATCAACGAGCTGTCTTCCCCGGCCGTTGCGGTACTGCCATAGCCCGCAGTCAATGAACTACCACGCTCTGCGGTTTGCGTACTGCCGTAGCCAGCCGTGAGGGTACTTTCATAGCCTGCTGTCTGCGTGCTGCCATAGCCTGCAATCAGGGAACTGGAAAAGCCAGCGGTGGAAGTACTCCCGTAGCCGGTAGTAAGCGAGCTGTTTTCCTGTGCCGTCTGCGTGCTGCCGTAACCGGCAGTCAGCGTACTCTCGTAGCCTGCGGTCTGAGTACTGCCGTAACCCGCAATCAACGAGCTGGAATAACCGGCGGTGGAGGTACTTCCATAGCCGGTAACGAGATCACTGTGCTCCTGTGCCGTCTGCGTGCTGCCATAGCCAGAGGTTAGCGTGCTCTCGTAGCCCGCGGTCTGAGTACTGCCGTAACCCGCAATCAACGAGCTGGAATAACCGGCGGTGGAGGTGCTTCCATAGCCCGTGGTGAGCGAGCTGCTTTCCTGTGCGGTTTGCGTACTGCCGTAACCGGCAGTCAATGTGCTCTCGTATCCTGCAGTTTGCGTGCTGCCATATCCGGCAATCAAAGAACTGGAATAGCCGGCGGTGGAGGTACTTCCATAGCCAGTGACAAGGTCACTGCGCTCCTGAGCTGTTTGCGTACTGCCGTAGCCTGCAGTCAGGATACTTTTGAAGCCCGCCGTCTGAGTGCTGCCGTACCCGGCTATCAGCGAACTGTTCGATCCCGCAGTTGAAGTGCTGCCGTAGCCTGCGACCAGATCACTGCGTTCCCGAGCGGTCTGAGTACTGCCGTAACCGGCGGTCAGCATACTTCTGTAACTGGCTGTCTGAGTACTGCCATAACCCGCAATCAGTGAACTGCCAGAGCCTGCCGTACCCGTACTCCCGTAACCCGCTATCAGGTCGCTACCGTCTCTGGCCGTCTGAGTACTTCCATAACCCGCCGTCAGGATGCTCTTGTGACCTGCTGTCTGCGTGCTGCCGTAACCCGCCACGATGAAGCTTTCATGCCCCGCAGTGCCTGTACTCCCATAACCTGAAGTCAGGTTACTGTCGGCCCCGGCTGTTTGTGTACTGCCGTAGCCCGCTGTCAGAATGCTACCTTCCCGAGCAGTCTGGGTACTGCCGTAACCTGCTGTGAGCGAGCTGTCACTGCCAGAGGTCTGGGTACTGCCATAACCGGCGATCAGAGAACTGTCGGCTCCTGCTGTTCCAGTGCTGCCATAACCCGCCATCAGGTTACTGCCCTCCTGCGCGGTCTGTGTACTGCCATAACCTGCTGTCATTGCACTGTCTGCGCCCGAGGTCTGCGTGCTGCCGTAGCCTGCTATCAACGAGCTATCGGAGCCAGCCGTCCCGGTGCTGCCATACCCGGCCGTCAGGTTGCTGCCCTGCTGGGCGGTCTGGGTACTGCCGTAGCCTGCCGTGAGCGAGCTGTCACTGCC
>NZ_LJRO01000472.1 GCF_001401155.1 Pseudomonas tremae
GTGCTATGCGGTGCTTGCGACAATACTTTACGTACAGAGCCTAGAACTCTGTCAAAGGAAAAGTACGCCCCTGGCGAGGGTGACATTCGGGAAACCGGCATACCCGCTCAAAAAACCACAAAACCCAAGGAAATCACCCTGGAAAGCCTGCGAGAAGACATGCGCAACTCGTTCATGAAGGCGATGGGCATCAAGAACTTCTCATCCCTGTTTGACGTTCTGTTCAAGAACCGGCGTTGACCGGTCAGGCATCGGCACTCAGTGGCTGGAGCTCTGACGGCATATCCTGAGCGCTGGCCACGCAGTTGCGACCGGTGCTTTTGGCGAGGTACAGCGCCTTGTCTGCTTCGTGCAACCAGGATGAAGCATCCGGTAGTTCAGGAGAATAGGCGGCTATGCCGATACTCAGGCTGACCTTGAGATCGCGCTGCAAAGAGTAGCTCATTTCATCTATCGCCAGACGCGTGCGCTCCAGGATTTCCCTCGCTTGAAACAAGCGGGTGTCCGGCAGAATGACGCAGAACTCATCTCCGCCACAACGTCCGATCAAATCCGAGTCCCGCAGGTTTTCCATCAGTGCTTCGCTGATGTTCTGCAGCACTGTGTCGCCCATGAGGTGGCCATAGGTATCGTTGATGACTTTGAAATGATCAATGTCGATCAGTGCGATAACGCACTGCTGATGCTGGTTCTGGCTTTTTACGTACTCCAGATCAAGCAGGTCTTTCCATGCGCCATGATTGAGCAGTCCAGTGAGGCTGTCGGTGCGGCTTATTTTGCGC
>NZ_LJRO01000233.1 GCF_001401155.1 Pseudomonas tremae
TCCTTGCACTCAATAGGGGTTTTCAGGTGCTGGCCTTAAAAGGCGTAAGTCAGCCGGGTGTAGTAGTAACCGCCGGTAAAACCGTAGGGCGAATAGGTGCCGTAACTGCTGACCATGGTGCTGCTGGGAACCCCCTGTTTCTTTGGATAGATGTCGAACAGGTTCTTTGCGCCGATGGCAACGTTGAGGTTTTTGCTGAGGTTGTAGCCGAGGTCCAGATCGGTGATCCACTTGGCGCTGTACACCCGGTCCAGATCGCGATTGGTTGAGGAGTTGACCTCTTTGTAGGAACCGTAACGGGTCAGCGCCAGGTTCAGGTTGAAGCGCTCGATGCTCCAGTCGCCGCCCAGAATCAGTTTGGTACGCGGCTGCACGCCGGTAATCAGATTGCGCGCTTCGCGGTCCATCAGCTCATAGGAAGTACCGAGGATCGAGGTGGATTCCTTGTAGCTGAGGATCTTTGTCTGATTCCAGTTGAACGCCGCCGTCCACTTCACCGCCCCGAACTGCCCAAGGTCCTGGCTGTAGTTGCTGACCAGATCCAGACCCTTGGTGCGGGTGTCGGCACCGTTGATGAAATACTGGCCGCCCGACGTTGAATCGATGCCGTTGTTGAGCAGCACCTGAGTGA
>NZ_LJRO01000153.1 GCF_001401155.1 Pseudomonas tremae
CAGCGGCGCATGGAAGACTTGCTGATGGGCTGGCGGGCCCGGCTGCCGGAGCGTACCTCGGCGGCGATTCTGGTGGTCGAGGCAGAAAACATGGCAGTGCGCGCTTATGTGGGTTCGGTGGACATCAACGACGCAAGGCGCTTCGGGCATGTAGACATGGTGACGGCACTGCGCTCGCCAGGCTCGACGCTCAAGCCATTCCTCTACGGCATGGCAATGGACGCCGGGCTGATCCACTCTGAATCATTGATGCAGGACGTGCCGCGTCGCTATGGCGATTACCGGCCTGGCAACTTTTCCACCGGCTTTGGCGGGCCGGTGGCGGCCAGTTCGGCGCTGTCGATGTCCCTCAATCTGCCTGCCGTGCAATTACTGGAAGTCTATGGGCCGAAACGCTTTGCCGCCGAGCTGCGCAACGGCGGCGTGCCGCTGACCCTGCCACCACTGGCCGAGCCCAATCTGGCGCTGATTCTGGGGGGTGCAGGCAGCCGGCTGGAGGATCTGGTGACAGGGTACAGCGCCTTTGCCCGAGGAGGCAGGAGTGCCGACGTTCGACTGCAACCACAGGACCGGCTACGCGAGCGGCGCATGATGTCGCCAGGGGCGGCGTGGATCATCCGGCGTATTCTCAGCGGCCAGTCGCGTCCGGACATCGATCCGCGTGCAGAGTTAGTACAGCGTCCGCAACTGGCCTGGAAGACCGGCACCAGCTACGGCTTCCGTGACGCTTGGGCGATTGGCGTGGGGCCGCGCTTTCTGGTGGGCGTGTGGATTGGCAGGCCGGACGGTACGCCGGTGCCGGGACAGTTTGGACTGGCGTCCGCAGCGCCGCTGATGCTTCAGGTCCATGATGTATTGGTCAATCGTGACAGCCAGCGCGGGATCGCAGCGCCGGTTCAGCGGGTGCCGTTGAATGTTGGTGTGGCAGCGATCTGCTGGCCGCTGGGTCAGCCGATGAGCAAAAGCGATCCGAATTGCCGTCGCCAGCGCTTTGCCTGGACACTGGATGGCACCACGCCGCCAACCCTGCAAGCAGCCGACCAACCGCTGGGGCTGGGTTTGCAGGAACGTATCTGGGTCAATGCCGAGGGGTTACGCGTAGGAGCCGGTTGCCCGAATGCCCAGCCACAGGACATCGCGCTGTGGCCTGCACCCCTGGAGCCCTGGCTGCCCAGAGCAGAACGTCGCGAAGCACGATTGCCGCCGGCCGACCCTCACTGCCCGCCGCAGAACCTGAACATGGCCCCGCCTTTGAGCATCGTCGGCGTGCGCGAAGGCGACAATCTGCGCCTGCCCGCCGCCAGTCGTCAGGCCTTGCGCCTGAAACTCTCGGCCTTGGGCGGCAGCGGTCGGCGCTGGTGGTTCATCGACGGCACGCCAATGGCGGACACCGACACCCGGCAAGATTTCACACCGACGCTGAACAAACCGGGTCGCTACCAACTGAGCGTCCTGGACGAAAGCGGCCAGACCGCGCGCGTTGAATTCAGCGTGGTGGAGTGAGCGCCATACTCAGACGGCCAGCCGACGCAGACGGGTGTGACGCAGAGCGTCACGAAAGGCGTTCCTACGCTAAGCGTGAGGAACGAGAGGTGTCAGGGACAACACCATCGCATCCGTTCTTCAGCGTAGGCCGAGGTGCTTGTTGTCACTGAACCTGAAAGATCTTCGTCTCGGGAAACAGGTTGTTGAGGGTTTCCAGAAGCCGGACGTGGTAGATGGGCTTGCGGAACAGATCGAGCACATGAAGGCGCAGCATGTCGCTGACGTCGTCCATGTCGGCATGGCCAGAGGTGACGATAACCGGCAAGTGCTGCCGCGAGGTGTGGTCGCGAAGGTGCTTTATCAACTGGATACCGCTCTCCTCCGGCATCCGCAGGTCGGTGATCACCAGCGCAATATCCGGATGAATGGTCAACTGATGCAGGGCCATCTTCACCGAAGACGCCGTGAAACAGCAGAACCCCTCGCCTTCGAGCAGCTCTGCCAGTTCTTCGTTAGCGTCCTCTTCGTCGTCAACCAGAAGCAACTGCTGCCGGGGGGGATGGAGAGCCATGTGGTTATCTCAACAAAATGATCTCAGAACCATGATCATAAACTACCCCCCGGCGGGTGTGGAGGATGTTGTCTTGGAAGAGGTCATGTCTTGGGTGGCGTCAAGGCAGTTTCAATTTTCGTAAAGATATCGCCGACCTTTGAGCTGATACCCGGAACAAAAGCAATCAATGCCACTGCAACCATTGCCGCGACTAACGCGTATTCAATACCCGAAGCAGCCTCACGGTCTTTTAGAAAAAACCTGACTCGGGTATAGGCACCTACATACATCTTGGTAAGGAACATCTTGTTTCTCCTTGCGCCTCCGAGGCGCGAACATGCATGACACATGCGAAAACGTCTGCATCGCCAGCATTGTCTGCAATCGCCAAACCCACAATTACAAAAAAGCATTAACCCGAAAGTTATAACCCTGACATGACCTCGTAAACAGGCACTCCTGACGCCCTCCCATCAGAAAAAAACCTTTTATACCAAAGCACTATGGCGCTTTTTAAACAATGAGCTACCGTCACACAAAAGCCTGTATTCCGTTTACCGTTGCTGTTACAAAGTTGATGCGCCGGTTCAAGAGTGTCCTGCAATGACAAAGGGAAAGTTGCCATGAGCAGTCGTATCACCATGGTGCTCGCTGTGCTGTTTTTGCTGGGCGCATTGATCGCCGGGTATCTGGGAATTGTTGTCAGCAGGCAAGCTGAAGTGCCCGCTGCCGTCACTCAGTCAGTACCTTCACCCGCCGAACAAGCCCCACAGGCCCCTGCGCCACAGCCTGTTGAAGATGCACTGCGTCACAATGTTGTGGTGGTCGCTCGGGACATCCCCGCTTACACACCCATTACGGCGGATGACGTGGTGATCGAACGGCTCAAGGTCGCACCGCCTGGCAGTTTCGACAGCGTTGAGCGTCTCGTCGGACGCAGCAGTTGGCGCACGCTGAACGCCGGAACCTGGCTCAGCGAAAGTAGCTTTGACGCGGGAGGCACTCTGGCACGGATGATTCGCCCTCATGAGCGGGCGCTGGCCTTGCAGGTGGACGAAGTGATCAGCGCTTCCGGACAGCTCAGCCCCGGCGACTATGTGGATGTGCTGCTGTATCTGCCTGAGGACACGCTCAACCCAAATCGCTCCAGCCAAGTGGTGGTACCTGCGTTGCGAATCCTCGGCATCGGCGGGCTGCTTGGCACCGACCACGATGGCAAGCCGGTACAGAACATCAGCGCCGACGAACGTCTGAGACAGGAACAACTGCGCGCCAACGCACGAACTGTGACCGTCGCCGTGCCGGAAGCGTTGGTGAGCCGCCTGATGCTCGCCTCGCAAACCGGCGTCCTGCGCCTTGCAGTGCGCAGTGCCGACGAAGGCAATCTGCAGAACTACTGGTCTGCCGAGCCCGGCAGCAGCGACGTGGCCGAGCGGCTGGACTCCGCCAACCGACAATTGGTCGGATTCAGGCAATTGAGCCTGAGCACGCCCGGTACGCCAGCGTCTGGCGCCGTAACGCGCGCGCCCCGGGCCGTCGAGGTCATACGCGGCAACCAGATCACGCAACAAACTCCCTGATTGAGCAAGGATTGCATTTAATGAGCTGTTGTTCCGTGCCCGTTATAAAGCCCGGATTTCTGGGTGTGCTGATTATCGCCCTGTCGGCGCCCTCGGCCTGGGCTGCATCAGGCAGCTGCAACGGGCTTGCAGCGATGCCGGCCGCCATTGAAATCGACCAGGGCATTCAACAGAACGTGCAGTCTCCTGTGGCGATCACGCGCATTGCGGTGGGTGATCCGAAAATCGCCGACGTACACGTCAGCAACAGTGACGGCTTTCTGCTGACCGGCGTTGCGCAGGGCACGACCAGTCTGATGGTGTGGACCGCCTGTTCCAGCGCTCCTCGTCAGAGCATGGTCTTTGTGCGTGGCAGAGCATCGGCATCGATGGTCGAAACCCTCGCCGCACCGTCCACGGACGCTAATTTACCCAGCCAGGTGCAGACCGATATCCGCTTCATCGAAGTCAGCCGCACCAAACTCAAGGAAGCCAGCACCTCGATCTTCGGCAAGGGTTCGAACAATTTTCTGTTCGGCGCGCCCGGCACGGTTCCCGGTGTCAACGTCACCCCCGGCACGGTAAGTGGTACGCGGCCGAGCATTCCGTTGAACAACAGCAATTTCAATATCGTCTGGGGAGGCGGCAGCAGCAAGGTGCTGGGCATGCTCAACGCCATGGAAAACAGCGGCTATGCCTACACGCTGGCGCGCCCCAGCCTGGTCGCGCTCAATGGTCAGAGCGCCAGCTTCCTGGCCGGTGGCGAGTTCCCGGTGCCGGTCCCCAATGGCGAGGGCAACGGCATTTCCATCGAGTACAAGGAGTTCGGCGTGCGCCTGACCCTGACACCGACCGTCGTGGGACGCGACCGGATTCTACTCAAGGTCGCCCCGGAAGTCAGTGAACTGGACTTTTCCGCCGGCATCACCATTTCCGGGACCACCGTACCGGCGCTCAATATCCGCCGTACCGACACCAGTATTGCGCTGGCCGATGGCGAAAGTTTCGTGGTCAGCGGGCTGATCAGCTCCAGCAACAGTGGCTCGGTCGACAAGTTTCCCGGGCTGGGCGATATCCCGATTCTCGGCGCGTTTTTTCGCAGTTCGCAAATCCAGCGCGATGAGCGCGAACTGCTGATGATTGTCACCCCGCATCTTGTTCAGCCGCTGGCTGTCGACGCTCGCCTGCCTTCGCTGCCCGGTGAAAGCCTGCGTAATTACGACCCAAGCTTCCCGCGCCTGTACTTTCTGGAAAACGGCGACTTTGATCGCCGCGACGGGTTGTCCCAATGAGCCAGAGCCTGAGCCAGACGTTTCTGGCGATCACCCGCAATAATACCGATCTGGAGTGGCTGCAAAGCGCACTGGGCTCGCTGGGTCAGGTAGTCAGCGCAGGAACCGGCAGCCTCGACGACCTGCTGGCATTGGTGGACGTCACCTTTGCCAGTGTGGTGTTCGTCGGCCTGGACCGCGAACACCTGATGACTCAGAGCGCGCTTATCGAGAGCGCACTGGAAGCCAAGCCGATGCTCGCAATCGTTGCGCTGGGCGACGGCATGGACAACCAATTGGTGCTCAACGCCATGCGCGCCGGCGCTCGCGACTTCGTGGCCTATGGCTCGCGGTCCAGCGAGGTCGCCGGGCTGGTCCGACGCCTGAGCAAGCGGCTGCCCGCCGTCACACCCAACCCGAACATGAGCGGCCTGTCAGTGCTGTATGGCGCACAAAGTGACGACGATGGGGCCTTGATCGCGACGCACCTGGCGATGGTGGTACACAAGACCGGGCAACGCACGCTGCTGCTGGACCTCGGTTTGCCGCGCGGCGACAGCCTGCAAATGCTGGGTCTCGAGTCGACATTCAGCTTCGGCGACGCCCTGCGCCACTTACGCAGGCTAGATGCCACCCTGATCGACAGTGCGTTCACCACCAGCGAAAGCGGACTGCGGATTCTGGCCTACAGCGAAGCCGACGATCACCTGGAGCAATCCAGCGCCGCAGAGCTTTATATGCTGCTCAGCGCACTGCGCCAGCATTTTCAGCATGTGGTGGTGAACCTGGTGGGCCAGCCGGACAGCGAGGCGCTGCGCTCGCTGGTCAGCCATTGCGACCAGTTGCTGTGGTACGCCGACCAGAGCGTGCTGGGTTGTCGGCGCAACCTTACGGTGCTCAACAACTGGCGCGAAAAAGGCATGAAAATGCAGCATGCCGGCCTGTTGGTCGATCGCTATCAGCGCTCGGTCGCGCCCAACTCGGAAACCGTAGCCAAAACCTTCGGCCTGCCGGTGCTGGCCGTACTGCCGCTCGCCCCCGAGTTGCGCCTCAACGCCAAAAATCAGGGCGTTACCCTATTCGAACTGGCGTCGCGCGACGCCCTGTGTTCCGGGTTGCGGCGCCTCGGCGAACACTTGGCGCGTCATTCCGACGTCCAGGTACAAACCGGTCAAGGCTGGCTCGCACGGCTGTGGAGGAGCAAATAATGGCGGAAAAACTGTTTGGCGTGTCCTCTCGCTCTTCAGGCCAGGACGATGGCGGACAAGGCCTGAAACTGGTACTGCACCGCTACATCATCGACGGCATCGAAGAAAGCGGCAAAAACCTGCTTGAAGGCTCGCGTCCGGCGCTTGCGCAGTTTGTCATCGACAAGGTTGCCGAGTATGTCGCCCGTCTGCGGCTGGCCATCTCTCGCTATGAAATGGAGCGGCTGGCTGAAGAGCTGGTCGACGAACTGACCGGTTTCGGCCCGCTGGAAGTGCTGCTGCGCGACAGTTCGGTTACGGAAATACTGGTCAACGGGCCGAGTAAGGTGTTCGTCGAACGTGACGGCGTGTTGCACCACACGGACCTGCGCTTCATGGATTCGCATCATGTCGAGCGCGTCATGCAGCGCATCCTCGCGCCCCTCGGGCGGCGGCTGGACGAATCATCGCCGATGGTCGACGCCCGCCTGCCGGATGGCAGCCGGGTCAACGCTATCATCCCGCCTATCGCGCTGGACGGTCCTTGTTTGTCGATCCGGAAGTTTCGCAAGGACATGCTCAAAAGCGCTGATCTGGTGGCCATGCAGACCATCGACCAACCGATCTTCGAATTCTTCCAGGAAGCCGTCGGCAAGCGCTGCAACATTCTGGTCAGCGGCGGCACCGGCACCGGCAAGACCACCATGCTCAACGTGCTGAGCCAGTTGATCGACAGCCATCAGCGGCTGGTAACTATCGAAGACGTGGCCGAACTGCAACTCAGCCACCCGCACGTGGTGCGCCTGGAAACACGCCCGCCGAATGCCGAAGGGCATGGCGAAGTGCGTGCCAGCGACCTGATTCGCAACTCGCTGCGGATGCGCCCGGACCGCATCATCCTCGGCGAAATCCGCGGTGTCGAAGTGCTGGATGTACTGACCGCAATGAACACCGGCCACGACGGTTCGATGAGCACGGTTCACGCCAACAATGCTCAGGATGCCCTGCTGCGTCTGGAAACCCTGGTTGGCCTGACCGGACGATTGATCCCGGAAAAGACCCTCCGGCAAATGGTTTGCGCGGCGCTGGACGTGATCATCCAGTTGACCCGGCTGCCAGATGGTCGACGCTGTGTCAGCGAGGTGGTGGAAGTAGTCGGCGTGCGTGATGACATCTATGTCACCAATACGCTGTTTCGCCTGGATCGCCGCACGGGGGTCAGTTTCATGCGCGAAGCCGCCCACGCCGCCGGTGACAAGCTGCGGCCGGGCTACTGAGCTCGCCAAAGGAGGCCTCGTGACAGCATCGTTGATATTGGGTGTGATTTCCCTCCTGCTGCTGATCGCCTCTGTCCGTATGTTCTATCTGGCGCTCAATCAGGATGCCAAGGAACGGGTCCGCAGACGCCTGACCGCCGGGCAGATCGAGCCTGTGGTCGAGAAGCCCGGCTGGGCCAGACTAGACCGGGCCTTTATCCGCGCGGGGCTGGGCCTGCCGACCGAACGCATGGGCCTGGCATTGACGCTTTATGCGCTGCTGATTCTGATCGGCTACGCGATGGCCGACGGCATTGGCGCGGGCTGTGCGCTGGTCGGTGTTCCTCTGGGCCTGCGTCTGTTCGTGTCCTGGCGGTCGCGCGTACGCGTGCGGCGCATGATCGAGCAACTGCCGCAATTGCTTGACCATAGCGTCCGCAGTCTGAAATCAGGCAGGACCCTCGCTGATGCGGTGCTTTTTGGTATCACAGCGGCAAACCAGCCACTCAAGGAGGGCATGAGCCGCATCGAGCGCAACGTGCAATTGGGGGTCAGCCTGCCGGATGCTGCGAGGGATTTCGCTGAACTGTACGAAAGCGACGAATTTCACCTGTTCGCGCTCGGGCTGCGGGTCAACCATCGGTATGGGGGCAATGCCAGCGAGCTGATGGAGAACCTGATCCGGCTGATTCGCGACCGTGAACAGGCCAGTCGCCAACTACGCGCCATGACCGGAGAAACGCGCATGACGGCACTGGTGCTGGGCTTGCTTCCAGTAGGAATGGCGGGCTACTTCATGGCCGTGAACCCGGCCTATCTGATGCACATGTGGAACGACGGCAGTGGACGAATTCTGCTGAGCATGGCGTTTGCCCTCCAACTGCTGGGCTGTCTGATGTTGTGGCGCATGCTGAGGAGCATTTGAATGGAGCTGTTGTTCAGTGCCTTGATGCTCGCCGCTGCAGCCTTTCTTCTGTTGTCCGGCCTGGCCCGGCGACGTCGCAACGAGCGTCTGGTGGCGCAACGCCTGCGAGGAAAAGTGGTGCGTGAGAGCCGTATCGGCAGCCTTTTGCGGCTGCTGGGCGACACGCGCATTGGCCAGCGCAGTATCAGCCTTGACTCGGAAACCCAGGTATTACTCAACCGTATCGGCTGGCGACGCGCGAGAAAACGTTCGCTGTTCGCCGCCTGCCAGATTGGCGTGCCCATCGGTCTGATGTGCGTCGTCGCACTGGGCCAGTTGCTGTTTTTCAAAAATATCGAGCAGCCATTGATAGCGCCGGTTTTTGCGCTGGGCGCCGGGTATCTGCTGCCCAAGCGGGCTCTCGCGGCGGTCGCCAAACGCAGGCAGAAGCAGATAGTGGTTGAGATTTCCACGTTCATTCCCCTGCTGCGCATCCTGTTCGAGTCAGGCATGGCCGTCGAACAGGCATTGCGCGTGCTGAGCAACGAGGGCAAGGACCTGCTGCCGGTGCTGTCCGAAGAAATCCGCGTGGTCCTGGCACGGGTAGATTCCGGGCTGGAGCTGGGCGAGGAGCTGCGCAAAATGGCAGCGCTACTGGACGTCGATGAACTGAGCGACACCTGCATCATCCTCAATCAACTGATTCATCAGGGCGGAGGCGCCCTGAAATCGCTGCTGACGCTCAAGCAACTGATCGATGATCGACGCCTGACCCGTTTGCAGGAATACATTTCCAAGCTGTCAGCCAAAATGTCGATGGTCATGATGGTGTTTCTGTTCCCCGCCTTGCTGATTGTGCTGGCCGGTCCGGGGTTTATCGCTATCAGCCGCGCATTGGGCGGTATGTAAGCTGCGTCGCCACTACAAGGAGTAAAAGGTTTGAAAGCAGCCATTGCGGTTATCGGCATCCTCGCGCTGAGCGGCTGTGCCAGCGACGGTCGGGCACTGTGGGCACAGGCATCGCCACAACAAGCCAGCGTGTGCCCCAAGCTCACCTCCGATCAGGAATTCGCCCTGAATCTGGCGCAGAACATGGCCGACGAAGGGCGCCTGCACGCCAGCCTGGCCAACCTGGAAGGGTTGCCGGACAGCCTCGGCGAGGTGCGTCTGCGCAAGGCTCGCGTATTAAGGCTGCTGGGCAGCAATGAAGCAGAGCCGCTGTATCGCAGCCTGCTGGGTACTTGCCGGGCCGCGCAAGCTGAACATGGATTGGGGCAATTGGCGGCAGCCCGAGGCGACAACGTGTCGGCTCAGCAGCACTTGCTCAAAGCCAGCAAACTGCAGCCAACCGACGAAAAGATCCGCAATGATCTGGGTTTGGTGTACCTCAATCAGTTGCAACTGGAGCAGGCGCGCTTTCAGTTCCTGACCGCGATGGAGCTTAAACAGTCTGACCCGCTGGCAGCGGTCAACCTCGCCACCCTGCTGATCTACCAGAACAACTGGACCCAAGCCGCCGAGCTGGCATCCAGATCAGGGCTGACACCCGCGCAGATCACCGATGCACAGGCCCGCGCCGAAAAACTGAAAAAGAACCTGCGCCCACCGCTGGCCTCAGCCGGCCCAGACCCAGCGCTGCCTGAGCAGCATGTTCGCCAGCCAACAGGAGTACAACCATGAGAAGCCTGATTGTCAGCATTGCCATGCTGCTGAGCGCAAGCAACACGCTGGCCAACGACGACGCGCGCCCACTTACCGAGCAAAAACAGACTGAAACCTGGCTGCAACTGCAGGCCAGCGGCAAGGCTGCATCACCTAAACCGCAGGCTGCCACGGCGGCGGAGCGCGACCTGAGCCTGCAACGCTGGCTTGACACGTATAAAAACAAAATCCCGGAATTCTACGAACAGGACGCTGGTGGCAGTTTTTCCTCGGGCAGCAAATAGCCTGTCCGTTTACCCCCGACACTGCACCTTACAACCTGCGCTCGGCAGGTTGCTGGGCACTCCGTTATCATGCGCATACTTTCGAGACTCGAGACTGCCATGCGTCGCTTGTTATGCCTGATGTTATTGATCCTGGCCCTGCCTGTTTCCGCAGCGGGTCTGCTGGACAGTCGCCCGTCGTCAACGCTGGGCGGTGGCTCGCTGGACAACAGCAAGGACTTCCTGCCTGTGCGTCAGGCCTTTCAGCTGAGCCTGATCGAAACCACACCGGAATCGATCAAGCTAAGGCTGGTCGCCACCGACGGCTACTACCTGTATCGCCATCGCTTCCAGTTCCGCACCGAACCGGCCGACATTGGTCTGGGCGAAGCGCAACTTCCCAAAGGTGAACAGAAGCACGATGAATACTTTGGCGATGTCGAGGTCTACCACGGCATTCTCGACATCGACCTGCCACGCAAACCCGGCGAACAGCGGCCCTTCACACTGGCGGTGACGTATCAGGGCTGCGCCGACAAGGGCCTGTGTTACCCGCCGGAAACCGAACGCCTGAGCATCGGTGATGTGGCTGCAAGCCCGGCCGGGGCAGTCTCCAGCCCCGCTCCAGCCAACACCTGGAGCTGGAAAGAACTCGCTCTGTTTTTCCTCGCAGGCGTAGGCCTGACCTTTACCCCTTGCGTACTGCCGATGCTGCCGATTCTGTCAGGCGTGGTGCTGCGCGGCCAGGTCGGCGGGTTGCGCGGCCTCAGCCTGTCGCTGGCCTACGTGTTGCCAATGGCAGCCTGTTTTGCACTGCTTGGCGCGCTGATGGGCGTATTCGGCGCAAGCCTGAATCTGCAGGCGCGTCTGCAATCGGCTTGGGTGCTGGTGCCGTTTGCAGCGTTTTTCGTGATTTTTGCCGTGGCAATGTTCGGGGCTTTCGAGCTGCGCCTGCCACAGTCGATCAGCTCACGCCTGGACCGCATCGCCGGCAAGACTGAAGGCGGTTCATTATGGGGCGCAGCCGTACTGGGCGTGGTCTCCAGCCTGCTGGTTTCGCCATGCGTATCGGCCCCGCTGGCCGGAGCGCTGCTGTACATCAGCGCCAGCGGCGATGCCATTGGTGGCGGGCTGAAACTGTTTGCACTGGGGCTCGGGATGGGTGCGCCACTGCTGTTGATCGCGACGGGTGGAGCCACATGGCTGCCGAAAAGCGGCCCTTGGCTGGTGACGGTGAAGAATGCGATCGGCGTGCTGCTGCTCGGTCTGGCGATCGGCCTGCTGAGTCGCGTGCTGCCGGGGCAAATCACCCTGCTGCTGGTTGGTCTGCTGTCGGCAGGCGTTGCCCTGTTTCTCGGCGCACTGGAGCGCACTGAAAAGACCACGCAGCAAAAACTGGCTCAATTGCTCGGTCTGGCGCTGCTGGTCTACGCGCTCGCCTGCTGGTATGGCGCGCTTTCCGGGCAGACTGACCCCATGCGCCCATTGGGCCGCGAGTACGCCACCACAAACAACAGCGCAGTTGCCTCGACCTCATCTCAGTGGCAGACGGTAACCACTTCAGCCGAACTGGACCGCGTCATGCAGGAAGCGCAAAGCGCAGGCAAGCCGCTGCTGCTCGACTGGTACGCCGACTGGTGCATCAGTTGCAAGGTCATCGAACACGAAGTTCTGCCGGATCCTGACGTCGTCGCCAAGTTGGCGGGGTACAGCCTGATACGTTTCGACATGACCGACAGCACCTCAGAGCAGCGCGCACTGCTCGACCGCTACAAATTGTTCGGCCCGCCGGCCTTGCTGTTTTTCGCTAAAAACGGCGAAGAACTCTCCTCCGTTCGGATCGTCGGCGAAATCGACGCTGCAGGGCTGATAGGGCGCCTCAACAGCGCAAATGACCAAAACTAAAAGGTCAGTCACAAACTTTGCGCGAATATCGCTCATCGTGCTGGCTACTGTTGTTAACTGGACAGTCCATTGCCCTTCCGGCATAGTCGCCGGGCGTAAACAGCTCGCAGACAATAAAAGGAACACGCGATGGCGACTATCCTGGTCCTTCACGGGCCCAACCTGAACCTGCTGGGCACTCGGGAACCCGGGGTCTATGGCACCGTCACCCTGCCCCAGATCAACCAGGACCTGGAGCAGCGCGCTCGCGATGCCGGTCACCATCTGATGTACCTGCAAAGCAACGCCGAATACGAACTGATCGACCGCATTCACGCCGCCCGCGACGAAGGTGTGGATTTCATTTTGATCAATCCGGCCGCTTTTACGCACACAAGCGTTGCAATACGTGACGCGCTGATGGGAGTGAGCATCCCATTCATCGAAGTGCATTTATCAAACGTGCACAAACGCGAACCTTTCCGCCATCACTCCTACTTTTCAGACGTCGCTGTAGGAGTGATCTGCGGCCTTGGCGCCAGCGGATACCGCTTGGCTCTGGAAGCCGCCCTGGAACAATTGGCCGTTAGCGCCAGGCCATGACGAGTACAGCCTCAGGCTGTGCCGCATGACTTGAACCGGTCGCCAAAAGCCCTAACAGAACCTTGGGAGTTGATTAATGGATATTCGCAAAGTCAAGAAACTGATCGAATTGCTGGAAGAGTCCGGCATCGACGAATTAGAAATTCGTGAAGGCGAAGAATCCGTGCGGATCAGCCGCCACAGCAAGACTCCGGCGCAGCCTTACTACGCACCTGCCCCGGTTGCCGCGCCAGTCGCTGCACCAGCACCTGCTGCCGCTGCAGCGCCGGCTGCTGCAGAAGCCCCATCGGCTCCGAAACTGAACGGTTTTGTGGTCAAGTCGCCTATGGTCGGTACCTTCTACCTGACCCCGGCGCCTACTTCGCCTGCCTATGTCAAAGTCGGCCAGACCGTGAAGAAAGGCGACACCATCTGCATCGTCGAAGCGATGAAAATGATGAACCACATCACCGCAGAAGCCAGCGGCGTAATCGAATCCATCCTGGTAGAAAACGGTCAGCCGGTTGAGTTCGACCAGCCGCTGTTCACAATCGTTTGACCCGGGGAGAGCCTGCGATGTTGGAAAAAGTTCTGATCGCCAACCGCGGCGAAATTGCCTTGCGCATCTTGCGTGCCTGTAAAGAACTGGGCATCAAGACCGTCGCTGTACACTCAACGGCAGATCGCGAGTTGATGCACCTGGGCCTGGCGGACGAAACAGTCTGCATCGGCCCGGCACCGGCCAATCTGTCCTACCTGAACATTCCGGCGATTATCTCGGCCGCTGAAGTTACCGGCGCCACGGCGATCCACCCTGGCTACGGTTTCCTTGCAGAAAACGCCGATTTCGCCGAACAGGTCGAAAAATCTGGTTTTGCCTTCATCGGCCCCAAAGCAGAAACCATCCGCCTGATGGGCGACAAGGTTTCTGCCAAGGACGCCATGAAGCTGGCCAACGTACCGACCGTTCCGGGTTCCGACGGCCCGCTGCCGGAAGACGAAGAAATCGCTCTGCGCATCGGTCGCGAAGTAGGCTACCCGGTGATCATCAAGGCCGCCGGTGGCGGTGGTGGTCGCGGCATGCGTGTGGTTCATCGCGAGGAAGACCTCATCGAAGCCGCTGCCCAGACCCGCGCCGAAGCGGCTGCCTGGTTCAGCAACCCGATGGTCTACCTGGAAAAATACCTGACCAACCCGCGCCACGTGGAAGTCCAGGTCATTTCCGACGGCCAGGGCCAGGCGATTCATCTGGGCGACCGCGACTGCTCGCTGCAGCGCCGTCACCAGAAGGTTCTGGAAGAAGCACCGGCACCGTTCATCGATGAACAGGCACGTGCGGACGTACTCGCCGCCTGCGTCAAGGCATGTGTCGATATCGGCTACCGTGGCGCTGGCACTTTCGAGTTCCTCTACGAGAACGGCCGCTTCTACTTCATCGAAATGAACACCCGCGTTCAGGTGGAGCATCCGGTTTCGGAAATGGTCACCGGCATCGACATCGTCAAGGAGATGCTCAGCATCGCCGCCGGCAACAAACTGTCGTATACCCAGGATGACGTCGTCATCAAGGGCCATGCGCTGGAATGCCGGATCAACGCCGAAGACCCGAAAACCTTCGTGCCGAGCCCAGGTCTGGTCAAGCATTTCCATGCCCCAGGCGGCAATGGCGTACGGGTCGACTCGCACCTGTACAGCGGTTACAAAGTGCCATCCAACTACGACTCGTTGATCGGCAAAGTGATCACCTGGGGCGCGACCCGCGAAGAAGCCATGGCACGCATGCGCAACGCCCTGGACGAAATCGTGGTTGACGGGATCAAGACCAATATACCGTTGCACCGTGATCTGACTCGCGATGAAGGCTTCTGCGAAGGAGGCGTCAACATCCACTACCTGGAGCACAAACTGGCCAATCAATAAGCCAGTGTGTTTCAAAACGACAAAGCCGCAGAGATGCGGCTTTGTTGTTTGCAGCGCATAGCAGTAAACTTGCCCGCTTCCTGCGGCCATATCGGCCCTGTCAGCCGCACTCATATTCAGATCGAAGGTAATCCGCCATGCCTTGGCTGCAAGTCCGCCTCGCCATCAGCCCAGAACAAGCCGAAACCTACGAAGATGCGCTTCTTGAAGTCGGCGCCGTTTCCGTGACCTTCATGGACGCCGAAGACCAGCCGATTTTCGAGCCGGAACTCAACACCACGCCGCTGTGGACGCACACTCACCTGCTCGCCCTGTTCGAGGCCGACACCAACGCGCAACTGGCGCTGGCGCACCTGAGCCTGCTGACCGGGGAAGAATTGCCTGAACACAGCGCCGAAGTCATCGAAGATCAGGACTGGGAACGCAGCTGGATGGATAATTTCCAGCCCATGTGTTTCGGCCAGCGCCTGTGGATCGTGCCTAGCTGGCACGCTGCGCCACAACCAGATGCCGTGAACCTGCTGCTCGACCCGGGCCTGGCATTCGGCACCGGCACGCACCCGACCACCGCCCTCTGCCTCGAATGGCTGGACGGCCAGGACCTCCAGGGCTGCCACGTACTGGATTTCGGCTGCGGCTCGGGCATTCTGGCCATCGCTGCGCTGCTGCTGGGCGCCGAGCAGGCCGTCGGCACCGACATTGATGTTCAGGCGCTGGAAGCCTCTCGCGACAATGCCGGACGTAACAACATCGCTGCCGAGCGTTTCCCGCTGTACCTGCCCGAAGACCTGCCGCCTCAGCAGGCTGATGTGCTGGTCGCCAACATTCTGGCTGGCCCGCTGGTTTCTCTCGCACCACAACTGGCAACGCTGATCAGGACCGGTGGTCGCCTGGCTTTGTCAGGCATCCTCGCCGAACAAGGTGAAGAAGTCGCTGCGGCCTATGCTGACAGCTTTGATCTGGACCCGATCGCAAACCGAGATGGCTGGGTACGCATCACGGGACGCCGCCGTTAACCGCCGCTTCAACCGGACAGCCGCATGACCGACAGTTTTGTCACCCAGTGCCCGCACTGCCAGACCAGTTTCAGAGTCAGTCACGCTCAACTGAGCGTGGCCCGGGGCGTAGTGCGTTGCGGAGCCTGCCTACAGGTTTTCAACGCCGCCCGGCAGTTGCTGGAACAGCGTGCTATCGATGACTCCGAAAAAGCGCCACCGGCCAGCGTGCCGGTCGTGCTCGAGCAACCTCGCCCAGAGCCCCTTCCGGAGCACGAGCCAGTGCCGATTCCGGAACGTGCGCCCGAACCGGAAAAAGCGGTCGAGGAAGACGACCCCTGGAAGGTCAGCGAAATGGACCTCGACAACCTGAACCTGGACGAAGAGCTGGCGCGCCTCGAACGGCGAGAAACACGCCGCCCCGACACCTTTGGACGGTCGATCAGCAAGGTCGACGATGAGCCGGTGAACCTGAGCGCGAAGCGCGATACCCATCAGACTGAAGAAGCGGCCTGGGTAGACACCCTGCACAACGACGACGTCGAACATGTGCCAGAGCTGCACGCCGAAGTCATCCCCGACACCGACTCGACCGAAGATGCGGCCCCTCTGTCGCCTGCTGACCGGGACCGTACCGAGCCATCCCTGAGCCTCGACAAGGACCTGGACGACGACGAGCCAGACATGCCGGTCATCATCTCGCGCAAAACACCGCCAGCCGAAAAAGCTGAACGCTGGTCAGCTGTGGATGACGACGAAGACGATGCCCCCCATGACGACGACAACGAGCCAGAGCCGGACCCGCGCAGCAAACGCGGACGCAACGAGCCTGCGGTTCGCGATCAGACACTTCTGGACCTCAGCGATGACCCGCTGCAGCTGGATTGGCAGCGTCCCAAACCCCGCTGGGGCCGCCGTCTGGCCTGGGGCTTGCTGGTAGTGCTGGCGCTGGCAGGGCTGGCTGGGCAGTACGTCTGGTATCACTTTGACCAACTCGCGCGCCAGGATCAGTATCGACCGTGGTTTCAGCAGATCTGCCCGCAGATCGGCTGCAAGGTGCCGTCGAAAGTCGATATCTCACAGCTCAAGAGCAGCAACCTCATCGTACGCAGCCACCCTGAATTCCAAGGCGCTCTGGTGGTTGACGCGATCATCTATAACCGTGCGCCGTTTTCACAGCCCTTTCCCCTGCTCGAGCTGCGTTTTTCCGATACCGGCGGTCAGTTGATTGCCAGTCGTCGGTTCAAGCCCAGCGAATACCTGAGCGGTGAAATGGCCGGCAAAGAGGAGATGCCACCGCAGACGCCAATCCATATTGCGCTGGACATCCTTGATCCTGGCGCCAAAGCGGTGAATTACAGCCTGAACTTCCGCTCTCCCGAATGAGCGCTTTACGCCGAAGAGACACACAGCGTCTAAACTGAAAAAGGCGCTCTGCTCACCGGAAGCCTGCACGATCGCCGAAGTTTTTCCTCTGGATGCACCGAAAATGCGCGGCGGATGCCTGCAAAAGAACTGTTCAGATTTTATCCAATTCAGCCTTTATCCAGTCATCGAGAGCGGGTATCATGCCAACCCTTTTTCAAACTCTCGGTTCGATTCGGGAGTGGCGCAGACGGCTGGCTGGACAGGCCGTTGCAGACCGGGTGAAACGGTTTTTTACACGGCCTGCGGATGATTTGGCCTCCACTACAGGTAAGGCTATGTCGGCAGTACGCATCGGCCCATATACAGTGCATAACGGCTTGATTCTCGCCCCGATGGCGGGCGTCACCGACCAGCCTTTCCGTCAGCTGTGCCGACAACTCGGCGCCGGTCTGGTGGTGTCGGAAATGGTCACCAGTGACATGAGCCTGTGGAACAGCCGCAAATCGCGTCTGCGCATGATCCACGAAGGTGATCCCGAGCCACGCTCGGTGCAGATCGCCGGAGGTGATCCGCAGATGCTGGCAAACGCAGCGCGTGCCAATGTCGAACTGGGCGCCCAGATCATCGACATCAACATGGGTTGCCCGGCCAAGAAGGTCTGCAATAAGGCGGCGGGTTCGGCGCTGCTGAAAGACGAGCAACTGGTCAATGACATCCTGCAGGCCGTCGTGGCTGCGGTGGATGTGCCGGTAACGCTGAAGATCCGCACCGGCTGGGATCGCGACAACCGCAATGGCCTGACAGTGGCGAAAATTGCCGAGCAGGCAGGTATTCAGGCGCTGGCGGTACATGGGCGAACCCGTGCCGACCTTTACACCGGCGAAGCCGAATACGACACCATCGCCGCGATCAAGCAGGCGGTGTCGATCCCGGTCTTCGCCAATGGCGACATCGATTCACCGGAAAAGGCCCGGCGCGTGCTTCAGGCCACCGGCGCAGACGGGTTGTTGATTGGCAGGGCCGCTCAGGGGCGCCCCTGGATTTTTCGCGAGATAGAACACTATCTGCTCACCGGAGAAACACTTCCGGCCCTGCAGTTGAGTGAAGTGGAACGCATTCTGCTTGAGCATCTGGCAGCGCTTCACGCGTTCTATGGAGACGTGATGGGTGTGCGCATTGCGCGCAAACACGTCGGCTGGTATCTCGCAACCCTGCCGGGCGCCAGAGAGTTCCGCGCCCGTTTCAATCGTTTGGACGATACAGATGCACAGTGCGCCAACGTTCGGGAGTTCTTCAGCCAAGGCTGCAAGGGCCCGGATAACCAGAATGATAAAGAGGTGGCCGCATGACGTTGATGACCGAGACTTTAGTGAGTGGAACAACACCCGTGAGCGACAATGTCAATTTGAAACAGCACCTCAACACGCCGAGCGAAGAGGGTCAGACCCTGCGCGGAAGTGTCGAGAAGGCGCTGCACAATTATTTCGCCCACCTCGAAGGCGCATCCGTCACTGACGTCTACAACCTGGTGTTGTCGGAGGTCGAGGCGCCACTTCTTGAAAGCGTGATGAACTACGTGAAGGGCAACCAGACGAAAGCCTCCGAGCTGCTGGGCCTGAACCGAGGCACCTTGCGCAAGAAACTCAAACAGTACGATCTGCTTTAAAGCATTCAAAACAGAAAAGGCGACCTTGCACCGTGGTCGCTTTTTTTTGCTGACTTCTTTTGCTTTTGATGGAAATCGAGATGACCGACCAGATTACCCGCCTGCCGATCCGCCGCGCCCTGATCAGCGTATCCGACAAGACCGGAATCCTTGAGTTTGCCCGCGAGCTGGAAGCGCTGGGCGTCGAGATCCTCTCCACTGGCGGTACGTTCAAGCTGCTCAAGGACAATGGCGTTGCGGCAGTCGAAGTGGCTGACTACACCGGCTTCGCTGAAATGATGGACGGTCGGGTCAAGACCCTGCACCCCATGATCCACGGCGGCATTCTGGGTCGTCGCGGTACCGACGACGCGATCATGAACGAACACGGCATCAAGCCGATCGATCTGGTAGCCGTCAATCTGTATCCGTTTGAAGCCACTGTTTCCAAGCCAGGCTGCGACCTGCCGACCGCCATCGAGAACATTGATATCGGCGGCCCGACCATGGTCCGTTCTGCAGCAAAGAACCATAAAGATGTCGCCATCGTGGTCAATGCAGGCGATTACGGTCAGGTACTGGAAAGCCTCAAGGCTGGAGGCCTGACCTACGCACAGCGTTTCGACCTGATGCTCAAGGCCTTCGAACACACTGCGGCCTACGACGGCATGATTGCCAACTACCTGGGTGGCGTCGACCAGACTGCCGACACCCTGAGCACCGAAGGCCGCAGCCAATTCCCGCGCACTTTCAACACCCAGTTCGTCAAGGCTCAGGAAATGCGCTACGGCGAGAACCCGCACCAGAGCGCGGCGTTCTACGTGGAAGCCAAGCCGGCCGAAGTCGGTATCGCCACTGCGACCCAGTTGCAAGGCAAGGAACTGTCGTTCAACAACGTTGCCGACACCGATGCTGCGCTGGAGTGCGTCAAGAGCTTCGTCAAGCCCGCCTGCGTTATCGTCAAGCACGCCAACCCGTGCGGCGTAGCAGTCTGCCCTGACGACGAAGGCGGCATTCGCCAGGCCTACGAACTGGCCTATGCCACCGACGCCGAATCAGCATTTGGCGGCATTATCGCGTTCAACCGCGAGCTGGACGCTGCAACGGCCAAGGCCATCGTCGAACGCCAGTTCGTTGAAGTCATCATCGCCCCAAGCGTCAGCGCCGAAGCCCGCACCATCGTGGCCAGCAAAGCCAACGTACGTCTGCTGACCAGTGGCCAGTGGAGCGAGCGTCTTCCGGCCTGGGACTACAAACGCGTCAACGGTGGCCTGCTGGTGCAAAGCCGCGACATCGGCATGATCACCTCGGATTACCTTAAGGTCGTTACCCGGCGTGCGCCTACCGAACACGAAATGCATGACCTGATCTTCGCCTGGAAAGTCGCCAAGTACGTGAAGTCCAACGCCATTGTCTACGCCCGTAACCGCCAGACCATCGGCGTCGGCGCAGGTCAGATGAGCCGCGTGAACTCCGCGCGCATCGCCGCGATCAAGGCAGAGTATGCCGGTCTGCAGGTGCAAGGAGCAGTCATGGCGTCCGATGCATTTTTCCCGTTCCGCGATGGTATCGACAACGCGGCCAAGGTCGGCATCACTGCCGTCATCCAGCCAGGCGGCTCGATGCGCGACAACGAAGTGATTGCTGCGGCAGACGAAGCCGGCATTGCGATGGTGTTCACCGGCATGCGCCACTTCAGGCATTAATCAGAAAAACGGTCGCACTGTCACAGGTTTGTGCTTCGCTGGACGGGGCTTCGCTGATGCACATTGCCAACAGGCAATCGGGCTCAGCGAAGTCCGCTCCGCCTCGCATGCACCCGCGCCATTGCGGCCTCGTACTGCGGCACTGGTCGTCATCGACACAGCGCGTACTCCAGAACCAGCGTCATCGAGGTTTTTGAAATGAATGTTTTGATCATCGGCAGCGGCGGTCGTGAACACGCCCTGGCCTGGAAAGTAGCTCAGGACTCACGTATTCAGAAGGTGTTTGTCGCACCTGGCAATGCGGGCACTGCGATCGAGGCAAAGTGCGAGAACGTGGCCATCGACGTTCTGGCACTGGAACAACTGGCGGATTTCGCAGAAAAGAATGTTTCCCTGACCATCGTCGGCCCGGAAGTGCCGCTGGTTGCGGGTGTCGTCGACCTGTTCCGCAGTCGCGGCCTGGATTGCTTTGGTCCGACCGCCGCTGCTGCGCAGCTCGAAGGCTCCAAGGCGTTCACCAAGGATTTCCTGGCACGTCACAAGATCCCCACGGCCGACTACCAGAACTTCACCGACATCGAGCCTGCGCTGGCCTACCTGCGTGAAAAAGGTGCGCCGATCGTCATCAAGGCCGATGGCCTGGCCGCCGGCAAGGGCGTCATCGTCGCCATGACCCTGGCAGAAGCCGAAGATGCAGTTCGCGACATGCTGGCAGGCAATGCTTTCGGCGACGCGGGCTCGCGGGTAGTAATCGAAGAGTTTCTGGACGGCGAGGAAGCCAGCTTCATCGTCATGGTCGACGGCAAGAATGTGCTGCCCATGGCCACCAGCCAGGATCACAAACGGGTCGGCGATGGCGACAGCGGTCCGAACACCGGGGGCATGGGTGCCTACTCCCCTGCCCCGGTAGTGACTGCCGAGGTTCATCAACGTGTCATGGACCTGGTCATCTGGCCGACCGTCCGGGGCATGGCCGAGGAAGGCAACGTCTACACCGGTTTCCTCTATGCTGGTCTGATGATCGACAAGGCTGGCAACCCCAAGGTGATCGAGTTCAACTGCCGCTTTGGCGATCCGGAAACACAGCCGGTCATGTTGCGTCTGCAATCGAGCCTGGTATTGCTGGTCGAAGCAGCTCTGGCGCAGGCGCTGGACAAGGTCGAAGCACAATGGGACCCGCGTCCGAGCCTGGGTATCGTGCTGGCAGCTGGCGGTTATCCTGGCGATTACGCCAAAGGAGCGGTCATCAATGGACTGGACGCTGCCGCACAACTGCAAGGCAAGATATTCCACGCAGGCACCGCCTTGCAGGATGATCGTGTCGTGACCAGCGGCGGTCGTGTACTGTGTGCCACAGCATTGGGTGACAGCGTGGGCAGTGCGCAAAAAAACGCCTACGCGCTGGCAGCGAAAGTCGATTGGCAAGGTTGTTTTTATCGTAATGACATTGGCTACCGTGCCATTGCCCGCGAGCGTGGCGAAGAACAGGAATAAACGACCGGGCTGGCACCTGATCAAAGGTGCTGGCCGGTTTACCTGGCGTTGCGCGGTTTACCTGGCATTCACTCACGAAGGGATTTCATAGTGCGCTGGCTCAGGATTGCCATAGCCTCAACTGTCGGACTGCTGACCTTGCTGTTCATGCTTTCGGCTCAGGCAGAGCATGGCGCAGGCTGGTCGACGCTGCTCGACGAAAAAGCCAGCCTGACGCTGGATGAAATCCGCTCGGCGCGCTATCAGAATCAGTTCAGCCCCATCGAACTGGAGCGCGTCACGGCGACAGATCACAGCGGTGCGGTCTGGCTGCATTACCGGCTGCATCCCACGCAGCATGAGCAACTCCTGCGCATCTTTGCACCTGACCTTGCCAGCGCAGACATGTACGTCATGGATGGCGACCGACTGGTTGATCACTTGCGCACCGGCAATGAGGTGCCTCTGGAAGATCAACGCCTGCCGTCCAACGATTTCCTGCTGCCAATCCCGCAAAGTGCGGCTTCACTGGATATCTACCTGAGGCTTGTATCGGCTCAGAAAATGCGCCCCAGTATCACCCTGGAGCCAGCCATCGAGAGCGCTGCCAACGAGACCGAACCGTTACTGTTCGGCCTGCTGTTTGGCGCGTTGGCGATGCTGATCGTACAGAACCTGACACGGTTCGGGCATACGCGCTCACGCAGCAATCTGTGGCTGGCGGCCTGCGAATCCCTGCTCGGGCTCAGCGCCCTGCTGCTGCTGAATCTGCTCCGCCCGATCGACCCCTGGCACATTGCGCAGACACCCAGTTCGCATCTGGCGCTGCTGCTGGCCGCTGTCGCAGGTCTGATCTACACCTATTGCTTCTTCATTCATCGTCGGGCGCGCAAGCTGGATCGCCTGTTGCTGGGCATTGCAGCGCTCATGGGCCTCGGCGCTCTGGTGGTGCTGTCCGACAGCAGTCTGCCTATCAATATCCTGACTTTCGTTCTGGTCTCCATCACGACGCTGAGCATTCTTGCCGTATCCATGTGGCACTGGCAAAAGGGCTATCGCTCCGCGCGGCTGTTCGTGTTCGGGATGATCACCTTCAATATCGGTTACATGGTGGTGTTGCCAGGCCTGCTGTGGTTGAGCCTGGTGCCGCCACAATGGCTGATACTCGCGCTGCTCAGCGTCTTCTGCATCAGCGGCCTGCTGATGAGCCTGGCACTCGGCGAACGTCATCGCAGCATCACCGAAGACCGCTTCAGCCTCAGCCGCGATCAGGCAGCCAGTACTGCCGAAATCAATGCCAAGGCAGAGTTTCTGGCCAAGATCAGTCATGAGATCCGTACGCCCATGAACGGCGTGCTGGGCATGACCGAACTGCTGCTCGGCACGCCCCTGTCAGTCAAACAGCGCGACTATGTGCAGACTATCCACAGTGCCGGCAATGAACTGCTGACATTGATCAACGAGATTCTGGACATCACCAAGCTGGAGTCAGGGCAGATCGAACTCGATGACGTGCAATTCGATATCGCCGCGCTGGTCGAGGACTGCCTGAACATTTTCCGCGCCAAGGCCGAAAAGCAGCAGGTGGAGCTGATCAGTCTGATCCAGCCGCAGGTGCCTCGCGTCATCAATGGCGACCCGACCCGTCTGCGCCAGACGCTGCTGAGCCTGCTGGAAAATGCGCTGAAGAACACCGACGAAGGCGAGATTCTGCTGGCTGTTGCGCTGGATACCTCGAAGTCCGGCAGCCATCGCCTGCGCATATCGGTCCAGGACAGCGGAGAATCGCTCTCCGATGAAGAAAGGGACGAATTGCTGCACGCTGAATTGCACAGCAGGAATTTCCTGGCCAGCAGCAGGCTGGGCGGCCACTTGGGGTTGGTCATCGCGCGTCAGCTGATCGTCCTGATGGACGGCGAATTCGGCATCCAGAGCAGCGGCATTAAAGGCAACATGCTTTGGCTGACGCTGCCAATGGACGCAAGCCTGCTCGAGCAGCCGACCATTGACCTGGACAGCCCTCTGAAGGATGCCCGCGTACTGGTTGTCGATGACAATGACACCTGCCGCAAGGTGCTGGTCCAGCAATGTAGCGCGTGGGGCTTGAATGTCAGCGCTGTCGCTTCCGGCAAGGAAGCGCTGGCGCTGCTCAGGACAAAGGCGCACTTGCGGGATTATTTCGATGTGGTTCTGCTCGATCAGAACATGCCCGGTATGACGGGTATGCAGCTGGCAGCCAAGATCAAGGAAGATCCAAGCCTCAATCATGACATTCTGCTGATCATGCTGACAGGCATCAGCAATGCGCCGAGCAAGATCATCGCGCGCAATTCAGGCATCAAACGCATTCTGGCCAAACCGGTGGCAGGCTATACGCTCAAGACCACACTGGCCGATGAGCTGACCCAGCTGAACAAAGGCGTGACTGCCTCCAAGGCCAATAACGTGCCGAACATTCCGGCCAGCGTGCCCGGCGACTTCCGCATTCTGGTGGCCGAAGACAACAGCATTTCGACCAAAGTGATCCGGGGCATGCTCGGCAAGCTCAACCTGAACCCCGACACCGCCAGCAATGGCGAAGAAGCACTGCGCGCCATGAAAGCGCAGCGTTACGACCTGGTACTGATGGACTGTGAAATGCCGATACTGGACGGGTTCTCGGCCACCGAGCAATTGCGTGCATGGGAAGTCGGCAATCAGCGCGTGCGCACACCCGTCGTTGCACTGACCGCGCATATTCTCGCCGAGCACAAGGATCGCGCACGTCAGGCGGGCATGGATGGCCATATGGCCAAGCCCATCGAGCTGTCCCAACTGCGCGAACTCGTGGAGCATTGGGTCGCTCATCGCGAAAAGGCTCGCGGGCTGACCTCGGCTGGCGAACTGTATCAGCAGAACTGACACCGCTACGGGAAGCCGCTAAAGGCCTGATAGACTGGCGGTGCCATCCACCTGCTGCTGTGAGTCGAAGCCATGCTTCACGTGTTGTTCAGCGTTTATCTGAAAATGCTGGTGCTTTACAGTCCGTTCTTCGTCCTTTCCTGCTTCATCAGCCTGACCCGCGGCCACTCGCGCAAGGAGCAAAGGCGTCTGGCCTGGAAAGTAGCGCTCGCTACGCTGGTCTCCAGCGTACTGTTGTACCTGTTCGGAAGAGTGATTTTCGATGTATTCGGGATCACGGTGGACGCATTCAGAATCGGCGCCGGCACTGTGCTGTTCATCTCGGCATTGGGCATGGCTCAAGGCAAGTCAGCCGTGCAGACCGATAACGTCCAGCAGGACGTCACCATTGTTCCGTTGACCATCCCCCTGACGGTAGGCCCCGGCACGATTGGCGCACTGCTGGTCATGGGCGTCAGTCAGCCGCATTGGGACGACAAACTCGCGGCTATCCTGAGTATCGCTCTGGCGAGCCTGACAGTCGGGGTCGTGCTGTATCTGGCCAATCGCATCGAACGTATTCTCGGTGATCAAGGTTTGCAGATCGTCAGCCGCCTGATGGGGTTGTTCGTCTGTGCATTGGCCGCACAGATCATATTCACCGGCATCAGGGGCTATTTGTTGCCTTGAGTTGTTCAGATAGAGGCGGCACGTATCAGACTTTTCGCCCTGCCATCCAGATAGCGCGCCACGTCATTACGATGTTCCGCATAAATCTTTGTGTCGAAGGTGTAACTGCCGCCCTTGAAATGGAACAGCAGCCTTCGTCTGCCTGCACTACGTTCGTCGACGCTCAAGTGCAGACTGCAAAGCAGCAGGAGTATCCGGCCCGGCTCATACTTCTCGCAGGGCACCACTTGAAAGCTGCCCAGACGCCCCTGATCGAAGCCGTCTTGAAAGTAGGACGCTGCCGCCTGATTCACGCCCATCGCCGTGAAGGCACGCTGCACCATGCTGCCCAGACGCTTGCGATCCGCAGGATTGCTGACCTTGAAAGTTGCCTGCACCAAATCGTCAACGTTGCTTACGATAAGTGAGTCGCCCAGAACCACGCCTTTTTGCTGTAGGCCACGCGTCCTGAGCCGGCTGCGGTAGTAGTGCATCCAGCTGCTCCACTGCGTCGTGAAATCAAACTGTTTGCCCGCGAACAACTGCGCATCCAGAAGAACGTCCAGAATGTCGTTACGATCCTCGCCCGAAAGCCCGGGAAGAAACGCCACCATACTGTGGATATCACCCAGATACGCTCCATTACCTGTGCCCGAATTCATTTGCATTACTCCCTTCCATGGGGGCTTGGCCGCACTGTTAAAGACTGATGATTTCGGCCCGTGCGCGATCAGCCAGAGAATCTTGAACAGTTTGTCGAAAAGGCTCGAAGCTCTGGCGACTGAAGCGGAACGCTGCACTGATTGCATGCACTCGCATTTCTCCGCCGAGTATCTGCCAGAAATAGAATGCGGGCCTCAACGCTGTGGTCGTCATCTGCAGGCTGCACAAAAGGATCGTCGCCTCATCTTTGTTGTGCATGACACATGGCATGAGTTGAAAGCTTTCAGAGCGCCCAGAGGTAAACCAACTGCTGAAAAAAGTCTTCGCATGGTCACTGGCCAGTAGAGTGTCGAGCGAACGGTGGTACAACCGGCGAAGTTCGACGGCATTATCAACCACCGGAAACCGCAATTTGCCGATGTCCCGGAAACTGTGAATGTTCAACCGTACGTCGTTGCCCCCCGCGCTACGCAGCCCGCCATTGGCAACAATAGATCTCTGGTAAACGTCCAGCCATAAATGCCAGGCCCGCTGAGGAGAGTGTTGATCATCCGCGACAAGTCTGGCGTGCTGCAGGCAGCTTATGATGTCCTGGCGCAAACAAGCGTCGATATTGTGGAAGGACAGCAGGCTGGAGCCTGTCAGCAGGGTTTCATCCGGATCAGACATCAGGCCTGTCTCCAGGCGTCATGATCAGACCGACACGTTTGCTCGACAGCGCTGCGTCTATGCCTGCGCGAAACTGTGAATAGACCTGGTCGATCAATTGCATTGAATATACAGTCACGGCGATGTTGCCGTAGATGCTCTGCGGTTCGAGTACCTCGAAAAGAAAGCCGGATGCCAGTGGTTGACGGGTGGCGAAATGAAGCTGCGCCAGTGTCAGGTTACGCTGAGCGTCGAAAAACCCGAGTTGCAAGACCACGCTGACCTGCAATCTTCCTGCATGATCCAGACCGCTCTGTAGCGTATGACGACTCAGCAACTTAAGCGCTTCGTTCCCGGCGCGCTGATTGCAAACCGAGCGCATATAAGCCTCTGCCCGCCCTAGCGCATCGGGTGACGCCGTAGGTGCAAGGGCAAGCCTCATGCGATTCCATATTGTCTCTACACTCCCCACCTGCAAAGGCTCGCTGACATGTTCGCTGGCACTCAGCACCCAGCCGAAACGCAGAGTTGCAGCAAGACGGGTTTCATTCCATTTTTCAAAGTCGGCAAACTTTGGGTGTTGCTTTGATGCGGCCAACTGCACGTACAACATCGAGTCCAGCACATCGTTGTTCAGCGCGACCTGCTGCGGCCCGCAAAAAAATAGCAAACAGCCCGCATTAACGACGACAACATTCAATTCCTGCTTCATGGGAAATTCCTTTTATCCCGAACGCGGAGGCAATCATTGCCTCCGTAAACAACCCGATCAGATTTCAAACTCCTCGATTGCACTTTTGGCGTTGTCGCCGAGCCTTTGCTGAATCAGGTCGCGATGGCGCGAATACAGGCCTGCATTGAGCACCAGATTGTCCTCGCCTTTCCAGGTTTCAACATGGGTGTCCTGCCATTCCCAGAACAGGACATTGGTGACCTCACTATCAGTCTTGAAGCTGACCGCGCCCATGGCCAGAATCACAATCTTGTCAGCGGATTCCATGCAAGAGGCAACGCGAAAACTGCCCCCGCGATGTGACTTGGCCTGGCTCTCGAACAGGCGTAAAGGTTCTTTTTTGGCTTTCAGCGCAGCCAAGGCGTCAGCGGCGACCTTGAGCATCAGCAGTGATGCAGGCCCCGGCAAAGCTGCTGCGGTAACAGCCGAAGCAAGGATCTCAAGACCCACCTCATCCATGCTGAAGCGCTGCTGGGCAGCGTGATAGCGTGCATAGTTCCAATGGGTGGAAAGCCAGCCAAGCCTGGAGAGCACTTCGTTGAATTTGTCATACCACTGATTACCTTGAGTTTCAGGGTTGAACGCCTTGTTGGCCACCAGGGTGGCAAACAGAAAGGAGTCCATGACGTCTTCCTTGCTCTGGCGCGACATACCCTCGGCAAATGCCAACAGACTGCTTGCGACAACCGCCCCCTTGGCAGGCTCATCGCCTGGATCGGAGTCAGTCAGATCGTCTGCCAAGAGCAATTCGGGCTTTCTGGCTGCGGAGTAGGCGGTCAACGATGGTGGGCATTCAGCCAGTTCACAGGTCGCAATGTAATGAAGGTTGTCAGCAGTGTTCATTGTATTTTCATGTTTCATTTCATTAGTCCTTTAATTCATGAGCCCTGATGGACTGGAAGAAGACTAACGAAATAAATCAGGCATTTTTTGGCACAGACAAACCGCACATTGCAGGCTTTATGAACTGTTTCTGAAGCCTTCACTGGAATGCACAGGGTTTCCGCACACTCAGCACCCGGTGTGAATAGTGGTCAAACGAAGATTCTCTGGCTGCACAGGGAAACGTCCCTCAAACCTGACAGCACGAAGAGCCTCCGGTCGCTCGAACATCCAGGTAAAAACCTTGACCTGAATACTTGGCATTGCACAGAAGTTTCAGCACGTTCCCACAACAAGCTCGATGCCGGTATGACAAGCCTGCGGTCTCAGACTGTAGGTTTCTTGCCATACCAACGCGGCGTATAGACCCAGCTGCCGCCTTCGTTACGAGGAAACGTGCAGGTCAGAGACGAGCCGATCAGCACCATCGTTCGCATATCCACCTGTTCCGGCGTCAACTCGCCCAGTGTGATGACACGCAGCGTCTGGCCCGGACGGCCCACGTCACGCCCAAGCGTAACGGGCGTTTGCGGACTGCGATGCTGACGAACGATCTCAAGCGCTTTGCCCAGCTGCCAGGGTCGGGAACGGGAAATGGGGTTGTAGAAAGCCAGCGCCAGATCTGCCTGACATGCAAGGTCCAGGCGTTTCTCGATGATTTCCCACGGTTTGAGATTGTCGGAAAGCGACAGCACACAGAAGTCATGCCCCAGGGGCGCGCCCGCCTGTGCGGCAGTGGCCAGAGAAGCCGAGACGCCCGGCAGGATTTCCAGTTCGACAGAATGCCAGTGTGGGTCATCGGACTCGTGCAGCGCTTCGAGCACCGCCGACGCCATGGCGAAAACCCCGGGGTCACCCGACGACACCACGACCACCGAGCGCCCCTGCGCAGCCAGCTCGAATGCATGCCGGGCACGCAGCATTTCTTCGCGGTTGTCGGTGCAGTGCAGCACTTGATCGGCGCGGAACGGTCCGGCCATGCGCACGTAGGTTTCATAGCCAAGCACATCATTGGCGCGCGCCAGTTCGGCCTTGACCGCAGGCACCATCAGGTCCGCTGCGCCAGGGCCGAGGCCAATGACCGCGAGACGCCCGCGCCCACGGCCAATGCTCTGCACATCCAGCGGTTGCGCCGCGACGGCGATCGCAATGCCATCGCCCATGCCGAGCAACGCCAGCCGTTGCGGTACTGCACCTGTGGCCATTTCGCTGGCCGATCCGGCCCTTTCAAAGCGTAAAGGAACACCCAGCGCCTCTGCCGCCTGATGCAACAGCGCACTGGCCATCTGATCTTCGCTGGCCAGCAGACAAGCCAGAGATTGCTCGGCTATGTTTGCGTCGCGCAATGCAGTGCGCACTTGCGCAGCCAGCTCATGGGTTACTGCGCTGACAGACACCAGCACACTGCGCGGATAGATCAGCAATTCGTTAGACGAAGGCGCGCGCACCGCCGAACCGACATGAATCGTCCGCTCGGCCTGTGGGTCCTCGGGCAGCTGCGCCTGTGCCAGCCACGGAGCCTCGCCTTCGATACGCACACGTTCGCCGGAGAGCAAGTCGGAAACGAAGCGTTTGCCCAGTTCCAGATCGCCCAACGCATAGCCGCTGGGCGGATTAAGCAGGCAGGTGCCAAAGCGCAACTCGCCGCTGGTGGTTATTGCCGGCGCGATACCAAGCGCACTGGCAATGCTGCGCGCCATGACATTGACCCCTCCCAGACCGCCAAGCAGCGGCACAACGGCACTGCCGTCTTCAGCCACGGCCAGCACTGGCGGCTCGGCGCCTTTTTCCAACAACAATGGCGCCAGCGTGCGGATCACAATGCCCGCAGCACACAGGGCAATGATCGGCGTATTCTGCTGATACAACTGACGCACCGTTGTACCGAACTCGTCGTAGACGTTATCGGCCCCCTGCACACGCTCGGCAAGGCCATGAATCAGCGCTCCGGGATAAAGCTGTTGAATGCGCTTTGCAGTCGCCAGGCTACCGTTGCCGAGAATGACGATGGCGGGAGTTTCGAGAGTCATCAGCCTTGCCACCTGTCGCCGGGAACAATGATCAGTGAGAAGTAAGGCGACGACATCGGGTCGACCTGGTCCAGCGGCACGATCTTCTGATTGGTCATGGTAGCGCGCTCGACGTACAGCGCGCGCCCGGCCATGCCCAGCTCGGTCAGCACTTCACGCACCTTGTGGAAGTTGCGTCCCAGTTTCATGATCACCGCCGCATCGGCGTCCGCCAGCTTGCGTTTCAGGTCGTCGTGGGACAGCACACCGGACAGCACCGACAGGCTCTGGTTGCGATACACCAAAGGTGCGCCCAGCACCGACGCGCCGCCGAGCATCGAACACACACCCGGAATCACTTCGGCCTGATAACGCTCGGCCAGACGATCGTGCAGGTACATGTAAGAGCCGTAGAAGAACGGATCGCCCTCGCAGATCACCGCCACATCACGTCCGGCATCCAAGTGCGCGGCGACCAGAAGGCTCGATTCGTCGTAAAAATCACTGATGACTTTCTCGTAGGACAGCGACGCAGGCAGTGCCTCGGTAGTGACGGGATAGACCAGCGGCATCAGGGTCTGCATGTCCTGCAGATGTGCTTCGATGATGCCGAACGCATTACCTTTTTTGCCCTTGGCCACGAAGTACGCAACCACGGGCGACTCACGCAGCAGGCGCAGCGCCTTGACGGTAATCAGCTCCGGGTCGCCGGGGCCGACGCCCAGGCCAATCAATCGACCGCGTGCCTGCATCATTCGATCTCCGTGGCCAGTGCGTTGACAGCGGCCACGGCCATGGCGCTGCCGCCGCGACGGCCCTGCATGATCACGAATGGCACGCCGCGGCTGTCGGCGGCCAGCATCGCCTTGGACTCGGCAGCGCCAACAAAACCGACCGGAAAGCCGAGAATAAGCGCGGGTTTCGGCGCGCCTGCGTCGAGCATTTCCAGCAGATAGAACAGGGCCGTCGGCGCGTTGCCGATTACCACCACGCTGCCTTCCAGGTGCGGACGCCACAGTTCCAGCGCCACGGCAGAGCGCGTATTGCCAAGCTCGAGAGCCATTTCTCGCACGCCTTCATCATGCAATGTGCAGATGATCGGGTTGTTGGCGGGCAGGCGCGTGCGGGTGATGCCTTCGGAAACCATGCGCGCATCGCACAGGATCGGCGCACCGGCCGCCAGAGCATTGCGCCCCGCTGTACCGGCACCTGGCGAGAAGCGCAGGTCTTCGATGACCTCGACCATCCCGCAGGCGTGAATCACGCGCACGGCGAGTTTTTCCAGATCGGCGGGGATCGTGTCCAGGCGCGCCTCGGCGCGAATGATCGAGAAGGAATTGCGATATATCTCCTGACCATCGCGGATGTAGTCAATCATGCAATGTTGCTCCGTGAGTCAGCGTTCAACTGCGCGCTGACTGCTTCAATAGTAAGGTCACGCGCGCGCAGCACACCGAAACCGGGATGCGCTGCGTCGCGAAAATAAAGGTCATAACGGCCGGGCGCAACAGCCAGCAAGGTCACCGGGGCAACATGCGCAGCGGCACAGGAACGCTTGCAACCGCTCAGGTGCACGGCCCGACTGTCAGCCAGCCCGGCCGCCAGCTGCAAGGCATCTGCCTTGGTGTCGGCCAGCCCTTTGGCGCAACCGGCGCAACCGGTACACGCCAATATCTGCGCCAAAGGCTGTTCGACCGAACAGATCAGGCCCATCGCGTGTAATTGCGCCATTACCACCGACGCCTGCTCGACTGGCACATTGGGCAGCAACAGGCTTTGCCACGGCGTCAGGCGTAATGTGCCATCACCCTGATCGACCGCCAGTTGCGCCACCGCAGTCAGCATTGCCGCGTCAAGACGCCCCAACGGCACTACAGCACCGACTGCGACCCTTCCAGCCTGCCGCTGCGGGTAGACACCGATATGCCCGTTTCTCGGAAGGGCCGGACGCTGCCAGCTGGTTACCCTTTGATCAACCCGCAACGCAAGTCCTGGGCGGGCCGACAATTGCTGCAGCAGATCATCCACCGAGACCTCGGCCAGCAAATGCCGCATCCGGGTGTGCTCGGGACGGGCCAGATCGAGGAACAGCTCGAGCAGCGCGATAACCAGTACCTGCCCGGCAGCCAGCGGCACGGCAGCCAGTGGGCGATCAATGGCCGGACAACCTGCCAGGCCGAAAGCCAGCAGCACTTCGTCGTCAATTTTCAAAGCCGACAGCCACACATCGTGCGGATGCTCCAGCATCACCAGCGCTTCACCGGCGTCCAGCGACAGCGCGAACTTGGGTGACAGCTCGTGAAAACGCGGGTGACTTTCAAGAGCCTCGAGAATCTGCGTCGCCAGTGGTCGGGCATCGAACAGCATGTGCGGATCAAGCCCGGCGGTGGGGCTGAGCATCAGGTTGCGCACATCATCACTGGCAGGGCTGGCAGGACCGAGTCCTGCGGCCATCAGCGAACGGATCAGACCGTCGTGATCGGCGCCGATGCCGCGAATCTGCAGATTGGCGCGGTTGGTGGCTTCTATTACGCCCCGGCCATACGTCTGCGCCGCTTGCGCGACCGCCAGTGCCTGCGCACTGGAGATGACGCCGCCCGCCAGCTTGATCCGACAGATTCCGCCGTCCAGCGCCGGGACGATACGCAGCAACCCCGGACACGCCGAGGGGCGTAGCGTTGCGGACGATGTGCGAGCGGCTGGCTGCTCGTTCAAAGGGTCACCCGTTGTGAACTGGCTGGAAACGGAAGCTGTTTAGAGCACTTGTACCCCGTCGGGCGCGGTATTATGCCTGCTTTGTCCGCAGGCATGAAAAGACGCTCTGTCGGAAGTTCGGATCGAGGTAGGTACATGTCGCCGTGGCTGACAGTCGTGGGAATCGGAGAAGACGGTTACAAAGGGCTGGGCAAGAACGCCCGGCATGCTCTGCTGCACGCTGATCAGGTGTTCGGCGGCCCGCGCCAGCTGGCGTTGCTGCCACCTTGCATCCGCGCCGAACGGCGCGCGTGGCCGAGCCCTTTTTCGCTGAACCCAGTGCTGGAACAGCGCGGTGCAGAGATCTGCGTGCTGGCCAGTGGCGATCCCATGCTGTTCGGTGTCGGCGCCAGCCTGACGCGCGTGGTCGCTATCGAAGAAATGCGCATTCTGCCTGCGCCCTCCTCTTACTCGCTGGCTGCGGCTCGCCTGGGCTGGCCGCTGCAGGAAGTGGTCACCGTCCAGTTGCCGCACTGAATGCCCACTTTCATCATGGCGTGCGCCTGCTGGTACTGAGCAACGACGGCAGCAGCCCTGCAGTTATCGCAGGTTTGCTGCGCGAACGAGGCTTTGGCCCGAGCCGCATGACCGTACTGGAGCATCTGGGTGGCGACGCCGAGCGGCGTGTCGAGGGGCTGGCCAGCGAATGGGGCAACCCTGAGATCGCAGCGCTCAACCTGGTTGCCATCGACTGCCGCGCCGCGCCAGATGCCGTTCGTCTGAGTACCCTGGCAGGTTTACCGGACAGCGCCTTTGAACACGACGGGCAACTCACCAAACGCGACGTTCGGGCCATCACCCTGGCCCGCCTTGCTCCGCTGCCGGGCGAACTGTTGTGGGATGTGGGTGCGGGCTGCGGTTCTATCGGCATCGAATGGATGCGCGCCCACCCGACCTGCCGGACCATGGCCATCGAGGCTGATGAAGGCCGTCAGCAACTGATCGAATTCAACCGCGATGCACTGGGCGTGCCCGGCCTGCAATTGGTACGCGGTAGCGCGCCCCAGGCACTGAACGGGCTGGAACGACCGGACGCGGTGTTCATCGGCGGCGGCGTTACGCGTATCGGTGTGCTCGAAACCTGCTGGGAGCAGCTGCGCTCCGGCGGTCGGCTGGTGGCCAACGCTGTGACTCTGCAAAGCGAGGCTGCGCTGATGGCCTGGCGCGAGCGCCACGGCGGCGAACTGACGCGCATCCACGTCGCGCATGCCCAGCCGCTTGGCGAGTTCGACACATGGCGTCAGGCGCTGCCGATCACCCTGCTGGAGGTAGTCAAACCCTGATGCGCGAAGAAACCGCCGAACAACCTGCCCCGCTGCGCAGTGGCCTGACCACTGGCAGTTGCGCGACCGCGACCAGCCTGGCGGCGGCGCGATTGTTGCTCAGCGGGCAGGTCAGCGACGCAGTCGAAATTGTATTGCCTAAAGGCAAACAGGTGCAGATGCGCCTGGAATTCTGCCGCCTTGTGGATAACTTCGCCGAAGCCGGAACGATCAAGGATGCTGGTGACGACCCCGATGTCACCCACGGTGCGCTGGTATTTGCCCGTGTCAGGCTGGAAACGACACCAGGCGTGCGCTTTGTGGCCGGCGCAGGCGTCGGCAGCGTGACCCGGCCCGGTCTGGTGCTGGCGGTGGGCGAACCGGCCATCAATCCGGTGCCGCGCCGCATGATGACCGAACACTTGATTCGGCTGGCGGATGAATCGGGCTATAGCGGTGGTTTCGAGGTAACGATTGGCGTCGAGGGCGGCGAGGCGCTGGCCCTCAAGACCATGAACCCGCGCCTGGGCATTCTCGGCGGGCTGTCGATTCTCGGCACCAGCGGGATCGTCCGGCCCTTTTCCTGTGCGGCCTACATTGCCTCTATTCATCAAGGCATCGATGTCGCTACCGTCAATGGCCATCGACACATCGCCGCCTGTACCGGCAATGCCAGCGAAGACACCATGCGCTGCGTCTACAACATCCCCGACATTGCGTTGATCGAAATGGGCGACTTCGTTGGCGCGGTACTCAAACACCTGCGCAAGGTGCCTGTGGATAAATTGAGCCTATGCGGCGGTTTCGGCAAGATCAGCAAACTGGCTGCCGGCCATATGGACCTGCACAGCCGTCACTCCAGCATCGACCTGCCGCAACTGGCGCGCTGGGCAACAAATGTCGGCGCAGATGCCGCCTTGCAGCAACAGATCCTTCACGCCAACACCAGTCAGCAGGCATTGGCCATGTGCGCTGCGGCCGGGGTGCCACTGGGTGACGAGGTGTGTCGCCATGCCCTGGACTTCGCCCGCAGCGTGGTGCCCGCAAGCGTTCAGGTCGAGGTGTTCGCGATTGATCGCCAGGGCGGCCTGGTGGGTCAGGCAGGTGTCGCATTCCCCAAGGAACCTCTATGAAAAAAATTCTGCTGCTGGGCGGCATCACCGAGGCGCTGGCGATTGCACGCAAGCTTGGCCCTGAGCATATCTACAGCCTGGCGGGTGTAGGCCGGGTGCCGACAGACCTGACTTGCCAGTTGAAAGTCGGTGGGTACGGTGGCGCCGAAGGGATGGCGCAGTACATTCGTGAACACGATATCGATCTGCTGCTGGATGCCACCCATCCGTATGCCGCGCAGATCAGCCACAATGCAGCGCGCGCTGCGCAGCTTGCGGGTATTGCATGCTGGGCCTTGCGTCGCGCTGCCTGGCAAGCCGGTCCGGGTGACGCTTGGCGCGAAGTGGCCGACTGGTCTGAACTGGCCACAGCACTGGCGCCGTTCAAGCGACCACTATTCACTCTGGGCCGCGAGCCCTTGCAACATCTGAATGAAATCCCGGACCACCAGTTCTGGACCCTGCGCGCCCTGGACTGCTACCCCGGCAACGAGCGCTGCGAAGTCATCGGCGCCCGAGGCCCGTTCCTGCTGGAAGACGAACGACAGCTGTTCGAGCAACATGATATCGACGTGCTGATCAGCAAAAACAGCGGCAGCGGCTCGACCGAACCCAAGTTAGACGTCGCCCGCGAACGCGGCCTGCCGGTTTTGATCCTGAAACGCCCGCATTTGCCTGGAGTGGACCGACTGTTCTGGGCTGTTGATGAGGTGCTGGAGGCGTTGGGACTTGAACCTTGAGAGCGCCCCGTGCGGAAGCCTGCTCACTCAGGGGCCGGTACGTCCGCCGACGCTTTATGCCGCAAGCACTATGGATCGTCGGCGGGGTCACACACGATTGATGTTTTCAGAGCCAGGTTGCGCCCCGGCATCTAAAGGTTTAACTGAGTGTTTCGTATGTACAGTCGGTAAGCCCTCCACTCCTTTCCTCGACCACTCCCGGAGAATCCTCTACATGTTCAAAAAAGCACTCCTGCTGGCCGCATTGATGTTGCCGGCCTGCTTCGTCCAGGCCCACGAATATAAAGCCGGGGCGCTGCTGATTGGCCATCCGTGGTCGATGGAGCTACCGCCCAATGCGCCCACTGTGGCGGCGTATTTCAGTATCGAGAACAAGGGTGACAGCGCCGACCGTCTGCTCGGTGCCGATACGCCCATCGCCGGGCAGGCCCAGTTGCATGAGCACGTACACGCGGATGGCCTGATGAAAATGCAGCACGTAGAGGCTGTCGATATCCCGGCAGGCGGCAAGGTGAGTTTTGCCCCGATGGCATGGCACGTGATGCTGCTGGACATCAAGGACCGTTCGAAGCTGGTCGTCGGCCAGCGCTTCCCGATGACCCTGCATTTTGAAAAGGCGGGAGATATCGAGGTGCAGGTCGTGGTACAAAAGCAGGCTTCGGAACACCAGCATTGAGTAGTTTCCCCGATTGAGCACCACCTGCCGCCGCGACGGTTCAACCATTCCCCGTGACAAAAGGGGCGCATGGCTGAGCCTGTTCGCCATGTTGATGATTTTTATCGGCCCACTGGTTTCCCAGTCGATGCCGATGAATCAGCACGCGGGCATGTCGATGGCCATGCCCGCAACGATGGACATGACAGCCGACAGCCATGCCCATCATGGTGCAGAACATGCGCGAGCTGCTGACACAGGCATGAGTGATCACGCACTGTGGGCAAAGTGCGGTTATTGCACCTTGCTGTTCAGTTGCCCGGCGCTGCCCCATGTACTTGAGCTGGTGGCTGCCACGCCGCCCGCGCCAGGCAACTTCTTCGCTCGGGCACCGCGACAAGGCCATGCACACAAACCGGTCTTCCCCAATGCCCGAAGCCGGGCCCCTCCGACACTCATGGCTGCCTGACCAGCAACAAGATTCCACGACCGCGCCCGGCCCAGAGCTGTGCGCGTCTCGTGCTGTGTTATCCCTGATAGGGAGCGTTGAACGTGTCCAAACCTGCTGTCTCTTTTTATAACCTGGCCTGGCGATGGCATTTCTATGCCGGGCTGTTTGTCGCGCCATTCATGATCCTGCTTTCATTGACAGGGATCATCTACCTGTTCAAGCCACAGCTGGATAACCTGATGTACAGCGACCTGCTGTACGTCACCCCGACCGAGCATCGCCTCGCTGCCGATGAGCTGCAACAGCGGGTACTGAGTACTTATCCACAGGCCGCCATCGGTAAATATTTCCCGCCGACCAGCGTCGAGGGCAGCGCCCAGTTTGTGATCCGCGAACAGGGCCGCGAGGTCAATGTGTTCGTTGATCCGTATCGCGGCGAAATACTTGGCACTCAAGACGCCAAGGACAATTTGCAAGCGATTGCCCGCGCACTGCATGGCGAGTTGATGATCGGCACTGTGGGTGACCGGCTTGTCGAGCTGGCGGCGGGCTGGGGCATTGTGCTTGTCGTCTCCGGCCTTTATCTGTGGTGGCCACGAGGCCGTTCGGCTGCCGGTGTGTTCTGGCCACGCCTGACTGCCAAAGGCCGCGTGTTGTGGCGGGATCTGCACGCAGTGACAGGTTTCTGGGGCGCGCTGTTACTGCTGTTCATGCTGTTGAGCGGCATGACCTGGACCGGGCTGTGGGGCAAACAGTACGCCGCGGTGTGGAACACCTTCCCGGCCGCCATGTGGACCAACGTCCCCATGTCCGACAAACAGGCTGGCGAACTGAACAATGCCAGCGTGCAGACCGTACCCTGGGCGATGGAAAACACACCGATGCCGGTATCGGGCGGTGATCATGCCGAACACATGGGCCACATGCACATGTCCAGCGCTCCGGCAGCGCCCAAAGTATCGCTGCAGCAAGTCGTCGACATCGCCCGGGCGAGAGAGATCGTACCGGGCTACAGCATTACTCAGCCAAAGAATGCCGACGGTGTGTTCACAGTATCGGTGTTCGCTGACGACCCACGCGACGACGCCACTCTGCACATCGACCAGTACACCGGCAAGGTGCTGGCGGACGTGCGCTATGTCGATTACAGCGCGGTGTCCAAGGCAACCGAGCTGGGCGTGATGCTGCATGAGGGCAAGTTTTTTGGCTGGATCAACCAGCTACTGATCTTGCTGGTATGCCTGATGGTACTGCTCAGCTCCGTCAGCGGCCTGGTGATCTGGTGGAAACGCCGACCCGACAGTGGGCTGGGCGTGCCCCCTTTGCGTCACGACCTGCCACGCTGGAAAACCGCGACAGTGGTGATGATTGTTCTGGGCGCGATATTCCCCCTGGTGGGCATTTCGATGCTGATTGTCTGGGTGCTTGATCGAATAGTGATTTCGCGCTTTGCCAAACGGGCGACAACAGCTTAGATTGCACGCTGCGAGGCCTGAAACCGTTGAGTGGCGTTGTGATGAATTCCTCCTCATACCCGGTTTCAGGCCTCGCCCCTTCCTTGCCAGCTCGCGCGCTTCCCCTTCCTACCAGACGCATGGACGATGCCACGAGCATCGAGCAACCCTGCCCGACAGCTATTTGCCGCCCAGACTGACTAGATGCAATGAACCGCCGGCTAAGGCCTTGAGCGGATCATCTTTCATCCAGAAGAATCGGCACCATGAACGCAACCCTCCCGACACCCCCTGACCCTCTAAAGAAGCCGCCCGACAGCGAAACCTGCCTGCCAGACCTGGCTGAAACGGTAGGTGAACTGGTACATGAAGCACTCAGAATGGTAAAGCCTGACCTGAATGTTCATGCCGCCTGGCTTGCTTATCGTGACAGCAGGTTACCGCCTGACGCCGATGACAATGTGCACAGTGCTCCACTGATCGCCAGCCTTATCGAGCATTTCACCGGCAAGCTGAGCTGGAACGACAACGAAGTACAAGGCATCTACCCGACGCCCTCTGTCAGCACACAGACCCTGGTCATCGAACCACTGGGTCGGACGGCGATCCTTACCCTCTACGCTCATGTCAGGCAACAACTGGAAAAACGCTACAGCCAGAAGCTTGCAGATTACTGGGCGGCTGCATTGCCCGATGGCAAGACCCGACGCAGTGAGTTTCTCTCCGACCAGATCCAGTGCCTGAGATCTGAATGCGCAATACGGATAGCGCTGGGAAAGATGACCAGCTGCTGACAGCCCTGAAACGATGCATCACCGAAGCCACTGACGAAACTCAGGCACACAGCGTTTACAACCTCAGGGCAAGCATCGACGGAGCCAAGCCGATTGCACTGCCCGGTGCCTTCGTCATTACTCGCAGGTTTAGAACACAACCGGCGCAAACAGATGATGACGAACGAGAAGATGTTCTGCTGTTCACCCAAGAGGACGGTCTGGAAGGATTCAACTCGTTCAAACAGATGAATGACAGCCTCATAGGGCGAGGAAACGAGCCTCGATACAGCCAGCGTTTTCAGGCGCTGCTCACTTTGGAAGAACCTGAGCCAACAGCTGACAGCCCGATGCTGTGGAGCTACACATCAATGGCGGGTAACTTCCTGAGCCAACTGTTGACCCTCCAGATCATCAGGCAGCAAGGGCTGTTCGCTATTGCCGTACAGCGCGCCCTGGCAGAGCGAATGGACATGGCCTGTTTTGAGCAACTGATCTGGCAACTGCTCAAACCCGAACTTCAGTTGGATAACTGCCAGCGCCTCGAACAGATGGACAGCGAGCTGATTCAAACCCAGATGCCCGACTGGTGGCAAACCATGGAGCAAAAACAACGCAAGGAATGGTGTGAGCAAGCGCAGCGCTTTGGCGAAGCGGTCGTGAACATACATAGCGTCAGCAAAGACCGCTTCGACCGGCCCGAAGTTGACGGCCGCCTCTACTTTGCTCGCTACATAGACCAACAATTGCATGATGCTCTGAAGCGAGCGTCGGTCGAGCTTGCAGCTGAGCGGATCATGGTTTCTCTGACCTATGGAGTCCGCCAAATAAAGCCGGAAATCCCGGGATTTAATGGAACACCTGTCATCGAAACGAGAACAATGTCACTCCGGCATCTGATGCACTCACCCGTCTTCCGGGTCAAAGCCAGGCACGCATTGTTGATCGGCCTTACCGACGACACAGGCAAATCAATAGAGCAACTGGACAAGCTCTTCGTCAAAAATATTGTTGCGGCTATCCACGATCCGCAACACCTCGACAGCTATCTGGACGACCAGTTGAGGTCGTCGGCTTATGCACAACAACTCAAGCGATCGCGACAACAACTGCTGGAATCCCAAATGAGAATGAGGCTGCTGGAGATCGAGCAGCAAGCCTTCCCATTGAGCGGCTCGACCTGGATCAAAGCAGTGCTCGATGCTCCTGCACCTGAAAGGCGGCGTAACGTCAACAGCGAAAAAATAGAAGTCCGGTTACTCAGTATCAACCAGCTCACGATAAGTAACGTCATGTTGATTGCCCCGGTCGATAAATTCGAAAAAGGCCCCTTGGTGCTCTGCACACTGGATGCGAGTGACGGCGTCGTTTTTCGCTGGTTCAACAGCATGTTTCACCTGACCCAACTCCTTGAAGATGAGCCATTCCAGCGCTATCTGATGCGGCAGATACCCGTTTCCAGACGCATGGAGATGCTGTACGCCATGAAGTACGAGAAGGAGGCAAAGCACTGGCGTCCACCGGAAATACTCACCCGGTTTTCTCCGATAAAATTTCCTGCAGGACTGTTTAGGCCGATAGTTTTCATCCCGCAGAGCGATAACTTTTATGAAGAAAACCATAAGACCAAGATCAACCTTTTGATTCAGGAGGCCAAACAGCGAATGAGCCCTGCGCATGGAACGGGGCAATCCGGCAATGGCTTCGACTTCACCGCCAATATCGTGCTTCTGTTCTTGCCTGACGCAATCCTGATGCCTCTCGCGCTGGGACTGGCGCTTTACAAGACATGGAGCGCTTTTGAAAAAATCGAGGAGAACGACATACAGGGGGCTGCCGATGAATTTCTGAGCGCTATAAGTTACCTTGCCATCGCCTTGCTGGGACACGTAGCACTGGCTCTCAAGCCTGCAGTACGTGCTCGGGCTGCAATCAGACGCCCAAACCTGATACGCCAGATAGGGCGCGACGGTCAGCCACAGATCGGCTACCTGATGTCGCACACCGGCGCCCCAAGATTCGGCGAATCGAAACTCACCGTTGCGCTGGTCCCCAAACGCTTCACAGCTATCGAATTAGAGAATCAAACCTTTTATGTCAGCCGACGTAATAACCTGTTTGGTCATTCTCGCCTTTATCGACAACACCCGATCGATGCAACGCTGCTGGTGCATGAGCACGAGTACGCGTTACGCACCACTAGTGGAGCCTGGAAAGTTGTGAGTGAAAGAATACCGCGCCTAAGTCCTCAGGCAATCCGGAAGGCCAGAGCACGCCTGGCCAGTTTACTGACTGACTGGCCCTCTTCCCTTCAGGAAACTACTGCTGCCGAGCGTATGGCGTTCGAAGCCGACTATATAGCCTTGAGCAAGACATCCAATGCAGAGGGCCTGCCTGCAATCACAGCCTATGCAGAAGGCGGTTCAGGCGAGATCAACCCACTGCTGAGAAGCGGGGTACGCAACGCCACAACACGCGAGTTTCTTGATCAGTTTCACCGTCTGAAGGAATGGCACGGCACTGCGTTTCGCGCCACTTACGTGTCCAGCGAGGGGCTGGCGTGTCTGGAGCGGGAGACAGGCGCAGTGTTTATGGATAACGGTGTGCAATCCGCATCCGTGTCACGAACCAACGCCCTCGAATGGAGCCAGGACGAGTTTGTCACCCGCAATGCCAACGCTGAAAACCACCCGGTGTTTTTCATCTTTGCACCAGCAGTCCCCAAAAAGAACATGTTCACGGACTTTCTGGGCGACCACGTCGCGATACCACCCTCCACATTCCTGCAACTGGGCGCAACGAGCAGGGTCAATGGCCAGCTATACGCCTATTTCGACATCCCGGAGCAGGTTATGGATCAGGCCTATGACCTCTACAGCGGCGAGAAAGAATTGTGGGTTTAACGCCATCTATACACTGAAAAAAGAGACGGTCGAGACTGGCTTTTCTCGAGCCGCACCACGATAAGGCAACCTTTGCCAGGACCGCCTGACATCGTCCCATGCTGGTGCGCATAACCGGGCACACGCGACACATTCGTTCCATTTTGCGACGTATCAACGTTTGGCCCAGCATTTGCTAAAGCTTGATCAGCGCTATTGTTCGCCTACAACCAGAATCCCCAGACCCGATCCTAAAACCATACGAATGGAGTCCACTGATGAAGCGTCGCAGTCTGATCAAAGCCTTCACCCTGTCCGCATCGATCGCCGCCATGGGGCTGACCTGGACCGTTCAGGCTGCAGAGACCATCAAGGTCGGCATCCTGCATTCGCTGTCGGGAACCATGGCCATTTCCGAAACGTCGTTGAAAGACATGGCGTTGATGACCATCGACGAGATCAATGCCAAGGGCGGCGTAAACGGCAAGATGCTCGAACCCGTAGTTGTGGACCCCGCCTCCAACTGGCCGCTGTTTGCTGAAAAGGGTCGTCAACTGCTGACCCAGGACAAAGTGGCCGTGGTGTTCGGCTGCTGGACGTCGGTCTCCCGCAAGTCGGTTCTGCCAGTGTTCGAGGAACTGAACGGTTTACTGTTTTACCCGGTGCAGTACGAAGGCGAAGAAATGTCGCCCAACGTGTTCTATACCGGTGCAGCGCCTAACCAGCAGGCCATTCCTGCGGTCGAATATGTCATGAGTGAAGACGGCGGCTCGGCCAAGCGTTTCTTCCTGCTGGGCACCGACTATGTCTACCCGCGTACCACCAACAAGATTCTGCGCGCGTTCCTGCATTCCAAAGGCGTGAAAGATACCGATATCGAAGAGGTCTACACCCCATTCGGTCACTCTGACTATCAAACCATCGTAGCCAACATCAAGAAGTTCTCCGCCGGAGGCAAAACAGCTGTCATTTCCACCGTCAACGGCGACTCCAACGTGCCGTTTTACAAGGAACTGGCCAATCAGGGCCTGAAAGCCACCGACGTTCCCGTGGTGGCATTCTCGGTAGGCGAAGAAGAACTGCGTGGTATCGATGCCAAGCCTCTGGTAGGTCACCTGGCCGCCTGGAACTACTTCCAGTCTGTGGAAAACCCGGTCAACAAGAAGTTCGTTGCCGACTGGAAAGCCTATGCCAAAAAGAAAAACCTGCCGGGCGCTGACAAAGCCGTAACCAACGACCCGATGGAAGCGACTTACGTTGGCATCCACATGTGGGCGCAGGCGGTGGAGAAAGCCAAATCCACCGATGTCGACAAGGTCCGCGAAGCAATGGCCGGGCAGACGTTCGCCGCTCCTTCGGGTTTCACCCTGACCATGGACAAGACCAACCATCACCTGCACAAGCCAGTGATGATCGGCGAAATCCAGGACGATGGGCAGTTCAATGTCGTCTGGGAAACCAAGGACCCGATCCGCGCCCAGCCCTGGAGCCCTTACATTCCCGGCAACGACAAGAAGCCGGATGCTCCGGTGAAGAGCAACTGACCCTCGATTGATGATCGCTCCCACGCTGAACGTCATGCACAGGCCCTGAAGCACCTGAAACAGGGCTTCAAGGCATCTGCCCGGAGGATGTGGGAGCGAACGAGTTCGCTCCCACGGCCTGCGGCCAGGATCAAGAGCAGACGGCGCCCTACCAAATCAAGGCCATATTGATATGCCTTCTTACTTCTACCGCTTTATCCTCGCCATCAGCCTGCTGCTGCCCGTTGTGGCTCAGGCCAGCGACGCCAGTGATTTTGTCGCAGCCAGCTCCTCGAAGCAGGCAGAACTGCTGGAAACCTGGGCCGCCACGCCGACGCCGGAACGTGTCGAACTGCTTGAGGCCCTGCGCGACGGGCGGGTTGGCGCCGACAGCAGCAAGCGCGCCTGGATCGAAACCAACGATCAATACGTCGCCGTCGATGCACAAGCACCCGCAGCGGCGGACGCCCCAAACCCTGACGAACCGCGCAAACTGCGCTTGAACAACCGGTTGCGAGGGCTGGTGGAAACAGCACTTGCCAGCCACCAGCTGCTGGCGTCTGACAGCGCCGTTCGCCTCGCAGCGGCCCAACAGTTACAGCGAAGTGCCCGCCCGGCACAACTGGAGCTGCTCAGCCAGAGGGTGGCCAGCGAAACCGACGCTGGCGTTAAAAGTGCGCTGACGCTGGCCTTGGCTAACCTGCAGATGGTCGACTCCAGCCCCACGGTGCGCCTCGCCGCCGTCAGGCTGCTGGGCGAAACCGGCGACCCGCTGGCCCGCACTCGTCTTGAATCATTGCTGGCGCCAGGTGTGGAAAACGACGCATCGGTCCGCACCGCTGCCGAAACCAGTCTGGCTCAGGTCAAACGCAAGCTGTTGATCGGCGAATTGCTCGGTCAGGCGTTCAGCGGCATGTCGCTGGGCTCGATCCTGCTGCTCGCTGCATTGGGCCTGGCAATCACCTTCGGCCTGCTCGGCGTGATCAACATGGCGCACGGCGAAATGCTCATGCTGGGTGCCTACTCGACTTACATGGTGCAACTTATGTTCCAGCGCTATGCGCCGGGTGCCATCGAGTACTACCCGTTGATCGCACTGCCGGTGGCGTTTTTTGTCACCGCCGCGATCGGCATGGCACTGGAACGAACTGTGATTCGCCACCTGTATGGCCGCCCTCTGGAAACCCTGCTCGCCACTTGGGGCATCAGCCTGATGCTGATTCAGGCAGTGCGACTGGCCTTCGGCGCGCAGAACGTCGAAGTGGCAAACCCCGCATGGTTGTCCGGCGGGATCCAGGTGCTGCCCAACCTGGTGCTGCCCTACAACCGCATCGTCATCATCGCCTTCGCGCTATTCGTGGTGGTGCTGACCTGGCTGCTGCTGAACAAGACCCGACTGGGTCTGAACGTGCGTGCCGTGACCCAGAACCGCAACATGGCCGCCTGCTGTGGCGTGCCGACCGGACGTATCGACATGATGGCCTTCGGACTGGGGTCGGGCATCGCAGGCCTGGGCGGCGTCGCGCTCAGTCAAATCGGCAACGTCGGTCCTGACCTTGGCCAGAGCTACATCATCGACTCATTCCTGGTGGTGGTGCTTGGCGGTGTCGGGCAACTCGCCGGGAGTGTCACAGCCGCCTTCGGCCTGGGCATCGCCAACAAGATTCTTGAACCGCAGATCGGCGCCGTACTGGGCAAGATCCTGATCCTCGCGCTGATCATTCTGTTTATCCAGAAACGTCCGCAAGGCCTCTTCGCACTGAAAGGACGGGTGATCGACTGATGAGCCAGCCACTGATGATAACCGCCGCGCAAAAAGTCGGCCCCAAAGGCACGCTGACTGTCGGCATGCTGATCCTCGCCGTGCTGCTGGCACTGCCGCTGCTGTCGTTGTTGCCAGCCGATAACAGCTTTCAGGTCTCGGCCTACACCCTGACGCTGGTCGGCAAGATTCTCTGCTATGCCATCGTCGCCCTCGCCCTGGACCTGGTGTGGGGCTACGCGGGCCTGCTGTCGCTGGGCCACGGCTTGTTCTTCGCACTGGGCGGCTATGCGATGGGTATGTACCTGATGCGCCAGGCCGCCGGTGATGGTTTGCCTGCGTTCATGACATTCCTGTCGTGGACCGAGCTGCCGTGGTACTGGGCGGGCACCGATAACTTTCTCTGGGCGTTGTGCCTGGTGGTTCTGGCGCCGGGATTGCTGGCGTTGGTGTTCGGCTTTTTCGCTTTTCGCTCGCGGATCAAGGGCGTGTACTTTTCGATCATGACCCAAGCCCTGACGTTTGCCGGCATGCTGCTGTTCTTTCGTAACGAAACCGGTTTTGGCGGCAATAACGGCTTCACCAACTTCCGCAGCATCCTAGGCTTCAGCATCAGTTCGCAAGGCACTCGTGCGGTGCTGTTTCTGAGCACTGTCGCGTTGCTGGTCGCGAGCCTGTACATCGGCTGGAAGCTGGCACAGAGCAAGTTCGGCCGGGTACTGACCGCGCTGCGTGATGCCGAAAACCGGTTGATGTTCTGCGGTTACGACCCGCGCGGCTTCAAACTGTTCGTCTGGGTGTTGAGCGCTGTGTTGTGCGGCCTGGCCGGGGCTTTGTACGTGCCGCAGGTCGGCATCATCAACCCCGGCGAAATGTCGCCGACAAACTCCATCGAAGCCGCTGTGTGGGTGGCTCTTGGCGGTCGCGGCACGCTGATCGGCCCGCTGCTCGGTGCAGGCGTGGTCAACGGAATGAAAAGCTGGTTCACGATGGCTTTCCCGGAGTACTGGCTGTTCTTTCTCGGCGCGCTGTTCATCATCGTCACGCTGTACCTGCCCAAGGGCGTGATCGGCCTGCTGAAGAAAAGGAGCGAGCAATGAAAACCACTCCGACGCCCTCGTTCATGCTTGAGCCGATTCTGGCCCCCAACTCCGACGCAGGCACCAGCCGCGACGCGGTAGGCCTTGGCAAAAGCGCTGGCAAAGGGCTGAACACGCGGCATGGCACGATCCTGACACTGGAAGACATCAGCGTCAGTTTCGATGGTTTCAAGGCCTTGAATGACCTGAACCTGTACATCGGCGTGGGCGAACTGCGCTGCATCATCGGCCCCAATGGCGCAGGCAAGACCACGCTGATGGACGTCATCACCGGCAAGACCCGCCCCAGCCAAGGCAAGGCCTGGTTCGGCGAGACACTGGACCTGACGCAGATGAGCGAAGTGCAGATCGCGCAATCAGGGATCGGCCGTAAATTTCAGAAACCCACGGTATTCGAAGCCCTCAGCGTGTTCGAAAATCTGGAGCTGGCGCAGAAGACCGATAAATCGGTGTGGGCCAGTCTGCGTGCGCGCTTGAGCGGCGAGCAACAGGACCGCATAAGCGAGGTGCTGGAAACCATCCGTCTGGCCCCTTCCATGCACCGCCCGGCAGGGTTGCTGTCGCATGGCCAGAAGCAGTTTCTGGAAATTGGCATGCTGCTGGTTCAGGACCCGCAACTGCTGTTGCTCGATGAACCGGTGGCTGGCATGACCGATGCCGAAACCGAGTTTACTGCCGAGCTGTTCAAAGGCCTTGCAGGCAAGCATTCGCTGATGGTGGTGGAACACGACATGGGCTTCGTCGGCTCGATTGCCGACCACGTCACTGTGTTGCATCAGGGCAGCGTTCTGGCCGAAGGCTCATTGAACGACGTACAGGCCGACGAACGCGTGATCGAAGTCTATCTGGGGCGCTGATGAGAGCCCCCCATCGAACCGACACTACGCGTCGTAGAACTGCGATTACGCTGTAACACACGAGAAAATCAACCATGCTCCAGGTCGAAAAGCTCCATCAATATTACGGCGGCAGCCACATCCTGCGAGGGCTGTCTTTTGATGTGAAGGTCGGTGAAGTCACCTGCCTGCTGGGCCGTAACGGCGTCGGCAAAACCACCCTGCTGCGCGTGCTAATGGGCCTGCTGCCATCGAAAGAAGGCACGGTGCAATGGGAAGGCAAAACCATCACGGGCATCAAGACCCATCAACGAGTACATGCCGGTATCGCTTACGTACCACAAGGTCGGGAAATTTTCGGACGGCTGACGGTCGAGGAAAACCTGCTGATGGGCCTGTCGCGCTTTCCCGGCTCCGAGGCCAAAGAGGTGCCTGCCTTCATCTACGAGCTGTTCCCGGTGCTGCTGCAAATGAAACATCGTCGCGGCGGCGATCTGTCCGGAGGCCAGCAGCAACAACTGGCAATTGGCCGGGCGCTGGCAAGTCGTCCACGCCTGCTGATTCTCGATGAGCCCACAGAAGGCATTCAGCCCTCAGTCATCAAGGAGATCGGCGCGGTCATCAAGAAACTGGCCGAGCGTGGCGACATGGCGATTCTGCTGGTCGAGCAGTTCTATGACTTTGCGGCAGAACTGGCAGATCAATACTTGGTGATGTCGCGAGGTGAAATCGTCCAGCAGGGCCGGGGCGAGAACATGGAAGCCGATGGCGTGCGCGGGCTGGTCACCATATGAGGCGCCAATCCGTTATCGTGCTGCCCTTGATCAGCCATTGAAGACGCCATGAATCTGCCTGCACACACTGCCTTGTTCACACCCAGCTGGCACGCCGAGCTGGAACTGGGCTATGGCCGTTTCGACGACTGCACGCGCCCGACCCAACGCCGCCACAAGGGCCCCTTGCGGGTCCAGAAACATTTGTACGCTGAAGGCCCGCAGGTGTGTCAGCACATCATCGTCCACCCGCCTGGCGGCATAGCCGGGGGCGACCGCCTGGATATTTCGGCCACCGTCGGCGCCAATGCCTGGGCGCAGCTGACCAGCCCTGGCGCGGCCAAATGGTATCGCGCTGCAAGCCCGGCGTTTCAGCAACTGGAGCTGCATGTCCAGCCCGGAGCGACGCTGGAGTGGCTGCCACAGGAAACCATCGTCTTCAGCAATGCTCAGGCCGAGCTGACCACGCGCATCGAGCTGCACGGTGACGCCCGACTGTGCTACTGGGACGTCGTGGCGCTGGGCCGTCCGGCCAGTGGCGAACGTTTCGAACACGGCCATTTTCAATCGCATCTGGATATTCGTCGCGACGGAACATTGCTCTGGCATGAGCGGCAACGCATTATCGGCGGTGACGGGCTGCTGGATTCGCCTGTCGGCCTGGACGGCAAAACGGTGTTCGCCACCCTGCTGCTGACCGGCGAAGTGGCCAGCGACCTGCTTGAAGACTGCCGCTCGCTGTCGATGCCCAATCCGGTTCGCGGTAACCTGACACAGTTGCCGGGGTTGGTAGTCGCGCGTTGTCTGGCCGACGAGGCCTTGCACGCCAGGGCCTGGCTGATAGAAATCTGGAAACGCCTGCGCCCGGCCCTGCTTGGCCGCGAGGCGGTAACGCCGAGAATCTGGAATACCTGATTCGGGTACGACCCACCACCGAATGTGAAGAAGCAGAAAGCCTATGGACCTGACGCCACGCGAAAAAGACAAGATGTTGATTTTCACCGCCGGACTGGTTGCCGAACGGCGTCTGGCGCGCGGGGTGAAACTCAATTATCCGGAAGCCATGGCCTACATCTCGGCGGCGTTGCTGGAAGGTGCGCGTGACGGCCAGACAGTCGCCGACCTGATGCACTACGGCACTACCCTGCTGAGCCGCGATCAGGTCATGGAAGGCATTCCGGAAATGATCCCGGAAATCCAGGTGGAAGCCACCTTCCCGGACGGCACCAAGCTGGTCACCGTACACCAGCCGATTGCCTGAAGGAGTGATCATGCAAGAGCTGATTCGCGATGCGCTGCCGGGCGATCTGCCGGGCATCCTGGCCATCTACAACGATGCAGTGCTCAATACCACGGCTATCTGGAACGAGCAGCCGGTCGATCTGGCCAACCGCCAGGCGTGGTACGCGTCTCGCCAGGCCCAGGGGTATCCGATCCTGATCGCCATTGACAGTGCCGGCGATGTACTCGGTTATTCATCGTTCGGGGACTGGCGCCCTTTCGAAGGCTTTCGCCATACCGTCGAGCATTCGGTTTATGTGCGCGCCGACCAACGTGGCAAAGGTCTGGGGCCGCGTTTGATGGCTGCTTTGATCGAGCGCGCGCGCACCTGTGACAAACACATGATGGTGGCTGCCATCGAAAGCGGCAACGCGGCCTCCATCGCCCTGCACGATCGTCTGGGCTTCAAGATCACCGGGCAGATGCCGCAGGTCGGTACCAAATTCGGCCGCTGGCTGGACCTGACATTCATGCAGCTTGATCTGTCCCCCGGCGCGGCGGCGCCCGCTTCGCAAGCCCCCGCCCCCCTCTAGAGAGCACGCCATGAACCATGCACAGTTGCGACGCGTCACCGTTGAAAACTTCGCGTATTACCGCCACGGCCTGGCGCAGTTGCTGTTCGACACGGTTCACGGCGGCGCTTCGATCGGCTTCATGGCCGACCTGGACATGGAGCAGGCTTACGCCTGGTGCGATGGCCTAAAAGCCGATATCGCTACAGGCAGCCTGCTGCTTTGGGTGGTGGCTGAAGAAGCGCATGTGCTGGCCAGCGCGCAACTTTCACTGTGCCAGAAGCCCAATGGCCTGAACCGTGCCGAAGTGCAGAAACTCATGGTGCAGCCAGCGGCCCGAGGTCATGGCCTTGGCAGACAACTGATGGAAGAGGTCGAGCAGGCTGCTGTGAAACACAAACGCGGGCTGCTGCATCTGGACACCGAAGCCGGCTCCACGGCTGAAGCCTTCTATCGCTCGCTGGCCTACAACCGCGTCGGCGAGCTGCCGGATTACTGTGCGACACCGGATGGTCGTTATCGACCAACCGCCATTTATTTCAAAACCTTGGGGCAACCGACATGATCCCTGGTCAGTACCAGATCCAGCCCGGCGACATCGAACTCAACGCAGGACGCCGCACCCTAAGTCTGACCGTCGCCAACAGTGGCGACCGGCCGATTCAGGTGGGCTCGCACTTCCACTTTTTTGAAACCAACGACGCCCTGACCTTCGACCGCGCCGCCAGTCGTGGCATGCGCCTGAACATTCCGGCCGGCACCGCCGTGCGCTTCGAACCGGGCCAGTCACGAGAAATCGAATTGGTGGACCTGGCGGGATTGCGCAAGGTCTTCGGCTTTGCCGGACGGGTAATGGGCGAGCTGGATTGAGTCGTTTTTGAATATTTTTCCTACGCGCCGCGTGGGATGCGTGCCAACGCGGAGCATTGGCACGATAGTCATAGTCAGTCGGGGTTGCGCATAACGATGCACAAGGAATCACTATGAAAATCTCCAGACAAGCCTACGCCGACATGTTCGGCCCCACCGTTGGCGACAAGGTTCGACTGGCGGATACCGAATTGTGGATCGAGGTCGAGAAGGACTTCACCACTTATGGTGAGGAAGTGAAGTTCGGCGGTGGCAAGGTCATCCGTGATGGCATGGGCCAAGGCCAGCTGCTGGCTGCCGATGTGGTCGATACGCTGATCACCAACGCCTTGATCATTGATCATTGGGGCATCGTGAAGGCCGACGTCGGCATCAAGAATGGCCGTATTGCAGCAATCGGCAAAGCCGGTAATCCGGATATTCAGCCAGACGTGACCATCGCCGTCGGCGCGGCCACCGAAGTCATCGCAGGTGAAGGCATGATCCTCACCGCAGGCGGCGTCGACACACACATCCACTTCATCTGCCCGCAGCAGATCGAAGAAGCGCTGATGAGCGGCGTGACCACGATGATCGGCGGCGGCACCGGCCCCGCAACCGGCACCAACGCCACGACGGTCACCCCAGGCCCTTGGCACATGGCGCGCATGCTGCAGGCCTCGGATTCGTTCCCGATGAACATCGGCTTCACCGGCAAGGGCAACGTCAGCCTGCCCGGCCCACTGATCGAGCAGGTCAAGGCCGGCGCTATCGGTCTGAAACTGCACGAAGACTGGGGCACAACGCCTGCCGCCATCGACAATTGCCTGAGCGTTGCCGATGAATATGACGTACAGGTCGCCATCCATAGCGACACGTTGAACGAGTCAGGTTTTGTCGAAACCACCCTGGCGGCGTTCAAGAATCGTACGATCCACACTTATCACACCGAAGGTGCCGGTGGCGGCCATGCGCCGGACATCATCAAAGCCTGCGGTTCGCCGAACGTGCTGCCGAGTTCGACCAATCCGACCCGGCCCTTCACTCGCAATACCATTGATGAGCACCTGGACATGCTCATGGTCTGCCATCACCTGGACCCGAGCATTGCCGAAGACGTGGCTTTCGCGGAAAGCCGCATTCGCCGTGAAACCATTGCTGCCGAGGACATTCTCCACGACCTGGGCGCGTTCTCCATGCTCAGTTCCGACAGCCAGGCGATGGGCCGGGTCGGCGAAGTGATCATGCGCACCTGGCAAACCGCCGACAAAATGAAAAAACAACGCGGCCCGCTGCCGCAGGATGGCCCCGGCAACGACAACTTCCGCGCCAAGCGTTACATCGCCAAGTACACCATCAACCCGGCAATTACCCACGGCATCAGCCATGAAGTGGGTTCCATCGAGGTCGGCAAGTGGGCAGATCTGGTGCTATGGCGTCCGGCATTTTTCGGCGTCAAACCTACCCTCATTCTCAAAGGCGGGGCCATCGCTGCCAGCCTGATGGGCGACGCCAATGCTTCGATCCCGACACCACAACCGGTCCACTATCGCCCGATGTTCGCCAGCTATGGCAGCTCGCTGCACGCCACCAGCATGACCTTCATCAGCCAGGCAGCCTTTGACGCAGGCGTGCCGGAAACCCTGGGCCTGAAAAAGCAGATCGGCGTGGTAAAAGGCTGCCGCACCGTGCAGAAAAAAGACCTGATCCACAACGACTACCTGCCGGACATCGAAGTCGATCCGCAGACCTATCAGGTAAAGGCAGACGGCGTGTTGCTATGGTGCGAACCGGCCGATGTGCTTCCGATGGCGCAGCGGTATTTTCTGTTCTGAAAAAAATGGCCTTCGACTTCAGAAGGTCCTTCAATATTTCCCGCCAAGTTTACTCTGCGAGGCCAAGCAACTCGTTGATCTTGGCTCTGAACCAGAATTTCAAGTGAAAATTAACGGTTTCATCGATCTTTTTACCGTTCTTGAAAAAGATAACAGTCGGCGCTTTAGTCAAATTGTAGTTTAGCTCTGCAGTGGGGCAGGCGCCCGGCGGCACACGAAGCATGACGACCCTCCCTTCAAACTCAGGCGCAAGATCATCGAGAATGGCCCAGGTCCGCATGACGTTGTAAGCTTCAATCTCCTTCCTCTCTTTCTCCTCCTTCTCTTTCTTCTCTTTCTTCGCCTTCTCTTTCTTCTCCTTTTCCTCCTCTTTCTCGTCCTCTATCTCCTCGTCTATCTCCTCCTCTTTCTCCTTCTTTTTCTCGCTGCTCGGGGTGCAGAATCCCAGCAACACCAATGGATTGAATTCACTCCATTTGCGATTGAAATCGTCATCGTCTTTAACTGTCTGGACGGTGGCTGCTTTTTTCTTGTAATTCAGAAGCGTTTCTTCGGATTTCAATATATCCAGTGCCTGCAGCGAATCGTTGATAGCGTCCAGCATACCCAGATCCTGACTGTTTTTTTCGCCCTGCAACACTCGGCTCAAAGCACTAAAAAACGTGAGCTTTCCTTGCGCTAGATCGCCCAGCTTGTTGGCCTTCTTGTCGGCCAGTATTCCCGAGACCAGCGTGATCTGTTCTTCGACGAACGCTGCGAATTCTGTCTTCAGCATGGTGAATATCTCCTTCATGAGGTGAGCAGCAATTCATCCAGCACGCGCACCATCCGCTCATTGGTCTGCAGCCCGACAATGTCTTCTCTTGCCCTTTTGCCTGCCTTGAAAAAAACGATCGTCGGACCGCAATTTATCTTGTATTCCTTTGAGGCCACGGGGTTCAAAGAGTCCTCGAGATCCAAATCCAGTTCGATATACACCCTGACCAGGATGGCTTTTTCAGCATACTTCTCTGCAAGATCATCAAAGATAACGTCCATTTTGGCGCTGGCTTTTTTTTCCTTCCCTTTCGTTGAGAACTCCACCGCCACAAGCTTGTGGTGGCTGGCCTCGACGACCTCTTTCTGGAAGATTGCATCGGTAACAGTTATTACACTCATGCGCTGGCCCTTCGTTCGATTAATCACAGATCGAACATAGGCCTGTGAAAAAAAGGCGTCTACTGACAGAAATGACAGTAAACGCCCTGTTTGTGGTGCCCTGTAAAGGGGGTAATATGCGCCATCTTTTTTACGTCCCTCCAGCAAGGTAGTCGGCACATGCGCCTTTCCGAATTCATCGTTGTTCATGTGGACCGCATCGTCGATGAATGGGAAGACTTTGCCAGAACGCTGAAACCGGCCGCCGAGAGCATGACCCGGGTTGAACTAAGGGATCACGCCAGGTCGATTCTGCTCGCGGCTGCACGGGACATGAATACCGCACAGAGCAAAAGCGAAGAGGTCGCCAAGGCTCGGGGCGAGGAGCTGAACAAGACGCCGAGCCTGGATGAAGCTGCCAGCAGTCATGGCGAGTTGCGCCATGAGGTAGGTTTTGATCTGGTGCAGATGACGTCCGAGTTCCGCCACCTGCGCGCCAGCGTCATACGTCTCTGGGCCGAGAATATGGCTACGCCGCAACGGGATGACCTTCAGGACGTAATCCGTTTCAACGAAGCCATCGACGAAGCGCTGGCCGAGTCCACCGCCGCCTACGCGGAGCGCGTCGGGCGCTCACGGGATATTTTTCTGGCCATCCTCGGCCATGATCTGCGCGCACCGCTTCAGGCCGTCAGCATGTCTACCGAACTGCTGGCGCGCAAAATATTGCCGGACGAAAAGACCCAGTCCTATGTATCGCGCATCCAGACCAGCACCCGGCACATGGGCGCGATGGTCAGCGATCTGCTGGAGTTCGTGCGCAGCCGGCTGGGCGCAGGGTTGCCGGTGGAGCGCAAATACATGGACCTGGCCGGCGCTTGTCGCGAGGCTATCGAAGAGGCCTGTGCAGGGCGACCGGGCTCGACGCCGGTCCTGAACATCGAAGGAAATACTGAGGGCCATTGGGACACCGGCCGGATCAGCCAGATGCTGCAGAACCTGATCGGCAACGCCCTGCAACATGGCGCGGCCAGTCACGAAATCACGCTCAGCGTCACCGGCAACAATAAAGCCGTGGTGCTGGTGGTACACAACGAAGGCAAGCCGATCGCAGAAGATGCGATCGGCACGATTTTCGATCCGCTGGTGCGCAGCACAGAGGAAGACAGCGAAACACGCGGCACGTCAACCAGCCTTGGGCTTGGCCTGTTCATCGTCAAGGAAGTGGTCAACGCCCACAGCGGTAGCATCACCGTGACCTCAAGCATTGCCGATGGCACCACCTTTACTGTGATGCTGCCAAAAAACTGAGCCCGTCAGGTTGTCGTGCCAATACGCTGCAAAGATGACAACCCGCGTTACATCGGCAATCAGCCCTTCCAGTGAGCCCGTGGATCAAACGAGGCGCTGTCGGCCAGTTTCTGCCAGAGCGCACGGGTCGCTTCATCCGTATGCTTGGGCACGACGATCTTGAGCTGGGCATACAGATCACCGCGTTCGCCACTTTTGGTCATCAGGCCGTTACCTTTTATGCGCAGCCGCTGACCGTTCTGACTGTCGGGACGTATGGTCAGGCTCAGCCTGCTGGTGAGGGTCGGCACGGCAACCTTGGTCCCCAGTACGGCTTCCCATGGCGCCAAGGGCACGGTGATCACCAGATCGTGGCCTTCGACCTCGAACATAGGGTGGGGCGCCAGGCGAATAATCAAGTACAGATCACCAGCGGCTCCGCCCGCCACACCAGGGGCGCCCTGCCCTTTAAGGCGAATACGCTCGCCATCGGTCACGCCCGCAGGAATCTTCACGTTCAGGGTCTTGGTGATGTCACCCATGCGCTGCCCGTTGGGACTGTGCTGAGGCACCTTGAAGCTGACCTGCTTGGATTCGCCCGACAGGGTCTCCTCAAGGAACACCGCCAGTTCCATTTCAACATCCTGCCCGGTGCGACCGGGGTTGCGGGTACGTCCGCCCTGCTGTGGCCGGCCACCGAAAATGGAGCTGAAAAACTCGGAAAAGTCTGCCGTTTCCTCGAATCCGCCAGCACCTGCTCCGGCGCGGCTTTGCCAGCCGGGCGGAGTCTGGAACGGACGCCCTTGTCGACCGTACTTGCGCAGCTCGTCGTACTCGGCCCGTTTGTCGGGGCTGCTGAGCACTTCGTAGGCTTCTGACGCTTCCTTGAACTTGTCTTCCGCGCCGGCTTCCTTGCTGACATCGGGATGATACTTGCGTGCCAGTTTGCGATAGGCGGTCTTTATCGCCTTGTCGTCCGCAGTGGGCTCAACGTCAAGTATCTTGTAGTAGTCTTTGAAATCCATGTAACGATCACCCATCCGATTTATCCGGCAAAGCCAGATACGCTGGCGTCACGCGCCCAGCTCCCTCCCTGTAGAGAGGTATCTGGATTACCTAACGTCGAAAAATGTACCGATAGCCAGCCGCGTTTGCAGGCGGTTCGAGTGTTCGACAACCTGGTCTACCGAGAATCCCTTCAAGATTGGGGGTAATGAGCCTCAGTTCAAGCCTTGGCGGCAAATACCGTCAGGCAAATATAAGCGACGTGTCGCGCTACGCAATTTGCGTGCGCTGACATAAACTGCGCGGCCGTTTTTTGACTGGAACGTAAAAGACATGAATGACCAATCCCCGGCCCGTGCCTGCGGCATCGATTTCGGCACGTCCAACTCCACTGTCGGCTGGCAACGACCCGGCGTGGAATCGTTGATCGCGCTGGAGGACGACAAGATTACCCTGCCATCGGTGGTTTTCTTCAATATGGAAGAACGCCGCCCGGTCTACGGACGCCTCGCGCTTCACGAGTATCTGGAGGGCTACGAAGGCCGCCTGATGCGCTCGCTCAAAAGCCTGCTGGGCTCCAAGCTGATCAAGCACGACACCAGCGTTCTGGGCACCGCGATGCCGTTCAAGGATCTGCTGGCCCTGTTTATCGGCGAACTGAAGAAGCGCGCCGAGCACTTCGCAGGGCGCGAATTCGAGCACGTCGTGCTGGGCCGCCCGGTACACTTTGTCGACGATGACGCGCAGGCTGATCAGGAGGCTGAGGACACGCTGGCCGAGGTAGCACGCAAGATCGGCTTCAAGGAAGTGTCATTTCAGTTCGAGCCCATTGCGGCGGCATTCGATTACGAATCCACCGTCATCGCCGAAGAGCTGGTGCTGATTGTCGACATCGGCGGCGGTACCTCGGACTTCTCGCTGGTGCGCCTGTCACCCGAGCGGCGCGAGCACGATGATCGCCAGCAGGACATCCTGGCCACAGGTGGCGTACACATCGGCGGGACCGACTTCGACAAGCAGTTGAGCCTGCAAGGTGTAATGCCACTGTTCGGCTACGGCAGCCGCATGAAAAGCGGCGCCTACATGCCGACCAGCCATCACATCAACCTGGCGACCTGGCACACCATCAACGCGGTGTACTCGCAGAAATCCCAGCTGGCACTCGGCAGCATGCGCTACGACATCGAAGACACCGGCGGTATCGATCGCCTGTTCAAGCTGATCGAACAGCGCGCCGGGCATTGGCTGGCAATGGAAGTGGAAGAAACCAAGATCCACCTGACCCATGCCGAACACCGTCATTTGCCGATGGACCGGGTCGAGCCCGGGCTGAGTGTGGAGCTGAGTCGGGCCATGTTCGAATCGGCGATCGACGCTCAGCTCGAGCGTGTGCGTAACAGCGTGACAAATTTGCTGAATGACGCAGGCGTGGGTGTCGAGCAGGTCAATACAGTGTTCTTTACCGGCGGTTCAAGTGGCATCCCGGCATTGCGCAACAGCGTCTCTGCGATGCTGCCCAACGCGCGCCATGTCGAAGGCAACATATTCGGCAGCATCGGCAGCGGTCTGGCGATAGAGGCGAAGAAGCGCTACGGCTAGGCGTATGATTCCTTCCCTGAGCATCGGAGCAGGGTTATACACAGGCCCGCTTTTGATTCTGGCCGAAGGCCGTGGGAGGGGGCTCATCCGCGATCTGTCGGGTACAGCCTAGACGCTAGACCAACCCTTCTTTCTGCAGTTCGCTCTTCAGGTACGCATAGTAAATCGGCCCTGCCACCACCCCCGGCAGGCCGAAGGCTGCTTCGAACAGCAGCATCGCCAGCAGCAACTCCCACGACTTGGCGTTAATCTGCCCGCCGACGATTCGCGCATTGAGGAAGTATTCGACCTTGTGGATAACGATCAGGTAACACAGCGCGGCCAACGCGACCCAGATCGAGATCGACATGCCGACGATGAAGATCAGCGTGTTGGACATCAGGTTGCCCACCACCGGCAACAGGCCGAGCAGGAAAGTCATGATGATCAGGGTTTTGGTCAGCGGCAGGTGGATCCCGCACAGCGGCAACACGATGGCCAGGAACACCGAAGTGAATGCGGTGTTCAGCAGGGATATCTTGATCTGGGCGAAGACGATATTGCGAAACGCCCGGCTGAGCAGGTACAGGCGGTCAAACAGCGCGGCTGCCAGGGGCTTGCGAACGTGGTCTGCGGAAATTCGCTGCAAGGCGATGATTGCGCCTAGCACCATGCCTATCAGCATGGTGACGAACATATGCGCCGCGCCCTTGCCGATCAATTGCAACTCGCCCACGTGCTTCTGCAGCCACAACCCGAGGGAAACCCGAAACTCTGCAGCACTGGCCGGCAGGTAAGCATCAATGAAAGGAGGCAACTGCCCGCGTGCGCGGTCTACCAGAACCATGAACTTGTCCAGCGAAGCACCGGGGTTCTCGGCCTCATGCAGCACAAAGCTGATGACGCCAGCAAAAATCAGCGTCAGCAGACTGACGACGACAGTGCCCAACAGCGCGACGGCCAGCCAGCGAGCACGTTCGCCGGAAATAAGACGCTGCAACTTGGGAGTCAGCATGTTGACCAGTTCAAACACCAACAGACCGGCTAGCAGGCTGGGCAACAACTTGAAAGGCAACACCATCAACAGGCCGCCAAACACAAGGATCCAGCTGGCGATTAACACCTGACGCGCAGAAAACGTTGGCATAGACCCTCAAAGGGCAACACTAGGAAGGTGGGCAGTCTGCCAGCCTTCTCAGCCGAGAACCAGTGATGCGAAGGGTGTAAAAAGCCAGGCGCAATTGTCCGCCCGATGATCGGCCCTTCAACTGCGCGAAAGTGCAGTGTTTACTGCACCCGCGCTGACCTCTGGCAGGAGCCGCCAGCGTCGGAAAATTATTTCTTCTTGAGACAATCACTCATGAAACTCTTGCGGGCATCGCCCTTGAGTGCCTCTGCGCTGGCCGTCGCATTACAGGTTTTCATCTTTTCCTGCTGAGTGGCAGCAGGCGCCGGCGCAGCTTTCAGGCAGGTACTCATGAACGTCTTGCGCTCGTCGCCCTTGAGCGATCTGGCACTGGCGTCGGCATTGCAGGTGGTCATCTTGTTCTGCTGCGTGGTGGCAGCAAAACCCTGGGCGGAACACATCAGGCCAACGAGCAACAAAGGGATACCTAACTTGTTCATCGATTGACTCTCCACATACCCTGCGCCGGACGGCACAGGCTGTGATTCAGTGTAGTCAGCATCGCAATACATGAAGGCTTAAGGTACATCGCCGCTGGCCTTTGCGAGAAACAAGCGGATAATTACCCCTCGTTTTAATGATGATGCCCTCATGCAATACGCTTTCCCGCTGATTACAGTCCTCATCTGGGCGATCAATACAGCTGTCACCAAGGCATCCGCCGGCGTGATCTTCCCGGCTGAAATAGGCTTTTATCGCTGGGCACTTGCTGCGCTGCTGTTCACGCCGTTCATGCTCAGGCCCGTCTGGGCAAACCGTGCCGCCATCAGGCCGGTGCTGGGGAAAATCTTCATTTTGGCCGTACTGGGCACCGCGCTTTATCAAAGCCTGGCGTACTTCGCTGCCGGCCTGACTACGGCCACCAACATGGGCATCATTCAGTCGCTGGTGCCCATGATGGCGCTAGGGCTGTCGATTGCATGCCTGGGCACTCGGCTGACCTCTGGCGCGCTGTGGGGGGCCGTTCTTTCATTCGCGGGGGTGGTCGTGGTGGTCTCGGCGGGGAATCCGGCCCAGTTGATCGAGCATGGTCTGAACCGTGGAGATGCGATGGTGCTGGTGGCAGCGACGTCCTATGCGATCTACAGCACGCTGCTGAAGAAATGGCAGTTGCGTCTACCGCCCCTGCAATTGCTGTATGTGCAGATCCTGCTGGCAATCATTGTGCTGTTGCCACCGTTTCTGCTGTCGCCTAAAACCGGCTTGAACGCGAGCAATATTCCGATGGTGTTATATGCCGCCATCCCCACCTCGATGCTCGCGCCGTGGCTGTGGATGACATCGATCATGCGCCTGGGGCCCAGCCGCACGACCTTGTTCTTCAACCTGATGCCCATTGCCACCGCATTGATCGCCGCGGCGACACTGGGCGAACAGCTGGCGCTCTATCACCTGGCTGGCGGAGCGCTGACCCTGTGCGGAGTCGTCCTCGCAGAACGCTGGACGACTCCGCTGCGGTCCAGGACAGCCTAAGCAGTCGCGCTGCTTTCAACGCCCTCCAGGCTATGAATCGACACATCGGTGATACCGGCTGCGTGAGGCATGCCGGTATCGCCGCCGGGAAGCTCGTCCAGCTCTACGTGATGCTTGAGCGCCAGCTCGTGCACCACTTCGATGATGGGTACGTCCAGATTCTCGATAACGTCTACGTGGTGCTCGCCGAGCAGTGTGTACTCGATCTCATACAGCTCTTTATCGCTCATCGCATCTTCCTGGCCGTCACTGAGGATCGGCTGATTAACGAACTACGGTCTGAAAAACCTGACGATGACCTGACCCAAGGTCGAACCAGACGCTCGACCATGCCATCAGATTGACCTCAGTGTTTCATGAACGTGCCAGCAATTATTCGGCGAGCTGCTTTTCAGTCTCGGTCGAGGTATTTAGTCGCGGAAAAGCATCAGCGCGCAAGCAAATGCTGCCTCATCGCCATCTTTTTTTCGAACTCTCACCCCCCTTCCCTGCTCCAAGGCATACCGGGCCAAAACCGGCTCTGACTTGTGGAGCAATAAAGATGTACAAGAAAATCCTCGCAGCGACCTTTGTATTGGCAACGATGGCTGGCTGCAGCAATACAACCGTGCAGAACCCGGTGGACTATGTCACTTATCGCAACGAACCACTGGTCAAGCAGGTCGAGAACGGCATGACCCGCCAGCAGGTCCGGACCATCGGTGGCGAGCCGTCGACCACGATCGAGCGCAAGGTCAATCCGGGGACGTGCAACAACTACGTGATGTACAAGGATGGCCATAAACAGGTCTACCACGTCAGCTTCAACAGTGATGGCCGCGTGACCAACAAAGGTTTCATGACCTGCGAACAGCGCGAGCAGAACGAAAAAGCGATGTAACTGAAATAACGCATAGAACTATCGTATAAAAGCCCGACGTGCAATGCGTCGGGCTTTTCCATGTTTAATGCTTAATGTTTAATGTTTAAACAATCAACACACAATTAAACATTGCGTTTCAAATCACCTTTGACGTCTTGCAACTTGCGTAAAGACTTGATGTTATAGCCGCTCACCGCAAACGCTGCACCACTGATGGCCAAAGAACGGCTCATATGGCTTTTGACGCTTTTATTCAAATCGCAGACATCGCGGGCGAGGCACTGGACGAGAAGTACAACAAATGGATCGTCGATGGCACGGCGGGCGGTAACGTGACAGGCGGTTGGGACCGAATCAATAATAAAAAGTACTCGTGAGGCACGAACATGGCCGAAGCACGATCTTCCTATAAAGTTGAAGTGGATACTGCTTACACCATTGATCACGCAGCTTACGCCATACACAGTTCTTATTCTATTTCAACTATAGACATTCTTTAGCACGCACACATAAATAGCTGGACGGCGCAGATTATGGTGCTAATCGAACTGATCTGTTTCACTCAGATTGCGATTCCCAACGCCTGAACGATCTTGCGCTGCAAATGACAACAAACGCTCTGAAAAAGAAAACAATCACCGCGCCCAGAAGAATCCCCCAGGGCGCAGTGGCAAGGCCAACCATCAGGTTGACGCTTAGAAAACCAGCTTGAACAGGGCGATAACCACGACCAGGCCGATCAGAAAGATGATGCCGACGGTGCTTCCCAGGAATTTAAGCATTGTATGTATCTCCACGATTTATTTGGGTCTCTTGCTTGGGACCGCAGGGGATCGCGCTCGTTTCTTATATTTTTACATTTAGTCACATCCGTTCTGGCCAGCAAAAATCCGATAAAACTTTTTGGCCCTCTTGTACTCACAACCCTTGCTGATCTTGCCGGGCAACACACAGAGCGAGACCGCAAAACCTGATGAGTCCTGGAGATAAATGATGAATTCTGCACCGCAATCACAGCTATCCGATGTAACTACCCTGCGCCAGCGTGCGCGCCAAAATGTTGAGAATGGTGCGGTCACTGAAGGCTACAGCGCCGACCGTGAGACTGTATTGCGTCTGCTCAACGAGTCGCTGGCCACCGAGCTGGTGTGCGTGCTGCGCTACAAGCGCCACTACTTCATGGCATCCGGCCTGAAAGCCAGTGTCGCTGCGGATGAGTTTCTCGAGCATGCAACTCAGGAAGCCGAGCACGCCGACAAGCTGGCCGAGCGTATCGTGCAACTGGGTGGCGAACCGGAATTCAACCCGGACCTGCTGTCGAAGAACTCCCACGCACAGTACGTTGCGGGCAACACCCTGAAAGAAATGGTCTACGAAGACTTGGTAGCCGAGCGCATTGCCGTCGACAGCTATCGCGAGATCATTCAGTACATCGGTGACAGCGACCCGACGACTCGCCGTATCTTTGAGGAAATCCTGGCTCAGGAAGAAGAGCACGCCGATGACATGGCGGACATTCTCGAAGGCCTGTAACACGCGGCAAAAAGCGAAAAGCCAGGACCTGTGTCCTGGCTTTTTTGTGGGCGATGGATTATCGCGCTGGAGCGTGCGGAACGATGCTCTCTGGCGCTACGCAGATTCTCGTTCCCCACGCTCTGCGTGGTAACGCATCTCGTGACGCTCTGCGTCATCCGTCGCAGCCGTGACGCTCACTTCAGACCGAACGGGGTCCGGTTCCATTGAAGCCAGAGCGTGAAGAACCAGACTGCCCCCAGGTTACTTCACCGTCTTCGGCGCCTTGCCGGTGCGCATCTGTTCCAGCAGCGGCCCGCACTGATTCGGCGCACTGTCGCCAGTCGCCACCAGCGCCAGCAAGCCTGCCGCCGGGCCTACGGTTGCACCGAGCAGGACCATGCCCGCCCCGCGCAGCAGCAACGGACCGGAATGCACGCCGGCGTTAGGCTTGGCGAACGGGCCGTTGACGTACAGTGGCGAACGCAGCGAAAAGATGCGGAAGCCCTTGGACTCAGGGTTGATCTGCAAATCAAGCTGCTCGGTCTTCATGTTCGCGGTGCCGTCGATGTAGATGATGGCGTTCTCGGTATCGAAGACGAACAACTTACTGGTCGCCAACCCGTCCTTGATGCCGAAGTCGGAAGCCGCGCAATTGATCTTCACGTCCTTGTCGCCAAACAATTTGCCGACCACGTAATTACCAACGTTGAGCCCGGCAATTTCCATCAGGCCGCGACTGATAGCACCGTCGTTGACCAGCATTTTCATTTCGCCATTGGCGGTGCCCAGCAAGGCAGCGATGGAGTTGCCCCGCCCACTGATGTCAGCATCACCGTTCAACTCACCAAAACTGGTCTTCATCGGCTCGAAGGTCGGGAACAGCTGTTTGAGTTTGAAGTTGCGCGCAGACAGCTTTGCCCGACCCAGCAAGGGTTTGTTGCGCCCGTCGAGCCGGATGTCGCCATCCAGCTTGCCGCCCGCAACGCCGAAGCGCAGCGGCTCGAGGCTCAACTGACCGTCGTCGAGAATCAAGTGCGTATAGAGGTCAGTGAACGGCAGATCAGGGCTTTGCACGATGCGCTTGCCGGTGAACTCCACGTCCGCATCCATTGCACGCCAGCGGTCGGTCTGGAACTCCTCTACCGGCAGGACCTTGCCCGAAGGCTGTTTGCTCTCGCCGCCACGTTTTTTCTGCGCGGCGTTGGAGTCGGCGCCGATCAGCGGCGCAAGGTCGCTAAACAGCAGTTGATTGGAGACCAGCACACCACTCAGCTTAGGCCGAGGCTGGCTGGCGACGTAACCCAGGTCGCCGTGAATATCGCTGTTACCGATCTTGCCGTTGAAGCCTTCGTAACGAAAGCTCGCGCCCGCAGGGTCGTGCAGCTTGGCAATCAGCCGGCCGTCAGTGGCATAGGCAGGCGAATCCGGCAGCGTCACGCCAGTCAGCGGGTAAAGATTGCTCAGGCTCGCGCCGGACAATTTCAGGCGCAGGTCCAGTGCGCCGAGGTTTTGCGGGTCAGTCAGGGTGCCGGCAATCAACGCATGGGTGTCGCCGATCTTGACGTCTGCCTGTACCGGAAAGGGCTGATTGGCATCCTTGAGCGCCAGCAGGCCACCGATCTTGCCAGTGCCGCTCAGCTTCTGGCCGTGGTACTGGCCTTTGACAGCCAGCCCAAAGGCATAGTCCTGTGGCACAGCGCCTTTTTCCTGCGCCTTTTGCGCCTCTTTGCTGCCGACGATTTCGCCGAACGGAATTGGCTTGCCCAGCATGTCGATCACGACATCGAGATTGGCATTCAGCGTCTGATCAATGAAGCTCACCAGCCCCTTGTCGAACTTGATCGCGCCGATATCCACCACCCACTTGGACGGCTCGGCATCCGGATCGGACTTGGGCAGGTCAAAGACCCAGTTGGCACGACCGTCGGCGAGGCGCTCAAGTTTGGCTTCCGGACCGGTCAGGTCAATACGCGGAATGACCACTTGCTGCACCAGCAACGGCAGCAGCGAGAGACGAAATTCAACGTGCTTGAGTGTCACCATCTGCGGGGTTTTCGACCATTCCGGGTTGCCCAGCATCAAATCATCGGCCACAAAATGCGGCGAAGGCACCCAGGCACGCCAGCCACCCAGTTCAGGTTCGCGCGTCCAGCGCACATCCAGATCCCCGTTGATTGCAAACGGACGATGCAACGCCTCGCTGACTTTCTCGTTGAGAGTGGGTTTGATGCGGTTCCAGTCGAAAGTGACGATCACGATGACCAATAGGGCCAGCACCAGTAACAGCGTGGCGCCCATCCAGGCGAAAATCTTGCGGCTGCGCGTCATGCGTGACTCTCCAGAAAACAGCGCCCCGACCCTGGCGCGCTGAATATGACTTGAATGTTCGACTGAAAAATGCGCCGAGGGTTTGATTTGAATATGAATCCGTGGCAAAAACCAGCACCAATGCTGTGCAGGCAATCATAGACGCACCTTAAAACCCCTTCGACGTAAGCGAAGCGCATTTGCTAAAGTGCTGCACAGCCTAATCCAAGAAACATTTGAGCCATGCTGCCCCGCGCCGAACAGAAACAACAAACCCGCAGAGCCTTGCTGGACGCCGCCCACCAGTTGATGGAGAGCGGGCGTGGCTTCGGCAGCCTGAGCCTGCGAGAGGTGGCACGCACGGCGGGCATCGTGCCCACCGGGTTCTATCGACATTTTGAAGACATGGACCAGTTGGGCCTCGCACTGGTCAGCGAGGTCGGTCAGACCTTCCGCGAGACCATCCGGCTGGTGCGGCAAAACGAATTCGCAGTGGGCGGCCTTATCCGCGCCTCGGTGAAGATATTTCTGGAGCGCGTGGCTGCCAACCGTTCACAGTTTCTGTTCCTTGCCCGCGAGCAATATGGCGGCTCGCTAAAGGTGCGGCAGGCGCTCGGGGCCTTGCGCGAAGGCATCAGCGCCGACCTGACCGCCGACCTGGCGAAAATGCCCAAATGGCGACATCTGAATGCTGATGCACTGTCGATCATCGCCGACCTGGTGGTGAAAAGCGTCTTTGCCATGCTGCCGGAACTGATCGACCCCCCACCCGCCTCGCTCGCCCCGCACCTGACCCCGCAGGCGAAAATCACCCAGCAGTTGCGTTTCATCTTTATAGGCGCGCGACACTGGCGAGGGCTTGGCAGCCACGATTGAAAGCGGTGCATCGCTCTGCACGTTCTAGCTTGAAACCGCTTTCGCAGGCTGGCCCATCACCCGGCGAAAAATTAATGCACCAAACTGAAGCAAACCCCTAAATTCGCACCACAATGAATCGCAGCCATGCTCGTGGAGCGCGTTTTCAGCCACGTCTTTCAGCCATTTCCTACACCTTGCTCTGTTGGCAAGCACCTTGCTCTGCTTTGAAGCATCGCAATTGGCTGGAAGCTATCTGATGCTGGTGATTCACACACGAATCGAACCTCAGGCCGAATGGGCCGCCGAACTGCATTTGAATTTCGAAGCGCGCAGCAAGAGCCGTTTGCGCTGCTTCAGTGCAGAAAACGAAGACGTCGGGCTGTTCCTGCAGCGCGGCCAGTCACCTTTGCGTGATGGCGAGTTTCTGCGGGCGGAGGACGGGCGCATCGTACGGGTCTGTGCGCGGCCCGAAAAACTGTTGCATGTCACCTGTAGCAGCACCTTCGAACTGACGCGCGCCGCCTACCATCTGGGTAACCGGCACGTCGCCTTGCAGGTCGGTGATGGCTGGCTGCGCTTGCTCGACGATTACGTGCTCAAGGCCATGCTTGATCAACTGGGCGCTACCACTGAAACCATCGAAGCGCCATTCCAGCCGGAACATGGCGCTTACGGCGGCGGTCACCACCACTCACGCGCCGGGGAAGAAGACTTCAATTACCCGCCGCGCATGCACCAGTTTGGCGTGCGCACGTGAACAGCGCCTGGGCGCTCTTGCGCCTGGCCAGTCCGCAGTTGCCGATTGGCGGTTACAGCTACTCGCAAGGACTGGAAATGGCGGTAGAGCAGGCCATTGTGGTGGACCCGCAGACTGCGGGGCGCTGGATCGGTGATCAGTTGCTGCTCAATCTTGCCCGTTTCGAGGCGCCTCTGTTGCTGGCTCATTGCGAGGCTGCGGTAGCCGACGACTGGGCGCAATTGCTGCAGGTCAGTGAGCAGCATCGCACCAGCCGCGAGACTCGCGAACTGCATCTGGAAAGTCGTCAGATGGGCTATTCGCTGAAACAGTTGCTCAACGGGCTGCCCGAGCTGGATCGCGATGCCCGCCACTTTCTGGAGCAGACCGCAGAGCCGCATCTCGCCCTGGGCTGGGCGCTCGCTGCACGTACTTGGCAGATCAACCCGCAGGACGCGCTGGCCGCGTGGCTCTGGAGCTGGCTGGAAAACCAGCTGGCAGTGCTGATGAAAACCTTGCCGCTTGGCCAGCAGGCCGCTCAACGCCTGACCAGCGAGCTATTGCCATTGCTGCAACAGGCTCAGGCAAATGCCACACACCAGGACATACATCATGTTGGCAGCGCAGCTTTTGGTCTGTCGCTCGCCAGCATGGCGCACGAACGTCAATACAGCCGGTTATTCCGGTCCTGATCAGCCCTTAAGGAGAATTCAATGAACAGCCAACCCCTGCGCGTCGGCATCGGTGGCCCGGTAGGTTCCGGCAAGACCGCACTGACCCTGGCGCTGTGCCTGGCCTTGCGTGATCGTTACAACCTGGCCGTCGTGACCAACGATATCTATACCCGTGAAGACGCCGACTTTCTGGTGCGCAACGAAGCACTGGCGCCCGAGCGCATCATCGGCGTTGAAACCGGTGGCTGCCCGCACACGGCGATTCGCGAAGACGCTTCGATCAATCTGGAAGCGGTCGATCAACTGAACAGGCGCTTCGAAGCTCTGGACATGATTATCGTCGAGTCCGGTGGCGACAACCTGTCAGCCACTTTCAGCCCCGAGCTTTCTGACCTGACGATCTACGTGATCGACGTGTCGGCGGGCGACAAGCTGCCACGCAAGGGCGGGCCAGGCATCTGCAAATCCGACCTGCTGGTGATCAACAAGATCGACCTCGCGCCGCTGGTAGGCGCTTCACTGGAGATGATGGACAGCGACACGCGCAAAATGCGTGGCGAGAAGCCGTTTGTCTTCAGCAACCAGAAAACCGGCCAGGGTCTGGAACAGATCATCGCCTTCATCGAGCGCCAGGGCTTGCTGACTGCCGCCTGAAATCACCTCTCTAAAGGAACCTGTTGATGAACTACACAAAAGCCTTTGGCGCACTTGCCCTGCTGCTGGCTCCGACCCTGGCCCTGGCTCACCCCGGCCACGGCGATAACGGTTTGATCGCCGGCATAAGCCATCCGCTCGGCGGGCTGGATCATTTACTGGCGATGCTTGCAGTCGGCCTGTGGGCCGCTCAGCAAAAAGGTGCGGCGCGCTGGGCACTGCCTTGTGCATTTGTCGGCACCATGTTGATCGGCGGCGTTCTGGGTTTCGAAGGTCTGAACCTGCCAGGGCTGGAAAGCGGCATTGCGGCTTCGGTGCTCGCATTGGGCCTGGCTGTCGCCCTGGCGGTTCGTCCGCCGCTGGCACTGGCGGTGGCTGCAACGGCACTGTTCGCAATGTTTCATGGCGTGGCGCATGGTCTTGAACTGCCTGAGATGTCCAGCCCTTGGGCCTATGCAGCCGGTTTCGTGGCGGCAACGGCAGCCTTGCATGCAGTGGGTTACGCCGTAGTGCGCGCACTGCCGCAAGCCGCCGCACCCTTGGTTCGCATCGCAGGCGCAGCCTCGGCAGCTACTGGCGTGTGGTTGCTGGCAGGCTGAATGTTCCAAGGAACACTTCAGCGCCGTGAGTAACGAGAGGTACAGGCACACAGCGGCCTGAATGCTCATCCGCGCAGCAATCCTGATAACATGCTGCGCAACTCGACACTGCCGCGATGCCCGCCGATGCCTCTTGCTTCCAGCTCTGCCTCCACCCCCGAACTGAATCCGGTTTTCGCCGCCTTGCAGGCGCATTTCCTGCAAGTGGTCGTGCCGCTCTGGCAGGGGCCTGGCTGGAATGCGCAATTGGCATTGCCTTACGAAGCACTGGACGTCAACGAGCAGCCACTGCCACCGCAGCGTTATCGGGCGATGGCTTGTGCGCGCCAGCTGTTCCTGTTTTCCAGCCTGATCGGTCATCCCGAAGTGCCGGCGGCGCGTACCCGAGCCAGTGCGCTGTTTCGCTCTCTGCAACAACACTTTCATGATGCCGAGCATGGCGGCTGGTTCTACAGCATCGATCCGCAGGGCAAACCTCTGGATCGCCGCAAGGACCTCTACACACATGCCTTCATCATCTTTGCCTGTGCGCATTACTGGGCGAAGGTACAGGATCCGCTCGCCGAATCGGTGCTCAATGCAGCGCTCAATGTCGTAGCCGAGCGCTTTGCCGACGATGACGGGCTGTATGAAGCGCAACTCGATGAAGACTGGTCAAGACTGGGCACCGGGCCACTGCAGAACCCGCTGATGCACCTGGCAGAAGCCTTTCTGGCGACGCTGTCGGTGCGCGCCGATCCGGCAATCCAGTCGGCGATGGACGCGCTAGTTATCCACATGCAGCGCCGTTTCGTCGATACAGCGACCGGCGTAATGCTCGAAAAACCGCTGGGCGCTGTGGATAACTGGTACGAGCCAGGTCATCAGTTCGAATGGTTTTTTCTGCTGCAATCCTCGCCTGACCTGCACGATCACGAACTGCACCAATCCATGACTCGGGCGTTCGCCTATGCAAAGGCACAAGGCGTTGATGCACATACCGGCGCTGTCACCGCCATGCTGACGCTGGACGGCACGGTACGCGATGCTACCCAGCGTATCTGGGCGCAAGCCGAATACCTGCGGGCAATGGCGCTGACGCCCGAGTGCGAGGCTGGGCTGGCCGACCAGTTACTGGCGTTCGAACAGCGCTTTCTGCACGCCAGGGGCTGGAACGAGTGCGTCGAGCCAGATGGCCGTGTCAGTCGCAGCGATATGCCATCGACCACGCCTTACCATCTGGCGACTTGTTACATCGGGTTGGCCGACTATATCGAGAATCGCTTCATCACCGCGTTCCCGCCGCCGACGCCCGCAGAGGGCTGATCAGCCGCGGTTGCGATCAATCGCGAAACCGGCCCAGGTCTGACTGACAGGCATCAGTTCCAGACTGTTGATGTTGACGTGCGCCGGCGTGTTCATAATCCAGAAAATCGTGTCGGCAATGTCTTGCGGCTGAATAGGCTCGGCACCCGCGTAGGTGGCGTCGTATTTGGCCAGGTCGCCACCGAAGCGCACCAGCGAAAACTCGCTCTCGCACAGCCCTGGCTCAAGGTTGGTCACCCGCACACCCGTACCGATCAGGTCGTTGCGCAGGTTCAGAGAGAACTGGCCGACGAAGGCCTTGGTGCCGCCATAGACGTTGCCGCCCGGATACGGATAGTTACCGGCCACCGAGCCCAGGTTGACGATGCTCGCACCGCGACCGTGCGCGATCAGGCGTGGCAGCAACAGGCGAGTGGTGTAGACCAGACCTTTGATGTTGGTGTCGATCATGGTGTCCCAGTCATCCAGATCGCACTTCGGCGCAGGATCGATCCCCAGCGCCAGACCGGCATTGTTGATCAGCCCCTGAATGGTGGCGAACTCTTCAGGCAAGTCTGCAATGGCGCTCTCCATGGCTTTGCGGTCACGCACATCCAGCACCAGCGTATGCACTCTGGTTTGTTTCGATAGCTCGGCGCTCAAGGCATCCAGACGATCCTTGCGGCGGCCGGTCAATACCAGCGACCAGCCCGCCTCGGCAAACCGGCGAGCGCAGGCCTCACCAAAACCGGAAGTAGCGCCTGTGATGAATACCGTGGAAGTCATTTGGTTCTCCTGACATGGCGCAAAAAAAGCGCAGCCTGTTAATAAGTTATCCGCAGGGCAGCAGAATGCCTTTGTGCGGGACTGCGATGCAACAACCCGACGCATTTGTACAAAAAACAACCAGCAAGAGCAGAGCCATATGTTCCGGGCCTTGCAGCTAGTTTTGCCCACCTTATCCACAGTCAGACACACAATCTCTGGGGGCAAGTCAGTCCTGCTGAAAGTCCCGTCGTTCGGGGCCTCCAGCGTGTCGGGCAAAGTTTTTCCCTTGACTTTGATCAAGACTCGCCTGCGCGCCTAAAGCGTCAGAAAACCGTGATGGCCTGTAGCCCATACGCAGTAACGCTCAGCTCACTCTTTCCAATGCTTGTTCACAGACTTATCCACAGGGTTTGCATCGGAAAAAACTGTATGAACAACCAGCCTCAAAGCAGTTGACAACAGCCATTAAATTTTGGTCGAAATGCGCTGTGCATAATTTAACCAGAGCGCTACAGGCCTTATGCATAAAGGGCTCCAGCTAAATACTCCCAAGTTATTAACAGCCGGTTCCACAGTAATTCTGAACAAGTCGAAACTGTGACAAAACAACCGTTTGCAGCGGTTTTATGTCGCATCCGGAGAGGTCGTCAGAAATGTTTTCCACAATCGAAAAGAATGACGCCCCGAATGTTTCGACATTCGGGGCGTTCGCGAGAAACGGCAGCGTTTTGACGAACTCAGTGCCCGCCCAGATAGGCGTTCCTGACCTCTTCATTTACAAGCAATTCCTTGCCCGTACCGGAGAGACGAATTTCGCCATTAACCATCACATAGGCACGATCAGACAGCTTCAGCGCATGGTTGGCGTTCTGCTCGACCAAAAAGATGGTCATGCCTGTGGCCGCCAACTCGCGCAGGGTCGAGAAGATCTGTTTGACGATGATAGGCGCCAGACCCAGGCTTGGCTCATCGAGCAGCAACAGCTTTGGCCGGCTCATCAGCGCTCGGGCAATGGCGAGCATCTGCTGCTCGCCACCGGACATGGTCATGGCGCGCTGGTTGCGGCGCTCCTTGAGCCTTGGAAACAACTCGAACATGCGCTGCATGTCTTCGGCCGAGTGCTTGTCGCCGATCGGAATGGTGCCCATCATCAGGTTTTCCTCGACCGACATGTCGGGAAATACACGTCGCCCTTCTGGTGACTGCGCGATGCCGTTGGAGGCGATGTAGTGCGAGGACTTCTGGGTGATGTCAGTGCCCTGATAGATGATCTGCCCGCTGGCGGCGCGCGGCTGCCCGAAGATCGACATCAGCAGCGTTGATTTGCCCGCGCCGTTGGAGCCGATCAGGCTCACCGTTTCGCCTTCGTTGATGTGCAGCGAGACCTTCTTGAGGGCTTGAATCGGCCCGTAAAACACATCGATCTCTTTCAGTTCGAGGATCGGCTTGCTCATACCAGTTCCTCTTCATCGGCGCCCAGGTACGCAGCGATCACTTTAGGGTCGTTGCGGATCTGTTCCGGCCCGCCCATGGCAATAACGTTGCCGTGGTCGAGCACCACAATATCGTCGGAAATACCCATGACCATGCCCATGTCGTGCTCGATCAGCACGATGGTCATGTCGTGTTCGTCGCGCAGCAGACGGATCATGCCGCTCAGTGCTTCGGTTTCCTGCGGGTTGAGACCGGCGGCCGGCTCATCCAGGCAGATCACCTGCGGCCGCGTACACATGGCCCGGGCAATCTCCAGACGACGTTGCTGGCCGTAGGACAATTCGCCAGCCAGACGGTTGGCGCAATCCACCAGATCAACCACTTCCAGCCAGTAGAACGCCGTATCAAGCGCGTTTTCTTCGGCCTTGCGGTAGCCCTTGGTATTGAGGATGCCGCTGATCAGGCTGCGGTTGACCCACATGTGCTGGGCAACCAGCAGGTTTTCAACCACCGACATTTCCTTGAACAGTCGGATGTTCTGGAACGTGCGCGCCAGCCCTGCCCGGTTGACCAGGTGAGTGCCACCGAACATTTTGTAGTACACCCGGCTGAGGAAACTTTTCGGCGAAATAAAATCAGTGGCCTTGAACGGCTCGCCCAGCAACCTGATCACATCGGTGGTCTTGCCGCGGGTGTGCAGCTCGATGCGCCCGCCAGTGGCCTTGTAGAAACCGGTCAGGCAGTTGAAGACTGTGGTCTTGCCAGCGCCGTTGGGGCCGATCAGGGCGAAGATCGAGTTGCGCCGCACCTTGAGGCTGACGTCGCTGAGGGCCTTGATGCCACCAAAGTGCATCATCAGGTGCTCGACAGAAAGAATCACTTCATTGCTCATCGTGCGCCTCCGTCTGTCACCAGTGCGCCCTTGCGTGGCTTGACGCCGGTGCGGCTGATGCGGATCAGTCCGCGTGGTCGCCAGATCATCATCAGCACCATCAGAATGCCGAACAGCAGCACCCGATACTCGGAGAAGCTGCGCAGCAGTTCAGGCGCAACGGTCAGCACGAACGCGGCAATCACCACACCGATGGTAGAGCCCATACCGCCCAGCACAACGATGGCCAGAATCAGCGCCGACTCGAAGAAGGTGAACGACGTCGGGTTGACGAAGCCTTGGTAGCTGGCGAAAAACACGCCCGCAAGCCCCGCTGTCGAAGCACCGATGGTAAACGCCGAGAGCTTGACCAGTACGTGATTGAGCCCCATCGAACGACAGGCGATCTCATCCTCGCGCAACGCTTCCCAGGCACGTCCGATCGGCATGCGGGTCAGGCGATGCTTGATGAACAGCACCGCCAGCACGACCAGAAACAGCACGGTATAGATGAAGATGAATTTCAGGTCCGGGTTGTAATCGAAGCCGAAATATTCATGAATGGGGACACCGCCGTCCTTGGCACGACGACCGAACTCTAGGCCAAAGAAGGTTGGCGACGGCACCGGCACCCCGTTCGGACCGCCAGTGAACGATAGCCAGTTGTTCAGTACCAGACGAATGATTTCGCCGAAACCGAGCGTCACGATGGCCAGATAGTCGCCATGCATGCGCAATACCGGGAAGCCGAGAATGCACCCGGCAAGCGCCGCCGCGATCGCTACCAGCGGCAACGCCGACCAGAAACCCAGGCCCAGATACTGATAGCCGAGCGCCAGACCATAGGCGCCGATGGCGTAGAACGCGACGTAACCCAGATCGAGCAATCCCGCCAGACCGACCACGATATTCAGCCCAAGGCCAAGCAGCACGTAGATCAGGCCAAGGATCACAACCGTCAGGATGTATTTGTTGGCGAAGATCGGAAACACGATAGCGATGACGATCAGCAGCGGAATGATCCAGTACAGGCTGGACTTGTGATCGGGCTTGAGCACATGCACGCCAGAATCCGAGCTTTCAAAGCTCTGAGACAGGCGTATGCCCTTGGGCGTCTGCAGAAAAAGACTGATCAGAAAACGCCCGACCATGACCACAGCCACCAGCCAGGCCACGCGCGTGGGCTGCAGGTTGAAGCTGTAACCGTCGAGCACGATGCCGACAATAGGACCGAACACGATCAGCGCCAGCAGTCCGGCGATCACGGCATCGATCAGGCTTTTTTTGATTTCAACAGGTTTGGTGACAGGACCAGCAACGGAAGCGGACATACTTATACCTTCGCCACGAGTGGGCGACCCAGCAGGCCTTGAGGACGGAAAATCAGGATCAATACCAACAGGCCGAAACTGAACACGTCTTTGTAATCGGAGTTGACCAAGCCGGAGAACTGCGACTCGGCAACCCCCAGGATCAGTCCACCCAACATGGCGCCCGGCAGCGACCCGATCCCGCCCAGTACCGCGGCGGTGAACGCCTTGATGCCGATGATGAAGCCTGCGTAGAAATCGAAAGTGCCGTAGTTCATGGTGATCAACACACCGGCCAGCGCAGCCATGGCAGCGCCAATGATGAACACGTAGGAAATCACCCGATCGGTGTTGATCCCCAGGATCGACGCCATCTTGCGGTCCTGCTGTGTAGCGCGGCACATGCGGCCGAGCTTGGTGTACTTGATGATGTAGGTCAGTACGCCCATGCCGACGAAAGCGGCAATGAGGATGAATATCTTGGTGTAGGTGATCTGCACAAAACCGCTGCCGATCTCGATGCGCCAGGCGCCCTCAAGCAATGTCGGCACGCCTTGCTGGCGAGCCCCCTGACTGATCTGCGCGTAGTTCTGCAGAATCAGGGAAATACCGATGGCGCTGATCAGAGGTGCCAGGCGGGTCGAGTTACGCAATGGCTTGTAAGCCACGCGCTCGATGACGAACCCATATACCCCGGTGACCACGATGGTAAAAACCAGGGTGCCAAGAATCAGGAATGGAAAGGATTCCACGCCGAAGAAAGACAGGACCGCAAGACCGATGGCGGCCAGGTAGGCGGAAATCATGTAAACGTCGCCGTGGGCGAAGTTGATCATGCCGATGATGCCGTAGACCATCGTATAGCCGATGGCGATGAGGCCATAGACAGACCCCAGAGTGAGTCCGTTGACCATTTGTTGCAGGAAAATCCCATCCATCACGCACGCTCACACACTGAAAGGCAGTTCAGCACCCTGCCGGTCGTTCCCTCGTGAGGCGCGACCAGCAGGTCCGAAAACAACAACAGAGATGCAGGCGCGCTCATGGGCGCGCCCATCACCGCATCAGCGCCTGGGAGGCAGGGCTGACAGGGGGTTATCTCACTTCTGTTTTTCGAGTTGCTTGTATTTGCCGTTGGCGTCCCACTGGTACACCACGTAGTCGGAGACTTTCAGGTCGCCCTTCGCATCCCAGGCTTTTTCGCCCATAACGGTCTTGACCGGGTTGGCCTTGAGCCACTTGGCAGCCTCTTCGCCCTTGTTGGACTTGGCGCCATTGAAGCCGGCCGCCAGGGCCTGCACGGAAGCGTAAGCGTACAGCGTGTAGCCTTCAGGCTCGTAACCGGCCTTGCGGAACTGGTCAACAACTGCCTTGCTGTCCGGCAATGCGCGCGGGTCGGCACCAAAGGTCATGTACACGCCATCAACGTACTGCGCACCGCCAGCGGTGGTGGCCAGTTCGTCAGTCACGACGCCATCGTCAGACATGAACTTGACGTCCTTCAGCCCCTGCTCACGCATTTGGCGAACCAATGGGCCAGCTTCAGGGTGCAGGCCGCCGAAGTACACGACATCAGCGCCAACCGAACGAATCTTCGTGACCAAGGCGCTGAAATCTTTCTCGCCACGGGTCAGGCCTTCCTCGAGTATCGGCTTGACGCCGCGCGCTGTCAGTTGCTTGGCCGTTGCATCGGCAAGGCCCTTGCCATAAGTGTCCTTGTCGTTGATGACCGCGATTTTCTTGCCCTTGAGCACGTCGACGATGTAGTCGCCAGCGACGATGCCCTGCTGGTCATCACGGCCGCACATGCGGAACATCTCTTTCATACCGCGCTCGGTCACTGTCGGGTTGGTCGAGCCAGGCGTGATGGCAATCACACCCGCATCGCTGTAGACCTCGGAAGCCGGAATGGTCGACGACGAGCAGAAGTGCCCGACAACACCAATCACTTTGTCCTGATCCACAAGACGGTTGGCAATTGCCACGGCCTGCTTCGGCTCGCAGGCATCATCGCCCGCCACCAGCACGATTTTCTCCCCGTTCACACCACCTGCCGCGTTGATCGCATCGGCCGCTGCCTGCGCGCCTTTCATGTATTGCTGGCCAAACGATGCATTCGCGCCGGTCATGGGACCTGCGACGCCGATTTTCACATCCGCCTGTGCAAACGAAGACACGCCCAATGCAGTTGCCACTGCGATTGCCAGAAAGCCTTTCCTGTAAAACGTATGCGACATGAGTGGTGCTCCTGAGGATATTTTTTTAACGGGCACTGCGATTACGTGATTGCCTGGGTACGGGTTGCTCGATTACAGAGTTGCCTAGAGCAAGCCCCGTGCCATCGCTTTTTTCATTATGAGAATTGTCGTGTTTATCTTTTCATTCAATGACCTGATAGTCGTGCGCCGTGGCTGTGCAACCAAAAAAACGCAGAAAGGTGCAACTCTTCCCGATGAAAGAGCAACCAACCCCCCCCTTCAGGGTGCAACCCGCATTACACCCACAGGGCAACCCACTTGTAACATTACACGTCACCGAATTGCACACGCCCGGTGCGCGAACGCTACGAGACGCACCAATTGAGGTTAGTGGATTTGGCAGGAAATGCCGTGGGTCATACCTGCCCCTTATTGATAACCAACAAGCGTCTGGCCGACAAACGACGTTCCAGCGGGATATCATTCCGATTACTCATATTGCTCATGCACGCTCGCGGAACACAGAGAAGTCACCATGCTGAATAAACGCCACTTGCCCTCGATAGCCGCACTGCAATGCTTTGAGGCGGTGACCCGGCATTTGAGCTTCACCCGCGCCGCCGAAGAACTCAACCTGACCCAGAGCGCCGTCAGCAAACAGGTCGCGCAGCTCGAAGAGCTGGTCCAGCATCTGCTGTTTCAGCGCGTGCGACGTCGCCTGCAACTGACCCCGGCGGGTGCGCTGTATTTGGCGGAAGTGCGCAAGATTCTGACCCAGATAGAGATGTCCACTCACTTCCTGCGCTCCTATGGTGGCGAAACCGAAGTGCTGCGGGTCTCGACACCGTCGACGTTCGGCGCCCGCTGGCTGGTGCCGCGACTGAAGGGCTGGCGCTTGCGTCATCCGCACATTCACCTGGACCTGATCAACGAGCAAGAGGCTGACGACCTGATCAAGGGCCGTTGCGACGTGTCGTTCTACTTCGGCCAGGCTGCCATTCCCGGCGCCGAAAGCGTGAAGCTGTTTGGCGAAGAACTGGTGCCGGTTTGCGCACCTGAAAGTCTGCCGGACGAGCCATTCAGCGATCCGACCCAATTGAGCACACTGGTTTTACTGCAGAACGCCTTCCGCCCGAGGGCTTGGCACGAATGGTTCGAAAGTCAGGGGTATCAGACTGACCACAGCTATCACGGGCCGCGCTTTGAAACCTTCTATATGTGCATTCGTGCTGCGCAGGTCGGCTGCGGTGTCGCGCTGCTGCCGCGTTTTCTGGTCGAGGAGGAACTGGCCGAAGGCAAACTGGTGATTCCCTGGGACTACAGATTGCCCAGCACTAACAGCGCCTATTACCTGTCCTATCCGGAACACACTGCCGACGTGCCCAAAATCCGGGTTTTTCTGCAGTGGATGCTGGAACAGTTGGATCAACCGCCACATTAAAGGCGACAATGCACACCCATCCGGCCGTGAGCTTTCCGTGGTGACAGACAGGAAGTCGCGGGCCCGACATTATCCGGCTGCTCTGGAGAGCCCGATTCAATGAGCGAGAGCGCCTTTTCAAATCGCATCGTGCAAAGCCTGCTCGATACTGATTTCTACAAGCTGACCATGATGCAGGCTGTCCTGCATAACTACCCCAACGTGGACGTCGAGTGGGAGTTTCGCTGCCGCAATGGTGAAGATCTGCGTCCTTATCTGGACGAGATCAAGCACCAGATCGAGTTGCTGTGCGAGCTGTCTCTTACCCCTGAGCATCTGGGCTTTCTGGAACGCATCACGTTCCTGAAGCCGGACTTTCTCAGGTTTCTAGGGCTGTTCCGCTTCAATACCCGCTATGTCAAAACCAGCATCGAGGACGGTGAGCTGTGCATTCGTCTGCACGGGCCGTGGCTGCACGTCATCCTGTTCGAAGTGCCGTTGCTGGCGATTGTCAGTGAGGTCAGGAACCGCCACCGCTACCCGGACACCTTGCTCAGTCAGGCTCGGGATCGTCTCTATGAAAAATTCGACTGGCTGAACAGTAACGCCACGCCGGATGAGCTGGCCGAATTGAAAGTGGCGGATTTCGGCACCCGCAGGCGGTTTTCCTACCGCGTTCAGGAAGAAATCCTCGGCGTACTGAAAAAGGATTTCCCGGGGCAGTTCGTCGGCACCAGCAATGTGCATCTGGCACGCCAACTTGATCTGAAGCCGCTCGGCACAATGGCGCATGAATGGATCATGGCCCACCAGCAACTGGGGCCGCGCCTGATCGACAGTCAAATCGCCGCGCTCGATTGCTGGGTGCGCGAGTATCGAGGCCTGTTGGGCATCGCGCTGACGGACTGCATCACCACAGATGCTTTCCTGAATGACTTCGACCTGTACTTCGCCAAGCTCTTCGACGGTTTGCGCCATGATTCGGGAGACCCAGTGAAGTGGGCCGAAAAATGCATCTCGCATTACCAGAAACTGGGCATCGACCCGATGAGCAAGACACTGGTGTTTTCTGACGGACTGAACCTGCCCAAGTCACTGGAGATTTTTCGGGCGCTGCGCGGGCGCATCAATGTCAGCTTTGGCATCGGCACCAACCTGACGGCTGATATCCCAGGCATAGCGCCCATGAACATGGTGCTGAAGATGACCGCCTGTGCAGGTCAGGCGGTAGCGAAAATTTCCGACGAGCCCGGCAAGACACAGTGCAAGGACCCGAATTTTGTCGCTTACATGCGGCATGTGTTCAAGGTCCCCAGCTTGCCGACGCCTGAAAAACCCGCTTGAATTATCCCACTGACGAGGAGTGAATCATGCACGCCGTACAGCGCCAGATTGTTGACCAGCTTAATGTCCAGCCACCTTTCGCGGACCAGAACGCACTGCAGGCCGAAGTGGGCCGCCGCGTCGACTTCATCAAAGAATGCGTGCAGAACGCAAGGCTGAAAACGCTGGTGCTGGGCATCAGCGGCGGTGTCGACTCACTGACTGCCGGCCTGCTTGCCCAGCGCGCGATCAAGGAGTTGCGTGAAAGCACCGGTGACAAAGACTATCGCTTCATCGCCGTGCGCCTGCCTTATGTCGTGCAGGCAGACGAGCATGAAGCCCAGGCATCTGTGGATTTCATCGAGCCGGACGAGCGCCATACCATCAACATCGGCTCCAGCGTCAAGGCACTGGCTGCCGAAGTGAAAGCAGCGTTCGACGGGCTGCCGGCCAGCGCTGTGGATTTTGTGCTCGGCAATACCAAGGCGCGTATGCGCATGGTTGCCCAGTACACCGTGGCGGGGGCTTATCAGGGGCTGGTGATAGGCACAGACCATGCGGCGGAAGCTGTCATGGGCTTTTTCACCAAATTCGGCGACGGCGCCTGCGACCTTGCCCCATTGAGCGGGCTGGTGAAAAACCAGGTACGCGAAATCGCTCGCCATTTCGGCGCGCCGGAATCCCTGGTAGAAAAAGTACCGACTGCCGACCTGGAAGACTTGTCACCTGGCAAACCGGACGAAGCCTCTCATGGCGTGACCTACGCAGAGATAGACGCCTTCCTGCATGGCGAGCCGGTGCGTGAAGAAGCATTCCGCATCATCTGCGAAACCTACGCGAAGACCCAGCACAAACGCGAACTGCCGTACGCACCTTGAGTGACTGGCTCAGAACTGTGACGCGAAGCGTCACGCAAGGCATTCCCAATCTGGAGCGTGAGGAACGATAGTCGTCAAGTAGACACTATCGTGCCCATGCTCCGCGTGGGAATGCCGTTGCGGACGCTCTGCGTCCGCTGCTGAAGGCTTGCCGTTACTTCAGGGTCACGGCACCTTTCATCATGCTGATATGCCCTGGGAAGGTGCAGAAAAACTGGTACTTCTCTGCTGCATCAAGTTTGGACACATCAAACGTCACCGAGTCTTTTTCACCGGCACCGATGACTTTGGTATGAGCGATGATGCGATCGTCGCCTGGCTTCAGATAATCTTTGTCGATACCTGCAGCCATGCCATCGTTGGTAATCGCCTGAGCGTCAGCGTCTTTGCTCAACACCCAGTTGTGCCCCATGACGTTCTTCGGCAGGTTGCCGGAATGCGTCAGGTTGACGGTGAACGTCTTGCAGCTCTTGTCGATCTGGATGGCTTTGGTGTCGTACATCATCTGATCGGTCGAATCGACTGTGGTGGAGCACTCGGCGGCCAACAACTGGCCACTGGCCAACGACAACAGCGAAATCGCTACGAGCTTGCGAATCATTTGAATCTCCAGGCAGGCCATTTGAGTAAACGTTGAAAATTGATGTAACAAGAGAGTGCCTTATCGGCGCCAGGGTTCCAAAGACGTGTATCGAAAGGTCCCGGCACAATTGCACCTTTGAAGAACGATTCAAGAGGCCCGCTAATTAGGCGGCTCAGGCAGCGACGGGCATGACGGTGACGCGGACTTCGGGATCGTGGCTGCCGCCGCCCAAGATAACCCCACGCAAAGGCGATACATCCGAAAAGTCACGCCCCCAGGCCAGGCTGATGTGCTCCAGTGCAGGCTGCGCATTATTGGTCGGGTCAAAGTCGACCCAGCCCGACGCCGGACAAAACACCGACACCCACGCGTGCGAAGCATCAGCACCGATCAGCCGGGGTTGACCGGGCGGAGGCTGAGTCAGCAGATAACCACTCACGTAGCGTGCCGCCAGCCCCCGCGAGCGCAGGCACGCCAGCATCAGGTGCGCAAAGTCCTGACAGACACCGCGCCGTCGCTCCAGCACTTCCACCAGCGGTGTCGCTACCTGAGTCGCTTCTTCGTCGAAAGTGAATTCGCTGAAGATCTTCTCCATCAAGGCCTGCACACCCAGCAGCAACGGGCGTCCGGCAGGAAAGCAGTCCTGCGAAAACTCGACGAACGAACGTTTCAGGTGTACGTAGGGAGACTCGAAGCGATAGCGGCAGGCCTCCAGAATATCTTCGGTCATCGGTTTGGCGCTGTAAGTCAGCGCACTGCGCGTCACTTCCCATTCCGGCGACAGATTGAAATCCAGAAACGGGCGTTCGAGTACCTCGATACGCAGCCGGGCATTGACCTGCAACTCATCATGAGGACGCTCGAACGCCAGGCGCGTCAGCGGGTTGCCGAACACGTCCAGCTCGTCGCGACGCGTGGTCGGCGTCGGGAATATCTCCAGTGCCTGCTCGGTGCAACGCTGCCACTGACTGCTGCGTGGCCACAGATGCGCCAACTGCTGAGCCAGGGAAACCGGGCTGTCGTACTTATAATGCGTGTCGTGAAAAATCTGGTAGAAGGCGCTCATCAGACAGATACCGTGCGTTGGCTGACGTCATCGACGTGGGCAAAATGGCGCAGGGCCAGACGGTCTGAAGCCTGCCCACTGCTGTCGCCGATGCTCTGCAACAGGTCGGCCAGCCCGTCGAGGACTGCGTCGATGCTGCTCTGACCAAACAACGGGTTTTCCAGGCTACCCAGATCGAAGGCAGCGAGACGCTGAGCCAGCACCGCAAGGCCGTTATCGCGCGGCGCATCGAACTCGTCGTTCAGGCGGCGCAGCGAACGTTGTACCAGTTTGAGCTGAAACAGCACCGCATGCGGATTCTGCTCATCAAGCAACAGCAGGTCCAGCACTGGAATCAGATGCGGCACCGACATGTAACGCGAACGGTAGGTGATGCTGCTGTTGCCCAGTTCCAGCAACCATTCCAGCCCGGCCTTCTCCGAAACCGCCGAACCGCGCAGAAAGGCCGCCAGGCTTGTGCTGAGAAACTTCAGACGCTCTATCCGGCGCCCGATCATCAGGAAGCTCCAGCCTTCATCACGGGTCATGTCATCCATGGCAAAACCGGCAAGCGCCGCCAGTGACATCACCAGACGGTTGAGAAAATCCACCAGCTCGCCAAAGTCCGGCTCCTCGGTATCCAGGCTCAACGCTTCGCGCTGGAGCTCGACCAGCGCCTGCCAGTTTTCTCTCGATAGCTTGCCGCGCACCTGTGAAGCGGCCCACTGCAGACGCTGCAGATTGCCACGCAGGCTGAATGGCCACTCTTCACCCAGAAGCGCCGCAAGCAGGCGATCCTTCAGCTCTTCGCCCTCTTGCGCTTCGGGCAGCATGCCGAGGCTTTCAGCCAGCGCGACAGCAGCCTGTAGCGCAAGCGGGTCATCATCATCGACGTAGCGCGTGAGCATGATGCGCAGCAGGCGCGCGCTGTCTTCGCAACGTTCGCAATAGCGGCCGAACCAGAACAGGTTTTCCACCACCCGCGATGGCAGATAGGGGTCGCGCCGGATCAGGTCATAGACCCCCAGCACACGCTGACCTTTCCAGGGTTCACCGAGGTGCGAGCGCTCGCCCAGCACCCAGGTGTCCTTGCTCGCACCACCGCGCTGCATGGAGACCACCTCGGCATCGGCTTCAGCGGCCACTCGGGTCAGACCGCCCGGCAGCACACGATAGCCGTCGACGCTGGCCACGGCGTAAACGCGCATGCCAATGGCACGCGGCTGCAAACCGGTGCCATCGGCCTGCAGCACCGGCGCATGGGACAATTGCGCCAGCTCCTGGGCCACATAGGCATAAGGCCGCGATTGCATGCGTTGGGCGAGAGCCGTGCGCTGTTCCTCGTTGAGATCGCGTCCAAACACTGGGGCAAAATGCTGCGAGGGAAATGCGGGTTTGATCAGCAAGTCAGGCAGTTTTTCCAGCGCCTGCGCCAGCACGGTCGGCTCTCCGCACCACCAAGTTGCCACCGATGGCAGAATCAGGTCCTCACCGAACAGGTACTGACTGATTTTCGGCAAAAAGCCCAATAACCCAGGCGATTCAAGCACACCGCTGCCCAGCGCATTGGCGACCAGCACGTTGCCTTGACGCACCGCCTCCAGCAAACCCGGCACGCCGAGTGCGGAATCGGTTCGCAATTCCAGCGGATCACAAAAATCATCGTCCAGACGACGCATGATCGCGTGAACCCGGCGCAGGCCGCTGAGGGTTTTCAGGTAAACGGTGTCATCGCGAACGGTAAGATCGCCGCCCTCGACCAGCGGATAACCCAGCTGCCGCGCCAGATAAAGGTGCTCGAAATAACTTTCATTAAAGCGCCCTGGCGTCAACAACACCACCAGCGGCGCCTCGCTGCTGGTCGGCGCCTGACGTGAAAGGGTCTGTTGCAAGGTATCGAAGAAGCCTGACAGATGCCGGACCTGCAGGTCGCGGTAGGTTTCAGGCAAGGCACGGGCGACGCTCTGGCGATTCTCCAAAGCATAACCCGCCCCGGAGGGCGCCTGAGTACGGTCGGCGGTAACCCACCAGCGCCCGTCCGGCGTGCGCGCCAGGTCAACGGCGTACATGTGCAAAAAGGTGCCTTCAGGCGGTTTTATGCCCTGGCATGGCCACAAGAAGTTGTTATGGCCGAATACCAGTTCGGCAGGCAGCAAACCATTGGCGATCAGGGTCTGGGGACCATAAAGATCGGCCAGCACGGCGTTGAGCAACCGCGCACGCTGGGCAATCCCTGCCGCCACGTGCTGCCACTCATCCGCCGCAATAATGTGCGGCAACAGGTCCAGTTCCCATGGACGATCAGCGCCCTTGGGGTCGGCGTAGACGTTGTAGGTGACGCCGTTTTCCTGAATCTGCCGGGTCAGCAGGGCTTGGCGCTGAATCAATTGCGCCGACGTACTGCGTTGCATGTGCTCGTAAAGGCGTCGCCAGTGTGGACGAACGGCGCCATCAGCATCGAGCATCTCGTGGTAAGTGCCCTCGGAAAGAGAGTAGCGATCAAGCAGGTCAGGCATGGAAGGCTCGGCAGGCAACGTAAGGACTTCAGAGTAGTGCTGCCAGATGTCACATCCGTGTGCATCTGACGCACAGAGCCACTGTTTTTAATGCAGACGCATATCCAGCGTCATCGGCAGCTCGTCATTAATATTGAGCGACGGAACGGTCAGCTTGCCGGGTGTGTGACCGATGCGGAAGAAACGTGACAGGCGACGGCTTTCCGCTTCGTTGGCGTTGACCGGCAATGTCTCGTAGTTGCGACCGCCCGGGTGGGCGACATGATACTCGCAGCCGCCCAGCGAGCGGTGCATCCAGGTATCGAGCAGGTCGAACACCAGCGGGGCATGTACGCCGATGGTCGGTTGCAGGCAGTTGGCCGGTTGCCAGGCACGATAGCGTACGCCCGCGACAAACTCGCCGACGCGTCCGGTCGGCTGCAGGGGTACGGGTATGCCATTGCAGGTGAGCAGATAGCGTTGCGGCGGCAGCCCGCTGAGATGCACCTGCAAGCGTTCCAGCGATGAATCGACATAGCGCACCGCACCGCCAGCCGAGCCCTCCTCGCCCAGCACATGCCAAGGCTCCAGCGCCTGACGCAGTTCCAGCTCGATGCCGTTGACGGCGTAATCGCCCACTTTCGGAAAGCGAAATTCCAGATGCGCGGCAAACCAGTCGGCCTTGACCGGATAACCGGCCGCGTTCAGGTCAGCCACTACGTCGGCGAAATCCTGCTCGATGAAATGCGGCAGCATGAAGCGGTCGTGCAACTGCGTGCCCCAGCGTGCCAGTTTGGCCGGTGCATAAGGCTCGCGCCAGAAACGGGCGACCAGCGCGCGCAGCAGCAATTGCTGGGCGAGGCTCATGCGCGCGTGAGGCGGCATCTCGAAGGCGCGCAGCTCCAGCAAGCCCAGGCGCCCGGTCGCGCCATCGGGCGAATACAACTTGTCGATGCAGAACTCGGCGCGGTGGGTGTTACCGGTGACATCGATCAGCAGGTTGCGCAGCAGGCGATCCACGACCCAAGGCGCAACGTCTTCTCCGGGTTCGGGCATCTGCGCGAAGGCAATTTCCATTTCGTAGAGCGAGTCGTTACGCGCCTCGTCGATACGTGGCGCCTGTGAGGTAGGGCCAATGAACAGCCCGGAAAACAGGTACGACAGCGAAGGATGGTTGTGCCAGTAACTGATCAGGCTGCGCAGCAGGTCTGGACGCCGCAGGAACGGAGAATCGCCCGGTGTCGCCCCGCCCAGCACGAAGTGATTGCCGCCGCCAGTGCCGGTATGACGACCATCTATCATGAACTTTTCGGTGGTAAGACGTGTGAGGCGCGCCTGCTCGTAGAGAAATTCGGTGCGCTCGACCAGTTCGTCCCAACTTGCCGAGGGCTGCACGTTGACTTCGATCACACCCGGGTCAGGCGTAATGCGGAAGTTGCACAGACGCGGATCGCTCGGCGGCTCGTAACCTTCGAGCAGAACCGGGCATTGCAACTCTTCGGCAGTTGCTTCGATAACGGCTACAAGCTCAAGGTATTCCTCAAGCTTCTGCAGCGGCGGCATGAACAGGTAGAGACGTCCATCACGCGCTTCGGCACACAGCGCCGTACGGGTCAGCCAATCGGCGGACTCGTCGATCTTCGGCGCGCGTTCAGCGTCTGTCTCGTTTGACTTGAGTGCCGAGGTCAGCGAGTCGCTGTCGGCCAGTTCAGGAAAGTCCTGATTATGGTCGGTCGGGTGAATGAACGGGTACTCCGCCGCCTTGACCCAAGGCTGCGAGGCCAGTGGCAGTCGATACCCCAACGCTGAATCACCTGGCACCAGACGGCAATGCTCGTCACGCAGATACCAGCGGCCGCTCTGCCAGCTGTCACCTTCTGCGCTACGGGCCAGCGGCAAGACCTGGCCGATCATCTTGTCCAGCCCCTGCGCGAAGACCTTGCGCAGGCGCGCCCGCTCAAGCTCGTCGCCCAGCCACGAATCTTCGGCGGTCACGTTGACCGGCAGCGCACCTTCGCGCCACAGGTAGTAGAAATTATCTTCGTAGGCCGGAAAAACAAAACGGGCCGGCAGTTTCAGGCGCTCGGCAACGCTGGCCAGAAAACGCCCGGCCAGCTCGCCAGTTGCGCCGTAGTCCTGTGTTTCATTGGCGATCAGCGCATTGTTGCGCCAGACCGGCTTGCCGTCCTTGCGCCAGAAACAGTTCAGCGACCAGCGCGGCAACTGTTCCCCCGGATACCATTTGCCCTGCCCGAAATGCACGATCCCCAGAGGCGCATAGTGCGCGCGCATGCGCTGGAAGAGTTCGGCAGACAGCTCACGCTTGCGCGACCCCAGCGCTGCAGTGTTCCATTCGGGGCCATCGCGATCATCAATGGAAACAAACGTAGGCTCGCCGCCCATAGTCAGGCGCACATCATCGCGGATCAGATCAGCGTCTATCTGCCGCCCAACCGCCTGGATGTCCTGCCACTGCTCTTCGCTATAGGGCTTGGTGACGCGTGGCGCCTCCCAAATACGCTCTACAGACATTTCATGGCTGAACTCGGTTTCGCACGGCTCGACCAGCCCACTGATCGGTGCTGCGGAGGATGGCTCGGGACTGCAGGCCAGCGGAATGTGGCCTTCGCCGGCGAACAGTCCAGAGGTCGCGTCCAGCCCGACCCAGCCTGCACCCGGCAGATACACCTCGCACCAGGCGTGCAGGTCGGTGAAGTCGACGTCGGTACCGGAAGGCCCATCCAGCGCTGCAACGTCAGCCTTGAGCTGGATCAGATACCCCGACACGAAGCGCGCGGCCATCCCCAGATGGCGCAGCAGCTGCACCAGCAGCCACGCAGAATCGCGGCAGGAACCCGAGGCGTTTTCCAGAGTGAACTCGGGGGTCTGTACACCCGGCTCCATGCGAATCAGATAATCGACGTCCTGGCTCAGACGCTGGTTGAGGCCAACCAGAAAGTCGATGGCCGGAATCGGCTCACGGCTGATGCTGTCCAGATAGGCCTGGAATTTCGGGGTCAGCGGCAGTTTTTCGAGATACGGTGCCAGTTCACGCTGCTCTTCGCTGGCATACGTGAACGGGATGTTTTCAGCGTACGGCTCGAGAAAGAAATCGAACGGGTTGAACACTGCCATCTCGGCAACCAGATCGACCTCGACACGGAATTCCTTGGTTTTTTCCGGAAAGACCAGGCGCGCCAGATAGTTGCCCTGTGGGTCCTGCTGCCAGTTGATGAAATGATTTTCAGGCAACACTTTCAACGAATACGACAGTACGCGTGTGCGGCTGTGAGCGGCCGGGCGCAGGCGAACGATCTGAGGACCCAGTTCGACCGCGCGGTCGTAGCGATAATGCGTGACATGGTGCAAGGCAATATGAATCGACACGGCGTGCCTCCTGCGAGCCTGAACGGTAAATGAGCCGCGCAAGACTTATGCCATCCGGTCAAAGTCAGGCGCCTACGACATCGGCACTACCTGCTTTACGAGGCTCAGCACCAAAATCGTGCCGGCCTGAGCCGACGGTGCAAGGGTTGCACAGTAATAAGGCAGACAGTGTGGCAGAGGGATTGGGTGTGGGGTGAAGAATTGTGAGCAGCGTGGGTGCGTGGTGTGACGCAGAGCATCACGAACGGCATTCACACGCTGGAACGTGAGGAACGAGCATACGCTGAATATCGTGCCCAAGCTCTGCGTGGGCATGCCGCTCTGGACGCTCTGCGTCCGCCCCTGTTCAAGCAGGCGGCGCTATGCGATGTATGTTAGCGCGGTACTACCGGCTTGCGCTTGGCTGGCTTGGGGCCTTTGCCTTTGGCGGCGTCAATGCGCTCTTTGGCGGCCTGCTTGTTGCGCGCCATTGCTGCAGCCTTGGCTTCTTCACGCTTGTCCCACGGCTTGCTGCCGTCGCTGCCACGTGGCGGCAGACCGGTGTGCTGGGTCTGAATCAGCGTGGTCTTGGTGTTCTTGCCGACCTTGTGGCTACCTGCCGGGGTCGAGTTCTTGCGGCGGGCACTCTGATAGGTGTCGGTCGCAGGCTGATGCAGCGGGATCAATTGATCTTTGCCCGACCCGATGAGGTCGGAACGGCCCATACGCTCCAGCGCCTCACGCAGCATCGGCCAGCCTTTCGGGTCGTGATAGCGCAGGAATGCCTTGTGCAGACGACGCTGTGCTTCGCTCTTCACAATCGTGACGCCGTCACTCTTGTAAGTCACCTTACGCAACGGGTTCTTGCCCGAGTGGTACATCGCCGTGGCCGTGGCCATTGGCGACGGGTAGAACGCCTGCACCTGATCCGCACGGAAGCCGTTGCCCTTGAGCCACAGCGCCAGGTTCATCATGTCTTCATCAGTGGTGCCCGGGTGGGCGGCGATGAAGTAAGGAATCAGGTACTGCTCCTTGCCTGCTTCCTTGGTGTACTTCTCGAACATGCGCTTGAACTTGTCATAGCTGCCAATGCCCGGCTTCATCATCTGGTTGAGCGGACCTTCCTCGGTGTGTTCCGGGGCGATCTTCAGGTAACCACCGACGTGGTGCGTGACCAGCTCCTTGACGTATTCCGGCGACTCGACCGCGAGGTCGTAACGCAGGCCGGAAGCGATCAGGATTTTCTTCACACCCGGCAACGCTCGGGCACTGCGGTACAGCTGAATCAGCGACGAGTGATCGGTGTTCAGGTTCGGGCAGATACCAGGAAACACGCAGGACGGCTTGCGGCACGCCGATTCGATCTCCGGGCTTTTGCAGGCGATGCGATACATGTTCGCAGTCGGTCCGCCCAGGTCGGAAATGACGCCGGTAAAGCCTGGCACCTTGTCGCGGATCTCTTCGATTTCACGAATGATCGATTCTTCGGAACGGTTCTGAATGATCCGGCCTTCATGCTCGGTAATCGAGCAGAACGTACAGCCGCCGAAACAGCCGCGCATGATGTTCACCGAAAAACGGATCATGTCGTAGGCCGGAATCTTTTCCTTGCCGTATGCAGGGTGAGGAACGCGCGCGTAAGGCATGCCGAACACGTAGTCCATTTCTTCGGTGGTCATCGGAATGGGCGGTGGATTGAACCAGACGTCAACTTCACCATGCTTCTGCACCAATGCGCGGGCGTTGCCCGGATTGGTTTCAAGGTGCAACACGCGGTTGGCGTGAGCGTACAGAACGGCATCGTTCCTGACCTTTTCCACCGACGGCAGACGAATCACAGTCTTGTCGCGGGTCATGCGCGGGCTGGCAAGGATCTGCACCACCTTGGCTTCATTCGGGTCTTCGACGTCGCCTTTTTCTTGCTCGATGGCGCAGGCCTGGGTGTCCTGGGTGTTGACGTACGGGTTGATGATCTTGTCGACCTTGCCCGGACGATCGATGCGCGTCGAGTCGACTTCATACCAGCCTTGCGGCGTGTCACGACGGATGAAGGCAGTGCCGCGCACATCGGTGATGTCTTCGATCTTGTGGCCATAGGACAGACGCTGGGCAACTTCGACAATCGCACGTTCGGCATTGCCGTACAGCAGGATGTCGGCGCAGGCGTCAATCAGGATCGAGTTGCGAACCTTGTCCTGCCAGTAGTCATAGTGGGCAATACGGCGCAACGAGGCTTCGATGCCGCCCAGCACGATAGGCACGTGCTTGTAGGCTTCCTTGCAGCGCTGGCTGTACACCAGACTCGCGCGGTCTGGGCGCTTGCCGGCCATGCCGCCAGGTGTGTAGGCGTCATCGGAGCGGATTTTCTTGTCCGCCGTGTATCGGTTGATCATCGAGTCCATGTTGCCGGCAGCGACACCGAAAAACAGGTTCGGCTCGCCGAGCTTCATGAAGTCGTCTTTGGACTGCCAGTTGGGCTGCGCGATGATCCCGACCCGAAAGCCTTGGGACTCAAGCAAACGGCCAATGATTGCCATGCCGAAAGACGGGTGATCAACGTACGCATCACCTGTGACGATGATGATGTCGCAGGAATCCCAGCCAAGCAGATCCATTTCTTCCCGGCTCATGGGCAGGAAAGGTGCTGGTCCGAAACATTCGGCCCAGTACTTGGGATAGTCAAATAACGGCTTGGCTGCTTGCATGTTCAGGACCTACGTTTGCACGTTGGAAAAATCGCGGGCGCGGAATATAGCACATTTTTTGATCAAGCCTGACAACGGCGGTCGGATTTGACTGACCTTAGATCAATCTTCGTCGAAGTTGTAACTGCCGGGTGCCAGGTTCTCGAAACGCGTGTATTTGCCGATGAACGCAAGGCGTGTAGTGCCGATAGGGCCGTTACGCTGCTTGCCGATAATGATCTCGGCAATGCCCTTGTGTTCGGTTTCGGGGTGATACACCTCGTCGCGATACACAAACATGATGACGTCGGCATCCTGCTCGATCGCTCCGGATTCCCGGAGGTCGGAGTTGATCGGGCGTTTGTTCGGTCGCTGTTCAAGCGAGCGGTTCAACTGCGAAAGGGCAATAACCGGGCAGTTGAACTCCTTGGCCAGCGCTTTCAGGGACCGGGAAATCTCGGAGATCTCGTTGGTACGGTTGTCGCCGCTCGAACCGGGAATCTGCATCAGCTGCAGGTAGTCGATCATGATCATGGCGATGTCGCCGTGCTCTCGAACGATACGGCGTGTGCGTGCGCGCATTTCCGAGGGGCTGATGCCTGCTGTATCGTCGATGAACAGCTTGCGATCGTTGAGCAGATTGACCGCCGAGGTCAGGCGCGGCCAGTCATCATCTTCCAGACGGCCGGCGCGCACCTTGGTCTGATCGATACGCCCCAGCGATGAAAGCATACGCATGATCAGCGATTCACCTGGCATTTCCAACGAATAGACCAGCACCACCTTGTCGCTGCGCAACACAGCGTTTTCGACCAGGTTCATCGCGAAAGTGGTTTTACCCATCGACGGACGACCTGCAACGATGATCAGGTCAGATGGCTGCAGACCGCTGGTTTTTTCATCGAGATCGGTGTAGCCAGTGGAAAGGCCGGTGATTGCGTTGTCGCTGTTGAACAGGGTATCGATACGGTCGATGGCCTTGGTCAGCAGGTCGTTGACACTGACCGGGCCGCCGGTCTTGGGCCGCGCTTCGGCTATCTGAAAGATCTGCCGTTCGGCCTCGTCCAGAATCTCTTCGGCGGTTCGACCTTCCGGGTTGAACGCGCTGTCCGCGATTTCAGTGCTGATACCAATCAACTGCCGCAATGTGGCCCGCGCACGAACGATCTGCGCATAGGCCTTGATGTTGGCAACAGAGGGCGTGTTTTTCGCCAGCTCGCTGAGGTAGCCCAGGCCACCGACTTGCGAGGTCTGGCCTTCCTTGTCCAGCTGTTCGGCCAGGGTAACCACGTCGATCGGGCTGTTCTGATCAGCCAGCCGGGCAATGGCGCGGAAGATCAGACGGTGGTCATGTCGATAGAAATCACCATCAGAGACTTGATCGAGCACGCGCTCCCAGGCGTTGTTGTCCAGCATCAGACCACCGAGCACAGCCTGTTCGGCCTCGATGGAATGTGGCGGCACCTTGAGGGCAGCGGTTTGCAGATCGTATTGCTCGGGGGCGGATATATCGTTCATGGCCACTTTAATTCGGGGGGTTGCAGAATGGGGATGGCACAAAGACAAAGGGCACGACCTGTAAACAGGATCGTGCCCGATGTTAATCCTCTCACGACAATGCCGCCAGACGATTCAGTGTTGCTTAAGCAGCCACTACGACAACGCGTACTGTCGCTTCTACGTCGCTGTGCAGATGCACGGCTACGTCGAATTCGCCAACGTTGCGGATAGTGCCGTTCGGCAGACGAACTTCGCTTTTTGCAACTTCAACGCCAGAGGCGGTCAGTGCATCAGCGATGTCGTGAGTACCGATCGAACCGAACAGCTTGCCTTCGTCACCAGCGGTGGCAGTGATAGTCACTTCCAGCTCAGCCAGTTGGGCAGCGCGAGTTTCGGCAGATGCTTTCTTGTCTGCAGCCAGTTTTTCCAGCTCGGCACGACGCTCTTCAAACGCAGCCACGTTGGCAGCGGTTGCAGCGGTTGCTTTGCCGTAAGGCAGCAGGTAGTTACGACCGTAACCGGCCTTAACGTTTACTTTGTCGCCCAGGTTGCCCAGGTTGGCGACTTTTTCCAGAAGGATCAGTTGCATGTGGAAATCCTCTTAACTTTTAACCTTCACCGTTCGCAGGACCATTGCCGGAGTCTTTCGAACCCCGGCGACCGCGAAAATCAATCAGGCTGTCGACAATGGCAATTACCACGAGCAACGGATAGATCAGTTGCATGAACACCAGCAGCGTGATGTACATCCCTACCAGCCAGAACCGCGAAAGGCGCTTTTCAGCAACCAGTCCGTGAATCAGGGCTAGCCCGGCAAATGCCAGCGGTACGCTGCACAGCGGTGTGATCATGGCTACCTGAGGCCCGAAATTCGGCCCAACCAGCATGCACACCAACAGCGCCAACGCAGGCACCAGTGGAAGTTTCACGGCGCGAAATTCACGCCCGAAACCACCAGGGTTGTACAACATCGCTTGCCAGTACCTGCCCAGCATCAGGCACAGCACACTGACGATTTGCAACACAGCCGCTATCAGGCCATTCAGGACGGGAGCAATCAGTGACCCCAGACGCGCTCGCTCTTCTACGTTCAACTGCTCGTAGAGCCCGGCCAGCATTGTCGGCAGATGTTTCTGCAACTCCTGCGACATTGCTTCCAGAGGTTCGCGAAAAACCGTGCCCAGAACCACTGCGTACACCACACCCAACGCCACGCTGACCAGCAGCACGCGGACCCAGGACTCGCTGGCACGCAAAACCATTGCCAAACTCAGCGAACCCAGCAGCACCATGGCTGTACGAGGTTCACCGAAATACCACCAGACCAAGGCCGGCAGCAGAGCCCAGGACAGGACACCAACGGCATCACTGAACCCGCGTCGCAGGAGCACAAGGCAACCTGCGGCAGCACTCAACCAGAACAACAGCGGCAACGCCGCACATCCAGCCACTACGAGAGTGGCCTGCATACGGCCGCGCATGATGAATTCAGCCAGGGCACGCATGCTTTCTATCCTTTGTTACGTTTTGTCGACTACCTGGTCTCAGCGGCCGTGGCTGTCGGTGTAGGCCAGCAGGGCCAGGAAGCGGGCACGCTTGATAGCGGTGGCCAGCTGACGCTGATAACGTGCTTTGGTACCAGTGATACGGCTTGGAACGATTTTGCCGGTCTCGGATACGTAGGCTTTCAGAGTGTTGAGATCTTTGTAATCGATCTCTTTGACGTCTTCAGCGGTGAAGCGGCAGAATTTACGACGACGGAAGAAACGTGCCATGTAATTGGCTCCTCAAAAGGTCCGTGGATTACTCGTCAGCGTTATCGCTAACGTCGCTGTTGTCGCCGTCATCGCCATCGGCGCTGTCGGAGTGCTCAGGACGGTCACGACGCTCACGGCGCTCACTGCGGTTCTCTTCAGCCTTGAGCATCTCGGACTGGCCAGTTACGGCTTCGTCGCGACGGATGACCAGGTTACGGATCACAGCATCGTTGTAACGGAAGTTGTCTTCCAGCTCGGCCAGAGCCTTGCCAGTGCACTCAACGTTCAGCATCACGTAGTGAGCCTTGTGAACATTGTTGATTGCGTAAGCCAGTTGACGACGGCCCCAATCTTCCAGACGGTGGATTTTGCCGCCGTCTTCTTCGATCAGCTTGGTGTAACGCTCTACCATGCCGCCGACTTGCTCGCTTTGATCCGGGTGGACCAAAAAGATAATTTCGTAATGACGCATGAATGCTCCTTACGGGTTGTAGCCTGCCGCTCAAATAGCGGTCAGACAAGGAGTGAATGACACTGTTGGTCTTGCTCAGGGACAGGCACATGAGCGCCTGCCGTGACAGCAAGGGGCGCAATTGTAGAGAAGGGTCGAGGGAGGTGCAAGGCAATTGGTAAGCCAGTGAGCAGATAGCGAAACGCGACCTGCTCACTGGACGACCGGCAAGGGGTCAGGATTTCTTGCCGGCAGCCTTTACACTGCGCTGGCGCAGCGCTTCAAAAAGACACACGCCGGTCGCAACCGACACGTTCAGGCTGCTGACACTGCCCGCCATCGGCAGACGCACCAGATAATCACAGTGCTCGCGGGTCAGGCGACGCATGCCCTTGCCTTCAGCACCCATAATGATGATGGTCGGCCCGGTCAGGTCCTGCTGATACAGCTCGACCTCGGCCTCGCCCGCCGTACCGACAACCCACAAACCGCGCTGCTGGAGTTTTTCCAGCGTGCGCGCAAGGTTGGTCACGGCCACCAGAGGAATCACTTCCGCAGCGCCGCAGGCGACTTTTCGCACAGCAGGCGTCAAGGTTGCAGACTTGTCCTTGGGCACGATAACAGCCAGCGCACCGGCCGCATCGGCGGTACGCAGGCAAGCGCCCAGGTTATGCGGATCAGTCACGCCATCAAGCACCAGCAGCAACGGCGGCCCCTCGCTGCGATCAAGCAGCTCATCGAGCATTGCCTCGCCCCAGACCTGGCTCGGGCTGACGTCGGCGACCACGCCCTGATGCACGCCTTCAACCCAGGCGTCCATTTCGCGACGCTCGGCCTGACCGATAGTCACGCGATTTTCGCTCGCCAGTGAGACCAGCGTTTGAACACGAGGGTCATTACGACCCTCTGCCAGCCAGATGTGCTTGACGCGCTTGGGGTGATGACGAAGCAAAGCTTCTACGGCGTGTACGCCGTAGATTTTTTCCAGCTGACTCATGACTTGGCCTTGGGTTTACGAGCGCCACTGCTTTTTGCAGCCGGCGCGGAGCCCGTCTTCGACGAGCCTTTGCGGTGCTTGCTGGCCGGCTTGCTCGACGAAGGAGCAGAGCCCGACCTGTCAGACTTTCCCGACGACGCCTTGCTACCACCCTTCGCGTCTGCCAGAAGTGCTTTCTTCAGTTCGCGGCTTTTACGCACTTCTGCGTTTTTAGCCGCCGCATCGCCCGGGCGATACGCTTCGGAACTGGTCTCTTTGGCCGAAGAGGTACGGCGACCTGACTTGGTGGCAGGTGCCTTGTCCTTCTCAGCCGCAGCGGCTGCAGGTGGCGCAGTGTCATGACCGCGACGCTTGCGACCGACAGGTGTAGCGGCGGCTGCCGTTGCGAAAATCTCGAAATCGATCTTGCGCTCATCCAGATCGACACGCATGACGCGCACTTCAACAGTATCGCCAAGGCGGAAATTACGCCCGGTACGCTCACCGGCAAGGCGGTGATGCAGCGGGTCGAAATGGTAGTAGTCGCCCGGCAGTGCGGTGACGTGGACCAGACCCTCGACATATATATCGGTCAGCTCGACGAACAGGCCAAAACCGGTTACCGCCGTGATCACACCGGGGAACGACTCGCCGACGCGATCCTTCATATACTCGCACTTGAGCCAATTGACCACGTCACGCGTGGCCTCATCAGCGCGGCGCTCGCTCATCGAACACTGCTCGCCCAACTGATCGAGCAATGCGTCGTCGTACGGATAGATACGCGCTTTCGGAATCGTTGCAGCGCCTGCACGACGAACATGCGGGGTATCCTGCTTGGAGCGGATAACGCTGCGGATCGCGCGGTGCGTCAACAGATCGGGATAGCGACGGATCGGCGACGTGAAGTGCGTATACGCCTCGTAATTCAGGCCGAAGTGGCCATTGTTGTCCGAGCTGTACACCGCCTGACTCAACGAACGCAGCATCACGGTCTGGATCAGGTGATAGTCCGGACGATCACGAACGGTCTCAAGCAGTGCCTGATAGTCCTTCGGCGTCGGGCCTTCCTTGCCTTTGTGCAGGGTCAGACCCAACTCGCCAAGGAACGCACGCAGTTTTTCCAGACGCTCCGGTGGCGGACCATCGTGGACACGGTACAACGCAGGAATTTCGTGCTTTTTAAGGAACTGCGCGGTGGCCACGTTGGCAGCCAGCATGCACTCCTCGATCAGCTTGTGAGCGTCGTTGCGGGTAGTCGGACGAATTTCGGCGATCTTGCGCTCGGAGCCGAAGATGATCCGGGTTTCCTGAGTTTCGAAATCGATCGCACCCCGCACATGACGCGCGCCAAGCAACACCTTGTACATGGCGTAAAGCTGCTTGAGGTGCGGCACCACATCGCCATATTCGCCGCGCAGGCTCTTCGCCTCGGCGGTTTTAGGCTGCTCCAGAATCGTGCTGACCTTGTTATAGGTCAGACGGGCATGGGAATGGATGATGCCTTCGTAGAACACGTAGTCAGTCATTTCGCCGGTCTTGGAGATAGTCATCTCACAGACCATGGCCAGACGATCAACGTGCGGGTTCAGCGAGCACAGGCCGTTGGACAATTGCTCAGGCAGCATAGGTACGACACGCTCGGGGAAATACACCGAGTTGCCGCGTACCTGAGACTCGGCATCCAGCGCCGAACCGATTTTTACGTAGCTCGATACGTCGGCAATTGCCACGTAGAGCTTCCAGCCACCGGAGAACAAACGCAGTTTGCCCGGCTTGGCTTCGCAATAAACCGCATCGTCGAAGTCGCGTGCATCTTCACCATCGATGGTAACGAAAGGCAAGTGACGCAGATCGACGCGATGCTCCTTGTCCTTCTCTTCGACTTCCGGCTTGAGCTTGGCAGCCTCCTTGAGGACGGCTTCGGGCCATACGTGCGGAATATCGTAAGTACGCAGCGCAACATCGATCTCCATGCCCGGAGCCATGTAGTTACCGACCACTTCGACCACATCACCTTGCGGCTGGAAGCGCGGGGTTGGCCAGTGAGTGATCTTCACCTCGACGAACTGGCCGATTTTGGCGCTGTTGTTGCGACCCGGCGTGACCAGCACTTCCTGCTGGATCTTCGGGTTGTCGGGCACCACAAAACCAATGCCGCTTTCTTCGAAATAGCGACCCACTATGGTTTCGTGAGCACGCGAGATCACCTCGACGATCACACCCTCGCGACGGCCACGACGGTCCAGGCCGGAGACCCGAGCCAGCGCCCGATCACCGTCGAACACCAGACGCATCTGCGCCGGGCTCATGAACAGGTCGTCGGAGCCGTCGTCGGGAACCAGAAAACCGAAACCGTCGCGATGGCCGGAGATGCGACCCAGGATCAGGTCAAGCTTGTCTACCGGTGCATAGGTGCCACGACGGGTGTAGATCAATTGGGCGTCGCGCTCCATCGCACGAAGGCGACGGCGCAGGGCCTCGAATTGATCCTCGGTGGTCAGGCCGAATTCTTCGACCAGTTGCTCGCGACTTGCCGGCGAACCGCGCTCGGCAAGGTGCTGCAAGATCAGCTCGCGGCTGGGAATGGGGTTTCCGTATTTTTCCGCTTCACGAGCGGCCTCGGGATCGAGGGACTGCCAATCGGCCATTAGATAGTTTTCACCTTGTATATATAGGGGTTAGTTTGGCATAGACCTCATGAAACGGGAAATTTCACGCTCAAACCGGCCTGTAAATCATAGGCTCGACCACACTGAAACGCCCGAAACACGCCGCCTGTGATTTTTTTGGACTTTTTTTCACTGCCGGGGTTTACAGCCCAAAAGACGCTCCGTATAGTGCGCGCCATCGACAGGCCTATGCCTTCCGATACTGCCCAGATGGTGAAATTGGTAGACACGCCAGCTTCAGGTGCTGGTGACCGCAAGGTCGTGGAAGTTCGAGTCTTCTTCTGGGCACCAATTCAGGCGACAGACTACAACAGTCTCAGGCCTCACAAAAACCCGCGAAAGCGGGTTTTTGCATTTTCCGCCTTTGATTAATCAAAACAGGGGTTTACAGAGCAAAACGATGGCCGTATAGTGCGCCCCATCAACGGCGTACACGTCATTGATACTGCCCAGATGGTGAAATTGGTAGACACGCCAGCTTCAGGTGCTGGTGACCGCAAGGTCGTGGAAGTTCGAGTCTTCTTCTGGGCACCAATTCAAAAAAACCGAGCCAATGGCTCGGTTTTTTGCTTTCTGGACTTACCAAAAACAGTCCGGCCTGCACCCGGCACTGCAACTGCAGCGCCGAACCATGCGCATTCAAGCCCTGAACTGCCCCAGGCTGGCTTTCAGCTGTGCAGCCAGCCCGCTGAGTACTTTGCCACTGGCGGTCGTTTCCACCACCGCTTTGGCAGCTCGCTCGGCCTGAGCGTGAATCACCTCTACCCGACCGCGAACAGCCTGTGCACCCTGCGCCTGATGAACCGCTGCCTGAGTTGCCAGGCCAATGGCTGCATGCACCTGCTCGACAGAAGCCTGAACCGTCTGCTGACGCTTGGCACTGTCGCGCAACACTTCAAGCCCTTCCTTGGCCTGTCGACCAGCGACACCGATGGCGGCTACAGCCTCTTTTGCGCCACGCTGCAAGGCGATGATGTGTTCCTGAATATCCCCCGTCGAACTCTGCGTCTTGCTGGCCAGCGCTCGAACTTCGTCGGCGACTACGGCAAAGCCCCTGCCCGTTTCGCCTGCACGCGCCGCTTCGATGGCGGCGTTGAGCGCAAGCAGGTTGGTTTGTTCGGCAATACCGTGGATGACTTCCAGCACAACCTCGATCTGCTGGCTTTGCTGCGCCAGGCGCTCGATGACCTGCGCACCGGTCTCGACCTGACCGGCCAGCGCTTCGATCAGCCCGCCGACCTGACTGGAAGTACGGGTGTTTTCATCAGTAGCCTGCTTGATATCGATCACCTGACGCAGGGCGGCCTGCATTGCGTGACTTTCCGACTGCGCCTCGTCGGCCATCTGCTCCAGCGCTTTAAGACTGGCTGCCACCTCATCACGCTGCAACTCGGCCGCCGCATCGGCACCGGCATTGCGCTGGCTCATTGCACCGATCTCGATCCCGGTCAACTGTGCAACCTCACCCGCCTCACGCACGATGGGCTGCAACTTGTCGATGAAGCGATTGACCGCTGCCGACATGTCGCCAATCTCGTCATTGCTGTCCAGCTTGACGCGCTTGGTCAAGTCACCCTCTCCCGCCGCCAGATCGTTGAGTGCCGCGATCAACAGATGCAGCTTGCTGACCACTCGACGCCCCAGTACGACAGCCAGCAACAGCAGTACGCCAAGGCCCACCAACGCCAGGCCCATGCCGATCCGCCAGCGCAGCGTTTCGGCCGCTTCCTGAACAGTGACACGCGTGTTGCCGGTCATTGCCGTTGCTGCGGCCTGAGCCGCTTGCAAGCGCCCACGCAGAGCCGTCGAGCTGTCTTTTGACGCACTGGCAAGGCTGTCGGAGACCAATTGTTCGCCGCTGGTGATCAGCGCTGCAAAACGCTTGTCCAGTGCCGCAAGATTTTCCTCGACCGTTGCAGTGGAAACGCCCATGCGCACTTTGCCGATCTCGACACCATTAGGGCTGATGGAGGCCTCGACGTAGTACACGGATGGATCGTTTTTTGCGGCACTCAGAACTTTATCCATCGCCCGCTCGCCCTCGCCCTTGGCCAGCAACGCTCTGACCAGCGCGTTATCCCGGTTCATGTAGCGAGTAAGGTGCTCTCCTGCTGCATCGTCATAGACGACGAACAGCACATTGGGATTGCGCTGCGCCCGTCGGGCAAACTCGGAAAGTGTCGGTGTGTCGTTGTCCCACATGGCTCGCGGAGCGACGGCAGCCAGCAATTCGGCCATATCGGTGGCCGAGTCTTTGAGGTCTTTTTCCAGCGTGGCGCGCAGTTGCGTCTGCTCGTCTTTCAAACGCGTCGACAGACCGACACTCAGGCGTTGACGCGTGCTGGCCGAAAGCGCATCGAGACTCGACGTCACTTCGCTACTCGCCAGTTCCAGCTCGGAGGAAAGATGTTGCGAATCTACCCCGAGGCGATTGGCGAGATCCGCCTCAAGGGCTGTGACCGTGCTCCGGGTAAGCGCAACCGCCACGATGACTTGCACCAGAAGGGCAATGCCCAACGCAATGAAGACCGGGCGCAGCAGACGACTTTGCAATAGAGATAAGATCGCAGACACAGGAGAATCCTTCCACCCTGAGCGCCACTAAAATGATGGCACTTTTCTGTCACCTTTGTAGCAAGCGCCGTGCCGTGACACAAGTCTCACTTTCTGGCGCATTTGATACGCCAGACTTCGAAAGCAGAAAGGGCCGCAAATGCGGCCCTTTCTGTATAACCAAGCGATGAATCAGCCGAATGGATGACGCAGCACGATGGTTTCGTTGCGGTCAGGGCCGGTCGAGATGATATCGATAGGCGCCCCCACAAGCTCTTCGACCCGCTTGATGTAAGCGCGGGCAGCGGCAGGCAGCTCTTCCAGAGTCTTGGCACCCAGCGTCGACTCGCTCCAGCCTGGCATTTGCTCATACACCGGACGCAGGCCCAGATAGCTGTCAGCATCAGTCGGAGCATCAATGACGGCACCGTCTTCGTTCTCGTAACCGATGCAGATGTTGATGGTTTCCAGACCGTCGAGCACGTCCAGCTTGGTCAGGCACAGACCCGAAATGCTGTTGATTTCGATGGCACGACGCAGGATGACGGCATCGAACCAGCCACAACGACGTGCGCGACCGGTGGTGGCGCCGAACTCGTGGCCACGCTTGGCCAGAAACGCACCAACGTCGTCGAACAGCTCGGTCGGAAACGGCCCAGAACCCACACGCGTGGTGTAAGCCTTGGTGATACCCAGAATGTAATCCAGATACATCGGACCGAAACCCGAACCGGTGGCGATGCCGCCAGCAGTGGTGTTGGAGCTGGTGACGTACGGATAGGTGCCGTGGTCGATGTCCAGCAGCGAGCCCTGGGCACCTTCGAACATGATGTCCTTGCCATCGCGACGCATCTCATGCAGCGCAGCAGTGACGTCGAGCATCAGCGGCTTGAGCAGGTCAGCGTATTCCATGCACTCGTCGAGTGTTTTCTGGAAGTCGATGGCAGGCTCTTTGTAGTAATTGACCAGCACAAAGTTGTGATAGTCGAGCAGCTCGCCCAGCTTGGCGGCGAAGCGCTCGCGGTGGAACAGGTCGCCAATGCGCAGTCCGCGACGCGCCACCTTGTCTTCGTAAGCCGGGCCGATACCACGACCGGTGGTGCCGATCTTGAATTCGCCGCGGGCTTTTTCGCGCGCCTGATCCAATGCAACGTGATACGACAGGATCAGCGGGCAGGACGGACTGATGCGCAGGCGCTCGCGCACCGGAATGCCTTTCTCTTCCAGCTTGATGATTTCGCGCAGGAGCGCGTCGGGGGCGACCACCACACCGTTGCCGATCAGGCACTGCACGCCTTCGCGCAGCACACCGGACGGGATCAGGTGCAATACGGTCTTCTCACCGTCGATCACCAGGGTGTGGCCAGCATTGTGGCCACCCTGGTAACGCACTACGGCGGTAGCATGTTCGGTCAGCAGATCAACGATCTTGCCTTTGCCCTCATCACCCCATTGAGTGCCCAGGACTACGACATTCTTACCCATAACACTTGTCCTCATTCACGCAAACTTGGTGCCGGCGGCGGCCGGCAGGGATACTCAAGAAGCCAGCGGCATTACCTGCCAGTGCTCGCCATGCTGAATCAATTGCCGGTCACAGTCGGCTTCGCGCGCCGCACTCACCTGCTGCCCAGGCAATGCCTGAACCACACGCTGACCCTCATTGCGCAACTGGCATACCTGCTGCCAGAGTGCCGCGTCCGTGCTGTCCGGCATCCATATGCCACCGGACGGTAAAACGATTTCTGCCTGCCCCAGAGTTACCAGGGTTTTCAGGTCAGTGGAAAAGCCGGTCGCCGGGCGGGCACGACCGAAGTCGGCGCCGATATCATCGTAACGACCGCCCTGGGCAATCGACTGGCCCACGCCCGGTACGAACACCGCAAAGACCACACCGGTATGGTAGTGGTAGCCGCGCAGTTCGCCGAGATCGAAATACAAAGGCAGCTGCGGGAAGCGCACAGCCAGGCGATCGGCGATAGCCAGCAGGTCATCAAGCGCTGCCAACACAGGTGCAGGGGCCGCCGACAGTCGATCCCGAGCTGCATCAAGCACCTCACGACCACCGCACAGATCAACCAGCGCACGCAGCATCGAAGCCAGCTCTTGCGGCAGATCAGCGGTCAGTGCAACCACTTCGTCGATGGCCTTGCGTTGCAGCGCATCGAACAACTGCTGCTCGACCTCGCCTGACAGACCGGCCGCACGCGCCAGACCACGATAGATACCGACATGCCCGAGGTCCATGTGCACATCCGGCACATCGGCCAGCTGCAGCATGGCCAGCATCAGACTGATGACCTCGACGTCGCTGCTCGGGCTTGCGTCGCCATACAGCTCGGCGCCGAGCTGTATCGGACTGCGAGAGGAGGACAATGCTCGTGGCTGAGCATGCAGAACGCTGCCTGCGTAGCATAGACGGCTAGGGCCTTCACGCTTCAGGGTGTGCGCATCGATGCGTGCAACCTGTGGCGTGATGTCGGCACGAAAGCCCATCTGCCGGCCCGATTGCGGGTCGATGACCTTGAAGGTGCGCAAATCCAGATCCGAACCCGCGCCGGTCAGCAGCGACTCCAGATACTCGATATGCGGGGTGACGACGAACTCATAGCCCCAGCTCTGAAACAGATCCAACACCTGACGGCGCGCTACTTCAATACGTGCCGCTTCCGGTGGCAGTACTTCTTCGATGCCATCTGGTAGCAGCCAGCGGTCAACCGTTGCCATTACGCCTTTCCCCTGTGATCCAGGCGGCCAGCCTACAGGCTGGCCTTGAGTGAAGCAGAGAGTGGCGCGCCGTATGACGGGCACGACAAATGCCCGGGACAGGCCACGCAGACCACTCTCCTCGAAAAACTTTGCCGCTTTCTGAATCAGATGCGGCCAATCAATCGTGCAGACGCAAAAAAGCCGGGAATTTCCCGGCTGCCGCATGATACACACGTTTCACCGTACGTTCACCCCACCAGGCGGTTTTGCCGCCCGGCGGGTGATTGATTACGGCTTGGCTTTTTCCATATAGCGAAAGAATTCGCTGTTCGGATCAAGCACCATCACGTCACTCTTGTTCGCAAAGCTTTCGCGGTAGGCGCGCAGGCTACGGTAAAACGCGTAGAACTCCTGATCCTGACCGTAGGCCTTGGAGTAGATCGCAGCAGCCTGGGCATCACCATCACCACGCGCCTCTTCAGACTCGCGATAGGCTTCTGCCAGCAACACACGGCGCTGACGATCGGCGTCGGCACGGATGCCTTCACCCAGCTCGTTACCCTTGGCACGGTGCTCGCGCGCTTCACGTTCACGCTCGGTACTCATCCGCTCGAAAACGCTGCGATTCACTTCCTTGGGCAGGTCAATGGCCTTGACCCGAACATCGAGCACTTCGATACCCAGCTCTTTTTCAGCCATGCGGTTCAGCGAACCGGTGATATCCGCCATCAGTGCGTCTCGCTCGCCCGACACGACTTCGTGCAGGGTGCGCTTGCCGAACTGGTCGCGCAGGCCGGACTCCAGACGACGCGACAGGCGTTCATCAGCAATCTGCTTGAGGCCGGAAGTCGCGGTGTAGAAACGTTCCGCATCCTTCACGCGCCATTTGGCGTAGGCATCGACCATTACGGCTTTCTTTTCCAGCGTCAGAAAACGCTGGGTAGGCGCATCGAGCGTCAGCAGACGTCCGTCGAACTTGCGCACCTGGTTCACGTAAGGAACCTTCACATGCAGGCCCGGCTGAACGTCAGCCTGGACCACCTTGCCGAACTGCAGCAAAACCGCACGTTCAGTCTGGGACACTATGTAGAAGCTGTTCCAGGCGATGACTGCCAGTACCACACCGACAATAAGGGTGATCAGCGATTTATTGCTCATCAGCGAGTCTCCCTTGTACGTACTTCACCGCGCTGCTGAGCCTCGGTCGCCCGGGCGGCGGCAGCGGCAGCATCGGTATTGGCCTGAGATGGCGTACCCGAACCGGAGCCATGGGCAGTACTGCTGCGACTGCTTTCGATCATCTTGTCGAGCGGGAGGTAAAGCAGATTATTCTGCCCCTTGTCACCGGTCACGAGAACCTTGCTGGTGTTGCTGAAGACTTCCTGCATGGTGTCCAGGTACAGACGCTGGCGGGTTACTTCAGGAGCCTTGCGGTATTCGGCAACCAGCTTGGTAAAGCGATCAGCCTCACCTTTGGCCCGCGAAACCACTTCGTCACGGTAGCCGTTGGCATCTTCGAGAATGCGCTGAGCCTGACCGCGAGCTTCCGGGATAACCCCGTTGGCGTAGCTTTCAGCCTGGTTGCGTGAACGCTGCTCGTCTTCACGGGCGCGGATCACGTCATCAAACGCTTCCTGTACTTCGCGTGGTGCGGCAGCGCTTTGCACGTTCACCTGAGTAACGGTGATGCCGGTGCCGTAGGTATCGAGGAAGCGTTGCAGACGCTCCTTGATTTCGCTGGCCATCAGCTCACGGCCTTCAGTCAGTACCTGATCCATCGCCGTGGAGCCCACGACATGGCGCAGCGCGCTTTCAGTCGCGTGTTGCAGGCTGATTTCAGGCTGATCGACGTTCAGGACGAAGTCCTTCAGGTTGCTGATCTTGTACTGCACGGTCAGTGGCACCTCGACGATGTTCTCGTCTTCGGTGAGCATCTGGCCCTGCTTGCTGTAGGCGCGCTCGCGAGTCACGTTTTCCATGTACTTGCGATCGAACGGCGGGAAGTAGATGTTGAGGCCCGGCCCCACGGTTTCGTGGTATTGACCGAAACGCAGCACGACGGCCTGCTCCTGCTCATCGACAACATAGATAGCGCTGTACAGCCAGAAAGCGACAAGCACGACAAGGCCGATGCCGAGCAGGCCAAAGCCACCGCCCTTGCCCGAACCGCCGCCATTGCCACTGCCGCCATCACTGCCGCGTTTGTTACCGCCGCCGAACAACCCCTTCAGGCTTTCCTGCAGCTTACGGAAGGCCTCGTCGAGATCAGGTGGTCCCTTGCGGTCGCCGCCACGGCGTTTGCCGCCCCAGGGATCTTGATTATTCGAGTTGCCACCCGGCTCATTCCAAGCCATAGCGCTCTCCATCTGATAAAGCAAAGACGCGCCCGCGGCGCGCCGACCAATGCTACAGAATGCCCGCGAAAGCCGTACAACGGCTTTTTCGTGCTTTTATTGCAAAGTGTGTTGCTCGATGAACTCCAGCGGCTGCAATCCTTCGCGACTCACCAGTCGATTGAGTTCAACGCGCGGTATTCGCACCGCCAGCAAGCTGGCACCGTCTTCGTCATGCGACTCGCTCTGCACCGCACCCAGCTCGAAGAACTGGGCGCGCAGCCGGGCAAGGCTTTGCGGCAAGTGAAGCGTACCGACAAACAGGTCGTTGCCAAGCAATTCGGCGATAGCCTGTTTGAGCAGATCCAGCCCGCGACCATCACGCGCCGACACCCAGACACGCTGCGGCTTGCCATCGGCATCGCGTTGTATCTGAGGCTCCACGCCTTCGAGCAGATCGAGTTTGTTATAGACCTCGAGGATCGGCAAGCCCTCGGCACCGATCTCACCGAGCACGGCCATAACCTGCTCGATCTGCGACATGCGGTCAGGCTCGTGCGAGTCGATGACATGCAGGAGCAAATCGGAATTGCTCGACTCTTCAAGGGTCGCGCGAAAGGCTTCTACCAACTTGTGAGGCAGATGGCGAATGAAGCCTACCGTGTCAGCCAGAACGATCGGGCCAAGGTCATCGAGCTGCAGACGACGCAGGGTAGGATCGAGCGTGGCGAACAACTGATCGGCCGCAAACACATCCGAATCGGTCACCGAGTTGAAAAGGGTCGATTTGCCGGCGTTGGTATAACCCACCAGTGAAACCGACGGAATATCCGCACGCCGACGTCCGCGACGCGCCTGATCCCGCTGACTGCGAACTTTCTCAAGACGGCCTTTGATCTGCCGCAGGCGAACCCGCAGAAGACGTCGGTCGGTCTCGAGCTGAGTTTCACCCGGACCACGCAGGCCGATACCGCCCTTTTGCCGCTCAAGGTGAGTCCAGCCGCGCACCAGACGGGTACTCATATGCTCAAGCTGGGCCAGTTCGACCTGCAGCTTGCCTTCGTGAGTACGCGCCCGCTGCGCGAAGATATCGAGGATCAGCCCCGTACGATCAAGCACGCGACACTCGAAAACGCGCTCGAGGTTACGTTCCTGACTGGGCGTGAGGGTGTGATTGAATATCACAAGATCAGCCTGCTCGGCTTTGACCTGGTCGCGAAGCTCCTCGACCTTGCCAGAGCCAATCAGGTATTTGGCCGATGGCCGATGACGCGGCACGTTGATAAACGCAACGGTATCAGCACCAGCCGATATGGCCAGCTCCTGAAACTCCTGCGGATCTTCGCGCGCCTCAGGGTCCTGACCATCCAGGTGAACGAGAATGGCCCGCTCACCACCACTGTGGCGCTCAAAGAACAAGGCAGACTCCTATCAGGCGTTACCTGGCTCGGCGTCCGCGCCGTCAGCATCAGTAGCGCTGGGCAGGCGGATCGGGCGAACCGGTACGACGGTGGAAATAGCGTGTTTGTAGACCATCTGGCTGACCGTGTTCTTCAGCAAAATGACGAACTGGTCGAAAGACTCGATCGTACCCTGCAGCTTGATACCGTTGACCAGATAGATCGATACCCCGACCTTCTCTTTACGCAAGGTATTCAGGTAAGGGTCTTGTAGCGAATGCCCTTTTGACATGTGCCGCACTCCTTTAAGGATCAATAATAATAAATCGAATTCGATTGGCTTGACCGGCCACCCCCCAAGGATAGACGGCTATTGCAGGGACTCAGCTCAATATGGAGACCGATCCCAGGTATTTCAAGGCGCGTGGCAGATTGTCGCTGGCCAGACTGTCCAGCCAGTGCAGATTCTCCCAGCTGCGAAGCCAGGTAAATTGCCGTTTGGCCAGCTGGCGCGTTGCAATGATGCCCCGCTCCTGCATTTCATCCCGCGTCAGCTTTCCGTCCAGATGATCCCAGACCTGGCGATAACCCACTGCTCTTATGGAAGGCAACCCTGAATGCAGGTCGCCTCTCGAGCGCAATGCCAGTACTTCGTCCAGAAACCCCTGATCCAGCATTTGCTCAAAACGTAGCGCGATGCGATGGTGCAGCACCTTGCGATCAGCCGGAGCTATTGCAAGGTTTGCGACAGTATAGGGCAATTGCTGACGCCCTGATGCGGCTGCTTCGGTACTTTGCGCAGTTTGTTGCTCGCGGTGTGCGGTCATGCTCATTCCGCTGACGCGATAAACCTCCAGCGCCCTGATCAGCCGTTGCGGATCGTTAGGGTGAATACGCGCCGCCGACACGGGGTCGACTGCCGCCAGTTGATCATGCAACGACTGCCATCCAAAGGCCTGTGCATCGGCTTCAAGCTGCGCACGAACCTCTGCATCGGCGGCCGGCATATCTGCCAGCCCGTCCAATAGAGCCTTGAAATACAACATAGTGCCGCCGACCAGCAAAGGAATATTTCCGCGTGCGGTAATTTCTGCCATCGCCGCCAGCGCATCGCTGCGAAAGTCAGCTGCAGAGTAGCTTTGTGCCGGGTCGAGAATATCGATAAGGCGATGCGGAAACTCGGCCAATTGCGCTTTGGATGGCTTGGCGGTGCCGATGTCCATGCCGCGATAGACCAGTGCAGAATCGACGCTGATCAGCTCGCAGGGCAGCACTTTGCTGAGTTCGATTGCCAGATCGGTCTTGCCTGCAGCGGTTGGCCCCATGAGAAAGATGGCCGGAGGTAAAGCGTTCATTCATTGACCGCGCAGGAATAATTTATCCAGATCACTCAGGCCCATCTGGGTCCAGGTGGGACGACCGTGGTTGCACTGTCCGCTACGCTCGGTGTTCTCCATGTCACGCAGCAGGCCGTTCATTTCCGGAATGGCCAGACGCCGGTTGGCGCGAATCGCCCCGTGACAGGCCATTGTGCCAAGCAGCTCGTTCATGTGTGCCTGCACCCGGTCGCTGGTGCCGTACTCCATCAGATCGGCCAGCACATCGCTGACCAGCCGATTGGCCTCGGCCTGCTTGAGTAACGCGGGAATCTGGCGGATGGCCAGGGTTTCCGGACCAAGCCGCTGAAGCTCGAAACCCAGGCGCTGGAACGTCGCGATGTGTTCTTCGGCGCAGTCCGCTTCACGCTGGCTGACAGCGAGCGACTCAGGCACCAACAGTGGCTGGCCGCTGAGCCCTTCGTTGGCCATCGCGATTTTCAAACGCTCGTACATGATCCGCTCATGGGCAGCATGCATGTCTACCAGCACCAACCCGTGGGCGTTTTCAGCAAGAATGTAGATGCCTTTGAGCTGCGCCAATGCGTAACCCAGCGGAGGGATATCGCTCGGCGACTCCGGCAATGCCGAAGGGGCGGCGCTGGGCAAGGGCGCAAAAAACTCGCGGTAGGCACTCTGCGCTTCGGCGACCGGCAGCGCTGACGCAGGTCGCGGAGAATACTGGTATTGGTAACCACTGCCGGAACCGCCGCCAGCAGGCCGGGCAAAAGCCTCGCCCTGGGGCTGTTCAAGCACGTTGTTGGCCAGACGCATTTCGCCCTGTGGCCCGAACTCACCTGCGTCAGGACCTGTCGGTTTGGGCTCGGCGGCGACTGGGACGCTGCCGCCCACCTGATTCTCGGGACGCACATCGCCCAAGGCGCGGTGCAGGGTGCCATAAAGGAAGTCATGCACCATGCGCCCGTCGCGGAAGCGCACTTCATGTTTGGTCGGGTGAACGTTGACGTCCACCGCTGCAGGGTCGACTTCAAAGAACAGCACGAAGGTCGGATGACGACCATTGAACAGCACATCGCGATACGCCTGGCGCACCGCATGAGCGACCAGCTTGTCGCGCACTGCGCGGCCATTCACGAAAAAATATTGCAGATCGGCCTGGCTGCGAGAAAACGTCGGCAGCCCTACCCAGCCCCACAGATGCAAGCCATTGCGCTCGATCTCGATAGGCAGCGCCTGCTCGAGAAAGCCCGGCCCGCAGATGGCCGAAACCCGCCGGGCTCTGGCGGTGTCGTCATGCGCCTCGTGCAGGCTGAGCACAGTCTTGCCGTTGTGGCGCAGATGGAAGGCCACGTCGAAACGCGCCAGCGCCATGCGCTTGATGACTTCCTGCAAATGATCGAATTCGGTTTTCTCGGCCTTCAGAAACTTGCGGCGAGCCGGTGTATTGAAAAACAGGTCACGCACTTCCACCGAAGTGCCGACCGGATGCGCCGCAGGCTGCACGCGCGGGGCCATGTCACGGCCTTCGGTTTCAACCTGCCAGGCCTGGTCGGCGTCACGGGTGCGCGAGGTCAGCGTCAACCGCGCAACGGAACTGATCGACGCCAATGCCTCGCCACGAAACCCGAGGCTCATGACGCGCTCGAGGTCTTCCAGATCGCGAATCTTGCTGGTCGCGTGTCGCGCCAGTGCCAGCGGAAGATCATCGGAGGAAATACCTCCGCCATCATCACGCACCTTCAACAGCTTGATGCCAGCCTGCTCGACATCGATATCAATGCGCCGAGCGCCTGAGTCAAGGCTGTTTTCCAGCAGCTCCTTGATCACCGAAGCCGGACGCTCGACCACCTCGCCAGCAGCGATCTGGTTAGCCAGACGCGGACTGAGCAGTTCGATACGCGCAGCGCTCAGGACAGCTTGAGCGCTGGTGGCTTCAGCGCCGTCGAGAAGAAGATCGGTCATTACTGGGCTGCAACCTCAGAGCTCGGAATTCGCAGGTCCTGACCGATTTTCAACTCATCGGTTTTCAGGTTGTTGGCTGTGCGCAGCGTGGCGATGTTCATGTCATAACGCGCTGCGAGCATGGCCAGAGTCTCGCCAGAGCGCACCACGTGATTGCGCGGCCCCTGGGCCAGCTTGCCGTTGTCGCGCAGCCAGGCAATGTAAGTGCCCTGTGGCGGGTTCTGCTGGAAGAACTGTTTCACGCCAGAGGTGATCGAGCGCGCCAGAGCCTGCTGGTGCGACGCAGAACCCAGTTTGTTAGCTTCGTTGGCATTGGAGATGAACCCGGTTTCTACCAGAATCGATGGAATGTCCGGCGACTTGAGCACCATGAAGCCTGCCTGCTCGACACGGGATTTGTGCAGCGAAGTCACTCGGCCAATATTGCTCAATACTTTCTGGCCGACATTCAGGCTCGACGACAGCGACGCGGTCATCGACAAGTCCAGCAACACGCCTGCGAGCATTCGGTCCTTGTCATCGAGGCTGACCGCACCGGCACCACCAATCAGGTCGGAACGGTTTTCACTGTCCGCCAGCCAGCGCGCGGTTTCGGAAGTGGCTCCGCGATCAGACAGGGCGAATACCGACGCACCAAACGCAGCGGAGGAAGGTGCAGCATCGGCGTGAATCGACACGAACAGGTCGGCACCCTTGGCGCGAGCAATCTCGGTACGTTTGCGCAACGGGATAAAGTAATCGCCGGTTCGCGTCAGTTCGGCGCGGTAGCCTTTTTCTGCGTTGACCTGACGCTGCAATTCCTTGGCAATCGACAGCACCACGTTTTTCTCTTTCTGGCCCGCGCCACCCGAGGCGCCCGGGTCTTCACCGCCGTGCCCGGCATCGATCACGATAACGATATCGCGCTTACCGTTAGGCACAGGTGTCAGCTTGATTTCAGGTTTGGCAGGGCTCACCGGAACTGCGGGCGCCGTATTGGCGGCAGTGTCCGGGATCACAGGGGTCGTCGGATTGGCATCTGCGGCGTTGTCGAACAGATCGACCACCAGACGGTTGCCATACTGCTGGTTAGGCGCAAGGGTGAAGCTCTTGGGCGTCACTGCTTTCTTCAGATCGATGACCACCCGCAGGTCGGTCGGCGTACGCTGGGCAGAACGCATGCTGCTGATCGGCGTATTGGCTGTCGGCACATTCAGCGCACCGCCGAGGGTGGCACCATTTATGTCGATCACCAGGCGATCCGGCGAGGTCAGGGTGAATACGCTGTGCTGGACGGGCCCTGTCAGGTCGAACACCAGGCGCGTGTTATCCGGCGCTCGCCATAAGCGGACACTTCGTACTTGCGTAGCGGCAACCGCCTCGACAGCCAGGGCCATCAACAGCAGACCAACTACAGTAACCAGCGCGCGCATGCGCATACCTAACCCCATATCTATTTGAATTCCAAAGCCAAAGTGGCGCACCAGCGTTCACCACGCGAACCCAGCGGGCTCAATATCACGGACCGACCTTCGCCGTGCGCGCCAATGGTAATGGTCAGGTCGGGCTTTGGCAAAAAGCCTGCACCGCGTTGGGGCCATTCAATCAGACAAAGTGCATCGCCGTCGAAGTAATCACGCACACCCATGAACTCAAGTTCTTCGGGATCGACCAGCCGGTACAGATCGAAATGGAAGACCCGGATCTGACCTATTTCATAAGGCTCGACCAGCGTGAAAGTGGGGCTCTTGACAGCCCCTTGATGCCCGAACCCGCGAATCATTCCCCGTGAGAGAGTGGTTTTTCCAGCGCCCAGATCGCCGTCGAGAAAAATCACACCGGTGCCCTCGGTAACGCCTGCGAGGCGCGCACCAAATTGCATCATGGCGTCCTCACCAACCACCTGCAGCTTTAAATCAGACACGGTTGCAGCTCCTCCAATAACTGACGAATGGCGGGAATAATATCGCTGGCAGCCAGCCCTCGGCCGGTTTCACCGAGTTTCTGACCGGCACTGGCGTGCAGCCATACTGCAAGGCAGGCAGCATCGAATGGCGTCAGGTGCTGCGCCATCAACGCGCCGATCAGCCCGGCAAGCACGTCGCCCAGACCTGCGGTAGCCATCGCCGGATGGCCGCGATCACACAACGCCACTTGCCCGCCTGCATCGGCGATCAGGCTGCCGGAGCCCTTGAGGACGCAAACGGTGTTGAATTTACGGGCCAGTGCCCGGACCGCGCCAAGGCGATCCGCTTGAATGTCCTTTATAGCTACACCCAGCAGGCGCGCTGCTTCACCTGGATGCGGCGTGATGACGCTGTTGGCAGGCAGGCTTACCTGCCCTGTCGCCAGCCTGTTCAGCGCGTCGGCGTCCCAGACCTGCGGACGCTCGGCGTTGGCGGCAGCCGACAACAGACTGCGCCCCCAGGCGTCCTGCCCCAGACCCGGTCCTACGACCAGCACACTGGCGGGCTCGATCAGCGCCATCAACTGATTGGCCGAGCTGATCGCCGCACTCATGATTTCCGGCATGCGCGTCAACGCTGCCGGAATGTGTTCGGCGCGCGTCGCGAGGGTGAGCATGCCTGCGCCACTGCGCAGGGCGCTTTCCGCGCTAAGCAGGGCAGCACCACCAAAACCGTGATCGCCACCGATGACCAGCACGCGCCCGAACATTCCCTTGTGCGCAGTGCGCGGCCGTGGCGCCAACAGCGGCAGATTATGTGTATCAAGACGTTTCGCGCTGACCGGAGTTTGCGCGACCAGCTCCGGATCGGCCTGCAAGTCATCAAAAACCAGTTCACCCACCAGGTCTGCCGCCTCACCGGTCAGGAGTCCTGTTTTCAGGCCGATGAAGGTCACCGTAAGATCTGCACGCACCGCAACGCCCAGTGCCTGACCGCTATCAGCGCTCAGCCCTGAAGGAATGTCCACCGCCGCAACTGGCAAACCGCTGGCATTGATTGCTTTGATAGCTGACAGGTAAGGCTCGCGCACCTCGCCATTGAGCCCGGTGCCGAGCAACGCATCCAGCACCACGCCGTCGAGCGGCTGCCCTGCCCACGCCTGGATGCCCACTGCCGAGGCCGCTGCATACGCCGCTGCTGCGTCACCAGTCAGTGCAGCCGGATCACCGACAGCCAGCACGCTGACCTGCCAGCCCGCCTTGTGGGCCAGGGCCGCCACCAGATAACCGTCACCGGCATTGTTGCCACGTCCGGCCAGAACGGTCAGCTGGTTAGCCTGCGGCCAGCGCCGACGCAGCGCGCGCCACGTCGCATGGGCAGCACGCTGCATCAATTCCATGCCTGGCGTGCCAGCGGCAATCAGCCGGGCATCAAGGTCGCGGACCTGCGCCGCACTGTACAGCGCGTCGGGTAAATGAGGTTTAGTGTCGAACATGCGTCTATAGGCTCCGATGTCTGGCAGAATTATACGCACCTTGGCCCCGGTTTCTCTCTGCGCATGTCCGCTATTACTGCTGTACTTCCTACTTCCGATGATCTTGCCGCACTCGCCTTGTCTATCAAGGCGTGGGGGCGTGAGCTGGGCTTTCAGGAAGTCGGGATCAGCGGCCTCGACCTGGCAGAGCACGAGCAGCACCTGCAGCGCTGGCTCGATGAGGGTTATCACGGCGAAATGGACTATATGGCAGCCCATGGCAGCAAACGTTCCCACCCCGATGAGTTGGTACCGGGGACGTTGCGCGTGGTGTCGCTACGCATGGATTACCTGCCAGGCGACAGCGAAATGGCCCAGCGCCTTGCTGAGCCGGAAAAAGCCTACGTTTCGCGCTACGCCCTGGGCCGTGACTACCACAAACTGATTCGCAAACGCTTGCAGCAACTGGCCGAGCGCATTCAGCAGGCCATCGGCCCTTTCGGTTTCCGCGCATTCGTGGACAGCGCACCTGTGCTTGAAAAAGCTATTGCACAACAGGCCGGACTGGGCTGGATCGGCAAGAACACACTGGTCTTGAACCGCAAGGCGGGCAGCTTCTTTTTTCTCGGCGAGCTGTTTGTCGATATTCCGCTGCCGGTCGATGCACCTCATGCCACTGAACACTGCGGTCGCTGCACTGCCTGCCTGGACATCTGCCCGACTGCAGCTTTTGTAGGGCCTTACGTGCTGGACGCGCGGCGCTGTATTTCCTATCTGACCATCGAGCTGAAGACGGCTATTCCTGAAGAGCTGCGCCCCTTGATCGGCAACCGGGTGTTCGGTTGCGACGATTGCCAGATTGCCTGCCCATGGAACCGCTTCGCCCGGCCGACAGACCAGCGTGACTTTCAGCCGCGCCACAATCTGGATAACGCAGGCCTGGCCGAGTTGTTTTTATGGGATGAAGAGACATTTCTCGCCAACACCGAAGGCTCGCCCCTGCGCCGCGCCGGCTATGAACGCTGGCTACGTAACCTGGCCGTTGGCCTGGGCAATGCGCCCTCCACCATACCGGTGATCGAAGCCCTGCAAGCAAAGCGCGACTACCCGTCGGAACTGGTCAGAGAACACGTGGAGTGGGCGTTGCAGCGGCATGGGTTGGCGCCACTTTAAATTTGCGACGCGGCGAGAAGTTTTGACGCGGGGCGTCACGAAATGCATCCCCACGCTGGAGTGAGGAACGATAGTCCTCGAACTATCGTGCGTAAGCTCTGCGTCCTCTTAAGGCTCGTCTTTATAGACGAACTTGGGCATCTCCCAGTGGAAACGAATGGCCAGCAAGCGCAGCAGCAGACCACCGAACAAGGTGATCAGCACGGCCTGCTCGTTTGGCAATTGCAGGTACTGGCACAGTAGAAAACACCACGCGGCCAGAAACGAAACGCTGGCATACAGCTCGCGGCGGAATATAAGAGGGATGTCGTTGCAGAAGATGTCGCGCAGGATGCCGCCGAATACCCCGGTGATGACGCCGCACACTGAGGCAATCAGCAGCCCGTGCCCCGCCTCCAGTGCGGTCATGCAGCCGATAAGGGTGAAGGCCACCAGCCCCAGGGCGTCGAGCACCAGAAACAGGGAGCGCAAGTGGCGCATCAACGGGGCGATAAAGATCGTCACCAAGGCCGCCACACTGGTCAGCACCAGGTATTCCGGATGTTTCACCCAAGTCAGCGGATAGTGGCCGATCAGCACGTCGCGCACTGAACCACCGCCCAGCGCAGTGACGCAGGCGATCAGTACTACACCGAACCAGTCCATGCCGCGTCGACCGGCAGACAAGGCGCCCGTCATGGCTTCAGCAGTGATGGCGATCAGATAAAGCATCAGCAACATGGCGGCGACTCTGCGAAAAAGGCGCGCAGTCTAACCAGCGAACCTGCGCACTGAAAGAGTGCAGCGAAGATTAATCACCGCACACCGATGCCTTGCTTTCACTCGATCACGGCTTGATGAAATGCTCTCGGTAGAAACGCAACTCGGCAATCGACTCGCGAATGTCATCCAGCGCAAGATGCGTGCTGCCCTTCTTGAACTTGAGCTCGGGGGACCAGCGAGCAGCCAGTTCCTTGAGGGTCGAGACGTCGAGGTTGCGGTAGTGGAAGTAGTTTTCGAGCGTCGGCATGTGACGATAAAGGAAGCGACGATCCTGACAGATGCTGTTACCGCAGATCGGCGAACTGCGCTCGGGCACCCACAGCTTGATGAATTCCAGAGTCTGCGCCTCAGCGTCAGCCATGCTGATGGTGCTTTCGCGCACGCGCTGGGTCAGGCCAGAACCGCCGTGCTGGCGCGTATTCCACTCGTCCATCTTTGCCAGCGTCTCGTCGCTTTGATGCACGGCGATCACCGGCCCTTCGGCCAGTGTGTTGAGCTCACTGTCCGTGATAATCGTGGCCATTTCGATGATGACATCGGTATCAGGGTCCAGACCGGTCATTTCCAGATCGATCCAGATCAGGTTCTGCTTGTTCTGCATGTGTCGACTCCTCAGCGTAGGCGCGCAGTTTAGCTCACCCTGCCGTGCTAGACTCCTGCCGATCCAACGTACTGCTTAATTCATCGGTTACATCACATCGGAACACCCATGGCCAAACGCCAACTCAATCGACGTCAGAACTGGCGCATCGAAAAAATTCAGGGCGAGCGTGCTGCACGTGCAGCAAAACGCGAGTCCGTTACACTCGAAACACTGGAAGGCGGCGACCTCGGTCCCGAGCAGACAGGCCTGGTCATTGCCCACTTCGGCGTACAGGTTGAAGTAGAGGCCCAGGAAGGCGAGACAGCCGGCCAGATATTCCGCTGTCACCTGCGTGCCAACCTGCCTGCATTGGTTACTGGCGATCGCGTGGTCTGGCGGGCCGGCAATCAGGGCATCGGCGTGATCGTCGCGCAACTGCCCCGCTCCACCGAACTGCGCCGTCCGGATTCCCGCGGGCAGCTCAAGCCCGTGGCCGCCAACGTCGATCTGATTGTGATCGTCTTTGCGCCGATGCCCGAGCCGCATGCCAACCTGATTGACCGTTACCTTGTCGCCGCCGAGCATGCCGGGATTCATCCGCTGCTGCTGCTAAACAAAGCCGACCTCATCGACGAGCAGAACGCGCCGGCGCTGAATGCGCTGCTCGCGGTCTATCGCACGCTGGGCTATCCGGTGCTGGAAGTGTCCGCGCACCAAGGCGATGGCATGCAGAAGCTGCAAAGCCAGCTTGATGGCCATATCAGCGTATTCGTCGGGCAGTCCGGTGTCGGTAAGTCCTCGCTGGTCAACAGCCTGCTGCCGGAAACCGATACGCGGGTCGGGCCTTTGTCCGAGGTGTCCGGTCAGGGCACGCACACGACCACCACCGCACGCCTGTTTCACTTCCCGCGTGGTGGCGACTTGATCGACTCACCCGGTATTCGTGAGTTTGGCCTGGGCCACGTCAGCCGAGCCGACGTCGAAGCCGGTTTCATCGAGTTCAATGACCTGATCGGCACCTGCCGCTTCCGCGACTGCAAGCATGACCGCGAACCGGGTTGTGCCTTGCTCAAGGGTCTGGAAGACGGCCGCGTGCAACAGCAGCGCATGAACAGCTATCGCTCGATCATTGCCAGCCTGCCGCAAGACAGTTACTGACGGCTGAAACCGCACACACAAAAACGCCGCGATGATCGCGGCGTCTTTGTATCTGTGCGGATCAGTTCTGGGCCGGCTCTACTCGCAGCTTGCCATCATCGAAAATGTTCAGCTTCTGCCGAATCTCGTGCGGCTGAGCATACGCCTGCGGGTCGGCCGGTGTTGCTGTGGAAGCCCCCGGAATACCCGGAATACCCGGAGCAGCAGGCGCTGCGGGCGTAACCGGTGCTGCTGGCGCAGGCTTGGCTGGCGCTCCACCGGAGTTCTGATCACCTTCAATACGGTGCTGGGCCTTTTTGGTCAGGACCACGATATCGATGCGGCGGTTGACCGGATTGGTTGGGTTCTCGTGGTCATAAAGCGCCGACGAGGCATAACCCACCACCCTTGCCACCTGTGCATCCGGGTACGTCCCGGCGACCAATGCCCGGCGTGCAGCGTTCGCGCGGTTGGCCGACAGCTCCCAGTTGCCGAAGCCGCCACTGCCCACAAAAGGCGTTGCATCTGTATGACCGCTGATACTGACCTTGTTCGGCACGCTTTTGATGGTGTCGGCCAGCGCCAGCAGAATGTCCTCGAAATACGGTTTGAGCCGGGCGCTACCCGAGTCGAACATGGGCCGATTTTCGGCATCCATGATCTGGATACGCAAGCCGTCCTGCGTGATCTCGAACAGAATCTGGTCCTTGAACTTCTGCAGTTGCGGGTTTTCCTCGACCTTGTTCTGCAGTTCCTGCAGCAGCATCTCCAGACGCTCCTGCTCGACCGCTTCGGCCTTGGTCTCGGATGTCTCTGCCTCAATGGGCACAGTGTCCGGCGAAGGCGTGGTCTGCACCTCGGGATTGAGGGTCTGGTTCGGCGACATTTCCGGCGAACCACCCAGGTCGATCACATAGGGCGAACCACTGTCCGAGAAGCCGACCGGGTCCTTGAAGTAGCCAGCGACCGCGAGCAATTGCTCGGGCGTGGCAGACGACATCAGCCACAGCACCAGAAAGAACGCCATCATCGCAGTCGCGAAGTCGGCAAAGGCGATTTTCCAGGCGCCGCCGTGATGTCCGCCACCGAAGCGCTTTACGCGCTTGATGATAATCGGCTGATTATTTTCCATGACTTAGCGACCGCGAACCGCTTGTTCCAGCTCGCTGAAGCTGGGGCGATGCAGTGGATAAAGAACCTTGCGACCGAACTCGACGGCCAGCGAAGGCGGCATGCCGGAAGCCGAAGCCACCAGCGACGCCTTGATGCTTTCATAGACGTTCATTTCTTCCTTGGCATCGTGCGCAAGGCTGGTGGCCAGCGGACCGAAGAAGCCGTAAGCCGCGAGAATACCGAAGAATGTACCGACCAGCGCCGCACCTACGTGCATACCGATCGCAGCCTTGTCGCCCGAACCCAGCGACGCCATCGTTACTACGATACCCAGTACTGCCGCCACGATACCGAAACCGGGCATGCCATCTGCGACACCGGTGACGGCATGGGATGGATGCTCGAGCTCTTCTTTCATGCTCAGCAGTTCCATGTCGAACAGGCCTTCCAGCTCGTGGGGCGCCATGTTGCCGGACGACATGATGCGCAGGTAATCGCAGATGTACGCGGTCATGCGCTCATCTTTCAGGACACCCGGGTATTTGGTGAAAATCGGGCTGGAGGCGGCGTCTTCGATATCCCCTTCAATCGCCATCATGCCTTCACGACGGCTCTTGTTGAGGATCTCGTAGACCAGACCCAGCACCTCAAGGTAATAGGCGTGAGTGAAGCGACTGCCGAACATCTTCAGCGACTTCTTGAACACGTGCATGAACATGTAGCCAGGGTTGGCCTGGAGGAATGCGCCCAGCGCAGCACCGCCGATGATCAAGACCTCATAGGGCTGGAACAGCGCCATGATCTTGCCATGGGACAGCACGTATCCGCCGAGGATGCTCGCGATGACGACAATGATGCCGATGATTTTAGCCATAGGAGAAAATACTTTACTAAGAGTCGGGTTCAGGGACAGTGCGGAAGTTCATGAATCTCTTCTTCTCCTTATCGGCCCATCTGGGCCAGACTATAGCCGGTTCTCGTGAAAAACCCATTTCGCCTGCCGAATCAACAGGTGAAAATGGCCGTTCCACCCAGCACACTGGCAGTCTTCCCGCCCGGATAATCAGTCGCACAGGCCATCCAATGCCGACAGCACATACATCGCATCATCTTGTTCCGAAGACGCTCGACGCCTGGGTCAAACAGCTTGACGGTATCGCGTTGCCAGTCCCTGCCGCCAATCACGCGCATGTGCGTTCCGCACTCAACGACAGCCGCCGTTCGCTGCGTGACATTGCCGAGATGATGCAGGAAAGTCCTGCACTGGTGCTGAGCGTGATGCGCGAGGCAAACCATCACACGCACGGCATGACCGAGCAGGCCGAGAGCCTGGAAATCGCGATCAACCGTCTGGGCCTGGCGCGCACCGAAGTCCTTTTAGGACGCCTGCCGGCCAAACCACCTGAAGAGATTCCTGCCGCTTACCGCCAACTGATACTGGTCAGCCAACACGCCACGCAACAGGCCAACGGGCTGTTTGCCAGCCGTCTTGCGCGGCTGTGGCAGGACATCCATCTGGGCAGCCTGTTGTTTCTCGCGCCGCTCTGGCCAATGGCATTGGCGTACCCGAAACTGCTGGAAGAGCTTGAGTTGCGAGTTATCCACAAGGGGCACTCCAGCGTTGCAGTAGAAAAAGAGCTGTTCGGCGTCAACTTGCTGGAACTGTGTCTGGCGCTGGCCGAATTCTGGCGACTGCCGGTGTGGGTCACACGTGGCTACAAGTTGCTGATCAACGAACGTCACGAACTGGCCAGAGCGCTGCGCATTGCGCGCGAGGGCCGCAGCCCGCTGGAACAGCAACAGCTGATGGACGCCGACCCCAATCTTCGACGCTGGCTTAATCAGCCCGCCAATACCGTGCTGCTCGGCAACGGCCTGGCGCTGGCAGCACAACAGGCCTGGAACAGTCCGCATTGCCTGCGCTGGGAGCGCCTGACCAGCCTTTATCTGCAACAACCGCTCGATGAGGTGCAGCAACAGGCGCACCAGAACGCGGCTGGCAGTGCCCGCATTCATGCGGAGAACGATCTATGGCACCCTGCCGAATCATTGATCTGGCCCTGGGATGCGCGTCGCGTGAGACGCGATAACGAGCCCGCCCCGCCGCCCTCGGCAGACGCCTTGCAATTGTGGCGCAAGAACTGCGCAGAACTGCTCCAGGAGCCGACGCCGTTCATTAACGCCATGCACCTGACAACCTCGGCTCGCGATGCCTTCATGGCCTGCGGCATGGAGCGAGTCATGCTGTTGATGCTGGACAAGACGTCATCCGTGCTGCGCGTCAATCAACTTGCCGGCCTGCCCCAGGAAACAGCCGCCTTGCAGCTTTTCGTCAAGGAAAGCACGGTGTTGCAACGCCTGTTGACTCAGCCGACGCAACTGCGCATGACACCTGCCAACAATGCCCAATTCGCAGCGCTGCTGCCTGCATCGCTCAAGGCATTGTTCAACGGCCAGCACTGGTTGATTCGTTCGCTGAGCAACAATGGCAAAGTCATGCTGCTGGTCGTGGCCGATCAGGGCGGCGGCGCGCTGTCGGAAATTTCCGTTCAGGCGTTCGGAAAAACCGCGCAATGTATTGAACGGGCTCTTGGCATCTTTAGTCATCGCAAAGCATGAGGCCTGGCGTACAATTCGCGTCTTTCTATTCATCGGAGGCTGCAAATGTCCGAATTCACTGGCTTGTCGCTGGTCATCGAACCCAACGATCTGCTTGAGCGTCTCGACGCCCCAGAACTGATTCTCGTGGATCTGACCAGCAGCGCTCGCTACGAAGCCGGGCATATTCGCGGTGCTCGCTTCGTCGACCCCAAACGCACCCAACTGGGCAAGCCGCCCGCCCCCGGTCTGCTGCCTGACACGGCCGGGCTGGAGCAGTTGTTCGGCGAGCTGGGGCACAATCCCGATGCGGTCTATGTCGTCTACGATGACGAAGGCGGCGGCTGGGCCGGCCGTTTCATCTGGCTCCTTGATGTCATTGGCCATCATCGCTATCACTACCTGGACGGTGGCGTTCTGGCCTGGGAAGCAGAATCGCTGCCCATGAGCACCGAGACTCCGCCTGCCGCAGGCGGCCCGGTCACACTGACGCTGCACGATGAGCCAACCGCCACCCGCGAATACCTGCAGAGTCGCCTTGGTGCAGACGACCTGGCGATCTGGGACGCGCGCGCGCCCACCGAGTATTCGGGCGAAAAAGTGGTCGCAGCCAGAGGCGGCCACATACCTGGCGCAGTCAATTTTGAATGGACCGCCGGCATGGACAAGGCGCGCAACCTGCGTATTCGTCAGGACATGCCGCAAATCCTGCGTGATCTGGGCATCACTCCCGACAAGGAAGTGATTACCCATTGCCAGACCCACCACCGGTCGGGCTTTACCTATCTGGTGGCAAAAGCGCTTGGCTATCCGAGGGTCAAGGCCTACGCAGGCTCTTGGGGAGAGTGGGGCAACCTGGCAGACACGCCGGTCGAAGTGCCAAACGCGGTTTCGGCGCCCGTTGACACAATTGATCTCACCAAACCAGCGGCACCTGTGCAGCCAGCCGAAACCGTCGAGCCTGTGCGCTCCAGTGAACCGGGCCGGACCTCTCAGAAATTTTCAGGGCATTCCTCTTCAGGACACTCTTCTTCAGGGCTATCAATGAAAGACCGTTTGTTTATTCTCAGTCAGTACCTGCTGCCACATCATCTGTTGTCCCGACTGGCCGGCTGCGTTGCCGAATGCCGAGTGCGCTGGTTCAAGAATGCCTTCACCGCCTGGTTCGCCCGCCGCTATCAGGTCGACATGTCTCAGGCGCTGGTCGAGGACTTGACGTCGTACGAGCACTTCAATGCCTTCTTCACCCGCGCACTGAAAGCCGATGCCCGTCCGCTGGACACTACACCCGGCGCGATTCTTTCCCCGGCCGACGGGGCAATCAGCCAACTGGGCCCGATCGACCACGGTCGCATCTTCCAGGCCAAGGGCCACAGCTACAGTGTCCTCGAGCTACTGGGCGGCGATCCAAAACTGTCTGCGCCTTTCATGGGCGGTGAGTTCGCCACTGTTTATCTGTCGCCGAAGGATTACCACCGCGTACACATGCCGCTGTCCGGCACGCTGCGCGAAATGGTCTACGTCCCGGGCCGAATCTTTTCGGTCAACCAGACCACTGCTGAAAACGTTCCGGAGCTGTTCGCCCGTAACGAGCGCGTGGTTTGCCTGTTCGATACCGAGCGCGGGCCTATGGCTGTAGTGCTTGTGGGCGCGATGATTGTGGCATCGGTCGAAACGGTCTGGGCCGGTTTGGTGACGCCGCCCAAGCGCGAATTGAAGACATTCAGCTACGATGAAGCAGCGCGTGCACCTATCCATCTGAAGACTGGCGAAGAAATGGGCCGCTTCAAACTTGGCTCCACGGTCATCGTGCTGTTTGGACCAGACCAGGTGAAATGGGCAGAACAACTGAAGGCCACTTCCAAAGTGCAGATGGGTCAGGCACTGGCGTTCCCAAAGCAAGCCTGATACCTGGCACCTGCCTGGAACTGAAAAATACATGGGCGCTGTCTGGACGGCAGCCCCATGCAAGGTCAGACTGGAAAGGGTGGCACAAAGCCACGCCTACTGCGCGACTGCAATGATGCTGGTAAAGTCACTCATTCGGTGCTGTAGGATACCTCGCACAATTGTGGCGTACCTCTGACATATCTGTGCGGCACGATGATGTCGCTTGCCCACTTTTTGTCGCCGCCCGTTCCAGTGAGTCGTTGGAGTCAGCCTTTCACATGAGTAATTTTAGCCTCCCACTGTTGTTGCGTGCCCCCACGCCAGCGCAGTCGAGCCTGACATTCTGTGAAGCCACGCCCCGCGACCTCAAACGCTGGATATCCAGGCTGCCCAAGGCAAACCTGGGGGAAATGGCACGTCAGCTCTATCAAGGGCTGACCGAGCTGAACCAGCTGATCACACCGAGCGAGAACCGTTTGCAGTTGCTGGAGCTGCTGCGGCCCGAGGTGTATTTCGTCTGTAAACACCTCGAACGTCATTTTCTCAATCAGGCCATCGTGCTCGACGAACGGCCACGCAAGGTCGCCAACCTCTGCCAGGCCCTGCAAAACCATCTGGCCACCGGTTACAAACAGATCATCCAGCAGGTAGCGTCTCGCTACACAAAAGATCAAGCCACACTGTTCGGCACCGCGCTGCAAAGAGCACTGCACGGGCTCAACGGGCCGTTGATTCGCGCCAATCAGCTTTACTGTCCGGTTCAGGACGGCCTCTGGCTCGAGCTGCATCAGATCTACCAGATCGCTCGCCAATACCAGTTGCACAACACGCTGATCGACGAACCGATGGCGCATCACACCAAAGCATTGAGCGTCGAGCAGACGTATGTAATCGCGCTGCTGATGGGCTGCTCGCGCTGTAATCAGATGCGCCAATTGAACATTGGCAAACTGGCCGACGCGCTGGAGGCCTGGAGCCCGCTGGTCAGGCTGCAATCGCCTGCGCAGGAAAGCAGTCTGTTCGCACTCGACCCGACGGTCGACAAGCCGCCGTTGTACCGCACCCTGTTCACGGACGAGCAATCCCAAGGGCTGCTGGGCATCAACACTCAGGCGCTGGCGGAAGCGATCAACCAGTACCTGGCCCTGCCCGACGACCAGCGCTCCCCTTCCAGGCTGCTGATCCCGACCGGTATCAATACCGACCTGTTGCAGCATCTGGCGGCGGCATGGGGTGACGTGGCAGAGCGTACGTTTCAGCGCACCGCAGGTCAGGGTACGCTCAAGCTGTGTATCGGCATGAGCGCGCTGCATTTTTATGTCGCAGGCCAAAAGTCATTCAGCGAACTGCTGCAACTGAGCAATACCACCAGTGCTGCGGACTTTTCGCTGAAGATTGTCAACGAGGCCGAGGAAGATCCCTGGTCTTCCGCTTTTGACACGCAGCGAGGCAATACCTCATCCGTCCTGTTGCCATACGAAGAGATCGAGTACCCGAAAAACGACGGCGACAGCGAATCCTCGTCCAACAGCCAGCACTCATTCCCCACGTACGACCTGAATATCGTCAACCATAGCCCGGGCGGTTATTGTCTGGCGTGGCAGAGAGAGGTGCCGCAACAGTTGCAGGCTGGCGAGCTGGTGGGTATTCAGGATGATTCGGGCCATGGCTGGAGCATCGCCATCGTGCGCTGGGTTCGCCAGGTGCGTAGCGGCGGCACGCAAATGGGCATCGAGCTGATCGCCCCGTTCGCCCAGCCATGCGGCATGCAACTGATTCGCGAGCAGCAGAACAGCCAGTACCTGCGGACCCTTATGCTGCCGGAAGTGCGCGCCATGGAAAAACCGCCCACCGTACTCGCACCGCGCCTGCCGTTTATGGAAGGCAGCAAGGTGATGATCAACGTCAACGGTGAAGAGCGCCGTGCCTCACTGAGCAACCGGCGCATCAGCAGCGCCAGTTACAACCAGTTCGAGTATCAGATTTACGAGGCGCCCAAGGCAGCCGTCAACGAGAAGTCGAAGCCCGGCCAAGAGTTCGACTCGTTATGGGGCACGCTGTAATCGTCGCAACCTATTGCGGTGTCACGACGATCTTCGGCGCCCGACTCAGCGCCGCCCTTCGCGATCGCGAAAGCCCAGTAGGTACAGCACCCCGTCAAGCCCCAGTGTCGAGATTGCCTGCCTGGCCGACTGTTTGACCAGCGGCTTGGCCCGGAAGGCCACACCCAGCCCGGCAATCGCCAGCATAGGCAAATCATTGGCCCCGTCGCCGACCGCGATGGTCTGCTCCAGGCTCAGGCCTTCCTTGTGCGCCAGCTCGCGCAGCAAGTCTGCCTTGCGCTGGGCATCGACGATGGGCTCGATAGCAACCCCGGTGACTTTGCCGTCGACCACTTCAAGTTCGTTGGCATACACATAATCGATGCCCAGCTTCGCCTGCAATTGTTTGGCGAAGTAGGTAAACCCACCTGACAGAATCGCTGTTTTATAACCCAGACGCTTGAGCTCGGCGAACAGGGTTTCAGCGCCTTCGGTCAGCCGCAGCGAAGCGCCGATGTCATCCAGCACGCTGACGTCCAGCCCCTTGAGCAGCGCCAGGCGCTCCTTGAAGCTTGCGCTGAAATCCAGCTCGCCGCGCATCGCTCGCTCGGTAATCTCGGAAACCTGTTCGCCGACGCCGGCGGCCTTGGCCAGTTCGTCGATCACTTCGGCTTCGATCAGGGTCGAGTCCATGTCGAACACCGCCAGACGGCGGTTGCGACGGAACAGGGAGTCCTGCTGGAAGGCGATATCGACGTTCAGCGCCTGTGCCACTGCCAGAAACTCAGCCTGCATGGCTTTCGGATCGGCCGGCTCGCCGCGCACCGTGAACTCGATGCAGCCTTTGCCTTTGTCGGCAGGCGTATCGAGCGGCATGCGACCGGACAGGCGATCGATCTGATCGATGTTCAGCCCGTACTTTGCCGTGATGGCGCTGACAGACTGCAATTGCTCGGCAGTCACTTTGCGGGTCAGCAGCGTCACGATATGGCGCGCCTTGCCCTGGCCGTCGACCCAGTGCTGGTAATCCTTTTCGGACACCGCGGTGAAACGCACCTGCTGATCCAGCTTGTAGGCTGTGAACAGGATGTCCTTGAGCACGGAAGAACCTTCGACGGTATCCGGAATTTCAACCAGGATGCCGAAAGACAGAGCGTCGTGGATCACCGCCTGACCAATATCGAGAATGTTCACGCCACCCTGAGCGAGGACGCCGGTAATGGCAGCGGTGAGACCGGGACGGTCTGCACCAGTGATGTTAATCAGGACGATTTCGCGCAAGGCGCACCCCCGCAGTGGAAAAAAACCGCATTCTAACCACTTTCAACGACCATCGGGCACAGGCAGCGCTTTGCCGCCACTGGGTCGCTCGTTATACTGCGCGACAACTTCACCGAAAGAGCCGTGCTCTGTGAACCGGCCCACGCCTGTTAAAACCGATAATTTCTTCCTGCTCATCTTTCGTGCCCTGCGTCATCGCCGTGTACCGATCGCTTTGCGCATTGCCAGCCATAACGTGATCCTGGTCGCTTTGGCGTTGGTGATCTACGCCGGTGTCATGGGTCTGCAGTTCAAGCAGGCCATGCATGAACAGGCTGACGCACTGGGGCAGGCCCTGACCACGCAGACGGCCACGTCGGCTACCGAACTGCTGGTGTCAAACGACATCCTCAGTCTCAACGTGCTGCTGGGCAATCTGGTCAAAAACCCGCTGGTGGCGCATGCCGCCATCTACAGCGTGGATAACCGCATTCTTGCGGAAGCCGGCCAGCGCCCGAAAAACGGGATTCTGGGTGAGGCTCAGGGCCTGTATGAAATCAAGATCACGTTCCAGGATGTGATGGCAGGGCACCTGCGCATCAGCCTCGACATGTCGCAGTTCCAGCAGCCAATGACCATCAGCCTGCAAAGCATGGGCATTCTGGCCGGTATTCTGCTGGCACTGGCGCTGGCCCTGAGCCTGCGTCTTGGCCGTCATATCTCTACGCCACTGATGCAGATGCGTATCTGGTTGCGCAACATTGACCCGTACACGCCGGCTACCGATCGTCAGGATGAAATCGGCGATCTCGCCCGGCAGTTGCGCAGTTCGTTCGCACCACCGGAACCCGAACCGGCGCCTGAACCCGAGTACGACGAAGACGAAGGCGACGACCCGTATCTGGAGCCTGAAGAAAGACCTGCACCGCCAGTGACGACACGCACCTCGACAGTCAGCGAGCCAAAGCCTCGTTTGCCGGCGCCGCCTGTGCAGCGCCGCATCGTTGCCGAGGAGGATGAAGAGGACGAGGAAGACCCGTTCGCAGACCTGCGCGACACGTCCGGCAATTCGCCAGCAGAGCGTCCGGCGGCTGCTCCGGTTGTTCAGCGCGAACCGCATGACAGCGCCGTGCTGGCCGTGCAGCTTGGCTCACAGGATCAACTGCGCCGCCTGCCTCGTGCGCGACTGAGCGAATTGCTGCAACGTTACCGCGACTGCCTCGATCAGGCCGCCTCGGTGTATGAGGGTGAGCTGCACACCTTGAATGACGGCAGCACCTTGATGCTGTTCCACAGCCATGAAAGCGGCGACGATTACCTGACCAATGCAATCTGCTGCGGTGAGTTGCTGCGGGCACTGAGTCACGCCTTGCAGATCGAAGTGGCGGACAGCGGCATCACTCTGCAATTGCAGCTGGGCCTGACCCTGGGTGAAAACCTGAGCGACCTGAGTCAGATCGACCTGTTGCTGACCGAAACCGCGCAGGACGCATTGGCGCTGTCTCAGCACAGCCGCAATCTGCTGCTGGTCGAACGCCGCATCAACGATGACCCGCTGATCCGCCAACGCGCCCGCATCCGTCCCATCGCCAGCCCCGAAGGCGCATGCTGCGTGGAACGTCTGATGGAGCCCTACCCGTCAATGCTCGAACGCCAACTGGCGCGCATGCACGACGCCAACAAAGCCTGACACCGACAGACGCCCACCTGCGTGGGCGTCTGAAACTCAGCGTTGTAACAAACCTGACTGACTCTCGTGCCGCTGCTCTGCGGAGGCACGACAGCATGCGCAGATCAGCCCCCCGCGCGATGTCCAACAGCCCCGCCCTTGTGGGAGCGGACTTGTCCGCGAATGGACTGTCAGCCCCCAAAAAAAAACACACATCAAAACCAAGACATGTCCCCAACAAAAAGCCCGCATCGCTGCGGGCTCTTTTGTCTGTCCGGTGCTAGAAGCGGAACACTTCAAGATCGGTACGTATCGGCGATGCCATCGGGATCCGTGGCCTGTCAGGCTCTTTGGCCTTGGCGACCGGAGCCTTTTTCGGCTCTTCGAGCGGCTGCCATGAGATCGGCTTGATCGCGGTGCTGACCTGATCGGCCAAGCGTTGCAGCAGCATGCCTTGCGCTTTGACCTGATCAGCAGAACTGCCGGCGTGAACCTGCTCGAGGTGCACCAGCCGGCTGTCGCGCACATGGCCCTTGCGATCCAGAAGGCGCCATTGCGCATCCAGAACAGCAGGCTGTTTGGCGCCGGAGTCCAGTCGGGTGATCGATAGCACGACCTGGACATCCGGTGTGAAATTGGCAACCGCAGGCGCCATCACAACGCGCTGGCTGTCCAGCTTCCAGGCCAGTTGACGCAGAAGCAACTGGTCGATATCCGAAGACAGATTGCCCGCCCACCGCCCGTCGGACGATGCAGTCAGGGTGCCGTCAGGCTGGCGTTGCAGAAGGGTTTCGCGTTGCAGATAGTCGGCCACCGAAACAGGACCCAGCAATACTGCCAGACCACTACTCTGTTTCGGCTGACCAGGCTCACCGCTATCGAGCTGATAAAGCGCGGTCGGCTGGCGCATACTGCAACCAGCCAGACCCAGGACGCCTGTCATCAGCAAGATCAGGGGAAGGCGTAGAAAATTCATCATCCCATCCAAGTGGCCGCCCACGGACTGGCCACGGTATAAGTGCTTTCAAGACGCATGCAGGCACTGAGCCACGCATGCACCCCAAGACCCCATATCATCCGTGAATATGCCATCTGACTCCAGCGATTATGCATCGTACTTCATGGCAAAACGAAGAACGCTGGTGCCAGATCAATGTTTTCAGCTATTTTCCACCAATAATGCGTCGACCCGCTGGAAGCCCCTTGGCAGTTTATTACCACGACGACCGCGCTCTCCCTTGTAATGTTCAAGATCTTCGGGCTTGAGCGACAGGGTTCGTTTGCCCGCCTGAAGTACAAGCGTAGCGCCCTGCGCGATCACCGCAAGATCAGTTACATATTCCTCGCGACTGGCGACCCGCTCGCCCGGAATACCAATGATCTTGTTGCCCTTGCCTTTGCCCAGCTGCGGCAAATCACTGATCTTGAAGACCAGCAGGCGTCCCTCGGTGGTCACTGCTGCCAGCCAGTTCTGCTCGCGGTCAGGCACAGGTCGCGGCAGGATGACCTTGGCACCGGCGGGCAGGCTCAACAGCGCCTTGCCAGCCTTGTTCTTGGCTTGCAGGTCTTCGCCCTTGACCACAAAACCGTAGCCTGCGTCGGAAGCGATCACGTACAGCGCGTCGTCTTCCGGCATCAATACACACTCGAACGTCGCGCCCGGCGGCGGTTGCAGCTTGCCCGTCAACGGTTCGCCCTGGCCGCGTGCGGACGGCAGGGTGTGGGCAGGCACCGAATAACTGCGACCGGTCGAGTCGATGAACACGGCAAACTGGTTAGAACGCCCTATCGATGAGGTTTTGAAACCGTCGCCCGCCTTATAGGAAAGCCCAGTGGCATCGATGTCATGGCCCTTGGCGCAGCGTACCCAGCCTTTTTCCGACAACACGACGGTCACCGGCTCGGTCGGCATCAGTTCATTTTCGGACAGCGCCTTGGCTTCGGCGCGAGCAACGATAGGCGAACGGCGATCATCGCCGTACGTTTCGGCATCAGCGATCAATTCGGCGCGCACCAGCTTGCGCAGCTTGGACTCACTGCCCAGCAGCGCCAGAAGCTTGGCTTGCTCCTTGCGCAATGCATCCTGCTCGCTGCGCAGCTTCATTTCTTCCAGACGCGCCAATTGGCGCAGTCGGGTGTCGAGGATGTAATCGGCCTGGATTTCGGTCAGGCCGAAACGCGCAATCAACTCGGCCTTTGGATGCTCGGCAGTACGGATGATATGGATCACTTCATCCAGATTCAGGTACGCCGTGAGCAAACCGTCCAACAGGTGCAGGCGATGCTCGACCTTGTCCAGACGGAACTGCAGACGCCGACGCACTGTACCGATGCGGAAGGTCAGCCACTCACTGAGCAGAGTCTTGAGGTTCTTGAGCTGCGGCTTGCCGTCCAGGCCGATGATGTTGATGTTCACCCGGTAGCTGGATTCCAGCTCGGTGGTGGCGAACAGATGCTGCATCAGCTCGTCCAGTTCAACCCGGTTGGAACGCGGGATGATCACGATACGGCAAGGGTTCTCGTGGTCCGACTCGTCACGCAGGTCGGCGACCATCGGCAGTTTCTTGGCCTGCATCTGCGCTGCGATCTGCTCCAGCACCTTGGCACCGGAAACCTGATGCGGCAGAGAAGTCACGACAATATCGCCATCTTCAATGCGATACACAGCCCGCATGCGCACCGAGCCACGACCGGTTTCGTAGATTTTCAGCAGGTCCGCGCGCGGCGTGATGATTTCTGCTTCAGTCGGGTAATCAGGCCCCAGAATGTGTTCGCACAGTTCTGGAATCGTGGCCTTGGGCTCATCCAGCAGGCGAACGCAGGCGCTGGCCACTTCACGCAGGTTATGCGGCGGCACATCAGTAGCCATGCCGACTGCAATGCCGGTAGTGCCGTTGAGCAGGATATTCGGCAAACGAGCAGGCAAAACTGCAGGTTCATCGAGGGTGCCGTCAAAGTTCGGCACCCAGTCAGCCGTGCCCTGGCCCAGCTCGCTGAGCAGCACTTCGGAGTAGCGCGAAAGGCGCGCCTCGGTATAACGCATGGCGGCGAAGGATTTGGGATCGTCCGGCGCACCCCAGTTCCCCTGCCCGTCAACCAGTGTGTAGCGATAGCTGAACGGCTGAGCCATCAGCACCATCGCTTCATAGCAGGCGGAGTCGCCGTGCGGGTGAAACTTGCCGAGTACGTCACCGACGGTACGCGCCGACTTCTTGTGCTTGGCGTCGGCGCCCAGACCCAGCTCGCTCATCGCATAGATAATGCGTCGCTGCACTGGCTTCAGGCCGTCGCCAATGTGCGGCAAGGCACGGTCCATGATCACGTACATGGAATAGTTGAGGTAGGCCTGTTCGGTGAAGTCAGCCAGCGATCGGCGTTCTACGCCGTCCAGGCTGAGGTCAAGGGAGTCGCTCATGCGGGCCTCATCATTTCGTTGACTGGCGCAGCAGCAAGTTACCGCCACGCTGTGTGAATTCGAGTTGTTTCATTGCGCTCATGCCCAGCAGCACCTGCTCGCCATCAAGGCCGGGGGCTATCAGCGCGCGTACGTTGTTCAGGACAATATCGCCCAGCTGCAAGCGGTCCAGCGTGGTGCGAAAACCCTGGCTATTACCGTTGGCGGTACTGACCGTAACCGGCAGACCGCGCTTGAGCCCCATGCGGTCAGCCATGTCGCCGGGTACGGCGACATCGGTCGCGCCGGTATCGATCATGAACTCCACCTCTCGGCCATTGATCTGGCCAGTACTGACGAAATGCCCTTGGCGATTACCCATCAGCTGCACTTCGATATAGCCGTCTCCGTGTTGCGAGGTCACGACAGCATTAGGGTTTTGCTGCCTGTCTTCCCAATCGCCGAAAAAGCGTGTCGCCAGAAACAGGCCAGCCGCCCAGGCCATGATCATCAATACCTTGCCAGCGCGCTTGCCGGGCTGTATCTCGCTCACTGACCTGCGCTCCAGCCGTCCTGTGGCGCCGCGAAGCGCCAGACAATCGGGCGCTTCTCGCCATCGGCGCGGGCACCAAAATTGTTGTCTATGCCGACCCATGCGCCGGTCGCATCAACCACCAGCGCCTCCGTCAGGCCATAAGGCTGATCGTAGCGTCGAGATGGCACCATCGCTTCATCGGCGAACGACCAGCAGCGTTCGACTTGACCGCTCTGAAGGTCACGCCGACAGATTCGGTACACTGCGCGCTCCAGCGTGAAAAGCTTGTCGTTGTACAGCGACAGGTCGGAAAAGTCCGTGGATACACTCTTGCCCCCCTGCTCTGCCGGCAGCCTGTCCTGGCCTGACTCGGAGAGCAACACGCAGCTCTGCCCACAGCTCCATTGCCGCCCATCAAGCCGCGTCATGAGCAAGCCGCGCTTCTCGCGTTCAGCAGCCAGCCAGATGCGGTCACCGGCAGGGCTCACGGCGATCCCTTCGAAGATGGCGTTGAAATGCTGCAGCATGCCTTGAGCGCGAGCCTGTTCGACCAGATCCTCGGGCAACGGCAGCCATGACGGCGCACCGCTGACCGGTACTTTGAGGACCGTGCCATAGGCTTCGCTGACCAGGTAGCGATTACCGGCAGAGTCACAACTGACACCTTCGAAATCCAGATCGCCGCCGCGCACCAGCGCCGAAACACGAGCGAGCACGCGCAAATCCAGCGGCAGAAAGCTTTGCGGCGAAGGCACGTCGATGCTTTGCGGCTCGGCTTTCCAGGTGTTTTCAGAGACATCAAGGCTGTAAAGCAGGCTGTCGTCACGGTCCGAAACGGTCCAGAGCCGACCGTTGCACATGGCCAGGCCCGAAAGGTTACCACCCACCATGCCGTCCACGGGATGCTCGGATTGCAGCTTCAGGACTTCAAGAGGGGCGGCGAAAACCGGCGCGACCACAAGAACCAGAAGAGCGAGCCAGGCTCGCATCAAGTCAGAACCTCGGCGAGGTTGCCCTTGGATTCGAGCCAGGACTTGCGGTCACCTGCACGCTTCTTGGCCAACAGCATGTCCATCATTTCCGACGTTGCCGCGTAATCGTCCAGCGTGAGCTGCACCAGACGCCGCGTATTTGGGTCCATGGTGGTTTCGCGCAGCTGCGGCGGGTTCATTTCACCCAAGCCTTTGAATCGGGTGACCTGTGGCTTGCCGCGCTTCTTCTCGGCTACGAGACGGTCGAGAATCCCGTCGCGCTCGCTTTCGTCCAGCGCGTAGTAGATTTCCTTGCCCAGATCGATCCGGTACAACGGCGGCATGGCGACATAGACATGGCCAGCATCGACCAGCGGACGGAAGTGCTGGACGAACAGCGCGCACAGCAACGTGGCGATGTGCAGCCCGTCCGAGTCGGCGTCGGCAAGGATGCAGATCTTGCCGTAACGCAGCTGGCTGATATCGGCAGCCCCTGGGTCGACACCGATGGCGACCGCAATGTTGTGCACTTCCTGACTGGCAAGCACTTCGCCGCCGTCCACTTCCCACGTGTTCAGGATCTTGCCACGCAACGGCAGGATCGCCTGGAATTCCTTGTCGCGCGCTTGCTTGGCCGAACCGCCTGCGGAATCACCTTCGACCAGAAACAGCTCGGAGCGCGCCGGGTCCTGACCGGCACAGTCGGCCAGCTTGCCGGGCAGCGCCGGCCCTTGAGTGATGCGCTTGCGTTCGACTTTCTTGCTGGCCTTGAGGCGACGACCGGCGTTGTTGATCGCCAGATCGGCCAGTTGCAGGCCAAGTTCCGAGTGAGTGTTGAGCCACAGACTGAAGGCGTCCTTGACCACGCCCGAGACGAACGCTGCCGCTTCACGCGACGACAGACGCTCTTTGGTCTGGCCGGAAAACTGTGGCTCCTGCATCTTCATCGAGAGGACGAAGGCAATGCGCTCCCAGACGTCTTCCGGCGCGAGCTTCACGCCACGCGGCAGCAGATTGCGGAACTCGCAGAACTCGCGCATCGCATCCAGCAAGCCCTGGCGCAAACCATTGACGTGAGTACCGCCCTGCGCCGTCGGGATCAGGTTGACGTAGCTTTCCTGAACACTGTCGCCCCCTTCCGGCAGCCAGAGCAGTGCCCAGTCGACAGCTTCCTTGTTACCGGCAAAACTGCCGCAGAAAGGCTCATCCGGCAGACGCAGGAAGTCTGTGACCGAGTCCTGCAGATAAGAGCGCAGACCGTCTTCGTAATGCCACTCGACTTTCTCGCCGCTGGATTTGTCTTCGAAACTGACCAGCAGGCCCGGGCAAAGCACAGCTTTGGCCTTGAGCACGTGTTTGAGACGGCTGACCGAGAATTTCGGGGTGTCGAAATACTTGGGATCAGGCGCGAAATACACGCTGGTGCCGGTATTGCGCTTGCCGACGGTGCCGATGACTGCCAGCTCAGTGGCCTTGTAGCCATCAGCGAAAGTCATTTCGTATTCGTTGCCATCACGCTTGACCCGCACCCGGACCTGGGTGGAGAGCGCGTTGACCACCGAAATCCCCACGCCGTGCAGGCCGCCGGAGAATTGATAGTTCTTGTTGGAAAATTTGCCGCCGGCGTGAAGCTTGGTCAGGATCAGTTCAACACCGGACACGCCCTCTTCCGGGTGTATATCCACCGGCATGCCACGACCGTCGTCGGACACTTCGAGCGAATTGTCGGCATGCAGGATGACCTGCACCGAGCGCGCGTGACCGGCCAGGGCTTCGTCGACGCTGTTGTCGATGACTTCCTGAGCCAAGTGATTGGGCCGCGAGGTGTCGGTGTACATGCCCGGACGTTTACGAACCGGATCGAGGCCCGAGAGGACTTCGATGGCGTCTGCGTTATAAGAGCTAGCGCTGGGATTGGCCATGGGTTCTCGTTATCAAGCTTTCATGAAATTTCGGGATTCAATGTTCTTGCATTCATGTGACCGGGCATCGATCACCTACAGTGCCGACAGGTCGATCGTCTGCAGTAGATCGGGTGCAAAGCCGGCAAAACTCAACAGCGCAGGCAGCCGCTCGGCAAACCCCTGAAAGCTGTGGTCACCGCCCGCCTGAATGCGCAGGGCGCAGGCCCGGTAAAACTTCTCGGCGCGACGGTAATCGAGCGTCTCGTCACCGGTCTGCAGCCACACTTGAAAGCGCTGCGGGTCTTGCGGCGCCGGGACTTCCAGCTCCGCCAGCGCCTGAATATGGTCTTCGGTCAGCTGCCATTGTTCGCCGGTGTACAGGTTCTGCTGCGTGCCGAGAAACCCGTCGAACAGCTGATGCGGGTTAACCGCCGGGTTGATCAGCACGGCCCTGAGGCCATGGCGCTGCGCCAAGTGAGTCGCATAGTAGCCGCCGAGCGAGCTGCCGACCAGCAATGGGCGGCCCAGTGTCTTTAGGGCGGACTCGAGTTGAAGCATGGCCTGACGCGGATGGTGATGCAGTTCAGGCACTTGCAGGCGATCTGCCAGGCCCAGCGATTTCATCAGCGCCACCAGCTGGCAGGCCTTTCTCGACAGGGCCGAGCTGTTCAGACCGTGGATATACAGCAATGAAGGTGTGTCGCTGGTCACGCTATCGCTCCAGGGTGCAGGGCAAAGCCGTGTAGTTTACAGGGAGTCACGCTACAACACCCCACCGGAAACGTGTCGACCTGCGCATTCTTCAATACCCTGTGCCGCCGTAGTCCACTTCGAACGCCATACCGGTCACGCGCGAAACTGCGGTTTCCAGGCGTCCATCGTCATGCAGCCGCAACCAGCGATAGCCCGGCGCCGAGGTATCCACCTTGAAGTCCACGCTGCCCGGCGCGAACTGAATGCAGGTAGAAGGAGATGCCAGCAGACGCAAGCCATTGCGCATCTCGTCGAACTCCTGATGCACATGCCCCCAGAGCACGGCCTTCACCTGCGCAAAGCGATCCAGCACCGCAAACAACGCATCGGCGTTGCGCAGGCCGATGGGCGCCATCCATTCACAGCCGATGGCCACCGGATGGTGATGCAGGCAGACCAGATGATGCCGGTCAGGCGCTTCGCTCAGCGATTTTTCCAGCAGCTGTAATTGTCCGGCAGCCAGAAAACCCGGCACCGAGCCAGGCACTGCCGAGTCCAGCAGTGTTATCCGCCATTGGCCGATATCAATCACAGGGTCCAGCAGGCCGTCGCGCTGTGCAACATGCTCCATCTGCGGCAATTCGTCGTGATTACCGGCGAACCACCGCGCAGGGGCAGCAATTTTCCCGCTTATCTGGCGAAACGCTTCGTAAGACTCGACGCTGCCATCCTGAGAAATATCTCCGCTGGCCACGACCAGATCAATCTGCGGCTGCTCAGCCAGCACCCGCTCAACGACTTTTCCCAGACTGTCTCGGGTGCTCATGCCCAGCAACGCCCCGTCCGCCTCGGCGAACAGGTGGCTGTCGGATAACTGGACCAGCAGGACTGACGATTCGGGGGCTGCGCTTGGCAAGACCGTCTCCCAGAGAGGATTCAGCGCGATTATGTGATGTGCCAGCGGGCGGGTAAACCGGGAATGTGGGTGCGAGTGATGATTGGTTCACATTTGTTGAGGTGCCCGGAGTTTAAGAGCAACACAAACAACCAGCAAAGCCGCCACTGTGCCTGCCAGTCCAGCACCCAAGAGATGACCCAGCAAGTATTCATAGGGCATCTAGGGCCGGATACATCCCGCAAACACTAGAACCAAAGCGATGCTGAGAACCATTCCTGCCAAATGGACGGTCCACGGAATGAGCCTTAGCGAAAAAATGCCGATGACCGTGCCGACAATGGATGCACATATAAAGTGTTCCCGCCGCAGGGCGCTGCCGATAAGGGACATCAATCCAACATAAAGGAAAAGTTGAAAATAACTCCAGAGAGAGAGACGCTATCCGGGCCCGAAGTCACCCATCGTGATGTCACGACAAGCGAATCAAGCCAACAGCCATTCAGGTAAGTTTCCACATAATGCACAAGTGCCGCCCGACTATAAGTTCAGGATAAATATAGGCCGTGACATTTAAAATTAAATGCTGACAAGGTAAGTGCGAGGCATTTTCAGAAATAGCCTACCTATCCGGCGCAGGGTATCTGTCATGTGTAGATGACAGACAAGGACCATATGCTGCGATCCGGCCTATTCTTTTCACTTTGAAACCCAGCCGGCAATGGGTAAAGCCGGGTTATTGCTTACACAACGTAACCCACACCTCATCCAGGTCATCCTCAAGTATAAGCCTTGCTTCGAAACCCGAGTCAGAAAATTGTCGATTCAGCTTTGTATTCCAGCAGTCACGTATTACCGCACCTAGCTCGACTGCGTCTTCATAGCTAATATCACCTAACAAACTGGTAAGCTCAACCATATTAACCCAGAAAGCAACTCCAAGAGTACCTACCTCACCCAGCAAGATTTCCTTTCGTTTCAAATCAGTGTAATTTTCTTCAACAAAATACTCTCCCTCTCGGCAAAACAATGTCGGATTAAACAAAGCGGCAAAGCTCATAACAAAATCATCACTCAAGCCCTCATGGACTCTGATCATGTAAAAATAATCAAACCGCGAAAGCCCATTTTTATTAACAGCCAAATAATCTTCATAACTATTCTTAAGCATGGAATCACTCACCTTGGATACTCTTCATCTGTAGGATATCGGACAATTGGGCTATTGAGAGAGCGTAGACCGTCGCTGTGCTGATTAACTTTAGTAAACTTAACATTGGGTCGTTCATATGAGCCATGCGGCTTACCCGAGCCTCGATATTGTTTGAAGGTGCCATCTTCATGAGAGAAGTAATCTGTGCGCAGTCCGAGGGGCTGAAAACAGGGGAGCGAGTCTAAGGACTGGCGCTACGACGTCGAGCCTTGAACAGTGTCGGAGTATTGCCAGACAGGCAGTTGATACGGCCCTGCTGCAATGCCACCGGCGTCGGCGGCTGTCGCAAGCAATACGTGTTCAGAATGTTGCAGGGGGGTTTTAACGAACTGCTTCAAACTCATGCCCGCACGCCAGACAATGGCTCAGCCATTCGCCCAGAAACAGATTGAGCTGGGCTTTTTCGTCTGGCTGATGCATGTCGGCATTGGGGTATGGATAGATGCCGCGGAAGCGCCGTGCATGTTCGGCACCAATGACTTCGGCCATGCGTGCATCGTGATAGACCTGCACTTCGAGCACCGGCACCGGCAGCCAAGGCAGGCTGTGTTCCTGGCGGACTTGCAAGGTCGTGGTGTATGGGCAGTCGAGCAGCACTTCGACAGCCAGAACGCCCAGCATCTGGTCGCCCTGGGTGACTGCGACCCGGCGCGAACGCTGTTCGTTGCGCATGTCGGGCAGCAGGCGCATCAGGCGCGCGTAGTTCGCCTCGCACGCTGCCTGCAGCCCGGCAAGATCGACACGATAGCGGTCACGCAACAGATTCAAGACCATAGACCCCTTATCTCGGCACGGTTCAACGCCAGCCATTGCAAAGCGATGATCGTCGAAGCGTTTTTGATTCTTCCGTCCTTGACGGCTTCCAGTGCATCATCGAACGACCAGATCGTAACCCGGATGTCTTCGCCCTCAGATTCAAGGCCGTGCAATCCACCCGCCCCTTCGCTGCTGCAGCGCCCCATGAACAAGTGCACAAATTCATCACTGCCGCCCGGAGACGGGAAATATTTGGTGATCGGCCACAGAGCGTCGAACACCAGTCCAGCTTCCTCTTCTGCCTCGCGATGAGCAACTTCTTCCGGCTGTTCGTCCTTGTCTATAAGACCGGCGACCAGTTCTATCAGCCAGGGGTTTTCAGTCTTTTTCATGGCGCCGACGCGGAACTGTTCGATCAGCACCACCTCATCACGCTTGGCATCGTAAGGCAGCACGCAGACGGCATCGTGACGAACGAACAGCTCGCGGCTTATTTCCTTGCTCATGCCACCTGCAAACAGCTCATGGCGCACGTGCAACTTGTCCAGCCTGTAGAAGCCTTTGAAGCAGTTTTCACGGCTGATCGTTTCAAAAGCCGTGGGTGCAGTTCGTGTGGTCTGGGTCATGGAATTCTCGCTTGCCGCCATTTTTGACATCGGGCCATCCTAACGCGCATCGACGGTCGGATGCAGCCCCCTTGAACATGCAGGGTAGACGGTCGGGGCATAAAACAATTCTAATCTGCCACCTGGCGAACCGAAGTCGCCGTTTAGAGTCAAACCAGCCTTCACACGCACAACGCAACCGCCTTTTTTGACACTGCCAAGGATCAACATGTCGTTATTGAGGATCACTTCACTGGCTTGCCTGGCCCTTTTGCTCGGCGCCTGCCAAAGCCTCTTCACGCCCAACATGCGCACACCGCTGCAAGTCCAGCGCGATGCGTCCGAGCTGATCAAGCCGGGCTGCACAACCGCAGACTGCCCGCTGGTGAACATCGATACGGTGCATTTCCCCGATGAGCCGCGTCTGGACGCTATCGTCCAGAAGACGCTGCTGCAACTGACGGTCGGTGATACCAGCACCTCGGCGCCGCCATCAATCAAAGCCTATCAGGAGCAGTTTCTGAGCCAGGCCCAGGGTAAAAATGCCAGCTACCTGCAAGCCAAGGTACGCGAGCAGCATGACGGTATCGTGGTTGTAGAACTGTCCAGCTACTTGGATAACGGCGGCGCTCACGGCAATCCTGGTCGAGCGTTTATCAACTATTCGCGTCAGCAGCAGAAGGTCCTGACGCTGGCCGACATGATCATCCCGGGCAAGGAAAGCGAGTTCTGGCAGAAGGCCCAACTGGCCCATCAGAGCTGGCTGCTCTCGACCAAGATGAATGAAGACAGCGAGTTCATGAAGACTTGGCCCTTCAAGCGCACGCCGCATATTGCGCTGACTTACGGGGCCGTGATCCTCAAGTATCCGGTGGATACCATCGCGCCGTATTCGATGGGGCACATCGAGCTGAAGGTTCCTTATCCTCAGCTCAACGGCATCCTCAAGCCGGAACTGTTTCCCGGTCGGGGTTGATTGATAAGCCGATCAACAGCTGCAACACGCCAGCGACGATGAGCGCTGGCAGTGTTGCGCCCACCTCAGGCCAGAGATTGGCCAACAGGTGATAAGTGCTGATACCCCCCAGCCACGCCAGCAGGCTCATCCAGCGTAGCTCGTCCTTCCCGACCTGACCCGTGCGACGACACAGGATGAAATGGTCGACCAGCACGACGCCGAACAGCGGCGCAAACACCGAACCGATCAGCAACAGGAAATTCTGGTACTGGGCCAATGGCGCCAGACAGGCGATCAGGGTGCAGGTGATGCCAATGACCAAGGCCAGGTATTCGACCTTGATGCGTGACAGCAACGCACTGGATACCGCAGCCGAGTGAATATCGGCAAATGCGTTCTCGGTTTCATCCAGCAAAATCAGCAGCAAGGGGATCCCCATGCCCGCGCCAGCCAACGCCAACAACAAGGCATTGACCTCGCCACTCGGTGCGAACGCCAGGGTGTAGGCGACACCGAGGCTCATCAGCCAGAAATTGCCCATAAAAAAGCCTATTGCGGTGCCACCGAATACGCTTTTTGCGCGTCGGCCAAAACGCGAATAGTCGGCGATCAGTGGCAACCAAGACAGCGGCATGGCGATGGCAATGTCGAACCCGGAGGCAAACGGCATCGAACCGTCACCGGACGTTGCCCACAGCGCAGCCAGATCAGCCTTGGCGAGCAGGTTCCAGGTCAGCCATGAGCAGGCTGCCAGCAGAATCCACAGGCCCCATTTGCGCAAAAACCGCCGCACGAAGGTCAATGGTCCACTGACAGCCAGCAGCGTGGCCAGTGCGCCGAAAACCAGCGTCCAGAGCAGCGGGCTGGCCCAAAGGCTGCCGTCTGCAAAGGCCCGAGCGCCCAACAGACTGGCAGCATCGCGCATGACGATGATCTCGAACGAGCCCCAGCCGATCAGTTGCAGCAGGTTCAGGACCGCTGGCAGCGATGCACCTTTGCTGCCCAGGCTGAGTTTGAGCGCTGCCATGGATGACAAACCAGTGTCGCTGCCGATCACCGCGACACTGGCGAGCAGCAGAACCCCCACCAGCGTGCCGAGAAAAATCGCCAGCATCGAGCCGGACATGCCCAGACCCGGCGCCAACAAGGCCCCGGTTTGCAACACCATCAGGCCGATACCAAGGGAAAACCAAAGGGAAAACAGATCTCGCCCGCCGAATACCCGCTGGCTCGCGGGAACGGGAATGTCAGGTGAATAGGTGCCGGGTGTGTTCACGTTTGTGTCTCGTGCGAGGTGTTGATTCGGTGATTCGGGATCGGACGCAGAGCGTCCAGAACAGCGCTACCACGCAGAGCGTGGGAGCGATAACCGCTAGCGGTGTTCTGTCTGCACCTGTCGTTCCCTACACTTTCTTGTACAACTGGCTGCCTTCCTGTTTGAAGCGCTCGGCCTGTTCGGCCAGGCCTTTGGCAACATCTACATCCACTGCTTCAATCCGCTGGTTGGCGGCGTATTCACGCACTTCCTGGGTGATTTTCATCGAGCAGAATTTCGGCCCGCACATGGAACAGAAATGCGCGACCTTGGCAGAGTCCTTGGGCAGGGTTTCATCGTGATAAGAGCGCGCGGTATCAGGGTCCAGGCCGAGGTTGAACTGGTCTTCCCAGCGGAACTCGAAACGCGCCTTGCTCAGCGCATTGTCGCGAATCTGTGCGCCCGGATGACCTTTGGCCAGGTCAGCCGCATGGGCAGCGATCTTGTAGGTGATGATCCCGGTCTTCACGTCATCCTTGTTCGGCAACCCCAGGTGTTCCTTGGGCGTGACGTAACACAGCATGGCGCAACCGAACCAGCCGATCATCGCCGCACCAATGCCCGAGGTGATGTGGTCATAACCCGGCGCGATATCGGTGGTCAGCGGGCCGAGGGTGTAAAACGGTGCTTCATCGCAGCACTCCAGCTGCTTGTCCATGTTCTCTTTGATCAACTGCATAGGCACATGGCCCGGGCCTTCGATCATGGTCTGCACGTCGTGTTTCCAGGCAATCTTGGTCAGTTCGCCGAGGGTTTCCAGTTCACCGAATTGCGCCGCATCGTTGGCGTCGGCAATCGAGCCCGGACGCAGGCCATCGCCCAGCGAGAAGCTGACGTCGTAAGCCTTCATGATTTCGCAGATGTCTTCGAAATGCGTGTACAGGAAGTTTTCCTGGTGATGCGCCAGGCACCATTTGGCCATGATCGAACCGCCACGACTGACAATACCGGTCACACGCTTGGCGGTCAGCGGCACATAACGCAGCAGTACACCGGCGTGAATAGTGAAGTAATCGACGCCCTGCTCGGCCTGCTCGATCAGCGTGTCGCGGAACAGCTCCCAGGTCAGGTCTTCGGCGGCACCACCGACTTTTTCCAGCGCCTGATAAATCGGTACAGTGCCAATCGGCACCGGCGAATTGCGGATGATCCACTCGCGCGTTTCATGAATGTGCTTGCCTGTGGACAGGTCCATGACCGTGTCCGAACCCCAGCGAATGCCCCAGGTCAGTTTGGCGACTTCTTCTTCGATGGAAGAACCCAGCGCACTGTTGCCGATGTTGCCGTTGATCTTAACCAGGAAGTTACGGCCGATGATCATCGGCTCCAGCTCGACGTGGTTGATGTTGGCCGGGATGATCGCGCGGCCACGGGCGATCTCTTCACGCACGAACTCGGCGGTTATTTCCTTAGGAATGCTGGCTCCGAAGCTGTGCCCGGCATGCTGCTGGGTCAGCAGACCCGCGGCGCGGGCTTCCTGAAGCTTCATGTTTTCGCGGATGGCGACGTATTCCATCTCGGCGGTGATAATTCCCTGACGCGCGTAGTGCATCTGGCTGACGTTGGCGCCGGCCTTGGCGCGGCGCGGGTTGCGCACATGTGCAAAGCGCAGCGCGGTCAGCTCGGCATCGCTCAGGCGTTGCTGACCGAAGTTGGAGCTCAGGCCAGGCAGACGCTCGGTGTCATTGCGCGAGTCGATCCAAGGCGAACGGACGTCGGCCAGACCTTTGCGCACGTCGATAATCACGTTGGGGTCGGTGTAGGGGCCTGAGGTGTCGTAGACAGTTACTGGTGCGTTGATTTCGCCACCAAAATCGGTCGGCGTGATATCCAGGGTCACTTCGCGCATCGGCACGCGGATGTCCGGGCGTGAGCCCTGAACATAGATTTTCTGCGAACGGGTAAACGGCTGTACCGATCCGGAATCGACCTGCGCCGACTCGCTCAAATGGGCTGTGTTTTTTGGTTTTGTACTCATCACGGGCTCTCCAGACATCCGGTTGCGGATTTATTGTCGGAGTAACCTGAACATGACGGACGGACGCACCAGTGCTGGTGCCGAGTATCTAAAGGAGGCGAAACTGTTCATTATTTGAACAATCGACCCCGGACGATACTCAAGAGGACTCGCCGGGAGACGAGAAATCTTGTTCCCTACGCAGGCGCTAACCTGATCAGGTTCAACGGGATCCGGTTTAACCGATCTCAGCCTCATAGCAAGGCACCCCGACAAGAACGCGGCCAGTCTATGCCGGGGCGCGGTCGTAATGCCAGCCTATTTGCAAGGGGCTCGATAAATGGCGTAAATCGCCGATTGTTGAGTAAAGCGTCTGGCTCTACACTCGCTAACCCGGTTTTTCTTCAAACTGTGATTACTTTCTTCATGAACAGGGAATGCCTCATGTTGCGCAAACTTTCGTTGGTCGTGGCTGTTTCGTTTGCGTCCAGCGGGCTGACCTGGGCTGCCGACTTGCCAATGCCGACCAGGACTGGACTGTTGAACGTGTACCAGCAGGCGGTGGACAACAACGCAGACCTCGCTGCTTCTCGCGCCGACTACGACGCCCGCAAGGAAGCCGTGCCGCAGGCGCGAGCCGGTTTGCTGCCGAATATTTCCGGCAGCGTCCAGAACACCAACACCCGCACCAGTATTGACCGGCCCAGCGCCGTAGCCACCCGCAGCGGCACGGTTTACCAGGCCACCCTGAGCCAGCCGATCTTTCGCGCCGACCGCTGGTTCCAGCTGCAGGCTGCCGAAGCGGTCAACGAGCAGGCAGCGCTGGAGCTTTCGGCCACCGAACAGAACCTGATCCTGCAATCTGCACAGAGCTATTTCAGCGTTTTGCGAGCGCAAGACAACCTGGCGTCGACCAAGGCTGAGGAAGCAGCGTTCAAACGCCAGCTGGATCAGGCCAACGAGCGTTTCGATGTTGGTCTGTCGGACAAGACCGACGTGCTGCAGGCGCAGGCCAGCTATGACACATCACGCGCCAGCCGTTTGCTCGCCAAACGTCAGGTGGACGATGCCTTTCAGGCACTGGTGACGCTGACCAATCGCGAATACAACTCCATCGAAGGCATCGTGCATACCTTGCCGGTGCTCGCCCCCACACCCAATGACGCCAAGGCCTGGGTCGACACCGCCGCGCAGCAGAACCTCAACCTGCTGGCCAGCAATTACGCGGTCAGCGCTGCCGAAGAAACTCTGCGCCAGCGCAAGGCCGGGCATGCGCCGACACTCGATGCGGTCGCTACCTATCAGCGTGGCGACAACGATTCACTGGGTTTCAACAACCCCAACTACACTGGGCAGAATTACGGCGGTGATGTCGAGCAGCGCAGCATCGGCGTGCAGTTGAACATCCCGATCTACAGCGGCGGGCTGACCAGTTCGCAAGTGCGTGAGGCCTATTCGCGGTTGAGCCAGACTGAGCAACGCCGCGAAAGCCTGCGCCGTCAGGTGGTGGAAAACACCCGCAACCTGCACCGTGCAGTGAATACCGATGTCGAGCAGGTACAGGCTCGCAAGCAGTCGATAATCTCTAACCAGAGCGCGCTGGAAGCCACGGAAATCGGCTATCAGGTCGGTACCCGCAACATCGTCGACGTGCTGGACGCGCAGCGCCAGTTGTATGCCTCGGTGCGCGATTACAACAACACGCGCTACGACTACATCCTCGACAACCTGCGCCTGAAGCAGGCCGCAGGCACCCTCAACCCAGGCGATCTGCAGGACTTGTCACGCTACCTCAAGCCGGACTACAACCCGGACAAGGACTTCCTGCCGCCGGATTTGGCGACTGCGGCGCAGAAAAACTTCGAGCGGCCTGCACAGCGCTGACAAGATGGCGCAGAGCGTCACGGAATGCACTCCCACGCTGGAGTGAGGAATGAGAATCTCAACTATCGTGCCCATGCTCCGCGTGGGCACGCAGTTCTGGACGCTCCGCGTCCTTGCCGATTCAGCGCTTGGCCATCAAACGCCCGATCCCGTCCAGCAAGCGCTGCAAAGCGCCCTGATTGGCTTTCATCACCGCAAGCCCGGCATCGGCCATGCTGCGGGCCTGTTGTGGCTGGTCGATCAGGCGCTGCACCGCAGCGGCCAATGCGGTCGCATCGCTGACCTCTTGCAAGGCACCGGCATTGCGCAGCATTGCGGCTATCTCAAGGAAGTTGAACAGGTGCGGGCCGCTCAGTACCGGTTTGGTCAGTGCCGCAGGCTCCAACAGGTTGTGTCCGCCGTTGGGCACCAGGCTGCCGCCAACGAAGGCAATGTCGGCCAACGCATAGAGAAACAGCAATTCGCCCATGGTGTCGCCCATCAGCACCGAAACCTCCGGAGTGACAACCTGAGCGGATGAACGCCTAACGGTGACAAAACCCTGCTGGTTACACAGCGCATGTACGCTGTCGAACCGTTCGGGATGTCGTGGGACCAGAATCAGCAATGCATCGGGGTGCGTGGCCAGTAACCTACGATGCGCGGCCAAGGCAATTTCGTCTTCGCCTTCATGAGTGCTTGCCGCAATCCATACCGGACGCTGCGCTGCCTGCCATTGCTCGCGCAATTGCGCGGCGCGTGCCAGCAATTGCGGATCGACGCTCAGGTCGAATTTGATAGAACCGGTAACAGCCACGCACTCGGGACGCGCGCCCAGATCACGAAAACGCTGTGCTTCCACTTCGGTCTGCACCGCGAACCAGGCCATTTCCGCCAGCATCGGTCGCGTCAGTTTCGCAAAACGTGCATAACCCCGCGCCGACCGCTCGGACAGCCGCGCATTGGCAAGCACTACGGGGATCCCGCGCCTGGCGCACTGATGAATATGATTGGGCCACAGTTCGGTTTCCATGATGATGCCGAGCCGCGGCTGCACATGGTCAAGGAAACGGCCGGCGGCCCACGGCAGGTCGTATGGCAGGTAACAGTGCTGAATGCGCGGATCGCTGGCGAACATCGCCTTGATTCGCTCCGAACCTGTGGGCGTCATGCAAGTCACAGTGATCGGCAGTTGCGGATAGTGCGCCAGCAGCGCACGAATCATCGGCGCTGCAGCGATACTTTCGCCCACCGACACCGCATGCACCCATATCCCGCCGCGCTGCATGGCAGGCAAGCCACTGGCGAAACGCTCGCCGATGCGCTGGCGATACGCAGGGGCCTTGCGCGCACGCAGCCAGAGGCGCAGGGCCACTAGCGGCAGGCCAAGATGAAACAGCACGGTATAAAGGGTTCTATTCATGGCGCGGAGTTTATCAGCCCGCCATCACAAGCCGCTAGAATGCGCAGCCTGACGAAAAGGAATGCACCATGAACGCTTACTACCTGTTGGCTATCGCCGTCTGCGCGGAAGTCATTGCCACCACGTCCATGAAAGCCGTCAAGGGATTCAGCACACCCTTGCCCTTACTGTTGCTGATCACCGGCTATGCAATCGCGTTCTGGATGCCGATTCTGGTGATGCGCACTATCCCGGTCGGTATCACCTACGCCATCTGGTCGGGCATGGGCATCGTCCTGGTGAGCATCGCAGCGTACTTTATCTACGGCCAGAAACTCGACCTGCCGGCCCTGCTGGGCATGGGAATGATCGTGGCTGGTGTGGCGGTCATCCAGCTGTTCTCGAAAACCGCCGGGCATTGAAAACCTGATCCTTTATAATGCTGGTACTTTTTGCTCACTGAGGTGCTCATGCCATCGGTTATTTCCACTGACGTGCTGATTGTTGGGGCTGGCGTAGCCGGTCTCTGGCTCAATGCCAGGTTGCGTCGTCAAGGGTTCTCGACAGTGCTGGTAGAAAGCGCCAGCCTGGGTGGCGGGCAAAGTCTAAAGTCGCAGGGGATCATTCACGGCGGCGCCAAATACGCCCTGCACGGCGCGCTGTCCGGTGCCTCCGAGGCCATTGCCGACATGCCCCGCCGCTGGCGTGAAGCGCTCGACGGCAAGGGCGAGCTGGACCTGTCGGGGGTGCGCCTGCTGTCCGAAGCCCATTACCTGTGGTCGCCTGGCACCCTTGCCGGCAACCTGACCAGTTTCTTCGCCAGCAAGGCAGTGCGCGGCCGCGTGGATCAGGTCAAGGGCGAGCAATTGCCGCCCGCCCTGCAAAACCCGAAATTCAAGGGCAAGGTCTATCGGCTGGCCGAACTGGTGGTCGATGTGCCCAGCCTCATCGGACGACTTGCACAGCTGGCAGATGACAGCCTGCTGGCGGGGCAGAATATCGAGCCGCTTTACGAGACAGACGAGCTGGTCGGCCTGCGTGTCGATGGTCGCGCCATTCATGCCCAGCGCATTGTGCTCAGCGCAGGCGGAGGCACTGCCGACCTGCTGAACGCGCTTGGCGTGTCGCAGCCACAGATGCAGCGCCGTCCGCTGCACATGGTGCTGGTCAAGGGGCCCACCCTGAAACCGTTGTTCGCTCATTGCCTGGGCGGCGGCACCAAGCCACGCATCACGGTGACGACCCACCCCGCAGCCAATGGCCAATGGGTGTGGTATCTGGGTGGCGATCTGGCCGAAGCCGATGGCGTGGCCCGCGAACCGGACGCGCAGATTGCCGTCGCCCGCAAGGAGCTTGAAGCCTTGCTGCCGTGGATCGACCTGAGTCAGGCGCAATGGGCGACCCTGCGAGTGGACCGAGCCGAACCTGCCCAGTCAGGGCTAGTCCGCCCGGACAACGCCTTTCTCGACAGCCAGCATCGTCTGATGGTGGGTTGGCCAACCAAACTGGCGCTGGCTCCGGACTTCGCTGACCGGGTTCTGTCGCAGCTGTCGAGGGACGGCATCCACCCAACGCCACAAGCACCGCTGGTGGACGTGCCACGGCCGCCAATGGCCATACCTGTCTGGGATGAACTGCTGCCATGAGCCTGAAGACCCTGCACGACCTGCATCGCCCCCTCGGCAGCACCGGCCTGAGCGTCTCGCCGCTGGGCCTGGGCACAGTCAAACTAGGGCGCGACGTGGGCGTCAAATACCCCAGCGGTTTCAAAATTCCCGATGACCAGCAGGCGCAGATGCTGTTGCGCATGGCCCGCGACATGGGCATCAACCTGATCGACACCGCACCGGCTTACGGCACCAGCGAAGAACGCCTAGGCCCTTTGCTGCGTGGTCAACGCAATGACTGGGTGATCGTCAGCAAGGTTGGTGAGGAATTCAACAATGGCCAGTCCAGTCACGATTTCAGCGCGGCACACACCCGCAAGTCAGTCGAGCGCAGCCTGAAACGTCTTGAAACTGACTTTCTCGACCTGGTTCTGGTGCATTCGGACGGCAACGACCTGGCGATTCTCAATGAGGCAGAGGTGTACCAGACGCTCGCCGAACTCAAGCGCGAAGGCAAGATCCGTGGCTACGGTTTTTCTGGCAAAACGGTCGAGGGCGGCCTGCTGGCATTGCGCGAAGGCGACTGCGCGATGGTCACCTATAACCTCGCCGAACAGCACGAAAAACCGGTCCTGGACTACGCTGCCGCCCACGGCAAAGGCATTCTGGTCAAAAAGGCGCTGGCCAGCGGTCATGCCTGCCTGACGCCCGGCACCGACCCGGTGCAGGCCAGTTTTCAACTACTGTTTGAACACCCGGGAGTTGTCAGTGCTATTGTCGGGACCATCAACCCGCTGCACCTGGCGCATAACATTGCCACCGCCGCTGCCGTAATTTGCCGTCAAGCCTGATTTAAGGCGGCCGACCCCAACGCAAGAAGGAGCCGTTATGCCGCGAACACTGATCCGGAAAAACCCCAGCAACTTCAAGACTCTACCGCTGTTTGTCGAAGCCACTCCCGAAGGCCTGAGCTATCAGAGCGTCGGCATGCCGATGAACTTCGCCCAGACCTTGCAGCGGCGGCGCAAGATCGAAGTGCCGGACACCGAGCGCTTCTCTGCCGAACTGGCCAACCTGGGGGTTTCGGTGCGCCTGACCGTCAGTTGGCAGAATCGCGATTACTGGGTGCTGGTCCGTCAGCGTCGTCAGGACCGCGGTGACGTGGTACTCAAGCTGATTTCGGGCTACGTACCGGCCCACGAGCTGGCATTGCCTCTGCACACAGCTATTCAGGAAGTGGCCGAAGAATGCCTGATCGAAACGCCTCAAGGCTGGCTGAACGGCCTGTTCAAGGAAACCTGGCTGCCTGCGCCTTACGCTGCGGCGCTGCATTATCGTGATGCCCTGCCCTTTCGCCTGAGCCCGCTGTCCGGTGCCGCTCGCCCGGTACGCAGCGGCAACCTGACACTCATCGAACGGCCTCGGGCCTACGTGCATCTGCCCACGGCGTCACTGCAGCTGATTTACGACATGCGCCTGGAAATCCCCAAAGAGGCGCGCCCGATCAGCTTGTTCCACGTCGATGAGGCGCTGGAAAACAATGAACTCGTCGCCCGCTTGAACCGCAGCAAACCGGACCTGTACCTGATGCCGCTGGAAAACGGATCGCCGCTACCCGAGCTGTACACGCTGAAACGCGACAAGCTGAGCCCTGCAGGAACTCGCGGGCTGTATCTGGCAGAGAGTTTCGCTGCCCAGGATGGCTGGGTGGTGAGAGAGGAGCGGATTCGCTGGAAAGACTGGTTGCGCCAGCAAGGCATGGCCCCGCCACCAAAGAAAACCGGCTTCAAACGCCTGACCGTCAAGGCTCGGGAACTGTTGCAGATGGCTCGGGGCAGCCTGAGCAAGTAGCTGCAAGCTTGCGGCTTGCAGCTATATATTGCCGTTACTGACTGCGTATCTTCTCGACGATGGCCGTTGTCGAGCTGTTTTCTACCAGACCCAACACCCGCACCTCGCCGCCGTAGGCCTGAACGATATCGGCGCCGACCACCTGATCGACTCCGTAATCCCCACCTTTGACCAGCACGTCAGGCTTGACGTGAGTCAGCAGGTTCTCGGGCGTGCCTTCAGGGAAACTGATCACCCAGTCCACCGCGCCCAGCCCGGCCAATACGGCCATGCGCCGGTCAACGCTGTTGATCGGACGCCCCGGCCCTTTCAGGCGGCTGACAGAAGCGTCGTCATTGACCGCCACAATCAAGCGATCGCCCAGTGCCCGCGCCTGTTCCAGATAGGTTACGTGACCGGCATGGAGAATGTCGAAGCAGCCATTGGTGAAGACGATTCTTTCCTTGTGCGCACGCGCATCATCGACCGCCAGCAGCAACTGCTCCAGGCCCAGCACGCCACGCTCGGAGCCTTCTTCGCGCTGGATGGCACGGCGCAGCTCAGGGGCGCTGATTGCAGCAGTACCCAGCTTGCCAACCACGATGCCTGCCGCCAGGTTGGCCAGCGCAACGGCATGGGGCAATTCTTCGCCCGCCGCAATCGCCGCTGCCAACGTGGAAATGACGGTGTCGCCCGCGCCCGTCACGTCGAACACTTCGCGGGCTCTGGCGGGCAGGTGCAGCGCCTGTTGATCAGGACGCAGCAACGTCATGCCATGCTCGCCGCGAGTCACCAGCAAGGCGCCTAGATCGAGTTCCTGCATGAGTTGCGCCCCTTTGGTGACCAATTGGGCTTCATCGACGCAGTGACCGACAATGGCCTCGAACTCGCTCAGGTTCGGGGTGATCAGGCTGGCACCACGATAAATCGCGAAGTCCTTGCCCTTGGGGTCGGCCAGTACCGGGATGCCACGCTTGCGGGCGGCCTGAATCAGCGCCTGATGGTTTTTCAGTGCGCCCTTGCCGTAATCGGACAGGACCAGCACCTTGATGCCGTCCAGCAAACTGTAAACTTCTGCGCTCAGCGCCAGCGGGTCGGTGTTGAAGGGTTCTTCGAAGTCGATACGCAGCAACTGCTGGTGGCGACTCATGACGCGCAATTTGACGATGGTGGGCTGGTCGGCGATGCGCTGAAAACGCGCCAGAACGCCAGCTGCCTTAAGGCTGTTGGCTAGACTTTCGGCGGCCTCGTCGTCACCGGTCACACCGACCAGAGACGCCGGCGCGCCCAGCGCAGCGATGTTCAGGGCTACGTTGGCGGCACCGCCCGGACGGTCTTCGATCTGATCGACCTTGACCACAGGCACCGGCGCTTCAGGGGAAATACGCGAGGTACCACCATGCCAGTATCTGTCGAGCATGACATCACCGACCACCAGGACAGGGGCCTGATCAAAGCGCGGCATGGTTAGCTTCATGGAACAACCCGTACTAGAAAAATGGACAGGGGCGGAATCTTAGCACAGGGGTTTGCAACCGACAGGCTGTTGAGTTTCGCCGCCAAAAGGCAGGCGGGCTGCATCAGCCCGCCCGATAGTGAGGTCAGACAGCGCCGACAGGAGCAGGCTCATCCAGCCCCATTGCATGCAAACGAGCGTAGTAGCCGTTCTGCGCAAGCAGCTCTGCATGAGTGCCCCGCTCGACGATCTGCCCGGCGTCCATGACCAGGATCAGGTCGGCCTTTTCGATGGTCGAAAGGCGATGGGCGATGACCAGCGTGGTACGGCCCTTCATGACGTGATCCAGCGCCGCCTGGATGTGCCGCTCCGATTCGGTATCGAGGGCGGAAGTCGCCTCGTCGAGAATCAGCAGTGGCGCATTCTTGAGCAAGGCGCGAGCAATCGCCAGACGCTGCCGTTGACCACCGGACAGCAACACGCCGTTTTCGCCCACCTGAGTGTCGAACCCTTGCGGCAGTTGGTCGATGAATTCCTTGGCGTACGCATCGGCGGCAGCGGCCTCGATATCGGCACGCGGCGCCCCTGCCAGGTCGCCATAAGCGATGTTGTTGGCGATGCTGTCATTGAACAGCGTGACGTTCTGGTTGACCTGAGCAATATGCCTGCGCAGGTTGCGCAGCCGGTAATCATTGATCTCGACGCCATCGAGCAGGATATTGCCCAGATCGTGACCATAAAACCGCGGGATCAGGTTGGCCAGCGTCGACTTGCCGCTGCCAGAACGGCCTACCAGGGCGATCATCTGCCCCGGCGCCGCCGAAAAGCTGATGTCGTTCAGGACCTGACGCGCAGTTTCCGGATAGAAGAAGCTGAGGTTCTTCACCTCGAGATGGCCGGAGACACGCTCACGCTCGATAGAGCCGGTGTCGACCTCTTCTTCGACATCCAGCTGCTCGAAGATGCTTTCGGCACCTGCCACGCCCTTCTGAATGGTCGAACTGACTTCCGACAACTGACGGATCGGCTTGGGCAACAAGCCCGCAGCCGTGATGTACGCCACCAGATCGCCTGCGGTTGCATCGCCACGCAGAAACAGCACCAGAAACATCAGCACCGCCATGGCGGTGTAGATCACCAGTTGCAGCATCGGCGTATAGATTGCGCCGGTCTTGGTCATGCGCAGTTGTTTGCGGGTATTGCTGTCACTGGCCTGAGCGAAGCGCGCCTCTTCGTAGGACTCGCCGCCGAAACTGCGCACCACGCGATAGCCATGAATGGTTTCCGACGCAACGTGGGTCACGTCGCCCATCGCCACTTGAATCTTCTTGCTCTGCTTGCGGAATTTCTTGCTCGCACTGCCCACCATCACGGCAATCAGCGGCAGGATTGCCAGCATCACCAAGGTCAGCTTCCAGTTCATCATCAACAGGTAGATGAACAGGAACACCACAGTCAGGCCTTCGCGAATCACGACCTTGATAGCATCGGTGGCAGCACCGGTCACCATGGTGACGTTGAAGGTGATTCGCGAGATCAGGTGGCCAGAATTGGTCGTGTCGAAATAGCGGTTGGGCAGGACCAGCAGTTTGTTGAACAACTCGACCCGCAGATCATGCACCAGCCCCAGCGAGACCTTTGCCAGGAAATAGTTACCCAGAAACGAGCCAAGGCCCTGCCATGCGGCAATCAGAACGATCAGCAGCGGCACGGCCTGCAGCAGTTGCAGCTCCCGCAGGTAAGGCACATTGGGAAACAGCACGGCCTCGGGATTGGTCAGGCCATCGACAAAGTATTTCAGGATGCCCGCGAGCATCGGCTGGGTCGAGGCGAAAATCACGAAACCAATGATACTGAGCAGGAAAATGCCCACATACGGACGCACGTAAGACAACAGACGGAAATAGATTTTCACGCTGGAGGTTGCGGACGATTCGGAAGTTGTCATGAGAGTCCGTCGTGTTAAAAAGAGGCCGAATTGTATCACAGCAGTTTTCGTGGCTGCCTGCTGCGGTAACATAGGCAGCCCGTCCATTCCCGGGGGCTTCTGATCGCTGCCCGAAGCCTGCAAGCCTGGCTTCTGCCCGAAGGGCCAGAATCGAAGGCAGGCTTATGTATGACGATCATTGGGCCCTTGGGGCGTAAAAACCGGAGTATCGATGCAAGCGCTTGACCACGCCCACTACCTTGACCTGGTTCAAGGTGCCGAAGTGCTTGAAGCCGACGGCACGGGCGATAAAGTACTACGTCTGCGTGACGGGTCGATGTTGAAATTGTTTCGGCGCAAGCGCCTGGTCAGCTCGGCAGCCTGGTATCCCTATGCCCAGCGCTTCGCAGACAACTGCGTGACACTGGCCAATCGTGATATCCCCTGCCCGCGCGTACTCACGGTCTGCCGAATTGCCGAGATAGAGCGCGACGCCGTCCATTACGAACCGCTGGCCGGTTACACCCTGCGCCAACTGCTGGGCAGCGCGCTCGCCGACGACAAGCTGCGCACGCAACTGGGCCGTTTCATTGCCAGCCTGCACGAGAAAGGGGTGTACTTTCGCTCGGCCCACCTGGGCAACGTGATTCTTACGCCAGAGGGCAACCTGGGCTTGATCGATATCGCCGACATGAAGACCTACCGCCACTCTTTGCGCAAAAGCCTGCGCCTGCGAAATTTCAAGCACATGCTGCGCTATCAGGAAGACCGTCAGTGGCTGCTGGACAATGGTAACCCGGCATTTCTGGAAGGCTACATGAGCGCTCAGACCCTGTGTCGCACTGGTGAGCTTACCCAGGCAATGATCTGAAAAAAATGGCCGCTCAAAAGGCGGCCATTTTTCATCAAGCGCTGATATCAGACAGCCGCAGCACGTTCCAGTCGATACGTCTGCACCACACGTCCCAGCACCATGGTCGCCGGCAGCAACACCAGCACCCAGAGTTCGTCGGGGTTGCCCACCAGCTGGCCGCCGTCGAAATTGAGCATCACCAGCGCGCACGCCAGGTAGAGGCCCCACGCGTCGCCCTTGCGCAAGGCGTTCCACAGCGTCATTGCCATCACCACCAGAAACATCACCAGCGAAGCGGCACCGGTATAGAGCCCCAGCGACACAAAGATGTTGTGCGGGTGCTGGATCGGTATGCCGCCAGTCAGTGTCTGAGTGGTATAGAAATCGACACCACACCCTAGCAGCCAACCGCAGCGACGCCATTCGCCGGTCATGATTTCAAACAGCTCGATGCGGTAGGAGTCGCCTCTGACCATCAACAAGGTCACCCACTGCTCATCCTTCACGAACCAGAAACCTGCCGTCGCAACGATGCCCAGCACCACCAGGGCCGCGACGGTGCGCAACGGGAAGCGGTAGATCGAATACACAGTGCAGGCAAAAAACAGGAACCCGGCACCCACCAGAGCGGTGCGCGTCTGGACGACGAACGCCGTTATCACCAGCGTAAAAATGACGCCGCAGACCGCCTCGGCCCAGCGTTGCTCTCTGGCCCAGAGTGGCAGGGCCAGTGCAAGGCTGCACACCAGCCAGGCGCTAGCGTAAATCACGTTTTCCATGCGCCCCGGCAGGATCGCCACGCGCTGACCGAAGATGAACTGCCCGGTCACCCAGCTGTGAATCGAGCTGAGAAGGATGTACAGACCGACGGCCCAGAACATGCCGCGCACGAAAAGCCCGCGCCGGAAGAAGCCGTTGTCTGCGATACCGGCAACGACGAAGACAAACAGGCTGACGTATATGATGTGCTTGTAGTACTGAAACTCCTGCGCCTGCAGCGCCGGGACCAGAAAGCACGCCATGAACACAACCCAGGCAATGCCCAGCGGTTTGGCAAATACACCCGCGCCACGGTACTTGATCAAAAAGAACAAGCCCGGCAAGGCCGTGAGTGCATAGAACAGGTTATTTGTGATCTTGGCTGACGAGTTGAGGATAAAACTCAGCAGAAAGACAACAATCGCTGCGGTGAAATACGCTTGTACTTTGCTGCTGGGGATTCTGATACGGTCAACTGACATTATTGAGCAACCAACCTGCTACGAGACCTGCGAACACCGCCACGATCAGCTTGACGCGATCCCGGCGCTTGCGACGCTGTTTATCCAGCCGCTCCTGCGGCACCACCACATGCTCACCGAAACCGGTGTGCAACACGGCATCATTTTCCAGAATCAGAGCGTAACGGTTTTGCGAAGCGAATAATTGTGAAAGTTTCTTCTCTCCACCGTGGCCAGAATAAGGCGCATGCTGCCGGTAATCGGCCAGCCGACGCAACCCGGGGTTGAATGAAAACCCCTGCCATTCGGGCTTGCTCGAACCGAGCCGGTAAAACGGAATACCATCGACCACTTCGCGCTCATTCAGGTAGACATAAGGGCTGTGAATGCGCAGGTCGTGATTGTAGCTGCGCAACCAGACCTGCAGCGCCTGCGGGTCATGGGTGAGCAGGGTCATCGACTCTTCGATGAAATGCGGACGGTAGAAATCCCAGTCATCTTCGCAATGGAAAACCCATGACGTCTCGACCATCGAATAGGCGCTATCGACCGAGCGCATCTGCCCCAGCTTCGGGTTGTTGATGATGAACCGAGTGTGAGGACGCCAGTGTTCCGGAATGCACGCCTCGACCTGAACATCACCCGAGTCTTCGGTAATCAGCACCTGGCGCATGGGCGCAGTGTTGAAACGGTCGAACGTCTCCAGAGTGCGCTTCAACAAGTCGAAGCGACCACAACTGGTTACGACCAGTGTGATGTCGCTGTTTTCGCTGAAAACCATCATTCGTTCCCGCTCATTGAATATTCATAAAACATCACCAGCCCCAACGTGACCGCAAGCGATCAACCCAGCTGGCGGCTGGCATGCTGCGCAATGGCGCACGCATGGCCTCCACAATCGCATTGCCAAGGGCATGGAATGTAAAGCGTTCCTGAACCAAAGTCTGCCCGTTACGCGAGATTTCGCTGGCAAGTTCGGCGTTATCCCGCAATTGTGCCAGTTTTTCACGCAGTTCGGGAATGTCGCGGTAGAGCACGATATTGCGCATATCCTCAAAACCCAGTGCGCGGTTTTCTTCAGCACCCTGGTCAAAAGCGAACAGCACACACCCGCAGGCCATGGCTTCGAAATTCTTGATCATGTATTCGCCCATGCCGACATCGGCACTGACGAAAAAACGGATCCGGTTCAGGGTGTCGCAATATTCTTCCCCGGACTTGGTGCGCGTTACCAGCAGGTTTTCGACCTGCCCCAACTCATCCAGCAGAGCCTTGCGGCCACTGTAGGCGACGCTGTTGGTGCTGCCGACAAACGCCAGCTCGATGTCGCGCTCGCGGCTTTGCAACTGCAGCAGGCTCTGGTCATAGCCCTTAGGCACAAAGACTGCGTCGAAGCCCTCTTCACGCAGGCGTTCGCTGACCATGAACCCCGAGCAGATAACTCTGACCCACGGCAGCTTGCGATAGTGCGCGCTGAACTTGCCGGTGTATTTGCAAGGGATGTAGTTCTGGTAAGCGTCGTGCTCGAGGATGACCAGATTGGGAATCGTGCGGATGAACGCGACCTGGCGCACTTCCTGTTTGAAACGCAGAAAAAACACGATCCGGTCGTAACGGCCGACGTCCACTTCGCGACGGAAATAGCTGCGCAGGTTGCGCTGCTCGTCGGAACTCAGCCAGCGCACATCGCATTCGCAATGGGCGGCGATGCCCTCGTAAAGACGGTCCAGAATGGCACGCTGCTCTTTCTGGACCAGAAGTAGGACTTTCATGGTTTTCCTTGCAGTACTGCGCCTGCTGAATCAGATATCACGGCTGCACCAGAACAGCTCGTGTCGTCGCACAGCTTTACGGAAGAATTCGTTTTCACCTTCGGCCGGCCAGCGCCGCCCCGCCAGAACGCGCTGTAATGCACGGCGCATGCGGCGCTTGAAAGGCATGCGCGGCAGCAGGTCATGCATCATGCCCAGCGCCATCGCCTTGTCCCGTTGCGTCGCCACCGACAGCTGAAGGCTGTAAGGCACCAGCGGCAATCGGGCATCGAACACCGGGGGCAGGCTGATACCTGTGTACGCATCGCCCATCGGCCAGCGGTCATTGTCATGCAGGTGGTTGGCGTAACCGAGTATCAGCTGCGGCTGCCACTCAAGGCCGACCAGCGCCTCACGCACTGCTGCCTGGGCGCAGATATGATCGGGGTGTGGATCAATGGCCGGATGCGGCATGACAATTACTTCGGGACGGGCCTTGAGGATCAGCGCGCGCAGGTCGGCGAGCAGGTTGTTCCAGGTCGGCTGGCCGTCGTCGCCGGGCAATGGCAGTGTGTTGAATTGGCGGAATAACCGGGTATCGGTCAGATCAGCCTCTCGCGAGCCGACAGGCACATCCGGCGCCGCCTGCATGGCAGGCAGTTGCAGGCAGAAATAGCCCAATTGCACACACTGCGATTCCGGCACGCCACCCCAACGGGCAACGCCGATACTGTCCCATGCCCGCAAGCGGCCTTTCATGCGCGCAGCCTCGGCGCGCTCCATACCCATCTGCTGATAATGTTCGGCTTCAATTTCACCGGCAGTCAGCGTGACAATCCACGCTTCCTCGGCTTGGCTGTACAACCCGAAAGCGGCAAGTTCGGCATCGTCGGCGTGCGGCGCGATGACCATGACACGCTGTTTGCGTGCATCCGGCTGACGAAACAGCCAGAGACGCGGCGTGCCGGTCAAACGGCAGAAACGCCCACGCAGGTGCAGCGCACCGCCAGCCAGTGAATCCCCCAGACCAGTCAGGTTCAGGTACCGAACGCCGCCGACGCCGCGCTCGAAAGCCTGCCGGTCCTGCACATCAAACCCGCGAAGCTCGACGAACGGATCGAGAAAACGGCCCAGCCACGTACTGTCGATTGTCAGCGCCAGCACCAGCGTCTCGTCGCCGGTCAGTGACAGCGGCGCTTCCAGCAACAGCTTGCCACCCTGCAGGCGTACGCCGGGCACTTCGGCATCGGCCGGAAAATTGTACTGATAGTCATCGGCTGGCGAATAAAACAGATGGTCGGCGAACCACGCCTCGTGTGCGACCCATGCGCAAACGGCCAGAAGCGGCACCAGCCACCAGGCCACCAGTGCGCCAAGCACGATAAGCGCCAACAGCCCACCCAGCAGCACCAGCCGTTTGTTACGGCGATGGCGCTTGAGCAATTGCTGCTTGCGGCTCAAATCTGGAACACCGGAACGGGATTGCACCATCGATCCTTATACTCGCGGTCGGCACGGCCAAAGGAAAAACGTAGCGACTTGCCCAAGGCGCGAGCGTCTTCCCAGGCGGACTGGGTGTTGACGAAGCTCAGCACGCTGCCCGGACTGAAATCCCGGGTTTCAGGATCTACGCCGCCATTGACGTACTCGACGCTGACCCACTGCGGCGCTTCAACGCGATACACCAGTTGAATGGCGACCGGGGCATCGTTGAGAAACACCACAGAGCCGATCAGCAGTTCGCGCAGCAGTTCGATAACCTCGGCCTTGTGCCGGGCGCCAGTGGCCGCAAAGCCCCAGCGACGCTGAAACAGATCGCAATACATGCTTGCCAGTTCGGCACTGCCGAACTCGCTGACCGGCCGCACCGTACCACCCGCCTCTTCCAGCAAACGCAGTTCGCGACGCTGGTTGTAACGAAACTTTTTGGACAACTCTTCAGGCGTACGCGCCATCGCCAGCGATTCGGCCTGCGGCTTGAAGGTGCTGACCCGGCCTTCGTTAAGCGCGGAGACGTAGCGAGCCTGGTGGCGAACCGGCACCTGAACGTCTTCAGCCATCGGCAGAATCAGCTCGGCATTGCCCAGATCGAACAGACCTTTCTTGCCGTGACGTTTCAGCTCGTCCTTGGACAGCGCCATTGAGCGCCCCCAGGTAGCAATTGCTGCCTTCAACTCACCGCCCTGCTCCCACGCCAGATAGCGCACGGGTATACCGGCAAGCCCTGAAAGACGCTCAACCACCAGCGGGTGCGTGGCGACACTGCCGCCAAAACGTTGCCATGCCTGCTCGTAGGCGGCCGCATCGATTTGCACCCAGCCACGTTCACGCCAGCCTCTGAACCGGTTGAGCATCAGACCCCCGCCGTCAGGCTGGAGACTTGCGGCAAGCGCCAGAACACGTCGCGCACGGCATGGTCGGAAAACCGCTCGCGCAGACGCAGCAACATGCGTTCGGCACAATCCTGACGCTGCTCGGCATCCAGGCCAGCCATATGTACCAGGCCGTTTGCCAGGCTATGAATATCGCCGAGCGGGAACAACAGGCCGACATCCTCGACCACTTCCTTCGCGCCACCGCACGAGGTCGCCACCAGTGGCACACCGGCGACCATCGCCTCCAGCAAAACCATGCCGAACGGTTCGTGATCCGAGCTCAGGGCGAAGACGTCGAACGCCTTGAAGTAACGGCGTGCGTCAGCCACCTGTCCGAGAAACAGCACCTGCGCGCCGATGCCCAGCTCCAGGGCGAGTGCCTTGAGGTCTTCTTCAAGACGACCCTTGCCGAGAATCACCAGTTGGCTGTTCTCGGGAAGATTGGGCAACGCCTCGGCAAAACCGCGCAACAGCGTGGCCTGATCCTTGTCGGGATGCAGACGGCCGACGTTGGCCACGATCCACGCAGAAGGTGAAAGCCCCAGCTCGGCACGCGCATCTTCCGGGGAAAACTGGCTGCCTTGCAGTTGCTCGATATCAATACGGTTGTATAAGGTCTGAATACGCTCGGCCGGCCACTTGGGCAGGCTGCTGCGCATGTCGTCACGAACGGCGTCAGACACCCCGAGCAGGCTCAGGCGCTTGCGAAACAGCGTGGCGAACAGCTTGCGCGAACGGCGCTTGTAGTCGCCAAACGCATGGTGCACGCCGATCACCGGCAGACTCGTGGCCAGCAGTGCGATGTAGACCGGCTTGAAGCGATGCGCAATGCAAAAGCTGAAGCTGCGCGTGGCGGCGATCTTGCGCAAGTCACGGATGGCGCCCAGCTTGAGGCCACGAATGGCACTGGAGCTGTACTCCATGAACAGCACTTCGTCCGAACCGCAATCAGCGACCACATCGGGGTCGGCGGCACCGGTCAGAAATACCGTTGTGACCCGATATCCCTTGCCGGCGAACAGGCTGGCGTATTGCCGTGCGCAGTCCAGAAAAGGCCCGTCATAGCCATGACAGAACTGCAGTACGTGACGTTCAGCCGAGCGTGTCATAGGTTTCGACGCCCTCTTTGACCACCAGGATGTCTTCCATGATCAGGTACTCGAGGTCCGAGCCGAAGAACATGTTCAGGGCATCGGTGGGCGAGCAGATCATTGGCTCTCCTCGGCGGTTGAGCGAGGTGTTCAGCGACACGCCGTTACCGGTCAGGCCTTCCAGCGCCTTCATCATGTCGTAGTAGCGCGGGTTGTACTCGCGCTTGAGCACCTGAGCGCGAGAAGTCCCGTCTTCGTGGACGACTTCCGGCACGCGGGTCTTCCATTCTTCTGCGACTTCGAAGGTGAAGGTCATGAACGGCGCAGGGTGATCGATCTTGATCATCTGCGGCGCAACGGTGTCGAGCATCGACGGGCAGAAAGGCCTCCAGCGCTCGCGGAACTTGATCTGATGGTTGATGCGGTCGGCCACACCGGTCACGCTCGGGCAACCGATGATCGAACGACCGCCCAGCGCGCGCGGGCCGAACTCCATGCGCCCCTGGAACCAGGCAACCGGGTTGCCCTTGACCATGATCTCGGCAATACGCTCTGGCGTATTGTCGATCTGACGCCAGACCGGCTTGCTCGGGTGACGGGCGCAGGCCGCGATCACGTCCTCGTTGCTGTACGAGGGGCCGAGGTAGACGTGTTCCATCTTCTCGACCGGCACACCACGGGCATGCGACACATAGGCTGCAGCGCCCACTGCCGTACCGGCATCGCCCGAGGCTGGCTGAACGAACAGCTCCTTGACCTCGGGACGGGCAATGATGCGCTGGTTCAACTTGACGTTTAGCGCACAGCCACCAGCGAAAGCGATCTTGCCGGTTTCTTTGAGGATGTCACCCAGGTAGTGGTCCATCATCTGCAACGCCAGCTTTTCGAACAGCGCCTGCATGCTGGCGGCGTAGTGGATATACGGCTCATCAGCCACATCGCCGACACGCTTGGGGCCAAGCCATTCGATCAGCTTCGGCGAGAAGTAGAAGCCCTTGCCGTTCTCTTTATAGCGACGCAGGCCGATGACGTTGGCCAGTTCGGTATTGATGATCAGCTCGCCGTTTTCGAAGGTAGCCAGACGCGAGAAGTCGTACTTGCTGGCATCGCCATACGGCGCCATGCCCATCACCTTGAATTCGCCGTCGAGCATTTCGAAACCGAGAAATTCGGTGATCGCGCCGTACAGCCCGCCCAGCGAATCCGGGTCGAAGAATTCCTTGATCTTGTGGATCTTGCCGTTTTCGCCGTAGCCGAAGAAGGTCGTGGCGTATTCACCCTTGCCATCGATGCCCATGATCGCGGTTTTCTCGGTAAAACCGGAGCAGTGGTAAGCGCTGGAGGCGTGGGCCAAGTGGTGTTCGACCGGCTCGATCTTGATCTTTTTCGGATCGAAACCCAGTTGCTCCAGGCACCAGACGATCTTGTTGCGATAACGCTTGTAGCGGCGATTGCCCATCAGCAGCGCATCAAGTGCGCGATCCGGGGCGTACCAGTAACGCTTGGCGTAGTGCCAGCGTGCCTTGCCGAACAGGCTGATAGGGGCGAAGGGAATAGCCACCACATCGACGTCCGACGGCTTGATGCCTGCCTGTTCCAGACAGAACTTCGCCGACTCGTAGGGCATGCGGTTCTTTGCATGTTTATCACGAACGAAACGCTCTTCCTCGGCCGCTGCTATCAGCTTGCCGTCGATGTAAAGCGCTGCGGAAGGATCATGGCTAAGGGCGCCGGACAGGCCAAGGATCGTCAATGCCACTAGGGTCTAGCCTCTTTGTCTGCACACAGGCGCATCGCGCCCGAGAAAAGGTGTGCCCCCGCACAGCGGGCTGAGGGCAGCTAAAGGGCGGGATTATAACGTAATGGCCGAGGATTGGCTCGGCGGCCTGAAATGTCGCCGCTGACTCCCGCCAGGCGGTGTACGAAACGTCTCTTTCACTGCACTCAATATTTATCTACGACGTGCCGCCGCTTGCTTCTGATTAATTGAGGCCTTTAGTCGCTGGCCACGAAGGCCGCGCATCAAACCTCAGCGCATCAAGCGCAATGGAAAGCCTGTCATGACGCAAACGCTGCCCCTCTCATTCCCCGATCCATCTCCCCTGACGCCCGTTCCGCTTAAGCCCGCCGGCACCTGGCCTGCTGCTGCCGCTGCACTGCAAAGGCTCGATGAGCTGCGCACCGTTCTGGCCGGCGAACTGCAAGCGCTGCCCACACCTGCCGATTCCTTGCTGATCGCCCTGGAGGGCTCTGACGTTTCGGAGCGCGAGCTGGAAATCTTCAGCCTGCTGCAACAGGTCGATGACTACTGGACAGCCTCTGGCGAAACCGGTGAAAGCCGCCGCGAGCGGCTTGTACCTGCCTTACAGCGAGCCCTGCGCGATGAAGCCTGTGTGCGCATCCACGAGCGCGATATTGAGAGCGGCTACCTTGTTTGCCTGCCCGACTCGCCCGATAACCCGCAAGGCGCAGCGCTCACCTATTCCTCACTGCGGCTGCAGTTGCATGATGACGAACAGGTCGAAATGGCTGGTGTGCTGGCAATATCCAAGGAGCAAGGGCTTACGCTGCTCATGCTGCCAGGCCTTGGCATCATGGGGTTTGCCACGCAACCCATGATGCTCGCAACCCTCGCACGCTGGCTTAACACGCCGACCCTGCGGGATGCGCTGCTGAACAATGTGGAGAAACATCATCAGGATCGACTGGCCGAGATAAACCAGGACGCCGACCTGTTTCTGGAACCGTTCATTGCCGACGACGTGCATTTACAGCCCGTTACAAACGCACCCTTCACTCATGCTTTCGACAGGCTGCTCGACAAACAGCGCAACGACATCCGTTACGCCTGCGAACAGCCAGGCATCGCAGATAGCCAGACGCGCCAGTCGCTGATCAACGAGGCTATCAGCATGCCTGGCCTTTTTGGCCCTGCAGCAATGCTCGAACTGCGGGAGCTGACCAACACACAGCGTCAGTACCATCGGGCCATGCCGGAATGGATGAAGATTGCCAGCGAGGCCGACCTGCAGACTTATGCCGCACACCTGCAACGCTATGACGAAGCTCATACAGCGATGCTCAGTGTAATGGCCGGCGCTGCGTCCCCAGAGCAGTTTGCCGACATGCAATTGCGTGCGCGGATTGCCGATGACCTGGGCCATGACCTGGACCCACATGCGTTGACCATCGATACACTTCGCACAATACCGGCAACGAGCGAGACCTACCGCGTGAAACTCACGCTGGTCAAACTGGCACTCTACGGCCTGCATCCGGGTGACGAGGTTGCAGGTTCGAACTTCCTCGATCAGACCGTCATCACCCTCAATAGCCAACCGCTGGACACCGCGTACTCGTCCTTGAGCCCGGCCTACCTTGCAGAATTGATCGATGAACTCGACCTGCGGGCAAGTTTTGGCGATTTTCAGCGCACTGTCTGTCAGCAAGAGCACAGCCGGAAGACTCTACGCGCACTGGCGCGCTCCCGACTGACCACGCTTGGCTGGGCGGCCAGGATGCAGGGGCATATCCAGCCTGCTGATTTCACCATTGTCGCAGCGCTGACAAGCCCCACAGAGCGGGCTTCTGATCCCGCATTAAGTGTGCAGCAGATCCGATTGAACGACAGCAGCTTGATGGCCAGGTTATTGGTGTTTCGCAAGCAGGACGCCCAAGGCCAGACGCAGCGGCTGATCCTGGTCGCAACCGATGCACCCGGGCAGCAGTATTTCAAGGCCTTCGACACTGAAACCCAATTGCTCCACGAAGTGGTCGGCTGGACCGCATCGCCCTCAATGACAACCTATCTGCTCGATCAGGTAGAGGTCGCTGCCCGACCAGCCTTGGCAGAGCGGCTGACGGCCCTTGCGCTCAAGCCCCAGCCTTCGACAAATTTCATCCGGTTCATCGATCATGCCGACTGCGACTCGGCCCTGCTCGGTTTCATCGACGAACAAACTCGCGTGCTGCTCTCCGAAACCGCCCGCCACACCCCGGACTGGTATCTGCACGCCAGTCGCGCTCAGCGCCGTGAACTGCTGGCGCTCGAGCAAGCCATCGGCGGCGCACTCTACAACTATCAGGCCCAGCCGCACACACAGGTTCAGCCGTTCAAGGACTATGTACACCAGCGTGCCAGCCAGCAGATCGGCACCCTGTTGAACGTGCCTTCAGGCACGGTAGATCCCGACCTGATCGTGATCACCAGCGAGCGCGAAACACTGACTTACACACAAATGCTGCTCAATGGTTATGACGACAGCATCGACCCAATCCGCGCTGGCGCGGCCACCCACGCGACCTTCAGTGGCCCGACAGGCATCGACCTGAGCGCGCTGTCACCAGCAGCCGTAGCAGGTTCGGTACGCGGCCAGTGGCTGGCCGACGACTACATTGCCTTGATCAGAGGCACACTGCTGAACAGTGAAAGCGCTGGCTATGCCTACCGGCGGCAGTTCAGCGTGTTGATCACCCAGCTGCAGATGAAGGCTGCGGCACTGCGTAGCGTACTGAAGGGCCATATCGAAGCGGCGCACTATGCCTGGCTGAAACAATCGCTGGATAACGCCCACCTGAGCGACCCGGCATCACGCGAGCAATATCCGCTCTACCCCTTGCAAGTGCATGTGGATAAACCCCTTATTGGCTCGGGATTGAGCGATATAGACCAACTGGTTATCCCCAGCCCGCTACTCACCCACATAGAAACCGTTCAGGGCTGCCTGATAATCCTCCCGACCCGGATCCGACACGCTGCACTGCTCTACACGCCGCAGGCGCCTGACGGGATCGAGTTTCGTCTGTTCAGCGACTTCGTACGCTCGCTGGGCAGCGAAGGCATGATCGATTACTACAAGGACCGCTGCCGGATCAAGGCACGCAGGACGCTGGCTTTCTTCCTGCGCGACATGCAGCAAGGCAATGCCAACAAACCACCGGTCATTCCCAAGGCATTCATTTCAGACATGGCCGACACCTGCTTCAACCGGCCGCTGGAGCGCCGGTTGCGTGACGTGGAAGAGACCACCACTGGCCGCAACGACATGCTGGCCAGGCTGATATGGATCAGTGTCGAAATCATCGCCACCGCCCTGACCCTGCCCTTCCCGCCAGCAAGCTTTGCGGTTGGCAGTGTGCTTTCACTGCATGACAGCGGGCGGGCAATTGCCGCGCTGGCCGCCGGCGACCAGGAGCGCGCCACAACCTACATCCTGTCGGCACTGTTCAACGGCATCGGCGCGGGCAGCGATTTGCTGGTTGGCCTGAAAGGCTTTGGCGGCGTGCTGCATAAGCTTGAGCGCGGTAAGGGGCCGGCGTCGACAAAACGCGCGATCCAGCGGCGGCCTTCTCTGCCGCGTTACGAGGACTTGTACCCGGCAGAGCTGCAAGAACAGGTATTTCTGATCGGCAAGCCCAACACCAACGGGCACGCGGCTGTTTTCCACATACCCCACGTCACTTCGGCGCCCCCGATTGCGACCGGCCAGTTCGCCTTGCGAGAGGCTGGTGGTGCCTGGCAGCCCCTTCTCCCCATCGCTGACGCCAGGCCTCGTGCGCCATCCGGGCTGCGTATCGAGCTGGCCGTGAATGTTTCACTGGATAACGTGCCACGCATCGCCGACGGCCACGCGAAAGGCCTGTATGCAATAGACGGCAAACGCTACATCAGGTTGTCAGACAGGACCTTTCAGGTTCAATACGATGCGCAGCTGCGCTGCTGGCAAATCATCGACCCGGCCAACCCATTCGCGTTTTTCGGCAAACAGCCGGTCAGGCTGGGTGATCAGGGGGAGTGGCTGCTCGTCGAGCGGCAGCGTCTGCCTGGCGGGGGCCTGGACGGGCCGGCGAGCTACCGGCCACTGCCTGAAGAGCCTGCTGGAAACTCGATCGACCTGCTAAGCGATTACGAGATGCCACGCGCCATGCGGGCACATCTGGACATCATTATCAGCAAGGACGTTTTTGACCCGACCGGCGTAGGCCTAGAAGCCTATTTCGAGAGCTATTTCACGCAAGTGCGTGAGACTTTCGCAGCACGTCGGGAAAAACTCTATCAGGACGCTCAGGCATTTTTTGCCCGATTCTCTCCGCCGCCCAAGCCACCACTGCCCACCTATGACCTGCCCGGTAGCGTCGACACACTGATCAAACACGTGTTCGCCCACAACAACGGGCTGATCTTCAGCGAGGCACCTAAATCGGTGTCCAGCAAGCGTCTGCTCCTGTTGAACATGCCTTTGCTGGCAGAGCAGCGTGTCGAGATCCTGTACATCGAACACCTGCTGACAGACAAGCACATGCCCAAACTGGCTCGATACCGTCAACTGGGCAAGAAGAGTCGCTCAGGCTCCCATGAGCTCAAGTACTACCTGCACGACACCAATCGCGGAGCCCTGAATAATTCAAGCACCGAGTACGATTACTACCATCTGGTCAAGGAAGCCCATCGTTGCGGCATTGAGGTGCGTCCGTTCAGTTCGTCGATCAGCTACCCGTTTCTCGGCCACACGGTGCAGGCCGCTGCTGATGATCCAGCGGCCACCATAAAGATGAGCAACTTCTTTGGGCACAGGCTCATCAGCCACGACATCCCGCCCGGCGCCTCGAAGCGCTGGGTGGCTTTGCTCGACCAGAAAATAGCCACAACGCATGATCATGTGCCCGGCATTGCCGAAATGCACGGTGCAGTCAGTGTGCACGTACAGGACATCCCGGCAGGACGCCCGACCCGCATCAGGCAGGACGCTGGCTTGCTGCAGAGCGAAAACACCCCGAATCGCTGCGACTTCATCATTGCATTTGCCGACCCGGCGCTTACCGCCCCCCTGCCGTCGCCTGCCACCCCTCTGGACAACATGCTCATGCGCGAGCTTGGTAGCCCGACCGCTATCGCCGAAGGTGAGCAATGGGCAGGCGAGTACGGGTTCATCCTGAACGAAAACAATGCCTGGCAGCGCGTGGACCCGGAAGACTGGGGTGCCGACCGGCCAATGACAGCAATCCAGCAATCGTTGACTGACGCAACTTACGACATGCCACCGGATACCCGAACAACACTGCATACACTGGCGAACTTCGAAAAGAAGGGCCTCGATATGGAGTACTTCTTTGAAAACACCAAATTCGACACCGTTCGCCACACGTTCGGTCTGCGTCGCAAGAACCTGCAACAGGCCGCAGCGAACATCAGCGCAACAGCACTGCCACCTCGCCCGACATTGCCAGTCATACAGCCTCGGATAACCACTGCGGGGCTGCTTGAAACGCTCTTTCAGCACACCGATGGAGTTGTGGTAGGCGAGTCGCATTTTTCGGTGGCCAGTAAGAAGCTGATCATCGACAACCTGCCTCTGCTGTCGCAACAAAACGTCAAGACGCTGTACATGGAGCATCTGTTGACTGACCTTCATCAGGCGGACCTGGACCGTTTCCTCGAAACCGGGCAGATGAGCAAAACCCTGCTGCATGACCTGAAAACCCTGGACCGGGGGCATCTTACCGATCCGGACAAGGTGTATACCTTCGAACAGCTGATCATCAAGGCGCGGCAGCAAGGCCTGGAGATTCGGGCAATCGACTGCGCCAGCAGTTACCACCTCAAAGGCATAGCCAGTGAGGAATCCATCACCCGCCAGCAAATGATGAACTACTTTGCATCGCGCACGATGCGCAAGCATCAGGAGGTCATGGGGTCACACAAGTGGATCGCCTTGGTTGGCAATAGCCACTCCAACACCTATCAGGGCGTCGTGCCCGGTATTGCGGAACTGGAAGGCGGCATCGGCTTGCGGGTCGTGGACGTAGTGCCTGGGCAGTCCAAGGGCGTGATGGTAGACCCTGGAGAACTTGTTTCAGGGGATATCGCGACTTCCAACGTGTATCTAAAAGCCGATTATCGGGTGGAAATGGAGGTGCTGCGCACTCGGACGACCAGACCGCAGAGCATCGAACAACGCCTGTTCAAACCGGGAATGTTCATGGTGCAGCAAGGTGAAGACAACCTGCAGACCATCCTGCATCGTGCGCGCGACACGTGGGTTCACCGCACGCCGGTACACATCAATGCGGAGGGCAAACTGTATATCGAGCGTGTGCGCTGGCCGCGCCTGCATCTCAAGCCCTTCGAGGACATGGATGCACTGGTGAAAGCACTCGAGGCGATGAACCTCACCCGGGTCGACTGAGGTAGCACGCCGCCCGAAATGGGGCAGGCTCAGTCCGGTGCGATCTTCGGCAAGCGCTGCTCTAGCATCTGGTGCAGCGCGCTCTGCGCCGACCAGTTGCGCATGAAGCGCGCCCGGTCACGGGCATAGGCCGAAGCGAATGAAGATTGCGACCCGTGCTGCTGCATGGCATCCAGGTCGATCAGTGCCCAGCGATCGTTGTGCCAAAACAGGTTGTGCCCCTTGAGATCACCGTGACTGATGCGCTCCTCGATGAGCTGTGCGAACAGTTGATCCAGCGCCAGCAACTCGACCTCCGGGACATCGGCGGTGTCTACCCAGGGAGCAAAACGCTCGATGATGTCTGGCCCGTCGAGAAACTCGGTCACCAGCCAGGCCTTGCTGCGCAAACCCAGAAAACGTTGCTCCTGCACCGCCAGCGGTTTTGGCGTGGCGATGCCGAGGAACATCAGACGATTGCCTTCACGCCATGAATGCCAGGCACGGCTGGGGCGCCAGAAGCGCTTGAGCCAGTGGCTGAAATTCTTGATGTTGTAACGCTTGATGACCAACGCACGACCATTGACGTCGACACGGCCGACACTCGCGGCGCCACCCGTCTTGTACAGGTGCCCTTTGTCGAGCAAGGCATCAGCCTGAGTCAGCACGGGCAACATGGCGGCCTCTTCCTCGCGGCGACTGGCGCGAAACACCGAAGCGTCAGCCTTGACGCTGAAAAGGCTGCAGTCACGCACGGTCTTGCCCATGAAGTCCTTGAGCCGCCAGCTGCGAAAGCGGTCGATCTGCTTTTGCAGCGCCTCCATCGGCAGGCCATGCTCGCCATTGCTCAGGAGGTAATACACCAGCAGTTCTTCGGTGAAGGGCGCATAAGACCGTGGCAACTGGGCAAAGAAAACGCCCAGATTTTCCAGCACCTTTTGCCGGGACAGCGGTTGTCCGGCTTGTTCGGCACGAATGCCCGCACCGTCGATCAGGTACAGCTGGCCCTTGTGACGCAGCAGGTTGTCCAGGTGCAGGTCTTCCTGCCACAAGCCCTTGGCATGCTGCAGGGCGATGGCGGTCAACGCTTCGCCCAGCACCGCCTGCTGCTCATCTGCCAGCGGCGGCAGGTCCTTGACCGCATTCCAGGCATCGCCAAGACTCGATGACTGCTCCAAATATTCGAACAGCAGCCAGCCACCCTCACCTTCCTCCAAACCGTCGGCCAGTAATAGCGGCGTGGTCAGACCTTGCTCGGCAAGCAGACGTACCCCGGCCAGTTCACGTTGAAAGTGCCGTGCAGCCTTGTCGCCCACCAGCAGTTTCGCCAGCACCGTCCGCCCTCGCCATACGCCTGCGCCCACATACCGCTGCCCCGGCAGTACGCGCAGCAAGGTCAGCAATTGCAGCTCGGCCAGACCAGCAGCATCGGCCAGCGTCAGGCTGATCGGCAACTCGGGGTTACGGCCGACGTTCTTGAGTTCAGACAAGCGCATCAACGAGTCTCTTTATCATTGCGGTGTTGAAGGTCACGTTTATGGTCGCTGCGCCTGCCCAGCCGTACGCTCCAGGCATCGACCAGAGCGCTTTCCGGGCTGGCTTGCAGGTAGGCGGCCAGCAGCTCGCGCCGCTCGCTTTCATTCCATACCTGCGCACGCCGCAGCAGCGGTTCCAGATCGCGGGCAAGGTCACGTTTGCCGAAGATCACCGGCCGGGTTTTTTCCAGGTCGATCAGTTGCGCCTGATAGCCCGCGCCGCCCGGCCGGAGGAAGATATGCTTGGGGTAGAAGCAACCGTGCACCTGGCCTGCACCGTGCAGCGTATGCGCCAGTCGGCCGCAGGCCTGAAGGATCGCCAGGCGCTCACCCGCCTCAAGGCTGCTCCATTGCAACAGCAGCTCATCGAGATCGGTCCAGCCGTCCAGCGCCCGGGTCATCAGAATGGCGCGGTGCTCGCCTTCGACCTTTTGCTCGCCGTAGAACACCGCTTGCAGGGCCGGAATGCCCAGCTTGCGATAGCGGCTGATGTTACGAAACTCGCGAGAAAATGACGGCTCGCCAAAAGGGTGATGCAACGTATGCGTCAGGTAGTTGCTCTGGCGTTTGAGGTAAAAACCTTGTCCGTCCAGGTCAAGGCGAAACACACTGCTCCACCCGCCCCGCCCGGTGTTCGGCTCATCGACTGCATCGAGCCTGATGTTCCAAAGCGATTCAAAATCCGCCAGATGATGACGCGCCAGTAACGGCTGGTCGGCACTGGCAATAAAAACGCTCATTCACGGCCCTCGAAAAAGCTGACGATATGTCGAATACGTTTTTTGTCGGAGGCATTCAAACGCGTTCGCTGACGGTAAAGCAGATAGAAGCGCAGGCGCTGGGTGGCCGACAGGTGATACTTGGCAACCTTGTCCAGGCACGCCAGGTCCTTGGTGATCCGGTAGCGCAGCATGAAGCTCCACCAGAACGCACCGTTGGGGCAATCGATGAAGAACAGCCTGCCCTCGTCATCGACCAGCAAATTGCGCCATTTCAAATCGTTATGGGTGAAATGGTGGTCATGCATGATTCGGGTATAAGCAGCCAGCTGGCGGCTGATGCCTTCGACCCAATGCCTGTCGGCCAACCGGGAGTCCTTGCGCTGCGCAAGCGCGGACAGGTCTTCGGTGTTCGCCAACTCGCGAGTGATCAGCGCCCCGCGATCGTAGGCGGTGCCGTTGCGTTCAAGTCCCCAGGCCACGACCTCGGCTGTAGGGATGCCCCACTTGGCGAAACGCTTGAGGTTCTGCCACTCGGACCTGACCCTGGGCTTGCCCATGTAACGGCGCAAGCCTTTGCCCGCGCCCACGTAGCGCTTGACGTAATAGTTGACCCCGGCGCGCTCGACGCGGATCACTTCGGAAAGCGGGTCACGGGTCAATCGATGTCCTTCCAGAGCAAACACGGCATCCAGACTGCCGAAGTCCTGCGTCAGGAAGGCGTACTCGGGCTCCAGGTTCCAGCCCGCCATCAGAGCGCGTCCCCGTAGCGCACTTTGCGCTGATACAACTTGTCGGCTTTTTTATCCAGCCAGGTGAGTAGCTTCGCTTCCCTTAGCAGAATTTCGCGCAACGGTTTCTGGAAATAGACGTTGAGAAATCGCAGCTTGTCGCGCCGGGTCAGGCCGATGTCCAGCGCTGAAAAATACAGCGCGGCCAGGTCCTTGTTGCGCCAGCGTGGCGTAATCGCGCGCCGGGTCTGGGCACGATGCAGATCGATGACCGACAGCCTGAAATCATCGGCCGTCACAGGCTTGTCGGTGTGCAACAGAAAATGACAGATGTAACAGTCACGGTGGTTGACGCCCGCTCGGTGCATCATCCCGACCAGTCGGGCGACTTCGGCAATAAACGCTCTTTTCAGCCGTGGCTCGGGCGGCTCGTTACGCCAGTTGAGGCTGACATCTTCCAGGCTGGTGGTCGGTGCCAATTCTTCGGTAACGATAAACGAATGCTGCGCGGCGGGGTTGCTACCACATTCGCCATAAGCCACAGCGGTCATGGTCGGAACACCGACCTCGTGAAGACGCTCGATAGCGTCCCATTCCTTGCCGGCACCCAGCACTGGTAGCTTGGCGGTCGCCAGGTTCTTGGCAATCTCGCCCCAGCCGATACCCCGGTGGATCTTGACGAAGTAGCCGCGCCCGTCGACTTCGGTGCGCAGCGTGCGACGCCCTTCCAGCTCGCGATAGACCTCACCGCTCAGGCCCTCGACCTCGGCGAATGCATCGCGCCCGGCCCACAGGCTCTTGAACGGTTCAGCAAGGAACAGCTTCATCAATAGTGCTCCGCCAGAATCACATCCGCAGCGCGTTGCGGCATGCTGTAAAGGTCCGCCATGTCCGCAAAGGCCAGGCCATTGCGGCTCCAGGCGCTGCGCGCGGCATCGTCCTCGAGCATGCTCGCCAGGTAGCGATTGAGTTGTGCCTGATCGAACGGCTCATCCAGAACCCGCCCGCAATCGGCTTCGGCAATGTAGTGAGCGTAACCGCATACAGCGCTGACCAATACCGGCAAACCGGCCACCAGCGCCTCGAGCAGCACGGTCCCGGTGTTCTCGTTGTAGGCCGGATGGATCAACACGTCGGCGCCCAGCAGAAAACGCGGAATGTCACTGCGCCCTTTCATGAACGTCACTTGATCGCCCAAGCCCAGCGCGGCGCTCTGCAACTGGAATACTTTGGGGTCGTCCTGGCCGATTACAAACAGGCGCGTGCGTTTTTTCATGTCTGCAGGCAAGGCCGCCAGGGCTTTCAGGCTGCGATCTAAGCCCTTTGTCTTGAAACCGGAGCCGATCTGCACCAATAAAAGGTCATCATCGGCAAGACCAAACTCTTTGCGAAAGTCTGCGCGGATCTGCGGCGCATTGGGGGGCGCACGGCGATCCTGGGAAATACCCGGTGGCAGCAGGTGAAAACGCGACAGCGGCGTATCGTAATGCTTGATGAACAGCGGCTGCTGGACTTCAGAGATCATCAATACCTGGGTTTTCGAGTTCCTGGCGAATACCGCTCGCTCATAGTCGGCAAAATGACGATAACGCCCCCACTTGCGATACAGCGGGCTGCGCAGGTTCTGCGCCTTGTCCTCGAAGCAGCCATCGGCGGCGTAATACACATCCAGACCCGGCATCTTGTTGAAGCCGATCAGACGGTCCACCGGACGCTGGGCCAGGTCGGCTTCCATCCACGCCATGAGCTTCTCGTTGCGCCGATGATTGAAGAAAGCCTTGACCGGCGCAACCAGCACTTCAAAACCCGGCGGCACGTCGCCTTCCCAGATCAGGGTGTAAACACGAATCTGATGGCCGCGCTGCTGGCACTCCAGCGCGATGCGCATGAAGTCGCGTTGCAGACCGCCGAACGGGAAGTATTTGTAGAGCACGAAAGCCAGTTGCATCAGCCAGGTTCCTTTGCCAGCAACAGCGCGCCCAATTGGCTCGCTACTCGCTCGGGATTCAAACGAGTGAAGCACAGCGGCCACTCGCGTTTCAGGTCGAACCGGCGCTGATCATCGGCGCTCGGTTGGTAAGTGCATTTCTTTTGCAGGCAAGGCGCACAGGCAGGGTAATCGCTGGCCAGGTGCACCTGTGATTTGCCGTAGGCCCCGGTCAGCCCCGGGTTGGTGGGGCCGAACAGGGAAATGGTCGGCACGTCCAGCGCTGCCGCAAGGTGCCCGATTCCGGTGTCCACCGCAACGCAAGCCTGCGCACTGGCCAATATTCGCGCAACACCTGCCAGGTTCAGCTTAGGCAACACATGGGCGCTGTCCAGACCGTCGGCGATGCGCTCAGCTCGGGCCTTTTCCATCGGGTTGCCCCACGGCAACTGCACCTGCAAGCCGCGTGCAGCCATCAATTCAGCCAATTGCCGCCAATACAGCTCGGGCCAGTGCTTGGTGTCCCAGGTCGTGCCATGCAGAAACATCACAAAGGGCGCGCGCGGCGTATCGTCGAGCCCGGCCAGCAGCTTGAGACCGTAATCGCCCATGCCGGCGGGCAACTGATAACCCAGCGCCTGAGCGAACAACTGGCGCAACCGCTCGACTGCATGCTGCCCGCGCGCCACCGGCAAGGCGCGATCATAAAAGCGGCTGGCAACCGGCTCGCGAGCAGAGTCACGGTCCAGACCGGCCACCGGCGCATCGACGTAGCGTGTCAGCCAGGCACTTTTGAACAGGCCTTGAGCGTCGATCACCAGATCGTAACGCTGCTCGCGCACACGCTGCTTGAAGCGTCGCCATTCGCCTGACCTGACGGTCTGCCAGAGATTCTTGCGCCAGCGACGGATTGCCACCGGGATGACCGTATCGACCGCCGGATGCCAGCCGGGAATTTCAGCAAAACCTTCTTCCACCACCCAGTCGAAACGAATGCCGGGCAGCGCCCGTGCAGCGTCGGTCAGTGCGGGCAAGGCGTGAATCACATCACCCAGCGAGGAAGTCTTGATCAGCAGTACCCGCAAAATCAGGCCACCTCGACCGGCGTGCCACTCAGGCGAGCAAGCGCCTCAGTGACGGCGTCCGGCTCAAGCAGACGCATGCAGTTGTAATGGCCGAAACGGCAAGTGCGGTCGAAACACGGGCTGCATTCTATGCCGAGGCGCACCACTTCAACCTCGTCGGCCAGCGGCGGTGTGAAGCCTGGCGAAGTCGAGCCGTAGACCGCCACCAGTGGGCGGTTCAATGCCGCAGCAACGTGCATGAGGCCTGAATCATTGGAGACGACGGCATCGGCACACGACAGCAGATCAATGGCTTCGGCCAGCGAAGTTTCGCCGCTGAGGTTCACCGACTCCTCTCGCAAACCGGGGATCAGGTCTTGACGAATGCTTTCACCGACCGGGTGATCCTTCTTCGAACCGAACAGCCAGACCTGCCAGCCTTCACGAATCCTGGCTTCGGCGACCTGCGCGTAATGCTCGGCGGGCCAGCGTTTGGACTCGCCGAACTCGGCACCAGGGCAAAGCGCCAGCACCGGGCGATCAAGCATCAGGCCGAACTTGAGCAGTGCGGCATCGCGAGTCACAGGGTCGATACGCAAGCTCGGTTTGGGATAGGGCTGCGGCAGCTCGGCGCCCTTGTCGAAAGCCAGCGCCATGAAGCGTTCGATCATCAGCGGGTAGCGCTGTTTGTCGAGGCTGCGCACGTCGTTGAGCAGACCATAACGAAACTCGCCACGCCAGCCGGTGCGCTTCGCGATGCCGGCAAAGAACGGCACCAGCGCGGATTTCAGTGAATTGGGCAGCAGAATTGCCTGATCGTACTGGCCAGCGAGGGACTTGCCGATGCGCCGCCGGGTCGCCAGCTCAAGGGCGCCATGACCGAGCGGAAAGCTGAGCGCGGCACGAACCTCGGGCATGCGCTCCAGGATCGGACGGCTCCATTCCGGCGCCAGCACGTCGATTTCGCACTCGGGGTGACGCTGCTTCAGGCACTGGAACAGCGTTTGCGCCATCACCATGTCACCGACCCAGCTAGGCCCAACGATCAGAATTTTCATGTTCTATCCAAAAACGACCGGAAACGATCAGGGAGGCCGATCAGACTGCGTGACGTTCCCACACAACCCGTCGCCTCCCTGTCATAGCTTTATATAGTGTGCATAGGAGCATTGCGCAGCCTTGTGGCTCAGCTCAACCCCATCTGCGTCCAGATCCGCATCACCTCACGCCGCTGGGCATGAAACTGATCACCACTGACTACACCCGCCTGCTTCTGCAAAGCCTGACGGTGCGCCGCCGAGCGGTAGGCCTTGTAGGCTTCACGCAGCAGGCTGGCGTCCGCATCAGGCAACAGTCCGGCTTCTTCCAACCCTTCGAGAATCCGGATGTTATCGGTGTAGCGCAGCAGCGCAGGATGCTCTCTGGACCATGCCAAAGCGGCGTATTGCACCATAAATTCGATGTCGACGATACCACCGGCGTCCTGCTTGAGGTCGAATGGCATTGATGCTTCGAAGGCATTGGCCGCCCTGCCTGCGGCTGTCAGGCGGGTGCCGAGGTTGTCGCGCATCTTGGCACGCATCTCGCTGACTTCAGCCCGCAACGTGTCCGGATCGCGCTCGCGCCTCAATACATCGGCACGCACTTGCTCGAACTGCTCGCCCACATCGCGGCTGCCCGTCAGCACCCGGGCGCGTACCAGCGCCTGATGCTCCCAGGTCCAGGCTTCACCGGCCTGATAGCGGGCAAAGGCACCTACCGAGCTGACCAGCAGCCCGGAGGCTCCGGAAGGCCGCAGGCGCATATCGACGTCATACAGCTGACCGGAGTTGGTCTGCGTGGTCAGCAAATGGATGACTCGCTGACCGAGACGGGTGAAAAATTGCGCACTGTCGATAGGCTTGGCGCCGTCGGTCTCGGCCTGCAGATCACCGTCATGGATGAACACCAGATCCAGATCGGAACCGTGGCCCAGCTCGATGCCGCCGACCTTGCCGTAACCGACGATCACAAACCCCGGATCGCACAGCGAACCGTCGGGCCGCGAAGGCGTACCATGCCGTGCCACGCTGTAACGCCAGGCCAGCGCCAGTACCTGATCCAGAATCGCCTCGGCCAGCCAGGTCAGGTAATCGCTTACCTTCATCAGCGGCAGGCTTCCGGAGATTTCCGAGGCCGCCACGCGCAGGCTATGGGCCAGCTTGAAGTGTCGCAAGGCCTCCATCTGCTGTTCAAGGTCATCCTCGGGGATGCGGATCAACCGTTCACGCAATTCGGCGGCCAGCTCCGGGGCCAACGGCGGATTGAACAGGCGACCCTCGTTGAGCAATTCGTCCAGCAGCAGCGGGAAGCGCGCGATCTGCTCGGCAATCCACGGGCTGGCAGCGCACAGAGTCAGCAGTTGTCGCAGCGCATCCGGGTTCTCGGTCAGCAGCACCAGGTACGCCGAGCGCCTGGCCACCGCTTCGACCAGCGGCAGTACACGCTCAAGAACCAGATCAGGCTTGTCATGCTCTACCGCCTGCGCCAGCAACCTCGGGATGAACGCATCCAGACGTTCACGACTCAGGCGCTGCATCGAACGCAGGTTCGGGCTGCTGCGCAGATTGGCCAGATGTTTGAGTGCGCGGTCGGGGTCGACGAAACCAGCCTGCTGTAACTGACGGCCAGCGGCCTCTTCGTCCTGGGACTCTTCCCACAGTGGCAGCCACTCGCCGCCGACCACGACTTCGCCATCGTCCTCTTGCTCGTCGTCCGGGTCTGAATCGGGGTCAGCAATGACCTGGCGAAAATGCCAGGACACCCGACCGCGCCAGTACATCAGTCGCTCGTGGAAGCTGGCCCAGTCAGCGAAGCCCATGATCAACGCAATACGCGCCTGATCCTGCACGTTGTCGGGCAGCATTTGCGTCTGGCGGTCGGCAATGGCCTGAATGGCGTGTTCGGTGTAACGCAGAAATTCGTAGCCTTCGCGCAGCTCTTCAGTCACGGCAGACGGCAGATAACCCTGGCCTTCAAGGGTCTTCAACACCTTGAACAACGGACGCTGTTGCAGGCTCAGGTCGCGGCCACCGTGGATGAGCTGAAACGCCTGAGCGATGAACTCCACCTCACGAATCCCGCCCGCGCCGAGCTTGATGTTCTCGGCCATGCCCTTGCGTTTCACTTCCTGCTGAATCAACTGCTTCATTGTGCGCAGCGCTTCGATGGCCGAAAAGTCCAGATAGCGGCGGTACACAAACGGGCGCAGCATCTCCAGCAACTCGGCACCCGCGGCTTGATCACCGCCGACCACCCGCGCCTTGATCATCGCGTAACGCTCCCAGTCGCGCCCCTGATCCTGGTAATACTGCTCCAGCGCATTGAAGCTGAGCACCAGCGCCCCGGATGATCCGTAAGGCCGCAGGCGCATGTCGACGCGAAAAACAAAACCGTCGACTGTCACCGGGTCCAGCGCCTTGATCAATCGCTGCCCCAGGCGGATGAAAAATTCCTGATTATCCAGCGGGCGTTTGGTGCCGACCGTTTCTCCGCCCTCCGGGTAACCGAAGATCAGGTCAATGTCCGACGAAAGGTTCAGCTCGACCGCTCCGAGCTTGCCCATGCCCAGGATGACCATGTGCTGCGGCAACCCCGAGTGGCGGCCGGTCGGTGTACCGACTTGCTGACACAGGCGTGGATAAAGCCATTGGTAAGCGAGGTCGATCGAAGCATCGGCCATTTCCGAGAGATCTCGGCAGGTTTCGATCAGATCTGCCTGCCGGGTCAGGTCGCGCCAGATAATCCGGACTTGCTGACGCGCGCGCTGTCGACGTAGATTACGCCCCAGTTCATCTTCGCTGGCGGCGTCGAGCAGTGCGTCGGCAATCCGGGCGCGCAATTGGCCAGCAGAAAAGCTACGCTCCAGCTCGCCCGCATCGGCCAGTTGCAGCAGCATCTGCGGGTCACGGCAGATTTGTTCGGTTACAAAATCGCTGGCTGCACAGACCCGATCGAATGCCTGGCGGCGTGCCTCGGGCCAGGCCTTGAACGAGGCCAGCGCTTCGTCTGACACATCGGCCAGCGCGGCCTCGAAAGTTTGCCGGGCACGGCTGATCAACGGCAGCAGAATGGCCGGAAAATCGGCCAGTGAAGGTAGGCTCATGGTCTATCCTTGATCGGCGTGCAAACGCCCGCCCGTCGTGTGCCGGAGACGCGTCTGCCACCACCGCTTGTCGAACAAAGGTTATAAATTGCTGGAAAAATCAAATTAGAAGCATAAAAATCCGCTTTTTACCGGCAAGATATTCAATAGCGACCAACAGTAACGTTTTAAGTCACAACACAACAGAAGCGATTGAGTCGCTTCTCTGTAGTTTTACTACTGGGTCCATTACGTGGAGGGCTGAAATCGTCGTCGATTTGTAGTAAAACTACACGCCGCCGGATCCCACCCTCCGGTAATCCAAGAATTTATGTCGTCTGCCCACAAGGCCAGTCGCAAACTCAGGCAACCGATTCTGGAAGCCTTTCCGCCCTGGAGCAAGCCATGCAAGACCTCGATCCCGTCGAAACCCAGGAATGGCTGGACGCCCTGGAATCGGTTCTCGACAAAGAAGGCGAAGACCGCGCTCACTACCTGATGACCCGTCTGGGCGAGCTGGCCACCCGTAGTGGCTCGCAGCTGCCATACGCCATCACCACGCCATACCGCAACACGATTCCTGTCACCCACGAAGCACGCATGCCTGGCGACCTGTTCATGGAACGCCGCATTCGCTCGCTGGTGCGCTGGAACGCATTGGCCATGGTTGTCAAAACCAACATCGGCGACCCGGATCTGGGCGGCCACATCTCCAGCTTCGCCTCCAGCGCCACGTTGTATGACATCGGCTTCAACTATTTCTTCCAGGCCCCGACCGACGAACACGGCGGCGACCTGATCTACTTCCAGGGCCATGCATCGCCAGGCGTCTACGCCCGTGCATTCCTGGAAGGTCGCATCACTGAAGACCAGATGAACAACTTCCGTCAGGAAGTCGACGGCAATGGCCTGTCTTCTTACCCACACCCGTGGCTGATGAAGGATTTCTGGCAGTTCCCGACTGTATCGATGGGCCTTGGCCCGATTCAGGCAATCTACCAGGCACGCTTCATGAAGTACCTGGAGCACCGCGGTTACATTCCGGAAGGCAAGCAGAAGGTCTGGTGCTTCCTGGGTGACGGCGAGACCGACGAGCCGGAATCCCTGGGCGCCATCGCCCTGGCCGGTCGCGAGAAGCTCGACAACTTGATCTTCGTCGTCAACTGCAACCTGCAGCGCCTCGACGGCCCGGTTCGCGGCAACGCCAAGATCATCCAGGAACTGGAAGGCGTGTTCCGTGGCGCTCAGTGGAACGTCACCAAAGTCATCTGGGGCCGCTTCTGGGACCCGCTGCTGGCCAAGGACGTCGATGGTATCCTGCAACGTCGCATGGACGAAGTCATCGACGGCGAATACCAGAACTACAAGGCCAAGGACGGCGCGTTCGTCCGCGAGCACTTCTTCAATTCGCCTGAACTGAAAGCGATGGTTGCCGATCTGTCCGACGACGAGATCTGGAAGCTCAACCGTGGCGGTCACGACCCGTACAAGGTCTACGCGGCGTACCACGAAGCCGTCAACCACAAAGGTCAGCCGACCGTGGTTCTGGCCAAGACCATCAAAGGTTACGGCACAGGTGCTGGCGAAGCGAAAAACACTGCGCACAACACCAAAAAGGTCGATGTAGACAGTCTGCGTCACTTCCGTGATCGCTTCGACATCCCGGTCAAGGATTCCGAGCTGGAAGCCCTGCCGTTCTACAAGCCGGAAGAAGGCAGCGCCGAGGCCCGCTACCTGAGCGAGCGTCGCGCAGCACTGGGCGGCTTCGTGCCTCAGCGTCGCGCGCAGAGCTTCAGCCTGCCAACCCCGCCACTCGACACCCTCAAGGCCATCCTTGACGGCTCGGGCGACCGTGAAATCTCCACCACCATGGCGTTTGTGCGCATCCTGACGCAACTGGTCAAGGACAAGGAAATCGGCCAGCGCATCGTGCCGATCATCCCGGACGAAGCCCGTACCTTCGGCATGGAAGGCATGTTCCGCCAACTGGGCATCTACTCGTCTGTCGGCCAGCTCTACGAGCCAGTCGATAAAGAACAGGTGATGTTCTATCGCGAAGACAAGAAAGGCCAGATTCTCGAAGAAGGCATCAACGAAGCGGGCGCCATGTCCTCCTTCATCGCTGCCGGTACTTCGTACTCCAGCCACAACCAGCCGATGATTCCGTTCTACATCTTCTACTCGATGTTCGGTTTCCAGCGTATCGGCGACCTGGCCTGGGCCGCTGGCGACAGCCGCACCCGTGGCTTCCTGATTGGCGGCACCGCCGGGCGTACTACGCTGAACGGCGAAGGTCTGCAGCACGAAGACGGTCACAGCCATATCCTGGCATCGACCATCCCGAACTGCCGCACCTTCGACCCGACTTACGGCTACGAACTGGCAGTGATCATCCAGGACGGCATGCGCCGGATGTTCGAAGAACAGCAGGATGTTTTCTACTACCTGACCGTGATGAACGAGTCCTACGCTCAGCCAGCCATGCCGGCCGGTGTCGAGGAAGGTATCGTCAAGGGCATGTACCTGCTCGAAGAAGACACCCGGGAAGCGGCGCACCACGTCCAGTTGCTGGGCTCGGGCACCATCCTGCGTGAAGTACGCGAAGCGGCGAAGATTCTCCGTGACGAGTTCAACATCGGCGCTGACGTGTGGAGCGTTACCAGCTTCAACGAACTGCGCCGCGACGGCCTGGCTGTAGAGCGCAACAACCGCCTGCACCCTGGCCAGAAGCCGGAACTGAGCTATGTCGAGGAATGCCTCAACGGTCGCAAAGGTCCGGTCATCGCGTCGACTGACTACATGAAACTGTTCGCTGACCAGATTCGTCAGTGGGTTCCAACCAAGGAATACAAAGTCCTGGGCACCGACGGTTTCGGCCGTAGCGACAGCCGCAAGAAGCTGCGTCACTTCTTTGAAGTCGATCGTCACTTCGTGGTGCTGGCCGCCCTGGAAGCCTTGGCTGATCGTGGCGATATCGAACCCAAGGTCGTGGCGGAAGCCATTGCCAAGTTCGGCATCGATCCTGAAAAACGCAATCCACTGGACTGCTAAGAGTCTGCTTCAAGAGCGCTGATCAGAGCGTAGACAGCCGAGGATGCGGAATTTACCCACCGTAAATGAGCATCCAACGCTGTTTCGTTGTAACTGAACCAGCGTATTCGTGAGTGAACAGGTTCTCCTGAGGAGAGACATAGTGAGTGAGTTAATTCGCGTACCCGACATCGGCAACGGTGAAGGCGAAGTCATTGAGCTGATGGTCAAGGTCGGTGATCGCATCGAAGCTGACCAGAGCGTTCTGACGCTTGAATCGGACAAGGCGAGCATGGAAATCCCTGCTCCCAAGACTGGCGTCATCAAGGCCATGAAGGTCAAGCTGGGCGACCGCTTGAAAGAAGGCGACGAGCTGTTCGAACTGGAAGTGGAAGGTGAAGCATCTGCGGCGCCTGCCCCTGCTGCCGAACCTGCAGCTGCCGCCGCCCCTGCCGCTGCTGAAAAGCCTGCCGAAGCTGCGCCTGCTGCCGCCGAACCAGCGCCAGCTGCAGCTGCCACCGTTCAGGACATTCATGTCCCGGACATCGGCTCTTCGGGCAAGGCCAAGATCATCGAACTGATGGTCAAGGTCGGCGACTCCATTCAGGCTGATCAGTCACTGATCACCCTGGAGTCAGACAAGGCCAGCATGGAGATTCCATCTCCTGCGGCAGGCGTCGTTGAAAGCATTGAAGTCAAACTGGATCAGGAAGTCGGCACCGGCGACCTGATTCTGAAGCTGAAAGTCGAAGGCGCTGCGCCTGCCGCTGCACCGGCACCTGCTGCCAGCGCTCCAGCTGCTGCTCCGGCCAAGGCTGAAGCGGCTGCCCCGGCAGCAGCTCCTGCACCTAAAGCCGAAGCTGCACCCGCTCCGGCCGCACCAGCAAAAGACGGCGCCAAGGTTCATGCAGGCCCGGCCGTTCGTCAGCTGGCGCGCGAGTTCGGCGTCGAGCTGAACGCGGTCAGCGCCACCGGCCCTCACGGCCGCGTGCTGAAGGAAGACGTTCAGGCTTACGTCAAGACCATGATGCAGAAAGCCAAGGAAGCTCCAGCTGGCGGCGCAAGCGGCGGCTCGGGTATCCCGCCGATTCCGGAAGTCGATTTCAGCCGTTTCGGCGAAATCGAAGAAGTGCCGATGACGCGTCTGATGCAACTGGGCGCATCGGGTCTGCACCGCAGCTGGCTGAACATTCCGCACGTCACGCAATTCGATCAGGCCGACATCACCGACCTGGAAGCTTTCCGTGTTGCGCAGAAAGGCGCTGCCGAGAAGGCTGGCGTCAAGCTGACCGTGTTGCCTTTGCTGCTCAAGTCCTGCGCGCACCTGCTCAAGGAGCTGCCGGACTTCAACGCTTCGCTGGCACCAAGCGGCAAGGCTGTAATCCGCAAGAAATACGTGCACATCGGCTTCGCCGTGGACACCCCGGATGGCCTGCTGGTCCCGGTTATCCGCGACGTCGATCAGAAGAGCCTGCTGCAGTTGGCCGCTGAAGCCGCTGCACTGGCTGAAAAAGCGCGTAACAAGAAACTCACTGCGAACGACATGCAGGGCGCTTGCTTCACCATCTCCAGCCTCGGCCACATTGGCGGCACCGGCTTCACGCCGATCGTCAACGCGCCGGAAGTGGCGATCCTTGGTGTTTCCAAGGCAACCATCCAGCCAGTCTGGGACGGCAAAGCCTTCCAGCCGAAACTGATGCTGCCGCTGTCGCTGTCCTACGATCACCGCGTGATCAATGGCGCAGCTGCTGCACGCTTCACCAAGCGCTTGAGCGAATTGCTGGCGGACATCCGCACAATCCTGCTGTAAGCCAGGCAGGCCCGCCGCATGGCGGGCCTCGCTGTACACCTTTGCGAGCTGCCACGCTCGAACCTCAACCCCGCCCTCCAGCGGGGATTTTTTTGCCTCGCTATCGCGCCCCATGCTCCGCGCTCATTGCTGGATCCTGTGGGAGTGAGCTTGCTCACGAAGACCATGGTCCAGACGCCCCATCTTCTGGGGCTGTACGGGCCCCTTCGCGAGCAAGCTCGCTCCTACGATCTTCATCGCGGTGCCAGGTCTGGCTGGCGGGTGATACACTGCGCGACATTTTTGTTTTGCAGGTCCACCGTCGTGACTAACACCGCTTTCAATTCTCTGCCCCTGTCTGCTGCCATGCTGGCTAACCTGGAGTCGCTTGGTTATGCCGAGATGACGCCGATCCAGGCGCAGAGCCTGCCGGTGATCCTCAAGGGCATGGACCTGATCGCGCAAGCCAAGACCGGTAGCGGCAAGACCGCTGCGTTCGGCATCGGCCTGCTCAACCCGATCAACCCGCGCTTCTTCGGTTGCCAGGCACTGGTCATGTGCCCGACCCGCGAGCTGGCGGATCAGGTGGCCAAGGAAATTCGTCGTCTGGCCCGCTCGGAAGACAACATCAAGGTGCTGACCCTGTGTGGCGGCGTGTCTTTTGGCCCGCAGATCGGCTCGCTGGAGCACGGCGCGCATATTATCGTCGGCACGCCAGGCCGCATTCAGCAGCATCTGCGCAAAGGCTCGCTGGTGCTTGACGGCCTGAACACGCTGATTCTCGATGAAGCCGATCGCATGCTCGACATGGGCTTCTACGACTCCATCGCTGACATCATCGAGCAGACCCCACAACGTCGCCAGACCCTGCTGTTCTCGGCCACCTACCCGGTCGGCATCAAGCAGCTGTCCTCGAAGTTCATGCGTGACCCGCAGACAGTAAAAGTCGAAGCGCTGCACGCCGACAGCCAGATCGAGCAGATTTTCTACGAGATCTCCCCCGAGCAGCGTCTGGAAGCAGTGGTCAAGGTAATCGGCCATTTCCGCCCAACGTCCTGTGTTGCGTTCTGCTTCACCAAGCAGCAGGTTCAGGAAGTGGTTGATCACCTGACCGCCAAGGGCATGTCTGCAGTCGGCCTGCATGGCGACCTTGAGCAGCGTGACCGCGACCAGGTGCTGGCGATGTTCGCCAACCGCAGTACTTCGGTACTGGTCGCCACCGACGTAGCAGCACGCGGTCTGGACATCGATGCGCTGGACATGGTGCTCAACGTCGAACTGGCCCGCGATTCGGAAATTCACATTCACCGCGTGGGCCGTACCGGTCGCGCTGGCGAAAAAGGCATTGCGGTCAGCCTTGTGGCACCGTCCGAAAGCCAGCGTGCGCGCGCCATCGAAGAATTGCAGAAAGCCCCGTTGAACTGGCAGCAGTACGACAACCTGAGCATCAAGGAAGGCGGCAAGCTGCTGCCCGCCATGACCACGCTGTGCATCGGCTCGGGCCGCAAGGACAAATTGCGTCCGGGCGACATACTCGGCGCACTGACTGGCGAGGCCGGTATTGCGGGCACCCAGGTCGGCAAGATCGCGATCTTCGACTTCCAGGCCTATGTCGCCGTCGAACGCAGCATGGCCAAGCAGGCGCTGGAGCGTCTGAACAACGGCAAGATCAAAGGCAAGTCGTTGCGCGTGCGGATTCTCTGAAATAGTCGTCAGTTGCATTATCGTCCCCATGCTCAGCGTGGGGACGCAGCTCTGGACGCTCTGCGTCCAATTTTGAATATGTGACGCAGAGCGTCACGAGAGGTATTCCCACGCGGAGCATGGGAACGGTCGTGACCTAAAGTTCGAGGAAACACGCTGTGCCCGTTACTGACGTTGTAATCATTGGCGCTGGCGCCGCAGGTTTGATGTGTGCGTTCACTGCTGCCGCTCGCGGGCGCAAGGTGATGCTGATCGATCATGCCAACAAACCCGGCAAGAAAATCCTCATGTCCGGTGGCGGGCGCTGCAACTTCACCAATATGTACACCGAGCCGGCCAATTTCCTGTCGCAGAATTCGCACTTCTGCAAATCGGCTCTGGCCCGCTACACCCAGTGGGATTTCATTGCGATGGTCGCCAAACATGGCGTGCCGTATCACGAGAAAAAGCTCGGCCAGCTGTTCTGCGACAACAAGTCCAGCGACATTCTGGAGATGCTTCTGGAGGAATGTAGACAAGCCGGAGTCGACCTCCACATGGACACTTCCGTGCAGCAGATCGACAAGACCGAAGCCGGCTACAGCCTGCAAACCACACTGGGCACGCTGACCTGCGAATCACTGGTCATCGCCACGGGCGGCCTGTCGATCCCGACGCTGGGGGCAACAGGCTTCGGTTATCAGGTCGGCAAGCAGTTCGGCCACACGCTGCTGCCGACCCGCGCCGGGCTGGTGCCGTTCACCATCACCGACCAGCTCAAGGACCTGTGTACCGAGCTGTCCGGCACATCGGTCGATTGTCTGGTGAGCTGCAACGACACCAGCTTTCGTGAAAACATCCTGTTCACCCATCGCGGCCTCAGTGGCCCCGCGATTTTGCAGATATCCTCGTTCTGGCAGCCCGGCGACACAGTGGAAATCAACTTGCTGCCTGATCACGATGCCTCGGCCTGGCTGACGCAACAGCAGGCAGAGCGCCCCAACAGCGAACTGAAAACCCTGCTGGGTGAAATATTCACCAAGAAGATGGCCAACCTGATCGCCGAAAACTGGTTCGTGTCCAAACCCATGAAGCAGTACACCCACGCGGAACTGGCCGATATCGCCGAAAGGCTGGCGAGCTGGCAGCTGGTCCCGGCGGGCACCGAAGGCTATCGCACCGCCGAAGTAACGCTGGGTGGCATAGATACCCGTGAAGTGTCGTCCAAGACGATGGAGTCGCTGAAATCCCCCGGCCTTTATTTCGTTGGCGAAGTGCTGGACGTGAGCGGCCACCTGGGCGGCTTCAACTTCCAGTGGGCATGGGCATCGGCCTATGCGGCTGCGCAATACGTGTGACGCAGTACACGTGACGTAACATTGCGACACTGCAAACCGGTATAAATGTTGCGAAGCAGATGTACAGCCCGCCGTTTGGGCTGTACATATCCTCCTGCAGGATCGATCAATTGCGAACAGGGCCGTCAGCTTATCCATGGCATCGAAATCTCTCCGTCATACACTCCGTCGATTGTGGGCGCTGGATAAATTCAGCTATAGCGTTCGAGTCTTTATCGCGCTGACCGGCAGCATGGCGCTGTGCTGGTATCAAAACGAGATGGCCCTGCTGATCCCGCTGTTTCTGGGGATTATCGCCTGTGCCCTGGCCGAGACCGACGACAGCTGGCAGGGCCGGCTGAATGCCCTGGCAGTGACCCTGGTGTGTTTCAGTGTTGCCGCCCTCGCCGTCGAACTGCTGTTCCCCTACCCTTGGCTATTCGTCTGTTCACTGGCACTGGCCAGCTTTTGCCTGACCATGCTCGGCGCGCTGGGCGAACGTTATGGCGCAATCGCCTACGGCACGCTGATTCTGTCGGTCTACACCATGATCGGCGTCGATCAGCGTGGCGGCGAGGTACTGGACTTCTGGCATGAGCCAATGTTGCTGGTGGCAGGCGCAGCCTGGTACGGCCTGCTGTCGGTGCTCTGGCAGATGCTGTTTTCCAACCAGCCGGTGCAGCAGGCGCTGGCGCGACTGTTCCGTGAGCTGGGGCAGTACCTGAAGCTCAAATCGACGCTGTTCGAACCGTTGCGCACGCTCAACGTGGAGGCCCGTCGCCTGGAACTGGCGCAGCAGAACGGCCGGGTGGTTGCGGCGCTGAACGCCACTAAGGAAATCATCCTGCACCGCGTCGGCAGTGGCCGTCCCGGCTCGAAGGTCAGCCGCTACCTGAAGCTGTACTTCATCGCGCAGGATATCCACGAGCGTGCCAGCTCGTCGCATTACCCCTACAACTCCCTGGCTGAGGCCTTTTTCCACAGCGACGTGCTGTTCCGCTGCCAGCGCCTGCTGCGTCAGCAAGGTGTGGCCTGTCAGGCGCTCTCAGAGTCCATCCAGCTGCGTCAGCCGTTCGTTTATGACCCCAACTTTGCCGAAGCCATGGAAGACCTTCAGGCGTCCCTTGAGCATCTGCGTATCCAGAGCAACCCTGCGTGGCGTGGCCTGCTGCGCTCGCTGCGAGCGCTGGCCGCCAACCTCGGCACGCTGGACCGCCTGATCAGGGACGCCAGCAACCCGGACGCCGTCGCCGATGCCACCGACAGCAGCCTGCTGGACCGTTCACCGCGCAATCTCAAAGATGTCTGGACGCGCTTGCGCCTGCAGATGACCCCGACTTCGCTGCTGTTTCGCCATGCACTGCGCCTACCGCTGGCGCTGACCATCGGCTATGCGATGGTGCACCTGATACACCCCTCGCAAGGCTACTGGATCATCCTGACCACGGTGTTTGTCTGCCAGCCGAGTTACGGCGCAACCCGACGCAAGCTTGGGCAAAGGATTATCGGCACAGCGATTGGTCTGACGGTCGGCTGGGTACTGTTCGATCTGGTCACCAGCCCGATTCTGCAATCGATGTGCGCAGTACTGGCTGGCGTGGTGTTCTTCGTCAACCGCACCACCCGCTATACCCTGTCGACAGCCGCGATCACGGTGATGGTGTTGTTCTGCTTCAATCAGGTCGGGGACGGTTACGGCCTGTTTCTGCCAAGGCTGTTCGATACGCTGCTGGGCAGCCTCATCGCCGGCCTTGCGGTGTTCCTGTTCCTGCCCGACTGGCAAGGGCGACGCCTGAACAAGGTGCTGGCCAATACCCTGACCTGCAACAGCATCTACCTGCGCCAGATCATGCAGCAGTACGCCAGCGGCAAAAGCGACGATCTGGCCTACCGGCTTGCCAGGCGCAACGCCCACAACGCTGATGCCGCTTTGTCGACCACGCTGGCGAACATGCTCATGGAGCCCGGCCACTTCCGCAAGGAAGCAGATGTCGGCTTTCGCTTTCTGGTGCTGTCGCACACCTTGCTGAGCTACCTGTCAGGGCTAGGTGCGCATCGCGACACCCAGTTGCCGCCCGAGATCCGCGAGCACCTGATCGACAACGTCGGTCCCGCGCTGGCAGCGAGCATCGATGAAATCGCCTCCGGGCTGGCCGAGAAAAAACCCGTCGCGGTACAGAGTGATGCGGAGGAAGCGCTGGCCACACAACTCGAGCAACTTCCGGAAGAGATGGACGAAAGCCAGCGCCTGGTGCAAGCCCAACTGGCGCTGATCTGTCGTCAACTGGCGCCGCTGCGCACCCTCGCAGCACACTTGATCAAGGTTCCGGAGACGCTTGCAGACCGTGCAGTCTGAGCAGTTCCTCGTAAGTACCGTCGGCTTTCATCGCCGCGATTTCCCGGTCAAAATCAGCAACGATTCGCGCATGCTCCGGGTTTTTCAGACTGACCAGAATATGCAGGCTGTTTTCGCTCAACGAGCCCGGGACGAATGCGACGCGATTGCGCACCTCTTCAGACTCGAGCCCCAGGTTGTAACGGGCCACGTATTCGTCTTCAAGCGCAAGGTCGACACGGTCAGCCGCCAGCATGCGCACAGCCGAGGAGAAGTTCTGCACGAGAACTTTCTTGAGCAATGCGTCGTTATCGAATGCGGGTGAATAGGCGTACCCCCTCACGACAGCAATACGGTAATCATGCATCTGCTCAAGGGTCAGGCTGCCCATAGGCGATTCCTTGCGCTTGATGAGGCGAATCCGGTTGAGCAAGTACTCCGTTGAAAACTGGCCCACTTTCTCACGGTCTTCGCTGAACCACGCATTGATCAGCACGTCGTGACGCCCTTCACGCAACCCCAGCATGGCCCGCGCCCAAGGCACCTGTTCGTAGGCCGTGGAGTACCCGGCGCGGTGCAACGCGGTAGTGACAATATCGGTGGCCAGGCCGCCATTGAGCAGCAGCGCATCGGTAAAGGGCGGCCAGGGGTCCGCGACCAGACGCAGCTTTTCCGCCGCACCGGCTTGCGCCATCAGCAAGAAGACCAGCAACCCAACAGCGCGAAGCAAATTCGACATGCTCAGGTTCCTGAAGAGATCGACGAGGCCGATGCAATCCTATCGGCAGCAAAACCACTGTTCATTAACGTGCCTGCACATAATTGAAGCCCTGAAGCAGTCAGTAGACAGCCTGCAGGAAACACACATTCTGCAAAGCTTCACGCACTCGAATGACAGCGTTTATTGGGAATGTCGCCGGATACGTTTAGACTTCGCTTCTGGTTTATCTGCGAGTCTGCAACATGTCAATTGAATGGATCTGCAAACATCACACCGAACTGAGCATCCAGCAGCTCTATGCCGCGCTGCAACTGCGGGCGGAGGTGTTTGTGGTCGAGCAGAAATGCGTGTATCTGGACGTGGACGGACAAGACCTGACAGGCGATACCTGCCACTTGATGGCTTGGCAGGGCGACAAGCTGGTGGCTTACCTTCGCCTGCTCGATCCTATCCAGCAAGGCGGCGACGTGACCATTGGCCGCGTGGTGACCGCACCGTCGATCCGCAGCAGAGGCATCGGCCATGAATTGATGGTCCAGGCACTGGAAAACGCCGAACGAAAATGGCCAGACCAGCCCATATACCTGTCGGCTCAGGCCCACCTGCAGGGCTACTACAGCCGATACGGCTTCGACCCGATCGGCGAGATATATCTGGAAGACGACATCCCGCACATCGGCATGCGTCGCGATCTGGACTAGGGGCGGCCTTGAGTTGCAAGCGGCTCCTCAGGGATACCCGAGCACGGCCTTGATGCTGGCAAGGTTACTGGCAATCCAGGCCTTGTCGATGGCTCCCCAGTCGCGAATGCGATAGCTGCCGGCGTGATTGCGGGCGCCTTCCTGTTGTTCGAATTCACACTCGATGTCCAGATCGGCGAGCGCGCTGATGGTGTCCTGCGCAGTGCGACGTGGCATGCCGGTCACTGTGGTCAGCTCGGGAACGCTGCTGGCGATCTGCGAATCGATCAGGTACGCCACGTACAACCGGCGATAGAAACTGCTTTTGGTCTTGCTGACCTCCATCGACGAATCCTTTTTCCATACGTTGTTCAGAGGGCCACCCGGGCAGCCTGCAGGTCGCGATACGTCAGGTATACGCGCAGGTCGAACTCCAGCTGGTGATAGCCGGGCAACATGTGCTCGCATAACTGATAAAACGCTTTGTTATGGTCAGACTCGCGAAAATGAGCCAGCTCATGGACGACGATCATGTTCAGAAACTCCGGGGGCGCTTCCTTGAACAGGGCCGCTACACGAATCTCGTTGCTGGCCTTGAGCTTGCCGCCCTGCACTCTGGATATCTTGGTGTGCAACCCGAGCGCACGGTGGGTCAGGTCAAGGCGATTATCGAACAGCACTTTTTTAATGGCCGGCGCGTTGCGCAGGTGGTCCTGCTTCAACCCCAATGCATACGCGTAAAGCGCCTTGTCACTCTGAATCTGGTGACGCTCGGGGTAGCGTTGTTGCAGATAGTCCGCAAGGCGGCCCTGCTCGATCAGTTGCTGCACCTGATCCTGCAGGGCCTGCGGGTAAGCCTGCAAGTACTTCAGCGAGGCATGGCTAGACGCGGTCATAGGTCTCTGGCGCACTCATGAAAGTGCGCCATTCTACAGCAATCCGGCACGCTTCAAGGCGGGCAGCTCAAAGTGCGCCGGGAACTGCACGGCGTCGTCGGCAACCATCGGGTGAGAGATCAGAAACCCCTGCACGATCTGGCAGCCATTGTCGGCCAGCCACTGATACTGCTCATGGGTTTCTACACCCTCGGCAATGACCAGCATGTCGAGGTTGCGACTCAGATCGATGATGCTCCGGGCCAATGCCGACTCTCGCTTGGACCCTACAATATTGGCCACAAAGCGTCGGTCGAGCTTCAGCGTGTCCAGTTGCAGATTACGCAGGTGCGACAGTGAGCACTCCCCCGTGCCAAAGTCGTCCAGCGCGACGCGCACGCCGATATCGTGCAACAAACTCAGCTGTTTATGGCTGTGCGTCAGGTTGTTGACCAGTGAGCTTTCTGTGATCTCTACTTCCAGCTGCCCTGGTTCCAGTTCAAATCGGTCCATCGCACGCTTTAGTTCCGAGGCCAGATTGGGCATGCAGAACTGCGTAGGGCTCACGCAGACACTCACGACCACATCCGAAGCAAACACCCCGCTCCATATCTGGCGCTGCTCGGCACCCTGATCGAAGATCCAGCCGCCCAGCCTATTGATCAGTCGCGTTTCTTCCAGCAGGGGAATGAACAATGCAGGAGGCACCTCGCCTACCGCCGGATGCTGCCAGCGCAGCAGCGCTTCGAACCCGCGCAGCCGACCGTCCGCCATATTAATCTGTGGCTGATAGACCACCGAAAAGTCCTTGCCGTCGATGGCCGTGCGCACGCTTTCTTCTAGCATTAGCCGCGAGCGTGCGCGCCCGTTCATGTTCTGGTCATAGAACCGGTATTGCTGGCGTCCTGCGCGCTTGGCTTCGTACATGGCGATATCTGCTGCGCGCAGCAGGCCGTCCAGGTTTGAGCCGCAATCGGGAAAGGTCGCAATGCCTACACTCGCGCCCACGGTTATATCGACACCATCGACCTGCCGCCTGCCCGACACGCGATCGATGAGCTTTTCAGCAATTTTTGCGGCCTGCTCGGGGTAGTCGAGGCCATCGATAACAACGGTAAATTCGTCACCGCCAACCCGCGCCAGCACATCATAAGGGCGCATGCAGTCCTTGAATTGCTGCGCGACCCACAGCAACACCTGGTCCCCTGCATCGTGACCGAGCGCGTCGTTGATTTGCTTGAAGCCGTCCAGGTCCATGAACAGCACGACAAGGTATTTATCCGCCTGCTCATTACGCAACAGCATGCTTTCAACGGCTTGATACAGACCGCGTCTATTGAGCAGACCGGTCAAGGCGTCTGTAACGGCCTGTTTTTCCAGCTGCTGGTACAGATCACGGACCACCGACATGTCGAGCACCGTCAGCACCATTGCCTTCTGCTCAGCAGGCAGCGCGGCGCAGGACAACGCGACCGGCAACTGCGCCCCTTGGGCAGTGCGCAACACAGCATCGTGAACGCGGTAGGTGTCTGACTTGCGATAGTGTTGATAAAAACCCGAATCCAGCCACTCACCCACCTGCGGCTCGACGATATAGTCGAGCACCCGGGTCCCCCGTAGCTGCTCGACCGAAGCGTTCAGCAATTGGCAGATAGCGGGGTTGGCAAAGCTGATCAGCCCTGTTTCTTCCACCACCAAAATACCTTCAGCCACATTCGACAAGACCGATGCGTTGAAGGCCCTGGCCGACTCCAGCTCTTGGGAGAGCTGCTGCAGCGCACGACGATTACGCTGCTGCTCCAGCAAGGTCTGAACCTTGGGTTTGAGCACGTTGGGGTCGAACGGTTTGAAGAGGTAATCCGTCGCGCCGTTTGCGTATCCCTTCTGCACAGCGTCCTGGGTCTGCTCGTTGGCCGTCAGGAAGATAATGGGAGTAAGGCGGGTACGCTGACTGCCACGCATCAATCGCGCGACCTCGAAGCCGTCCATGCCCGGCATCTGTACGTCCAGCAATACCAGATCGACTTCCTGCTCCAGAAGCACCGTCAGCGCCTCGATGCCTGAGCTGGCGGTCACGATGTGCCAGTCCGTTCTTTGCAGAACAGCGCACATCGTCACCAGATTTTCCGGGTAATCGTCTACAACCAACAATACTGAAGAGCCATCATGTGGCTGGGGTGGCACGCGTTCCATGCTGCTTCTCTATGTGGGTATGACGCCTGTAAGCCAGGAAGACCGTCATACTTTGGTTCCAACTCTAGCCCCGTCTCGCCAAAAGCAGAAGCAAGGCACCTCTTCCCAACCATCAAAGTTCGATCTAACCGACTAACGGTCATTCTCTACAGCCCTTGAAATCCCTGCCCTGCAGAAAAAGTGACAGCACTTTGACGTCATTCGTTCGACAATTTTCCATTAACAAATTGTCTTACAAGACGTATAAAACCCTCCCCCCAAACCTTTCCCTACAGACCAGAGACCCATTCGCTGGCAAAACGTATTTATGGACGGATAAAAAATGGTAGATCTTGGATCGTGGAACCTCAGCATCCCGGTGGAGACACCCCCCAAGACCATCGAAACCTCTCAACTGGTAAAGGGCTACGACGGGAAATACTTCCAGTCTAAGTCTGATTCCATCGTGTTCTGGTCGCCGGTGACTGGCACCAAGACCGACAACGCCAAATACTCGCGTAGCGAACTACGAGAAACCTGGGCCGACGGATCACTACACAACTGGGTCTATCCAGACGCAGACAACCACCTGAATGCCAAACTGGAAGTGGATCAGGTACCGTCGACAGGCAAGGTCGTGATCGGCCAGATCCACGCCTATGAAAGCACCGAGCCTCTTCTGAAAGTCGAATACCAATACGATGAAGACACCAAGACCGGTGACATCGTTGCCAAAGTTCGCAACCGTTACGATGACGACGACAGCAAGGTCTATAAGATAGTAGAAGGTGTGAAGCTGAATGAGACATTCAACTACGCGATTAACCTGACCAAGGGCGGTAAATTGACTGTCTCCGTCAACAGTACCGACTGGAGCAAACGGATCAGCAAGACCTGGCGTGACAAGCCGCTTTACTTCAAAGCGGGCGTGTACACCCAAGACAATACGGGCTACACCTCGGAAGGTGGCAAGGCCACGTTCTACAACCTGGACATCGATCACAATAAAAGCTGAGCTTTTCAGCTTCCAGGCATAACCAGAACGGCCCGCACTTTCATTGAAAGGCGGGCCGTTTTTGTTTCAGGCGTTTGCTGTTAGCGGTTAGCTTTGAAGTCCTGCTCAGCCGCGAGGAAACGCGTCTGCATCGAAGCCGATGCTGGCTTGCCGATCAGGCTGAACACCACGATCGCGATGCTGGCGAGAATGAAACCGGGGATGATTTCATACAGCCCCATCGTGCTGAACTGCTTCCACAACACCACAGTCACCGCACCGACAACCACGCCAGCCAGAGCGCCGTTGCGCGTCATGCCTTTCCACAGTACCGAAATCAGCACCACAGGGCCGAATGCCGCACCGAAACCAGCCCAAGCGTAGCTCACCAGACCCAGCACACGGTTCTCAGGGTTGGCTGCCAGCAGAATGGCGATGATCGCAATCAGCAGCACCATTGCGCGACCGACCCAGACCAGTTCGACCTGGGAAGCGTCCTTGCGCAGATAAGCCTTGTAGAAGTCTTCGGTGAGTGCGCTGGAACACACCAGCAACTGACAGCTCAACGTGCTCATGACAGCAGCCAGAATCGCCGAGAGCAGCACGCCGGCAACCCAGGGATTGAACAGCAGTTTGGCCAGCTCGATGAACACCCGCTCGGGGTTTTCGACCACCGGGCCGGCCACATCCGGGTTGGCAGAGAAATAGGCGATCCCGAAGAAGCCGACCGCCACGGTACCGCCCAGGCACAGAATCATCCAGGCCATGGAGATGCGACGGGCGTTGGCAATCGATTTGACCGAATCCGCCGCCATGAAGCGCGCCAGAATATGCGGTTGACCGAAATAGCCCAGCCCCCAGCCCAGCAGTGAAATGATGCCGATGAAAGTAGTGTTCTTGAACATGTCGAAGCTGGTCGGATCTTTAGCTTCAATCGCCAGGAACGTCGCATCGACCCCGCCTGTCGCCAGCAGCACGATGATCGGCGTAAGGATCAGCGCGAAGATCATTAGCGTGGCCTGCACAGTGTCTGTCCAGCTGACAGCCAGGAAGCCACCGACAAACGTGTAGGCGATGGTCGCTGCGGCGCCGGCCCAAAGAGCGGTTTCGTAGGGCATGCCGAAGGTGCTTTCAAACAGGCGCGCACCGGCAACGATGCCGGAAGCGCAATAGATGGTGAAGAACACCAGAATCACAATGGCGGAAATGATGCGCAGCAGCCCGCTGCTGTCCTCGAAACGACTGCTGAAATAGTCCGGCAACGTCAATGCATCGCCATTGTGCTCGGTCTGAACACGCAGACGCCCCGCCACGAACAGCCAGTTGAGATAAGCACCGACGATCAGGCCGATGGCGATCCAGCTCTCCGACAGACCCGACATGTAGATGGCGCCCGGCAGCCCCATCAGTAGCCAGCCGCTCATGTCCGAAGCACCCGCCGACAGTGCAGTGACCACACTGCCCAGGCTGCGTCCGCCAAGAATGTAATCCGAAAGGTTGTTGGTCGAGCGATAGGCCATCAGGCCGATCAGTACCATTGCCGCGATGTAGATCACGAACGTGATCAAGGTAGGGTTGCTGACACTCATGAGTTCTGCCTTGGCATTGTTTTTATGTTGGCACCTGATGCACCCGTGAACCACCGGACCGGCGATATTCACCTGTGCACCCGACACCGCGCTGACTGATCCCCTGCGGAATGACAGTCACGGTTGCACCGAGGGGATGGATGCTATGAAACAAAGCAGACAAGGTGCAACCCATTTCATCGCACAAGTTGCACCTGTTACAAAAAAACAGGTCAGGGCGATTTTTCGCCCTATTTTAGGGCGTTTTCGACGCAATACACGAAAAAACGCGCACCAGCATTGAGCGCAGGGATCATTTCACTGACCGTTCCCTGTGAATGTCACAAAATATTCTCCAAACAGGGTTGCACTCGGTTGCACCTCGTCGACTCCAGCGCTAACCTGCGCCAAAGCCGATGCCACATTCGAGTGGCTATAAAGAGGACAACATATGGCCACCACCACTCTTGGCGTCAAACTCGACGACCCTACCCGCGAGCGATTGAAAGCTGCCGCGCAGTCCATCGACCGTACACCGCACTGGTTGATCAAGCAGGCGATCTTCAATTACCTGGAAAAGCTGGAGAGTGGTGCAACCTTGCTGGAGCTCGATGGCTCGACAGGCAAGGACAGCGATGACCGTGGCGAGCTGGCGGAAGACACCGGCCTGCAATGCTTCCTGGATTTTGCCGAAAGCATCCAGCCGCAATCAGTGCTCCGCGCCGCTATTACCTCGGCCTACCGACGCCCCGAACCCGAAGTGGTGCCCATGCTGCTTGAGCAGGCTCGCCTGACGGCGCCTGTTGCAGAAGCCACCAACAAGATGGCTGCATCGATTGCAGAGAAACTCCGCAATCAGAAAAGCGCCGGCGGTCGTGCCGGTATTGTTCAGGGTCTGCTGCAGGAGTTTTCGCTTTCGTCTCAGGAAGGCGTTGCCCTGATGTGTCTGGCCGAGGCGCTGCTGCGCATCCCGGACAAGGGCACGCGTGATGCCTTGATACGCGACAAGATCAGCAACGGTAACTGGCAGCCACACCTCGGCAACAGCCCGTCACTGTTCGTCAACGCGGCAACCTGGGGCCTGTTGCTGACCGGCAAGCTGGTCGCGACACACAACGAAGCAGGCCTTACCTCTTCGCTGAGCCGCATCATTGGCAGAAGCGGCGAACCGATGATCCGCAAGGGCGTCGACATGGCCATGCGCCTTATGGGCGAGCAGTTCGTCACCGGCGAAACCATCGGTGAAGCCCTGGCCAACGCCAGCCGGTTTGAAGCCAAGGGCTTCCGCTACTCCTATGACATGCTGGGTGAAGCAGCACTGACCGAGCACGACGCCCAGAAATATCTGGCGTCCTACGAGCAGGCCATTCACTCGATAGGCAAAGCGTCCCATGGCCGCGGCATCTACGAAGGCCCGGGCATTTCCATCAAGCTGTCGGCGCTGCACCCGCGCTACAGCCGCGCTCAATACGAGCGCGTGATGGAAGAGCTATATCCGCGCCTGCTGGCGCTCACCTTGCTGGCCAAACAATATGATATCGGCCTGAACATCGACGCCGAAGAAGCCGACCGCCTGGAGCTGTCGCTGGACCTGCTCGAACGCCTGTGCTTCGAACCGCAGCTGACTGGCTGGAATGGCATCGGCTTCGTGATTCAGGCTTATCAGAAGCGCTGCCCATATGTGATTGACTACGTGATCGACCTTGCACGTCGCAGTCGTCATCGCCTGATGATACGTCTGGTAAAAGGCGCCTACTGGGACAGCGAGATCAAACGCGCACAGGTCGAAGGCCTGGAAGGCTACCCGGTGTACACCCGCAAGGTGTACACCGACGTGTCGTACATCGCTTGCGCCCGCAAGTTGCTGGCGGCACCGGAAGTCATCTATCCGCAATTCGCCACGCACAACGCCCACACTCTGGCGGCCATCTACCAGATTGCCGGTCAGAACTACTACCCCGGCCAGTATGAGTTCCAGTGCCTGCACGGCATGGGCGAACCGCTTTACGAGCAAGTCGTAGGCAAAGTGGCCGATGGCAAGCTGAACCGTCCATGCCGCGTGTACGCACCGGTCGGCACCCACGAAACGCTACTGGCGTATCTGGTCCGCCGCCTGCTGGAAAACGGCGCCAACACCTCATTCGTCAACCGGATTGCCGACCACTCTATCTCCATTCAGGAACTGGTGGCCGACCCGGTCAGCCAGATCGAGCGCATGGCAACGCAGGAAGGCGGTTTCGGCCTGCCGCACCCGCGCATTCCGCTGCCGCGTGACCTTTATGGCTCAGAACGCGCCAACTCCAGCGGCATCGACATGGCCAACGAACATCGTCTGGCTTCGCTGTCTTCGGCACTGCTGGCTACCGCACACAACGACTGGAAAGCCGCGCCGATGCTCGGTTGCCCGGCAGGTGCAGGCAGCCTGACCGCTGCATTGAACCCTTCGGACCTGCGTGATGTGGTGGGTCATGTGCAGGAAGCCTCCCTGCAAGACGTGGATAACGCCATTCAGTGCGCCTTGAGCGCCGGCCCGATCTGGCAGGCCACACCGCCTGCCGAGCGAGCTGCAATTCTGGAGCGTGCTGCCGATCTTATGGAAGCCGAAATCCAGCCGCTGATGGGCTTGCTGGTCCGGGAAGCAGGCAAAACGTTCGCCAACGCCATCGCAGAAGTGCGAGAAGCGGTGGATTTCCTGCGCTACTACGCTGTGCAGGCACGAAATGATTTTACCAACGACGGCCACCGCCCTCTGGGACCTGTGGTGTGCATCAGCCCCTGGAACTTCCCGCTGGCGATTTTCAGTGGGCAGGTTGCCGCCGCACTCGCCGCTGGCAACCCGGTGCTGGCCAAGCCTGCCGAGCAGACGCCGTTGATCGCCGCTCAGGCCGTGCGCCTGTTGCTTGAGGCAGGAATTCCGGAAGGCGTGCTGCAACTGCTGCCAGGCCGTGGCGAAACCGTAGGTGCCGGGCTGGTGGGTGATGAGCGCATCAAGGGCGTGATGTTCACCGGTTCCACCGAGGTCGCCCGCCTGCTGCAACGCAATGTCGCAGGTCGCCTGGATTCTCAGGGCCGTCCTGTCCCGTTGATCGCCGAAACCGGTGGCCAGAACGCGATGATCGTCGACTCTTCGGCGCTGACCGAGCAGGTGGTGATCGACGTGGTGTCTTCGGCGTTCGACAGCGCCGGCCAACGCTGCTCGGCACTGCGCGTGCTGTGTCTGCAGGAAGACTCCGCCGACCGCGTCATCGAAATGCTCAAGGGCGCAATGGCCGAAAGCCGCTTGGGCAACCCGGAGCGCCTGTCCGTGGACATCGGCCCGGTCATCGATGCCGAGGCCAAGGCCGGGATCGAGAAACACATCCAGGCCATGCGCGACAAAGGCCGCACGGTTTACCAGGTGGCCATGGCCGACAGTGCCGAACTCAAGCGCGGCACCTATGTGATGCCTACCCTTATCGAGCTGGAAAGCTTCGATGAGCTGCAACGCGAAATCTTCGGCCCGGTGCTGCACGTGGTGCGCTACAAGCGTAAGGCGCTGGACCAGTTGATCGGCCAGATCAATGCGTCCGGCTATGGCCTGACACTCGGCGTACACACCCGCATCGACGAAACCATCGCCAAGGTCATCGACAACGTCAATGCCGGTAACGTCTACGTCAACCGCAACATTGTCGGTGCCGTGGTGGGTGTTCAACCGTTTGGCGGCGAAGGTTTGTCCGGCACAGGCCCAAAAGCCGGTGGTCCGCTGTATCTGTATCGCCTGCTGTCGACACGACCTCACGATGCCATCGAGAAATCGTTCGAGCGTGGCGACGCGCTGGTCGCTCCGGATACCCGTCTGCGCGAGGTGATGAGCAAACCGCTGCAGGCATTGAAAGCATGGGCCGCCAGCAGTCAAAACGCCGAACTGGATGCGCTGTGCAGCCAGTACGCCGAGCAGTCGCAAAGCGGCATTACCCGCCAGTTGGCAGGCCCTACCGGCGAGCGCAACAGCTATGCGATCCTGCCACGCGAGCACATCTTGTGCCTGGCCGATGACGAAGCCGACCTGCTGATTCAACTGGCGGCCGTTCTGGCTGTCGGCGGCTCGGCCGTCTGGCCGGAAACAGATGTCGGCAAACCACTGCGCGCGCGCCTGCCCAAAGAGGTGCAGGCACGTATCAAGCTCGTTCCGGACTGGAAAAAGGATGAAGTCACCATCGACGCCGTCCTGCACCACGGCGACTCGGACCAGCTACGCGCTATCTGCCAGCAGGTCGCGCGGCGCAACGGCGCGATAGTCGGCGTCAACGGCCTGTCCCACGGCGAAACCAGTGTTCCACTGGAGCGTCTGGTGATAGAACGCGCACTGAGCGTCAACACGGCGGCGGCTGGCGGCAATGCGAGCTTGATGACGATCGGGTGATACAACACGCTATCTCGTTGCCGCGCTCCAGCGTGGCAACGATGGCTGTTCGAAAGAGCACCTATCATCCGAATCAATCTTGCTACCGCCAACGCACAACGCGTCCTAGACTGAGCCTATTCCAATAATAGGTACGCCATTATGTCCGAGTCGCTGCTCAGTTCCCGAAATCTGGCTTTCGAGCTGTACGAAGTGCTGGACGCCGAGGGGCTGATCCGGCGTGAGCGGTTTGCCGAGCATTCGCGAGAAACCTTCGATGCTGCGCTGGGAACCGCGCGTACCATCGCGGAAAAATACTTCGCGCCGCACAATCGCAAGGCTGACGAGAACGAACCGCGCTACGAGAACGGAGAGGCCATTCTGATTCCAGAGGTCAAGCCGGCAGTAGACGCGTTCCTTGAAGCCGGTTTTCTCAACGCATCGCGTAATTTCGAAGCGGGCGGCATGCAGTTGCCTACCTTGCTCTCCCAAGCGTGTTTCGCGCACTTTCAGGCAGCCAATGTCGGGACCACCTCATACCCGTTCCTGACGATGGGCGCGGCCAATCTGATCGAAAGCTTTGGTAGCGACGAGCAGAAGCAGCGCTTTCTGCAGCCTATGATCGAGGGCCGTTTTTTCGGCACCATGGCGCTGACTGAACCCCATGCAGGTTCGTCCTTGTCTGACATACGCACACGTGCAGAACCCGCAGCGGACGGTACGTATAGACTGCGCGGCAACAAGATCTTCATTTCCGGAGGCGATCATTCGCTATCCGAGAACATCGTACACATGGTTCTGGCGAAACTGCCGGATGCGCCTGGCGGGGTCAAAGGCATCTCGCTGTTCATCGTGCCAAAATTTATGGTCAACGAAGATGGCAGCCTGGGTAAACGCAACGATGTATTGCTGGCCGGGCTGTTTCACAAGATGGGCTGGAAAGGCACCACGTCCACAGCGCTCAACTTCGGCGATAACGGCGAGTGTGTTGGCTATCTGGTGGGAAAAGCGCATCACGGTCTGAGCTACATGTTTCAGATGATGAACGAAGCGCGCATTGGCGTCGGCCTTGGCGCTGCGATGCTGGGTTATTCGGGTTATCTGTATTCACTTGAGTACGCCCGCGATCGCCCGCAGGGCCGTTTGCCAGACAGCAAAAGCCCGGAAAGCAAGCCTGTCCCGATCATTCAGCACGCTGACGTGCGGCGCATGCTATTGACCCAGAAAGCCTATGTGGAAGGCGCCTTTGACCTCTGCCTGTATGCCTCGCGGCTGTTCGACGATACCCAGACCGGCGAGACAGAAGATGTCCGCAAGCAGGCTCACGAGTTACTCGACCTGCTGACCCCTGTCGTCAAATCCTGGCCATCGGAGTTCTGTCTCAAGGCCAATGAACTGGCGATTCAAGTGCTCGGCGGTCACGGCTATACCCGCGAGTACCCGGTCGAGCAGTATTACCGGGATAACCGCCTTAACCCGATCCACGAGGGCACGCAAGGGATTCAGTCGCTGGACCTGCTGGGTCGCAAGCTGGCGCAAAACGGCGGGACCGGACTCAAGCAGTTGTTGCGTCTGATTTCCGGCACCTGCGAACGCGCCCAGGCACACGCCCCCATTGATGAACTGCGCCAGCCTCTCGAACATCTGGTGGCACGTCTGCAGGCCGTCACCCTTGGCCTGTTGACCGATATGGCTCAGGGCAGAATCACCAGCACCCTCGCCAATTCGGCGCTGTACCTCAAGGTATTCGGGCACACCATCGTCGGCTGGCGATGGCTGGAACAGGCCATCCGGTCAGAGGAAGGTTTGAGCAAAGGCAATGCGGCTGATAACGACTTTTACAGGGGCAAGCTGCAAGCAGCTCGGTACTTCCTGACATGGGAAGTACCGAGCTGCCATCACGAGCTGACAATACTGGAAAACCGTGATGACACGTGCCTGGCAATGCACGAGAACTGGTTTTGATCAAACCCCGGCTGGCACTTGCTCAGTGAGGGCTGAACAGGTTGGCCAGTGGGTCATGCGGAAAAAACCGGTCGACCAGCACCTTGGCGTCTGCACCCAGCTTGAGCGTATATTGCGCCCGGCTGAAGGGTTCACCCGTGCGCAGATCGTAAAGCGTCAGCCCTTGAGCCGGGCGGTCTACCTCCTGCATCTGGACTTTCATGATGCGGTAAAAATCACCGACGACTTCTTCGATGCTGTCGATCTGAAAATAGCATCCAGGCAGAAATATCGACTCGGCTTCCTCGGGCGAGGCTGAAAACGGCGCAATCGGAGTGGCCCTCAGATACCGCCCCTTGGGCAATACAAACACCACCGAAGTGTCATCAAACGTTACTGGCGCAATGAGCGCGTTGGTGGGAGCACCGGCACGACTGCTGGCGAAAGCGCCAACCACATAGGGGTTTTCACTGAACGAGGTGATATCGGTATTGACCAGAACATCACCGACCTTGATCTGCCCGCTGCGGAATACCGCACCCGAGGTGCCGCGATCGCCACTGCCGCCCCGATACAACTCGACATCATTGTTATAGCCCACCACATGGATGTCATCGGCAAGCCGCTCAATGAACCTGACCTGATGATTGACATCACGCTTGCCTGTACGCAGGAATCGATTGAACATCGCGTCCTCCTGAGTGTAGAGCTTGATGTTAGCGCCGCTATATTCGTCCTCGCCCAGCCTGAATACTCTGTGTTTTCCGTGCCACGGGTCTTTGTACACCTCATCGCCGTCGGACGAAGAGTCAGACTCCAAAACATCCTCCGGGGTGGGTTCCCAGATCGCCATGACTTGTTTCTGCCGGGCCAGGGCGCTGTCCGAATAGTACTGTTCGTTGAAGATGTCCGTTTGCAGGTACCGGTCCCAAAACGTCGAACGCACCGCCACGTAAGGTTTGCTTGCAGGGGCAAATGCGCTGGTTGACGGAACCTGCGGTTCCATAGGCGAGCCGCCCTGCAAGCCGAGTGGTTTCATTAACATCCACTCCCCGTCTGCACCGAGACGCACAGGCTGGCCGCCGATGAACGCAAAGGGATTGTCAGGGTTGACGATAAACCAGCAATGCTCTTGCTCATTGAACATCACGCGGTAAGGCAGTTGCCCAAGCTTGATCCAGGTTTCGCCATTGCTCAGCGAGTAAATACTACGAAACCTGCCTTCCGCGGCTGAAGGCGTGAGGCTGTCCAGCAGCAGGTTGCCTTCCATGTTATCCAGTAGATCAACAGGCACGCTGCCCTGCACAATTTCACCGGGCAGTGACACAACATCGGCACGCACTAATTGCGTGGGCTCGGGCGTGGCCCGAATGGACATCAGTAGTGGCAGATTAAAAAGCAGATAAAGGGTGTTGATAATGGCCCCCAACACACCAGCGCGGCGTTGCGCCGGGGTTTTGCCGTTGACCGCCTGTTCGATGTTCAAACCGGTGTTGGCAAAGCTTGCGCCAACCAGTGTCAGGGCAACAGGCCACCCCAATGGGGCAAGTCCGCCAAAAACCTGCATGAACGCACTTAGATATCCCATCCACATCTGCTTGCGCAGATCGGTATTGGACGTCAGCAATTGACGCGCATCGGCGCTCATGGCCTGGCGCGCAATATCACGCTGGTAAATAAACGGATCACCCACAATGGGTGCCTGGGATAGGTTGATAAGTCGAACATCGGCATGCCAGTCCTGCGCGAGCAACTCGCTCACACCACTGGAAAAGCTGGCGCTGTCTTTTATCAGTGCCGCTTGGCCTCGCAGGAAATGGCCTGTCAGCGCCTTGCCGGCCTGCTCGCTCAGGAACTGCTCTTTGAGCCAGTTGTACAAAGCGCGTTCGTTATCAAACACCCGAAAAGGCTGCTCGGCATCAGGCCAATAAATAACCTCCCGACCATCGGCGATAACAATGCGCAGCATGTCGTGGGCCTCGATGCCATTGATATCCAGCGTATGCACCGAAAGGCCAAGCGTTGCCGGAGGCGATTCCAGCAAGGCTTTCAACGTAAGAGGCTGTAAGGGGTCAGTGACCACGAAGCGAGTGACGTGTTTGAAGTCGTCTGGCGAAAGCTGGCCTTTGCGCAGGCAATTACCGGCTGCAACCAGATAGTGCGCTTTGGCAAATATGCAGAAATTCTCGCTGTGCGTGCTCCAGAAACGCTCCATACGGCGGGTGTACTGCTCGCTGAAATCGAGTGTCCACATGTCCTTGAGCACGTCCTGAGGCAGCATGGGCACCTCGTTGCGCTCGTCGAAAACCCCATGATCCGGGCCATCGGTGTAAAAACCGCCGTACAGGGAGAGCTCGTCGCTGGCTTCCTGGTCGTGGGCTTCGAAGCGCTGCATGAGCAGTTCGATCAACGTCATTGATTGCACCGGCTTACCGGAATGCTGCCAGCCGGTAAAGGTACGCGGACTGCTGCTCGCGCTGCCAAAACGATGCCAGTACACCCTGTCAGGATTGAACACCCTTTTCGTGTGCTGAAGCATGATATTGCTGGCTGCTTCATAGGCAAGATCGTGCAGGTCGGGATAATCGAGCACAAACTGCCGCGCGCGTTCGCGCAGCCGTTGCTGATCAGTCATAGGTATTTTCGAAGGTATGGATGTCATGACGTCTTCCTGTATGAGAGAAGTCATGCACGTAATCATCCAATAGCGCGCACGTGGCACTAACTATCTATAGAAAAACCTCTGATGGCTGAGGCCTGGACAATTGAGCGCCAGAAGCGCCTGACCTGCGCTGTACAAGTCGGTATCAGCCGCAGAGTTGCGACGAACCGTGTGCTCTGGAGCGCCGGTCTGCCGCAACCGCGTGAAATTGCACTTTGACAGCCAAGCAATTCAACAGGTTAAATCGCTTGGCACGCGGACTGCATGGTCAGTTTTCGCTCTTCCCGCTTTTGTTTCGTTTTCTTTGGAGTACCGCCCTTGGACGCCACCACCATCAACAGCCTGTTCCTGATCGGCGCGTTGCTGGTAGCCGCAAGCATCCTGGTCAGCTCTCTTTCGTCGCGTCTCGGCATCCCGATTCTGGTCATCATCCTGGCAGTGGGCATGGTGGCAGGCGTCGATGGCGGCGGGATTATCTTTGACAACTATGCAACGGCCTACCTGGTCGGCAACCTGGCGCTGGCGGTTATTCTGCTCGACGGCGGGCTGCGCACGCGGGTGTCCAGTTTCCGGGTAGCGCTCTGGCCAGCCCTGTCGCTGGCGACTGTCGGCGTCCTCATTACCACCGTCCTGACCGGCATGATGGCCGCCTGGCTGTTCAACCTGAGCGTCATTCAAGGCTTGCTGATCGGAGCCATCGTCGGTTCGACAGATGCAGCAGCCGTGTTCTCGCTGCTTGGCGGCAAAGGCCTGAACGAGCGGGTAACCGCCAGCCTGGAAATCGAATCGGGCAGTAACGACCCGATGGCGGTGTTTCTCACCGTGACCCTGATCGGCATGATTGCCAGTGGCCAGACCGGTCTGCACTGGGGGCTTCTGGGGCACCTGATTCAGGAATTCGGCATCGGCAGCGTCATCGGTCTTGGCGGTGGCTGGATTCTGTTGCAACTGGTCAATCGCATCAATCTGGCGGCAGGTCTGTACCCGATCCTGGTCATTGCCGGCGGTCTGGCGATCTTCGCGCTGACCAACGCCATTCACGGCAGCGGCTTTCTGGCGGTCTACCTGTGCGGCCTGGTACTTGGCAACCGGCCAATCCGTAGCCGCCACGGGATCCTGCACATGCTCGACGGCATGGCATGGCTGGCGCAGATCGGCATGTTTCTCGTGCTGGGCCTGCTGGTCACGCCTCATGACCTGCTCCCGATTGCCCTGCCGGCTTTGGGGCTCGCACTCTGGATGATCCTCGTCGCGCGGCCGCTGTCGGTGATGGTCGGCCTGCTGCCCTTCAAGGTATTTCATGGTCGCGAGAAAGCGTTCATCGCCTGGGTAGGCTTGCGCGGCGCGGTGCCGATCATTCTGGCCGTGTTCCCACTGATGGCCGGGCTGCCCAACGCTCAGCTGTATTTCAACCTGGCGTTCTTTATCGTCTTGGTCTCGCTGTTGCTGCAGGGTACCAGCCTGCCCTGGATGGCCAAGCTGCTGAAAGTCACGGTTCCGCCAGACCCTGCCCCTGTTTCCCGGGCAGCGCTGGAGGTACACGTCACCAGCGAATGGGAGCTGTTCGTTTACCGCCTTGGCGCCGAAAAATGGTGCATCGGCGCAGCGCTGCGGGAACTGAAAATGCCAGAAGGCACGCGCATCGCCGCACTGTTCCGCGGTCAGCAACTGCTCCACCCGTCGGGTAGCACAACGCTGGAAGTGGGTGATCTGCTGTGTGTCATCGGCCACGAGCATGACCTTCCGGCGTTGGGCAAACTCTTCAGTCAAGCGCCGCAGCGCGGTCAGGATCTGCGCTTCTTCGGCGATTTCGTGCTCGAAGGCGACGCACAACTGGGTGAAGTCGCGGCGTTGTATGGTCTGAAACTGGATGGCATTGACCCCAATATGCCGCTCAGTCAGTTCATCGTGCAGAAGAACCGAGGCGAGCCGGTGGTTGGCGACCAGATTGAATGGAACGGAACTATTTGGACTGTTGCCGTCATGGATGGGAACAAGATCCAGAAAGTCGGCGTCAAATTCCCAGAAGGAACCCGCCCGGGTCTCGGTCTGTTCCTTTAAACTGCCAACCCACACGTATCATCATGCGACCGGTGTCTATGTTTTCCCTGCGTTCCATTTGTGCTGCCGCACTGTTTGCGCTTTGCCTGTCCACCTTCCCGGCGCTGGCCGCCGACCCTCCGACCAGCGAGGCTGTGCAGCAAAGTCTCGACAAGATTGCCGACCGCAAGCTGCCTGATGCCGATCAGAAGGCATTGCAGCAGGTACTCGAACAGACATTGGCGTTTTTAGCCAGCAAGAAAGACAGCGAGCAGAAACTCGAAGCGCTCAAGCAACAACTGGCTCAGGCCCCCAAACAGACCTCGGAAAACCAGCGTGAACTGGCCCGCCTGAAAGAAAGCAAAGTGGTGCCCGTCGCCCAGCGCTACGGCGGCCTCGACGTGCCGCAACTGGAGCAGCTTCTCAGCCAGCGCAGCACCCAGCAAAGTGATTTGCAAAGCGAACTCAACGACGCTAACAGTCTGGCCATCACCGCGCAGACGCGACCGGAACGGGCACAGGCTGAGATCAGCGCCAATCAGACACGCATTCAGCAGATCAACGCCACCCTCAAAAGCGGCAAGGACAATGGAAAGACAATCAACGCCGACCAGCGCAACCTGCTCAATGCAGAACTGGCGTCGATCAATGCTCTGAACCTGTTGCGCCGCCAGGAACTGGCCGGTAACAGCCAGCTTCAGGATCTGGGCAATAGCCAGCATGATTTGCTGACTGAGAAAGTAGCGCGTCAGGAGCAGGAAATTCAGGACCTGCAAACCCTGATCAACGACAAGCGCCGCGCCCAGTCACAGAAAACCGTGGCCGACCTGTCTCTGGAAGCGCAGAAATCCGGGGGCAGCAGCCTGCTGGCAACCGAGAGTTCTGAAAACCTCAAGCTCTCCGACTACTTGCTGCGCGGTACCGATCGCCTCAACGAACTGACCCAGCAAAACCTCAAGACCAAGCAGCAACTCGACAACCTGACTCAGACCGATCAGGCCTTGAGCGAGCAGATCAACGTCTTGAGCGGCAGCCTGCTGCTGTCGAAGATTCTCTACAAACAGAAGCAGTCGCTGCCGCATCTGGAGCTGGACACTGGCCTGGCTGACGAAATCGCCAACATCCGCCTGTACCAGTTCGACATCAACCAGAAGCGGGAGCAGATGAGCACCCCGAGCGCGTACGTAGAACGCCTGCTGGCTACGCAAGCGCCGGAAAACGTCACCCCGCAACTGCGCCGAACCCTGTTGGACCTGGCCATCACCCGCAGTGACCTGCTAGAGCGCCTGAACCGCGAACTTAGCGCGTTGCTCAATGAATCCATCACACTGCAATTGAACCAGAAGCAGTTGACCAGTACCGCTCAGGGCCTGCGCTCCACGCTGGACGAGCAGATGTTCTGGATTCCCAGCAACAAGCCGCTGGACCTGGAGTGGTTTCAAAACATCTGGCCACGTCTGGAAAAACAGGTCGCGACCCTGCCCTGGACTTCCAGCCTCAGCGAGCTGTCGGACGGCCTGACGCAGCGGCCGCTGCTGTTTCTGCCACTGTTGCTGCTGATCGGTGTGCTCACCTGGAGACGCAAGGCGCTTTATCAGAAGCTCAACCGGTTGCACGCTGACATCGGTCACTTCAAGCGTGACAGCCAGTGGAAAACCCCGCTGGCGCTGTTGATCAACGTGCTGCTGGCCATGCCGGTCGCATTGGGGCTGGCGCTGTGCGGCTATGCCCTGCAGATCGACGCGCGCGGACAAAACGCCAATCTGGGCGAAGCGCTGCTGCAAATCGCCTTGGCCTGGCTGGTGTTCTACACCGCCTACCGCGTACTGGCACCCTCCGGCGTAGCGCAGCTGCATTTCCGCTGGGAACCAGCGCAGGTCGCGTTCCTGCGCGGCTGGGTTCGTCGCCTGGGGCTGGTGGTGCTGGCGCTGGTTGCCGTCGTAGCAGTCGCCGAGCACCAGCCTGCTGCGCTGTCTGACGACGTACTGGGTATCGGCGTCGTACTGACCTGCTACGCGCTGATGACCTGGCTGCTGGGCCGACTGCTGATCTCAAGCCCGACGCATCACAATGCTTCACTGTTCCGCAAAGCGATTGGCGTGGCATTCACGGCACTGCCCGTCGCGCTGTTTCTGGCGGTGTGCTTCGGTTATTACTACACAGCACTCAAGCTCAGCGACCGCCTGATCGACACGCTGTACCTGATGATGATCTGGCTGATGGTCGAAGCCACCTTCGTCCGTGGCCTCGGCGTAGCGGCAAGGCGACTGGCCTATCAGCGCGCACTGGCCAAGCGTCAGGCAGCCAGAGAAAACGGCGACAGCGATATCCCTGTCGAAGAGCCGAAGCTGGACATCGAACAGGTCAACCAGCAGTCGCTACGCCTGATCCGCCTGGCCTTGCTGGCCGGTTTCGTCGGCGCGCTGTATCTGGTATGGGCCGAGCTGATTACGGTATTCGCCTATCTGGACAACATCATCCTCTACGAATACACCAGCGGCACCGGCGCCAACATGAGCATGGTGCCCATCAGCCTCAGCGACTTCCTCGGCGCCGGGGTGATCATCGTCACCACTTTCGTGCTGGCGGGCAACCTGCCTGGCCTGCTGGAAGTGCTGGTGCTGTCCCGCATGAACCTGGCACAGGGCAGCGCCTACGCCACCACTACCCTGCTGTCCTACACCATCGCCGGCATCGGTTTCGTGACCACCCTGTCGACGCTGGGCGTGAGCTGGGACAAACTGCAGTGGCTGGTCGCAGCGCTGTCGGTAGGCCTGGGGTTCGGCATGCAGGAAATCTTCGCCAACTTCATCTCGGGGATCATGATCCTCTTCGAACGACCGGTGCGGATCGGCGACACCATCACCATCGGCGCCCTGTCGGGTACGGTCAGCAAGATCCGCATCCGCGCCACGACCATCACCGATTTCGACCGCAAGGACATCATCGTCCCGAACAAGACCTTCATCACCGGCCAGCTCATCAACTGGTCGCTGACCGACACCGTAACCCGCGTGACCCTCAAACTGGGCGTGGACTATGGCTCTGACCTGGACCTGGTGCGTTCGTTACTGCTGCAAGCGGCCCGCGAAAACCCTCGCGTCCTCAAGGACCCGGAGCCCATCGTCTACTTCCTGAACTTCGGCGAAAGCACTCTCGACCACGAACTGCGCATGCACGTACGCGACCTGGGCGACCGCAACCCGGTACTCGACGAGATCAACCGTTTCATCAACCGCGAGTTCAAGAAGCAGCACATCAACATCTCGTTCCGCCAGATGGAGATCTACCTCAAGAACACCCAAGGCCTGGAATACAAACTGGTGCCAGCCGAACCCGGCGACAAGAACAGCGCGCCTACCGGGCAAACAACACTGCAACCGGTAGACACCAAAGTGGCACCAGCCACCAAGGACGCGCCAGAGCCGCCTGAGTTGCGGCTGGACTGAGACAACCAACCCGACACGCGTCAACCGGGCAACAAAGCCCGGTTGTGCGTAACAGCGATTACATCAGGCCTCAACCCGCCCAATCACCACTTTTGCCTCCAGATACTCGCCAGGTTCCTTGCTCACCTTCAACTGCCCGGCACACGGTGCCAGTATCGATGTCTCCATTTTCATGGCTTCCATGATCGCGATTACCTGACCGGCTTCTACCGTCGCTCCGTCCTCGACCGCCCACGCATGCAGATTACCGGCTACTGGCGTAAGCACTGCGTGCGGGTCAGGCGCGTCTGTAGCTGGCTGACTGGCATCCGTCGGTGCGGCAGAGTTCAGGCTCATGCCATGTAGCAGCGCAGCAGGCAGGCCCAGTTCATGACGTTTGCCGTCGATTTCGACGAAGGTGCGCAGCACGCCCGGGTCGACCGGTGCGGCATTGCGCGGCGCGATAGTGACGTGTTCGGCGAAGTCGGTTTCGATCCAGCGAGTGTGTACGGCGAAGGTGCCGGCGGCGGTGAAGTCGTCGTGGTCCATGACGGCACGATGAAACGGCAGCACGGTGGCGACGCCTTCTACCTTGAACTCGGCCAGAGCGCGACGGGCGCGGCTGATGGCCTGTTCACGGGTTGCTCCGGTGACGATCAGTTTGGCGATCATCGAGTCGAAGTTGGGTGACACTCGCGAGCCGACTGTCACGCCGGTGTCCAGCCGCACACCCGGTCCGGACGGCGGCTGGAACACGTCGATGGTGCCCGGCGTCGGCAGGAAACCGTTGCCTGCATCTTCGGCGTTGATACGAAATTCGAAGCTGTGGCCGCGCGGCACAGGCGTGCCGTCGAACGACAGCGGCAGGCCGTCGGCCACGCGCAGTTGCTCGATGACCAAATCGATGCCGCTGGTTTCTTCGGTGACCGGGTGCTCCACCTGCAAGCGGGTGTTGACCTCCAGGAACGACAGCGTGCCATCACCGCTGAGCAGGAATTCGACTGTCCCGGCACCGACGTAACCGGCCTCGGCACACACCGCTCGTGCGGAATCGTGGATGCGCTGGCGCAGGTCGTCATTCAGGTAAGGCGCGGGTGCTTCTTCGATCAGCTTCTGGTTGCGACGTTGCAGCGAGCAATCACGGGTGCCGACAACGACTACCCGGCCGTGGCGGTCGGCGATAATCTGCGCTTCGATGTGCCGAGGGCGGTCCAGAAAGCGCTCGACGAAACACTCGCCGCGGCCAAACGCTGAAACCGCTTCACGCACGGCGGACTCGTACAGTTCGGCAACCTCTTCTAGCTTCCAGGCCACTTTAAGGCCGCGACCGCCACCGCCAAAGGCTGCCTTGATGGCAATCGGCAGGCCGTACTGCTCGGCGAACGCGACCACTTCAGAGGCATCTTTCACCGGGTTTTCGGTGCCTGCCACCAGCGGCGCACCAACTTTAAGCGCGATACGACGGGCCTGAACCTTGTCGCCCAGCGCATCGATGGTGGCTGGGTCAGGGCCGATCCAGGTCAGACCGGCGTCGATAACGGCCCGAGCAAAATCGGCGCGTTCCGAGAGGAAGCCATAGCCTGGATGGACCGCGTCGGCACCCGCGCGCGCTGCTACGGCCAGCAGTTTCTCGATACTCAGGTAGGTATCGGTGGGGCGCTCGCCTTGCAGGCCATAGGCTTCATCGGCCTGACGCACATGCAGCGCGTCGATATCGGCATCGGCATACACCGCCACCGAGGCGACGCCATAGTCACGGCAGGCTCGGGCAATACGAACGGCAATTTCGCCACGGTTGGCAATCAGAACCTTTTTCATCTGTTATCGGTCTCGTCTGAAGTGGCGGGGCGCACTGGCTCGAAGGCGCTCAGCGGGTTGAAACGAATGCGCGCATTGACCGGAATCTGCCCGGCCTTGTCGAGGTGATAGGTGGCAACTGCGCCGATCACCGGGTAGCCACCGGTCAGCGGGTGGTCAGCCAGGAACAGCACCGGCTGGCCGCTGGGCGGCACCTGAATGGCGCCAACCGTGGTGCCTTCGCTGGGCAGTTCGCCACTGACGGCACGCTCCAGCGACTGCTCGCCCGCCAGGCGGATGCCGATCCGGTTGGATTGCGGCGTCACCAACCAGGTCTGTTGCGCCAGCAGTTGCTGGGCATCGGCGGTGAACCAGTCGCTGCGCGGGCCCATGACCACATCCAGGGTGATGATCTGATCATTACGCGGCATCTCGAAGGCCGTTTGCTCGGCAGTCGATACTGCAAGGCCGCCGGTTTTGCGCTTGAACCCCAGCCGATCACCGGCTGCCAGCGCTGCGGGACCAACCTGCGCCAGTGTGTCGGTAGACAGGCTGCCGAGCACTGGTTCATGCACAAAACCACCCCGAACGGCCAGGTAGCTGCGCAGCCCGGCACTGGGCGAGCCGATGCTGACCTGATCGCCGCTCTGCAAAGAAAATGGCGCATAAAGCGGCGGCTGCAACTTTTGCCCATCGGCCGTCAACACGTCGACGATGAGTTGCGCACCTGTGACCGCAACAACTGTCTGGCCCTCACACGTGAACGTCAGGCCGCCCATGAGAATTTCCAGGCAAGCAGTTGCCGGATCATTGCCAACCGCGCGATTGGCCGCACGCAGTGCGCCACGGTCCAGCGCGCCAGAAGCCGAAACGCCCTGCCCGGCCTGACCGGGACGGCCCAGGTCCTGAAACAGGGTTTGCAGGCCCGGCGTGACGATGTGCAGATAGTCTTCGGTGACCGTTGAAACCTGCCGACGGACTGGCGCAGGCACCGAAACACCGGCCACGGGCAGAGGACCCGCGTCTTGAAAGCGCACCCGATAACCGGGCTGAAGCAAGGCTGGCTCGTCCCGGCCCAGGTCCCACATCGTCGATGGGGTCACACCAATGATCTGCCAACCACCAGGGCTGGCCTGTGGATAAACACCGCTGAAACCACCCGCCAATGCCACCGCGCCAGCCGGAATGCGGGTACGTGGCGTACTGCGGCGTGGCACCACGAAGCCCGCGCCGCCGCTCAGGTATGCGAAACCGGGCGCAAAGCCGCAGAACGCAACGTTGTAGTCGCTGCCAGTGTGGCGCTTGATCACTTCGTCGATGCTGATATCCAGCTCGCGGGCGACGTCGGCCAGGTCTTCGCCATTGTAATGCACGGGTATTTCAATGAGCTTGCCGGGCTCGCGAGCGGTGCCGCGGATGTCACGTGAGGCAATCTGCGCCGCCAGCGCATCGAAACCGATGGCGGAAGGACGAAAATGCACCAGCAGTGTTCGGGCCGCCGGGACGATCTCCTCAACGCCAGCGACAGGCTGCTGCTGCAGTGATTCGAACAGCGCAAGAGTCTCGTCCAGATTCGACAGTTCAACCAGCAGCGCGTCCAGGTTGGCCGGGTAGAAACGCATGAGCCTCTCCTATACGTGGTAGTAGCTGTCGGGAATATCGGTAATGAACATGTGGCCCGGCGCGTGGGAAATGGCAAACGGCACACGGGATGCCATGACCACCGCTTGTGGCGTTACACCACAGGCCCAGAACACCGGAATCTCGCCAGGTTTGATGGTCACCGCATCGCCGAAATCCGGACGCGCAAGGTCGCTGATGCCGAGCCGTTCAGGCTCACCGACATGCACTGGCGCGCCATGCACTCCGGGATAGCGTCCGGTTATTCTGGCCGCTTCTGCAACGCGGTCTGCTGCGATGGGACGCATCGACACCACCATGTTTCCCTGCAAGCGGCCGGCGGGCCTGCAGATACGATTGCTGCGATACATCGGCACGTTGCAGCCCTCGCTGATGTGTCGCACATCGATCCCGGCGTTCATCAGGTCGGTCTCGAAGGTGAAGCTGCAACCGATCAGAAAACTGACCAGATCACTGTGCTGAGCCCATATCTCGCGGGCGTCGCTGATTTCTTCGGCCAATTGGCCATCGCGCCAGACCCGATACAGCGGCAGGTCGGTGCGCAAGTCAGCATGTTCGGCAAGTAACGTGGTGTAGCTGCCGGGTTCGGTCACGTCCAGCACCGGGCAGGCTTGCGGGTTGCGCTGAGCGAACAGCAGAAAGTCATAGGCCCAGTCGCGTGGCAGTGTGATCATGTTGCATTGGGTCAACCCAGGCGCCTGGCCAGCAGTCGGCGAGACAAACCCTTCGCGGTAACGGGTACGGGCTTCGATGGCCGCCTGGCGGGCGTGTTGCAGTGTGCTGTTCATGATCAGCCTCGACTGAATGCGCGGACGGTAACGCCTGCTTCGTGCAAGCGGTCTTTCAGGATGCGGGCAATATTTACCGCGCCGGGGCTGTCGCCATGTACACAGATCGAATCAGCTTGCAGGCTGATCTCGCTACCGTCCTCGGCTTCGATGATGCCCTCGCGCACCAGGCGCAGCATGCGATCGGCGATCAGGCCGGCGTCGTGAAGTACGGCACCGGGCCGCGAGCGAGACACCAGCGTGCCTTCGACGGTATAGGCTCGGTCGGCGAATGCTTCGGCGACGCAAGACAGGCCCGCCTCCCGCGCCCAGCCGAGCAAGGGTGAATTGGCCAGGCACACAAGCTTCAGCGTGGGGTCAATGCGCAACAACGCCTGAATGACCGCCGCTGCCTGACGCTGATCGCCAGCAATGGTGTTATATAGCGCGCCGTGGGGTTTGACGTAACTCACGGTTGTTCCGGCGCTGCGGGCCAGGCCTTGCAATGCGCCGATCTGGTAGATGACATCGGCCATCAACTGATCGGTCGGAATGTCCATGTTGCGACGGCCAAATCCGACCAGGTCCGGATACGCCACGTGAGCACCGACCGAGACGCCGCGTGCGGCAGCGGCTTCAAGGGTGCGCAGGATTCCGGCCGGGTCGCCGGCATGAAAGCCACACGCCACATTGGCGCTGCTGACCACATCGAGAATGGCCTCGTCGTCGCCCATGCTCCAGGCGCCGAAGCTTTCGCCGAGGTCACTGTTCAGGTCTATCGCAGGCATTTGCTGTTCTCCGAAATCAGGCTGCATTGATGAAGGCAAAGATAGGACCTACCGACATGAACGCCATGTACCACGACAGCAGGCAAGTCAGTACGCCCAGCACCAACAACCAGCGTGGATAGTGGTAGCCGTCCATCATGTCGGAACGGCGCCAGCCGACGTACATGAAAATACTCAGGCCCAGCGGCAGGATCAGGCCATTGAAGCCACCGGCAAACACCAGTAGCGCAGCCGGTGGTTTGCCCCACATTACGTATACGACCACGGTAATCAGAATAAAGCCGACCGTGGCCAGGTTGCGCCCGCGTTCGGTGATATGTTTTGAAAACACCGTGATGAACGACATCGATGTATAGGAAGCGCCGATCACGCTGCTGATACCCGCGGCCCAGAGCACCAGACCAAACATGATCAGACCGAAGTTGCCGGCAGCTGCGGTAAACGCCTGGGCTGCCGGGTTTGCGCCCTTGCCGGACACATCGATGACGACACCACTGGCGACCACGCCAAGGATCGCCAGAAACAACACGTAACGAACAATCCCCGTGACCAAAATACCGGTCAGCGCAGCTCTGGACACCACGTCGATGTTCTCGACGCCGACTGTGCCGCGATCAAGCAAGCGATGCGCACCAGCATAGGTGATGTAACCGCCGACGGTGCCACCGACAATGGTGGTGATGGCCGCGAAATCGATCAGGTCCGGCAGAACGGTCTGGCGCAGCGCCTCCCCCAGCGGAGGATGTGACGCAAACGCGACAAACAGGATCAGGCCGACTTTCAGGGTGCCCAGCACCATCATGATGCGATCCATCGCGATGCCTGCCCGATGGGAGGAGAAGATCGCGATGGCGATCAACGCGCTCAACGCACCGCCCCACCTGGGGTCAAGGCCGGTCAGCGCATTCAAGCCCAGGCCCGCGCCGGCAATGTTGCCGAGGCTGAACACCAGCCCGCCAAAGATCACCAGCACCGCCAACAGATAGCCGCTGCCCGGAATCGCCGTATTGGCCAGATCGGCCGCGCGCATTCTGGTCAGAGTGACGATACGCCAGACGTTCAGTTGCACCACGAAGTCGATCAGGATCGATGCCAGAATGCCGAAGGCAAATGCCGCCCCCAAGGTCGCGGTGAAGGTAGCGGTCTGGGTCAGAAAGCCGGGGCCGATGGCAGAGGTCGCCATCATGAAGATCGCAGCTATCAAAGAAGCGCGGCGCGCCTTGGTGAACTCATTGGCAGTCTGTGTCACGGCGGCATTCCTGAGGTAGGGGGTAATCTGCCAGAGCAATGACCATGCCAAAGCTCAATCAAACAAGGCAACCTATAGATACATAACGATAATATTGTTGAACAATCTAATCAGCCTAGGTCACTCATTCGCACCATATTGTTACGCACGAACTCAAGAGTGCTACCTGATGAAGCATCTGGTGACCTTCGTCCTTGCCAGCCAATACGCTGTCGTGGAATATCGACCTGGCTTTTTTCTCTCTGGACCCTTTATGAACGATGCTGCTTCTGCCCTTCCTCGTACGCTTGGAGAATCAATCACCGCAGAGCTTCGCAGGATGCTGGTTGAGGGCGAGCTGGTCCCCGGTCAACGCCTCTCGGAAGCGACTCTGGCCGAGAGCCTGCAGATTTCTCGCAACACCTTGAGAGAAGCCTTCAGAATACTGACCCGCGAAGGGTTGCTCACTCATGAGCCCAACCGTGGCGTGACCGTGGCCAAGCCTGACATCGCTTCGATCATCGATATCTATCGCATCCGGCGCTTTATCGAATGCAGGGCGATCTCCCAGGCTTATCCACAGCACCCAGGTGTGCTGCACATGCGCAATGCGGTCGAGGCCGGCGTGCAGGCGCGTGAAGCCAGTGACTGGATTGCCGTGGGCACCGCTAACATGATGTTTCACAAGGCCATCGTCGAGCTGTCCGACAGCCCGCGACTGGTGGCCTTCTATGCGCAGATATCGGCAGAGTTGCGCTTGGCCTTCGGGCTGCTCAACAATCCCGAGCTGCTTCACTCCCCGTACCTCGACATGAACGCCGCCGTTCTCGGCTGTCTCGATGCAGGCAAGCCCTACGAGGCGATGCGCATGCTGGAGGATTACCTGGTGCAATCGGAGCGTACGGTGCTGGCCGCTTACGAGCGCAGCCGAAACCGATAGTCAGGGCCGATACCTGATCGCCAGAACTCCCGCTGATGGCCTGGGTCTACGGTTTCTGATCGTTGAAAACCGCCGACGAGCCCGACAGGCCGCCGTTCCGTTGCAAGCCTGACATTCTCCTCTGGAGGCGAAACGCTGTGAAAGCACTCGACGAACTCATTTTCGACAACCGCTTTGCCCGCCTGGGCGACGCGTTTTCCACCCACGTACTGCCCGAGCCAATCGACGCACCGCGTCTGGTGGTTGCCAGCCAGTCCGCCCTGGCGCTGCTGGACCTGGCCCCTGAACAGGCTGACCTGCCGCTGTTCGCGGAAATCTTCAGCGGCCACAAACTGTGGGCCGAAGCCGAGCCGCGGGCGATGGTTTATTCAGGCCACCAGTTTGGCTCCTATAACCCGCGTCTGGGTGATGGCCGTGGCCTGTTGCTTGGTGAGGTTTACAACGATGCAGGTGAGCATTGGGACCTGCACCTCAAGGGCGCGGGCCGCACGCCGTATTCGCGCATGGGCGATGGTCGCGCAGTGCTGCGCTCGTCGATTCGGGAGTTTCTGGCCTCTGAAGCGCTGCACGCGCTTGGCATTCCCAGTAGCCGCGCCGCTTGTGTGGTCAGCTCCAGCACGCCGGTTTGGCGAGAGACCCAGGAACACGCGGCTATGGTGTTGAGGCTGGCGCAGAGCCATGTGCGTTTTGGCAGTCTTGAGTACTTTTTCTACACCAAACAGCCCGAGCACCTGAAGACGCTGGCCGAACATGTGCTGACCATGCATTACCCGCAGTGTCAGGAGCAGCCTGAGCCGTATCTGGCGATGTTCCGGGAAATCGTCGAGCGCAATGCCGAGCTGATTGCCAAGTGGCAGGCTTACGGTTTTTGCCACGGTGTCATGAACACCGACAACATGTCGATTCTGGGCATTACCTTCGACTTCGGCCCGTTTGCGTTTCTGGACGATTTCGATGAGCACTTCATCTGCAACCACTCTGATCACGAAGGTCGTTACTCCTTCAGCAATCAAGTGCCTATTGCTCAGTGGAACCTCAGTGCGCTGGCGCAGGCATTGACGCCATTTGTGAGTGTGGAAGCATTGCGCGAGACAATCGGCCTGTTTTTGCCGCTGTATCAGGCGCACTACCTGGACCTGATGCGGCGCCGGCTGGGCCTGACGGTTGCCGAAGAACAGGACGACAAACTGATCAGTCAGCTACTGCAACTGATGCAGAACAGCGGCGTGGATTACACTCTGTTCTTCCGCCGCCTGGGCGATCAACCTGCTGCCGAAGCACTGCGCTCCTTGCGTGACGACTTTGTGGACATCAAGGGCTTCGACGGCTGGGCCGAGAAGTATCAGGCGCGTATCGCCCTTGAAGAAAGCGGCACCGAGCAGGACCGTCAGGCGCGCATGCACGCGGTCAATCCGCTGTACATTTTGCGCAACTACCTGGCCCAGAATGCCATCGCAGCGGCTGAAAAGGGTGACTACGAAGAAGTTCGCCGCCTGCATCAGGTGCTCTGCACGCCCTTCACCGAGCAACCCGGCATGCAAGGCTACGCCCAGCGCCCACCGGACTGGGGCAAGCATCTGGAGATCAGTTGTTCGTCATGAGGTTTTTGATCCTCATACCCATAGCTCCCGGGCGTCCGCTCTTGATGTGTCCGAAGATCGACGCTAGGGCGCCAGCCCCGCATCCACCAACCACTGCTCCAGACCTTCCAGGTCGGGAATGCGCGCGACGGTTTCACCGATCTGTACGGCGGCCAGCTCCAGCTCGGCCAGCGGCACGTCGACGTAGCTCAACTGGCTGTCGACCTTGCACGACCTCGGAATGCCCTGGGTCAGCAGCGCGATGAACCTGATACCGTTGCGCCCGCCCAGCGCGTTAAGCACCACGATCCGGGCGCGACCGCCCACTCGCGTGCGCCCACCGCAGGTAGCTTCGAAGCTGAGCAGCGGCAAGCTCAGTTCGCGCCAACTGATCAACCCCAGAAACCATTCGGGTGCGCCGGGTTCAGCGCTGCTGTCCTGGTAGTCGATCAGTTCGGCGACCGCGACATTAGGCAGCAGCAGGTGGCGGTCGCTCAGCGGCAACAGGAGGCCTGTCAGGCTGGTGAGCCGACTGGTCTGAAACGTACCTTCAGACATTTACCTGACTCCAGTAAGCGATGCTTTCCAGCAGCACGTTCTCCTGATAAGGCTTGCTCAGGTACTCGTTGACGCCCAGCGCCATTGCCCGGTCGCGGTGCTTCTGGCCGGAACGGGAAGTGATCATGATGATAGGCAGCTCCTTGAGCTGATCGTCCTGGCGGATCTGGCTGACCACCTCGAAGCCGTCCATGCGCGGCATTTCTATATCCAGCAACATGATATCGGGTGTGTGTTCCTGCAACAGGCTCATCGCGTCGATCCCGTCTTTGGCAGTCAACACATGCATGCCATTGCGCTCAAGCAACCGGCCGGTCACCTTGCGTACCGTCACCGAGTCGTCCACCACCATCACCAGCAACGGCCTGGCATGCTCGATCTCGGTGTATGCCGCAGGCGTGAACCCTTTGAAAGGCAGGCGCTGCAACGTACGAATCTGCGCCATCAGGTCGAGAATCAATACCACGCGGCCATCACCCAGAATGGTTGCCCCGGAAATCCCCTGCACTCTGGAAAACTGCGTCCCGAGGTTCTTGACCACAATTTCCCGCGAGCCTGCCAGCGCATCGACCTGCACTGCCACCCACTGATCCTGCAGATGCACCAGCAGCACCGGCAGAGGCTGCAGTTGCCCGACCAGCCTGGGCGGGCTGTTACCCAGTAGCTCGCCCAGGTAGCGCAGCTCGTAGCTGCGTCCGCCGTATTGATAACGCGGTGGAACGGTCTGGTAATAGCCATCCAGTTCGTTGGCCATCACCCGTACGATGCCATCGACCGTGTTGAGCGGCACTGCGTACTGCTCTTCGCCACACGCAACCATCAGCGCCCGATTGACCGAAACCGAAATCGGCAGACGGATACGGAACCGCGTGCCTTTGCCTGGCACCGAGTCGATGACCATCGAGCCGCCCAGCTGCTTGACCTCGGCATGCACGACATCCATGCCAACGCCGCGCCCGGAAATCTGGGTGATGATATCGCTGGTGGAAAACCCGGCCTGCAAAATGAACGGCAAAACTTCATGATCGGACAGGTCTGCATCCGGGTGGATCATGCCGCGCTTGATGGCCTTGCGGCGCACTGCGGCCAGGTCGACCCCCGAACCATCGTCGCTCAGCTCGATCAGGATGTCGCCGCCCTCGTGCATCAGCTCAAGCGTGATGCAACCCTCCTCAGACTTTCCGGCAGCGATACGTTTTTCAGTGCTTTCAAGACCGTGATCGACGGCGTTACGCAGCATGTGCTCAAGCGGCGCGACCATTCGTTCCAGCACATTGCGGTCCATTTCACCTTCGGCATTGCCAACCTCGAAACGCACCTTCTTGTGCAGCTCGGACGCCACCTGGCGCACCACCCGGCGCAAGCGCGGCACCAGCCTCTCGAATGGCACCATGCGCGTGCGCATCAAGCCTTCCTGCAACTGGGTATTGACCCTTGCCTGCTGCGACAGCAGCGTTTCGGCATCTCGATTGCGTGCGCCGAGGGTCTCCTTGATATCCATCAGGTCGGAGGCAGACTCGAACAGCGCGCGCGACAATTGCTGTAACTGGGAATGGCGGTCCATTTCCAGCGGGTCGAATTCTTCATAGCCCAGCCGCTCGGCCTGCACCTGCTCGCGACTGAGAATGCGGCCCTGGGTTTCCATGTCCAGACGGCGCAACTGATCACGCATACGCTCGATGGTGGTTTCCAGCTCGACCAGCGTGATTTGCGAGTCGAGAATCTGCTGTTCGATGCGGCCACGGAATATCGACGTTTCACCCGCCAGGTTGACAAGGTCCTCCAATTGCTCGGCAGGCACCTTGACCATTTCCGGCCCGCTGCGCTCAGCCTCGCCGTCGGCGACCGGCGCTACCACCACGACAGGTTCCTGGCCAGACACCGAAGCCTGCGAAGGCAACGGCTCGCCTGCCGGCTCGTGGCGAGCCAGTTTGCGGATATTTTCGATCAGCAACGCAGCGTCGGGCAATTGCTTGTCGTTTCGCACCGCGTCCAGCATGTCGGCCAGCACATCGTGGCCGCTTTGCAACAGGCTGATCGTCAAGGGAGCGGGTTGCAGACTGCCGGCGGAAAGCCCTTCGTAGAGGGTTTCCAGCTCATGAGCCAGGTCGCCGATCGGGGCGATCTCGACCATTCGGGCGCCACCCTTGAGGGTGTGCAGGTCGCGCAGCAGGTTTTCGACCTCCAGCAGGTTATGCGGGTCGCTTTGCCAGCGGGCCAGCGCCGCACCGGAGCTTTCTATAATGTCGAAGCCTTCCTCGAGAAAAACCTCACGCAGCTCGTTGTCATGCTCTGGCGGGTCTTCACTGGGGACGGGCGGCGCCTGCACGTCCGGTGCGGCACTCTCGGCATTGCGGCAGCGGCCCAGTGCTTCGATCAGGGCCGAGGGATCGCTGAGCGGCTCGTGCCGATACAGCTGTTCCAGCAGAATCGCCAGATGATCGTGACTTTCGTGCAGCAGCTCTGCCAATGCTGCTGAATGGTGGAAGCGCCGGTCGATCAAGCCTTCGTAAAGGTTTTCCAGTTCATGGGCGAGGTCGCCGACTTCCGCCACTTCAGCCATCCGCGCACCACCCTTGAGGGTGTGCAGGTCGCGCTGCAACGAAGCCAGTGGCGCCGGGTTTTCCGGATCAGCCAGCCAGCGCTGCAAGGCCTGTCCCGCGCTGTCGAGGATATCGACGGCTTCTTCCAGAAATATTTCGACAATTTCATCGTCCGCATCGGCAGTGTCAGCAGGCGCAGCCTCGCTGGCCAGTTGCTCGGTCGCAGCATTGAGTTCGGTGACACTCAGGGTCTGGTGGCCGTCACTCTTGACCAGCCCGGTCGCCGACGGGTCGAGCGCTTGATCCAGCAGTTGGTGCAGGGCGCGCACGCATTCCGGACGAGGCTCGACATCCTGACCGGCAGCCACCTGATCAAGCATGTTGATCAGGGCCTCGTGGGCGTTTTCCGCCACATCGAAAAAGCGCTCGCTGACTGCCAGGCTGCTTTCCTCGACCGAACCATAAAGGTCGAGCAAGGCTTCACACAATTCGTCGACCTGCGGCAGATCGGCCAGGTGGGCGCCATGCCCCAAGGTCGTCAGTTCGTCGAGCAGCGCGCTCAGCTCCTGCCGCTCGCCGGGGTGCTGACGCCAGCGCCGCAGGAGGTTTTCGGCGTCCAGCACAATGTCCATGCCTTCAGCCAGAAAGCTGGCAATCAGCTGGGGATTACGCTTGATTCGCAAGCCACTGTCCGACTCGCGCAGCACCGCGGCGAGCCGGTCGTTGAGCAGCGAGAAGGCTGCTTCGATCAGTTGCGGTGCGCCCGGAATTTCAGCCAGCGGGGTAGTGTCCAGCTGCTCCAGCCCCTTGTGCAGCAAGGGCTCGGCACTGCGCAGCAGGCTGAGTTCAGGCGGTCCGATATCGATCAGGTTGGCCTTGTATTCGCGCACCAGTTGATCGAGCGGGTTCGCCAGCTCGGCAATCGACAGCACGTCGGCCATGTGCGCGCTGCCCTTGAGCGTATGCAGGGCGCGCAATACCGCGTCACTGATCGAAGGCGACAGTGACTGTTCGGCGACGTCGAGGAATCGGCCAAGCGTACTCAGATGCCCAAGCGCTTCCTGACGGAAAATTTCCAGCAACTGCGGATCCAGCGCCTTGTCTGCCTCAGGTTCATCGCGAGCGGCAAGCGTCGGCGCTTCCAGGCCGTTGGCGAGCGCATGGGCTCGGGCCGCCAACAGGTCGACATCGTTGCGCTGGCACTGCGCACCGTCGGCAAAATCGCGGATCACCGACGGCAACAACGTCAGCACTTCGCTCATCAACTGCTGCACTTCTAGCCCCGGCAACACCTCGCCTTCCAGAACCCGATTGAGCAGGTTCTCCACCGACCATGCCAGCTCGCTGAGGATCAGCGCCCGTACCATGCGGCCGCTACCCTTGAGAGTATGAAAAGCCCGGCGTACTTCGGTGAGCGCAGCGCTGTCCCACTGGGGGCCTTTGCCAAGCGACGCAAACCAGCGCGGCAGGTACTCGCCCAAGGCATCGAGCACCTCGTCGGCCTCCTCTAGAAACACATCGCGCAATTCGTCGTCTACCGCCTCCTCTTCAGTAGAAGGTGGCAGCAGGCTGGCCGGTACGTTGCGCGCAGGCGGATTGACCGCAGACAGCGGGCTGGCGAGGACTTGCGCGATGGTTTGCGTCGGGCTTACCAGCGCCTGGCGATCATCAAGTTCCAGTAACTCGTCCTGAGTGATGATTTCGTCGAGCAGCGGTACCTCAAGGGTGTCCGTGACCGGGGTATAACCCAGACGGGCGAGGCTCTGCTGGGCCATGACCAGCACCTGATCGCCCGGCGCCTCGTGGTCCTCGAGCATGCGCTCAAGGTAGTACTCGATGCCGGTGATGGTATCGGCCAGACAATCGAGCTGCACAGGAGTCGGACGGGTTTCGTCAACCAGCAGGTGTTCCTGAATGTATTCGTTACAGGCAGCCAGCAGGCTTGCCGCACGGGCCAGCGGGATCATTGCCAGCGCACCACGCACCTGCACCAGCAAGGCACAGAGCGGGTCGAGTCGCTGTCGGTCCCACTTGCCATCAATGTAATCGAGAATGACGTCCTTGGCCTGCTGCAACACATTGCGCGCTTCGCGGATCACCAATTGGTGGATCTGTGTCAGGTCGGTGGTCGGCAGTCGGCTCTCTTCGCGGCTTGACTGCTCGTGGCTGCCGGCCATGCCCGCCAGGGTCGATTCGACATACAACAATGCGCCCGCGACATCCATCAGCGCGCCATCAGTAGGCTCACGCTGCCCCTGCGCCAGCCCCAGAACAACGGAAAGCTGATCGATGATCACCTTGCGCGGCTGACCAAAACCGAGCACCGCCAGAGTGTCGGCGATCTGGCGCAGCGGTGGCAACAGCGCATTGAGCTCGCTGACGTGCTGGCGATCGCCGCGCACGAACACATCCAGGCGCTCCTTGACCCGCACCAGTCCCTCGCACAACGCCGTGATCACCGAGCGCATCGCGTCCCGGTCCGGGCCGGCCATGCGCGCACGCTCTTCGTCGACCACATCGCTGCCGGGCAAGGCGTCGGCCAGCGCGTACTGATCCTTGAGGTCGAGCATCTTCGGCGCCAAGCTGTCTGACTTGGCGATATAGAACAGCAGGCTTTTCAGCAATTCTTCGGGCGCAGGCTGATTGATGCCTGTCACACCCTGTTCCGCCAGGCGCTTGAGCTCCTTGTCGGCATCCTTCAACAGGCTGCGCAAGGCCGGACTGTTGGTGAAATTGCCGTTGAGCATGGTTTCGACCAGAGCCGTGGAAATACGCCACAGCGGCCCTAGCGGTGCGTCTTCGCACAATTGCTCCAGCCGGGCAAAGACCTTGGCCATGTAACCGAGCTGGGTCTGCACGCCCTGCTCGCGCATCAGCCCCGCCAGCGCAGCCTGCAAGGTCTGACGCAGCTTGCGCAGCAGGTTGGGCAGGTCCGGGGTATTGCGGCGAGCCAGTTCGTCATCATCAAGCGGAGGAACGTTGACCAGTTGCGGAGCGAACAGGCTGGTCTCCGACAACAGGCTTTCGCCCCGCGCACTGCGCAGGTCGTTGAGCAACGGCAGCACCACCAGCGGCAGATCACGACGCGCCGAGTGAATACGCTCCAGATAGATCGGCAGCTGGCTCATGGCCTGGATGAGCAACTGCTCGGACTCGACCGGATGAGTAACGCGGTTCTGTTGAACGGCCAGCACCAGTTGCTCGATTTCCTCGGCCAGCAAAGCGGCACCGTAGAACTCGATCATCTGCAGGCTGCCGTGAACCTGATGCACCAGGTTCAGACACTCAGCCATCGCCGCGCTGTCGGACGGGTCTTCGATAAACGCGTCCAGTGCCTCTCGGGCCTGTCGCAGCGTCTCGGCGATCTCGCCCTTGAGCCATTCAAGGGCCACGTAGTCGTGACGATCAGCCATGACGAATCCCGCCTGTTGTCCCGCCAAGAGTGTTCATGTCTTGAACATCATCCGATTTTCTTCGAGGGCGGCAAGGTGAATCCCGACACCGAGCGGCGCATTTCGCTGGCCATCTTCGCCAGATTGCCGATGCTCTCGGCGGTGGCCGCTGTGCCCGAGGTGGTCTGGGACGTGGTCTGTTGAATCACGGTCATGGTCTTGGAAATCTGTCCGGCAGACTCGGCCTGTTGATGGGCGGCCTCGGTGATACTTTCGATCAGTTCGGCCAGCACTCTGGAAACCCCTTCGATTTCCCCCAGCGCCACACCGGCGTCCTGCGCCAGCCGCGCACCGCGCACCACTTCGCTGGTGGTCTGCTCCATGGAGATGACCGCCTCGTTGGTGTCGTTCTGGATGGCGCGCACCAGCGTTTCGATCTGCTTGGTGGCGGACGAAGATCGCTCGGCCAGCCGCTGTACTTCGTCGGCGACCACTGCAAAGCCGCGCCCCGCATCTCCGGCCATCGACGCCTGAATGGCCGCATTGAGCGCCAGAATGTTTGTCTGGTCGGCAATATCGTCAATCAGGCTGACTATGTCGCCGATTTCCTGCGAAGACTCGCCAAGCCGCTTGATACGCTTGGATGTATCCTGAATCTGTTCGCGAATGTTGTCCATGCCGTGGATGGTGTTATGCACCACCTCGTTGCCTTTGTTGGCGATTGCCACCGAACGCGCTGCCACCGTCGAGGATTCCGACGCATTGGCCGAGACCTGATCGATAGAGGCTGCCATGTCGTTGATCGACGTCGAGGCTGCACTGATCTGCAACGCCTGATGCTCGGATGCAGCAGACAGTTGCATCGCCGTGGCCTGGGTCTCGGCCACTGCGGCAGCCACCTGCTCGGCGGTCAGGTTGATGGTCACCACCAGTTCGCGCAGTTGGTCAATGGAGTAGTTGATGGAGTCGGCAATCGCGCCGGTAAAGTCTTCGGTGACCGAGGCGGTCACGGTCAGGTCGCCATCGGCCAGGCTTTCGATCTCGTCCAGCAGGCGCATGATCGCGGTCTGGTTGCGCTCGCTTTTCTGTGCGGTTTCGCGCAGCTGACGGTTGGTTTCGCGGACCATGACCAGACCGATCAGGATGATCGACATCAGCGCCAGCAGCCCCAGCACGTAACCCCCGACAGTATTTATCGTGCGGCGTTTGGCGAGGTTTTCCAGACTATTGGCGAGTACCGAGGTTTCATCCAGCAGGGTCTGCGAGGTGTTGAAGATATTGCCGGACGCCTCGCGCACCTGGTAAAGCTCAGGCGACGTCTCCAGAATTTCGTCCACCGAGCCGGACACAAACTCGAACAGCTCGGCAATTTCTGCCAGTCGAGCGCGGGCATCGCGGTCCTCGACCTGGGTGATTCGCAGCGTGGCGTTGCCTTCCAGCATGCCATTCAGCACCCGGCCGAACTGGCTGGCATCACGGCCAAACGCGTCCGCAGCCTGTACCGCGGTTTCGTCACCGGCCAGTACCGTATTGACCGAGCCGAGAATACGCTCAGCCAGCAGTGCCTGACGCTGTGCGACGACAACCTGGGCTGCGGGCGCACGACTTTGAAGAAGGTTCTCGACAACCTTTTCGTATTCGGCCTGCAGTTGCGGAATGGTTTCGGCCAGTGTCGCAGCCACCTGATGCAGCGACAGCACAGTCTGCTCGCTGGCAAGAATCACGTCGGTGCTCTTGCGCAGCCCCTCCCAATCCTTCTGCACAGTGCGCAATTCTTCACGGATCAGGTCGGGGGCGGCGGGCAGGCCGGTGGCCGGGTCGCCTTTCTTCAAATAACCCCAACGCACGTCGAAATCATTGCGCGCGTCAGCCAGCAGCTTGAACGCCTGAGTTTTCCCGGCTGCCGCTTCAGTGGCGTTTTTCGCGATTCGCTGGGACAGGACACGCAGCTCACCGGCATGTCCGATGTACTGCTTGTCGTAATTCGACTGTGTATTGAGGTACGCGAAATTGGCGAACAGCAACACGATGAAAACGATAAGCGCGACGAACAGCAGGATGATCTGCGTCCGGCTTCGTGCGCCCTCCAGTGACCTGCCTGTATTACTCATTAATCAGGCCCCCGCCTGGATCAATTGTGAAACATAACAAACCAGAGCCTAGGCTCTGTACGAAAGTCGGCGAGCGAAGGTCAGGCAAGGCAAAACAGGTAAGGAAGCGGAATCTACTGATTGTAAATGAGCATTCCGAGCCTGTTTTAACGCAGCATCAACGAGCGCAGCCACTTCTCGTACAGAGCCTAAGATGCCAGGTCCATGAAATCTGCAGACTGCACCACCGCCCAAGGACTGAACACTTGCCATGCCTGTTCACGAATGAACTGCCCGCGCAGGAACGGCGCGATACCTTGATCGACATCTTGCGGGGTCTGAGGTATGAGGCTCAACTGACTGAAACGTTGCATGCCGAACACCTCATCGACCAGCAGACCGGCGAATACTTCGTTGTGCTCGACCACCAGCACCCGCCGCTGCTTGCGCGCGGTCATCGCTTCAAGGCCGAAGAACCCGCACAGGTCCATGAGCGGCAACAGCCGGCCGCGCAGGTTGGCGACGCCCGACACCCAGGACTTTACGCCTGGCATCACGGCATGACGCGGCTCGTGAAGAATTTCGGCAATTTCGCGGATAGGCGCAACGAAACGCTGCTCGCCCATCCGGAATCCGATCCCTACCCAGTCCTGCTGATGGGCTTCCTGCAATGGCAGGCCGGCCGCGAGCGAACGACAGCGTCGGTCCATGTCCAGCAGCAATTCGAAGGCGGTACGTGGCTCGGCCATGACGATTCCGGCAATCAGCCGGCCAGCACCGCATTCAGGGTTTTCATCAGGGTTTCTTCATCCACCGGCTTGGTCAGGTAATCCTGAGCGCCCTGGCGTTTGCCCCAGACCTTGTCGGTTTCCTGATCCTTGGTGGTGATCATGATCACCGGGATCATGCTGGTGTCGGGATCCTTGGTCAGCTGGCGGGTGGCCTGAAAACCGTTGAGCCCCGGCATGACGATGTCCATCAACACGGCATCGGGCTTTTCCTGACGGGCCAGCGCCACACCATCGGCACCGTTTTCGGCCTTGAGCACTTCATGACCGTACTTTTCAAGCATGCCGGTGAGTTTGTACATTTCAGTCGGCGAGTCATCGACGATCAATATTCGAGCCATGGGTGTTCCCCGTCAGTTTACGAGCGCGCGACATCAGGCGCGGGCATCACGATAGATGGTGTTCTGCGGCAACGAAGCCGGGCACATGGGCCTTGATTGCGTTGAGCAGTTCTTCCTTGCTGAAAGGCTTTGTCAGAAATTGGTCGGAACCGACGATCCGCCCCTTGGCCTTGTCGAACAGGCCGTCCTTGGAGGACAGCATGATGACCGGCGTCGATTTGAATGCGCGGTTGTTCTTGATCAGTGCGCAGGTCTGATAACCGTCCAGGCGCGGCATCATGATATCGACGAATATGATGCGCGGGTGGTTATCGGCAATTTTGGCCAGTGCGTCGAAACCGTCTATCGCCGTGATGACTTCACAGCCAGCGTTTTTAAGCAGCGTTTCGGCGGTGCGGCGGATAGTCTTCGAGTCATCGATGACCATGACTTTCAAGGCGGAGGCGTGTTGTTCCATAAGCTGCTCTTCCATCGCCGCAGCGAATTTTTGCGCATTCTGCGAGTCACCGGGAGCCTGACTTTATCGCTTCATTGATCCAAAGGGATTGAAGCCCGGATGCGCAGTCTTTTTAGCACACTCTCCAGACTCAATCCATAAACTGCACCGTGGCGGACATGCCCCTTGACCGGGAGCAATCGGAACGCCACCCTGATGCCAATTTTACGGCCGTCACGGCCCTTACCGATCAGAGGATATTGCCCATGAGCGTTCGCCTAGGGATTGTCATGGACCCCATTGAGCGCATCTCTTATAAAAAGGACAGCTCGCTGGCCATGCTCCTTGCCGCCCAGAATCGCGGCTGGTCGCTGTTCTACATGGAACAGAAAGACCTGTACCAGAACGCTGGCCAGGCCCGCGCGCGCATGAAGCCGCTCAAGGTGTTTGCCGATCCGGCCAAGTGGTTTGAATTTGAGGCTGAAGTCGACGCTAGCCTGGACGATCTGGACGTGATCCTGATGCGCAAGGACCCGCCGTTCGACATGGAGTTCGTCTACGCCACTTACCTGCTGGAGCAGGCCGAGCGCGCCGGCGTGCTGGTGGTCAACAAGCCGCAAAGCCTGCGCGACTGCAACGAAAAGCTGTTTGCCACGCTGTTTCCGCAATGCACCCCGCCGACCCTGGTCAGCCGCCGTGCCGATATCATTCGCGAGTTCGCCGAACAGCAGGGCGACGTGATCCTCAAGCCGCTGGACGGCATGGGTGGCGCATCGATCTTTCGCCACCGTGCAGGCGATCCTAATCTGTCAGTCATCCTTGAAACACTGACGGCTCACGGCACTCAACAGATCATGGCGCAGGGCTATCTGCCAGCCATCAAGGACGGCGACAAACGCATCTTGATGGTTGACGGCGAGCCGGTGCCGTACTGCCTGGCGCGTATCCCGGCAGCGGGAGAAACACGCGGCAACCTGGCCGCTGGTGGCCGCGGCGAAGCCCGCCCGCTGAGTGACAAGGACCGCTGGATCGCCGAACAGATCGGCCCTACGCTGCGCGAAAAAGGCCTGTTGTTCGTCGGTCTAGACGTGATCGGCGAGCACCTGACCGAAATCAACGTGACCAGCCCGACCTGTATCCGCGAAATCGACAACGCCTACGGCACCGACATTGGTGGCCTGTTGATGGATGCCATCGAGAAGAAACTCGAAGCGCGCAAGGGCTGATCAAACGCTGACGCTGCTGGCTGCGATCAAACCGTACGCCACGGCGTCCCTTCGTCCGATCCTCCGTAAAGCCGCACTACACATTGCGTTATCATGCGCCACCTGTAACACGACACGGATTTTGACATGCAGGCTGACGAGATGCTGAACCGCCAATGACATCCATGGCCAAGAACGACCTCCCCCTAGAGCTCTCCACTGCGGGTGTGCGCCCTGCCGATCGTCTGGGTTTCACCATGATGATCGCGGCGCTGATCCACCTGGCAGTGATCCTTGGCGTGGGCTTTACCTACGTCAAGCCGGAGCATATCTCGCAGACCCTGGAAATCACCCTCGCCACCTTCAAGAGCGAAGAAAAGCCCAAACAGGCGGATTTTCTGGCGCAGGACGACCAGCAGGGCAGCGGCACCCTCGACAAGGCCGAGACGCTCAAGACCACCGAACTGGCGCCCTATCAGGACACCAAGGTCAATAAGGTCACCCCGCCCCCAGCCAGCAAGCCCGTGGTCAGGCAGGAGGCACCCAAGACCGCCGTGGCGACCACAGCGCCCAGCCAGCAGAAAACCGTTGCCAAGCGCGAAGAGGTCAAGCCCGAACCGACAGCCAAGGCCGCACCGACCTTTGACAGCGCGGAACTGAGCAACGAGATCGCCAGCCTGGAAGCCGAACTTTCGACCGAACAACAGGCTTATGCCAAGCGCCCCAAGATCCATCGCCTCAATGCGGCTTCGACCATGCGCGACAAAGGCGCCTGGTATAAGGACGACTGGCGCAAGAAGGTCGAACGGGTCGGAAACCTGAACTATCCTGAGGAAGCACGCCGCAAGCAGATCTACGGCAATTTGCGACTTCTTGTGTCAATCAATCGGGATGGTTCGCTGTACGAGGTGCTGGTGCTGGAGTCGTCGGGGCAACCGCTGCTCGATCAGGCGGCTCAGCGAATCGTGCGTCTGGCAGCGCCTTTTGCGCCGTTCACCGGCGATCTGGCGGATATCGACAGACTTGAGATCATTCGCACCTGGAAATTTGCACGCGGCGACAAACTGTCCAGCAACTGACATTTTTGCCAATGGACAACGGGCACCTGCTAAGTGCCAGTTGTCAGGCCTGTAACACGACGCCAAACTAGGACTCATGAAAAAAGTCTCTCCGAGTTATCTCAAGCATCAGTTCCTGATCGCCATGCCCCACATGCACGACGAGAACTTTGCTCAGACCTTGACCTACATTGTCGAGCACAACGCCAATGGCGCGATGGGGCTGGTGATCAACCGCCCGCAAGGCCTGTCTCTGGCGGATGTGCTTGAACAATTGCGGCCGGAGCTTCCTGCGCCCAAGCGCTGCGAGGAAATCGCCATTCATTACGGCGGCCCGGTGCAGACCGACCGCGGTTTTGTCTTGCACCCCAGCGGTCAGATGTTTCAGGCCACGGTCGCCTTGCCGGGCGGAATCTCGTTGTCCACTTCCCAGGATGTGCTGTTTTCCATCGCCGACGGCTATGGCCCTGATCAAAATGTGATCACCCTGGGCTATGCGGGCTGGGACGCCGGTCAACTGGATGCCGAAATGGCCGACAATGCCTGGCTGACCTGCTCGTTCGACCCAGCCATCCTGTTCGATGTCGACAGCGATCAGCGCCTCGACGCAGCAGCGAGGCGCCTTGGCGTCAACCTCAGCCTGATTTCGACCCAGGCAGGACACGCTTGATGGCCGCGCTACGGCTTCTGCTGGGCATCGATTACGGCACCAAACAGATCGGCGTTGCCGTCGGCCAGGCAATCACCGGTCAGGCTCGCGAACTCTGCACGCTCAAGGCGCAGAATGGCGTACCGGACTGGGACAAGGTCCAGGCGTTGATCACCGAATGGAAACCTGACGCAATTGTGGTCGGCCTGCCATTGAACATGGACGGCACACCCAGCGACATGAGCGCCCGCGCCGAGAAGTTCTCGCGCAGGCTCAATGGTCGCTTTGGTGTAACGGTCTACACCCACGATGAACGCCTGACCACCTTCGAGGCGAAAGGCGAGCGCATGGCGCGCGGCGGACAGAAAGGCAGCTATCGCGACAACCCGGTGGACGCCATCGCCGCTGCACTGCTTCTGCAAGGCTGGCTGGACGAGCACCCCGAGCTGCTGAATGTGTGACTTTTGCAGCCCAGACCGCTTCGAGATAACCGGATTCCACGTTACCGCTTGAGCAAGGCGCCATGGATGGACGCTGCCCGAGCCTCAAAGGAGCAACCATGAGTCTGCCAAATCCCGCCGAGCTGATTCGTAAGATGGCCACTGACCTGAACGCTCATCTGAGCAAGCGCAGCATCAGCGACCCTCGCTTCATCGGCATTCGTACCGGCGGCGTATGGGTCGCTCAGGCGCTGCTCAAAGCGCTGGACAATCCGTCGCCACTCGGCACCCTCGACGTTTCCTTCTATCGCGATGATTTCAGCCAGAATGGGCTGCACCCTCAGGTTCGCCCTTCAGAGCTGCCTTTCGAGATCGAAGGCCAACACCTTGTGCTGATCGATGACGTACTGATGAGTGGCCGTACCATCCGCGCCGCACTCAACGAGCTGTTCGATTACGGCCGCCCGGCCAGCGTCACGCTGGTCTGCCTGCTGGACCTGGACGCCGGTGAATTGCCGATCTGCCCTGACGTGGTCGGGGCAACGCTGTCGCTGGCACCGAACGAACGCATCAAGCTGTCCGGCCCTGCGCCAATGACACTCGAACTTCAAGACCTTTCCACCGCCCTTTAAGAGTTCATTGCGATGACGCCTCTCGACGCCAAGCGCCCGCTGCAGCTCAACCATCAGGGCCAGCTGCGCCATTTCCTGTCTCTGGACGGCTTGCCCCGCGAGCTGCTGACCGAAATCCTCGACACCGCCGACTCTTTTCTCGAAGTCGGCGCCCGCGCGGTGAAAAAGGTCCCGCTGTTACGCGGCAAGACAGTGTGCAACGTGTTCTTCGAAAACTCGACGCGCACCCGAACCACATTCGAGCTGGCGGCACAGCGACTGTCGGCCGACGTGATCACCCTGAACGTCTCGACCTCCTCCACCAGCAAGGGCGAGACGCTGTTCGACACCCTGCGTAACCTTGAAGCGATGGCCGCCGACATGTTCGTCGTGCGCCACGCCGACTCGGGCGCAGCGCATTTCATTGCCGAGCACGTGTGCCCGGACGTGGCGATCATCAACGGCGGCGACGGCCGCCATGCCCACCCTACCCAAGGCATGCTCGACATGCTGACGATTCGTCGTCACAAGGGAGGTTTCGAGAACCTGTCGGTGGCCATCGTCGGCGATATCCTGCATTCGCGGGTGGCGCGTTCCAACATGATTGCGCTCAAGGCGCTGGGCTGCCCGGACATCCGCGTGATCGGGCCGAAGACCCTGCTACCGGTTGGTGTCGAGCAGTATGGTGTGAAGGTCTACACCGACCTCAACGAAGGCCTGAAGGATGTCGACGTGGTGATCATGCTGCGCTTGCAACGCGAGCGCATGACCGGTGGCCTGCTGCCCAGCGAAGGCGAGTTCTATCGCCTGTTCGGTCTGACCACCACGCGCCTGGCGGCCGCGAAGCCGGATGCGATTGTCATGCACCCCGGCCCGATCAACCGCGGCGTGGAAATTGAATCGGCGGTGGCCGACGGAGCGCATTCGGTGATTCTCAATCAAGTGACCTACGGCATCGCCGTGCGCATGGCGGTGCTGTCGATGGCCATGAGCGGACAAAACACGCAACGACAATTCGAGCAGGAGAACGCCCAGTGAAGCTAAGCATCCTCGGCGCTCGCGTCATCGACCCGGTCAGCGGGCTGGATCAGATTACCGACCTGCACATAGAAGCAGGCAAGCTGTGCGCAATCGGCGCCGCACCGGAAGGCTTCGAGCCCACCCAGACCATCGACGCCACCGGGCTGGTCGCAGCCCCCGGTCTGGTCGATCTCAACGTGGCCCTGCGCGAACCCGGCTACAGCCGCAAAGGCAGCATCGCCAGCGAAACCCGTGCAGCGGTAGCCGGCGGCGTGACCAGCGTGTGCTGCCCGCCGCAGACCAAACCGGTGCTCGACACCTCGGCAGTAGCCGAGTTGATTCTGGACCGCGCCCGCGAAGCCGGTTTCAGCAAAGTGTTCCCCATCGGGGCGCTTAGCAAGGGCCTGGAAGGCGAACAACTGGCAGAACTGATGGCCCTGCGCAGCGCAGGCTGCGTGGCCTTCGGCAATGGTCTGAGCAGCTTCAGCAATACCCGCACGCTGTGTCGGGCGCTGGAATATGCGGCCACGTTTGACCTGACGGTGATTTTCAATTCTCAGGATCGGGATCTGGCCGAAGGTGGTCTGGCGCATGATGGCCCGACTGCCGCCTTTCTGGGGCTGGCCGGCATTCCTGAAACAGCCGAAACAGTGGCGCTGGCTCGCGACCTGTTGCTGGTCGAGCAAAGCGGCGTGCGCGCGCATTTCAGCCAACTGACCAGCGCCCGTGGCGCGGCGCTGATCGCCCAGGCTCAGGCACGTGGGCTGCCTGTGACAGCGGATGTGGCGCTGTATCAGTTGATTTTGACCGATGAAGCGCTGATCGACTTCTCCAGCCTGTATCACGTCCAGCCGCCGCTGCGCACCCGTGCCGACCGTGATGGCCTGCGTGAAGCTGTGAGGTCAGGGGTTATTCAAGCGATATCGAGCCACCACCAGCCGCACGAGCGCGATGCCAAGCTGGCACCGTTTGGCGCGACAGAACCGGGCATCAGCAGTGTCGAACTGCTTTTGCCGCTGGCGATGACACTGGTTGAAGATGGCCTGCTGGACCTGCCAACCCTGCTGGCCCGCCTGAGCAGCGGCCCGGCACAAGCCTTGCGCCTGCCAGCCGGCAAGCTGAGTGCTGGCGCGCCTGCCGACATCGTGCTGTTCGACCCGGCTGCCTCCACCGTTGCAGGTGAGACCTGGCTGTCAAAAGGCGACAACTGCCCCTTCATCGGCCACTGCCTCCCGGGCTCGGTGCGCTACACACTGGTGGATGGGCGTATCAGCTACAGCCGCTGAGGCAAGCCACCGCCCTCCACGCTCTGACCAGCGGCGGGCGGACCGCACTCTGCGTCCGCCCACCCCCAAGCATTCAACCGCGTCGGGCGTTCTTCATCGAGATCTGATCATTCAACGTCCAGAAGTCATACAGGATGCCCACCAGGAACAACCCACCGGTCAACAGGTAGATGACGCCCGTTATCCACTTGCCCTGATACATGCGGTGCAGGCCGAACAGGCCGAAGAAGGTCAACAGCACCCATGCCACGCTGTAATCGGTCGAACCGGGCGTAAAGCGCAGGTCGGCCTCGCTGTCCATGGACGGGATCAGGAACAGGTCGATCAGCCAGCCAATGCCGAACAGGCCGAACGTGAAGAACCAGATGGTCCCGGTCACCGGCTTGCCGTAGTAGAAACGATGCGCTCCCAGAAACCCGAAAATCCACATCAGGTAACCCATGACCTTGCTGTGCGTATCAGAACGATAGCCGTTCATTTTTAACCTCTTTGCGCTGATAGAAAAAAATACATAACATTTTTGTGACTTGGTTTCGCTCATCCGACGTATGGCACATGAGCCGGTTTAATGCCGCCAAGCCCTTGTCACTAAAGGGATTAGCGATAAAAAAGAAAGAGTCTGTCGCAGAAAACGCAACGATACCAGTGTGATGCACTCGACAAATGGGGTCAGATTTTTCGAAAAAGCTGTTATAAAGTTGCGCGCTGACCACTACGAGCCCTGCCGAATGCGTCCTTTTTTCAAGACATGGCTAACCATTTGCCTATTTATGCCACTGGCCGCCCACGCCACCAATCGTGAGCAACAACTTCCTGCGAGCTTCACGGGCCATACCGCCAAAAGTCACTCTTCACCGGCACTCGCGACTCGCACTGCACCCAAGGAAGCCACACCAGTATCCGTTCAACCCAAAAACTCTCGCGCCAGCAAGCCGCTGTCGCGCAAGAATGCCCAAAAGGCAGCCCTGCAGGCATCGGTGCCTGCCAAACAGGGCAATGCCGTTGTAAAACGGGCCTTGCAGGCTGTCGGGACGCCTTATCGCTGGGGCGGCAACACGCCCGGCAAAGGCCTCGACTGCAGCGGTCTGGTCAAATATGCCTACACGGATGTCCGTGAAGTCAATTTGCCACGCACCTCCAATGCCATGGCCCAGGGTCATGGTCAGACGGTGGATCGCAAGGACCTGAAACCCGGCGACCTGCTGTTCTTCAACATCAAGAGCAGCAACATCAACCACGTCGCCATCTACCTCGGCGACAACAAGTTCGTTCATGCGCCGCGCCGTGGCAAGGCCGTTACTGTCGATACGCTGAACAAACCGTATTGGAACAGTCACTACAAGGTCGCCAAGCGTGTGCTGCCCAAGCAGCCGGTGCAGATGCGCGTCGTCCAGCGCTGACCTGATCGCAGCTTGACAAAGGGGGCCTTGAATTCATTCAAGGCCCCCTTTTCGTTCCACTCTCATAACATCCGAAGGCTTGCGGAACAGGTCAGAAATTGTCAGGCACCTTGGCCCGCTCGCGTGCGCTCTCGCGGGTGATCAGGCCCTTCTTGACCAAGTCGGCCAGACACATGTCCAGCGTCTGCATACCGACCGACCCGCCGGTCTGGATCGAGGAATACATCTGCGCCACCTTGTCCTCACGAATCAGGTTACGAATCGCCGGGGTGCCCATCATGATTTCGTGCGCCGCCACGCGTCCGCCGCCAACCTTCTTGAGCAACGCCTGCGATACCACGGCGTGCAGCGATTCGGACAGCATCGAACGGATCATCGACTTTTCCTGCGCCGGAAACACATCGACGATCCGGTCAATGGTCTTTGCCGCCGACGTGGTGTGCAGGGTGCCGAATACCAGGTGACCAGTCTCCGCAGCGGTCAGCGCCAGGCGAATGGTCTCGAGGTCACGCATCTCGCCGACCAGAATCACATCCGGGTCCTCACGCAGGGCCGAGCGCAGCGCTTCCGAGAAACCCAGGGTGTCACGATGAACCTCACGCTGGTTGACCAGGCACTTCTTGGACTCGTGGACGAATTCGATCGGGTCTTCAATTGTCAGGATATGGTGATGCTTGTTGCAATTGAGGTAGTCGATCATCGCCGCCAGAGTGGTCGACTTGCCTGAACCGGTCGGCCCGGTGACCAGAATCAGGCCTCGCGCCACATTGGTAATCTTCCGAAACACATTGCCCATCCCCAAGTCTTCCATACTCAGAATTTTTGAAGGAATGGTCCGAAAAACGGCGCCTGCGCCACGATTCTGGTTGAATGCGTTGACCCGAAACCGCGCGACACCCGGCACTTCGAAGGAAAAGTCAGTCTCTAGACGCTCTTCGAAATCCTGACGCTGCTTGTCGTTCATGATGTCGTAGATCAGCGCCTTGACCTCCTTCGCGTCCAGCGGCGGCAGGTTGATGCGGCGCACATCACCATCGACACGAATCATCGGTGGCAGACCTGCAGAGAGGTGCAAGTCCGACGCGCCCTGTTTGGCACTGAAGGCCAGCAGCTCGGTAATATCCATACAGCTCCTCAATCACATAGAATGCCGCAGACCTTAGCCTGACTGGCGCAAATCAATGTCCACGATAGCAGCGAACATTTCAACGCTTGAACAGCGAATTCGCGACACAGCCCACGCTGCCAACCGCGATCCGGCCTCCGTTGGCCTGCTGGCGGTCAGTAAAACCAAGCCGGCGAGCGACCTGCGAGAAGCTTACACGGAGGGCCTGCTTCATTTTGGCGAAAATTATTTACAGGAAGCACTGGGCAAACAGCTCGAATTGAACGACCTGCCCTTGTGCTGGCACTTCATCGGCCCCATTCAATCGAACAAGACGCGTGCTATTGCCGAGAACTTCGCCTGGGTACATTCCGTGGATCGCCTGAAAATCGCTCAACGCCTGTCCGAGCAGCGCCCCGACGCGTTGGAGCCGCTGAACATCTGCATTCAGGTGAACGTCAGTGGCGAAGCCAGCAAATCGGGTTGCGCGCCTCAGGACCTGCCGGAGCTGGCAGCCGCCATCAACGTGCTGCCGCGGCTGAAGCTGCGCGGCCTGATGGCGATTCCCGAGCCAACGGATGACCCTCATGAGCAGGCAGCGGCGTTTGCCGCCGTGCGCACCTTGCAGGAGCAACTGGGCCTGCCTCTCGACACACTTTCCATGGGCATGAGCCACGACCTGGAGGCCGCCATTGCACAAGGCGCCACCTGGGTACGGATCGGCACTGCCCTTTTTGGCGCTCGCGACTATGGGCAGCCATAACTTTGCACACAAGGACCCTTTCATGAGCAAGACCCGTATTGCCTTTGTCGGCGCCGGAAACATGGCCGCCAGCCTGATCGGCGGCCTGCGCGCGCAAGGTGTGGACGCGGCGCTGATCTGCGCCAGTGCGCCGGGCGCCGAAACCCGCGAGCGAATCGCAAAAGATCACGGCATCAAGGTATTCGCAGACAATGCAGACGCGATCAACGGCGCGGATGTCGTGGTGCTGGCAGTCAAGCCACAGATGATGAAAAGCGTCTGCCAGGCCTTGAAGTCCAACCTCGAACCTCACCAGTTGATTGTTTCGGTGGCTGCCGGTATTACCTGCGCCAGCCTGACTCAGTGGCTGGGCGAACAACCGGTTGTGCGTTGCATGCCCAACACCCCGTCGCTGCTGCGTCAGGGTGCCAGCGGGCTATATGCGACCGACAAGGTCACTGCCGAGCAACGCGATCAGGCCGAGCAACTGTTGTCAGCCGTCGGGCTGGCGGTCTGGGTCGAACAGGAAAAACACATGAACGCGGTGACGGCGGTGTCCGGCAGCGGCCCTGCGTACTTCTTCTTGATGATGGAAGCGATGACCGCGGCAGGCGTGAAACTGGGCCTGCCGGAGGATGTCGCTGAAAAGCTCACGCTGCAGACGGCGCTGGGCTCGGCCCTGATCGCGACCGGCAGCGATGTGGACGCGGGCGAATTGCGCCGTCGTGTCGCCTCACCGGGCGGGACCACCGAAGCAGCAATCAAGGCATTTCAGGCGGGCGGCTTCGAAGCGCTGGTGGAAACGGCGCTGACCGCCGCAGATCATCGTGCAGCCGAGCTGGCTGAACAACTGGGCAAATAATTTTCGGGTTTTCTGGAGCAGATCGATGATCGGATTGAACACCGCTGCAATTTACGTCCTGCAGACGCTCGGCAGTCTGTACCTGCTGATCGTACTGCTGCGCTTTGTGCTGCAATTGGTGCGGGCCAACTTCTATAACCCGCTGTGCCAGTTCATCGTGCGCGCCACTCAGCCGCTGCTCAAGCCACTGCGACGCATCATTCCGAGCCTGTTCGGCCTGGACATGTCGTCGCTGGTGCTGGCAATCATCGTGCAGATGATCCTGATGGCGCTGACCCTTCTGCTAATGTTTGGCACCACCGGCGATCCGCTGCACCTGCTGCTTTGGTCGATCATTGGCGTGACGGCGCTGTTCCTGAAGATATTCTTCTTCGCCCTGATCATCAGCGTGATCCTGTCGTGGGTGGCACCGGGCAGCAACAACCCTGGCGCAGAGCTGGTCAACCAGATCTGTGAGCCAGCCCTGGCACCGTTCCGCAAGATTGTCCCGAACCTGGGCGGTCTGGACATATCGCCGATCCTGGCGTTTCTGGTGCTCAAGCTGCTCGACATGCTGGTCATCAACAACCTCGCCGCCATGAGCAACATGCCCGATGTACTGCGATTGTTGATGTAAGCGAAGTTCCGAATCGTCCGGATATATAGAGGCTTTGTGGGAGCGAACCGGGCGACGCTCCCACAACAGCCCTGCCTCAACTATGGTGCGACGCTCTGCGTCCTGGTCAGATAGCGCAACTGATTTACGCCTCACAACATCCCTTATTGCCGCTGCACCCCGCGGTCTTTAGACTTACGCCTCATTCACGCGAGAGCAGGGTCGATGCCCACGGTTTTCCCTCACGATTCTGTCGGACTGGTCACACCGCAAATGGCGCATTTCAGCGAGCCTTTGCCGCTGGCCTGTGGCCGTTCGTTGCCAGCCTATGACCTGATTTACGAAACCTACGGTCAGCTCAACGCTGCTCGCAGCAACGCCGTGCTGATCTGCCACGCGCTGTCAGGGCATCATCATGCCGCAGGCTTTCACAGCGCCGACGACCGCAAGCCCGGTTGGTGGGACAGTTGCATCGGCCCTGGCAAGCCAATCGACACCGACCGGTTCTTCGTCGTCAGCCTCAACAACCTTGGCGGTTGCAATGGCTCGACCGGCCCAAGCAGCATCGATCCAGACACCGGCAAACCATTCGGTGCCAATTTCCCGGTACTGACCGTGGAAGACTGGGTCAACAGCCAGGCCCGGCTGGCCGACCTGCTGGGTATCGACACATGGGCTGCGGTGATTGGCGGCAGCCTGGGCGGCATGCAGGCGCTGCAATGGACCATCAGCTACCCGGATCGCGTGCGCCATTGCCTGGCAATCGCCTCGGCCCCCAAGTTGTCAGCGCAGAACATCGCCTTCAACGAAGTGGCGCGCCAGGCGATTCTCACCGACCCGGAATTTCACGGCGGCTCGTTCCAGGAGCAGGGCGTCATACCCAAGCGCGGGCTGATGCTGGCGCGGATGGTCGGGCATATCACTTACCTGTCCGACGACTCGATGGGCGAGAAATTCGGTCGCGGCCTCAAAAGCGAGAAGCTCAACTACGATTTCCACAGCGTAGAGTTTCAGGTCGAAAGCTACCTGCGCTATCAAGGTGAAGAGTTTTCCGGGCGTTTCGACGCCAATACCTACCTGTTGATGACCAAAGCGCTGGATTACTTCGACCCTGCAGCCAGCTTCGACGACGACCTCGCAAAGACTTTCGCCAACGCCACCGCGAAGTTCTGCGTGATGTCGTTCACCACCGACTGGCGCTTCTCGCCAGCCCGCTCGCGGGAGCTGGTGGATGCGTTGATGGCTGCCCGCAAGGACGTCTGCTACCTGGAAATCGACGCGCCTCAAGGGCATGACGCTTTCCTGATCCCGATTCCGCGCTACCTGCAGGCTTTCGGTAATTACATGAACCGAATTTCGTTGTGAGGACGTCATGAGAGCCGATCTGGAAATCATCCAGGAATGGATCCCCGCAGGCAGCCGCGTGCTCGACCTCGGTTGTGGCAATGGCGAATTGCTGACCTGGCTGCGTGATCACAAACAAGTGACAGGGTACGGGCTGGAAAACGACGCCGAGAACATTGCCGAATGCGTAGCCAAAGGCATCAACGTCATCGAGCAGGACCTCGACAAGGGCCTGGGCAACTTTGCCAGCAACAGCTTCGACGTGGTGGTCATGACCCAGGCCCTGCAGGCCGTGCATTACCCGGACCGAATCCTCGACGAAATGCTCCGCGTCGGTCGGCAGTGCATCATCACATTCCCGAACTTCGGTCATTGGCGCTGCCGCTGGTATCTGGCCAGCAAGGGGCGCATGCCGGTGTCAGAATTTCTGCCGTACACCTGGTACAACACGCCGAACATCCACTTCTGCACCTTCGGCGACTTCGAAGAACTGTGCCGCGAACGCGATGCACAGGTGCTCGACAGGCTGGCGGTCGATCAGCAGCACCGTCATGGCTGGGCCAGCAAACTCTGGCCTAACCTGCTGGGCGAGATCGGCATCTACCGGGTTACCAGCCCAGGGCTGGCGGAGCACAAGATTGCCGTTTAAACGATCGTTTTCAAGCACCACCACAGGCCGACCATGAACCTCACACAACTCGTACTGGCCAGCCACAACGGCGGCAAACTCAAGGAACTCCAGGCCATGCTCGGCGGCAGCGTGACGCTACGTTCGGTGAGCGAGTTCAGCCTCGTGGAACCGGAGGAGACCGGGCTGTCGTTCGTCGAAAACGCGATCCTCAAGGCACGCAACGCATCGCGGCTGTCCGGGCTGCCTGCGCTGGCCGATGACTCGGGGCTGGCAGTGGATTTTCTCGGCGGTGCGCCAGGCATCTATTCCGCGCGCTATGCCGATGGTCAGGGCGACGCGGCCAACAATGCCAAGCTGCTGGAGGCGCTGAAAGACGTGCCGGACGAGCAGCGTGGCGCGCAATTCGTCTGTGTTCTGGCGCTGGTGCGGCATGCCGACGATCCGCTGCCGATTCTCTGTGAAGGCCTGTGGCACGGGCGCATTCTGCACGCCGCCAGCGGTGAGCACGGCTTTGGCTACGACCCGCTGTTCTGGGTGCCGGAGCGCAATTGCTCAAGTGCCGAACTCGGCCCCAGCGAGAAAAACCAGCTCAGCCATCGCGCTCGCGCGATGGTCCTGTTACGCCAACGCCTGGGTTTGCAATGACCCACGATTCGCCTGCACAGCCGCTGTTTCTCGGCGAGAGCGGTTTCTCATCAGAGAGCCCACGCCCTGCACTGCAGCACCTGCCACCGCTGTCGCTGTACATCCATATTCCATGGTGCGTGCGCAAATGTCCGTACTGCGACTTCAACTCGCACACCGCCAGCCCGGTGCTGCCGGAACAGGAGTACGTCGACGCCTTGCTGGCCGATCTGGACCTCGACCTGCCGCACGTCTACGACCGCGAGCTGCAATCGATCTTCTTCGGTGGCGGTACGCCGAGCCTGTTCAGCGCCGACGCTTTGGGCCGCTTGCTGAAGGGCGTCGAGCAACGCATCCGCTTTGCCAGCGACATCGAGATCACCCTGGAAGCCAATCCCGGCACCTTCGAACAGGCCAAGTTCAGCGCCTATCGCGGCCTGGGGATCAATCGGCTGTCGATCGGCATCCAGAGCTTTCAGGAATCCAAACTCAAGGCGCTGGGCCGCATACACAATGGCGACGAAGCGATTCGTGCCGCTGACATGGCGCGTCAGGCCGGTTTCGACAACTTCAACCTGGACCTGATGCACGGCCTGCCGGACCAGTCCCAGGATGAAGCGCTGGCCGATCTGCGCCAGGCTATTGCGCTGGCACCGACTCACCTGTCCTGGTATCAGCTGACCCTGGAACCCAACACGGTGTTCTGGAATCAGCCACCGGTTTTGCCGGAAGACGACATTCTTTGGGATATTCAGGAAACCGGACAGCAGTTACTGGCCACTCATGGGTACGCGCAGTACGAAGTGTCGGCCTATGCGCAACCCGGAAAACCGGCGCGGCATAACCTCAACTACTGGGCGTTCGGTGATTTCATCGGTATCGGCGCAGGCGCGCACGGCAAGCTGAGCCATCCGGACGGGCGCATTATCCGCACATGGAAGACCCGGCTGCCCAAGGATTACCTGAACCCGGACAAGCCGTTTCAGGCAGGCTCGAAGCTTTTGCCGCTGGAGGAATTACCGTTTGAATTCCTGATGAATGCACTGCGACTGACAAATGGTGTAGACGCTGCGTTATTTCGCGAAAGAACGGGTCTAAGCCTCGATTCGCTTGCCGAGGCACGCAGGCAGGCCGAACAAAAGGGTCTGCTGCATGAAGATCCGTCACGCCTGATCGCCACGCCTCAAGGCCAGCTGTTCCTCAATGACTTGCTGCAATACTTTCTGATCTAAGGACCCTGCATGGATTTCGTACTCGACTTGCTCGCCACCGTTTCGCGCTGGAGTCGCAGCAATCTTTCAGAAATCGCGCTGGCATTGGTGGGCTGCCTGCTGGTGCTGTTTGGCGCAGACATCAAAGGCTGGATAGAACAACGCATCAGCAGCATGACCGGCGCCCTGCGCATTCCGCTCATTGCCCTGCTCTGCGCAGTCGGCAGCGGTGCGGCGCTGATCTACGCCACTCCTTGGGTGGTGCGCGGCCTCAGTCAATTCAACAACTACAGCCTGGCGCCGGTGCTGTTGGTGGTGCTGGTGTTGATCGGGGTGATTGCGGACCGCAAGTGAGCCTTTCAACTGGAGCCCCACGTCGCGTTATTGAACGATGAGGCAACTGGCAAACGTGCATGCGCCTGTTTTCCCGGTGAGTGTCACAAACTTTATGCTCGGCGTGCCACTGACAGGGGTGATACTCAGCGGGTAAGTGGCGACGCGACTAATGACGTAGGTGCCCTTGCTCGCCACCTCCTGCTTCACGCCCCTCTGTATGACATAAATCGCGAACGTACTGTTATTGCGGACCTGTACCGCTGTCTCCACTTCCTGAGCGATATCAGTGGGCGGAGCTATTTCATTTTGGGTGGCGTCTGTTGAGTCAACTGCGTATGCACCAAGGCAAACGCTCATGAACAATGTCGGTGCCAGGAACCATGCTCTCATCACGTTCTCCATAACATCTGATAGCGGTTCGCCGCAGAGGATTTCGCGGCTGTTGGGCCACTGTATAGTGCTGAAACGCTCTCGACACCTGTCAGAAATACCACTGTGTCTAAAGTGCCGCGCACAATCTTTGGACAAAAAAACACCCCGACTGGCGGGGCGTTTTCATACCAAATCAAACGTTCGCGCTATGGCACCAGCTTGTCCAGCAACGCCTTGTCACGCACGGCGCCCTTGTCGGCGCTGGTTGCCAGCAAGGCGTAGGCCTTGAGTGCAGTGGTCACCTTGCGTGGACGCGACTCGACAGGCTTCCAGCCTTTCTTGTCCTGTTCGGCGCGACGTTCGGCCATCTCGGCGTCGTCGATCATCAGGTTGATCGAGCGATTCGGGATGTCGATCAGCACTTTGTCGCCGTCACGGACCAGACCGATTGCCCCGCCCGCTGCGGCTTCCGGCGAGGCGTGACCGATGGACAGACCGGACGTACCACCCGAGAAGCGGCCGTCGGTGAGAAGCGCACAATCCTTGCCCAGGCCTTTGGACTTCAGGTACGAGGTCGGATAGAGCATTTCCTGCATGCCCGGACCGCCTTTCGGGCCTTCGTAACGAATGATGACGATGTCGCCAGCCTTCACTTCGTCAGCCAGAATCCCGCGTACAGCGCTGTCCTGGCTTTCGAAGATCTTCGCGTTGCCTTCAAAGACGTGGATCGACTCGTCGACACCGGCGGTTTTAACCACGCAGCCATCCAGCGCGATGTTGCCGTACAGCACGGCCAGGCCGCCCTCTTGCGAGTAGGCGTGCTCGACGCTGCGGATGCAGCCGTTTTCACGGTTGTCATCCAGGCTTTCCCAACGGGTCGACTGGCTGAACGCGGTCTGGGTCGGGATGCCTGCCGGGCCGGCCTTGAAGAAGGTATGCACGGCTTCGTCGTCAGTCTGGGTGATATCCCATTTGGCGATGCCTTCGGCCAGGGTTTTGCTGTGTACGGTGGGCAGGTCGGTGTGCAGCAGGCCGCCACGGGCCAGCTCACCGAGGATGCTGAAGATCCCGCCGGCGCGGTGCACGTCTTCCATGTGGTACTTCTGGATGTTCGGTGCCACCTTGCACAGCTGCGGCACCTTGCGCGACAGACGATCGATGTGACGCAGGTCGAAGTCGATCTCGGCTTCCTGAGCGGCTGCCAGCAAGTGCAGGATGGTATTGGTCGAACCGCCCATGGCGATGTCCAGCGTCATAGCGTTTTCGAACGCCTTGAAGTTGGCGATGTTGCGCGGCAACACCGAATCGTCGTTTTCCTTGTAGTACTGGCGGCACAGGTCAACGATGGTCCGACCAGCCTGCAGGAACAACTGCTCGCGGTCGCTGTGGGTAGCCAGTGCAGAGCCGTTGCCCGGCAGGGCCAGACCCAGCGCTTCGGTCAGGCAGTTCATCGAGTTGGCGGTGAACATACCCGAGCAGGAGCCGCATGTCGGACAGGCGCTGCGCTCGTATTCGGCGACTTTCTCGTCGCTGGCAGTCGAGTCGGCAGCGATGACCATTGCATCGACAAGGTCCAGACCGTGGCTGGCCAGTTTGGTCTTGCCCGCTTCCATCGGCCCGCCGGAAACGAAGACCACCGGGATGTTGAGTCGCAACGCCGCCATCAGCATGCCGGGGGTGATCTTGTCGCAGTTGGAAATACACACGATGGCGTCGGCGCAGTGCGCGTTGACCATGTACTCGACCGAGTCGGCAATGATCTCGCGGCTTGGCAGCGAATACAGCATGCCGTCATGGCCCATCGCAATACCGTCATCGACCGCAATGGTGTTGAATTCCTTGGCCACGCCACCGGCGCGTTCGACTTCCCGCGCGACCAGTTGGCCCATGTCCTTGAGGTGGACGTGGCCCGGCACGAACTGGGTGAAGGAGTTGGCGATGGCGATGATCGGTTTCTTGAAATCTTCGTCTTTCATGCCCGTAGCGCGCCAAAGGGCACGGGCGCCGGCCATGTTGCGGCCGTGGGTGGACGTTTTCGAGCGGTAATCAGGCATTGGAGCACTCCGGCAAAAATAAGGCTGATCAGGAAGGGAGTGAGCTTCTATTGACGTCGCGGGCGTGCGGCAGTGACCACAGGCAGCGAAGAAACCGAACACCACGGGATCACCGTGTACTCGGCCTGAGCTCATAAACCCGCCGGGGATGAATGGCGATGAATAGCGCGATTCTACACCGCCGACTCCGTTTGGTGGGTGAACAATGTTTGTACAGCTCGCGCTGTAATCTCTGTGGACAAAACGCTATCAGCCCATCTATCTTGGTCGGCAGGCCGCCTCATGCGGCCGCGTCGCTCGGACGGTTCCGGGCGCTTACGTTTGCGAGATACTCATGGCCGAACAAGGTTCGCCGCGCCGCTTTGCGCGCATAGATCGACTCCCCCCTTACGTGTTCAATATCACCGCCGAGCTGAAAATGGCTGCCCGTCGTCGCGGTGAGGATATTATCGACTTGAGCATGGGCAACCCCGACGGGGCCACGCCGCCACATATTGTCGAAAAACTGGTTACCGTCGCCCAGCGCGAAGACACCCACGGCTACTCCACATCACGCGGTATCCCCCGCCTGCGTCGCGCCATTTCCAACTGGTACAAGAAGCGCTACGAGGTCGATATCGACCCTGAAAGCGAAGCCATCGTCACCATTGGTTCCAAGGAAGGCCTGGCGCACCTGATGCTCGCCACGCTGGATCAGGGCGACACGGTGCTGGTGCCCAACCCGAGCTATCCGATCCACATCTATGGTGCCGTGATTGCCGGCGCCCAGGTGCGGTCGGTGCCGCTGGTACCGGGCGTGGATTTCTTCGCCGAGCTGGAAAAGGCCATTCGCGGCTCGATTCCCAAGCCGAAGATGATGATTCTGGGCTTCCCGTCGAACCCGACCGCGCAATGCGTGGAGCTGGATTTCTTCGAGCGCGTGGTGGCGCTGGCCAAGCAGTACGACGTACTGGTGGTGCATGACCTGGCGTATGCCGACATCGTCTATGACGGCTGGAAAGCACCGTCGATCATGCAGGTGCCTGGAGCCAAGGACATCGCCGTCGAGTTCTTCACCTTGTCCAAGAGCTACAACATGGCAGGCTGGCGAATCGGTTTCATGGTCGGCAACCCGGAGCTGGTCAACGCATTGGGGCGCATCAAGAGCTACCACGACTACGGCACCTTCACGCCATTGCAGGTCGCGGCCATTGCGGCGCTGGAAGGCGATCAACAGTGCGTTCTCGACATAGCCGAACAGTATCGCCAGCGCCGCAACGTGCTGGTCAAAGGCTTGCATGAAATGGGCTGGATGGTCGAGAACCCCAAAGCGTCCATGTACGTCTGGGCCAAGATCCCGGAGGTTTACGCGCATCTGGGCTCGCTGGAGTTCGCCAAGAAACTGCTGGCAGAAGCTAAAGTCTGCGTCTCGCCGGGCATCGGTTTTGGCGAATACGGCGACGATCACGTGCGTTTTGCGCTGATCGAGAATCAGGACCGAATCCGTCAGGCTGTGCGCGGGATCCGCAGCATGTTCAGGGCCGACGACAAGCTCAGGTCCTGAGTTTTCCCTGCGCACCCTGCCTGCTGACCGACTGCGGTCGGCAGGCAGCAACCTCATCGTCAATTACGCTCCTCAGCCTGACCGACAGTCGCTTCGACAATTTTTACTTACTGCAAATGGCCGCGGACCGGTATGATCGCGCGCCCTGATACACCCGGAATTCTGAAATAAAATGAAACCCACCTTGATCGCCGCCGCAGAACTCGATCGCATCGACACTTGGGCCAAGTACTCCAGCCACATGTGCGGAGGCTGCATCTCCAGCTGCTGCACGCTGCCGGTAGAAGTGAAGATCAAGGACCTGATCCGCATCGGCATCGTCGATGAGTTCGAGCGCGGCGACCCGGCCAAGAACATCGCCAAGCGCCTGCAGAAAGAAGGCATCGTCGAGCGTTACAATCAGAAGTCGGAAATCTTCACGTTGCAGCGCATGAGCAACAACGACTGCCTGTACCTGGACCGCAAAAGCCGCCTGTGTACCATCTACGAAAAGCGCCCGGACACCTGCCGCAACCATCCGAAGATCGGCCCGCGCCCCGGCTATTGCGCCTATAAGCCCAAAGAGGTCGTGCGTCAGGAAAGCGGCTCACTGAAGAACGCCACCAGCGCGCCAGTGCCGAAATTCTGAGCCTTCGTGGATGACGCAAGGCGTCAGCAATGCAGCGATTTCAATCAAGCCCCGGTCAGGGGCTTTTTTGTGGGCGATTGGAAAACTCCGAGAATGTTAAATTTTGTTATAAATAAAAATACTTCACATTATTTACTCATTGATTCACTATCTGATTCACAGATCAGAACAATAACGCTCGAATGCCGGCTTCACAGGCATCGGCACTGACTTTGAGGATTACTGCATGAACACTAAAAACGTTGGCGTCATCGGCCTGGGCGCGATGGGCTTGGGCATCGCCCGCTCGTTGCTGCGCAGCGGTTTCAATGTGCATGCCTGCGATGTGCGCACCAGCGTGACCGAAGCGTTCGCCCAGGAAGGCGGTGTTGCCTGCCAATCCCCAGCCAGCATGGCCGCTGCCTGCGACGTGATCATTACCGTCGTGGTCAATGCCGAGCAGACCGAAACCGTCCTGTTCGGCGAAAACGGTGCCATTGCGGCCCTGCGTCCGGGCAGCCTGGTGATCGGCTGCGCAACCGTCGCACCGACCTTCGCCGTCGAACTCGGCGAACGTCTTGCCGCACAGAATCTGCTGTACCTCGACGCCCCGATCTCCGGCGGCGCAGCCAAGGCCGCTGCTGGCCAGATGACGATGATGACCTCCGGCCCGAACCAGTCCTATGCCAAGGCCGAAGCCATCCTCAACGGCATGGCCGGCAAGGTCTACCGCCTGGGCGACGTCCACGGCCTGGGCTCGAAGGTCAAAATCATCAACCAGTTGCTGGCGGGAGTGCATATCGCTGCCAGTGCCGAGGCAATGGCCCTAGGCCTGCGTGAAGGCGTCGATGCCGACGCACTCTACGAAGTGATCACCAACAGCGCCGGCAACTCGTGGATGTTCGAAAACCGCGTGCCGCACATCCTCAATGCCGACTACACGCCGCTGTCGGCTGTGGATATCTTCGTCAAGGACCTGGGCCTGGTGCTGGATACCGCACGCAGCAGCAAATTCCCGCTGCCGCTGTCGGCCACTGCGCACCAGATGTTCATGCAGGCTTCCAGCGCTGGCTACGGTCGTGAAGATGACTCGGCAGTGATCAAGATTTTTCCGGGCATCGAATTGCCCAAAGCCAAGCCTGAAAAAGCCTGAGGAGCGAATGATGAGCCTGAACACCGCTCGCCCGCTGCTGGGCTGCATTGCCGACGATTTCACCGGCGCGACCGATCTGGCCAACATGCTGGTCCGTGGCGGCATGCGCACCGTGCAAAGCATCGGTATCCCCAGCGCCGAAATGGCTGCGGGGCTGGACGCCGACGCGATTGTCATCGCCCTGAAATCCCGTACCACGCCAAGCGCTGAAGCGGTTGCAGAGTCCCTCGCTGCGCTGGAATGGCTGCGCGAGCGCGGCTGCGAGCAGATTTTCTTCAAGTACTGCTCGACCTTCGACTCGACCGCAGCAGGCAACATCGGCCAGGTCAGCGAAGCACTGTTGGAACAACTGGGCAGTGATTTCACCCTCGCCTGCCCAGCCTTTCCGGAAAACGGCCGCACGATTTTCCGTGGTCACCTGTTCGTGCAGGACCAGTTACTCAGCGAATCGGGCATGCAGAACCATCCGCTGACACCCATGACCGATGCCAATCTGGTGCGCGTGCTGCAAGCGCAGACCACCCACAAAGTCGGCCTGTTGCGCTACGACACGGTTGCCAAAGGCGTAGAAAGCGTACGCGGCAAAATTGCCGAGCTGCGCGCTGAAGGTGTGCGCATGGCCATCGCCGATGCCCTGTCGGACGCCGACCTGTACACCCTGGGCGAAGCCTGCGCCGACTTGCCGCTCTTGACCGGCGGTTCGGGGCTGGCATTGGGCCTGCCGGGCAACTTCCGCAAGGCCGGCAAGTTGCGTGATATCGACGCAGCCAAACAGATCGCCATCAGCGGCGGTGAAGTGGTGCTGGCCGGCAGTGCATCGGTTGCGACCAATGGCCAGGTCGCGGCCTGGCTGGAAGCCAATCGCCCTGCCCTGCGCATCAACCCGCTTGATCTGGCCGCTGGCAAACCAGTAGTCGAGCAGGCGCTGGCGTTTGCAAGAGACGCCGCTCAGACAGTGCTGATCTACGCCACCAGCACCCCGGACGAAGTCAAAGCCGTACAGAAAGAACTGGGCGTCGAACGCTCCGGCGCTATGGTCGAAGCCGCACTCGGCGAAATCGCCAAAGGCCTTTTCGACGCTGGCGTACGCCGTTTCGTGGTGGCCGGTGGCGAGACGTCCGGGTCCGTGGTTCAGGCATTGGGCGTGCAACTGTTGCAGATCGGCGCACAGATCGATCCAGGTGTCCCGGCCACCGTCAGCAGTGGCAGTGAGCCGCTGGCACTGGCGCTGAAGTCCGGCAACTTCGGTGCTCGCGACTTCTTCGCCAAAGCCCTCAAGCATTTGGCGGGGGAAGCCTGATGATTGATGAAAACGCCCTGCGTCAGGAAATCTGCGACGTCGGCCGCCTGTTGTATGGCCGTGGCTACACGGTTGGCAGCGCCGGCAACATCAGCGCACGTCTTGATGACGGCTGGCTGATCACGCCGACCGACGCCTGCCTGGGCCGCATGGACCCGGCAGATATTGCCAAGGTCAATCTGGCTGGCGAATGGGTGTCGGGCAGCAAGCCGTCCAAGACCCTTGCGTTACATCGCGAAGTCTACGACCGCAACCCTGAAGTCGGCGGCGTGGTGCATACCCATTCGACGCATCTGGTGGCGCTGACCCTGGCCGGCGTGTGGCGTGAAGACGACATTCTGCCGCCGCTGACGCCCTATCAGGTCATGAAAGTCGGCCACATCCCCTTGATCCCTTACGAACGTCCGGGCTCGCCAAAAGTCGCCGAACGTGTTGCGCATCTGGCCAACAGCGTGCGCGGCGTGATGCTTGAACGGCTCGGCCCGGTGGTCTGGGAAAGCTCGGTGGCCAAGGCCTGCTACGCCCTCGAAGAGCTGGAAGAAACAGCTCGTCTGTGGCTGATGACCGATCCGAAACCTGACCCCCTTGACCCTACGGCGCTTGAAGAATTGCGTCAGGTGTTCGGCGCGAAGTGGTAACGGGCACACATTGATCGTGAGGCGCACGACGCCTCCCGGCCAAAAAACAATAACAACAGGAATCGAGAGCATGACTCACCACAAACCCGCTGTTTCGCATTCAATCTTCACCAACATTGGTCGGAGTACACGGGCATGACGCCGCTCATGTTGATGGTCGTGGCCGGTGCGGGCATCGCGCTGCTGCTGTTTCTGGTGCTCAAGTACAAATTCCAGCCCTTTGTCGCCCTGATGCTGGTCAGCATCATCGTGGCCTTGGTCGCCGGTGTTAAACCCGCCGATCTGGTTGCCACCATTGAAGGCGGCATGGGCAAGACCCTCGGCCATATCGCGATCATCATTGCCTTGGGCGCAATGATCGGGCGCATCATCGAGCTGTCGGGCGGCGCCGAAGCGTTGGCCAGAACCCTGATCAACCGCTTCGGCAACAAGCGTACGCCGCTGGCCCTGACGATCGCGGGCTTCATGGTCGGCATCCCGGTGTTCTTCGAGGTCGGCGTGATCATTCTTATGCCGCTGGCTTATGGTGTGGCCCGCGCGGCGCGCAAGCCGTTGCTGATTTTCGCGCTGCCGATGTGTGCTGCGTTGCTGGCGGTGCATGCGTTCCTGCCGCCACACCCTGGCGCCGTTGCTGCGGCCAGCCAGTTGGGTGCGGACCTGGGTCGTGTGTTGATGCTGGGTATCCCGATTGTCGCGGTGCTGTGCATGGTCGGCTACTTCGTCGCGGGCCGCATGACCCGCAAGACCTACCCGATAACCGATGACATCCGCGCCGAAGTCTACGGCCCGCACGTCACCAACGAAGACCTGGAAGCCTGGGCACGCAACGATTATTCAGCGGTACGTGAAGCCACTGAAACCAGAACCCTCGGCGCAGAAGAAAGCGCCAGCAGCCTGGCAAGCAAGCTGCCGCCAGCGCCCGCACCGGGTTTCGGGTTGATCATCGCCCTGATTCTGCTGCCGATCGTGCTGATTTTGATGGGCACTCTGGCAACCACGCTGCTGCCCGCAACCTCCACGCTGCGTGCGGTACTGACTGTTCTGGGCGCGCCACTAGTGGCCCTGCTGATCGACACCCTGCTGTGCGCCTGGCTGCTGGGCTCGCGTCGTGGCTGGAGCCGCACGCAGGTGTCCGACGTGATCGGCTCGGCCTTGCCCGGTGTGGCGATGGTAATCCTGATCGCCGGTGCCGGTGGCGTGTTCGGCAAGGTGCTGGTGGATACCGGTATTGGTGCGGTGGTTTCCGAGGCTCTGCGCAACACTGGTCTGCCAGTGCTGGCGCTGGGCTTTCTGTTGACGCTGTTACTGCGCGCTGTTCAGGGTTCGACCACTGTTGCGCTGGTGACCACCGCCGGCATTCTCAGCCCGCTGATTGCCACACTTGACCTGAGCGCCAATCACCTTGCCCTGCTGTGCCTGGCAATGGGCGGTGGCGGTCTGGCCATGTCGCACATCAACGACGCCGGTTACTGGATGTTCACCAAACTGGCGGGCCTCAACGTCGCTGACGGCTTGCGCACCTGGACTGTGCTGGTCACGCTGCTCGGCACACTGGGTTTCGTGATCACTCTGCTGCTTTGGCCATTCGTCTGACCTTTTGAAGACTGGAGTCAACATGCCTCGTTTTGCCGCCAACCTCAGCATGCTCTATCCACAGCATGATTTTCTTGAGCGCTTTGCCGCCGCCGCTGCCGACGGTTTCGGGGCGGTCGAGTATTTGTTTCCTTACGCCTACACGCCGCAGGAGCTCAAACAGCGCCTGAGCGACAATGGCCTGGTGCAGGCACTGTTCAACGCCCCACCGGGCGACTGGGATGCGTGCGAACGAGGCATCGCGACATTGCCAGGCCGCGAAGCGGAATTTCGCAGTGGCATCGAACGTGCGCTGGAATATGCGCAGGTGTTGGGTAATGACCGCGTGCATGTGATGGCCGGTCTGCTGCCCAGCGAGGACTTGCGCGAGCGCCATCAGGCGGTTTATCTGGAAAACCTGGCGTTTGCGGCCGAGCAGGCAAGGTCTGTTGGTGTCACGATCCTGATCGAACCGATCAACACGCGTGACATGCCGGGCTTCTTCCTCAACCGCCAGGATCAGGCGCAGGAAATCCGCAGGCTGGTGGGTGCAGACAACCTGAAGGTGCAGTTCGACTGCTACCACTGCCAGGTCGTCGAAGGCGACTTGACCAGCAAGCTGCGCCGGGACTTTGCAGGCATCGGCCACATTCAGATTGCAGGCGTACCGGATCGCAACGAGCCGAACCTCGGCGAATTGAATTACGAGCACCTGTTCAACGTCATCGACGATCTGGGCTACACCGGCTGGGTCGGCTGCGAATACCGCCCGAAAGGCGATACCAGCGAAGGCCTGACGTGGTTGCGAGAGTTCCAGGCCAAGGGCTGAGCCAAGCTGTGTGGACGACGCGGAGCGTCGTGAAGGGCATTCGCAAGCGGAGCGTGAGGTACGATCACTTTGTAACTATCGTGCCCACTCTCTGCGTGGGCACGCCGTTGCGGACGCTCTGCGTCCAATCTTCAGCAACCTGAACGTCAGTCCTCTACGTCGAACTGATCCTTTATATAGCGGATCTCGGTCCGCCCATGTGGCGCTGGCTGACCGTCTTCGTCGAGGTTGACGAAGACGATCTTCTCGACCGTCAAGATGCTCTTGCGGGTGATCTTGTTGCGCACCTGGCATTTGAGGGTGATCGAGGTGCGGCCGAACTCGGTGGCGGTGATGCCCAGCTCGATGATGTCGCCCTGACGCGAAGCGCTGACAAAGTTGATCTCGGAAATATACTTGGTCACCACCCGCTGGTTGCCCAACTGGACAATCGCATAGATCGCAGCCTCTTCATCGATCCAGCGCAGCAGGCTACCGCCGAACAGGGTGCCGTTGGGGTTGAGGTCTTCGGGCTTTACCCACTTGCGGGTGTGGAAATTCATGTTCATTCCTGAGCGTATGGCCGGTAGAGGGTTGCATGATGGCAGAGCAGAAGGCTTCCGCCCATGCTGGTCTCATAGAGACTGTGCATCGACCCTATTACCGCTAGATGGCAAAAGCATGGCCTTTAACCCGACAGAAAGCCTTGGGAAGAATCGCCAGCACAGCTATACTGCCAAACGTTTCACAACGGTCATCAACGCTTGATACCGTTCCCGCCACCTGTCCGAGGGGCGCTGCAGCAGGTTTTCCCTGTCAGGCTCGGATAGGGCGTTGTTTGCAAGGTTGATCATCAGCCGGCAAGCCTTAAACGCACAACGGCGCCCATTCGCATTTTTATGGAATGGAGACTCTCAATGAGTGCTGTAATCACGCCCGCAGATTTTAACGACTACAAGGTTGCCGATATTTCTCTGGCCGCCTGGGGCCGCCGCGAAACCATCATCGCCGAATCCGAAATGCCTGCCCTGATGGGTCTGCGCAGCAAGTACGCCGCTGAACAGCCGCTCAAGGGCGCGAAAATTCTCGGCTGCATCCACATGACCATTCAGACCGCTGTACTGATCGAAACCCTGGTTGCCCTGGGTGCCGAAGTACGCTGGTCGTCTTGCAACATTTTCTCGACTCAGGACCAGGCCGCTGCTGCCATCGCCGCTGCGGGCATCCCTGTTTTCGCCTGGAAAGGCGAGACTGAAGAAGAGTACGAGTGGTGCATCGAGCAGACCATCCTCAAGGATGGCCAGCCATGGGACGCCAACATGATCCTCGACGACGGCGGCGACCTGACCGAGATCATCCACAAGAAATACCCGGCGATGCTGGACAAGATCCACGGCGTGACCGAAGAAACCACCACCGGCGTTCACCGTCTGCTGGACATGCTGGCCAAGGGCGAGCTGAAAATCCCGGCCATCAACGTCAACGACTCGGTGACCAAGAGCAAGAACGACAACAAGTACGGCTGCCGTCACAGCCTGAACGACGCCATCAAGCGTGGCACCGACCACTTGCTGTCCGGCAAGCAGGCGCTGGTGATCGGCTACGGTGACGTGGGCAAGGGCTCGGCCCAGTCCCTGCGTCAGGAAGGCATGATCGTCAAAGTGACCGAAGTCGACCCGATCTGCGCCATGCAGGCTTGCATGGATGGTTTCGAGCTTGTCTCCCCGTTCATCGACGGCGAAAACGACGGCACCGAAGCCAGCATCGACAAGGCTCTGCTGGGCAAGATCGACCTGATCGTGACCACCACCGGTAACGTCAACGTCTGCGACGCCAACATGCTTAAAGCGCTGAAAAAACGCGCTGTAGTGTGCAACATCGGTCACTTCGACAACGAAATCGACACTGCTTTCATGCGCAAGAACTGGGCATGGGAAGAAGTGAAGCCGCAGGTTCACAAGATCCATCGTACTGGCGCCGGCTCGTTCGACGCGCAGAACGATGACTACCTGATCCTGCTGGCCGAAGGCCGTCTGGTTAACCTGGGCAACGCCACAGGTCACCCAAGCCGCATCATGGACGGCTCGTTCGCCAACCAGGTTCTGGCACAGATCTTCCTGTTCGAGCAGAAGTACGCTGACCTGGCTCCGGCCAAGAAAGCCGAGCGTCTGACTGTTGAAGTACTGCCGAAGAAACTCGACGAAGAAGTGGCCCTGGAAATGGTCCGCGGTTTCGGCGGTGTGGTGACCAAGCTGACCAAGACCCAAGCCGATTACATCGGCGTGACCGTCGAAGGTCCGTTCAAGCCAGATGCTTACCGCTACTGATTGAGCAGGTCCGGTACGCTTCTGCTGCCAAAAGAAGCGGATCGGGCCGTCTGCTCGCGTGCAAGTGGGCAGAGGTTGCAATCAGCCTTCACCGGACGTAGTTGATACTCCGGTGATGCTCGGTATCTGAAGGTCCTTCCGACCTTTTCGCGAACAAGTTCGCTCCTACGATGAGATCGGCTCCATGTCTCAAGATCGCCGCTTCAGTTTCGAGTTTTTTCCTACCAAGACCGACGCTGGACATGAAAAGCTGCTGACCGTTGCTCGTCAGCTGGCCACGTACAACCCCGATTTTTTCTCCTGCACCTACGGTGCCGGTGGTTCTACCCGCGACCGCACGCTCAATACCGTGTTGCAGCTGGAGAACGAAGTAAAAGTGCCTGCCGCGCCGCATCTGTCGTGTGTTGGCGACGGCAAGGACGACTTGCGCAACCTGCTGGCCCAGTACAGGGAAGCAGGTATCAAGCGCATCGTAGCCCTGCGTGGCGACCTGCCTTCCGGCATGGGCATGGCCAGCGGCGAGCTGCGTCATGCCAACGACCTGGTGACCTTCATTCGTGAAGAAACCGGCAGCCACTTCCACATCGAAGTTGCCGCCTATCCGGAAATGCACCCTCAGGCGCGCAATTTCGAAGACGATCTCAAGCACTTCGTCAACAAGGCCAACGCGGGTGCCGACAGCGCAATCACCCAGTACTTCTTCAACGCCGACAGCTATTTCAATTTTGTCGAGCGCGTCGAAAAGATGGGAGTGAGCATCCCGATCGTGCCCGGCATCATGCCGATCACCAATTACAGCAAGCTGGCACGCTTTTCCGATGCCTGCGGCGCAGAGATCCCGCGCTGGATCCGCAAGCAACTGGAAGCGTACGGCGATGACGTGCAGAGCATTCAGGCATTTGGCGAAGAAGTCATTACGCAGATGTGTGAACGCCTGCTGCAAGGTGGCGCCCCAGGCCTGCACTTCTACACGCTGAACCAGGCAGAACCGAGTCTGGCGGTGTGGAACAACCTGCAATTGCCACGCTGACAGTCCTGCAAAGCCGTGATCTGACGGGCAATTCCCTGAAGATCGCGGCCTGATACACCGTTGGGCAGCAGGAAAGCAGCGTATTGCGCTCGCTCTGTTATACTCCAGCCTTCCCGCCAGGCTTACGCCCGGACGCGCGGTCTTGCAATCGTCACTCGTTCACGCCATCAGCGCATTTTTTTCATCAAGCGCAGACGTCACGAGATGCACTGAAGACCCTGCAGGACCGGACGGGATCGCGTTGTCTTTACACGCCATTCGCGCCAGGCAAGACATCCCTTGAGCTTAAGCTCCAACAGAACAGGATTACTCATGTCCTTTGCTTCCCTCGGTCTCTCCGAGGCTTTAGTCCGCGCCATCGAGGCAGCGGGCTATACCCAGCCTACCCCCGTGCAACAGCGGGCAATTCCCGCCGTGTTGCAAGGTCGCGACCTGATGGTTGCGGCGCAGACAGGTACTGGTAAAACCGGTGGTTTCGCCCTCCCTATTCTGGAGCGGCTGTTTCCCAATGGTGTTCCGGACAAATCCCAGCGTCATGGCCCGCGCCAACCGCGCGTACTGGTCCTGACCCCGACTCGCGAACTCGCCGCGCAAGTGCATGAAAGCTTCAAGCTCTATGCACGCGACCTGAAGTTCGTCAGCGCCTGCATCTTCGGCGGCGTAGGCATGAACCCGCAGGTTCAGGCCATGTCCCGCGGTGTGGATGTACTGGTAGCCTGCCCTGGCCGCCTGCTCGACCTCGCCGGTCAAGGCAGCGTTGATCTTTCCCACGTCGAAATCCTGGTGCTTGATGAAGCAGACCGGATGCTCGACATGGGCTTCGTACATGACGTCAAAAAGGTCCTGGCTCGTCTGCCGGCCAAGCGTCAGAACCTGCTGTTCTCGGCGACGTTCTCCAATGACATCACGTCATTGGCAGGCAAGCTGCTGCACAACCCCGAGCGCATCGAAGTAACGCCTCCGAATACCACGGTCGAGCGTATCGAGCAGCGGGTGTTCCGTCTTGCGGCCAACCACAAGCGTTCGTTGCTGGCGCACTTGATCACCGTGGGGGCCTGGGAACAGGTGCTGATCTTCACGCGTACCAAGCACGGCGCCAACCGTCTGGCCGAGTACCTGGACAAGCACGGCCTTGCCGCCGTCGCTATCCACGGCAACAAGAGCCAGAACGCACGCACCAAGGCTCTGGCCGACTTCAAGGCCGGTGATGTGCGCATCATGGTCGCGACCGACATCGCCGCACGCGGCCTGGATATCGATCAGCTGCCACACGTCGTCAACTTCGAATTGCCGAATGTCGACGAAGATTACGTACACCGCATCGGCCGTACCGGTCGTGCAGGTCGCTCGGGCGAAGCCATTTCGCTGGTTGCACCGGACGAAGAAAAGCTGCTCAAAAGCATCGAGCGCATGACCAAGCAGAAAATCCCGGATGGCGACCTGATGGGCTTCGACATCACGGCAGTCGAGGCTGAAAAGCCGGAAGTACGTGAGCGTCCGGATGTTCGCAATTCCCGTGGTGCGCGCCCTGCTCGTGCCGATGGCGACAAGAACAACGGCGGTCGTCGCGACAAGGGCAAGGACAAAGGCAAGGAAAAACCTGCCGCTGCTGCCGCCACTGGCGAACGTCCTGCAAGGCAGCCACGCGAAAAAAAACCTCGTGAGGGCACGCCTCGCAGCGAACAGCGTGCATCGCAACCAGCCACACCGCGCCCGGCGTCGGATCGCGCCCCGGACGAGTTCCGCGATGACGAAGTAGATAACTTCGGTAATCGCGCTGACTACGTGAGCCCTTATCAGGGCAAAGGCCAGAACCGCGGTCGTCGCCCTGCTGCCGCGCCTGGCGCAGCACCGGCAACCGGTGGCGCTGCACGCCCGGCCAATTCGGGCCGCCCTGCGGGTGGCGCACCACGTACCGGTTCCGCTACTGGCGCACCCAAGCGTAACGGCTCGGGTTCTTCGGCACCGCGCTCGCGCGATAGTCAGCCACGCGGTCGTCGCCCGGCACGTGAAGATCAACCCTTGCCACGTGAAGGCCAAGAGCCTGCTGTACGCGCCCCGCGCGACGGTCAGCCTCAGCCGAAGATCGTGCACAAGGAATCAAAGATCGACCGCTTCCCGTCTGCCGAGCAACTGGACCAATTGCCAGCACGCCCACGCGGTGAAAAACCGGCCCTGCTGACCCGCAACCGCGACAGCTGACAGCCACGCAACAAAAAAACGCCCCGACTTGCTCGGGGCGTTTTTGTTTGTGGTGTCGATCATGGCTCCCACGCGCCGCGTCCGATTCTGGGCAGCACCAACAAAAACGCCGACCCAAGGGTCGGCGTTTTGTCGATCAGGCGAACACTTACTTCTTCTGTACGCCTTCGAAGGTGATGTCCAGGTCCAGCGTCTGCGACGTCGGGCCAGGGCCTTTGATGCCGAAGTCGTTCAGGTTCAGCGTCGAAGTACCGTTGAAACCGGCACGGTAGCCGCCCCACGGATCCTTGCCTTCGCCGTTGAAAGTCGCCTTGATCACGATTGGCTTGGTGACGCCGTGCAGGGTCAGGTCGCCAGTCACGTCAGCTGTTTTCTCACCGGTCGATTTGACGCTGGTGGAAACGAACTTGGCTTCCGGGTACTTGGCAACGTCCAGGAAGTCTTTGCTGGAGATGTGCTTGTCGCGCTCGGCGTGGTTGGTGAACAGGCTGGCGGTCTTCAACTCGACATTGATTTTGCTGGCCTCAGGCTTGGCAGCGTCGAAGCTGAACGTGCCGTCCCAGTCCTTGAACGTACCGTGAATGAAGCTGTAGCCCAGGTGGCTGATCTTGAAGTCAACGAATGCGTGTTGACCTTCCTTGTCGATAACGTAGTCGGCAGCCATGGCCTGGCCGGCAGACAACAGTGCAGTACCCAGAGCCAGAGCGGCGAGAGACTTCTTCAACATGCTTTTCTTCCCTTTTTGGTTAAACAATCAATTACGACCCAGCATGCGCTTGAGCGTCACATCGTGATCGATGAAGTGGTGTTTCAGTGCAGCAAGGCCGTGGAGCACCGCGAATATCACGATGACCCAAGCCAGATACAAATGAATCCAGCCCGCGGTTTCTGCCTGGTCAGGAAGACCTGATACCAGCGAAGGCACCTCGAACAGACCGAATACCGGTATTCCCACACCATCAGCTGTGGAGATCAGGTAGCCGGCAAACATCACGGCAAACAGTGCGACGTACAGGAATAGATGGCCGAACGCTGCGCCGAGACGCGTCAACTTACTGTAGCTGGTCAACGGCGGTGGCGGCGGGCTGAGCAAGCGCCAGACCACACGGATCAACATGACCGCAAACAGGGTGATGCCAATGCTTTTGTGCAGATCAGGGCCGGCCTTGCGCCAAGTGTCGTAGTAATCCAGCCCGACCATCCACAGCCCCAGCGCAAACATACCAAACACGACAGCAGCCACACCCCAGTGCAGCACCATGCTGACCAGACCGTAGCGAGAGGATGAATTACGTAGCTGCATTACCAGTACCTGTCAGAAGTATTACCAGACTAGCTTTTTATCTATCGAATGAAAGCGCAAAATTTCGCTTTGACCTATCGAACAATACGATGGATCTGCATGAAGCTTTTGCTTTCGCCATGCTGGTTTATCAATGTCTGGCGAGCCTCTCAGGGTTGCCAGACGGCGTTTGTCGCAGCAGCATCGCGATAATTTGCAGTCAGTAACACTTTGCAATGACCATCGGCCGTTCGATACCGATGAACGGCATAATCACGCCCGGTCTCATCAGCGCACATAAAACGGAACGAATTCGGCACGCGTAAAAAAAGGGACGCGGCGTGAGCCGCGTCCCTTTCAGTCATCTGGCGCCAAGTCAGTTGTTGGCGTCTGCGGGGGCTGTTTCAGCGGATGGCTTGGCGGGAGCAGGCTTGGCCTGAGCCTTCTTCGCAGCCTCTTTTTTTGCTGCCTCCTTCTTGGCGGCTTCTTTTTTGGCGGCGTCCTTCCTGGCTGCTTCCTTTTTCGCAGCATCAGTCTTGGCGGCAGGCTTTTTCGCAGGCTCGGCCTTTACCGGAGGCTGGACTGCCGGTGCGACCACAGGAGCGGGCGCTGCAACCGGCGCTGGCGCTGGAGCGGGCTCCGGGGCTTTCTCTACCGGGGCAGGTACAGGCGCGGGAGCCGGCGCTTCAGAGCCGCCGAACATGCGCGAGAAGAAGCCAGGCTTGTCCGCTTGAGGTTTTACGGGTTCAGACGGCTTGTCGGAAGAACCACCGCCAAACAGGTTACTGAAGAAGTTGCCTTCGGATTTCTGCGAAGCCGGCGCCGGGGCTTTCGGCGGAGCGACCTTGACTGGCTCGAACGATTTGCCAGCGGCCAGATCCTGCACCTGACTGGCCGCACGCTGACCACTGCGCAAAGCGCCTTCCAGCGTGCCAGGGTACAAGGTGTCCGTGTGTTCGCCGGCGAAGGCTACACGCAGTATCGGCCTTTCCCACAAGCGCCAGTATTTACTGATCTGACCGGGACCGAACGCCAGGTAGGAGCCTCCCGTCGAGGGGTCAACGCTGTAACGACGAATTTCATAGCCGGTGTAGGCGCCGCGGGCTTCAGGGTAGAACGCATGCAGCCGGATCAAAACCTGATCGACCATCTGCTTGTCGCCGAATGATTGCATGATGCGGGCATTGTCGCCGGAGAGGTTGATCACCACATTGGCGCCACCCTTGAGTGCAGGCTCGACCCACAGCATGCCCAGGCCGGTGTTGCTGAACACTTCACCCGACATGCGCGCCTTGCTGTCCCAGACCGGGGTCTTGAACTTGAGCATGATCTGGTCGCGCCAGCCGTAGTTGGTGCTCTTGATCGCGCCCATGTGCTGGGCGTCCAGCGCTGGCGTCATCTGAATCTTGCTCAGCGAACGCAGCGGTACGGCCATGACCACGTAGTCCGCAGTGTAGCTGGTGGCGCCAGCCTTTACGGTGACCTTGTCCTTCTCCTGAATGACTGACGTCACAGGCGAGTTGGTCTTGACGGTCTTTAGCTGCTTGACGAAAGCCTGGGTCAATACCGCACTGCCACCGGGCAAGCGCGCAGCGCGCAAGTCACGCTCATCGACAGCACGATAAACCCGTGATTGCTGGGCGAGGTACAGCAGCGACAGCCGCGAAGGCTCGTCATAGCGGGTACGGATCTGCTGATTGATCAACTGACGGGCCGTGGCAGGCAGGCTCAGACGGTCCAGCCAGTTGGCGACGTTGATCTGATCCAGGGCATACAGCGTACTGTTGGACGCCGGGTTCTCCGGGTCGTCAACCGAGCGCGCCAGATTGTCCAGCGTGTCGTTGTAGCGCTTGATGGCTTCGGCGGTTGCAGGCTGTTTGACGGCCAGGTCGGCTTGAGTGAAGTACACACCGTCAATCAGGTAGCTGGGCGTACGCACAAATTCAGGGGCTGGCACGGTAGGTAGCTTGAAGCTGTCCAGGTAGTGGTTCAGCACCGGCTGGGCCTTGGTATTGCCGATCCATTCACTGGTTGCCAGACCGGAGCGACCGCCCAGCACAGGTTTGGCTTCAAGCAGCGTCACTTGCCAGCCCTTGGCCTGCAGCTCATAGGCAGCAGTCAGGCCTGCCAGACCACCGCCGACGACGATCGCGGTGCGTTGTTTTTCATCGGCGAGCGTCGAAACGCTGACCAGCCCTGCAACTATCAGCGCACATGCGCGCAGCCACCCAGAAAGCATTCGGCGAACTCCGAAAAAACGTAGGAAAGATTGGGCAAGTCACCCCGAAAGATCGACTCGCTGCGCAGGATACGCGAGCCATCAAATAGCTGCCAGCAATGTCAATCGGGCTTTAAAACTGCATCAAAGGTTGTTCCATGGGCGGGCATTGCATAGGCTTGCGCGATTGTTTGTCCTCGCATCAGGCGAGTCGCTACCCGGAGATTGAAAATGGGCCTCAATGACCAGTGGATGCAACGTGACCTCAAGGTCCTGTGGCACCCCTGCACCCAGATGAAAGACCACGAAAATCTGCCGCTGATACCGATCAAGCGTGGTGAAGGCGTATGGCTCGAAGACTTTGAAGGCAAGCGCTACCTGGATGCTGTCAGCTCTTGGTGGGTGAACGTGTTCGGGCATGCCAACCCGCGCATCAACCAGCGCATCAAGGATCAGGTCGACCAGCTGGAGCACGTGATTCTGGCCGGTTTCAGCCATCAGCCAGTAATCGAGTTGTCCGAGCGGCTGGTCAAGCTCACCCCCGAAGGTCTGACGCGTTGCTTCTACGCCGACAACGGTTCTTCGTGCATAGAAGTTGCGCTGAAGATGAGCTTTCACTACTGGCTCAATCGCGGCCAGCCAGAGAAGAAACGCTTCGTCACCCTGACCAACAGCTACCACGGTGAAACCATGGCGGCGATGTCGGTCGGCGATGTGCCGCTGTTTACCGAAACCTACAAGGCGCTGCTGCTGGACACCATCAAGGTGCCAAGCCCTGACTGCTATCACCGCCCTGAAGGCATGGGCTGGGAAGAGCATTCGCGGAATATGTTTGCCGCGATGGAACAGACCCTCGCCGAGCACCACGCCAGTGTCGCGGCAGTGATCGTCGAGCCCCTGATTCAGGGAGCTGGCGGCATGCGCATGTATCACCCGGTGTATCTCAAGCTGCTGCGCGAAGCCTGCGACCGCTATAGCGTGCACCTGATCCACGATGAAATTGCCGTTGGCTTTGGCCGTACCGGCACCATGTTCGCCTGTGAGCAGGCCGGCATTCGCCCGGATTTCCTGTGTCTGTCCAAGGCGCTGACCGGCGGCTATCTGCCGCTGGCGGCCTGCGTGACCACAGACGACGTGTACGACGCGTTCTATGACGACTACCCGACCCTGCGCGCGTTTCTGCACTCGCATAGCTATACCGGCAACCCGCTGGCCTGCGCTGCTGCGCTGGCGACCCTGGATATCTTCGAGCAGGACAACGTCATCGAGAACAACAAGGCGCTGGCGCAGCGTATGGCGACGGCAACGGCGCACCTGGTGGATCATCCGCATGTCGCGGAAGTGCGTCAGACCGGCATGGCCATTGCGATCGAGATGGTTCAGGACAAGGCCACCAAAACTGCTTACCCGTGGCAGGAGCGGCGTGGCATGAAGGTATTCCAGCATGCACTGGAGCGTGGCGCGTTGCTGCGTCCGCTGGGCAGCGTGGTGTATTTCCTGCCGCCTTATGTGATTACCCCGGAGCAGATCGACTTTCTCGCTGAAGTGGCCAGCGAAGGCATTGATATCGCGACGCGCAGCAGCATCAGTGTTGCAGTGCGCGAGAATTTCCATCCGGATTTCAGGGATCCGGGTTAGGGCCGGAATTTTCGGCGCAATGGCTGGCGCCTTCGCGGACAAGTCCGCTCCCACAGTGTTTAGTCGACGGTTCGCTCGTGGGAGCGGACTTGTCTGCGAAGCCATCATCACAAAATAAACATCAGAACCGAGACACACCATGAGACTGTCCCGCTTTTTCACTGAAACGCCGCTGAGCCTGGGCGAGCACGAGCTGCCCGAGGCTCAGGTGCATTACATCAGCCGTGTGCTGCGCATGACCGAGGGCGATGCGCTGCAACTGTTCGACGGCTCGGGCCTGGAGTTTCGCGGCACGCTGCTGGAAGTCGGCAAAAAGCGTGTGCGCGTGCAAATGACCGAGCGCTTCGCCGGGCAGGTTGAGTCAGGCTTGCGCATTCATCTGGGCCAAGGCTTGTCGCGTGGCGAGCGCATGGACTGGGCGATTCAGAAGGCGACCGAGCTGGGCGTCAGCGAGATCACCCCGATTGTCAGCGAACGCTGCGAAGTGCGCCTCAAGGACGAACGCGCCGAGAAGCGTCAGGCGCACTGGCAGCAGATCGCGATCAGTGCCTGCGAGCAGTGCGGTCGCTCGGTAGTGCCGGTGATCCATCCGCCCATGCCGTTGGCCGACTGGATCAAGCTGACCGAAGCCGACCTGAAGCTGGTGCTGCACCCGGTGGCCGAACCGCTGACCAGCCATGACAAGCCAGCCAGCCTGGCTTTCCTGATCGGCCCGGAAGGCGGACTGAACGATGCAGAAATTGATCAGGCGCAAGACGCAGGCTTCCACGCCGCCCGCCTTGGCCCACGCGTCCTGCGCACAGAAACCGCCCCGGTGGTTGCCTTAAGCGTGGCGCAGCAATTGTGGGGCGATTTCTGACTGTTTATCGCGCCAATGCTCCGCATTGAAGGCTCAAGAGCGGACGCGAAGCGTCCACGAGGGCGTTACCACGCTGGAGCGTGGTAACGATAATCGAACCCAACGAGAACCTGGCTTCAGCGCCCACCTTCACAACACATAAAAACAGATAGCCACAAAATGCATCAGGCTGCCGCCGATCACGAACAGGTGCCAGATGCCGTGAAAGTGGCGGATCTGGTCGTAGGCGAAGAACAGGATGCCGACGGTGTACAGCACGCCGCCGCCAGCCAGCCAGATGAAGCCCGCCGTGCCGAGCGCAGCCAGTAGCGGCTTGACCGCCACCAGCACGATCCAGCCCATCACGGCGTAGATCACGATGGACATGATTCGCGCTTCGGAGCGGGGTTTTATCTCCTGCAAAATACCGATCAGCGCCAGTCCCCAGACGATGCCGAACAGCGTCCAGCCCCACGCGCCGCGCAGCGTGACGAGGCAGAATGGCGTGTAACTGCCAGCGATCATGAGGTAGATCGAAAAGTGATCGACCTTTTGCATGATCGACTTCGTGCGCCCCTGAACGCTGTGGTAGACGGTTGAAACGCTGTACAGCGTTATCAGGCAGACACCGTAGATCGCCATGCTGACCACTTTCCAGACATCACCCTGCAGGCTTGCCATGACCAGCAGCCAGATCGCGCCGACGGTCGCCAACACTGCGCCCACCAGGTGGGACCACGCGTTGAATTTCTCTCCGTAGTACATCCGCTCTATACCCTCTTATGGCGAAAACACTGGTTACAGAGGCTCCGGCTTATTGAAAAAAACCGCAACACCTATGTCTGTGAGGGATATTTTAAGCAGCTATCGGGGCATGAGTTGGGCACAATCAGCGCACACCAACAACAAGCGCCACGACATGCAGATCGATGACGAACTCACGCTGAAGAAACTGGAAATATTCCTGGCGTTCATGCGCACAGGCAATCTGGCCCGTGCTGCAGAAGCGCTGCAGACCAGCAATGTCAGCGTTCACCGGGCGATCCATTCTCTGGAGAGCGCCCTGCGCTGCCCTCTGTTCAAGCACGAAGGGCGTAATTTGACACCGCTGGAAAGTGCTTATGTGCTGGAAGAGCGCGCGCAAAAGCTGGTGCAGGATGTACTCGCCACGGTCGAGCTGACGCGCCAGGCCGCGGGTTTCTCGGCGGCACGTTTTCGCCTTGGGGCGCTGTACTCGCTGACGGTCAAGACCGTGCCGCAATTGATCATGGGCCTGAAGATACGTCGCAGCGAGCTGAATATCGACCTGATTCTAGGCTCGAACATCGACCTGCTCTACAAGCTCAAGAAAATGGAAGTCGATGCGATGCTGGTGTCGCTGGACGAAAGCACCAACGACCCGGATTGCGAACACCTGGCGCTGTTTTCAGATGACATCTTCCTCGCCGTACCGACCGATTCACCGTTCGCGGCACACGACGAAGTGGACTTGAGCGACTTGCGCGAAGCGACGTTCATCACCCTTACCCAAGGCTTCGCAACCCATCGCGACGGAGTACGGGTATTCCGGCAAGCCGGGTTCGAGCCCAAGGTGGCGATGCAGGTAAATGACATTTTCACTCTGTTGAGCATGGTCAGTTCCGGCGTCGGCTATGCCCTGCTGCCGGGACGCATCGCCGCAGTCTATGAAAACCGCGTGCGGCTGATTCCGCTGCAGAGCCGTTACCGGATGCAGCAGCACATCGGCATGGTCTTTCTCAAGTCAAAGGAACGCGACCCTAACCTGCTGGCGCTATTGGCTGAATGCCGCATGTACGCCAATCGCCTGCTGGATCAGGCGACCTGATCGACAGGCACTAACCGACGATGCCGCGCACAATGAAATACAACACCGAAGGCCCTAGCAGGCAGCCAAGCCCGGTGTGGAAGGTGGCAGTCAGCGCGCCATAAGGCACCAGGCGCCGATCCGTTGCGGCCAGCCCGGCGGTCACGCCGCTGACCGTACCCGCCAACCCACCGAAGACCATTGCCGAGCGCGGGTTGTCCAGGCCCATCCAGCGCGCAGCCATCGGCGTACCCACCATCACCAGAATCGCCTTGATCAGGCCCGTGGCGATCGACAGCGCCATGACGTCCGAGGTTGCTCCCAAGGCAGCACCGGTAACCGGACCGACGATATAGGTCACCGCACCCGCGCCAATGGTCGTCATGCTGATTGCATCACGATAGCCAAACATCCAGGCAATACTGGCACCCACGATAAACGGCAGAATGGTGCCCAGCAGCAAGGCAATCACACCGATCAGCCCTGCCTTGCGTGCTTCGGTGGCCTGCACTTCAAAGGCCGTCGCCACGATAGCGAAGTCGCGCAGCATCGCACCGCCCATCAGGCCGATGCCGGAAAACAACGTGATATCGGCAAGACCTTTCTGGCCGCCGGTCATGGTGCCGCCGACCCAGGCCAGAATCAGACCGATGACGATAGCAATCGCAGAGCCGTGAACCCTGCCGAAGGTCAGGCGCTTTGAAAGCACTACCGAGACCCACATGATGATGCCGACAAAGGCAAACGCCGTGATCAGGCCGTTGTGCTCCAGTCCCTTTTCGATGAGAGCCCACATATCAGCGACCTCCAGCCGGAGCGATATCGGGGGTCAACAGCGGCTCTTCATCAGGCAACGGGTCGCCTCGATTGGTGCGACTGATGAGTGCGATAGTGCAGGCACACAGCACCACTGAACCTACTGCAGCCAGCACGGCAACAGGGCCGCCCTTCAATGCAGTCACGACGTTCTGTTGCGCAGCCATCGCGACCACCACCGGGATGTACAGCGCGCCCCAGAAGCCGACGCCCATTTCACAGTCTTTGGTCATGCCGCCGTGTTTCTGCATCCACAGGCGTGCGCAGATCAACAGGATCATGGCGATCCCGACCCCGCCCACATTGGATTTGACGCCCAGCAGAACGCCGAGCATGTCACCGAGAATCACGCCCGCAAGCGTGCAGATAGCCAGTAGTGCAACACCGTAGATAATCATTGTTGTTATTCCTCTGTTTGCATTGCTGAAGTTGTTGTTTTTGTCCTTCGTAGCAGCTGCACGGCGGCTCTATCGGGTGCGGCAACCTTCCTCTCGCGACAGCGCGACCAGGCTGTCCAGACGCGCAGCCTGAAAAGCCAGCGCCGTTCCTTGCTGGAAGACCTTGCGCGCCAGGCCGGTCAACACCGCACCGGGCGGTAGCTCGATGTGCAGGCGCACACCGCGTTCGTAGGCGGTTTCCACCGTGCTGCGCCAGTCGATGACCCTGCACATATTGAAGGCTAGGTCATCACGCATCTTTTCGACATTCAGTAGCGGACGCGCCGTGCTGCCGCTGAGGTAGCGCACCTTGGGTGTTTTAAGCTCGATGCCTGAAAAAGCCTCGGCCAGCTTTTGTGCGGGTGCTTCAAGCAAGGCGCAATGAGAGGGCACGCTGACGGCCAGACGCTTTACGGCTGCGGCGCCTGCAGCCTTGGCCTGTCGACCGACCTGTTGCATCGCCTCGGCGCTGCCTGCGATGACCATCTGGTTGTCGGCATTGATATTGGCAAGAAACACGGGCGTTTTCGCGCTGTGTACCTGGCCGATCATCGCTTCGACCTGGGCCTGATCCAGCCCGATGACAGCGGTCATGCCGTAGCCTTCGGGGTAAGCGCTCTTCATCAGCTCGCCGCGCAGCGCTACCAGCCGCATGGCATCGTCGAAGGCCAGCGCGCCGCAGATGACGGCTGCCGGATAGGCGCCGATCGAGAGCCCTGCGACGTAATCCGGCACGCACTCGCGGGCCTGCAACAAGCGCGCGCAGGCAACACCGGCGATCAACAGACACAGCTGAACGGCGCGGGTCGATTGCAACGCCTCGGGGGTGTCCAGCGCCATGACATCCTCACCCAGCGCATCGGCGGCCTCTTGCAGGCAATCGCGAATAATCGGGTCGTCAGGCAACTGATGCAGCATGCCCGCCTGCTGCGCACCCTGGCCGGGGAACACCCACAGGCTGCTCATGCGCACGCCTCGACCAGGTACCACGGATCGGTCACAAGTCGAGCTCCGCTGGAGGTCTTGAGCAGCACCCGCCCTGCTGGCCGCGCCCATTCCTGTAGCGCGATTGCACCGTGATCGAGCTGTAACTGGACATCGACCCGGCAGGCCGATGTCTCCAACGCCTCGACCAGCTCGGCGGCGCAACGCCGACTGAACGGCTCGGGGGTGCGCAGAATCAGGTCCAGGTCGCTGTCCTGATTCAGCGCTGCGAAACCGCTGGCCAGTTCGAATCCGGCACTGCCGCCGATGCCCCAGACCAGCTCCAGTGCTTCCATCACCGGACGGATCTGGCGCAGGGCGCACAAGGCCGGGCAGTCCTGACCAGATCCGGTCGGACAAGCGATAAGTTGCTCGGGGCTTACCCGGTGAGAAATCTGCGAGAGCAGCATGCTCGCGGCATAACGCTGTTCCCGCCCACTGCCACGCAACCCTACCGCCACCTGACCGGCTGGCATCGTCTGACGCCGCACCACAACCGGCTGCCCGGCGATCAAGGCCTCGACCGCCCACTTTGGCGCGTCGTCCGGCAAGGCGGACAGCGGCATACCCCACAGCAAATCATGGGGCAGCACTGCGCCAGTAAGATCAATCACCATTGCGCTCGCATCAGCTGGCGTACTTTTGCCGACGCCGCTCGGTTGCTCGCGCCCAGGCGACTGCTCAGGTCGACGCCAGTGGCCTGCGTGTCCTTAATGGCACGACTCAGCACATCGCGCACCTGGGTCAAGTCATCTGCAGCGGGTTGTTCGATCTGACTGACCTGCAGGGTTTCCCACAGCAGACCGAGGCTGGCGTAGCTGTCGATGTCGTAGGCCATCGGCGGGATGCTGGCAGCGAGCTTTTCCAGGTCTTCGACACTGCGCAGGGTCACGCGGGCGGCCGAGGCTTTGCCCATCGCGTGCACCATGACGCCAGGGTCGCGCAGCGCGATCAACCGATTGGCCTGGTAGCCGTGGGCCAGAAACGCGCCGGACATCGCTTTGCCCACCAACAGGCCAACCACCGGATGCCCGGCCAACCGCGCCCGCGCATAGCTGTCCACTGCTCCGGCCAGCGCCTGGTGAATGCCTAGCGCCTCTTCGCGACGGCCATAGGCCTGGCTCGGTACGTCGACAATGGCGATCAGGGCGCGCTTCTCGGCACGCTCGCGATCCTGTTCGATGGCATCGTCCACCGCCTTGGCCAGCCCCCAGCCTTCCAGCAAACCCACCTCGCCCTGACGCGCACGAGGGAAGCGGTTTTCGGTATCGGCAATCACCGCCAGAAAGCGCACCGGCTGCTCGCCCAGCCTGCCATCGGCTACCTTGAGCGAAGCAGGCAGACCCGCAACGGCGGCGCCCCCTGAGCTCAATGCGTTGAACCAGTTCAAACCCCGTTGTGAATGACTCATGAGCGGGCTCCTTGGTAAAGGGTGCGCACACGTTGTGGATCGATTTGCGCTTCGGTATCGAGGCTGGCCAGGCGGTTTAAAAACAGCTCGTACTGGCTGCTGCGATGCGTTGCGGGCACGCCTTGCCTGAGCCAGTCGCTGACCTGCTGACGAATAGCGGCCACGTCATCGCTGGCAAAGCCATCGACCAGATCACTGGCGAAACGCTGTTCACCACCAGTCAGGCTCCAGATGAACGGTCGGTCACGGGAGTCGTATTCTTCGATGCCGGCTTCCTGCTCGATCACCTGCGGGCCGTTCAGCCCGAGGCGCGCTTCCTGGGTCACCAGCAGATAACTGCAAAGCCCTGCAGCAATGGACATTCCGCCAAAACAACCAACGCTGCCCGCTACTACGCCGATCACCGGTTGGTACTGACGCAGGTCGACCATCGCGGCATGAATTTCGGCAATCGCCGCCAGGCCCAGATTGGCTTCCTGTAAGCGCACACCGCCGGTTTCCAGCAATACAATCGCGGCGGTGGGAATACCGTTGCGATTGTCTTCGGCAGCCAGCTCCAGTGCGCCGGCCATTTTTGCGCCGCCGACCTCACCCATGCTGCCGCCCTGAAACGAGCCTTCGATGGCAGCGATGACCACCGGCAAACCATCGACAGTGCCTTTGGCGACCACCACGCCGTCGTCGGCCTGAGGCACCACGCCTTGCATGGCCAGCCAGGGCGACATGACGCGGTCGAACGGGCCGAGCAATTCCCGAAAGCTGCCCGTGTCCAGCAAAGCGCGGGTGCGTTGACGGGCGCCGAGTTCGATGAAGCTGCGCTGGCTCAGCAAATGTGCGTTATCAGTCATGGCCGATCTCCTCGAAACCTTGCTCCAGACGCAAGCGCACCACGCCGGGGGTTGCACCGAAGTCATGGATATCGATGCTCAGCGCGGGCGGGGTCTGGCCCTCGAACATGCGCTCAAACAGGTGCTTCCAGCGCAGCGAGGCGCCGTTCACCGAGGTCACCACCTGAATAGACAGTTTGCCCGGCTGTCCTGGTTCCAGCAGCACTTCCAGGTCACCGGAACCCACCACGCCCACCATCGCCCGGCCTTTGGGCGGCTGTCCGGCGGGGAATTCAAAAGACAGGGTTTCCATTTCAGGCACTCCTCGAAACAGGGCCTAGCACAGGCTCCAGGCCATCGATAAACAGGCAGGCGGCGAGCAGATCAGCAGCTCCGCCAGGCGAAGCGTTAAGTGCCAGCAATTGCTGATCCAGTTCGTTCAGCGCTCGGCGACCGGCCAAGCTGGCACTGCCACCGGCATCAAGCACACGCTGCGCGCCCTGTTGCATGACGCTCAGCCCTTCGATACCCGAACGATGCAGCACGCAGGTGTCAGCCAGGCGGGTCATGATCGCCAGCAATGCATCAAGCCGGGCGTTCTGCTCGCCACTGCCTGCCGCGCGACTGCGCTGCAACTGCGGCAGCGCGAACAGCGTCACGGCAGGAAAGCCCTGCTGCGCCTGCTCCTTGGCCCCCATGACCTTGTAGCGACGAACCACTTCACTGCCGTGGCTATTTTGCGTGAGCACCTGGCGGTCCTTGATCATTGCCAGCCTGGCTGCGCGCTGACAGACTGCGTCAGATCCACAGTCATGCGGCTCCAGCGCCACCGCCGTGACCAGCAGTCCCAATGCCCAGATTGCGCCACGATGGGTATTTACCCCGCCCGTGGTGCGCAACATGGAGCCCTCGCCCTCACGTCCCAGACGGCCAAGCGCCTCGCGCAACGGCTGGCCCACTGTCTTGAATTGCGCGGCGGCATCGGCCATCAGCTTGAACGTCGGCCATAACGAGAGCGCCGAAGCATGCATAAGCCCCAGGTGCAGGTCGGTGTGCGCGCCACTGCCACGACGGTCGACCAACGCGGGTTTCGGCGAAAGGTCGGCTTCGGCTATCAGGGCGTCGACTGCCAGATCAGCCAGTCGCTCGGCCAGTGAGGCGGGTTGCGGTGTCAGTTGAAGTGCGCTCATTACCAGCTCCTGAATTTGGCAGGCGGGTTGTAGAGGCCACCGGACCACTCGACCAGATCGGCGATGCTTTTGGCCGCCAGCAGTTCGCGACTGGCATCGGTGCGGCGGATGCCGAGGTCTTCGGGCAGCGCGATCAAGCCTTCGCGACGCATACGGGCAGTGTCTTTCGGGTTGTGGCGCAAACCGATCACGGTCACGCCCGCCACCGCTGCAATCATCGCCTGACGCTCTTCCAGGCTGCGCGCCTTGTACAGATAGGCGATGCCTTCTTCGGTCAGTAAATGAGTGACGTCGTCGCCGTAGATCATGATCGGCGCCAGCGGCATGCCGCTTTTCTTCGCCACCTCAACGGCATCGAGCGTTTCGACGAAGGTCGGTTTGCCGCCCTCCTGAAAGGTCTCGACCATCTGTACCACCAGCTTCTTGCCACGTTCCAGATAGGCAGCCGGGCCGTCTTCGGTCTGCTGACGCATGTCCAGCCAGGCCGGGGTGGCATGCCGTCGGCCACGCGGGTCATGGCCCATGTTCGGCGCGCCGCCGAAACCTGCCAGACGCCCACGAGTGACAGTCGAGGAATGCCCGTCACCGTCGACCTGCAGAGTCGCACCGATGAACAAATCAACGGCGTACTGACCAGCCAGCTGACAGAGCTGCCGGTTGGAACGCAGTGAGCCGTCGCGCCCGGTAAAGAACACGTCAGGGCGGGCGGCAATATAGTTTTCCATGCCCAGTTCGGTGCCGAAGCAATGCACGCTCTCGACCCAGCCGCTCTCGATGGCCGGGATCAGGGTCGGGTGCGGGTTGAGCGTCCAGTTGCGGCAGATCTTGCCTTTGAGCCCCAGCGACTCGCCATAGGTCGGCAGAATCAGTTCGATGGCGGCGGTGTTGAAACCGATGCCGTGGTTCAGCGACTGGACGTTGTGTTTCTCGTAGATGCCGCGAATCGCCATCATCGCCATCAGCACATGCACTGGCTTGATGTGACGCGGGTCGCGGGTGAACAGCGGCTCGATATAGAAAGGCTTGTCGGCCACCACCACAAAATCGACCCAAGAGGCCGGAATGTCGACCCGAGGCAGCTCACTGACGTCATCGACCAACTGATTGACCTGAACGATGACAATGCCGTCGCTGAAGGCAGCGGGCTCGATTAGTGCAGGGGTGTCTTCAGTGCTGGGCCCGGTATAGATGTTGCCTGCACGGTCGGCCATGAACCCTGCGGCCAGTACGACGTTGGGGATAAGGTCCACCACCAGCCGTGAATAAAGCTCGATGTAGGTGTGAATCGCGCCGATTTCCAGCAAGCCGTCTTCCAGCAACTGGCTGATACGCAGGCTTTGTGTGCCGGCAAACGAGAAATCCAGTTTTCGGGCGATGCCTTGCTCGAACAGGTCCAGATGTTCTGCACGGCCAACGCTCGGCATGATCATGTGCAGGTCATGCACCTTGCCCGGGTCGACTTTGGCCAGTGCGCGGGAGAGAAAATCCGCCTGTTTCTGGTTATTGCCCTCAAGTACCACCCGATCACCGGAAACCAGCAACGCCTCCAGCGCCTCGACGATCTTGTCGGTCGGCAACACCACGCCATCGGCCAATGCCCGCACCTGCTCGAGACGCCTTTTTTTCTCGGTGCGACGACGTGTCCAGCGCGCGTCGGGGGAAGTTGTTGTTGTCATGATCGCTCCACGATTGTGCTGTCGTGGGCCACCTTAGGAGCGATGGATGCCTTGCATCAATCAAGCAGCGAGCCCGATCGTTACGGCTGGAGTAACGATGAGCGAAATAATCAGTTTTAGGCACACTTTATGTGTGCCTCTGCAACATCTCTGAAACGCGCTGCTGATGTTTACGTGGGATTTGTCTTTAACTGGCTTTGGTCGATGCCGAGGCGCTGATTTGCACCTAGCCTCAGGCTTTCCGGAACCTACAGGAAGTACTGCCATGTCATTCATAGTCAGGGAAGGCGATTCCACTACCAGCGGCGGCTTTGTGCTGAGCGCATCTGCGCAAGAGGTGATCGACGAGCGCCGCGTAGCGCGCATGGGGGACCCGGTCTGGTGCCCTGCATGCACGAGTATCGGCTTCATCGCCCAGGGCAACCCGACTTACGTCGACGACCTGGTGGCAGTGGCCACTCAAGGCCACCATGTACGCTGCGGCTGCGAACCCGGCAGCAATACACTGACGGCCTCGCAGGAGAGATTTCAGGCTGATATGGACGCAACCATCAGCATCCCCGAAGAACTGGCCTTGAAAGCACGCCTGCATGGCGAACACTTGGCGCGCTCATTGAGAGACGGCAGCTACACGCCAGAGGTGCTGAGGCCACGATGACTCTCATGCCAATGCCCGTATGCCATTTTGGACGATTTGCGCCCGCTATCGAGCAGGCGGCGCGGCGCAGATCTGTGACGCGGAGCGTCACCCAAGGCATTACCACGCTGGAGCGTGAGGAACGATAGACGCATATGTTGGGAGGTGAGGCACGATAGGCGTCCGGAAGAACTCCTATCGTGCCCACGCTCCAGCGTGGGCACGCATTTCTGGACGCTCTGCGTCCGATTTCGGGTGCGCAATGGCCCATCAAGGATGGGCATTGGTCTCCAGCAAATGATGCAGGTCGACAAACTGTTGCGTCAGTTTGTGGCGTGGGTCTAGGTGGATCAGGGGCAGGTTGACCTGGTGCGATTCACGCATTTTCACCGAAGCATTCAAATAGACCGGCAGCACTGGCAGTCCCTCGGCGATGAGCTCGTCGAGCATCTGCTGCGGCAGGCTGGCCCGCGGCTGGAACTGGTTGACGATGATGCCCTCGACCAGCAGATCCTCGTTGTGATCTTCCTTCAACTCTTCGATTTCACGCAGCAGCCCGTACAGTGCCTGTCGCGAGAAACTGTCGCAATCGAAAGGGATCAATACGCGATCTGAAGCAATCAGCGCCGAAACCGCATAGAAATTCAGTGCAGGCGGCGTATCCAGATAGATCCGCTCGTAGTCCTCGCTTAGCTCATCCAGCAGTTTGCGAAGCTTGTTGATCTTGTGCTTTGCCTCAAGCTTGGGCTGCAGGTCAGCCAGCTCGGCCGTGGCGGTGACCACGTGCAGATTGTCGAATGGCGTTTCATAGATATCGACGTGGTTTTTCTTGGCGAACGGGGCAGCCGCCAGCGTGTTCTTGAAAAACTCGGCAATCCCCATCGGAATATCGTGGCCAGTCAGGCCGGTAAGGTACTGGGTAGAGTTGGCCTGGGCATCGAGATCGATCAACAGTGTCCGATAGCCTTCGTGAGCGCTGACTGCAGCCAGATTGCAGGCGATGCTGGATTTGCCGACACCGCCCTTCTGATTGAATACCACGCGACGCATGCTTTGGGCTCCTCGAAGATGAAGAAACAACAAGAGTGGCCGATAACGACCATAGGTGCATCGATTCTAGGCAGCAGATGTGACAACAACGAGCTTACCCCATACGGAGGGTGTCTGGTTGTCATACACAAAACAGACTCGAACCTTACGATACCTGCCTATAAACAGTTTTTCATGTAACAAATTTGCTAGTAATGACACCCATCGGGATAATGCGCGCACTCGGGATAATGACCGCACCCAGGCTGATATCGACCTGATATCGATGTAGCGAGAAACATGCCCACAGGGGCGGGAAGGCATAGTCTTGATCACGTTCAACATTGCACGATGGCAGGCTTGGGCCCCGGGCCTGGCAAGCGCGGATGACTGGCAGAAATGGAGTCGTGACCCGACGCCTTTGCAAGACAGTGATGAAGCGCCGGACGTGTCTTTTCTGCCTGCCATGCAGCGCCGACGTCTTGGTCGCATGGCGCGCATGGCGTTTGCAGTCGGCTGGCCATTGACCGAAGGCTACGGACGAGTGCCGCTGGTGTTCGTATCGCGCCACGGAGAAACCCCGAGAACGTTTGAAATTCTGCGTGACCTGGCCGCAGACGAGCCGCTTTCGCCGACCCAGTTCAGCCTCTCGGTGCATAACGCAGTGATTGGCCTGTGGTCGATAATGCGCGGCGAGACCAGTGAAATGACGGCGTTGGCAGCCGCAGGCGATGGCCTGGAATATGGAGCATTCGAGGCAGCTGCGCTGTTGGCTGAAGGAGCTGAAGCAGTGCTGCTGGTGGTGACCGAAGAGCAACCACCGCAAGCCTATGCCCAATGGATTGATGATGTGCCCTTTCCCTACGCCGTCGGCTTGCTGCTGACGCCTGGCAGCGAGTGGGAATTGTCTTTGCACGGCGACACGCAAGGAACCCGACGTACTCAGTGGCCCCACGCACTGAATCTGCTGCGCGCCTTGCACACTAATCAATCGGCCTGCCTGCACCCCTGGAATAACCGGTTATGGAACTGGCAACGCAGTCACTGAAAAAAGGTCAGGACGCCTATTACTGGCGCCTGCTGGCAACCGGCATCAGTTTCGCCCTGTTCGGGTTGAGCGGCCTGTGCCTTCGATTGTTCGTTTTTCCGGTATTGAGCTGCCTGCCAGGCAGCAAGGCCAGCCACCAGCGGCGCGCGCGACGGACCATCAGCCACCTGTTCTGGCGGTTCATCCGCATCATGGCGCGTATGGGCGTGCTGACCTACGAGGTGCAGGGCGCCGAAAAACTGGGGCGTCCCGGGCAGATGATCATCGCCAATCACCCATCACTGATCGACGTGGTGTTTCTGATCGGTCTGGTGCGTGACGCCAACTGCGTGGTCAAGCGCAGCCTCTGGGAGAACCCGTTCACACGTGGCCCGGTGCGCTCCACCGGCTATATCAGCAACGACGGCAGCATGGACATGCTCGACGCCGCAGTGGAGCGCCTGCAAAGCGGCCAGACGCTGATCATCTTTCCTGAGGGCACGCGCACCCGGCCCGGTCAGCCGCCGGTCTTTCATCGGGGCGCGGCCGCCATCGCGTTGCGCGGCGCGAGCCTCATCACCCCGGTGACCATTCAGGTACGCCCGACCACCCTGACCAAGGCCGAGCCTTGGTATCGCATTCCGCAACGCCGCGTGCACTTCACTTTTCGCGTCGGTGCCGATATAGACCCAAACGCCTTCAGTTCGCTAGGCCCGCCACCCATAGCGTCCCGCAAGCTCAACGATTACCTGCATGACTATTTCACCAAGGAGCTCGCCTCAGATGAGCGATCTGCACCAGAACATTAAATTGTTGATCATCGATGCCCTGGGCCTCGAAGACATCACTCCGGAGGATATCGGCAACGATATGACGTTGTTCGGCGAAGGACTTGGCCTGGATTCGGTCGATGCACTGGAATTGGGTCTGGCCATCCAGAAGCGCTACGGCATCAGGATCGACGCCGATGCAAAAGACACACGTAACCATTTTGCCAGCGTCGACAGCCTAGCGGCCTTCGTCAGCGCCAACCGGCCTGAGAATTGAACATGCAAACCCGTGAAGACATCTTCGAAATCCTGCGCACCGCAATGGTGGAACTGTTCGAACTGGAGGCCGAGAGGGTCACGCTTGACGCTAACCTCTATCAGGACCTGGAAATCGACAGCATTGACGCCGTGGACTTGATCGACCACATCAAACGCAAGACAGGGAAGAAGATCGCCGCTGAAGAGTTCAAGTCGGTCAAGACCGTGAACGACGTGGTCGATGCTGTTTACCGACTGGTCAACGCGACCGAATGAAGCGCCTGATCGGGCTGATTCTGGTCCTGGCCGGTGTGCTGTATCCATTTGCCGTCTATTGGGGAACCGAGCACTTCGCTCCGTGGCAGTTTGCGCTGCTGCTGGGAAGCCTGTGGCTCGCCCGCGCGCTTACCGGCGAACGCAAACCCGGCAGCCTGGCAATGGCGCTAGTGGCCCTGGCCTTCTGTGTGGTGCTCGGTGTCGTCGACAGCCACCTGATGCTGCGCTGGTATCCGGTGCTGGTCAGCGCATTCATGCTCAGCCTGTTCGGTTCAAGCCTGATCTACGGGCCGCCGATCGTGGAAAAAATGGCGCGCCTGAACCGTCCGGACCTACCTGAGGCCGGCATCCGCTACACCCGCAGGGTCACGCAGATCTGGTGCGGGTTCTTTCTGTTCAACGGCCTTGCTGCAACGCTGCTGACGTTGTGGGCGCCGTTGTCTTGGTGGACGCTGTACACCGGCCTGATTTCCTACGGATTGATGGGCGTGCTGTTTGCTGTCGAATGGATCGTCCGCCCTCCCTCTGCGGGCGGCAAATGAAATGGATCGCATGAACTGGTTGAATCTGCAAGACCTGCTGCTGGCCCCACTGCCGGGTCGCCTGCTGACCCAGGCCCCAGAGCTTGACCACGCGCAGTTCTGCCATCAGGCGCTGAGCGTCGCGGCGGACTTGCAGGCACGTGGTGTCAGGCAGATTGCGGTGCATCTGGAAGACGCCGCCGAGCTGGCTGTCGCGTTGTTCGGTGCCTGGCGCGCGGGTGTCCACGTACTGCTGCCCGCCGACCTGCAGGGTCAGACCCGTGAGCGCTGGGCAACTCAGGTAGATCTATGGCTGACCGATCAGCCAGGCGACACGCATCTGCACGACCTGCACGCTGCGCCGCTTGCCCCTGCTGCGCTGGACCTTGACCAGTGCCGGCTTGGCCTGTGTACCTCGGGGTCCAGTGGCGAGCCCAAACTGATTGAAAAGCGCCTTCGACAACTGGCCAACGAAGTCTGCGCACTGGAACAATTGTGGGGCGCAGAACTGGGTGAGGCGTGCATGATCGGCAGCGTCGCGACCCAGCATATTTATGGTTTGCTGTTCCGCCTGCTGTGGCCACTGTGCGCGGCACGCTCCTTTGTTCGCCACCAGTTGCCGTTTGCCGAAGACCTGCAACGCGCCAGTCGCGAGTACCCTTCATTCGCCTGGGTTGCCAGCCCGGCGCTGCTAAAACGCATGGGCGATAACCTCGACTGGGCCAGCCTGAGTGCCGTGCGCAGGGTCTTTTCATCCGGCGGCGTGCTGCCTGCCGACGCCGCGCAGAGCCTGCAACAGCGCCTCGGCCAGTGGCCAACGGAAATTCTCGGCAGTTCGGAAACAGGCGGCATCGCCTGGCGTCAGGGCGAACAGCACTGGCAAGCCTTTGCCGACGTCGAGCTGAGTCAGGACGCTGAAGGCGCATTGCGCATCCGCTCGCCCTACCTGCCGCCCGGTCATACCGAGCAGACCTCTGATGCCGTTCGAATAGGCCAAGACGGGCGTTTCGAGCTGCTGGGCAGGCTGGACCGTATCGTCAAACTCGAAGAAAAGCGCGTTTCGTTGCCGCTGATCGAGCAAGCTCTCGCGACTCACGAATGGGTGAGTGAAACGCGCCTTGGCGTGGTCCAGGAAAACCGTGCTTCGCTGGGCGCAGTGCTGGTGCTGAGCGATGCGGGCTTGCTGGCCCTGCGCAACCAGGGCCGCCGCGCCCTTACCGAGGTTTTGCGCCAGCACCTGCGGCCGCATTGCGAAACCATCGCGCTGCCGCGGCGCTGGCGTCTGCTGCGGCAGATGCCGCTGAATGCACAGGGCAAACTGCCTCAGGCAGAGGTTGAGGCGCTGCTGCTGGCGCCACGTTCGACACAACCGGAAGTACTCGAACAACAGACCGTCGAAGGCGAACTGCATCTGCAAATGATCGTCCCGCCCGACCTGGCGTTTTTCAGCGGGCACTTCCCCAAGGCGCCGATCCTGCCCGGCGTGGTTCAGGTCGACTGGGCAATCAGCCTGGGCCAGCGACTGCTGGATCTGCCACCCGATTTTGCCGGCATGGAAGTGCTCAAGTTTCAGCAACTGGTTCGCCCCGGCGATCGCCTGAAACTGACCCTGCGCTTCGACGCCGCGCGCTCCAAGCTCCATTTCGCCTTTCACAACAGCAAAAACGCACCCTGCTCCAGTGGCCGAATCCTGCTGGGGGGCAAACATGCATAAGCCCTGCGTCATCATTCCGGTGTTCGATCACGAGTTGGCGGTGCCCAATGTAGTCAAGGCCGTGCGCGACGCCGGCTTGCCCTGCGTACTGGTGGACGACGCCAGCAGCCCGGCCTGCGCCGCCGTGCTGCAACAACTGGCCCGGGGCGACGACATTTACCTGCTGCGCCTGCCGGTCAACCAGGGCAAGGGCGGCGCAGTCATGGCAGGCTTCAGGGAAGCGGCACGCCTGGGTTTCAGCCATGCGTTGCAGGTCGATGCCGACGGCCAGCATGACCTGCGTGACATCCCGGTGTTTCTGGAGCAGTCGCGCCAGTACCCCGATGCGCTGATCTGCGGCTATCCGCAATACGACGACAGCGTGCCTAAAGGCCGCTTGTACGCTCGCTACCTCACCCACGTCTGGGTGTGGATCAATACGCTGTCGTTGCAGATTCGCGATTCGATGTGCGGCTTCCGCCTCTACCCGCTGGCGCCTGTGCTGACCCTGATCAACCATGTAAACATCGGCAAGCGCATGGACTTCGATTCGGAAATCCTCGTGCGCCTGTCATGGCGGGGGCAGGCGATGCGCTGGCTGCCGACCCGCGTTCATTATCCGCAGGACGGGCTGTCGCATTTCCGGCTGTTTCATGACAACGCGCTGATCTCGAAAATGCACGCCAAACTGTTCTTCGGCATGCTGATCCGATCGCCGATGATTGTTCGCCGCAGGTGGCGTTCATGAGCCTCAACAAGCCCCCCAAAGAACATTGGGCCAGTCACGAAGAGCGCGGCAGTTTCATGCTCATGAAACTCACCGCCTGGGGCATGCGTGTACTGGGCCGGCGCCTGCTCAGCCCGGTGCTGTATGGCATCGTCTTGTATTTCTTTGTGTTCGGTCGACGTGCCCGGAGCAGCATCTGGCAATACCAGCAGCGGTTGTCTGACTGGAGCGCCAGACCCGAACTACAACCCAGCCAGAGGCGGGTGTTCGGCCAGTTCATGGCCTTTGCCGAAGCGTTGCTCGACAAGCTCGATGTGTGGAACGGCAGGCTGGGCCTCGACCAGATCGAAATCGTCGACCGCGGCATGATCCGCCAGAACCTGCGCGGCGAACGCGGCCAGATGCTGGTGGGTGCGCACCTGGGCAACCTTGAAGTATGCCGCGCACTGGCCGAACTCGGCGAAAAGATCACCATGAACGTGCTGGTACACACCAAGCACGCCGAACGCTTCAATCGTCTGCTGGGCGAGGCTGGCGCGACCAACCTGCGGCTGATTCAGGTCAGCGAGCTGGACCCGGCGATCATGTTGCAATTGAGCCAGCGGCTGGACGAAGGCGAGTGGCTGGCGATTGCCGGCGACCGTGTTGCCTTGCATGGCGGACGCAATGTGCGGGTTGATTTCCTCGGCCATTCCGCCGCTTTTCCGCAAGGCCCGTGGTTGCTGGCCGGCCTGCTCAAATGCCCGGTCAACCTGTTCTTCTGCCTTAAAGGCACGCAGGGTTATCGAGTGATTCTTGAACCGTTCGCCGAGGCAATCGAATGGCGCCGCAGTGACCGCCCTCAGGTGATCGCCCTCTGGGCCACGCGCTACGCCGAGCGGCTTGGGCATTACTGCCTGGAGGCGCCGCAACAGTGGTTCAACTTCTACCCGTTCTGGAAATCCGACGATGAACCAAGCTCCTGATCCGATCACGTTCGGCGAACATGCCTTGCGTATCGAAGACATGTTGACCCTGGCCAATCGCCAGGCACCCGGCGTGCTGCAGAACGACGCCGCGTTTCGCGCACGCATCGCACGGGGCGCAAGGTTTCTGGACTCGTTGCTGGCCAGGGAAGGCGTTATCTACGGCGTCACTACAGGTTACGGCGACTCCTGCGTGGTAGCCGTACCGCCGGAGCATGTGGAGGCACTGCCACGTCATCTGTACACCTTTCACGGCTGCGGGCTGGGCAAGTTGCTGGATGAGCAAACAACCCGAGCAGTGCTGGCAGCGCGCTTGCAGTCATTGTGTCAGGGCGTTTCCGGGGTCAGGATCGAACTGCTCGAGCGTCTGCAGGCGTTTATCGATGAGGACGTCCTGCCGCTGATCCCGGAAGAAGGCTCGGTAGGCGCAAGTGGCGATCTGACGCCGCTGTCCTATGTAGCCGCGACCCTGTCCGGCGAGCGCGACGTCATGTTTCGCGGTGAACGCAGGCAGGCCGTTGATGTACATCGCGAGCTGGGCTGGACACCGCTGGTGCTGCGTCCCAAAGAGGCGCTGGCGCTGATGAACGGCACCGCAGTCATGACCGGCATTGCCTGCCTGGCGTTTGCCCGCGCCGATTACCTGCTGCAACTGGCAACCCGTATCACCGCCATGAACGTGGTGGCACTGCAAGGCAACCCGGAGCATTTCGACGAACGCCTGTTCGCCGCCAAGCCGCATCCCGGCCAGATGCAAGTGGCGGCGTGGCTGCGCCAGGACCTCGCCATCGACGCGCCGACCGCCCCATTGCACCGTTTGCAGGACCGCTACTCACTGCGCTGCGCGCCGCATGTGCTGGGCGTGCTGGCTGACAGCCTGAACTGGTTGCGCTCGTTCATCGAGATCGAACTGAACAGCGCCAACGACAACCCGATCATCGACGCCGAAGCCGAACGCGTGTTGCACGGTGGGCACTTCTACGGTGGGCATATCGCCTTTGCGATGGACAGCCTGAAAACCCTGGTGGCCAATGTGGCGGACCTGCTTGACCGACAACTGGCGCTGCTGGTCGACGAGCGCTATAACCACGGTCTGCCAAGCAACCTGTCAGGTGCCAGCGCCGAGCGGGCAATGCTCAATCACGGCTTCAAGGCGGTGCAGATCGGCACCAGCGCCTGGACTGCCGAAGCGTTGAAAAACACCATGCCGGCCAGCGTGTTCTCGCGCTCCACCGAGTGCCACAATCAGGACAAAGTGAGCATGGGCACCATCGCCGCGCGGGACGCCATCCGGGTGCTGGAACTGACCGAACAGGTGGCCGCGGCTACGCTGATCGCTGCCAATCAGGGCATCTGGCTGCGCAGCAAGGCTGCCGATGCGCGGCCGCTGCCGCCGGCCCTGGCCGCCATGCACGATCAGTTGAGCAAGGATTTCGCCCCTGTCATAGAGGACCGGGCACTGGAAGGCGAATTGCGCCTGTGCCTGAAACACATCGCCAACCGCCGCTGGAGGTTGCATGCGCAGTAAAGGCTTTCTGCACGTCGACACCGAAATCGTGGTGCCGTTTTTCGACGTCGACATGATGAACATCGTCTGGCACGGCAACTACGTCAAATACCTTGAGGTCGCGCGCTGCGCTTTGCTGGACCATATCGGGCATAACTACATGCAGATGCTCGAATCCGGTTATGGTTGGCCAGTGATCGACCTGCAATTGCGCTACGTGCGAAGCACCGTGTTCGGCCAGACGCTGAACGTGCGCGCCAGTCTGGTGGAATGGGAGAACCGTCTGAAGATCAACTACCTGATCACCGATGCACACACCGGGGAGCGACTGACGCGCGCCAGTACGGTGCAGGTCGCCGTGGACAGCCAAAGCCGCGAGATGCAGATGGTCTCGCCTCAGGTCTTTATCGATGCCGTAAAGAGAGCCCTGCCATGACCCGACCGTTTCGTACGTTGCTGCTGCTGGGTTTGCTGGGCCTGTCTTCACTGGCCCAGGCTTTCGACCTGCAGCAGTTGAGCGACCAGCTCGCCAAACCTGCGGTGGTGCAAGGCCGCTTCATTCAGGAAAAGCATTTGCGCGCCCTGCCGCAGCCGCTGCTCAGCAAAGGGCGCTTTGTCCTCGCCAGAGATTTCGGCCTGCTCTGGTTGCTGGAGACACCGCTGAAACAGGATTACCGCATCACGGCCAGCGGCATTTCCCGCCGTGAAACCGTCGGCGACGTCAGCACCTGGAAACCGGTGCCGAACAAGAACGCCGGTGCCGAGCAGAACCGCCTGTTCCTCTCCGTGCTGCAGGGTGACAGCAGCGGCCTGCAACGGGATTTCGACTTGCAGCTCAAAGGCGATGCGAGTGCATGGCAACTGACTCTGGTGCCGCGCTCGCTGTTGCTGCAACAGGTCTTCAAGCAGATCAACATCGATGGCGGCGAGCTGGTCCAGCGGATCGAACTGCTGGAAACCCAGGGCGACAGCACGGTTCTGAAAATGATCGACAGCAGCAGCGCCCCGGCCCTGACAGATGCGCAGCGTAATGACTTCAGCAACTGAGCGGCGACTGCCGCGACTGTTCCTGCTGATTCTGGCAGGCATTCTGGCGCTGGCCGTCTGGCAATGGCACGACCGTTCGCCGCTGTCGGCCAACCTCATGGAGCTGGTGCCGGGCACTGACAACGATGCGCTGGTAGAGAGCGCTGAAAAGCGCATGCAAGAGCCGCTCAACCGCGAAATGCTGGTGCTGGTGGGGCATACAGATCGCCAGCAAGCCGTCGAGCTGGCCCGCAAACTGGGCGAGCAATGGCAGGCGAGCGGTCTGTTCGAGAAGGTTCAGTGGACGCTGCAGGCTGACCTGCCAGCTTTGCGCACCCAGTTGCTGAAAGGCCGTATTGCGATGTTGCCGGCAGCGGATCGGGCACTGTTGATCGAAGACCCGAAAACCTTCATCGAGCAACGCGTGCAGACCCTGTTCGACCCGTTCGCCGGTTTCAGCCTGGTGCCGAGCCAGGATGACTGGCTGGGCCTTACCGGACGCATTCAGAACGGCCTGCCAAAACAGGGCTCGGTCGAACCCGACTTGGCCAGTGGCGCGTTGATTGCTACCGCCGAGGGCAAAAGCTGGGTGCTGCTGCGCTCGCGAACCCGCAGCGATGCGTTCGACATGCACCTGCCCGGTCAGGTCGCCGACCTGCTGGCGCAGGCCCGAGTGCAGGCGAGCGACGCCGGTGGCCAGTTGCTTGCAGCCAGCGGCCTGCTTTACGCGGCAGACGGCCAGAAGCAGGCCAGCCGGGAAATTACTTGGGTTGGCGGCGGTGCTACGGCAGGTATTTTGTTACTGCTGTTGCTGGCCTTCCGGCGCTGGAGTGTGCTGCTGGCATTCGTCCCGGTGGTGGTCGGCATGCTGTTTGGCGCAGTCGCCTGCGTGGCATTTTTCGGCAACATGCATGTCATGACATTGGTGCTGGGCTCCAGCCTGATCGGCGTGGCCGTGGATTACCCGCTGCATTACCTGTCCAAAAGCTGGAGCATGAAGCCTTGGCGCAGCTGGCCTGCGTTGCGCCTGACGCTGCCCGGCCTGAGCCTGAGCCTGATCACCAGCTGCATCGGCTACCTTGCACTGGCCTGGACGCCCTTCCCGGCACTGACGCAAATTGCTGTGTTCTCGGCTGCAGGCCTTGTGGGCGCCTACCTGACAGCGGTGTGCCTGCTGCCCGCGCTGCTCGCAAACGTAGAGATCCGTCCTGCGCAATGGCCATTGAGGCTGGCACAGCAGATGCTCGATTGCCGGGCTGCACTGCTGCAACGCATCAACACGCCGATCCTGCTGGTACTGCTGCTGGCCTTTTGTGCCGGAGGCATCTGGCACCTGACCACCAAGAACGATATCCGCCAATGGGTAGCTGCCCCTCAGGCGCTGACCGACGAAGCCCAGACCATCGCGCAAATCACCGGCTATCAACCGACCAGCCAGTTCTTTCTGGTGCGCGGCAAGGATCAGCAGCAGTTGCTGGATCGCCAGACGGCGTTGACCCAGCGGCTTGATCAACTGGTGAGCATGGACAAGCTGCAGGGCTACATGGCGATCAACCAGTTGCTCGACTCGCCGGCCGAGCAGCAGGCGACCCGCGACGCTCTGAGCAAACTGCCGCAGTACTGGGGGCCGCTGGTGCAACTCGGCGTGCCGGCCAACGCCTTGAAGGCCGAACTCGCCCAACTGCAGGCCCTGCCGAAGCAAGACATCGATGGTGCGCTGCAAGGCCCGCTGAGCGAGCCGTGGCGCACACTCTGGCTGGGCGCCATCGACAACCCTGAAGGCGGCGTTGCGGGAATCGTCAGTCTGCGCGGCCTGAACAGCATGGCGTTATTGCGCGTGCAGGCTATCGGGCTGGAAGGCGTGCAACTGGTTGACCGCCTTGGCGAACTCAATGACGTGTTCGCTCACACGCAGATCAGCGCCGCCGAGCTGAAACTGGCTTCATGCCTGTTGATCGTCCTGCTGCTGATTGTCCCGTTCGGCTTCAATGGCGCATTGCGCATCGTCGCGCTGCCTCTGCTGGCAGCGTTGTGCAGCCTCGCCAGCCTGGGTTGGCTTGGCCAGCCGTTGACCCTGTTCAGCCTGTTCGGCCTGCTGTTGGTCACCGCAATCAGCGTCGATTACGCCATCCTGATGCGCGAACAGGTCGGAGGGGCCGCAGTCAGCCTGCTTGGCACGCTGCTGGCGGCCGTCACCACCTGGCTGTCGTTCGGCCTGCTGGCGGTTTCCGGCACTCCGGCGATCAGCAATTTCGGGCTATCGGTCAGCCTGGGGCTGGCCTTCAGCTTTTTGCTCGCACCGTGGGCCAGCCCGCGTCAAGACACTCATGTGCCCTTATCGTCCTCCCCTGCCTCCGTCAAATCGGAAAGGAACAGCCGTGCCCATCATTGATAGGGAAATGCGTCAGGTCGTGGTCATCGGTGCCGGCCCCGCCGGTTCGATTGCGGCCGCGCTGCTAAAGCGCCAGGGTCATGACGTGCTGATCATCGAGCGCCAGCTTTTTCCGCGTTTTTCGATCGGCGAAAGCCTGCTCTGTCATTGCCTGGACTTCGTCGAAGAGGCGGGAATGCTCGACGCGGTGCAGGCTGCCGGTTTCCAGCGCAAGAATGGCGCAGCCTTCGCGCGCGGCGAGCAGTACAGCGATTTCGATTTCGGAGACACCTTCAGTCACGGCAAGCCCACCACCTTCCAGGTACAGCGCAGCGAGTTCGATAAACTGCTGGCCGATCAGGCCGAGCTGCAAGGTGTGGAGATTCGCTATGAGGAGGAAATCATCAGCGCAGACGTCGATGGCGCGCAGCCTGTATTGCGGGTAAAGCGCGCAGATGGCAGCCAATACAGCGTGCAGTCTGCCTTTGTGCTGGACGCCAGCGGCTACGGTCGCGTGCTGCCGCGCCTGCTGGACCTGGAAGCACCTTCGGGTTTTCCGGTACGTCAGGCAGTGTTTACGCATGTCGAAGATCACATCGACAGCCCACCCTTTGATCGTCAGAAAATCCTTGTCAGCATCCACCCGCAGCACAGCGACGTGTGGTTCTGGACGATCCCGTTCAGCGAGGGCCGTTGCTCGGTGGGCGTGGTGGCCTGCGCCGAGCGCTTCAAGGACAAGCCCGACGACCTGGACGCCTGCCTGCGAGCCTTTATCGATGAAACACCGCAACTGGCGAATGTGCTGAAAAATGCCGTCTGGGATACGCCTGCCAGAACCATCGGCGGCTACTCTGCCAACGTCAAAACGCTGCACGGCAAGGGCTTCGCGCTGCTGGGCAACGCTGCAGAGTTCCTCGATCCGGTGTTCTCTTCGGGCGTGACCATCGCCATGCGTTCAGCGAGCATGGCGGCCGGCGTCCTGAGCCGGCAGTTGCAGGGCGAGCCTGTGGATTGGGAAAGCGAATTTGCCATCCCGCTGAAACGTGGCATCGACACCTTCCGGGCCTATGTCGAAGGCTGGTACGACGGCACCTTCCAGAGCGTCATCTTCTACCCCGGCAGCGCTCCGGACATTCGCCGCATGATCAGCTCGATTCTGGCCGGCTATGCTTGGGACGAGCGCAACCCGTTCGTCAGCGAACCCAAGCGACGCCTGCGCACGCTGTCGGAAATCTGTGCGGACAGTGGCTCATGACTCGACCGTTCCTGAGCGACAGCTACGTCGAGGAAACCCGCTTCGGGCTGTGGTTTCTGCGCAGCCATACCTGGCAACACCGCGTGCTGCGCGTCGCGATCGACGACCTGCGCACGCTGTTTTCAAGCCCGCCACCGGTTGCGCCGGTCTTGCTGGATGCCGGTTGCGGGCAGGGCAAGTCGTTCCAGCACCTGAGCAAGGTCTTCAAGCCGTCCAGGCTGATCGGTGTCGACGCCGATCCGCACAGCCTGAGCATGAGCCTCCAGGAAGCGGTTGCCAAAGGCATTGAGGTGGAGCTGATCGGCAGTGACTGCGCCGCCCTGCAATTGCCGGATGCCAGCGTCGATCTGCTGTTCTGTCATCAGACCTTCCATCATCTGGTCGAGCAGGAACAAGCGCTGGCCGAGTTTTTCAGGGTACTCAAGCCGGGCGGTTATCTGTTGTTCGCAGAGTCCACCGAGGCCTATATCGACACCTGGGTGATTCGCTGGCTGTTCCGTCACCCTATGCACGTTCAGAAAAGCGCCGATCAGTATCTGGACATGCTCCGCGAGCAGGGCTTCGAATTCGCCGCACATAATGTTTCCTACCCTTACCTGTGGTGGAGCCGCGCCAAGGATTTCGGCTTGCTGGAAGCCCTGAAACTGCGCAAGCCCAAACCATTCGGGCAACGAGAAGAAACCCTCGTCAATGTCGTGGCCCAAAAACCGTTGCGAGGTGACGCCTGATGATCCGACTGCTGTTGCTGGTCTTTCTGTTGCTTGGCGGCTGCGCTGCACAGGCGCCACTGCCTGCTACCCCGCCGACCCTGCAATTGCCGATGCAACTGCACATCGAACGTCACCAGGCGGAGCAGAGCCAGGACTGGGTGCTGGTCATCCAGCGCGAACCGACCGGGCTACGTTGGTCGATGATGGACCCGATGGGCATTCCTCAGGCACGCCAGCTGCTGATCAACGGAGAGTGGCAGGCCGATGGTCTGCTGCCGCCCAACCCAGAGGCCCGCGAATTGTTTGCGGCATTGATGTTTGCCATGACGCCTGATCTGGAAATGCATGGCCGCTATCCCACGGCTTATCGCCAAGGCATGCAGCGCCGCCTGGATGACCGCTGGCTGGTTGAATACCAGTCGGCCAACGCGTTCACCATCCGCCTCAAGGACCATCTGAGCTACAAAGTGACCCCGCTGAACAACGGGACCGCGCCATGACCGCCTACCTCAATGCGCTAGGGGTCATCTGTTCGCTGGGTGCAAGCCGAGAAGAAGTATCGCGCAGGCTGTTTGCCGGTGACAGCTCAGGCATGGTGGTCGAGAGCGGCTGGGTGCCAGAGCGTGCGCTGCCAGTCGGGGCGGTAAAGGCCGAACTGCCGGCCATGCCGCCAGCCATGAGTTCGCAACACAGCCGCAACAACCAGTTGCTGCTGGCCGCCGCCTTGCAAATCGAAGACGATATTCGGCTGGCCATCGAACGCTTCGGTGCAGCGCGCATCGGCGTCATCATCGGCACCAGCACTTCCGGCATCGACGAAGCGAGTAGCAGCATGGCGATCTGGCTGCGTGATAAAGCGTTCCCCGAACACTACGATTATCGCCAGCAGGAGCTGGGCGCACCGGCTGGTTTCCTTGCCAGCTGGCTGCAATTGACCGGCCCGGCCTACGTGATTTCCACCGCCTGCACATCCAGCGCACGCGCATTGCTCAGTGCTCGTCGGGCTCTGGACATGGGCCTGTGCGATGCCGTGCTGTGTGGCGGCGTCGACAGCCTGTGCAAGCTGACCCTCAACGGTTTCTCGGCGCTCGAAGCAATGTCGCCCCAGCTGTGCAATCCATTCTCGCGTCATCGAAACGGGATCAATATCGGCGAGGCGGCCGCGCTGTTTCTCATGACCCGAGAAGCTGGCAGCACGCATTCGGTTGCGCTGTTGGGCGCGGGCGCCAGTTGCGATGCTCACCACATATCAGCCCCCGAACCCAGCGGACGTGGCGCACAGAACGCCATGTTGCAGGCGTTGAGCAATGCCCGACTGGACGCCGCACAGATCGGCTATCTGAACCTGCATGGCACAGCAACGCCGCTCAACGATGCGATGGAAAGCCGTGCGGTGCAGGCCGTGTTCCCGGAGGGTGTGCCCTGCTCTTCGACCAAACCACTCAGCGGCCACACACTGGGCGCGGCCGGGGCGCTGGAAGCCGCCTTTTGCTGGCTGAGTCTGGCGCCGCACAACAGCCAACAGGCCCTGCCGCCACACGTGTGGGACGGCGAGGCAGACCCACAGCTGCCTGCCCTGCAATGGACACTGCCGGGCACTCGCCTGGCCTCTGCCGACGCTCGCTACATGATGAGCAATTCCTTTGCCTTCGGTGGCAACAACATCAGCCTGATTATCGGAGATGCCCCATGACCGAGTGGCCGCTCGCCGAACTTATTCCCCACGCTGGCGACATGATCCTTATCGATCAGGTGCTGGACTTTGACGCAGAGCAGATTCACACCCGTCTGACCGTGCGCGCCGACGGCCTGTTCAATCAGGCGGACGGCAGCCTGCCCGCCTGGCTCGGCGTAGAACTCATGGCACAAAGCGTGGCGGCCTTTGCCGGCTGCCAGGCGCGTATCAAGGGCGAAGCGGTCAAGCTGGGTTTTCTGCTCGGCAGCCGCAAGTTCGAATGCAATGTGGCGCGCTTCCCTCTGGGCAGCGAACTGCATATTCATGCCATACGCTCGCTGCAGGATGACAGCGGCATGGGCGTCTTCGAATGCACCCTGACCGGCCCGGACATCACAGCGTTTGCCCGCCTCAATGTATATTGCCCAACCAACACTGCTGATTACCTGGCTGAAGGAGCCCCGGCATGACTGAATCGATACTGGTCACCGGCTCCAGCCGTGGCATCGGCCGCGCCATCGCCTTGCGTCTGGCACAGGCCGGCTATGACCTGATCTTGCATTGCCGCACCGGGCGCAGTGAAGCCGAGGCCGTGCAGGCCGAAGTACTCGCCTTGGGACGTCAGGCACGGGTTCTGCAATTCGACGTCTCGGACCGCGCCGCCTGCAAGACGATTCTGGAAGAGGACGTGGAAACCCACGGTGCGTATTACGGCGTGGTGCTCAACGCCGGTCTGACCCGCGATGGCGCCTTTCCGGCACTCAGCGAGGACGACTGGGATCAGGTGCTGCGGACCAATCTGGACGGTTTCTACAATGTCCTGCATCCACTGACGATGCCGATGATTCGCCGTCGTGCTGCAGGCCGAATTGTGTGTATCACCTCGGTCTCGGGCCTGATCGGCAACCGTGGGCAGGTCAATTACAGCGCGTCGAAGGCAGGTCTGATCGGCGCTGCCAAAGCACTGGCCATTGAACTGGGCAAGCGCAAGATTACCGTCAACTGCGTCGCACCGGGGCTGATCGACACAGCGATGCTCGACGAGAACGTTCCCGTGGATGAACTGATGAAAATGATCCCGGCACAGCGCATGGGCACGCCCGAAGAAGTTGCTGGCGCTGTGAATTTTCTGATGTCGGCGGAAGCCAGTTACATTACCCGACAGGTGCTGGCCGTCAATGGAGGGTTGTGCTGATGAAGCGTGTGGTGGTCACCGGTATGTCCGGCATTACCTCAGTGGGCAGCGACTGGGCCACCATCAATGCGAGTTTCACGGCCAACCGCAGCGGCATTCGCCGGATGGACGAATGGGACCGTTTCATCGAGCTGAATACTCGCCTGGCTGCCCCCATCGACGATTTCGCCGTGCCTGCGCACTGGACGCGCAAGCAGTTGCGCAGCATGGGCCGTGTCTCGCGGCTGGCAGTGGGCGCCGCCGAACAGGCGCTGATCATCGCCGGGCTGCTGAATGACCCGATCATTCGCGACGGCCGCATGGGCACAGCCTGCGGCTCATCCACCGGCAGCACCGACGAGATCAAGGCCTTCGGCAACATGTTGATCAACTCGGTGGCGCTGGACCTGAATGCCAATTCGTATGTGCGCATGATGCCGCACACAACGGCGGCCAACATCAGTATCTTTTTCGGCCTGACCGGACGCCTGATCCCGACCTCCAGCGCCTGCACCAGCGGCAGCCAGGGCATCGGTTACGCCTACGAAGCGATCAAATTCGGGCGTTTGCCCTTAATGCTGGCAGGCGGTGCCGAAGAACTGTGCCCGACCGAAGCGATGGTGTTCGACGCACTGTACGCGACCAGCCTGAAGAACGATGCACCGCACACCACGCCGCGTCCTTACGACAGCGGGCGCGATGGGCTAGTCATCGGTGAGGGCAGCGGCATGCTGGTGCTTGAAGAACTTGAACACGCCCAGGCACGCGGTGCGCCGATCTATGCCGAGGTAGTCGGCTTTGGCAGCAATGCCGACGGCGCTCACAGCACCCGGCCAGAACAAACCACCATGCGCCGCGCCATGGAGCTGGCCCTGGAAGATGCGGGCTTGCCGCCGGACGCCATCGGCTACGTCAACGGGCACGGCACGGCCACCGAACAAGGCGACATAGCCGAAACCCTGGCCACCAGCAGCCTGTTCGGCCCACGCATGCCGCTCAGTTCCCAGAAAAGCTTCCTCGGCCACACCTTGGGCGCATGCGGCGCACTCGAATCATGGTTCAGCATCGAAATGCTCAACAGCGACCGATATATCCACACCCTGAACCTGACTGACATTGACCCACAATGCGGGGAACTGGACTACATCGTCGGCGAACCCCGGAAGATGAGTAACGAATACGTCATGAACAACAACTTTGCCTTTGGCGGAGTAAATACATCGTTGATCTTCAAGCGTTGGGGTTGAGAGGTAGTCCATACGCAGAACAAGGTTTCTGCCCCCAAGGCGTGAGAGTTTCAGGAGATTAAGACCGCTACGATGGGCTGCAAAGGGGCCTTCGAACAGGTCTACGCTCCGCGCAGGACGAAGTTCTGGACGCCATGCAACCGATCTTGAGTCTGCGGGAGCGCACAGTTTTGTGACGCAGAGCGTGAGGAGCGATAGGTGTTCTTCCTCAGGCTACGTTGCGCGTCAGCAGGTCGGTAAATGCCTTGGCCATCGGTGATTGTTCGTCCTTGCGCTGTACCAGCCATACCGCGCTGGTTGCGCCAGGGTCGAGGACGTTGCGGTAGACCACGCCGTCAATGCGCATCCGCCGATAGGATGCAGGCAGCACCGTCACACCCAATCCGGCTGCGACCAGACCAATGATGGTCATGACTTCCCCCGCCTCCTGAGTGATAAGCGGGCTGAAACCCGCGGCGCGCGCCAGGCTCAGCACCTGCGCGTAGATGCCACTGCCATAGGTGCGCGGGAAGAACACGAACGGCTCGGCAGCCAGAGCCGCCATGTAGATCCCGTCCTCGGTACTCGCAGCCAGCGGATGGTCCGCGCGCATGATCGCCACCAGCGGCTCGTTCAGCAATTCGAACACCACCAGTGAGTCAGGCAATTCAAGTGGGCGCATGATGCCGACCTGAATGGTCTTGTCCTCAAGACCTGCGGCCACTTCCTGGCTGGTGATTTCGGTCAGGGTAAGGTGTACGTCGGGGTAGGCCTGACGAAACGCAAAGATTGCCTGTGGAATGCTGGAAGTAAACGGCGCCGAGGACGTAAAGCCGATCTTCAGCTCACCGATTTCCCCCAGTTGCGCACGTCGCGCCACATCGGTGGCCTTGTCGACCTGAGCCAATACCAGACGTGCCTCTTCAAGAAACAGCCGCCCGGATTCACTTAGTTCAACACGGCGGTTGGTGCGGTCGAACAGCCGCGTGCCGAGCTCTTGCTCCAGCGTCTGGATCTGCTGACTGAGCGGCGGTTGAGAGATCCCCAGCGCCTGCGCTGCACGGCCGAAATGCAGCTCTTCGGCAACCGCGATGAAGTAACGCAGATGGCGCAATTCCATGCGACCCCCATTAAGTCGTTTTACCTATCAAACAGGTCGAACAATATATTGGATGGAATGATTAGCTAGCTATATGATTTTTTCATTGTCCGTCCAATAGTGCCCAGAGGTCCCCCTTGAATCCTGCCGTGGCCCCGCCCGTAACAGCCCAGAACACATCCGCTGAAACGTCTGGCGACACCTACATCGAAAAGAACACGCCGCTTTTCAAACGCACTGCACTGGCGCTGTTCGCTGGCGGATTTTCTACCTTCACCCTGTTGTATTGCGTCCAGCCGATGATGCCGACGCTGTCCGGCGAGTTCTCGTTATCAGCCGCTCAGAGCAGTCTGATCCTTTCGGTTGCCACGGCAATGCTCGCGATCGGCCTGCTGATTACCGGGCCGATATCCGACCGGCTCGGGCGCAAGTCGGTGATGGTCATGGCGCTGTTCTGCGCATCGCTGTTCACCATCGCCAGTGCGTTGATGCCAAGCTGGGAAGGTGTTCTTGTGACCCGCGCATTGGTCGGTCTGTCGCTGAGCGGTCTCGCGGCCGTAGCGATGACCTACCTGAGCGAGGAAATACACCCCACGCATCTGGGCCTGGCGATGGGACTGTACATCGGCGGCAGCGCAGTCGGCGGCATGAGCGGTCGATTGATCGTCGGCGTCCTGATTGACTACGTGAGCTGGCATGCAGCGATGCTGGTGGTCGGCGGGCTGGCCCTGATCGCAGCGGTGGTGTTCTGGAAAATCCTCCCGGAATCGCGCAATTTCCGCCCCCGTTCGTTGCACCCGCGCAGCCTGCTGGACGGCTTTGTGGTGCAGTTTAGAGACGCTGGGTTGCCGCTGCTGTTTCTGATCGGCTTTCTGCTGATGGGCGCCTTCGTCACGCTGTTCAACTACATCGCATACCGCTTTCTGAGCGCACCCTACAACCTGAGCCAGGCCGTGGTCGGGGTATTTTCCGTGGTGTATCTGTCGGGCATCTACAGCTCGGCGAAGATTGGCTCACTGGCCGACCGACTGGGCCGCCGACAAGTGCTGTGGGCCGTAATCGTGATGATGCTGGCGGGCCTGTTATTGACTCTGTTCACACCACTGCCCTTGGTAATAATCGGCGTGCTGATCTTCACCTTCGGCTTTTTCGGCGCGCACTCGGTGGCCAGCAGCTGGGTGGGCCGCAGGGCCACCACGGCCAGAGGCCAGGCCGCTTCACTCTACCTGTTCTGCTACTACGCCGGCTCCAGCGTGGCCGGAACCGGCGGCGGAGTGTTCTGGCACTACGCGGGGTGGAACGGTATCGGGCTATTTATCGGCGTACTGCTGTTGATAGCGCTGGGGGTTGCGTTGAGGCTGGCGCGGCTGCAACCGCTGGGTGCCAAGGTCTAACGACCTGTTTGACAGCCCACCACAAAAGCAGACTTCTCATGTTGCCATTGCGGCAGAGAGATAGCCCTTGATGAAAACTATTGGCCGTTGACAAACCATCCTGGAAACCATGGCCAGGAAAGACGCGATGTAAGCCCTTGGGGCTGTTACTGGAAACATCGAATAAGAAAATTATTTTCACATATTTTTTTATATCCAGTTTTCGTGTAATTTATTTTCATCACGAAAACAGAGATAACAATAATGAATACCTGTGATCGCCCTGAAACCTGCCTGTATTCTTTACCAGCGTCATCCCTGCCGAGTACTCCCGGGCTGCCTCCTGGCTGACGGTTTCCGCCGTTGCTGTTGCGCCCTCGCCTACCTACTTTGCAAGGAACCGCTGCTATGTCGCCGTCACCCGGTATTTCGCTGTTGGTCTACGCTGCTGTCGCAATCATTGCCTTGATCGTGCTGATCGCGCGTTATCGCCTTAACCCTTTTATCGTGATTACCCTTGTTTCAGTCGGTCTGGCGCTGGTTGCCGGGATGCCGGCCAGTGGCGTGGTCGCCTCTTATGAAGCAGGGGTCGGCAAAACGCTGGGGCATATCGCGCTGGTCGTGGCGCTGGGTACCATGCTGGGCAAGATGATGGCCGAATCCGGCGGTGCCGAGCAGGTGGCTCGCACCCTGATTGACCGCTTTGGTGAACGCAATGCGCATTGGGCCATGGTCTGCATCGCTTTCCTGGTGGGCCTGCCGCTATTTTTCGAAGTCGGTTTTGTGTTGCTGGTGCCCATCGCCTTCACCGTAGCCCGCCGCGTCGGGGTGTCGATTCTGATGGTCGGCCTGCCGATGGTCGCCGGTCTGTCGGTCGTACACGCACTCGTGCCGCCCCACCCCGCAGCGATGCTGGCCGTTCAGGCTTATCAGGCCTCGGTCGGGCAGACGCTGTTCTATGCCATTCTGATCGGCATACCCACCGCCATCATCGCAGGCCCGGTATACGCCAGATTCATTGTGCCGCGCATTCATTTGCCGACTGAAAACCCGATGGCGAAGCAATTCCTCGACCGCGAACCTCGGGCAAAACTGCCCAGCTTCGGCCTGACCATGACGACCATCCTGCTGCCAGTGCTGCTGATGTTACTGGGCGGTTGGGCCAACCTGATCAGCACGCCGGGCAGCGCCTTCAATGGTTTTCTGCTGTTCATCGGCAACTCGGTGATCGCACTGCTGCTGGCCACTCTGCTGAGTTTCTGGACGCTGGGCATCGCTCAGGGTTTCAACCGTGACTCGATCCTGAAGTTCACCAATGAGTGCCTGGCACCTACCGCCAGCATCACTTTGCTGGTCGGCGCCGGTGGCGGTTTGAACCGTATTCTGGTCGACAGCGGTGTGACTCATCAGATCGTTGGCCTGGCGCAGGACTTTCATCTGTCGCCCTTGCTGATGGGCTGGTTGTTCGCAGCACTAATGCGTGTGGCGACGGGCTCGGCGACGGTGGCGATGACCACCGCATCGGGGATCGTTGCGCCTGTGGCAATGGGCCTGGGTTACCCACATCCCGAGTTGCTGGTGCTGGCGACGGGCGCAGGCTCGGTGATCTTTTCCCACGTCAACGACGGCGGTTTCTGGCTTATCAAAGAGTACTTCAACATGACCGTAGCGCAAACATTCAAGACCTGGACGGTACTGGAGACGCTGATTTCCATCATCGCCTTTGCCTTTACCCTGGGCCTGGCACAGGTGCTCTGAGTGGACATTCTGTACCAGATACGTGCCCGCCAGGATTCACTCAGCGCGGGTGAAAGCCGGATCGCCAAGCTGGTGCTCAGCGATATCGCCTTTGCTGCAAGTGCCAGCCTGGATGAGCTGGCCAGCCGCGCCGAAGTCAGCAGCGCCACGCTGTCGCGCTTCGCCCGCAGCATTGGTTGCCGTGACCTGCGCGACCTGCGTCTGCAACTCGCCCAGGCCAGCGGCGTTGGCAGCCGCTTTCTGCACCCGGAACAGGCTCCGGAGCAGTCGGCTTTTTTCACTCAGATTGTCGGCGACATTGAAGACACACTGCGTCGGCACCTCGCCGGGTTTGATGCATCGCGCTTTGCGGCAGCGGTAGCGTGTGTCGCCGATGCGCGGATGATTCATACGTTCGGCGTGGGCGGCTGCTCAAGCCTGTGCAGCGAAGAACTGCAAACCCGGCTGGTGCGTCTGGGCTACCCGGTGGCTGCCTGCCGCGACCCGGTAATGATGCGCATGATAGCCGCCACGCTTGGTCCGCAGCACAGCTTGATTGTCTGTTCGCTCAGCGGCCGCACGCCAGAGCTGCTCGACGCGGTTAGCCTGGCGCGCAGCTATGGCGCACGCGTGCTGGCCATCACCTTGCCTGACTCGCCCTTGGCGCAACTGGCAGAGGTGGTATTGCCGCTGCAGATTGCCGAAACCAATTTCATCTATAAACCCACCGCAGCGCGCTACGGCATGCTGCTGACAATCGATGTGCTCGCCACTGAACTGGCGTTGCTGAGCCCTGAAGAAAATCAGGAGCGGCTGCGCCGGATCAAGCTTGCACTGGATGAATACCGAGGCGGCGAAGACGGCTTGCCGCTGGGAGACTGAACCATGCTTTATGACCTGATCATTCGCGACGTGCTGGTCATCGACGGCAGTGACACGCCCGGCATGCGCGCCGATGTGGCAATCAGCGATGGACGCATCCAGCGCATCGGCAACCTGAACGGTGCCAGCGCGCGCGAAGAAGTCCATGCTGCGGGTCGTGTGCTGGCCCCCGGTTTTATCGATGTCCACACCCATGACGACACGGTGGTCATTCGCAAACCGGACATGCTGCCCAAGATCAGTCAGGGCGTGACGACGGTTATCGTAGGCAACTGCGGAATCAGCGCATCACCTGTCTCGCTACGCGGTGATCCGCCCGACCCGATGAACTTGTTGGGCAACGCGCGTGCCTTTGTCTACCCGCGTTTCGCCGATTACCGCGCAGCTGTGGACAACGCACGGCCTGCCGTCAACGTAGCTGCGCTGATTGGCCATACGGCATTGCGCAGCAATCACATGGACGACTTGTTGCGCAGCGCCAGCGCGGAAGAAATCACCGCGATGCGCAAACAGTTGCGTGACAGTCTGGAAGAAGGCGCGTTGGGTTTGTCGACCGGACTTGCCTACGCTTCGGCCTTTGCTGCCGAAACCAGTGAAGTCAAACAGCTGGCTGAAGAGCTGACAGCCTTTGGCGCTGTTTACACCACGCATTTGCGCAGCGAATTCGAGCCGGTGCTGGAAGCGATGGCCGAGGCGTTCGATATAGGCCGCCATGCACGCTCGCCGGTGGTCATTTCCCACATGAAATGCGCTGGCGCAGGTAACTGGGGCCGCAGCCCGCAATTGCTGGCTGCGCTGGAAAAAGCCGCAGAGAACCATCCGGTTGGCTGCGACTGTTATCCCTATGCGGCCAGTTCCTCGACGCTGGACCTCAAACAGGTCACCGATGCTTTCCGTATCACCATTACCTGGTCAACGCCGCACCCGGACCAAGGCGGTCGGGACCTGCAGGACATTGCCGCCGACTGGGAGCTGTCATTGATGGACACCGCGCGCAAGTTACAGCCTGCAGGGGCGGTTTATTACGGAATGGATGAGGGGGACGTCGAACGCATTCTGTCTCATCCGCTGTCGATGATCGGCTCCGACGGCCTTCCAGAAGACCCGTTTCCACATCCTCGCCTATGGGGCGCGTTCCCGCGCGTGCTCGGCCATTTCAGCCGGGACAAAGGCCTGTTTGCGCTGCACACCGCCGTACACAAAATGACCGGTCTTTCGGCGGCGCGCTTTGCCTTGCACGAGCGTGGCTTGATCCGGGAGGGTTATTGGGCGGATCTGGTGTTGTTCAACCCGCAAACCGTGCGCGACATCGCGGATTTCAAAGACCCTCAGCGAGCGGCACAAGGCATTGACGGCGTCTGGGTAAACGGCCGGTTGAGCTATGCCGACGGCAAACCGCAAGGGCAGCGACAAGGCAGGTTCCTGCCGCGCAATGGTTCATTGGTGGATGGCTTCGCGGGTGCAAAAACGCCGACTTGATCGTCGGCGCTGAAGAGGATCGATGTGTATTGGCGTCTTGGTGTATAGACACATCGGCAACACGTGGTTACTGGTGATACTGCGCCGACAACTCGTGTACCGCTTCGATGAACGCGCCAGCGTTGGCCGGGTCGACTTCCGGGGTGATGCCGTGGCCGAGGTTGAAGACGTGGCCCGTGCCGCTGCCGTAGCTGGCGAGGATGCGCGCGACTTCCTTGCGGATGGCTTCAGGGCGGGCGTAGAGCACCGTCGGGTCCATGTTGCCTTGCAGCGAAACCTTGTTGCCGACACGCTGCCGTGCTTCGCCGATGTCGCAGGTCCAGTCCAGGCCAAGGGTATCTGCACCAATGTCGGCGATGCTTTCCAGCCACAGCCCACCGCCTTTGGTGAAGACGATGACTGGCACCTTGCGCCCGTCATGTTCGCGAATCAGGCCGTTGACGATCTTGCGCATGTAGGCCAGCGAAAACTCTTGATAAGCCGCTGATGACAGGCTGCCGCCCCAACTGTCGAAAATCTGCACGGCCTGGGCACCGGCCATGATCTGGCCGTTCAGGTACGAGGTCACCGACTGCGCCAGTTTGTCCAGCAGCAGGTGCATGGCCTGCGGGTTGTCGTAGAGCATGGCCTTGGATTTGCGGAAGTCCTTCGAAGAACCGCCTTCGACCATGTAGGTCGCCAGGGTCCAGGGGCTGCCAGCAAAACCGATCAGCGGCACACGACCGTTGAGTTCACGGCGAATAGTGCTGACGGCGTCCATCACATAACCCAGGTCCTTCTGCGCATCCGGGACCGGCAGGGCTTCGATATCGGCCAGAGTACTGACGGTTTTCTTGAAGCGCGGGCCTTCGCCGGTCTCGAAATACAGACCCAGGCCCATCGCGTCAGGAATGGTGAGGATGTCGGAGAACAGAATCGCCGCATCAAGCGGGTAGCGATCCAGCGGCTGCAACGTGACTTCACAGGCGAACTGCGGGTTCTTGCACAGGCTCATGAAGTCCCCGGCACTGGCACGACTGGCGCGGTATTCCGGCAGGTAACGCCCAGCCTGACGCATCATCCATGCCGGCGTGACGTCTACGGGTTGCTTGAGCAAAGCGCGAAGGAAACGGTCGTTCTTCAGGGCAGTCATGTCGGCATCCGCAATAAAAGTGCCGGCATTTTCTCAGAGCACGACGCAAAAGGCACGGCGAGAGCCGTGCCTTTTGTCTATTGGAGCGATTTGTCGCAATAATTGACCTTTAATGACGGCTTCGCCTGCTCCGGAAAAACACCGGCCAGCCGCTTCATCAATGAGGGTCCAAAATGCTGTGGACTTTCAAAACCCCTTTTTTTGGTGGCTCGAACATCAAGCGCCAGGCGCCACGCCCTGTACTTTTGCCAACGCCGGGCAGGTCCAGCGAGTAAAGCCCTGCTTTCGATGGATGCAGGCTGCCCTTACCTTCCAGGCGGTACTTTTCAACGGCTTTTTTGACGACCGGTATCAGATCGTCCTGGATGTTTTTCTGGGCTTTCTTGAAAGCGCTGCTCTCGAAGAATCCACTCATGTCCAGTTCGAACAGTTTTTTCCCCGTGCTTATGTCCGGCGAACTTGTGTCACTTCCCGAGCCACTGTCGGACTTCTTCGCTTTGGAGCCCTTCTTGCCACCGCGCAGTCCTACCGACACCTGCACCCAGCTACCCTTTTCGTCGAAGCGGATCGGCACCTGATAGTACGCATCTGGACGCCTGGCATCGATCACTCGCCAGGTAGCGACATCGGTGTCGTACCTGACCGCATAGGTCTTGCCCTGCTGCACCGCATAAAAACGACTGGCAGCACCTTCCTGAACCTTTTCGTGGACACCTTTGTAAATCCCGTCTTCACGCAGGTTCAGTCCACGAGGCGCTCTGGAGACGGCAATCTTCGGATCAAGTGCCGCGCGGCCAACTGCAATTGCTGTCGGCGATTTGACCCGGCGGCTTGTCGGAACAATCAAGCCATCAGCCAGCAACAACGCCGCCTGGACAAAATACAACGAGGCACCTTTCTCATCACCGCCAGCCTTCTGGACGCCTTGCCAGATGGCGTAAAAGCTTCGGATCGCGGCAATCGGCAACCTGACCCTGAACGGCGCGAAAGCAAGCACGATGTCGCCGAAGGTTTTAGCAATTTCCCAGGCACTCTCCCAGTTGGTCTCCCAGGTGCTTGTGGTTTGTTCGTCTACGGCAGAAATGACACGCTCGACCTCAAAATCATAAATGGCCTCGAGAAAACTCCCGTTACACGGCAGCAACTCCATCGATAGAGCATCCCGACCAGCCGTCAACGCATGCCTGATATCGGCTCGGGATGCCAGATGCGCCCTGCTGACCAGATAGTCCAGCAAAGCAGGCTCGAGGAGTACCTGATTCAGAAACTCCTCAGCGCTGCTTATTTCCCGAAAACACAGGCCATCAGGCGCCTGCGGAGTAAAAACGACTACCGTCACCACGCTAGCACGCGACTCGACGCTGAATACCAGAATCCCGCCCAATGGAATGCCGTGGATGGACAACTGGCTGACCTGGATGCGATGCCCCTCCACTGCCTCCCGCTCGTCGTTATCGACCGGGTGATTCAGTGCCGCCATTACCCACTTGTAGCCTCTGTTGGCCAGTTCCTCGGGCAGACCGCCATCACCCAGAAAATCACCAGCCATTTTCGCTTCGATCGCATCCAGACGCATCTGGGCTTGCATGGCCCGCGCATAACACTCCCGGTGCCATTGACCAGAGGCAGAGGTCGAGAGGACGGTCCTCAGGAAATTCGAATAGTCTTCGCCGATGTTCAAATCACGAATCATTGCGAACAGATAGCCTGCATTCAAAAAGCTGAGCCGTTGCCCCTGACTGTCAAATGCATGGCTTGCGAGAAGGAAATTGAGGTTGGTGACAGCAAGGTTTTTCAGGGATAGATCAGTGAGGCTGCGTGACTCGGTCACGTATTGCGGCTCCAGCTCCGAAGGACCTGCAAAACCGAAATCGATATCCACCACAGTGTCCGGATCAATTTCGACACTGTAGGTGTGGACACTGATTTCGTCAGGGTCCACCGCTACACCGTGATCGAGCATGATTCGCTCTTTCAGTTTTTCACGCGCATATTTTCGTAGCTGCTCTGGCTGACCGTGCAGGGAAGGGTCGAGCAGATCAGGCGTCTGTGCTTCGAGCAACGCCATGCTGTAATCATGTACCGCCGTCTTCCAGTTGCGCTTATCGGCGTCGGTTGCGTTCGCAAACCATTCGGGCAAAAAACCGGTATCGATTTCAGTTGGTTTCTCGGGGTCGAACCAGCCTTGGTTTTCATTAATCGCCTGCCGGGTCAAAAGGCTGCGGAAACCTTTTGTATCCTGCTCGAACTGCAGCCCCAACAGCGCGCGTTCGTCATCCTTCAATTGCGAACTGATTGCCAGATAGAAACTGTCGGTGCCCTCTTTGAATTCGGTGATCTCGCGATTACTCGCATCCTGTGCGCGATAATTACCGTAGCCGTCATGCAGCAATACAATCTGGGTTTCATCCGTCCTGGCAGCTACATATGCCTCCTTGTCGACTTCGACGATAACGAGTTCACGCCGCAATTCGCTCGCCAACAGCTCACTTGCAACCTTGTAGGCCAGTTCATGTGTATACGAATTGAAAAACCGTGTTCGTGACAGGCCATCAATCGCCAGACTGCTACTCCATTCTTTCGAGGAAATAGTCATCGCCTCAACGAAAGCATCCGGCAAAATGCCGTTTTCCAGGAAGTCAGTCTCCTGCTCCTCTGACAGTTTCATATGATCCTGCAGGTCTTCAAGACGTCCGAGCGGCACGTCGGGGGTCAGTGCGTTGAGTATGCTCAGGACTGGAGAGCGCTCAGCCTGCCCGCGCTTCCAAAGCGGCAAAAATGGATTGGGCGGCCTGATCAGCGATTGGCTCTTGAAGGCGAAGTCAGCAGCCAGAAAGGCGTCGAAAAACAAAGGCCGCTGCGCTCGCGCCAGCCCGGCAACCTGCTCACGCAGGGTCACGATTCGGCCGGGCACACTGTTGCTTCCAGGGAAGTTGCCACCCGCGCCCAAGGTACAACTGGGTGGCAGCTGGCTGAACACCAGATGCAACAGCGGCTCTTCATCGGCGATGGAAACACCATCAGGCGCGATATACGTATCGTCAGCGCTTTGCGTCAATACGACGGTCTGTCGAGCAACGCTTTTATCGTTGCCTTTCAAATACAGCGCCAGCACTTCGTCGTTTTCGCTCTGAACCCGAAGCATCAGGTCAGCAGGCCATTCCGGCATTTGAACCAGCAAGGCAAACAGCGCGCCGTCATCGCCGTCAGGGAAGTAATTCTTTTCCGGGAAGTGCTCAATGAACTGATCAACGAATCGGTCCGCACGCTCGCGAGCACGATGCTCGCGAATGGCAAGGGTGCTGGGCGTGAACCGATGTGATCCAGCGTCCAGTTGATCATAGGACCGGGCCAGCTTGCCCGCAGGTGCTGCTCTCGACATGGCTATTTCCTTATAGCGACATGGATGGCGGGAGCGTCGGTATGTCGATGAGCCCCCGATGAGGGCGCGAGAGTAAGCGCTTTCCAGAAGCATCAGCAGAGGGCAGAAACCAGCGGTAACGCATCGGCTGTCGTACCTGCTTCAGCAGGTCATGACCGGAATCAAGGGAAGGGGATGAAACCTCGAGAAGCCGCCCCTGGCAGGGCGGCAAAACTCAACGAGCGGCATGTTTGAGGACTGAGTCAGAGTTATTTCAAGAAGTCACAACTCAGCCTTATCGTCACTCAGACGCCCAGATAATCCATGATCCCTTCAGCCGCATTGCGGCCTTCGAAAATCGCAGTCACCACCAGGTCGGACCCGCGAACCATATCGCCGCCAGCGAAGATTTTCGGGTTGCTGGTCTGGTGCTTGTACTGCGCCTGTTCAGGAGCAACGACGCGCCCCTGGCTGTCGGTGCTGATTGTGAAGGGTTCGAACCACGCGGCCGGGCTTGGGCGGAAGCCGAAAGCGATGACCACTGCGTCTGCCGGAATGATCTCTTCAGAACCCGGAATCGGCTCGGGGCTGCGACGGCCACGGGCGTCGGGCTCGCCAAGACGCGTCTCGACGACCTTGACCCCTTCGACCTTGCCATTGCCAACGATGGCGATAGGCTGACGGTTGTAGAGGAAGCGTACACCTTCTTCCTTGGCGTTTTTAACTTCCTTGCGCGAGCCAGGCATGTTTTCTTCGTCGCGACGGTAGGCGCAGGTCACCGACTTGGCACCCTGACGAATCGAGGTACGGTTGCAGTCCATCGCCGTGTCGCCACCGCCCAGTACCACAACCCGCTTGCCCTTCATGTCGACAAAATCTTCCGGCGCCTTTTCAAAGCCCAGGTTGCGGTTGACGTTGGCGATCAGGAAGTCGAGTGCATCGTGGACGCCCGGCAGGTCTTCACCGGCAAAACCGCCTTTCATGTAGGTGTAGGCGCCCATGCCCATGAACACTGCATCGTATTCTTCGAGCAGCTGATCGATGGTGATGTCCTTGCCGATTTCGGTGTTGAGTCGAAACTCGATGCCCATGTCGGTGAACACTTCGCGGCGATGGCTGAGCACGGATTTTTCAAGCTTGAACTCTGGGATGCCAAAGGTCAGCAGACCACCGATTTCCGGGTTCTTGTCGAACACCACGGGGGTCACGCCACCGCGCACCAGCACGTCTGCACAGCCCAGGCCTGCAGGCCCGGCACCGATGATGGCCACACGTTTGCCGGTCGGCACGACGCGCGACATGTCCGGACGCCAGCCCATGGCGAATGCGGTGTCGGTGATGTACTTCTCGACCGAACCGATGGTGACGGCACCAAAACCGTCGTTCAGCGTGCAGGCGCCTTCACACAGGCGGTCCTGGGGGCACACGCGGCCGCAGACTTCCGGCAGGGTGTTGGTCTGGTGAGATAATTCCGCAGCCGCGAGAATATTGCCCTCGGCGACCAGCTTGAGCCAGTTGGGAATGAAGTTGTGCACCGGGCACTTCCACTCGCAATAAGGATTGCCGCACCCCAGGCAACGGTGCGCCTGATCGGCGGACTGCTGAGGTTTGAAAGGTTCATAGATTTCCACGAACTCTTTCTTGCGTTGACGCAGCAGTTTCTTCTTCGGGTCTTTACGCCCGACGTCGATGAACTGGAAGTCGTTACTGAGACGTTCAGCCATTCTCTGGAGCCTCTTTACAGCCGCTTCAAGCTACGCACTTGAAGCGGCAAAAATCATGATCGCAGGCAATACGCGCACTGCCGTTGGCTTGCGGCCTGCAACAGGCCGCTAGCAGCTGCTTTTATTGCGGATTCGCACGGGTACTGGAGAGCAGCGATTTCAGGTTGGCCGCCTTGGGCTTGACCAGCCAGAAGCGACGCAGGTAGTCGTCCAGGTTTTCTGCCAGATTGCGACCCCACTCACTGTCGGTCTCCGCCACATACTCGTTCAGAACGCTCTGCAGGTGAGTGCGATAGGCTTCCATCGACTCGCCGCTGATGCGCTGGATCTCGACCAGCTCGTGGTTGACGAGGTCAACGAAGGTGTTGTCCTGGTCGAGCACATAAGCGAAACCGCCGGTCATGCCGGAACCGAAGTTGTAACCGGTCTTGCCCAATACGCAGACGAAACCGCCGGTCATGTATTCGCAGCAGTGGTCACCGGTGCCTTCCACAACCGTGTGCGCACCCGAGTTACGCACTGCGAAACGCTCGCCTGCCGTGCCCGCAGCAAACAGCTTGCCGCCGGTTGCGCCGTACAGGCAGGTGTTACCGATAATCGCGCTCTCGTTGGTCTTGAACGGGCTGCCCTTGGGCGGCACGATCACCAGTTTGCCAGCGGTCATGCCTTTACCGACATAGTCGTTGGCATCGCCTTCCAGATACATGTTCAGGCCACCGGCGTTCCACACCCCGAAGCTCTGACCGGCAGTGCCTTTGAAGCGGAACGTGATCGGCGCCCTGCTCATGCCCTGATTGCCGTGCAGCCGGGCGATTTCGCCAGAAATCCGCGCGCCGATGGAACGGTCGCAGTTGCAGATGTCCAGTTCGTACTCGCCGCCACTGAGCGCTTCGATGGCCGGTTTGGCCAGCTCTACCATTTTCTCTGCCAGCAGCCCTTTGTCGAATGGCGGGTTGCGATCAACCAGGCTGAATTGTGGCTTGTCAGCCGGTATGTGATCGCTGCCCAGCAAAGGCGTGAGGTCCAGATGCTGCTGCTTCTCGGTTTCGCCCGGCAGAATGTCCAGCAGGTCGGTACGACCGATCAGCTCTTCCAGCGAGCGAACGCCCAGCTTGGCCAGCCACTCGCGGGTTTCTTCAGCCACATAAGTGAAGAAGTTGATCACCATGTCGACGGTGCCGATGTAGTGGTCCTTGCGCAGCTTTTCGTTCTGCGTCGCAACGCCGGTGGCGCAGTTGTTCAGGTGACAGATACGCAGGTATTTGCAGCCCAGTGCAATCATTGGCGCGGTGCCGAAGCCGAAGCTTTCAGCGCCGAGAATCGCCGCCTTGATCACGTCGAGGCCGGTTTTCAGGCCACCGTCGGTCTGCACCCGGACCTTGCCGCGCAGATCGTTGCCGCGCAGGGTCTGGTGGGTTTCCGCCAGGCCCAGTTCCCACGGCGCGCCAGCGTATTTGATCGAGGTCAGCGGCGATGCACCGGTGCCGCCGTCGTAGCCGGAAATGGTGATCAGGTCGGCATAGGCCTTGGCCACGCCTGCGGCAATGGTGCCGACGCCGGCTTCTGCCACCAGCTTGACCGAGACCAGCGCTGCCGGGTTGACCTGTTTCAGGTCGAAAATCAGCTGCGACAAGTCTTCGATGGAGTAGATATCGTGGTGCGGCGGCGGCGAAATCAGCGTCACGCCCGGTACGGCATAGCGCAACTTGGCGATCAGGCCATTGACCTTGCCGCCCGGCAGTTGCCCGCCCTCGCCCGGCTTGGCGCCTTGCGCGACCTTGATTTGCAATACGTCGGCATTGACCAGGTATTCAGGCGTGACACCAAAGCGGCCAGTGGCGATCTGCTTGATCTTGGAGCTGCGGATCGTGCCGTAGCGCGCAGGGTCTTCGCCGCCCTCACCGGAGTTGGAGCGTGCGCCCAGCCGGTTCATCGCCTCGGCCAATGCTTCGTGAGCTTCAGGCGACAAGGCCCCCAGCGAAATACCGGCCGAGTCGAAGCGCTTGAGGATTTCGCTCAGTGGCTCGATTTCGTCGATGTTCAGCGGCTGGTCGAGGGTCCTGACCTGCAGCAAGTCACGGATCATCGACACCGGACGCTGATCCACCAGCGCGGTGTATTCCTTGAACTTGCTGTAGTCGCCCTGCTGCACAGCGGCCTGCAGGGTACTCACCACGTCCGGGTTATAGGCGTGGTATTCGCCACCGTAGACGAACTTCAACAGACCGCCCTGCTGGATCGGCTTGCGCGGGCTCCAGGCTTCGGCCGCCAGCGCTTTCTGTTCGGCTTCGAGGTCGACGAAGCGCGCGCCTTTCAGACGGCTCGGCACACCACGGAAGCTGGTGTTGCAGACTTCCTCGGACAGGCCGATGGCTTCGAACAACTGCGCGCCACGATAGGACGCAACAGTCGAGATACCCATCTTCGACAGAATCTTGAGCAGGCCCTTGGTGATGCCTTTGCGGTAGTTCTTGAAGACTTCATACAGATCGCCCAGCACTTCGCCGGTACGGATCAGGTCGCCCAGCACTTCGTAGGCCAGGAACGGGTAGACCGCCGAAGCACCGAAACCGATCAGCACAGCGAAGTGATGCGGGTCACGCGCCGTGGCGGTTTCGACCAGAATGTTGCTGTCACAACGCAGGCCCTGTTCAGTCAGGCGATGGTGAACAGCGCCGACTGCCAGCGAAGCGTGAACCGGCAGTTTGCCCGGCGCAATGTGGCGGTCGCTCAGCACAATCAGGGTGTGCCCGGAACGCACCGCTTCTTCGGCCTGATCGGCTACGTTGCGCACAGCGGCTTCAAGGCCCAGGCTTTCGTCGTAGTTCAGGTCGATGATGTGGCGCTCGAAACCCGGACGCTCGAGGTTCATCAGCGAACGCCATTTGGCCGGCGAAATGACCGGCGAGCTGAGGATCACGCGCGAAGCATGCTCTGGCGACTCCTGGAATATGTTGCGCTCGGCACCGAGGCAGATCTCCAGCGACATGACGATGGCTTCACGCAGCGGGTCGATCGGCGGGTTGGTGACCTGCGCGAACTGCTGGCGGAAGTAGTCGTAAGGCGAGCGCACACGGCGCGACAATACTGCCATCGGCGTGTCATCGCCCATCGAGCCCACGGCTTCCTGGCCCTGCTCACCCAATGGGCGCAGCACCTGATCACGCTCTTCGAACGTGACCTGATACATCTTCATGTACTGCTTGAGCTGCTCGCTGTCGTAGAAAGCCGAACCGTGGTCGTTGTCTTCCATGGTGGCCTGAATGCGCAGCGCATTCTTGCGCAGCCATTGCTTGTACGGATGACGCGACTTGAGGCGGTTGTCGATGGCATCGGTGTCGAGGATCTGCCCGGTTTCGGTGTCCACGGCGAAGATCTGCCCCGGACCGACACGGCCCTTGGCGATGACGTCTTCGGGCTTGTAGTCCCACACTCCGATTTCCGACGCGAGGGTGATGTAGCCATTCTTGGTCGTGACCCAGCGCGCCGGGCGCAGGCCATTGCGGTCGAGCAGGCATACCGCATGACGACCTTCGGTCATCACAATGCCGGCCGGGCCGTCCCACGGCTCCATGTGCATGGAGTTGTATTCATAGAAGGCGCGTAGATCCGGGTCCATGGTCTCGACGTTCTGCCACGCAGGCGGAATGATCATGCGCACGCCACGGAACAGGTCGATACCACCGGTAACCATCAGCTCGAGCATGTTGTCCATGCTCGACGAGTCGGAGCCCACGCGATTGACCAGCGGGCCGAGTTCGTCCAGCTCCATCAGGTCATTGGTGAACTTGGTGCGACGCGCCTGTGCCCAGTTGCGGTTGCCGGTGATGGTGTTGATCTCGCCATTGTGGGCCAGAAAGCGGAAAGGCTGGGCGAGCGGCCATTTCGGCAGGGTGTTGGTCGAAAAGCGCTGGTGAAACACGCAGATCGCGGTTTGCAGACGCTCGTCGCTAAGGTCCGGGAAGAAGGCCGTGAGATCGGCCGGCATCATCAGGCCTTTATAAATGATGGTCTTGTGCGAAAAGCTGCAGATGTAGTGGTCGGTGTCTGCGGCGTTGGACACCGATGAACGACGACGCGCGCTGAACAGCTTGATTGCGAATTCCTGATCGCTCAGGCCTTCACCACCGATATAGACCTGCTCGATTTTCGGCAGACGTTCCAGCGCCAGCTGACCCAGCACGCTGGTATCAATCGGTACCTGACGCCAGCCCACCAGCTCCAGGCCTTCGGCCAGGATCTCGCGGTTCATGTTTTCGCGCGCGGCCTCGGCTTTGGTGTCGTCCTGATTGAGGAACACCATGCCCACAGCGTATTGGCGGGGCAGATCGGCGCCAAAGTGTTCTTTGGCCATTGCGCGCAGGAAGCCATCGGGCTTCTGAATCAACAGACCGCAACCGTCGCCGGTCTTGCCGTCGGCATTGATACCGCCACGGTGGGTCATGCAGGTCAGGGCCTGAACGGCCGTCTGCAACAGGTGATGACTGGGCTCGCCCTGCATATGAGCGATCAGGCCGAAGCCGCAGTTATCCTTGAATTCATCTGGTTGGTACAGACCTGCTTTCATAGACACTTTCTCACCAGGCTGCCTCTTTACGAGGCAAATTTCCTTTTAATTCAACCAATTACCTGACACGCCGAACGTACGCCGGCTTCGGACAGGCAAAACGGAGGTCATTGTACACAGCGACACAAGGGCTAACAAATTTAGCGACGACTGGCTGATAATCAATGTCGCAATTATGAAAGTTTTAAAACGGGTCGCTGTGCTAGTCAAAGCATTTGTTCATGAATCTGACTGACGCGACGGGAGACTGTAGAGCGCTTGTAACGCAGACACCGCAAGCAGCACGCCAATAAAGTGGCGCACTGGAGCGGGTTAAGTCAGGTTTGCTTGGTGAGCGGCCCGGATAGAGCCGCTGCGACTTCAGCGACTGGCGCCGAGCTCTTGTTGGACGCTGGCGACAGTACGAGGCCAAGGTTTACCAGCCTGAACCTTCGCTGGCAATACCTTGATGGCTGCCAGGGCGGCAGCACGGTCAGGAAAGTTGCCATACGTGACGACGTAAAGCGGCTTGCCCTGCAGGGTTTTCTTGAAGTAACGGTACTCGCCGCCCTGTTCCGCGATGTAGGCCTGGGCAGTTGCTTCAGAGCTGGTGCCGAGGATCTGCACCACGTAATGGCCAGGTGCCTGGCTGCTGTACCAGCTACCACCGGTCGCCGGTTTGGCAGCTGCCGCTGGTTTTTCGGCAGGCTTGGCAGCCGGGGCCGGCTTGGCCGTCGCGACCTGAGCCGGAGCAGGCTTGGCGGCTGGGGCTGGCGCCGGAGCTGCCGGGGTAGGTGCAGGAATCGACGAACGCGGCGTTTGGGCCGCCGCCTGACCTGCAGGTACACCGGCTGGCGGTGCAGTGGTGGTCACGGTTGGAGGCTGAGCAGGCGACCCGGTAGGCACTGCGTCTTCGTCAGCATCGCTGGAGCCGGCGGCTTCAGCCAGCGGGCCGCGCATCACCGGCTGCGAATTGCCATTCATGGGCAACGGCATCGGTTGGGAATTGCCCGCGAACTCGATGGCAGGGCCACCGTTGTTCGATTGCTGAGCAGTCGGCTTGCCTTCGCCCAGCGGCAATTGTGCCTGGGCAGACGCTGGAGCATCGGCGGTAGTGCCTGTCTTGTTGCCACGACCCGGGATCAGCACTGCTGCTGCCACGGCCACGATGACAACGGCACCCAAGGCCAATACGTGTTTTTTCGGCATTTTGAACCCCACACTTGGACGCTTGACCGCGGAACGACTCGCGATCATCGCCTCGATCATTGAATCGCGGGCCACCTGGTTGATCGCCCCAGGCCAGCCATCGGATTGTTCATGAATATCGGTGATCTGGTCGGCAGTGAACAACGCGATTCCTTGCCCTGCACCCTCCAGACGTTGAGCCAGATACTCCCGGGTTTCCTCTTCCGTATAGGGTTGCAGCTCGATGACGTGAAAGCGCTCGCCTTCTACATCGCCCTGCAGGTCGGCACACATCTGATCGAGACGATCGAGCAGCGATGGCTCTCCGAACAGGAATACATGCGGGCGCCCTTCAGGGGTTCCCGCAGCAAGACCCAGCAACGCTTCGAGCGCCGAATCGCCAAGTTGTTCCGCATCGTCAACCAGCACGTAAACTTCTTGCCCGGTCAGACCCAGCTGCACAACCTGCGACAGGATCGCCTGCATTTCAGGCTGGGCGACGCTGAGCGACTGAGCGACCTGCTGCAACACGCCTGCCGCATCGCCGGCACCGCGCGCGGAAACCACGACGCTTTGCACCGATTGCTTGTTGGTACTTGCCACCAACGCCTGGCGCAACAGCGTCTTGCCGCTGCCCTGTGGGCCGGTGACTGCCAGCAGCAACTGGCTGTAGCGCGCCAGATGATGAAGCTGACCCAACACAGGCTTGCGCTGGGCAGGGAAGAATTTGAAGCCAGGTACCCGCGCCGCAAAGGGGTCATGACTCAACTGATAATGACCGAGGAAGGCCTCGTCGGCATGCAAACTAGTCATGGGGTTTCCGTTAACCTCTAAGCTGATCCACCAGGGCGCGATAGTCCGCAACCAGAGTGGCCTGTAATACTTCTTTTGGATAATCGTCCGTGATAACCGCTTCGCCCATCTGGCGCAACAGCACCAGACGCAGGCGACCGTCGATGACTTTCTTGTCGATCGCCATGTGTTCGAGGAAATTATCTTCCGTCATGTCCTGCGGCGGTACGACGGGCAACCCGGCACGTTGAAACAGGCGAATACCACGGTCCCGTTCCTGGGTGCTGATCCAGCCCAGACGCGAGGACATTTCCAGCGCCATTACCGTACCGGCCGCTACCGCCTCGCCATGCAGCCAGACACCATAGCCCATATGCGTCTCGATGGCGTGACCGAATGTGTGACCCAGGTTCAATGTCGCACGCACACCCGATTCGCGCTCGTCGGCGCCGACCACCAGTGCCTTGGCTGCGCAGGAGCGCTCGATGGCGACGGTAAGCGCCGCCTGATCCAGCCCGCGCAGGGCGTCCACGTGCTCTTCGAGCCAGGTCAGAAAAGGCTCGTCGCAGATCAGGCCGTACTTGATGACTTCTGCCAGCCCGGCGGACAGCTCACGCTCGGGCAGGGTATTGAGCGAGGTGGTGTCGATAATAACGACGCCTGGCTGATAAAAGGCACCGACCATGTTCTTGCCCAGCGGGTGGTTGATGCCGGTCTTGCCGCCGACCGAGGAGTCCACCTGAGACAAAAGGGTGGTCGGAATCTGGATGAAATTCACGCCGCGCTGGTAGCAGGCGGCAGCGAAGCCGGCCATGTCACCGATCACCCCGCCCCCCAGAGCGATAACGGTGGTGCGCCGATCGTGACGCGCCGTGAGCAATGCATCAAAAATGGTCTGCAGGGTTTCCCAGTTCTTGAACGCCTCGCCATCAGGCAGAACAATCGGAAGCACGTTGTAACCGGCCAGGGTCCGGGTCAGACGCTCCAGATAAAGCGGCGCCACTGTCGTGTTGGAAACAATGGCCACCTGACGCCCGACGATGTGCGGCGCCAGTAATTCCGGCTGATCCAGCAGGCCTTCGCCTATGTGAATCGGGTAGCTACGCTCGCCCAGCTCGACCTTAAGTGTCTGCATGTGTCCCCACATTGATTACCGGTTGCACCGTTGTGTGCTCAGCGGGTCATGACGTCAGGCCATGCACCGTAGCTGTTTTTATGGTCGACGAGGATAGCGCATTTTCGTCTGCGCTTTAACGGGGAGGAAGCTCTGCCAGACGCCCGAGTATCTCAAGAACCACCATTCGGGGTGGCCGCTCATCGGTTTCGATCACCAGATCGGCAATTTCTCGATACAACGGGTCCCGAATGGCGAGCAACTCGCTCAGCACACGGGCCGGATCGGCAGTACGCAGCAAAGGGCGATTGCGATCACGTGCGGTACGTCCGACCTGCTGTTCGATAGACGCATGCAAGTAGACGACACGCCCACCGGCGCGCAGGGCCTGACGATTTTCGCTACGCATCACTGCGCCGCCGCCAGTCGCCAGCACCACGCCATCGGCGTCACACAGCTCGGCAATCATGGCCTGCTCGCGATCACGAAAACCCGGCTCGCCTTCCTTGTCGAAGATCCAGGGGATATTGGCGCCCGTACGCAGCTCGATTTCCTTGTCGGAATCCTTGAACGGCAGTCGCAACTCTTTGGCAAGCAAGCGGCCGATGGTGCTCTTGCCAGCACCCATCGGCCCCACAAGTATTAAATTTCGCACAAAATCAACGACTCACAGAAATCGCCTGGTTGTTCATGATACGCGGAGTCAAAAATACCAACAGCTCGGATTTGGACTCGGATACCACATCGCGCCTGAAAAGCCGGCCAAGATACGGTACATCGCCGAGAAATGGCACTTTATCGACAACTTTACTTTGCGTATTCGAGAACACGCCGCCAATGACGATGGTTTCGCCGTCGGAAATCAGCACTTTGGCGTTGACTTCGTTTTTCTTGATAGGCGGAACGCCAAGCACCGCATTCAGGTAGTCCGGCTCATCCTTGGTGACCTTGACCTCCATGATGATGCGGTTATCGGGCGTGATCTGCGGCGTCACTTCAAGCGACAGGGACGCCTCCTTGAAGCTCACGGTGGTTGCGCCGCTGGAGCTGGATTCCTGGTACGGGATTTCCGTGCCCTTGAGGATCTTGGCAGTTTCCTTGTCGGACGTGACCACTTTGGGCTGGGAGACGATTTCACCGTTGCCGGTTTTTTCCATCGCGCTCAGCTCAAGGTCCAGCAGCGTGTTGTTGGTCACGAAGCCCAGGCCGATACCTGTCGTCGCATTAGCAGCGCCCAGGTCGACAAACGGAATGTTGGGCCCCAGATTGTTGCCGGTATTGCCTGCCTCATCGCCGTTATTGTCCAGACCGCCAGCGCTCCATTTGCTGGAACCCGACAGGTTGGTCCGGCCGCCCCAACGCACACCCAACTGTTTGTTGTAATCGACGTTGGCCTCGACGATGCGCGCCTCGATCATCACCTGACGCACCGGAATGTCCAGTTGCGAAACGATACGGCGAAGTTCGTCCAGGCGGTCCTGGGTCTGATAGGCAATGATGTTATTGGTGCGGTCGTCCACTGTAATGGAGCCACGCTCGTCAGCCTTGGCCTCGGCGCTGGTCACCGACTGGAACAGCTTGGCGATATCGGCGGCCTTGGCGTAGTTGACCTGCAGCAGTTCACGACGCAGCGGTGCCAGTTCGGCGATCTGCTTGAGCGATTCCAGCTCCTGACGTTCGCGGGCGGCGATTTCGTCAGCTGGCGCGACCAGCAGGACGTTGCCGATCTTGCGCTTGTCCAGCCCCTTGGTTTTCAGCACCAGATCCAGTGCCTGATCCCACGGCACGTTCTGCAGGCGCAGCGTGATGCCACCCTGGACAGTGTCGCTGGCGACCAGATTAAGGTTGGTGAAGTCGGCAATCAGTTGCAGCACCGAACGCACATCGATGTCCTGGAAATTCAGCGACAGCTTCTCACCGGTGTACACCGGCTTGTCGGCGGCGCGGCGGTCCACGTCCTCGTTGGTCAACGGACGCACACTGATCGTCAGCTTGTTTTCGGTCTGAAACGCCGAGTAATCGAAAGCGCCCGACGGCTCGATCAAGATGCTGGCCTTGTCGCCAGAAGTAGAAGCACTGACGAACTGCACGGGGGTCGCGAAGTCCTTGACGTCGAGGCGGACACGCAGCGGTTCAGGCAGCAGGGTCTTGGCGAAATCGACGCGGATCTTGCCGCCCTGCTCCTGAATATCAGGGGCAATGCTGGCATTGCTCAGGTCGATGACCACATTACCTTCACCCAACTCGCCGCGCTGGAAGTCGATATTCCTGATTGCCTTGGCGCCGGCAGGCACGTAAGGCCTGGCGGAAGCCGGAGTGGGCGGCGGCACAGCCACTCTCTGCGCGCCCATGGCGGTGGTTGGCTGAGAGGCCTGCGCGGCAGATGCTCCTTGCCCGATGACCACGAACAGGTTGTTGCCGTCGACCCGCGAGCTGTAAGGCGACAGCGTCGTCAGGTTGATGATCACCCGCGTGCGATCCTGGGCCTGCACCACGACCACACTGCGTGCATTGCCGGTGCCCAGTTCTCGACTTTTGGTCGATAACTGGCTGGTCACGCCCGGAAGGTCCAGCGCGATGCGAGCCGGTTGCGCGGTAGTGTAGCCACGAGGCGCAGGCACGGGCGCATCGAATGACAGCTTGAGCTCGATGCGATCGCCCGGCAGGGCAGCCACATCCAGGGTCTTGAGGTTGGCAGCCTGGAGAACCGGCGAAAGCATCGCGATGCATAACGACACGCCGATAATCGAGAAAATCCGGGTCATGATCAATTTCCGTTGAGCGCTACTGTGCATACTTGGCCTTGCCCACTTCATGAGCGTTCTTTGAGGGAAATACTGCGCGGCCTTTCCAGCCAGGCCCCCTCTCCATCAGGAACTATTTCGATGACATCTACCTGCGCGTCGCCGATCGACACAACCCGACCGTTATTGCGCCCCAGGTAATCGCCCACCTTGACGCGATGTACACCACCAGCGCCGCGCAACAGGGCAAAGGTGCCTGATTCATTGCCAATCGTGCCGACCATTTCGAACGACTCGATGTTGAAGCCTTCCAGAAACTGCTTGACCCTATGCTCATCCGGCGCCACCAGCCGCGTGCCCTTCTGGCGATTGAGCAGGTCAATCTTCACCGGCGGCTGGAAAGGGCTGCGCAGGGCCGATGCGTTATAAGTGAACGCCTCGTAGGGGCGAAACTTGGGCAGGGGCTCGATGGTGCCACTCGGACGCGCCCGAGCCTGATCCATGAAGCCGGTCAGATCAGCAAAGTCATTGTCATTGCCGCAACCGGCCAGCCCCGCAAAAATCACACTGACGCACAACAATCGCGCCGCCTTCATTTTTTCAGCCCTTCATCGTTGTAGCGGTAGGTCTTGGCCAGAATGCTCATGCGCAATTTGCCCGGGACTTTCGGATCGACCGGTTTGATCTCGAAGTCATGCAGCGTGACGATGCGTGGCAGGCTGGCAACGCCGCTGACGAAAGTCGCCAGGTCGTGATAACCACCGACCACGGTGATCTGTATCGGCAGCTCGATGTAGAACTGCTGGACGGCCTCGGGCAGCAGCTTGATTTCCTCGAACTCAAGGCCGCTTCCCAGCCCGGTCCGCGTGATGTCCTCGAGCAAACCCGGCACTTCGGTGTCGCTGGGCAATTGCCTCAGCAGCGCACCGAAGGTGTTTTCCATTTCTTCCATCTGTTTCTTGTAGGGCTCCAGGTTGGCGGCCTGAAATGCCTTGTTGGAAAATTGATCCTTGAGCGTTATCTCGCTGGTCTGAGCGGCTTCCAGCTGGGTCTCCAGGTCTTGAATAAAGAAGAAGTAGCCCAGTGCGAAAATCAATACTGCGACCAGTACGCCTGCAATGACCTTGACCGCCGCAGGCCAGGAGCCTGTGTTGTTCAGTTCCAGCTCGCTCAGGTCGACCTTGCGCAGCCCTTCCATCCATTCGGAGATGTTCATGGCTTGGCTCCTTCGGCAGCGACAACCGGTGGCTGCGTCTGGCGCACAGTCAGCTGGAAGATATTGGCCTGATCCACGGCCCCCGCCGTCGTCGCCTTGACCTCGGTCAGGCTCGGCGCTTCAAGCCATTCGGAGGCTTCAAGGTTGCGCATCAGGTCCGAAACCCGGTTGTTGGACTCTGCTGCACCGCTGATGGAAATCAGCTTGCTGGCCATCTTGACCTGCGAGTAGTAGACGCCATCGGGCAAGGTGCGGGCCAACTGGTCGAATACACGCCCGGTGATCGGCCGGTTGCCTTGCAGGTCCTGAATGATCTTCATGCGCTCAAGCAGTTGCTTGCGACGCGCCTTCAGGTCGCTGATCTCCTTGATGCGGATATCCAGTTGCGCGATCTGCGTCTGCAGGAATGCATTGCGCGCCATCTGATGCTCGATGGCATTGCTGACGTAGCGGTCGACCAGAAACAGAATGCTGACAGACACCACCAGCACACCGACCAGCGCCGTCAAAAAGCGCTTCTTTCGCTCTTCGCGAAGCTCTTCACGCCACGGTAAAAGGTTGATCCGTGCCATCAGTCGAAGCTCCTCAACGCCAGACCGCACGCGATCATCAAGGCAGGCGCATCACTCGCCAGGGCGCCAGCATTGACCTTGGCGCTCAAAGCCATGTCGGCAAACGGGTTGGCCACCATAGTCGGCGTACCAATGCGCCGCTGAATAAGATGCTCCAGCCCGGAGATTGAAGCCGTGCCGCCTGCCAGCATGATGTGATCCACTGAGTTGTACTGACCTGCCGCAAAAAAGAACTGCAGAGAACGGGAAACCTGCTGCACCAATGCATCCTTGAACGGGTCCAGCACTTCGCTGACGTAGTCGTCGGGCAGCCCGCCCTGCTTTTTGGCAAGCCCGGCTTCCTCCATCGAGAGCCCGTAACGGCGCTGAATTTCGTCAGTCAGCTGGCGACCACCGAACAGTTGCTCGCGGGTATAGATGATCCGGCCATGGTGCAGCACGCTCAAGGTGGTCATCGTGGCGCCGATATCAACCACCGCCACGGTAAGCTCGTCATGACCGTTGCCCAGTTGCGCGGCCAGCAGGCCGAACGAACGCTCCAGCGCATAGGCTTCGACATCTACGACACGCGCGGTCAGACCGGCCAGCGCCAGCGCAGCCTCGCGCACTTCGACGTTTTCCTTGCGGCAGGCCGCCAGAAGGACCTCGACGCGTTCCGGGTTGCGGACCGAATAGCCCTGCACCTCAAAATCGATGGCGACTTCTTCAAGCGGATAGGGAATGTACTGATCAGCTTCAAGCTTGAGCTGGTTTTCCATGTCGTCGTCGGAAAGACCGGCGTCCATCTCGATGGTCTTGGTAATAACGGCGGACCCGGCAACGGCCACCGCCACAATCTTGACGCTGGTCTTGGCCTTGGCAAGCACGCGAGACAGCGCCTGACCCACCCCTTCGAGTTCGGCAATATTTTTTTCGACCACAGCGTTGGCCGGCAACGGCTCGACTGCGTAAGACTCGACCTTGTAACGAGTGCCGGAACGACTCAATTCCAGGAGTTTTACCGAGGTGGAGCTAATATCGATCCCTAGAAGGGTGTTGGCCTTCTTCTTGAAGAGTTCGAACACAACCTGATTCCTATTGAGTTTCCGTCACTTACGGAGTTATTTCGGGTCAACGTCACTGTCGACAGCCTTGACAGTAGCGCAAATCACGCTCGGGGACGAAAAATGCTTATAATGCCCAGCGTTTTTTTCGTTTAACAAAGCTTCAAGGCGTGTTCATTTGTAAACGCCTGCGCTTAACCCATTATTTTTTCTGGAAATCCAAAAGCCTTGATACGCCTGCTGAAGTTTTTCTGGTGGTCCCTCGTCGCGGTATTCTGCTCGCTGTTGCTTGGCTTGAGCGGCGCGTTTCTTTACCTGAGCCCGACCCTGCCCTCCGTTGAAGCGCTGCGAAGCATTCAACTGCAAATTCCCCTGCGCGTGTTCAGCAGCGACGGCAAGCTGATTGCCGAATTCGGTGAAATGCGTCGCACGCCGATTCGCTTCGCGGAAATCCCGCCCAATTTCATCAATGCCCTGCTGTCGGCCGAAGACGACAATTTCGCCAACCACTACGGCGTCGATCCTGGCAGCCTGATGCGCGCTGCCACTCAGCTGGTGAAAAGCGGCCACATTCAATCAGGCGGCAGCACCATCACCATGCAGGTCGCGAAAAACTTTTTCCTGACCAGCGAACGAAGCTTTTCACGGAAAACCACCGAGATTCTTCTGGCCTTGCAAATCGAGCGCCAACTCACCAAAGACGAGATTCTCGAGCTGTACGTCAACAAGATTTATCTGGGTAACCGGGCCTATGGCATCGAGGCCGCGGCGCAAGTCTACTATGGCAAATCGATTCGCGATGTAAGCCTTGCGCAAATGGCCATGATTGCCGGCTTGCCCAAGGCGCCGTCGCGCTTCAACCCACTGGCCAACCCGACCCGCGCCAAGGAACGTCGTGACTGGATCCTCGGCCGCATGTTCCGTTTGGGCAAGATCGACCAAAGCGCTTATCAAGCCGCCTTGAGCGAACCGCTCAATGCCAGCTATCACGTGCCGACACCTGAAGTGAACGCCCCGTACATTGCTGAAATGGCGCGCGCAGAAATGGTCGGCCGCTACGGCAGCGCCGCGTATACAGAGGGTTTCCGCGTCACCACCACGGTGCCGAGCGACCTTCAGGAACATGCCAACAAGGCTATCCAGCAGGGCTTGATCGACTACGATCAGCGCCACGGCTACCGAGGTCCGGAGAGCCGCTTCCCGGCCATGACCCGAGCTAACTGGGTACAGGAGCTGACCAAGCAACGGACTATCAACGGCCTCGAACCCGCCATCGTGACCCAGGTCGACAAGACCGGGCTGCGCGTTCTGACCCGCAATGGCGAGAAGGAAGAGACTGTCGATTGGGCCACCATGAAGTGGGCGCGCCCTTATCTGAACACCAACAGCCTGGGTGCAAATCCAAAGCAGCCAGGCGATGTTGCGAAGGTCGGTGACTTGGTTCGCTTGCTGCGCCAAGACGATGGCTCGCTGAAATTCAGTCAAATTCCCGTCGCGCAAAGCGCCCTGGTCTCGCTTGATCCGCAAAACGGCGCCATTCGTGCGTTGGTCGGCGGTTTTGCTTTCGAGCAAAGCAACTACAACCGGGCCATGCAGGCCAAGCGCCAGCCGGGTTCCAGCTTCAAACCGTTCATTTACAGCGCCGCGCTTGATAACGGCTACACCGCATCAAGCCTGGTGAACGATGCCCCTATCGTGTTTGTCGACGAGTACCTGGACAAGGTGTGGCGTCCGAAGAACGACACCAATACGTTCCTCGGGCCAATTCGCCTGCGCGAAGCGCTGTACAAGTCGCGCAACCTGGTTTCGATCCGCCTGCTTCAGGCGCTGGGTATCGACAGCACTATCGATTACATCACCCGCTTCGGTTTCGCCAAGCAGGACCTGCCGCGTAACCTTTCGCTGGCATTGGGTACAGCCACACTGACGCCGATGGAGATCGCCACTGGCTGGGCCACGTTCGCCAACGGTGGCTACAAGATCAGCCCCTATCTGATCCAGACCATCGAGAACCGTGACGGTCAGACGCTGTTTGTCGCCAACCCGCCCAGCGTTCCGGCCAACGATGTCAAGACTGCGCCTGACACATCGACCTTTGCCGTACACGACAGCCCAAGCGTCGCGACCACGGCACCGGGCACGCCTGCCGAACCGCAAGCGCCGGCCTTTGCAGAGCGTATTGTGGATGGCCGCACGACCTATATCCTGAACAGCATGCTGCAGGATGTGATCAAGCGCGGCACCGGCCGTCGCGCCCTGGCAATGAATCGTCCGGACATCGCGGGCAAGACCGGTACGACCAACGACTCCAAGGATGCGTGGTTCTCTGGCTACAACTCTGACTACGTGACAACGGTCTGGAGCGGTTTTGATCAGCCTGAAAGTCTTGGCCGTCATGAATTTGGCGGTACCGTCTCACTGCCGATCTGGATGGACTACATGAGCGCTGCGCTCAAGGACAAGCCTCCGCATCAGCAAGCGCAACCGGACGGTATTCTCAGCCTGCGTGTCGATCCGTTGAGCGGACGTGCCGCTACGCCAAGCACACCGAATGCGTTCTTCGAGCTGTTCAAAAGCGAAGACACGCCGCCTAGCGTCAACGAAATGGGCGGCAGCAGCGCACCCGGCAGCCCACTGCCCGCAGACGAGTCAGCGCCGATCGATTTGTTCTGATCCACAGCCGTGTGACGCGGAGCGTCACCAAAGGCATTCCCACGCTGGAGCGTGAGGAACGATAGTCTTTAAGCAGGCACTATCGTGCCCATGCTCTGTGTCCACTTCGCAGGCATAAAAAAACCCCTGCATCGCTGCAGGGGTTTTTTATTGGGTCAGGTATCAACCCTTGAACACATCGTCCACGCTGGTCAGCGGGTAGTGCTTTGGATACGGCAGGGTGGCAACGCCGCTTTCGATGGCTGCCTTGGCGACCGCATCGGCGATCAGGCCCAGCAGGCGGGTGTCCATTGGTTTCGGGATGATGTACTCACGACCGAATTCCAGCTTGATGCCGCCGTAAGCGTCGCAGACTTCCTGTGGGACCGGCAGCTTGGCCAGTTCACGCAGAGCATTGGCTGCGGCGATTTTCATCTCTTCGTTGATGCGCTTGGCGCGAACATCCAGAGCACCACGGAAGATGAACGGGAAACCCAGCACGTTGTTGACCTGGTTCGGGTAGTCCGAACGGCCGGTCGCCATGATCACGTCGCTACGGGTAGCGTGAGCCAGTTCCGGGGAGATTTCCGGGTCAGGGTTCGAGCAAGCGAACACGATCGGATCCTTGGCCATCAACTTGAGGTTTTCAGCACTCAGCAGATTAGGACCGGACAGGCCTACGAACACATCAGCGCCATCCAGTGCGTCAGTCAGCGAGCGCTTTTCGGTGGCGTGGGCGAACACAGCCTTGTACTGGTTCAGGTCGGTACGGCCGGAATGGATCACGCCAGTACGGTCAACCATGAAGATGTTTTCGATCTTCGCGCCCATGCTGACCAGCAGCTTCATGCACGAGATGGCAGCAGCGCCAGCGCCGAGGCAGACGATCTTCGCGGTATCCAGGCTTTTGCCGACGATTTCCAGCGCATTGATCATGCCGGCAGCAGTTACGATTGCGGTGCCGTGCTGGTCATCGTGGAAGACCGGAATGTCGCACTGTTCGATCAGCGCCTTCTCGATTTCAAAGCACTCAGGCGCCTTGATGTCTTCCAGGTTGATGCCACCGAACGTAATGGAGATACGCTTGACGGTGTCGATGAAAGCCTGCGGGCTTTCGGAATCGACTTCGATATCGAAAACGTCGATACCGGCGAAACGCTTGAACAGAACCCCTTTACCTTCCATGACCGGCTTGGAAGCCAGTGGGCCCAGATCGCCGAGGCCCAGAATCGCGGTGCCATCGGAAATAACTGCTACCAGGTTACCTTTGCCGGTGTACTTGTACGCCAGCTCGGGGTCACGGGCAATTTCACGCACGGGTTCAGCAACGCCAGGGCTGTAGGCCAGAGCCAGGTCACGAGCGGTTGCGGTCGGCTTGGTGAGTTCGACGCTCAGCTTCCCCGGACGAGGATTGGCATGGTATTCGAGCGCGGCAGTTTTCAAATCTGACATGTATTGGATTCCGCTTTTTTACTGTGGGACAGACGGACCGCCGAGGATACGCAAGATGCATAGTCCTAACAAGACTGACCAGTCACTGCTGTCAAGGGGCGTGGCGTTAGACTTTACGCCTAGATACCTGAAAACCGAATACCCGACAGCCCATCAGAAGAAGGGCGACTTTGCGGAAATCTCTATTCTTCGGGCTGGCTCAGCATGGCCGGATGAGTCAGTGTCATCATCCAGCGCGATTGCCCGGCCTTCAGGCCTCCGCGCCTGGAACGGTCGACAACCCAGCCGCGCGCTTCGACTTTTCTGCCTTTAAGGCTTTCGAGCTTCACACGATCGAAACCGGGCACCTGACCGGGCGCAACGCGCAGTACCAGCGAGCCCTGCAGCTCGATCCAGATACCACCGCCATTGCGCTGCACGCGTCTGACCTTGCCGGATACAAGGGCAAAGCCGCTGCTGCTGATTCTGTCTGAAGGCTGCACCGGCGAATTGCGCCACAAGCCTCGCCGGGCCTGACGCGCCTGCTGCTCGACACCCTGCTGGCAATCGACAAGTGCCACATTGGGCGCAACGGCGACCAGATAGCCCAGCCCTTCGCTGAGCAACTGCGCTTCAAGATTACTGCCGTCACGGCCATAGACGTTGGCCAGCGTACGGCCGTAATGATCCTTGCTTTGCTGCCCGACACGCAGGCTGACGCGCCCATCGCTTTCATCCACCAAGGCTTGCAGGCGCGCCTTGGCTGCATCGGCAAACGGCTCGGCAGAACGGCCTTTTTTGCCGGTTTCGGGTGTATTGAGGCCGATCATGCGCACATTACGACCATCGGTCAGGCGCAGCGTATCGCCGTCGATCACCCGCTGCACCTGCGCGACAGGCAATGAAGCAGGCGCCGGGCAGAAGGCCTGAGCCCCGGACAGCCAAATCGCGGATATAAAAAAGGCGCCCACAAGGGGCGCCTTTTGAAGCAGTCTGGAAAGGCCCAATGGACAACCAGTCTTGCTATCAGTCCTGCTTCGGCTTGGTTGCGCCGAACGCACCGAAACGGGACTTGAACTTGTCAACACGGCCGCCAACGTCAAGCATCTTCTGCTTGCCGGTGTAGAACGGGTGGCACTCGTTGCACACGTCCAGGCTCAAAGGGCCGGTCAGAGTGGAACGGGTTTTGATGACATTGCCGCAGCTGCAGGTCGCGTCAATGGCTTCGTAAACTGGATGGATATTAGCTTTCATCGGTACTTCCTCAGTCTAACGTGCCGCCACCCAACACTATTGTTGAATACCGCACGGAAATAGGCTGCGGATAGTACCAGACAATTGCAGCCACGCAAGCGAACCTTCACACCGGCCGTCTGCTAAGATCGCGTCTTCTTATTACAGACCACCACAGGGAAACATTGCGTGCCCGACGCCATCCTGCGCCTTGCCCTGCCCTCGCCGCTCCGCCGCCTGTTCGACTACCGCGCCCCTGCCGGTGTAACGCGCAGCGCCTTGCAGCCGGGCATGCGCCTGCGAGTGCCGTTCGGGCGTCGGGAGATGATCGGCATTCTGGTGGAAGTGGTCGATCACAGCGAAGTGCCCGCCGACAAGCTCAAACCCGCCATCGCCCTGCTCGACAGCGAAGCACCGTTGCCGCCTGCGCTGTTCAAGCTGTGCCTGTGGACGTCGCAGTATTATCAGCACAGCCTCGGCGATACGTTGAGCTGGGCCTTGCCAGTGCTGCTGCGCCAGGGCGAACTGGCAGAAAGCCGTCAGGAGCGTTTCTGGCATGTGGTAGCCAATGCCAGTGTCGATGATCCGCGCATCGCCCGCGCGCCCAAGCAGCGTGAAGCGTTGACCACCCTCGCCCAGCACCCGCATGGCGTGGCGCACCAGTTGCTCAGTAAGCTGATGCTCAACAAGGAAAGCCTCAATCTGCTGCTGGCCAAGGAGCTGGTCTATGTAGAAGTGCGCAGCCATGCGCCCAGCGCACGTCACGAACACTGGCTGGCCCAGCCGGAGTTGCCTCTCAACACTGAACAACGTGCTGCTTATGAGGCCATTAGAGCCGGGTTCGACAGCTTTCATGCGTTTCTGCTGGCCGGCGTGACGGGCAGCGGCAAGACCGAAGTCTATCTGCAACTTATTCGCGAAACCCTTGAGGCAGGTAAACAGGCGCTGGTGCTGATCCCGGAGATCAACCTGGGGCCACAAACCCTGGCGCGCTTCGAACAGCGCTTCAACGCCCGGATTGCGCTGGTACATTCTGCCGTCAACGACCGCGAACGACTGGATGCCTGGCTGGCAGCACGCGATGGTGAAGCCGACATCATCATCGGTACGCGATCGGCGCTGTTCACGCCAATGAAAAACCCCGGTTTAATCATTATCGACGAAGAACACGACGGCTCCTATAAACAGCAGGAAGGCCTGCGCTATCACGCCCGGGATCTGGCGCTGGTGCGCGCCCGCCAGGAAAACATTCCGATTGTACTCGGGTCGGCCACGCCTTCGCTGGAAAGCCTGCACAACGCTTACACCGGACGTTACGGCCTGCTGCGCCTGAACCAGCGCGCAGGTGGCGCGCAACAACCTCGCTTCATGCGCCTGGACGTCAAGAGCCGGCCACTGGACAGCGGGATTTCCGGGCCGATGCAACAGGCCATCGGCCAGACCCTGGCGGCAGGCCAGCAAGTGCTGGTGTTCCTCAACCGTCGCGGCTTTGCGCCAACGCTTCTGTGCCATGACTGCGGCTGGATGTCCGGCTGCCAGCGCTGCGACGCTCGCATGACCGTGCATCAGCGCTCAGGCGAGCTGCGCTGCCACCACTGCGGTTATGTCGAACGCGTGCCGCGCCAGTGTCCTTCCTGCGGCAAGGTGGATTTACGCCCCGTAGGTGCAGGCACTGAACGCGCCGAAGAGCGGCTGGCGATTCTGTTTCCGGACTTTCCCGTGTTGCGCGTGGATCGCGACAGCACCTCGCGCAAGGACGCAATGAACCAGTTGTTCGCGACCATCCAGCGCGGCCAGCCGTGCATTCTGGTCGGCACCCAGATGCTCGCCAAGGGGCATCACTTCCCACGAGTGACACTGGTGTCGATTCTCGACGCTGACGGCGGGCTGTTTTCCGGTGACTTCCGCGCCAGCGAACGCATGGCGCAGCTGATTGTGCAGGTTGCCGGGCGCGCAGGACGAGCCGAAGAACCTGGCAAAGTGATCATCCAGACCCATCTGGCGGATCACCCACTGTTGATCCAGCTCACCGAACAAGGTTATTTCGCGTTCGCCGAACAGGCCCTGAGCGAGCGCCGTTCGGCGGGTCTGCCACCGTTTTCGCACTTGGCGCTGCTGCGTGCCGAGGCGCACAAGCCTGGTCAGGCAGAAGCCTTCCTCGATCAGGCCTGCAGCGATGCCGAGCAACTGGTGGCGCAAATGCAGCTGGGTGGCATAGAGCTGCTGGGGCCAATTCCGGCACCGATGGAGCGTCGGGCCGGGCGATATCGTGCGCAGTTGCTCGTGCAATCCAGCGCGCGCGCGCCCCTGCATAAATTACTCGGCACCTGGCTGCTGGCGCTGGAGCAAATGCCCAGCGGGCGACAGGTCCGATGGTCGCTGGATGTGGATCCGGTGGATCTTTATTAGGTCACGCCGTTGGCAAGCAGGCTCCGGCAACGGATAATGCGGCGTTTTTCCACCCGCGCATCAAAGCGCCACCGCGCTTGCGGTTGAAGAGAGCACCATGAAAGACACCATTCGCCAGCTGATTCAACAAGCCCTGACCCGTCTCGTCACCGAGGGCGTCTTGCCAGAAGGGCTGACGCCGGCGATCCAGGTAGAAAACGCCCGCGACAAGACTCACGGCGACTTCGCCAGTAATATCGCGATGATGCTCGCCAAACCTGCTGGCATGAAGCCCCGCGACCTGGCTGAAAAGCTGATCGCCGCGCTGCCTGCCGACGAGCAGGTAAGCAAGGTCGAGATTGCCGGCCCAGGCTTTCTGAACTTCTTCCAGAACACTGCCGCACTGGCTTTACGCCTCGACGCCGCCCTTGCCGACGCCAACCTGTCGGTGCGCAAGGCGGGCGCAGCGCAGCGTGTGGTGGTCGACCTGTCGGCCCCCAACCTGGCCAAGGAAATGCACGTTGGCCACTTGCGCTCGACCATTATTGGCGACGGCGTGGCGAACGTCCTCGAGTTTCTGGGCGACACGGTCATTCGCCAGAACCACGTGGGCGACTGGGGCACCCAGTTCGGCATGCTGCTGGCCTACCTGCAGGAAAAACCGGCGACCAGCGACGAACTGTCCGACCTGGAAAACTTCTACCGTGCCGCCAAGCAGCGTTTTGACGAGTCTGCGGAGTTTGCCGAGCGCGCTCGAGGCCTGGTAGTCAAGCTACAAGCGGGCGACGCCGAATGCCTCACATTGTGGGAGCGTTTCAAGGACATTTCGTTGTCGCACTGTCAGCAAACCTACGAGCGCCTCAACGTCAAGCTGACCCCGGCCGATGTCATGGGCGAAAGTGCTTACAACGATGACCTGGCCAATGTGGTCAACGACCTGAAAGCCACCGGCCTGCTGGTCGAGAGCAACGGCGCGCAGTGCGTGTTCCTCGAAGAATTCCGCACCGCCGACGATACGCCTCTGCCAGTGATCGTGCAGAAGGCAGGCGGCGGTTATCTGTATGCCACCACCGATCTGGCTGCCATTCGCTACCGCAGCAAGGTGCTCAAGGCCGATCGCGTGCTGTATTTCGTCGATCAGCGTCAGGCGCTGCATTTCCAGCAGGTATTCGAAGTCGCCCGCCGCGCAGGTTTCGTCCACAACGGCATGCAACTGGAACACATGGGCTTCGGCACCATGAATGGCGCTGATGGCCGCCCGTTCAAGACCCGCGACGGCGGTACGGTCAAGCTCATCGACCTGCTCGATGAAGCAGAAGAGCGCGCTTACACGCTGGTAAAGGAAAAGAACCCGGAAGTCGCCGAGACCGAGTTGCGCAGCATCGCCAAGGCCGTGGGCATCAGCGCGGTGAAATACGCCGACCTGTCCAAGCACCGTGCCAGTGATTACAGTTTCAACTTCGATCAGATGCTGAGTTTCGAGGGCAATACCGCGCCTTATCTGCTGTACGCCTATACCCGTGTAGCAGGCGTATTTCGCAAACTGGGCACACCTTTCGACGCCAGCAAGGGGCAAATCGTCCTTGAGGCGCCGCAGGAGCAGGAACTGGCTGCACGCCTGGCGCAGTTCACTGAAACATTGAACAACGTCGCAGAAAAAGGCACACCGCACGTACTTTGTGCTTACCTGTATGACCTTGCGGGTCTGTTTTCGAGCTTTTATGAAAACTGCCCGATCCTTGGTGCGGAAAGTCCCGATCAGCAACAGAGCCGTCTGCGCCTGGCTGCCCTGACCGGTCGCACCCTCAAGCAAGGCCTGGATCTATTGGGTCTGGAAACTCTGGAGCGTATGTAAGTTGGCAGTTGCGAAGAAAAAACCGGCACCCAAGCGGGGCGCCAGCCGTTATCAGGCACCCGCGAAGAAGCCGATTCCAGGATGGTTGTGGCTGGTCATCGGCTTGAGCGTGGGCGCATTTGTAGTCTTCCTGATGAAGCTCGAACCGGGTGGCGAAGACGTCAAGCGGGTCAAGGCGGATGCCAAGGCTGCGAAAATCGCCGAAGCGAACAAGACCCCTCCGAGCCCGACAGCACCGGTCAAACCCAAGTACGACTTCTACACACTGCTGCCTGAGTCGGAAGTGATCGTGCCGAACGAAGCCGTCCCGGAAAAGACCCCACCGGCCGTGGCACCAACGGCACCGGTGTCTCCCGAGCAGGCTGCCAAGATCGACACTGCGCGGGCTCAGGCAGCACTCAGCGGCTTGACGCCTCCACCGGCGCCAGCGGTTGCCACGACCAAGCCAGCGGCGGTCACGACGTTCTTCCTGCAGGCTGGTTCGTTCCGCAAGCAGGCGGACGCCGAGAAGGTCCGCGCGCAGATCATCCTGCTAGGCCAGACCTCGACAGTCGAGTCCGGCACCGTGAAGGATGAAACCTGGTACCGCGTACTGGTCGGCCCGTTCAGCAACCGCGAACAACTGACCACTGCCCAGAAACAACTGGCGGGCGGCGGTTTTAGTAACCTGTTGTTGCAACAGCGCCAGAGCCGGTAGCCAAAGCGCCGCTGTTTCTGTGCTCATCGCGATGTTCCGATGAGCACAGAGCTTCTGCTGGAGGGCGTAGGACCGGACCGGGCGACGCT